>NZ_JAQFIN010000004.1 GCF_029504695.1 Parabacteroides sp. PF5-6
GTACGACGGTTTAAAACCGTAGCTTTGTCAATGGTTCTTGTTTCCACGTAGTCGTAGTTTTCGTCGAAAACAAACAACGTTACGCTGTCTACGTCACCTTTGGTGGTGATGTCTTTGTTGTTGGAGAATGCTTTGAGTACAATTGAATACGGGTTGGAAGCGGCAGCAGCTTTGGTAACAACCTCTGCAGAAGCTTCAGCCTGGATGTATTCCATGGTAGAATCTTCAGAAGAACAAGCTGTGAAAGCCATAACTGTGGCGATCAACCAAGCTGCAACTAAACCTTTAGATAATGTATTCTTTTTCATGACTCAATAATTGTATACGTTGAACTTTTTTTTGTTTTGTGTCTTTAAGATCGGGACCCTCACCCCGGTATATCTCTCATTCACGATGCAAATATATAGCCCGAAAATCAACGCCGCAAGTATTTATAGTTAAACAAAGTTAAAAGCATCAATATTCTCTCAAAAACGGCGTGATAACTCTCAAAAACGATGCTAAAACGGTCGGTAAAGGGGGTGAAAGTATCTGCAGATATCATTATTATCTCTTAAATCAACAGGGTTGAATATATCAAAAGAGTATGTAATCAAATCATCATGCCGAGGAAAATCCGAATCGTACGATCGGTAAACATATCAAGAGCCCACGTTCGGATTTCACCCAAGCGGGCTACCTATATATATATCGATATTTCCTATCCTTATTTTGCCTGGAAATAGCTGTTCTTTGAATATCCCTTTTGATTTCCGGGAGATTGGGAGGGGTGTACGGATGATAAATTGATGTAGCTTTTATCAAAGAGCTCCGGACAGGTGATAAGAATCCTTAAGACTTGTTGCGTGAAATCCGGTTTCTTTAACAGCCATGCAGCGGAAATTAAACTAATACTTGCCAAAAAGCATTAACATTATAAAGCGGAAAGACTAATTAAGCATTTTATAACACTTTCGCGGCGGAACAGTTATACATTTGGTGACGATAATGGTGTGGAGATGAAAAAACTTTGGATGGTTTACCTTATCCTCTGTATGCACAGTACGGACAAAATCTATGCTCAGTGGGCAGCGGTTGATTCATTGTGGTTGCAAAATATAATCGAGGGCAAAGACTCGATTCGGTTGAATCCTGAGACGATGAGGGCGATTGAAGAAGGGACTTTCCTGAACCGGGAGAATCCCTTCGCCCAGCCACTCGAAGCGCCTCCGATCCTCGCGATCACCCGTGATTTCTGGGATATAGCCACAGAAGATTCCCTGGCGTTTGCGATCGATTCGTTGTCGCCGGCTGTTTTAACGATGTTGATACGGATGAAAGAGAAAGATAGTTTGAAGATAAGTGATAGCTTTCGGTTGCGGTTGAAATTTCATGAGAAGGAGAAGTTCCGAATAGGCCAATCACCATTTGCTGTTTCTGCCGGCGCCCAGAGTCTACTTGATGATACGGTGAAGGACGGACAAAGACGAGGGAGCGTCGGCGGATCAGTGAATTTTGGATTTTCATTGGATGACATTTTGACTTATCTCTTTCGGCCGGAGGAAAGGCAAAAACGGAAAAACAGGAAACGGGCGAAGGCGATAAAGGACTATCATGCAGCACCATAAAAAAGTAAAACGAATAAATCATCTATACCTGGCTTTGATCCTATCCCTTCTGGGTGGGGTGAGCCCGGCTTTTGCGCAATGGTCGGCCAGGGATTCGCTTTGGCTGCGTGATGTATTGGCGGGAAAAGATACGATCCGCCTCAATCCGGAAGCGATGCAATCGATACAGGAAGGCTCTTTCCTCAATCTGGATAAACCCCGTACGCCCATGCGATCGACGCCTCTTGATCTGCCGATTGAGAAGGATTTCAGTTCCTATTTTTTACCGGAGGACTCGACAAAGGCTTATCAGTTTAAACTGACCGACCTGCCGCCCCATATTGTTTTGCGCTATTATAATCCGAAAGGCTCTCCCGGTCAGCAGTTTAGCTATGAGTATTTTTATTACTACCTGAAGCGCTCCACGCATGGCATCAGTGGCGGACAAAGCCATGACTTTGCGCATCTCTTGAATATGGCTTTCAGCCCGGAATACCGGCGGTTGATGAAGAACCGGAAAAACGCAGCCAATCTGCGGTATTATAACGATTTGCCGCGCGCCGAACTGTATCAAAAGCAGCAACAGTTCCTTTCGGCACATCCCGAACTGCGCAAACCAGCCAATGCGGCCGAGGCAGCAAAGATGAAGAAAGAATTGAAAGACAGAGGCTATGCGATTAAGACGGATTCGCTATCCACCAGTCGATCATCTTCCGGGCCAGACTCAGTTTCCGTGGTATTTCCGGAAGATTTCCCCGATTATAAAACGCAGCCGAACTGAGTTCCTCCTCTTGTATACAGATCTCACCGCCGGCATAGTCGGCAATAAACCCAACCATTAGCCCACTTGGGAAAGGCCAGGGTTGGTTCCCGAAATAACGGATATTCTTGATTTCTAAAGCTACTTCCTCACGCACTTCCCGCACGACGCATTCTTCAAGCGTCTCTCCGGTTTCCAGAAAACCGGCCACCAGTCCGTGGAACGGTCCCCGGAAATTCTTTGCCCGTATCAATAAAATGGAATCTTCCTTGCGTATAAGCACGAGGATCGCAGCGGAGATCACCGGATAAAGTTCATGTTTGCAATTCGGGCATATTTTCATCACCGGAAGCGGATGTTCAGTCGCTGTGCCGCACGCAGGGCAAAAGCGGCTATGTCGGTCCCAGTGATTGATCTCAAATGCCTTGCCGGCTATCCGGAACGAATCTTTATCGAGGAAATCGTAGGAGGTGCGCAAGCCCATGAATTCGTATGTGTCGGATGGTAGATTATGGGACGCTTCACCGGTATATATCCCCGTCTTTTCATCTACCGTTACTTCCAGCAAGCGGTCTACCGCAACCGGCGGATATTCGCCGATAGGAATCGCATAACGGTCTCCGTCCTTTTCAAGTAGGAGATCCTCTCCGGAAAAAATATAAAAGTATTGTGTTTTAGTGTTCATTTTGTAGGATCCAACCACCTCCCGGCTCGTACCGCGCCGTACTCCTCCTTAACCAAGGAGGAGAGCTTTAGGATTTGGACGAGGGTGTGTTATGAGCAACGGATATTCCTGCCCAGGCGGAGGATGGTTGTCCGGGATATGCCATTCAACTGGCAAAGCTTCTCGATCGTCGTACCGTATTTCATGGCAATCGCTCCGAGTGTATCTCCGGATTGTATCTTATGGTAGACCGGTTCTTTCGATTCGCCGGCTCCGCTTGTATTGGTGTTTTGGGCGGAAGCGACAGCGGCTTGCGTGGCCTTAACCGTTGTTTTCTGTGGGGCAGGGGCCTTGGCTGCTTTTTCCGCGCTGGTATTTACCCGCAGCGATTGTCCGATCCGGAGCGTTGTGGTCGATTTGATGCCGTTCAAGCGGCAGATCTCATTGATGGAAGTGCCGTAGATCCGGGCGATCTTACCCAATGTATCTCCTGATTTCACCCGGTGATAAGCCATCCGGTCGTCGGAAGAGGTGTAGATATTGCTTTTGCGTCCGTTGATCTTCACGTTGCGGAATACATATAAGTCCTGATGGGGCGTGCCATTGGTGAAATCAATGATTTCCGCCGGATTAATCGCCTGTCCGAGGAAGCGGGTCTCGAAATGCAGATGCGAACCGGTCGAACGTCCGGTATTTCCTCCCAAGCCGATCGGTTGTCCGGCGCGTATGATATCGTTTTCGTTGACAAGGAATTTGGAAAGGTGTCCGTAGATGGTTTCCAAACCGTTCGGATGGCGAATCACCACATAGTTGCCATATCCTCTGCGTTCAAAAGAGCGGATACGGATTTTCCCGTCGAAAGCGGCACGGATCGTATCACCGGTGTACACTTTGAGATCGATGCCCCGGTGCATCCGGCGGCGACGGGGACCATATTTGGATGTTACTTTGATTTCGGAGTCGATCGGCAGGACAAAAGAAGAACAATCGATGGCAAAAGAATCAGGGAATATGGCTTTGACTTCGCCACGGAAGGGGTCAACCCATTTGTTTTCCCAATGCGAACCGTAAAGTTCGTCGGCCGGGAAATTTAATGATTCGGTAAGCAATAATTGTACTCTCTCATTGCTTTCGATAAGCTCTTTAAGCGCAATATCCCTTTTGGCAGGAACCCGGTCGGCCATCAGTTCCGATACGCGTTCCTCCATCAATTGAGACTGACTTTGTAGTATAGTGTTACCTTCTTCTACCGGAGTTTGTGCATATAATACAGTGGTTGAGAGGATAATACCTGCCAGACTTAGTAGTACTCTTATATTCATTATATGTTAATTACTTTTGCTTTTTCAATTCGTACGGATGACCCTTTTTCTCGTTGAATTGGATCTATACCAACCAAACAAAGTTCGGGAATAAGATGAAGAAGACCAATAATACTGCGCTAAACTTTCCTAAAAGAGAAAACGGCAGAGAAATATATGATGGTTAGCCTTTTGATAATCAGTGTTGTGTAAACTGATATGTTTTACAACATGTCAGCTGATCATGCCCCAGTTTGTCCGTCTGGCAAAGAGTGATTTGAGCCGTTCGTTCAATATCTGATTGGTTTCGGCGTCCAAATTAGGGTCTTCGTTCAATATCTCCAAGGCGATATCGCGGGCGTATTGCAGGATCTGCCCATCGGCGCCAAGATCGGCAATTTTCAGGTCGATCCCATCCCCACTCTGGCGCGTTCCTTCCAGGTCGCCATGCCCACGCAAGCGAAGATCGGCTTCGGCAATTTCGAACCCATCGGTGCTGTTTACCATAATTTCCAACCGTTTACGGGTATCGTTACTCAGCTTGAACGAAGTGACCAAAACGCAGTACGACTGGTCGGCACCACGGCCTACCCGTCCCCGTAATTGGTGAAGCTGGGACAGTCCGAAACGTTCGGCGCTCTCGATAATCATCACGGAGGCGTTCGGCACGTTTACGCCGACCTCGATCACCGTAGTGGCCATCAGGATCTGTGCTTCGCCGGAGATAAATTTCTGCATCTCCGTATCTTTCTCTGCCGCTTTCATGCGTCCGTGCACCATGCAGACCTTGTATTCCGGAAAGATCTCTTTGTAGAGTTCGAACCCCTCCTCCAGGTTTTTGTAATCGCTTTTCTCGCTGCCTTCTATCAATGGATAGACGACATAGACCTGCCGGCCGGCATGGATCTCTTTGCGGATGAAATGGTAAAGCTCAGCTTTCTTGTTGTCGTAGCGGTGGAGGGTCTTGATCGGTTTCCGCCCGGGGGGTAATTCATCGATCACCGAGACATCGAGATCGCCATACAGCGTCATGGCCAGGGTACGGGGGATAGGCGTGGCCGTCATCACCAGTACGTGGGGAGGAACGGCACTTTTCGACCATAACCGCGAACGCTGTTCCACGCCGAAACGATGCTGTTCGTCGATCACCGCCAGTCCGAGCGAGGCAAAAGAAACCGTTTCTTCAATCAGGGCATGCGTGCCGATCACGAGCTGAATCTCCCCATTCGCGATAGCCGGAAGTATCTTGTTGCGCACACTCTTCTTGGTCGATCCCGTCAATAGTGCCACCCGGATATCCATGTCTTTGAGGAATGCCATCACCGTCGCATAATGTTGTGTTGCCAGTATCTCCGTGGGCGCCATCATACACGCCTGGCAATCGTTATCGACAGCCAACAGCATGGAAAGCAAGGCCACCAGCGTTTTCCCACTGCCGACATCCCCCTGCAATAAGCGGTTCATCTGCCGCCCGCTTCCCATATCGGCACGGATCTCGCGCACCACTCTTTTCTGTGCGCCGGTCAGTTCGAAAGGCAGGTATTTCGCATAAAACAGATTGAAATAATCGCCTACCGTGGGGAATACGATCCCTTTGAGTTTCATCTTCCGCAGTCCGGCTGTGCGCAATATATTCAATTGGATATAGAAGAGTTCGTCAAACTTCAGGCGTAACTGCGCCTGGTTCAGTTTCTCGATCGACTCGGGGAAGTGAATGTTTCGGATCGCCTCAGAGAGCGGCATCATCTGGATTTTCTGGCGTAACCAGTAGGGCAGTGTCTCTTGCACTTCCCAGCCGATCGCATGCAAGAGGTTGTATTGCAGGTTCTGGATCGCGCGGGAATTCAGGAAAGACTTTTTCATCTTTTCCGTCGTATGATAGAAAGGAGCCAGTCCACTCGCCACCTGACCCGCCTGATCCAGCGGATCGATATCCGGATGGGGGATATTGACAACCTGCCCGAACTCATTGGGTTTGCCGAAGACAATGTATTCGGTCCCCGGCCGGATCTTATCCGTCACGTAGCTGAGTCCTTTGAACCACACCAGATCGATCATGCCGGTGCCATCCGTAAATTTGCCGATCAGCCGCTTGGTACGCCCCTCGCCAACCGTATCGAAATAGAGGATACGCCCTTTCAACTGGATATAGGGCATATTTCCGTTGACCTCGGCTACCTTGTAGAAGCGGCTCCGGTCGATATACTTATAAGGAAAATAATACAACAGATCCTCGAAAGAAACCAAACGAAGTTCCTTCTGCAGGATCTCTGCCTTGCGGGGACCCACCCCCGGAAGATAGGTGATCGCTCTTTTGTCGAGATCAATCCACATGGTTATGACGACAATACGGACAAAGGGCCTTGGCCACCAGCAGATCAAAAGGGGTGGTGATCTTGATATTCTCCCGGTTGCCGGGCACGATATGTATCTTTTCCCCTGCCGCCTCCACGATCGAAGCGTCGTCGGTGAACAAAGGCGAATACTCCTGTTGATAAGCGCGAATCAGGATATCGCTATGAAACACCTGTGGTGTCTGTACCGCATAATATTCGGAACGGTCCACCGGATGATTCCCTTCATCGGTGACCACCCGGATCGAATCGACGATCGGGATAACCGGAACCGCATTGCCTTCCTGCTCGGCACTATTGAAGCAGTTGCCGATCACTTCGGGTGCCGGAAACGGGCGTACCCCGTCGTGGATGGCGACCCATCCTTTCTCTCTCCTTTCCGGGGCGACTCCTAATTCCTCCGCAAGATATTCAAGGGCGTTCTTGACGGAATGGAAACGCGTTTCGCCTCCGTTCACCACATGGAAAGAGATGGTGCAGTTCAATTCTTTGCACAGCATTGCCCAATAGTCCTGATGTTCTTCGGGCAATACCAACAGGATCTCGATGGTGGGATCCCAATCGTGAAACGCCTCCATCGTATGCATTAATACCGGTTTGCCTTCGATCGGAATGAATTGCTTGGGCAGGTCGGCGCCCATGCGCAGCCCTTTCCCGCCGGCAACAATGATTACATAATTCCTCATTAGTCCAGCTCTTCTAAGATTTTTTTTACTTCTTCATCCACTTTAAAGAGTTTCTCTTTACAAAGTTTGATCAGTCGGGTCGCTTCTTTGACCTTTTCGGATAAGAGATCGACATCCAGATCGTTCTTCTCGATATCGGCCACGATCTGATGCAATTTCTCTATCGCTTCGTTATATGTTTCCATTATCAATTATCCATTATTAATTATCCATTATCAACTGTGATCTGACTTCGCCATCGGCCAAGCGGGTAACGATTCGGTCGCCGGCCTGTAAGTCCGCCGCGTGTTTGATGATCTGCCCGTCTTTCAGCGTGAGGCTGTAACCTCTCTTCAGGATATATTCCGGCGAGGCTAATGTAACAAATTGTTCCGTCAATTGCAACTCTTTCCTTTTATCGGAAAAGAAATGAGTGGTGCCGCTTTTGAGGCGGTTGTTCAACCCTTCGAGCGCGAGCGTATAATCCGAGAGCAAGGAAGAGGCCACGACAGGCAATCGGCCGGTCAGGCTTTTCAATGTATTGCGGTTGCGCTCCAGCCGGTTCGATACGATAGCGGGAAGGCGTGTATTCAGGAGTTGCAGGAAATTTTTCTGCTCTTGCAGTCGCCCGGTCACCTGTTGGTATATCGCCTGATGCAGGCCGGACAGCTCATCGGCAGCCAGTTGCATACGCCCGATCAGGAATTCGGCCACGGCGGTCGGCGTTTTCAGGCGGGTATGGGAAACCAGGTCGACAACCGTATCATCGCGCTCATGCCCGATCCCGGTAATGACCGGCAAAGGGAACTGGGCACAGTTTGCCGCCAATAGATAGGAATCGAAACTGCTGAGATCGGCCGTCGAGCCTCCGCCACGGATGATGACCACCACATCGAAGTGCTCTACATAATTATATATATGATCCAGGGCGGCAATCACCGACATCTCCGTCTTGTCGCCCTGCATCAGCGCCGGGAAAAGGCGGATGTAAAACGGAAAGCCCATTTTGTTGTCTCTGATCTGTTCCAGGAAATCTTCGTAGCCGGCAGCCGTGGGCGAGGTGATCACGGCAATGCGCTGGGGCAATGTCGGGAAGGGCAGTTCTTTGTTCAAGGTGAAGATCCCCTCTTCCTGCAGTTGGCGGATGATCTCGATGCGTTTGCGCGCCATATCCCCCAGGGTATAGGTCGGGTCGATATCCGTCACCGTCAGGTTGAAGCCGTATAACTCATGGTAATCAACCGCTACCTTAACCAGTACTTTCAATCCGGAGACAAAAGCTTGTCCGGTCTCCCGCTCGAAGTACGGCCGGAGCATATGGAATGTTTTGGCCCAGATCGTGCCTCTTGCCTTGGCCACCAATTGGCCGGTGGCCGGGTTCTTTTCGACAAACTCCAGGTAGCAGTGGCCGGAGGCATGCGTACGCACATCGCTGGTCTCCGCCTGTATCCAACAGGTTGCCGGGAAGGCTTCCTGGATAGCGGCCTTGATTCTCCGGTTCAATTCCAGGAGGGAGAATGCCCGGGGCTGTTCGGCTGTTGGGGGATCAATGGACATCTTTTCTTCCTCTCTTATACGCTTTGTAGATATTCGGGATGCCAAAACCTTTCTCCGCGTCCGGACGTTTGGCCTGGCTGGCTGTACGCTGAAGTAAAGCGATCAGTTCTTTGTTATTCAATTCCGGAAGCGCCTCCCACAGGCAGGCGGCCAATCCGGCGATGATCGGTGCGGCATACGATGTGCCGCTGGCATAACGCAATTCGCCGTTCGAACCGATCACGGCGCAACTGCTTCCCAACGCCACAAGGTCGGGTTTTATCCGGTCGTCGGCCGTGAAGCCGGTCGAGCTGAAGCTGCTTTTCTCTTTCTCTTCCGTGACGGCGCCAACAGTCAACAGATGGGCTACATCCGAGGGGAACGTGATCTTTTGCCAGTCGTTATTGCCTTCGTTGCCGGCGCTGCAGACCACAAGCATTCCTTTCTCTGCCGCCATTTGGGCCGCCCGGCTGATAAAGGCGGTTTGCCCGTCCAATAGATCGGTGGAATAACTCATCTCTTCCACATCGAACGTGAAATAACCCAACGAGCTGGCAATAACGTCTACCCCGGTGCTATCGGCAAACTCGATCGCGTTTGCCCAATAATCTTCTTCGATCGGAAACTCACTGCGGTTGTCTTCGCTTTTCAGGAGCCAGTACGTGGCCTGCGGTGCCGTACCCACGAGAATACCCGGCAGATTTGCCGCCAGGCACGACAGGACCCGGGTGCCATGATCATCGCCCAGGAAAACCGATTCTCCGGGGGCGACGAAATTGTGCGTACCGGCCAGGCGCATCGCGGCAAAAGCCTCGATCCGGTCGGCGTTAGTGAAACCGGCATCGATCACGGCAATACTCAGGTTTGTGCCGGTAAATCCTTCTTTATGGAGTTTCTCGCCGTTGAGCATCCGGATCTGAGGCTCGGCGTATCCGTATAGATCATTGGTTTTTTCCTGCTGCAGGGTCAATCGTGAGGTGTCTCTGTTGAAGAAAACCGAAGGATCGAAATGGCTGTCTCTTTCTCCTTTCCACACCCATTTGACGGAATCGACGATGGCCAATTTTTGTATGCGTTCGGCGATCAGACTGTCCCGGCTGGCTACGACCACCGTGGTGAGCCATTTGCTTTGGGCGACAATCTCTCCGCCTTCCTGCGTGAGCGTCTGTAGGTAGGCCGGTGAAATAGGCAGATCCGACGGGTTTATCTCGATCCGGTGTTTCGCCCTTCGCTCGATGGCCTTTTGCGAAAGGAATGTTTCGGGTTTATCCAATAGAGCGGCCGGGTGTGTGCACCCTTTATCCGTCAGGTAGACACGGAAACAATAAGTCTCTCCCGCAGAAAGAACGAACCAGGGAGAGAGTAGAGAGACCGTAAGGAATAAAATCCGGGAAAATCTAACCATTCATTATTCTTCTTCTTTGCAGATCGGAATTTCTCGTTTGAGGCTTTGACGCAATGAAATCAGCGTCTCTGTTTCGATCACTCCGGAGATCTCCTGGATTTTTGTGTTGAGCAACTCCATCAGGTGTTCGTTGTCGCGGGCATATAATTTGATCAGCATGGTATACGGGCCTGTCGTGAAATGACATTCAACGACCTCCGGTATTTTGATAAATTCGGGAACGGCATCTTTGTACATGGAGCCGCGTTCCAGCTTCACGCCGATATACGTACACGTATTATATCCTAATATCTTGGGATTGATATGATAACCGGAACCGGTAATTACATTCATATCGATCATACGTTGGACACGTTGATGGATGGCAGCCCGGGAGACCCCGCATTCTTCTGCTACATCCTTAAAGGGAATCCGTGCATTCTTAGAAATGATATTCAATATTTGCCTGTCCAGTTTGTCAATCTTTTCCATTATTCTTTCACTTTTAATATGGGTATTTCTTTTCTTGGTATCAAAAGTATATATTTATTTTCAAATATATGTCATTCTGAAAGAGAAAAGTGCTTCGGTGTTAAAAAAACAAGGCGCAAACATGCTTTTAAACATATTTGCACCCCGTTTTCTTATGCAAAATGGCAGTATAGCTTATTTCAGGATTTCCAGTAATTCGACTTCGAATTTCAAGGTAGCGTTTGCTTTGATGTCCTGGCCGGCACCTCTTTCGCCATACGCCAGATCAGCCGGGATCCAGAAAATATACTTAGAACCTACGGGCATGATTTGCAAGCCTTCAGTCCATCCTCTGATCACCTGGCCTACGCCAAATTCGGCAGGCTCACCCCGGTCTGCGGTGCTGTCGAACACCTTTCCGTCTAATAATGTACCGGTATAATGCACTTTTACTCTATCCGTAGCCGTCGGCCGTTCGCCGGTACCTTCGGTGATAACCTGGTATTGCAGGCCGCTTTCCGTTGTGATCACACCGGGTTTGGCTTTGTTTTCTTCCAGGAATTTATCGCCTTCTTCTTTGGTTTTATTCGCTTCTTCGGCTTGAACGCGGGTGAAATACTCCTGTACGAAAGCGTTTGCCTCTTCCATCGTCAATTTGGTCTTTGCATTTTCGTCGCGCAGAGCTTCTTCGAACCCGGCCAAGAGCAGATCGATATTTACACTTCCACCCGGCACGGTAGTGATATTCTTGCGGAAACCATCCCCATTCAATATACCGAGAGAATAGCTGGCGCTATCCAATCCGTTGTTTAACTTCACACTCTTCTTGGAATCACAGGAAGAGGCAAATATACCGGCTACCAGGGCCAATACTGCAATGCATACATTCGCTTTTTTCATCTTTTCTTTTCTATTATATGATTATTTTACGATTTCTAATAATTCGACTTCAAAGATCAACGTGCTGTTGGGCTCGATGGCCTCTCCGGCACCCCGCTCTCCGTACGCCAGGTCCGACGGGATAAAAAGTTTCCATTTCGAACCTGTCGGCATCAACTGAAGCGCTTCGACCCAGCCGGGGATCACCTGCGAAACACCAAATACGGCAGGCTGTCCTCTTTCTACGGAGCTATCGAAAACCATACCGTTGATTAATGTACCATGGTAATGGCATTTGACTTTATCCGTTGCTTTGGGTTTGTCGCCCGTACCGGATTTCAGGATTTCGTATTGCAAACCGCTGGGCAAGGTGGTTACCCCGTTTTTGTGTGTATTGATCTGTAGGAATTCTTCCCCTGCCTTTCTGTTGTTATCCAATTTCTCGGATTGCAGTTTCATGAAGTAGTCGTTTATGACCTTTTTGGCTTCGTCGTATGAAATGGCCGGGTCTTTCTCCTGAAGCACATCACTCAATCCCTGCGTGAAATCTTCCAGGTTCAACCCTTTGATGCCGGAATTCTGAAAATTGTTTCCAATGCTTAACCCCAGCGAATAACTAATTTTATCCATATTGTTTATAACTAATTTGATACGGTATTCCAAACCGAATTTAATGCGGCACAAAAATAGTGTTTTTTATCTGACTTATAACTATACTTCTTGCTTTTTTAATCTGCTTGCATCGACTGCCTGTTCATCCTGGTGAATGTATTGTGTTGAATCGGCAAACCTATCACACATTGATACGCCCACCTCCCGTTGGCAATCCTATCATTGTGGATGATATTCCCGTCACCCAGGCAAAGCTATCACCGAATCGGTATTCCTATCACCCTTGATCCAGCCTGGCTTTAGGGTATTTTTGCTACAAAAATTAACAAAGGCAAAGCTATCACCGAATGATAGGTTTGCCTTTGTTCGAACGGTTGTGATCCGCCATAAAAAAACGCACATCCGGAATCTCCGGATGTGCGTCATATATTCGTATACAAAAATTGAGGGCTTCTGTTAGGCTACGTTTACAGCGTGAATAGTCTGTCCCCATGCTGCTACGATCAGGTCCAGTCTGTATTTGCAAGCGTCAAAAGTGATGTTGAACAATTCTGAGGCGTTTAGAGACAGTTCCTGTGAATTTCTGAGTTTTTTGCTGGAAAGAACCAATACGTCGTTCTTGTAAAGCTCTATCGTGATGTCGTCGGAAGGTAAAATCGCGATGTTGGCTGCAACCAGGTTGCCCGCTTTGTTTGCGGTTGCCGGTACGATGTATTCCACTTCTTTACCTGCGAATGTACCATCATGATTAATAGCGGATGTCGCTGTTTTGATTTTGTAGTAAAAGTCACCGTTTGTGTTACCAAATTTCTTAGCGATTCCTGTGGTGGTCAGTGAAAGTTCAGCTACCTTTCTTTCGATAGCCAGTGTCTGTACATTCTCAGTGCGTGTTGCGCTGGGGCGTCCGATGGTGATTTGTCCATGGAACAGGTCACTGGGGGAAGTGACCTGCCCATTGTTTTGTTTTAACTGGACGCGTAAATCAGATAAAATGCTGTTTTGGTTGAGTGAACTAACTTCTTCTTTTTTGTTTGTTAATCCTGCCCATGCCACCACAGTGATACTGTCGGTGCCGTTAGCCTGGATTGATATCGTACGACGGTTTAAAACCGTAGCTTTGTCAATGGTTCTTGTTTCCACGTAGTCGTAGTTTTCGTCGAAAACAAACAACGTTACGCTGTCTACGTCTCCTTTGGTGGTGATGTCTTTGTTGTTGGAAAATGCTTTGAGTACAATTGAATACGGGTTGGAAGCGGCAGCAGCTTTGGTAACAACCTCCGCAGAAGCTTCAGCCTGGATATACTCCATGGTAGAATCTTCAGAAGAACAAGCTGTGAAAGCCATAACTGTGGCGATCAACCAAGCTGCAACTAAACCTTTAGATAATGTATTCTTTTTCATGACTCAATAATTGTATACGTTGAACTTTTTTTGTTTTGTGTCTTTAAGATCGGGACCCTCACCCCGGTGTATCTCTCATTCACGATGCAAATATATAGCCCGAAAATCAACGCCGCAAGTATTTAGAGTTAAACAAAGTTAAAAGCATCAGTATTCTCTCAAAAACGGCGTGATACCTATCAAAAACAGAGGTAAAACCTCCTTGATGCGTGGTAAAAATATCTATACGACTGATTTCTCCCTCGCGTGAACAGGTTGCCAAAACTATCAAAATAGATTGTAAAAGAATCGGCAACCGCGGTTTTTCCCTTATCCTATATAAAGGTAAACATATCATCTGTGTACGGATCCATGATTCAGGCGATGGGAATCGAACCCGAATCCGCGGAACTATTTCTTCTTTTTGCTGGGAGTATTTGTTTGTTGATAACCGTCAACACATTTGTTGATAATTATCAACAGATCTGTTGACAATTGTCAACAAACTTGTTGATAATTATCAACAAATGAATGCTCCCGCGAAGGCGCTCAGATACAGTATCTTATAGCTGTCGGAAAAATAGGGGAAAATTGGCCTTTTCCGTACCCCCTATCTTTCGTTATCTATGCGGTGATTTTCTTGCTTTTTGCGAAAAACTTGATTTTCATAGGGTTATTTATAGTGTTTAATTTTGTCGTTTCGTAAAAATTTTATTCTATTCTTCTTTCTTCTGATATTTATTTCCTATTTTTGCATAGATTAAAATATACCTTTATCATTTCGTTTGTTGTACTACAATTAAATTATGCAGCATATTATGAAGAGCTTAGTATTAAATCGGAAAAGCCTTTTGGTTATTATTTTGGCTGTTGTATCAAGAACCCTACTCTTTGCCCAAGGAAATGCCGGCAGTGAATCATCTATTGGCCTGATCCTGATCTTTCTGATCCTGTTAATTGTCGTGGCGGGTGGTTTGTATTTCTTTCTGAAAAAGAAAAACGAATCCGTATTGCATGCGATTAAAGAAAAGAGCACGTCTGCCGCGACCGAGCTCGATGTGTTGCGTAAGCAAAAAGAGGAGTTGGACGCTGCCTATACGGCCTTGAATCAACAGATCAGTGAAAAAGATGCGGAGATCTCTACCCTGGCCGGCAATAAGCGGGAGTTGGAACAGATCCTTGTCGCTAAAATTAAAGAAAACGATACCATCCTGCGTGAAGCCGCCGACAAAGAAGAGCAGGCTAAAAAGCAGGTACAGGTAGCGGAAACGATTCAAGACAATTTCTTTGTGGAGACCATCCACGAGATGCGTACCCCACTTTCTTTGGTATTGGGGACCTTGTCGATGGTGGTACAGAACAAAACTCCGGAAGAGGAGGTCGCTACCCAGCTGCTTTCCGCCTACCGGAATACATTGGCATTGGAAGACCTTGCCGACCAGCTGATCGGAACACGCCATAATAATGATGTGGCCAGCTACCTGCGCGTGGCCCGCTACGATGTGGTGGATATCTCCCGTCAGATCTGCGACTTGTTTATCGACTGGATCGCGATGAATAATGTCGATTTCCAGATCACGGCGCAGAGCGAAGTGCTCTGGGTATGGCTCGACCGCCGGAAAATGGAATACGCCTTGCGTACCTTATTATCTAACGCGTTAAAAAATACCTTCGTCTACGGAAAGGTGGTCTTCGATATCTCGATCGAGCAACGCGAAGGCATCTCCTACTGTAAATTGCTTATCCAGGACGAAGGGCTCGATGAATTGGAAAACGCCCGCCGCGGCCTGCGCCAGATCGTCGATATGGTGGACGACCTGGGTGGTATCTACGAATGTGACTCTTCGGCAAACGGAACGGCCTATACCCTGATGGTGCCGCTGGGTAAGAAACACCTGTTGGAACGCCGCGTTGAATTTGTGGAGCCCGAAGGCGACCTGGTGAAGCTCAATGAGAAACAGAAAGAAGAAATCTCCCAACTGATCCAAATCATTCCGCAGAAGAAGACCACCGGCAAGAAACTGTTGGTGATCGACGATAGCGACCAGATCCGCTGGTTCCTCAAGCATGTGTTCAGCAAAGAATATCAGATCCTCGAAGCGCGCAACGGTGAAGAAGGGGTGACTATGGCCCTTCAGGAACAGCCCGACCTGGTTTTGTGCGACGTGATGATGCCGGTCAAGGATGGATTCGATACCTGCCGGGAGATCAAGAGCGACAGCCGTACGGCACAGACCCCGGTGGTGATGCTCACCGCCAAGGTCGAGAGCGAAGACGTGATCAAAGGGATCGAAGCCGGGGCCGACGATTATATCACCAAGCCGTTCGATGTGGAGATCCTGCGTTCGAAGGTCGGAAGCCTCTTGAAACGTCGCGACCAACTGAAACATTATTATACCCGTTCGCTGATCGCTGCCGATCCCAACGCGGGAGGCGATCCCGATGGCAAGACACAGAGCAATCCGTTTATGGAAGCTGTGATCCGCAATATCGAGAAACATCTGGACGACTCAACCTTCGAAGCCAAGATCCTGGCCGAGTCGTTGAATATGAGTTTGCCGACCCTCTACCGGAAGATCAAGCAACATTCCGATTGCAGTATCCTGGAACTGACCCGTACGGTCCGCCTGAAGAAAGCCGCCGAATTGATCCTGACCCAGCAACACTCCGTACAGGAGGTCGCCGAGCTGGTCGGCTTCAACGACACGGCCACCTTCCGCAAGCGCTTCACCGAGCAATACGGCGTCACCCCGTCGCAGTACGGCCAACCGAATTGATCCCTTTACATATATAATATAGACAACCGCCGACCGCAAGGGCCGGCGGTTTTTTTAATCTCTCCTAAAGCTGGAACTGGCTTAAATGCTCCAAAAGCTAAAAGATTCCTAAAGCTCTCCTCCTTTGAATCGAAGATCTATGTCATCTGTATGCATCAGCATATCGAAGGTGTGATATTATACCGTATTCACTTTTGCTAATCTTCCACAGCCTTTGAAAAACAATATCTATATTGAATATAATGTATATTTAAACGCTGATAAATGACTTTAATACTGTCGTTAAATGATAGTAATTACACTTAATAAATGATTTATCCGCCCATATAATTTGATTTGATTGCCTACTTCTGCTTTGGATGTAGGCCCGTATCTTTGCCATGCAAAAACGTCAAAAAAGCCATTTTACGAAAGTGCGCAAAGTCATGCCGGTACTGTAAAGTACGGCAAAATGAATAGTTCTATTATTAATTAATTTAAACCCAGACTTTTATGAAGTTAAAAGCAATTTTATTTGGAGCAATAGTTGCTCTGTCGCTGACCGCGTGTTCGAATGACAACCCGGATCAGATCGACCAACCGGTGGTACCCTCTGATAAAACCACATTGAATGTATTAGTGAATGACGCCATGACAAAATCCGACGCTGATGCCTCGGCAGTTATGAATTCTTTACAGGTGTTGGTATTCAATGCCACACAGTATGGTCTTGTATTGGAAAAGATCGGTAAGCAAGACGCGCAATACGATTACCGGTCAGAAGAAATCGAAATCAGCGCCGGTAGAAAAGCCGTTCTGGTGATCGCCAACTACCCACAGTTAGACCTGGTGGAAGACGCGGTCAACGGAACCCCGATCACCGAGGTATTGAATATGGTGAAAGATTTCGAGGAAGACCTGGAAGTTGATGGCGCGCTGACGATGAACAGCCGCTTGTACAAAGACATTACGGTTTCTTTGGGTAAGCGCCATTACTTGGGTTTCCCGGTGGTAGATCCCAACTCGGTATCGTATGAAGTATCCAAACCGGTCACTTTGTTCCGCAACGTTGCCCGTATCCGTTTGGCCTCTGTCCATATCATGGGCGATAAATTGGTCAATAGCGAGCAATATCCCGGCCTGGTGATGGAACTGCAGCAAGCCTATATCCTGCACGCCAAAGAAATGACGATGCTGGTGGGACAGGACGGAACAGCCTGGGGTTCAACTTCCGCTCAGAATGTGAACTATATCAATGGCTACCCGGGTGTAGACGAAAACAACCAGACGATCTATATGCGCAATGAGAATGCGAAGTACACCTCCCTGTTGGGCCCGTTCCGCTTCTTTGAAGGCTATAATAAAGAATGTAGATATCTCTTCGACCTGACAACAGACACGCATACGCTCTTCGACGGGAAGAACGGCAATCCGGAACCGGTGGAGTTCTATGTCTATGAAAACCCATACGGCGAAGATTTCGAAGGAATCCAAACCCTTCTGGTGTTGAAGGTCGACTTCTCTTATGTGGTGCCTCATCCTTCGTTGGCTATCGATCCCGGAGCAGCGGATAGTGATATGATCCGTGAACATTTCACTCGTTATTATACGGTAGCGGTTGGTGAGCATGGCTTCTCGTTGCCGAGAGGTTTCAAAGGCATTGGCACACCGCGCGATCAGGAGAAGGAAGGCCAGGAATACTGGGGAATCTACCGTAACCTGCAATACAATGTGCATTTCTCAATCCAGGGTGAAGGTTATATCGATGATAAAGGCGATAAAGGCCAACAATTCCTGCAAGCTAAAGTCGAAGTGGCTCCCTGGGGCGAAGTCGACCAGTATGTGATTGTTGAATAAACTAGCTTTCGCACACAGATCACACCGATTCGGCCGATTTCCGATCCGCATAATCCGTGTCATCTGTGTGCAAACAGACTGAAACACCCATTGGGGAGACCCTCTCGGACTTCCCGAATGAAATGCTTCCCTCCCTTTTTGAGAGGAAAGTCTATCAAAATAGTTTATCCGTTTTATATAATACCTGTTTTTCATCGGTTTACCGTGTTATTTTTATCAAATAAACCTATATTTCTATCAAAGTGCAGGGAAACGATTGTTTGAGCTTTTTACCCCTTTTTTTTGAGCGGATTGCCTCGTTCGACATTCGAGCAGTCCGTCTATATTTGCGTTGTGGTTCTCAAAGGGAAATATTTTTTTTCTGTCGGACCCGAACAATTTCAACATATTCTTGTTTAGAGTATGTCTGATGAAAAACGATAAAGAGCAACCGTTAAACAGGAAGCAACCGTTTAAACTGGAATATAAAACAATTATATATAAGCGAAAGTAATTAACTGTAATACTAATTTTTTAAAATTTGAGACTTATGAAACTTAAAAATTTGTTATTTGGAACCATGGTCGCGCTGGCGTTCACTGCTTGTTCAAGCGACAACGATCCCGTTATTGAACCGACACCGACTCCAGGTGCGGATGCAGCATTCTTAAATGTGAAAACAATGAGCATTCAAACGAAAGCTGAAACTGGTGATGCAACAATCACTAATATGCATGTTTTTGTGTATTCCGGAGGTAATCTGGAAATAAAGAGCTCTAATCATGGATTAGGAGTCTACACAGATGCAAACGATGAGGTAACCGAGATTGCTGTAAGCCCGGGTAATAAGGAAATTATTGTTGTGGCAAACGCTCCGGCAGGTGCTTTTGATGATGTTGTTAAAGGTACAGCTAAAAGTGTTTTGTTAGGTAAAACCGTTGATTTAGCAACTGAAGTTTTAGGTGAAGATGCAAAAGGCTTCTCTATGAACAGTGGATTATTCGCTGTCTCTTTACAAGCTAACGTGAATAACTTCCTGGGTTATACTGACAACGAAATAACAGCTGCAGGTGGTGGTTATAAAGTTGTACCTGCTGCAGGTAACTTGACAGTTGCAGGTCGTGTTCCATTGTATCGCAACGTGGCTAAGATCAATTTGAAAGGTGTAAATATCAGTAAGAACTTAAATGCAACACAATATCCGAATGCTGCGTTTACAGTTAAAGCTGTCTATCTGTTGCATACACCGAAATTGTCTTCTTTGATTGCTAATGATTACAAAGCATGGGGACCGACTTATAATGTATCCGGTGGTTATTATAACAGTGCAACAAATACTGTTTATGCAAATTCTTGGGTTAAATATATGACTACTCCGTACAACCCGGAAGAAATAGATGAAACGAAACTGGAATATCCGGTGATTAAAAAAGCCTTTATCAATGCAGCACTTGATGGTGCTCCGGTTTATGCTAATCTGTCTAACTTAGTTTATGAAATGCCGTCAGGAACGATTACTGCTCCATGGGCACCGGGTGCAAACGAAAATGAAAACGCAGACGAATGCTACTTCTATGCGTATGAAAATGCAGCAAAAGGCAACAACCAGCTTGAAACATTATTGGTTGTTATGGGTGATTTCTCTTGGGATAGCGCTAATAAAGACGAAGGCAGAATTACTGCTTCAGAGCGTTATTATCCTGTTGCTGTAGGTGTTGATGGTGTTGCTGCTGATGGTTTTACTATTAATAGTGGTTTCTTCGGAGCTGTAGAAGAAAGATATACGACTGCAAATGGTAAATTCTTCGGCGTACTGAGAAATCTTGAGTACAATGTAACTGTTGGTATCGCAGGTGTGGGTTATAAAACTCCGTTTGGTCCTCCGACAGGTCCTGGTGAAGGTCCTGGTCCTGACGAAACCGTTCTGCACGTGGCTACAGAAGTTGTAGACTTCGGTCAAGTTACCCAAGGTCATGTAGTAACAGAATAATCTATCGATTATCTAAATATAAAGCCTCCGGAATTTCCGGGGGCTTTTTTGTGTTTAGCTCTTTCCGGCTTGCGTTGCGTGAAGGCGAAGTCTGGGCGCTTCGGATCACCCCGAACCGTAGGTCGCTTACGAAGCGTAAAGCAAAAACTATGGATCACCTCTTCTTCGGTAGTAAAAAAATACGCAGAGGATGCAGATTAATTCTGTTTTTCTTTAACCCATGATAATCAACCGATATAGCTCTTTGTGGCGTCTGGGGCAGCGTTTGGGAGGCCGGGATCTGAGTTAAATATCCGCTTGAAGAGCCCGATAAGATAAATAGTTGAAAATAGACGCCTTCCCTGCCGAACATTTTCTTTGTTATATTGTTTAAAACTAAGAAATGGAAAGTGCAGAGGAGGCTTGATTTTAGGCGGTGACCGTTGATTTTATTGCATTACCGAGGTAAATCTATCACCCCAAAAAAGATGATACTTTCATCTATTAATATAGAGAGAAGCACCTATCAGCGGTATTGAGGAGAACTTCTATTTTTGTATCATAAATTATTCAAGATAAACGAAATAATTATATACCTTATGAAACTGAAGAATTATATTTTATGCGCAGCAGCTCTTTCCTTTTTGTTCAGCTGCTCGGACAATGAACCGATTTTAGACAAACCGGTGGAAACCGCGACAACGTTATCTCTTGTAACCACTGAATTGCAAACTAGGGCAGACAACAATCCAAACATTGAGAATCTGGTGGTAGCTATTTATAATGCGGATGGCACAGCCGTTATAACAGTAGATCCGACTGAAAATCCGACATTCGAAATAGATGGTGTTGACGGCTTTAGCCAAGATATTGCTATCTCTCCGGGAAACCATAAAGTGTTAGTACTGGCCAATATCGCAAAATCAGCCGTGGAAGGAAAAAGCTTGACTACCCTGTTGACAACAGGAGTGCTGACTTTGGATAATGAAGGTAAAAGCAAAAATGACGATGGCGATGAATACCTGACCATGAGCAGTAAGGTGATTGATGTTACTTTTTATCCGAATGTTCGAAACCTGATGGGACATACCACAGCAGGAGCGGGAGAAAAAATCGTTTACCAGGAAGACGGTGGTCCTATTAAGCTGTATCGTCACCTCTCTACTGTTGAGTTGACAGGTATCGCTTTAGTAAAAAAGACTCCTTATGGTAAAGGAATTAGTTTTAAACTAAAAGAAGTTTTTATGGCGAATGTAAAAAGCCAGAGCCGGATGGTAGCCGACTGGTCGACTGCTGATCTGCTTAAGAATCGCTCGGTAGAAGTGAATTTTACGGATGTGGCTAACTGGTGGTATGGCAATGTTGCTGATATGGATGGTTATTATAAAGGTTTTGAAGGTGGAACGGTTAAGGCTGGCTTGTTAAGCAGCGGCACAATCACGGATGTTACTTTGGATCGTGGCAATCCTGAGACACCTGGCGCTCTTGAAGGTCCGATGTATACTGGTGAGAATAATATTGTTGCCGGTCCTTTTAAGGTTTATGAAAATGAACTGCCGGAAGCAAATGGAAAAATCGGCTATCAGACATTATTGGTGGTTAAAGGAGATTATACCTATATCCCGGATGGTGAGGTTGATGAAGTTACTGTGGTGGATAAATATTATTCAGTTCCCATCAACAATGCTGGAACAGAGGCTGCCGAATCGGTAAAAGGTATTTTACGTCCCCATTTCGGAATTATCCGGAACAATAACTACACCCTGACCATGGGTATTAACGGTCCGGGTTCTAACAATCCCTACCAGCCCGATGCCTTTATTAATGTAAATGCGGAGATACGGGTAGCCGACTGGACTCAGGTGGTTCTCGGCGGTGACTTAAACTAATAGCGAGCAAAAAGAAAAAGATATAAAACGAAAAACAGTACAGTTATGAAACATATATTTTCAAAAACAAAAGCCCTTTTGATGGTACTCTGTATCGGTTGGGGGATCATGGCTACCAGTTGTATCAATGAAGACCTGGATGCTTGTCGTACGTATAAACTGACACTGCAGGTATTGAACCTGCAAGGGTATGATATCACTGAAGGGTCGGCCGAAGATGTTCAGGATGCTTCCGTATTTATCTTTGATGAAAACGGGAAACACCTGGAAACCGTGAAGATGACCAGTGCGCAGATCGTAACCCGCACACCGATTGAGATCAATTATCCGGCGGCTAAGAAATTACAGATTGTAGCCTGGGGAAATGTCAATAATGATTTGCAACAACTGCAGGTTGGCGCTACAATCGATGACCTGAAGATACAGGTGAAGAAATCGAACAGCTACGCGCAATCACCCGCTGAACTTTATTTCGGCGACGATGAAGTGCCCTTAAGCCTGGGTACATTAACCAAAGATGAAGAAGTGCCTATCCAGTTGGCTGTCGGCAGACTGCAGATGCGTACCTTGAATCTGGACAGAGGATTAGCTAATAATGGCTTGCGTTCGGATGTCGAGTGCCAGTTCTTCTTTAAAGAAACACTGGACCAACTGAACTCCAAAGGCGAAGTAGAAGGAAATGATGTCGCTTACGACCCGGATGCCGAATGGGTTGGCAGCGAATGGGAAATGACGGAATTTGATACGATCTTCCCCGGCGAATTGCAATTGGGAACAATCGAAGCCAATGGCATAGAGATCGGAAATGCAGATAGAGACTACGAAACAAAAGAACTGTTGAGAGCTGAAGCCGGACATGATACGATCGTTGTCTTTGTTTGGGGGGATGATGGCGAATACCTTGGCGCGCGCATCAAAGTTCGTCCCTGGGGATATATTGAAGACGATATTGAATGGTAAACTAACCGTAAAGAGAAAGAAAAATAATCATTAAAAGTTTAAGCTTATGAAACTGAAAAATATAATAATCGCTCTGGGTGTATTGGTCGCTTTTTCGGCCTGCTCGAAAGATGACGATGCTCAGGAACAGCAGAAAGATAAAGCATATCTTTCTATAAAGGTAGCGAATAAAACGATCTCGAAAGCGGAAGTTGACCCGCATGAATTGCCGGGCGAAGCCAATATCAATAATCTGGCGGCTTTCGTATTCAATGCCACGACCCTCGAAGGTGTAGGCGGTAAGATGGAAGTATTAACCGATGTGTCCCATGAATATGAGATGACCGGTATCCCGGCATCCAGTGGCGCTGACCCGGTGATGATCGTATTGGTGGCCAACGCCCCGGCTTCTGTCATGTCAGGAGTAAAGAACTATGCGGATCTGCAGAGCGCTTTGGCGCAGTTGAGCTATCAAGAGCAATCCAACCTGACGATGAGTACGCAGGTGATCACTTCCGATTTCCCGCTGGACTATGGAGATAACTATATCGGTTTCGGACCCGGATATGAAAATATCAATAATATCAGCGAACCGCTTTGGCTGACCCGCCTTCCGGCACGCCTGGAAGTGACCGGTATCAGTACGAAGTTTACCCGCGCGGAACTGCTGGGACGTAAAGTGCGCATCAATGGTTTCTATTATACAAATGTGAAAAACGAATCCCATTACTTCAGCGTAGCCGATTGGGGCGTGGTTCAGGTAGATAGTGAAACAAGCAATTCCGGCGTTACTTATACTACCGGTGTAGAGATTGATAATGATAATCCGGCGACCGATCTTTATTATACCAACTATGTGATGGAGAACCTGGGACCGGAAACCCCGACAGCGATCGTGGTCAGTGCCACCCTAAGCGCCTCGGATGAGTACGAAGCAGAAACCGTATTCTTCCGCGCCAATATTCACAATCAGAACACCACGCTGTTCCAAGATGGTATCAATGTTTCTCACCGGTTTATCAAACGTAACTTTGTGTATCGCATCACCATGGCTTTCGGTGATAATGCCTTCAATGGGACCAATACCGATCCGGACCCGGAACCACCGATAGATCCACCGGTAGATCCTCCTGTAGATCCGGATCCAGATCCTACGATTTTCAATCTCTCTGTTGAAGTGGTAGGCTGGGGTGAAGTAGACCAGTATGTTGAGATTAAGGAATAAACAAAAAGGAAAAAGTAAACCAGAAAAAAGTAAAGCGTATGAAACGAATATATTTATATATGACCTTATTGGCAGCCTTGCTGATGACAGGCTGTTCCAATGACGATTTGGGACCGGAAACTCCGACTCCGCAAGGTGACGCCGAGATCGCACTGACGATCGGTGTGGGCGATGGACTGACAGTGACTTCCAAAGCGGAGGGAGACGTGACAAATAATCCTAACCTGAAGGGAAGGGACGCATTTGAAACTAAAATCACTCGGTTGACGGCGATTATATTCAATGGGAATAAGGTGGAAGCCGCTAAGACGGTGGAAAATGAAAATGGGATCAATGCCATTGGTGATATTGTTGTTCCGGTAGAGACGTATGATATTGCTTTGGTAGCTAATGGACCGGAAAATCTGGAGACAGTGGCTGACTTGGATGCTTATAAAGCGAAAGTGATGTCTATCGATAGCCAGGAAAGCGGATTGGTTATGGTGCGCTATTTGAAAGGTGTTACTTTAATTGCTGAAACGGATGAGAACGGACAATGGATCCGCCGGACGTTTAATTATCTGCGTGAAAATGACGCTATTCATGCATCTGCGCCTTCTACAACTGATATAAATGTAGCAGCGAATCCATATAATTACGGGGCAGATGCTACAGCTGAAGCTAACCGTATCGTATTGACCCGCTTGGTGGCTCGCGTAGATTTTGAAACGATTAAAGTTGATTTTACGAATGCCAATCAATTCAAAGGAGCTACTTTTAAACTGGCGAAAGTATATGTGGTGAATGTTCGTCCGAATACATTGCTCCATCCGGGAGAAACTAACGGATATGAATCAGCCGCAGCGGATGATGCTTCTTACCTCTATTATCGTGGAGCACCGGCTACTTTTGTTGCTCCTACTGATGTTGTTGATCACTTGATCGATCCCGCATCTAAAGCACATGATTCCTGGAACCCGTTGGTGAAGGATTACTCCGCAGAAGCGGCAGGTGTTATTGAAATAAAAGATGGTGACCCTGTATATGATTTCACAAGCACCGCCACCCGGGATCAATTTAGCTGTTATGCCTTTGAAAACAGTAATCCGACGACAGAAGGTGGTTATCAAGCTCGCTTTGTGATCGAAGGACAAATCTACTATGCTGATGAAACAGCCTATGAAACACCGAGTTACTATCATGTGGTATTGAATGCAAAGGCTAAGACTGAGACTGAAAAAGCTATAGGTTTGGTGCATAATAAGATTTATCGTATCCAGGTAACCTTGAAAGGATTAGGTTCAAAAGTGCCGGATGAAAATCCGCCGACGTATGCCGATGTTGAAACTATGATCGCAGTAGATTCGTGGAAGATTATCAGGCAGTACGAAGAAGATCCGGATCTGGATTAACCGGAGACTAAAAACGCATAATGTAAGGCATTTGATCTACCCTTTCGGGGGTAGGTCAATGTTTTTAACTATATGGGACCCTCAATTAAAAACCCTCAAAACTCGTTAGTATTATGGAACGCATGATGAAAGTACTTCAACACGAAGTCGACAACACCAATCAGATGATCCTGTATCAGGAAGGCGACAGCTGGTACGCGTATGAACATTCGGCTTATTTCCTGGCATCGAAACAATCGGTGATCGTGAAAAAAGAAATCCTGGCCGAAGGATACGATGTAGTACTGGTCAAGGCCAAAGTGGAAGACCCGCTCTCCCCCTTAGCCGCCGGATTCTCCCTGAAATGGGCAGCAGACGACACCCTGCAATTCGCGATCGATGAACCCATCGCCGGTTTTCCCGAGTGGAAAGAAAACCAATTGAAGAAGTTCTCCGCTTAAGACATTCAAAAGGATAATGTAAGACGATTTTTTTAGCCCCCGCCCCATTTGGAGCGGGGGTTTTTGTTGTTATTGGAAAAAATCGGGAGATTTTTTCAGTAGTGAGTAGTGGGTAGTTAGTAGTTAGTAGGCGCGGAGCGGGAGGATGGAAGAAAATGTGAAGATTTTTTAAGCGAGCGTAGCGCGTGCCGCAGGCTCTCTTTTGCCGTCAGTTTCAACTGACGGTTTTTAAGCTGGAGGCGTAGCCTCAACCGCTGCGGGTTTCAACCCCAGCTTAATGATTATGTGTGGGTTGAACGTAATGCTGGGGTTAAAACCCGCAGCGGTTGAGGCTACGCCTCACATTATTCTGACCGTCAGTTGAAACTGACGGCAAAAGAGAGCCTGCGGCACGCGCTACGCGCACAGTTTAGAACCTATTAGTCCGCGTGATCCGTGTGATCCTTGGCTAAATAATCCTCAAACATCAAACTATTGGAAGAAATTTCAACATTCCCTTTGCCTCCCCTTTCGGGGGAGCTTGGAGGGGGCTTAAATATTCTCATCCCTGCATCCTAATCCTTTCATTCCGGAAATATTCCCTCCGAAAGCTGATAATCAAGTGATGCGGAACAAAAATATTTTCACGCGATTCTCGATTGTCAATAGGCTAATGTCTATTGTTTTCAAGGCTTTTCCGCCCTCTAAACGTGGTATTTCTATCCTTTCAAAGGTATTCCTTTCACCCCTCTGAAAGTTGGTAGTTTTACCCCTTAAAGTTGAAATTGCCACCTATCGTCAGCTGTTATAAATCAAGCTACTTTTGCTTTCACAAGTTCACAACAGAACGAGAGATAATTAAAACAAAAAGATAACAAGATAAAATTCTTTCATTATGAAACTGAAGAGCATAGTAGCAATGATTTCCTTCCTGATGGTAGCAGTATCCTGCTCAATGGAAGATGACGTTTTAAACGAAATGGCAAAAGGTACCACCACTCAAACTAACCAAGAAGAAGTAGGAATCTCTGTTTTAATTAATGTAAATAATGTACCGACTAAAGGTGCTTTTGGCGATGACATCAAACCGGGTGCTTATCTGGATGGAACCGACGCTGATAAAGTTGAAAAATGTATGGTTTTTATTGCAAATGCAGCAGGAACAATTACGTATCGGAATACAAACGTTGCAGTAGGCGAAGACAAAAAATTGGTCATGAACTTCTCCCTGAAGACCGGCTCGGCTTATAAGATGTTGGTTGTTGCCAATTCAACTACTGATTTCAACGCTTGCACAACTCTGGATCATATTAAAGCGAAAGGATTAGCCGCAACGGATATGAATGCATTGGTGAAATGGGGTGAAGAAGTTATTGACTTAACTGATTCTGTTGGATTAGCTACAATGCCTGGTGCAGAAGAAAAGATAACCGTTGACTTGCATCAACTGACCGCTCAGATCAGCCTGAAAGAACTGATCGTGAAAGGTTTTAATAATGGAACAAATCCGACCGATGTATATCTGAGAAGTGTAGAAGTTGTTAATCAGAATGTAGAATATAGCATTGATAACTCTTATCGTAATCTTGTTGAAACAACTTCTTGGGATGCTGATAGCAGAGGTGAAAATAAGATTGCCAAAATGCATATTTATTCTCCGACTGATGCTACGAAGGAATTTGTACCAAATGCAAATACTGTTTTTACAACATACCCTAATAATAAAGGAGTATACAGTGATTTTACGGCTGGAGCAGCCACACGCGTTCGCTTAACTTTTGAAGCAGGAACAAATGTTTATGATAGAGAGTTTGTTATCAATCGACCGGATGCCGATGACTTCATCAATAAAGAGTCGAATACGACATATGTTCATGCCGGATACATTTATGAATTGTATGTAGCTGTAAATATTGATGGCGATACTTTCAACTGCACGATCAAATGTTGTACTAAGGACTGGTTATACAACGAGTACGAAGTAACAATGGATGAGTTGACGGAACTATAATAAAAAAACAAAAGTCATGTCCGACACTCCCCGGTGCGGACATCGGCTTTTGGATCAAAGCGGGTAGGTGGCCAACAGATACCCAAATGCATAAAGGAAAAAAATAAAAAAAGATAGGATCATGAAACTGAAAAGTATAATATGGATTGCACTCGCTGCATGTATGGCATTCTCCGCCTGCACCCAGGAGGAACCGATTGATCAGGGTGAGAAAGTGAAAGATGGGATTCCAACTACGTTGGATGTAACGGTTTCGACTGAAATGGTGACGACAAAGGCCGGTGAAACACTAAAGCCTGGAACTTCTGAAGAAACAAAGATCAATACATTGGCTGTTGCGATTTACAAGAGAAATGACGATAATAGCGTGGGTAAATTCTTAAGCTTTAAGTCGGGTAATGCTACTGAATTGGCAGAAGCTGATGTACATGGTACAGATAATAGAACCGCTTATACTCTTTCTAATTTGTCTGTCGAAACGGGAAAGGTCCAGGTCTTGGTTATCGCTAACTCCACCGTGAAATTGGCCGAGGCGAATTTCACCTCTTATGCTACCGCAAAGGCTTTAGTCGAACAGATCAAGGAAGAGAGCGGAGCCTATCTCTTTGCTGCGGACAACCTGGTTAAGTATGCTGATGAACAAGCGGAAGTAAGTCTGACAAATAAAACGCTTCATATTGAATTGACCCAATTAGCCGCCAGAGTGGATGTGCGTTTGAAGTTTACCAGTATAACAACGGATAACCACTGGCAATTTGATATGTCTAAATACACGGTCTCCGGAATAAATGTAGCTTCGGATATTTATCTGAAAGATTATACGCAAGGGAATTATGCATACAATACAAAGACCTCTTATTTAGATGAGTTGAGTAAAGAGTTCTCTCCTGCGCAAAGCTTTGTCTCTTCGAAGCAGAATGGCGAGCTTCTTTTCACTTTTTATACGTATGAACGGCAGACTCCCAAAGAAGACGCTACTCCTTTGAAAATACAGTTTATCGGTGAGCTAACGAATGTGACGGAAGAAGTTACCGAAAGCAGAACATATACTCTGGAACTAAAACCTGAATATGTCGCGGGCAATAATAAGAAAACAACGGATGGCGTGGTGCATGGTTATCTCTATGACGCTACCGGTAGTATCGATGTGACCACAAAGAATATCAATTTCGAATATGAGGTTCTTGACTGGCAAGATCGGACAGTGGAAGTGAATATTAAGCCGATCTATTATTTGGCAGTGAAAGATAAAGTGATGTCAATGCCTAATATGGATTATATAACAACGACTTATCAGTCTTCTTCTTTAGTGACGGAGATTCTTAATCTGAAAACTTTTGTAATGGGTGAAGGTGATCCGGTTCAAGATGCATCGCCTCAGGCAACTGTAGACTGGGATAAAAGTAATAATGATGGTACTCTTCGTATTAGTGCAGATATCCCAACAAATTATGTGCCTCGTCTGATTACTTTTACGGTAAAGAATGCAAATGGTTTGACTGAAGATGTTGAGATAAAGCAGTATCCGCCGTTGTATATTGAAGCAAAACTTTCTTCTTCTCGAAAAACAGCATCAAGTTATCAAACAAACTGGAATATGTACCAGTTTACCTCATTAGTTGCTGATTATTCTTTATTCCCTTATCCGGATGAATTAGACGAAGATAAGAATATCCGCGGAAATGACCATAATCATGATAATGGAACGGATCAAGCAAGAGGAAACAGCTTTACAGATTATATACGACATAATGCGCAAATGGGATATCCTGTACTGACTGATGAGGGTTATACTAAGGATACTCCTGAGAATAATCGTTTAATTTCGCCTCGTTTTATGTTGGCTTCCCAATATGGCACTTCCAACACAAGTTCTACCTATGCTCATGCACAAAAGGACGGGTATACTACTTCTTTCAATGTGTGGTTAGTGGATAGTAATGGGAACACAGTGTCTGGAAGTACGAAGTCAAAAACGAAACAGGAATCTTGTTTGAATTATGAAGAAACACGTGGTAATACAGTCTATAAAGATTGGCGCTTGCCAACTCAAGCAGAATTGTATATGATAGATGTTCTTCAGAACGTAGGCAACTGCGCGGTTAAAGCAATCTTGGAAGGTACTTATTATTGGAGTGCAAATAGTAATGGGAGTATTTTCTTTATGGACGCTCGTTTGAGTGGATCTTCTTCAAGCCGAAATGGTGCTTTCCGTTGTGTACATGATATTAAATAAGGATGTTAATCGTTAAAAGATAGAACAATGAAAAAGTTAATATATTTATTTGCAGCCCTGTTTTGCGTACTCTCCTCCTGCCAGGATGGGTTAGGAGAAGATCCGGTAATTATCGAAGACGCAGACAAAGTGACGTTAAGTTATACGTTAGATATTCCTGATTATGTTCTCGCAACACGATCAGAGTCCATCGCCAATTTGAGTTTGATGACATTTGACGCCCAAGGCAAATTCTTAGGTAAAGTGTCAAATGCTACTTATACACAACCAGATGCTGTTTCAGGCAAAGGCACAGGCTCAGCTCGGGTATCCATCAAAACGGCCTCTATCCATTTTGTTGCCAATTATTCCTGGGCAGGTTATAATGAAGCGGATTGGTTAGACAGAGATGAGGCTGTGGTAATGCAAAGTTTTGTGACAAACCAACAGGTACTTTGGGGCGTTGCCGAAAATGTGAACCTGTACGCAACAATTCAAGTCTCTCTGCTGCGCAACTATGCGAAAATTGAGGTGATTGATGAGACCGAAGCCGGTTCAGGTGCACAAGCCAGATTCGGATTGACGGGTTTTGCCTTGGCAAATTACACAAGCACGGGTACGATTGTTACTTATGGTGAAGGTACAGGTTTTGCTAATGTGGAAGAAGTAGTGACTGTTCCTACTACCCCTGTATATTTGGACCAGACAGATAGCGATATGGATATGAGTCCCAAATATGCCTTTGAATCAAATAATAATTCGAATGCGAATTCAGTTGATATTATTATTAAGAATGAAGCAGGACGTTACTATAAATTGAAATTAATAAAGGATAATGCGACTCTCGAATCCTGGAAGGTAGAACGTAATTATAATTATAAAGTCATTCTAAAAACATTTGAGAAAGACCCCTTTACCAATGGTGTTGGTTCTTTTGATGAAGCAAAAGATGCCGCCTCGGCAAATAATCTTTATGCGGAAATTATTAAAGAATCACCTCAGGTGTCAGATGCGGATGAGAATCGCTTGGAATTAGAACAATTGGTCTATTTGTTTACGACAGGTGATAATTTCTCTATCCAGGCCAATTATTATCCTAATGGAGGCACGAGTACGTCTAATAGTGGTATACGCTATGACGTATTGGAAGATACACATGGTATTTTATCTAATTTAGGTATTAATAATGGTTTATTTACCGGTACGGTCGCTACTGTTACAGAAGATCAATATGAGGCTACAGTACGTATTTCTTATAATGGATTATCTCGTGAAGTGACGATTATCTCGACTAAAGCTTATCAATTCAATCCGACCACTCCGATAACCCATAATGGTAAAGATGCGGTTGTTACATTGAACTTTAGTATTCCGAGTGATTATCCGGCAGCATTGCTCCCGGTGAAATGTAAGATACATGCTACCACCTTATCTCCTGTTGCGCCCAATACCATGTTGACGCATTATGAGAATGAAACTTACTATTATATCTATGAGGCGAATACAACCGGAAATCATTCTGTTCAATTTACAGCCTCTTTCGAGAATAGCTCTGCCGATATTACCATCGAAAATGAATATTTTGAAACTGGAGAGATACGATTGAATAATAATGGAACGGCTTTAGCCTTTACCGATCTTTCCTTATCTGGTATTTATGAGCGTAACGAAAAGGTGGCAACATTGTCTTTCACCGTGCCTGCCGGATCTGATGGAAAAGTTATTACGATCGCTGGTTTGCCTACTGAATTTGATGGTCCAGCGACATATACCGTTTCAGGTAATAACGCGCAAACCATTACGCTTACTTACGACTTATTAGGCTATGTGAGTACGGCTATCTTGACCTTAAAAGCGGATGGATTTGCTAATGGCGTAGTTCAGGGGAATATAACTCTGGATAATTTACGATATTCTAAATTGTTTTATATTAGTACGAGCAACCGTATTACCACTGATAACCTTACAATAGTTGATGCAGATGGCACGGATTCAGGTTTCCGCTCTATAGGAACTTCTGGTGTGGCTGTAATCACGAATCGTATGGGCAATAATAATCGTTATTATGAAATCAAGATAGACGAAGCGGCTCAATTAACGGATAAGGTAACATTTAGCTATATGCATGTAACGCGCTCGGGGTGGTGGCCTAATTATACTTATACAAGAACTACTTATTCTAAAACCTATACGGTTGCCGAATTATTAGAGATGTCTACAGATTCGTCAAATGATGGAAGCTCAACGATAATACTTACAAATCCGTAAGAAATTCCTACATCATATTAAGAAAGACTGCTCGATAGGGCAGTCTTTTTTGTGTATGACGGGCATATTATACATCTATGGTGAAAGTCCATTCGAGGCGTAGTTACCGACGAACCCTATAGCGACTTGCAAGTTTCAAGTGGTGACGCTTGCCTTTTGCCTCTCGGCTTTCACTATTTTTGTATAAAATGCGATTAGGATGACTGTCCTAGAATTAAATGCCAAAAAGGCGGAATTGGAAGAGGCGATGCCGTGTCAATACACACCGGAGGAAATTATTGCCGGAGCATTGCAAGCCATTGAGGAGGCTGAAAACGGTGGCGGTGTATATTATCGTATATGGGATTGTCGGCAAAACCCCGAAAAACTCCGCGCGGAAGTGAATAAATTGCATTGACCCAAAGAACTTGCTTTGTATTCTTCGTGTCACTTCGTGCACTTGGTGGTTCAACCCGAAGAGTGATTAACCACAAAGTGACTCCAAGTGACACTACGTTTAGGGTTTGCTGCGATCTGTGTTCCTGTGTGCTCCGGGGTGGATAAATGTTAATGCCGCTGTCGGATTTGCTTTAAGACAAAACAACTATTATATTTGTATTGAAATGGAAGGCAACATTTCTTTCTCTTAAACGGCACTTTGGCGTGACTCGGCATAATCCGAACAAGTTCGGCTTCTGCGCTCACTACTTCAAACGTTCATCTTTACCTCGGGGTTCTAAGCGTTTTTAACCCCGACGGGCACGAAGGGCACCACGTCTATCGCAATCTATAATGATATTCCTTACCCCTAAACGTAAATAAAGTTTACGTTTTTTACTTCCATCTTCCATCATTGGCACACTGATGACACCGATCAGGCGGATGAGCGCGGATCTATCAGCGCTAATCCATTTATGCGATTCAGAGGCTGTTGATGTGAATGGCTTAATCCTCCTTCTTTACGTATAAAGGCGAGCGGCGATGTCCGATCTTTTGCAATTTGCCTTCGGCGACGAGCTGTTTGATGCGGCGGTAGGCTGTTGTGCGGGTCATGTGGAAAAGGAATTGGAATTGTTGCCCGGTGATATGGGGGTGCGTTTGAAAATAAGTCTCCAGCTTTTGATCTATTTGTTCCGCTGAATAGGGTGTCGAATGGTTTTTCTCCCGTACACGTTTTAAATCAATGGCGGTAAAGCGCTCTTTAAACCCTATTTCCGGGCGGAAAGCGATCGACTTGACCTGGATGCTGCCTGCCCGTATGTCTTTGGGGTCGCGCACCGGCGGCATGTCAAGGGTCAGCTGGAAATAACCCAGGCCTTCCAGGTGTACCCGTTTGCCATACTTCAGCTCATGCGCCAACACATCGGCCAGCTCGCTTAATGCGGCCTTGACGTCGCCGGGTGTCAGGCTACAACGATCATGGATCAGATAGGCCAGGTCTTCCGTATTCGTCGTGCCCCGCGTAACCACACGGGCATGAAGTCGTTTCCGGCGATTCCCATCCGGTAAAGGATTTTCGTAGAGGTCGTAATGTAATGACATCGTTGATCTGTTTTGTTTGTTAACTATATCTCAGTTGGTTTCACACGAGTGGAACAGTTGTTTCACACCTGTGGAACACCAGTTCCACACCTGTGGAATAGTTGTTTCACAGCTGTGAAATCATTCCATGAATACACAAATATAGTATTAATCTTCCACAAATGCAACAAAATGGGGCGTAAAAACGCTTCATTGTTTTAGTGATAAAAAATTTGTAACATGATGTATATCAGTGTTATATTTGTATTATGAAACCTCGGGGTTTGTCTGCCTTTGTGAAAACTTTGTGGTTTGTAATCCGAGGTTTGATGAACCGGGAGGTTTCACAAGGTAAAAAGGGCATTTTATTCACTAAAATTATATTGGAAATGAAAACGTTAAATTCTTTCTTTAAAAGCTGGTGGTCGCGTGTCTTACGTAGTGTACATCGCCAAGCGGTAACCAAACCGGCAGTAAACGCTTTTGCGTATGTTTCTCAACCGCGTTGTCCGAAAAGCCGGGTGGCGGATACGCTGCTTACGGAATTGGAAGAGTGGTTGTTGTCGCATTATCAATTTCGCTTTAACCTGTTGACGGAAGCCACCGAGTTCAGGAGGAATGAGGCGGTTGATGCGGCATTTTCCCCGGTAGACAATCGGCGGATGAACGGTTTTTGTATCGATGCGCGCAAGGCGGGCATTAATTGTTGGGACCGGGATATCAACCGCTTTATCCATTCGTGTTATATCCCGGTGTATCATCCGTTTCGTGATTTTATGGCGAATCTACCCTTATGGGACGGGACAGACCGGATGGCGGCATTGGCCGGCAGGGTTTCGGACTGGCCGTTGTGGGTCGATGGTTTTCATCGTTGGATGCTGGGTATGGTGGCGCAATGGATGGAGTTCGACAGCCAGTATGGGAATAGTATAGCTCCGGTGCTTGTCAGTCGCTGCCAGGGGTTGCATAAGTCGACCTTTTGCAAGATGTTGCTTCCCGCGTGTTTGCAAAATTACTATACGGATAGTTTTGATCTGGCAGCCCTTTCTTCGGCGGAGCAGAAGCTGGTTTTTTTCGGGCTGATCAATCTGGATGAGTTGGATAAGTTTACGCCCCGTAAGATGGCTTTGTTGAAGAATGTGATGCAGATGGCGGCTTTGAATATCCGCAAGGCGTATAAGAAGAGCTTCTCGGCACTGCCCCGTATGGCTTCGTTTATTGCCACGTCGAACCAGAAGGAGTTATTGACCGATCCGACCGGTAGCCGTCGTTTCTTTTGTATGGAGGTCGACCGGCAGATCGACTGTACGCCTCCTGACTATGTGCAGCTCTATGCGCAGTTGAGGTCCGAATTGTTGTCCGGTGAACGCTATTGGTTTACCCCCGAAGAAGAGGCGGCGATAAGGGAGCACAACCGTTCTTTCCAGAAGCGGCTGATCGAAGAGGATGTCTTTTTCCGTTGTTTTCGCCCAGCCACGCCCGAAGAGGAAACCTGTTTATTCTTAACGGCTGCAGAGATCTTCCAACAGTTGAAAAAGCATAATCCGGCGGCGATGTTGCAATCTTCTCCGGTGCATTTCGGTCGTTTCCTGACTACGCTGGGGATCGAAAAGGTGAATAAGACCCGCAACACGTTTTATAAGGTTGTGGCGATCGATTCGCCGGCTATGGAAGATGGAAGTAAAAATAGCAAACTTTCTGTAGGGGATGATTTTTGAGAGGAATGCAACGCTTGGGGTTGTTAAAAAAATCTAAAACAGCGAAAGGGCTTCTTCCCGGAGGAAGTGCCGGGATCTCCCTTTTTTAGCGGGATCTGGACTATATGCTTTGATAATCATGCCTTATCTGTATTTTTTTATGAAGAAAAAAAAGGGTTTCCCGGACGAACATTTTCCTGAAAGTTTTGGTTTGGCTTATAGATAGAGCGATAAAATGATGAGTTGTACTGCGATCTCCGGCAGGGAAAAAGGTAAATGTAAGAATAACGGGGGTATTTGTTTCATAAATGCTGCATGTTATTTTTACCCATTGAAGTTGAAGGCTTTGCCGACGATGTAATTAACAAATTAGCCCTATGTTTGTCATGGAAAAAGAGATAATCAATGAAATATTAACCGGAGTTAAACAGCTCTCACAAAAAAAATAAAAGCAAAGATATGAAACTGAAAAGCGTATTAATTTTAACCGTATTATTGGGGTTGATGTTTTCCTGTATAGCGGAAGACCCGATGGAGGATCCCAATCCTCCTGTGGGAGGGAAATCCCAAATTGACCTAACCCTTTCGATGGGGGATCTGATTACGAAAGCCGGTGTTCCGGCCGATAATTATACGTATGCTACTCCTGCAGAGATTACAGTAAACGATTGTGTGATTGCTATCTTTGATGCCGAGGGCAAGAAGGTGTTTTATAAAGAAGCCTCTTCCGGTGATCTGACGACAACCGATCACAATAGTGATGATAGTATGGCACCAGCCGGCAAAAAGGTACTGACATATCATGTAGATGTGGAAGTCCCCTGGGGTAAGGATATGACTGTGGTCGTGATTGCTAATTCAGCGCAGGACTATAGTAGTTATACCGACCTTGCTGGTTTCAAGAAAGCGATTGAGACCACCACGGCATTTACTAATCCGACATTCGATCCGACTAAGCTCGTAAAAGTGGGTATCCTGGAAACGGATATTACGACTGATATGACCGCGATTGAGGTGCCTATGGTGCAATTGGCTGCGCGGGTGGATCTGAATCTGGCGATTACGGCTACGGATGGGCTGGATGTAGAAGGTGGACAGACAGAGGTTTCTTATGAATTGGCTGGCTTTATAAACGAAATGTCGGAAGCGGCTAAAGCTGGTAATTTTATGAATAATAGCGGATTGACGTTCAAGGGGTATCCGATTGATGTCTTACAGAATGAGAATAAGCAATATCTGGCAAATAATGGTTATAAGGCACGTTATCAGAATCATAACCCTGTAAGCTATGATGTAAACAAAGGTAATGTTAAACTTTCCTTTAGGGAAGATGCTGAAGATCAATGGCTTGTGCAAAAAATCAACAGCCGGACAATCCAATGGGGGTTAGACTTGAAATCGATCACCATTGATAATATTATGTTGAAATCGGATGTGCTCCTGGACAAATGGGGAACACTTCTTTTCTCCAATACCCAGCTGCCTATTGAAGAAAATATGGAAAGTTTAACCTGGACGAACCCGGCTGTAGGGCAAGAAGGACATATTGATACTTTTGCCGGAACTCATTTCATTCTGACATTTTATACGTATGAAAAAGAGTTTGATAAAGAACCTTTGACGGTTAAAGTCAATGCCGATGTGATCAGAACTACTGTCTCTTCGGTTGAAAGATATCGCGGAATGTATGGTGCCTGGTATGATACGAAAAGTAAGAAATTGGTGAATGGATCTGGTGGAACAAATGTTGTGTTTGTTATTCTTGAGGGTAGCGAGTTTGGTTCCCTTGGCGCTGATCAGGAAATAATCGAAACCGAAGGGACGGCTTATTCGAAGCAATTCGCCTTTATTATCAATCCGCAGACCGGTCAACCCAATTATACCAGTAATACCGACGGTGTGATCCACGGTAATTTATACTCTGTCGCTGCAACGGTTAAGAGTGTGAATATCGATGTGGAGGTGGATCTGGAATATGCCGTAAATACATGGAAAGATGGTGGAACAGTAAATCTTCCTTCTTTCAATTAATCGTTTATTAAACAGAAGAGATAGAGTCTGATTTTCAAATCATAAATTATAAGTTATGAAACAGTTAAGCAAAAATATATTACTCCTTTTGATTGGAGGCTTCATCTTCAGCGCATGTGCGGATGAAGTGGATAATGTGGGAGGAAACGACCAGCATGTTGTAGACGGTATTCCGGTAGAGGCATCTCTTTACTATAAGAGTGATAAGTCTACTGTCATCACACGGGCAAACAGTGAAACGGGGAGTGCGGTGAAAGATCTCTATGTTGTTTTATTTAATACCGATCAAGCCGGTTCGTATGCGGGGAGTCAATATTTTACAGGTGAGGAAGAGTTGCTCCCTTCGTTAGCCGATAATGACGGGCGTGTAAAGATGAAAACGACTTCCGGGAAGAAAAAAGTGTATGCAGTAGCCAATGTGCGGTCTGCCAATTTTTCATCCTCAGAGGAGACTGAGGATTTGTATTCGCGGATAAAAGCATTCTGTGATGAAACGGATGCCAGCAAAAAGACATTGGCCAAATGGTTGGAAATATCAGCGATGATGACCGATGAATTTACCTATTGGCCCGATGATTTATTCCTGATGAGTGGGAAGTATGCAGCAGAGCCCTCTCTCGGACTTAATGCCGGTGAGTGTATATTCAATATAGATGGAACGGTTAGTGATGGCGTGATTGAACTGGACAGAGCGGTTGCTTCCATCACGTTCAATATCAGTGGGGAAGGATTTACCCCTGAATCATGGCAAGTGATGCAACTCCCTCGTGGGGTACAGCTTTTTAGTGATAACGGGACTACAGGTGTGCCTGAGGATAATACTTTTGATTATCCGAATGCAAATACCTCATTTAAACAGAATTCTTTCACTTTTTATATGTTGGAGAATCAAAATGATCCGGTTACAGATTACCCTGCCGATGCACAGGAACAAGCCAAATGGCGGGAGAAAAAAGAGGTGGCTCCTGCAACAAGTACCTATCTCAAATTAAAAGGATCCTATTCAGGAAAAGCGACTTATCCGTTTGATGGAAAGGAGGAGCAGAAAGATGCCAGTGCTTCGGTTACTTATTATATCCATTTAGGGTATGTCCCGGATGCAGGTAGCTTTAGCATCAAACGCAACCATAAGTATATCTATAATGTAGTCGTTAACGGAGTTGAAGATATCATTGTAGAAGCGACGACCGATGAGGATAATCCGCGTTCGGATGGGGAAGTTGTCTTTGCGGAAAAGGATTATATCGAATTGGATGCGCATTATGGCCGTGTTTTTCTGACTTTCCAGAGTGGAGAGGAACTGGGAGCTTATGAATTTGTGTCTAAGGTAAAGACCGTATCGACAAACTGGATTGAAAAGTCGGTTAATATCGCCAATCCGATCGATATCAATTGGGTTTATTTTGTCGATGAAGCGGATGTGCTTGCGTTGGAGGGTAATAAGAAAAACCCGAATTTCAAGAACCTGGAAGCAGAGGATAATCCCCAGATCATGACGATTAATGAGTTGGCCAATGAGTTCAAGAAAGATAAAGGAGAGGGTGTAGAAGGCAGGTATTATAAACAAGGAGCCCGAGTGTATGCTTATATAAGTGAAAACTATTATGATGATTATTCTTTGTCTTCTTTTGTCAGTTATAGTCCGTCGGGGGCAATGGATAAAGCCCGTACCATGTCGATCGCTATCCGGCAGGCAACGGAGGATGGAAAAACCTCTGTTGTTTCAACGGCACGTTATGTGCTCAGACAGAAACCGATTGTTACTTTTTATAATGTGCCGTCCGTTACTAATCCCTGGGGGGTAGAGTGGGTGAATGAAAATTTACCGTCGGATTATAATAGTTTGGGAGACAATGTAGGTGAAGGAGGAAAAGCCAGTGCCGGTTTAGAATATGGTTTGAAGAAAGATCTTCGGGAAAGTAGTGAAATGAAGTATGGCTTGACGGCGATGAAACATGAACTGACCCAATCCGGCCTAATGGCTGATGAGGCTGCCTGGTTTAATAAAGATATTATCGGAACAAAAGTGGAAAAAACAGGAGGATATAAAGATTGGGACTTGTATTATGCCAAAGCTTATGCTGCCTGTATGAGCCGTAACCGGGATGAAGATGGTGATGGAGAAATTGATAACGATGAGATCAAATGGTATTTACCGGCGATCGACCAATACCAACATCTATGGATTGGGATGAATGCCTTGCCGAATGCCGCAAAATTGTATCCCCAGGAATTTCAACAAAGGATATGGGACTTTTATCATTATGCCAGCTCGGGCGGACATGTCTATTGGGCGGAAGAAGGTAATGCGGTTAGCTTTAATCTTGGTGAATATAGTGGCCCTACGTTAGGTTATGGTAAGTTTCATGTGCGTTGTGCTCGAAATCTGAAATCTGATACCTACGATGATATTGCAAAAAAAGATTTGACAAAAATATCTTTGGGCAAATATAATGGTTCGGGACATGACTTGGGTTCTTATGTCACCCTAAATGTTGGAGAAACATTGACCAATGAGTCTCTCCGCAGTGGTTATATGATAAATGGCATGCATGGCATGCACAATGAATATGATGAAGCCAATAGGATCTATAGCGGAGTGATTGATGTGGCGACTTTAACGATAACTCCGAGGGTTAACATCGTTAATGGTAATTTCCCAAGTACCCATTTCTGGACAGATGGTGACGGTTATGGTGGCGGATTGAATTGGGCAGATATGGCTACTATCTTTAGACCTGTCTCTCACGAAGGAAAAGGACGGAATCCGTGTGAAGAGTATTATGGTAGTGGTACCGGCTGGCGTCCGGCCAATCAAAATGAGATCATTCTGATTACCTCTATATTGGGCGCGGATGATGATAGCAATACCGGGTTTAAGAAAGCAATTCAAGCACAGACCTATTATTCTTTCTGGGATATCGAAAATGACAAGGCAGCGGTTAAGAATCCACATAGTGGAGAACGTCGAGGATTTGGATATGGCGGTGAGTATATGACATTATCACCCGGCAAGTGGCATCTGCGCTGCGTGAGAGATGCAAGGAAATAAAATAGTAATATCAAACAAAAGAGGCCGATCCCGATGGGGTCGGCCTTTTCTTTTATGGCCCTGTGCCGGCGGTTGGAATCCGTATTTGCCGTGTGAGCGGCGGCGGGATGAAGTGGGGCGATAGGGTATGGTTTGTTAAGTATCGCCGCTTTGCAACGCATACCCCTTGAAATTGAAACTTTCACCTATCTATTCGAATGGGGAATCCATCTATGTTTGTAGCGAAATAATTAGACAAAAAGAAAAGGATAGAACTTAACAAGTGGTGTGAACCGTGCGCCAAGAAATACGATTTCTTCCTAAATGTTAAATTCAACTTTTCACTAATTTATAAATGAACATTTTGGCTTTGTATCGGTTTAGTCATTGTGCACGGTAAGATGTGCGCTGTTAACCGTACAACAGTTAAAAATCATAGTTGTAGGAATAATAGAAAAGTCAATTGTGTATGAAACTAAAAAACGCATTTCTGGCATTAACCGTTATAGGATTACTCTTCTCCTGTACGAATGAAGTGGTTCTGGAAGGACCTGACGGATCAAAAGCTATCGATGGTTGTGTGGCTACCACGGCTGAGCTTACCCTGAATATGGGTAAGGTGGTGACTAAAGCCGAAGACGGATATATCGCCGCTACGGCGGAAGAGTTGTCTGTCTCTAAAGGATATGTGGCTGTCTTTGCCCTTGAAATAGAAGACGGTGAGACGGTGGTCAAAGAGATGCTGGGTGAACCGCAATACTTTGAAACAAAAGCTGCAGATCTGACAACCACCGATAAAAATGAGCTGAAGATCGCTTATACAGTCCCCGGCATTCCGGTGACTACCGGAATACGTTGCCGTATCCTGGTGATTGCGAATACAACGTTAGATCTGAGTGAGTTAAAGACTTATAACGATTTTTTCAGCAAGGTGGAAGCTTATGAAGCAGCTACAGATTTTGCTGATGATAATCTGGTGAAAGTAGGGTATAGCGATGCGACTCTCACGCTGAAGAACCGGTCAGTAGAGGTCGCCATGACCCAATTGGCGGCTAAAGTGAATATCAAGATCCAGATGGGAAAGGATTGGCCGGCGGCTGAGACTGACGGATCAAACTATACCTGGACCTTTGAACCGACTTCCGGATTTACCGTTAGCAATATCAATACAGAGACCGACCTGATGCTGGTTGATGAAAAGGTCAATAGCCAGCTGGTAGAGCGCTCACTGCCCGAGTCTTCTAAAGGTGAAGATGAAGAATGGAGCAATTCCTTTACTTTCTATACCTATGAAAAAGTGGGCCAGACGGGGGCGAAAGACCTGGAAGTCCGTGTGAAGGGGAAAATTCATCAATATAAAGGCGGTGTACTTATCTACTCGCAAGAGGTAAAAGAATACGGTTTGACTTTGAATGCGAACACGGTATCCAACTGGGATGGATTCCGCCATGGTAATTATTATGATGTAGTGGCAAAGGTATCCCCCAGCACGATGCAGATCGAGTATGAACTGACGGTTTTAGATTGGGGAACCGGAGGAGATATAAAGATCGAACCTTATTATTTATATGTTGATAAATTGAGCCTGTTGATGGCATGCACGGAAGATCATTCCGTGGGTTATACCACATTCCCTTCGCTGACGGGTGCGTTCGAGATTTTATCTATTTCGGAATTAGTGCCCAACCCTGCTACCGGAGAAGTGAGCGAGGAACCGATCAGCGAAGAAAGTCTGGCAGACTTAAAGGATAAAATCCTGATCAGTGCAACCGATGACAATGGTTCGGGAACGATTGATATTTTTTCTCCACTGCCGACAAACTATGTGGGACGCAAATTTGTGTTTGTGGTGGAAAATGAAAAAGGATTAACTCAGCAGGTTGAGGTGTACCAGTATCCCGCATTTTATATTTCTTCTTATACTACAGGATCGAATGTAGCCGGAACGGATGGACAGACCAATCATTCGATGTATATCTTTAACTCGCTGGTTTCTACGTTTGAAAGCCTTCCGGAAGACTATACCGGGCTGAAGTTTAATGATTATTATACCACGAATGGTGGGGGGAATAAAAATATTGATAAAGAGAATTATACCGAAAATAATATAAATCGACCCGCTTATAAGAATGGGCATACGACTGCGGAAGATTTTCAACGGATTGCCAATATGAAGCTGAATTATCTGCGTACAGAAGCCGTATCCGGTTATCCCCAGGTAATGGCTGGCGATAAGACCGTTAACTCGGAAGAGAACAATCGGCGGGTATCTCCTAAATTTATGCTTGCCTCGCAGGCGGGTATTACCGGTCGGGCGAGCTATTCCGCTCAACAAGACCGTTGTGCGAATTATTCAGAGAAAGATGAACAGGGCAATAATTATACCGACTGGCGGATGCCGACTCTGGCCGAATTGCATTTGATTGATGTCTTGCAGAATATTGATGGGGCCAGAGTTACCGGAATCCTTGAAGGACCTTATTATTATAGTGCTTATTGCGCCTGGGGCGAAGCCTGGAAATATGCCAACGAGGGAAATAAACGGGATACGGATAACGGTTTCACAACAAGTGAAGGGATCGGTGGAGCGATGGCATTTATGGATAACCGTGTGCGTGACTTTACACGTGATGAAATGCGGGCACCGGTACGTTGTGTCCGGGATATGAAATAAGCCAAAGAAGAAGTAGAATAGTTTAATTATAAATTGACGAGAGATGAAAAAAATAATATATCTGCTTTCCGTATTATTCTTAACGTTTACCGCTTGCCAGGAAGAGACTTTGTTGGAAGTCCCGGGTGGGGAGGATACAGGAACGCTCAAAGAAGAAAGTTTGACCGTGAATTTCGGGTTGGATATTCCGACATTCTCAGTAGCAACAAAAGCGGGTGATGTAAATGTTTTTGGTGATGCAGGTGTTCCTGTTAATTCACTGGATGTTTTCACTTTTGATGCTGAGGGGAAGTTCCTGGGCAATGTAAGGCTTCTTGGAGAAGGTAAATCAGCAAGTAAATATGACACTTTTGTGGAAAATGATAAAAGCGGAACTGTAGTGATCTCCACAAAGACGGCGATTATACATTTCCTGATCAATTATGAAGGCAGTCTCACCGGGTTCTCCGGGACGGAAACAACGATTATCCCTTCGTTGGAAACGACACAGTTTGGTTATTGGGGACGTGTGGAAGTCTCATTAAGCGATTTGAAAAATACGGTTCGGGCAACCTTGATCCGTAATTTTGCCTGGCTTACTTTCAAAGATGAAGCTACTGATTTTGGTATAGTCAATGCTCCTCAGAAAGCTACTTTGGCGACTTTCGGGGAAACTGATGAAGAAAAAAAGGACTTTACTCCGGTCAAAGGGGTTGTTACATTACCGGCCACACAGAGCTATTCCAATAAAGCCGCGCTTCAACAATCGTATTACATATTGGAAACACCTAACGCAATCAATACAGATGCAGGAACCCCTCTCTATGTTATTGTAAATCAGGGAAACAAATATTATAAAATACAATTGGTGAAATCAGCTTTTGAAGCCTGGGAGCTGGAGCGTAACTATAAGTACACCATCGATTTTGAGAATTTTGAGCTGGCAACCGGCGGATATGATTCTTTTGAAGGTGCGGCTGGTGGAGATATTGCAAACAATGTATTTGCTGAAATTATTAAAACCGCACCGGGCATTATGGATGCCGCGGAGAATCGTCTGGAAGTTGAAAAAATGGCTTTCCAGTACACTCGGGGAACTGAATTCCAAGTTGGCGCGAATTATTATGTAATGAATGAAGAACATAAATCGATAAAAGATAATTCGTATATCCAGGTCCGGATAAGAAAAGGAGCAGACGACGGTGTGGTTGAACTGCTTGGATATGACGCAGAAAACGGAAAAATCCTCGGGAAAGCACTAAAGGATGGGGTTACCTATATTCAGGTGTATGAGACACTGAAGAATGTTTTGTTGCGTGATATTGAAATCACGGTTTCCGATGGTTTTGTGTTTATAGACCCCTCACTTGTCAATGAAGGAGAAAATAAAGTTAAGCTTACGTTTACCATACCGGATATCGATCCTGCTTTTTTCCCGTTGAGAGTAAAGATACGGACAAAGAACCTGTCACCTTTGAACGCGAAGTTATATATGGAATATGATGAAGATGGGGAAGTGATTTATGTGTATGAAGCTACCGCTCCGGGAACATACGAAGTGCCTTTCTTTGGTTTGTCGGAAGCCGAAACAGTGCTCTTGATGCATGAAAATTTCCAGGAAGTGGAACTGGATTATATCCCTGAGATAATCAATGGAATCTTTTTGGATATACGGGATTTTAACTATTTCAGATTTACAAATAACGCCGGGGAGTTTCTTGGAGCGAGTACTGGAAATTTCGCGGAGGAAAATACCTTTAAGATCACGTATAATGACGGAAATGATGTAGCATATATTTCGTTCAATAATTACTTATCGGTCAATCCGCTAATTCTGCCGGATGATTATGCGGGCGATGTAAGGGTTTCAATTACTGCCTCTTCAAATCGTACCTATGAGGGAGTCTTTACTGTGGCTCAGTTGCAGGAGAAGGGCGTTAGTAAAATATTGTCTGAAGTCGTTAATCCGGAACTAAGCGAAACAATGATAGATATAACGCCTAAGGGAACTTTCAAATTATCGACAGGAAAGGTTGTTGTTCCTACGGGTGGAAAATTGTATGTAGCCTATAAAGGACTCTCTTATGAAGAGTATAAGGATCTTAGTTTCACAATAGAACAAGGTCAGCCGGTAGAAGGGGAAACTTTCAGCATGCCGGAAAATGTAGAAGAGTTCTATATCTGGTATAAATCAGGTAGCACCGTTCGGAGTATCAAATATACGACAGAGGAATTTGCCGAGATAGAAGAAGATACGGATAAGGTGTTGTTGTAATAAGCGAAACATTTTCCTGTGTATCGGAGGATGTCAAAATCCGCTGCGTACGAGATAAATAACCTGAGTGAACGAACTATATTTTTATGATTTAAGCCCGGAGTCTTTTGGCTCCGGGCTTTTTGGTTCTTGCCGGTTCATAGATTATCATTTAATCCGTATAATCCAGGTTCAGACAATCTTTAAGTTTCAACCCCAGCATTACTGCTCTTACTTTGTGTTCTTCGCGCACTTGGTGGTTAGGACAAGACATTGTGGGACTATTCATTTGTTGATAATTATCAACAAATATCTACTCCTTGTCTTTGCTGCCGCAATCCCCCTTTTTCAAACTACCGGTAGTTTGCGAACAAAATACCAGTAGTTGGCGAACAAACTACCGGTAGTTTGCGAACAAACTACTGGTCGTTTGCAAAGGGGGTATTAATGGTTTATTTTCAATGGTTTAGGAGTTGCATTGAAGAGAATGGGAAGATTTTCTTCGGTAGTTAGTAGTTGGTAGTTAGTAGTTAGTAGGCGCAAAGCGGTAGATAGAAGGAAATGTGAAGATTTTCCGGTGATAGCAGATGGACATTCTTGGCTGGGGTTGACTCAAAAGTATCAGATATACGAACTAAGTGTCCTCGCCTGACCAGGCGAGGACACAGAGATAGTATATCTTATACTTTTGGGTCAGCCCCAACCAAGATAGTTCATTTGGTATTCTTGTAAACGAATCGGTTTGGGGATACTGCCTGAATTTCCGACGGTTTGTTTTAGTTGTGTTTTGGTTATGCTTTTTTAACACTTCGGGAGGGGGTGGGTTTTTTCTCTGTAGAGAGAGAAATGCGGGGGGATTGTGTTTTTGTGGACTTTGAAAGTTGGCGGATGTGGATTTTTGAGCATCCTGAAAGGTAGATGTAGAGAGAGTTTTACCATGGTTGGCCCGTTTTTTTTACCCCCTCAATTTGAAATATATACCTATTGCGAGGTGGGGAATTTGCCGTAATTTTGTCCCGAAGAAAAAGACAAAAGAAAAAATTGGAAATGCCAAATGGTGTGTGCATAGTATCCCTGATATAAAAGGTGATAACCCGGTCGGCAGAAAAAAAAGACTGTAATTCTTATTTTCTTTCCAAAATTGGTAGGTGCTGCTTTTGTAGTGCGCAGAGGGCTTTTTGTCTCTAATTTATAAACGCTATAACTAAATGGATTTGGTATGAAACAAGGAAAAAACTTTGTTCTGTTAATCGTTTTTGTACTCTTTTTTTCGTGTACCCATGAGGCGCCGATCGATGGCGAAGGAGGCGGAGGATCCGCAAGTAATGAAACTACCGTAACGATTCAACTCCCACTGGAAGGGGTGCTGACGAAAGGTCCCGACTCGGTGAACGGCCTGTATGCTACGGCAGAGGAGCTGGAGATCCGTGATTGTGTGATTGCGATCTTTGATGGCAACAACATTCTGACCGGATATAAGCGGGTGAAGAAAGGGGATGCCGACCTGGTCGCTCCGGCAGGCGAGCAGTCCTCAAACGCTTATTCGATCAAGAACGTGCGAACGGTCACCGGTGATGATATGTTTATACTGGTGATTGCGAATTCGGAAAACGCGCGTATACTGAATACGGATGAACCCGGCCTTTTCCCGGCGAAGATCGGGGAGACTACGATTGAGGAATATACGATGTTTTATGAAACGACCGCGTCTTTCACGGATAACCACCTGGTTAAGGTCGGGTTCGATGCCGGATTCTCTATCCGAGGGGTAGAGGGCGAGGTGATTGCGGTGGAGCTGACCCAGCTTTCTGCCCGGATCGATTTCAATATCGTATTGAGTAGCGATTTGATTAGTAGCGGCTGGGGCTATGCGATCAACTGGCTGGAAAAGAATAATCAGCGTCATGTGTCCTATCTGCTTGATCCGAATGTCCTGACGCCTTATGAGGCAACCGCGAATACTAAGGTCAGGGAGACCTTTACTACGCTGAGTGAGCTGGTGAACTTTCTCGAATATGGACATACCTTTTATACCTACGAGAAGAAATGGTATTCGGCAGCAGAATTGGCCGGGAAAAATGATGCCATGTATGTCGATGTCAATCTGACTTTGTTCAAAAACGGCTACTCGCAGAATAAGACGTACCGCGTATTGATCAACCCGAAAGGCTTAGGTCCCAATAAGGATCGGCATGGTTTGTTGCATGGTAACCTCTACGAGGTAAAGGCCCGCTTGAATCCTGTGCCTGATCCTAACCCCGGTCCTGATCCTGAACCGGGTCCTGATCCTGAACCCGAACCCGGTCCTGGTCCTGGTCCCGGTCCTGGTCCTGGCCCTGACCCTGTTCCCATGGATTTTGTATTGGAATATGAGGTGGTCAGCTGGTGGGGTAACGGAGAGACTGAGGTCTTTATCCCGAATTTTAACTAAGAGTAGTCGTCAAATAAAAGAAAAAAACAAATCATTATGAATAGAATGAATAAGATAGTGGTGTTCCTCTTCGCCTGTTTGGCTTTTGTTTCCTGCATGGACGAAACGGGGATGGAGCAAACGAAGATAGAAGTAAAAGACGGTTTGCCGGTGACTGTTCAGTTGGACTTTCAGCCGAGCGAGGCTACGCGTATCACAAAGGCGGAGATGACCGAGGCGGAAGAGCATGCGTTTAAGGATCTCTATGTGTTTATTTTCAATGAGAACGGCACGTTGGATGCCAAGCAATATTTCACGGAAGACGAACTGATTGCTTTCGGGAAGCAGAACGGGCAGGGGCGTGTCAGTCTTCGGGCCACTTCGGGCACGAAGCGTGTGATGGCCATCGCGAATATACAGGCTTCGAACTTCGCTTTGTCTGCCGATAAAGACGAGGTGAATAATCCGAAAGACCTGAAACGGCGGATCGACCGATTCTTCGAGAACCCCTCGAATGGGCTGACGCAGTGGATGAATTTCTCGGCGGAGATGACCAAAGACGATACCTCCTGGGCCGGTGGGCATTTCCTGATGAGTGGGATGTATAATAAGGAGAGACCGGAAAACTTCGATGCGATGGGTACGGGCGTTTGTCTTTTCCACGCGGATGGAAAGGTGACGGATACGGCGGGTGCCGGAGGCGGAAAGATCTGGCTGGTGAAGACGGTTGCTTTTGTGAAGTTCGAGATTTCAACGGCCGACGACGTTTCTTTTGAATTGGAAGAATGGCAGATCCACCATGTGCCCCAGCAGGTGCATCTGTTTAAGAACAAAGGGGTATATACCGAACAGGTGTTTGAGCCCGGCAGCGATTTTATGGGTAGCTTTGCCAATAACTCGTTTGATTTTTATATGCTGGAGAGCCTGCGACCGACGGGTAGCGGCTTGGATGTGCAGAGCCGGGAAAAGGTGACCGACAACTCGACCTATATTGTGATCAAAGGGAAATATAAAGGTCCGGGCGAGAACCGGTTCCTCGAAGATAAGAGTGACTGGATGCAGACGGCTACCGGTACGGTAACCTATAAAATTCATCTGGGTTACGTGCCCGGTCCGAATGACTTCACGGTCAACCGCAACTATAAATATACCTATAAGGTAAAGATCACCGGGGTGAACGAGATCATCGTCGAAGCGTTTGAAGATAAAGACTCTCCGCGGTCGAGCGGCGATCTGATGTTTGCCGGGGGTGAACTGATCGAGGTCGACTGTCACTTCTCCCGCTTGTTGTTGAACTTCCCCGCCGGTAGCCAGCTGGTGAGTGATCATAAACCGGGTATTCCGATTCCCTGTGCGGTGAAGACGGCGAAGACCGGTTGGAAAACGGGTGATGTAGAAGTGTTCAAGGCCGATGGTTCCTTAAATCCGGCTGCGGATATCGACTGGGTGTATTTTGTCGAGAAGAGTATGGCGGATGCGTTATGGGCGAAGGGAGGAAAAGGCCCGGATTTCGAGGCTTATCGAGCGATGTCGGATGAAGATAAAGCCCAATCGTATATTATGACGATTTATGATCTGGCCATGGCCTTAAATGCGAATCAGACTTACTATAACACAGGAGTGGATGTCTATGCGTATGTTTTTGACAATTACTATGATACTAAGGATGTGGATCTGGCTGATTTTGTCAATTACGAGAGAAGGTCACTGTCGGATAAGAGCCGTACGATGAAGATTGCGTTGATGAGTACGGGCAGCGACAGCCGGGTCAGCTCGGCGCGGTATGTGATCAGCCAGAAACCGCTGGTTACCATCTTCGACCCGACTCATGGCGGCGGATGGGCGTTTGAATGTATCAATGAGAACCTGCCGCCGAAATACCATACGAGCACGGATTACAGCTACAAAGCCAATTACGCGGGGCTGTATTATAAAAAATCGGGAACGATCTGGGGACCCAATGACGACAACGGTTGGAGGAATACCTATTGGTATGATGCCGACAAAACACAGCAATCGGCAACCGATCCTTCTATTACGGGAGGTGATGTGTATGATGGCGCGGGAAAGAAAGTACCTTACGTACTGAACAGGGCGAATAATCTTTCTTTGGCTTATGCGGATCTGGCTTGTCTGAGCCGGAATGTCGACCTGAACGGTGATGGGAAAATCACGGGTGATGAGCGCATTTGGTATTTGCCGGGCATCGATCAGTATCAACATTACTGGGTCGGTTGGGATGCTATTCCGGCAGAAGTCACGTTGTATCCGGAAGAGTTCCGGAGTTATTTCACGACACACCCGGATAAGGTACGTGAAACCTTTAGCTTCTATTCTTCCGGAGGAAAACGTTTTCAGGCGGACGAGGGATCTGCGGTACGAGAGGATTCGGACCATAACCGGAGATACCGCTTGCATATCCGTTGCGCGCGTAATCTGGGAAGTATTGATGGGACCAACAAGGTTTCTATTGCCGAGACGGCTCCAAGCGGATCGAACGATAGCTTCCTGATTGAGGTGACAGGTTTGCCGGCTCGCTCTTTGCGGGGGAAAGTCGATGGGAAACAGGTTTCGCATGATGAATATTCCGGTTTGAACGCTTTGTATAATACACTGGAAGTGAAGCGCAAGCTGATTGGTCCGACATCCCCGGGTAATCTGCATGCACAATGGTCGACCACAGGAGCTGCTTTGCCTTATAGAGCGATCAATGAACATATCAATAAAGAAGGCAATAACCCTTGTGAGAAACTTTATGGAAGAGGCTGGCGTCCGGCCAATCAACGGGAACTGATTGCTATCCGCACGATCGGATCGAACGAGATCTACGTGCCGATAAACGCCGACCCGGAAAACGAATATGCCCAGACGATGTCTTCGATGTGGAATTTCTTTAATGCCTGGACGGCGAAAGCGGAAAAACGGGAGATTGGCGTGACCGTATCCAATACGGAAGAGGTCATTACCTCCGCCAAGCCGCGTTGGGGCTATGCTTATCGGGGTAAAGAATTGCATTTGCCTTATGATACACACAACTTCGATGTCCGAGTGCGTTGTGTACGTGATATATAAATACGTAAATGAGTTGTATTTTCTGATAAGCCCGGGGTTCTTTCGACTCCGGGCTTTCTTTTTCGCCCGAAAAAGGAGGGAAGCATTTCAAAATAAGGGTATTCCTCTCGTAGTCTTGTATTTCAAAGGCATTCCTTTCATAAATGTATGGGTAGAACTTTCACCTTGTTTATTGGAAGTTTTACCCTTACAAGATGAAACATTTGCCTATTGCACGGGTTTACTTCTTTGTCTATATTTGCCAACGAATAGAGACTGTATATGGGTATTGGGGAGTATCCTGGGAATAGTCGATGTAGAACAGTGTATAATATTTTAAACAAATAGTATATGAAAAAAGTACTTTTCCTTTTTGCTCTTCTGGCTCTGATGACGACCAATGCCTATGGCCAGAAGTTCGCGGTGAAGTCCAATTTGCTTTATGATGCGACAACTACCTTTAACTTAGGGATGGAAATCGGCTTGGCAAAGAAGTGGACACTGGATATTTCCGGAAACTACAACCCTTGGAAATTTGGTGATGAATGTACAGGTACCCGTACCAAACATTGGATGGTACAACCTGAGCTCCGTTTCTGGACCTGTGAAAAATTCAATGGGCATTTCTTTGGTCTTCATGGACATTATGCCGACTACAATGTGGGCGGTTTCAAATTCCTGAGTGATAACATGGAGAATAACCGCTACCAGGGCGACCTGTACGGAGCGGGGCTTTCGTATGGTTACCAATGGCTGCTGAGCAACCGCTGGAGTATGGAAGCGGTGATTGGTGCCGGTTGGGCGCATATGGAACATGACAAATATCCTTGTGCTTGCTGCGGAGATTTTGAGAGCAAGGACAGAGATTATTTCGGTGTGACAAAGGTGGCACTCTCTATTATTTACTTTTTTAAATGATCTGAGCCATGAAGAAGATATTGAATACTTATATTACAATCGTTTTGCTCGCATTCGTTTCACTGGGTGCGATGGCACAAAACTCATCGGTTAGTGTAATCTCTAATGACCTTCGGAAAAAAGGGAATACATTGAATATTGATGCGACAATTATTATTCCGGGAGATGTCGTTAAATCAAAAAACTATATCGAATTGACTCCGGTACTGGAAACAAGCAACCAGAAGATGGGCCTTCCTTCCGTTTTGGTGAACGGCAAGAACCGTCAGAAAGTGTACGACCGCCTGAGCGCGTTGAACAACCTGGACGAAGAAGCCCGTTTTGCTATCGTCAAAGCGGCAGAAGCGCCGGAACACCGGGTAGAATACAAAACAACCATTCCTTGGGAAGACTGGATGCGCGATGCGAAATTCGTATTGGCACCGGACCTCTGTGGTTGTGGCAATGAAACACCGGGCGACCCGATCCTGATCGCCGACCGTATCCTGCAGAAACCGGACAAACGCTACGAACCGGCTCCTACCTTTGCGTATGTCAATCCGGATGTAGAAACCCGTAAAGAACGTGCCGAAGTGGGTACGGCATTCCTGGATTTCCAGGTTGGACGTTACGCGATCCTGCCGAACTTCCGCAACAACGCCACCGAACTGGCAAAGATCAAGAGCACCATCGAAACGGTGATCAACGACGAATATATCACACCTGATGGTATTGAACTGAAAGGTTTCGCTTCTCCGGAAGGCTCTTACGCCAGCAATACGACATTGGCAAAGAACCGTACACAAGCGTTGCGCGATTATATCATCGGACAATACCGTCAGTATAAAGCCGACTTCTTCACCTTGAACTCCGAACCGGAAGACTGGGCAGGATTCAAAGCGAAAGTCGAAGCCGACCAGAATGTACCTTCACGCAGTGCTGTATTGGATATTATCAACAGCAGTGATGAGGCAGACGCCAAAGAACGCAAACTGCGTGCATTAGATGGCGGTGTTCCTTATAAATATGTATTGGCAGAACACTTCCCGGCATTGCGTCGCACGGAGTATAAGATCAATTATACCGTACGCGGATTCTCCGTGGAAGAAGGACGTGAGATTATCAAGACCCGTCCGCAGCACCTGAGCTTGAACGAGATGTTTGCCGTAGCAAATACGTATCAACCGGGTAGCCGTGAATACAATGAAGTCTTTGACGTGGCTGTACGCATGTTCCCATCGGATCCTGTGGCCAACCTGAACGCGGCGAATATCGCGATCAGCAAGAAAGACTACGCTGCTGCCAAACGTTATCTGGCAAGCGCCGGAAATTCACCGCAGGCGGCACACGCGAGAGGCGTATTGGCGCTGGTGGAAGGTAATTTGAATGAGGCGGAACAGCTGCTCAAACAAGCGCAAAACGGGGGTGTGCGCGAAGCAGCAGCTAACTTGGAAGAGTTAGCGAAGAAAAAAGCGGACAACGCTCTTTTCGCCAGCTTCGAATAACTAAATAAGAAAAGGGGGAAGATGCCGAGTGGGCATCTGATTATATAGTTATTGTATATAAAAATGTTTTAACATGGAACGTATTTCGAACATTGAAAATGTTTTGTTAAACGAGGTGGACAATCCAAACAATGTCTATCTGTATCTGGAGGGAGATGTATGGTGTGCTTATGAACGGTCAGCTTATTATTTGGCTGCGATTAAGTCCGTCAATTTGGAAAAAGAGGTGATCGGCGACGGCTACGATGTCGTTTTGCTCAAAGCCCGTTTCAAAGTAGATGAAATGAGTTTACCACTCTCTCCGGGAGTTTCTTTGAAATCAGTCGCAGATGACAAACTGCAATTCTCTATGAATAGAGGTGTAGAAGGATTTCCCGAGTGGAAAAGAAGACAATTAGAATCGTTATCTGCTTGAGGAAATTTGCTGGTATAGTAAACTAGCGAAATTGAGGGTGTATTTTTGGGAAGCCTGGACTCCAATCCGGGCTTCCCTTTTTGTTGTTAAATCGCTGGATTTGTTTTGTATTGTCAAATAAAAATCTTTTCTTTGTAGCCGGGATAAGTGTTGAAAATCAAGCGATATAGTTTTTTGATTCCCGGTTATGCCATGGGACCGTTTCCCTGTTTATGGAAATTACTCTGCTGAGTGTAAATGTAGGAACGTTTAGACAAGAAAAAGAGCGATTTTGTATAGTATAATTTGATTTGATGCGAAAGATAAACCGTTGTATTATTGGAGGATTACTCCTATCTATTATTTGTATGGCTTCGTGTTCGAAGAAAACGCCTTTACAGGATGAGCCGGAGGAAACGAAAGGTTTGCTCTATGTCCATCCGCAATGGGTTGACTTTGAATGGAATCACACGCTCTATACCCATCTCTATACAACAAAGTCCGCTCTTCTGGATCTCGAAACCGCTTCTACCGGATATGCCATTACTGCCGAATCAGGTGTTTACTCGCTGATCAGTCACAATACAAATATTTCAGGCGTTCAATTTACGGATCTGGATAACTTCTACCAGGCCAAAGCAACCGCTATCCGGATCGATCAGACCCGGACAGACGACAAAGCGCTTTATCCTTCGGGCAATGCCTATCGCCTGGCGGTGGAAGAGGTTACCGTCAAGGCCGGTGAAGAAAATCATATCTATCCGCATGTTTATCCATTGACACGAACGTTTGTCATCCGCTTTGTCGTGACCAATGGCGATACATTCAATCGGATAAAAGGTGCGCTCGAAGGAGTCTATTTCGCCGTTTATCTGGCTACCGGTCTGCCGGTGGGTGAGGAGACCGACTGGCATATCCCTTTCGAGACAGCAATCAACGATGACAATACGGCAACTGCCACGATCCATCTCTTGGGTCTGTACGATCCGGCGAACGGCTTGAACTACGAAAACATCCTGCCGGTCGTGCTCGAAGACGATGATGGCGATACCTATCCGACGGAGATCGACCTGAGCGAGGTATTGACCGATATACTCGACGATAACGGTGGGCAGATCCCTATCGATATACCGGTGGAGATCGAGGTGGCGTTGGAGCAGATCAACGGTAGCCTGGTGGCTGTTGTCAAACCCTGGGATGAAGGCAAAGGAGGAGGAGAGGTTTGACGATGAAAAATATACGAACGATACTCTACGTTTGCTGCCTGTGCACCTTGCTTGCCTGCTCGAAAGAAGAGCCGGCAACTGCGCCGGACTCTCCGGCGGAGATCACATTGGGGGTACGGGCAGATCAAACGCGGGCGGCGGTCAGCAACCTGGCCGACCTGGCGCGGATCGGCGACCGGATCGGGATCTATGGCATTACCGACTGGGCGAAGCCGGCGGTGATGCGCAATGTGCAGACCACTGCCGTCAGTAAACAGACAGGCGCGCTCCATTGGGAAGATACCTATTATTATCCTTACCACCAGGACGTACGTTTCTACTCCTATTATCCGTATGCCCCTTCCGGCACGACGGGCGATCATTATATGGAAGAACCGGCCGGTATTGCGCCGATCCTGCATTTCACCCTGACGGGCGAAGAAGACCTGATGTATGCCGATCCGGTCACCGGCTCGGGCGATACCCCTCCGGCAGCCTTGGTGTATAATCACTTATTGACCCAGTTCCATTTCGTTTTGATCGATGAAGGAGATTTCCGCGAAGCAACAATCGAACGGATCACCTTTACGCGCGCCAATACCTCGTCCACCCTGCATCTCGCAGATGGCACATTGGGGGATTGGTCGAACCCGCAAGATATGCTTTTCCCCACTTCCTATCCGGTGCAGATCACCGGAACAGCCGAACAGCCGCAAGCAATCTCCGGTAGCCTGATGTTGCAACCCGGCCTGAAGCAATGCCGGTTGGAGGTTGTGGTGTCCGGCAAAGGCACCTTCTCCGATATCACGATCACGCCCTGGAATGAACCGGCGTTTGTCGCCGGACGCTCGTACGAGATCACGTTGAAGTTCAATAAAAGAGACGATGGCGGTAAGCCCGGTGATGGCGATGGTGATGGCGATGGAGGTGACGATGGAGATGGAGGTGACGATGGCGATGGCGGTGAGATCGGCGTAGAGATAAAAGCCAGCGCCTGGGTAACGCCCTGGAAAGAAGGCGGGAACGGCTCGGGACAGATCGGAGAATAAAGAGTAAAAACCAGTATATAGAGAATAAAAAAGTAAAAACAAGTAATAATTAAAAATGGAAAAGATCATGAAAAAGAGTTATGTATGGCTGATCGCTATTCTGGGAATGGCAACAGCATGGACCGGTTGCTCGAAAGACAACGGCAACGGCATCGACACCCCCACCCCGCAAGAGGAACAAGTGGAGATTATGGCAAAATCCAAGGCATTGACCTTGAATGTAACAACAAAGGCTCCGTTTGAAGGCACGATAGGTGAGGACAGTGAACTGACCGCACGCGTATTGGTATCCACGACGGAAGGTGATTATTCAGATACTCATACGGACGGGACGATGATTTTTGCTGACAATGGAGAAACTGCTGTTGGTTTTGAGACCGGTTTTGATGGGAATAAGTTTTTCCCGGGCAATGATGATATCTATCTGGTTGGATTATATCCGGTAACCACTGCCACAATAGCAGATGGAGCTGTTGCTTATACCATTGATGGGAAGAGTGATATAATGTTTGCCGGAGAAGAAGAAACAAGCAAAAATGCGGAAACTGCTCCTACGTTAGCCTTTACCCATCTTCTGACCAAGCTGAATATATTTGCAGTTACTGCGGATGATGCTACAGCTGAAGCTTGGGGAGATATTATTGAACTGACTATAACCGAAAGAAATGTAGCAGCGATTACTCTTGCTGATGGCACAGTTGATTTTGGAGAAGATACCGGTTCAATTTCATTTTATGATATAACGGGTGATGAAGCTGTATCTGATGAAAACGCTTTGTCTATTACTGTAGTTCCTGAAGAACAGGAAGAGGGGAACGAAGTAGAAGCAGAAGTAATTGCTTATTCTTTGGTAACGCCAATTGAATTAGCACAAGAAGAGACTTATACGCTTTTATTAAAAACAGCAACAAGTGGAGAAGAAGCAATCAGCGTTCCAATAACAATTACTCCTTCCGATGAGGATATAGATTCGACCGCCGGTTATTATTTTGATATCACATTGACTTTCAAGGGTACGGAAATCACAGCTACGGCAACCGTTACCGATTGGGTTGCAGGCGGAACCGGTGCCGGTACAATCGAATAATACCTCATACATCTAAATACATACAAAAATGAAAAAGTTTTTATTATTTGCTTTCTCCGTTTGCCTATTGAGTGCTTGCAGCTCAGGCTCGGAAGATATTGGGAGTGATATTCCCAAAGAAGATCCGCCGGTAGCAATTACCCTGAGTGCGAAAAGCCTGACAATTGATGTGAAGACAAAAGCGCCGTATACGGAAACGACGCCGACTGAAGCTGCGCCATTGAAGGCATGGGTGATTTCCAGTTTGGCTTCCGGTGATTATTTAGGGCGTCATTCTATCGGAACGATGACGTTTGAGGGGGTAACCGCCACGAAAGAAACAGGTGAAACGCCTTATGACAGTGGTGCGGAGAATCCTTATTATCCGGCTGATGAAACTATACCGCTTTATTTTATCGGATTGTATCCGACTGCGGCTACGGAAGGCGATCCGGATTGGACGTTTTCTGCAGAGAAGAGCGAAGCTTCTTTTACTTTCGACGGTAAAGCAGATGTGATGCATGCCGGCGAGGTATCGAAGAGCAAAGGGGAGTATCTTGCTGAGGATGGTAAAGCTCCGGCTCTTGCTTTTGCACACCAACTGACGCTCTTGCACGTGTATCTAAAAGCGGAGAACGAAAACGCACAAGCCGCTTGGGGAGAAATAACAGGAATAGAGCTGGTGAAAGCAGGAGATGCTGCGGCAAGTAATACGATTACTATAAGTACGGGAACTGTGGAAGTCGAGGGTGGTGAGGAAGGCGAAGAAACCTATGCCGCCGAGATCACGTTCTCAAGCGTTCCGGCAAAAGACACACCGATCCCATTTTATATTGCGGAAGAAGAAACAGAAGTGGATGAATCGATTTCGGTAATTTATAGCGATGGAGTATTTCCTAAGGTGAACGCTGAAACAGGAGCCGCGTATACATTAAGCTATGAGGCCACTCCACTTGCAGCGTATGCCATGGTGGAAGCAATCACTGCTGACGGCACACTCGACTATACGTTGAAAATCAAGTCTAAGAAGTATGAGGCCGGACGTGAAGTAGGGATAAGCTTAAAAAGGTTGGACAGTGACACCTTCACAGGAAGCACCCAAGGCAAATCCTTCAATATCACGTTGACCTTTGGTACAACAGAGATTAAAGCCACCGCTACGGTTACTGGTTGGGAAGAATCCGGCAGCGCCGAGGAAACTGTAAAGTAAAAACATACATATAAGAAGTGAATAAACCTCTCGTCATAGTATCCCTTTGTCTGACAGCCCTTCTGGTTTTGTTCGCCTGTTCGGCGGATGAGAACGGAGGGGGTGTTGGTCTCGATGGCAACGGTAGGCTGATCCGGGCAAGTGCCCAGGCGGTATCCTTGCATTCGGTGGCGACAAAGGCACCCTATGACGAGACTACTCCAAGTGAAGACCATCCGCTAAAAGCCCGGGTGCTTGCTTCGACTACCTCCGGTTCGTATAGTTCCTGGCATGCCAATGGCACGATGACGTTCACGGGAGAAGAGTTAACCCCTTATGATACGGAAGACTTTGATGGCAAGAATTATTATGAACTGACCGGGGATCATTATTTCTGTGGCTTATATCCGGATACCACCTGGAGCAGTCCGACAACTACCGCTTCTTTTACCTTCACCGGCAAAGAAGATGTGATGTTTGCCCCGCAGGTCACCTCGGATATCACGCAGGCGGCAAGTAAGCCGGTATTCCAGTTTGAGCATCTCCTGACCCGCCTGAATATCACCCTTGTAGGGGAAGACGGTGGCATCCCTAACGCCTGGGGCGAGATTACGGCATTGGCCTTAACCAGTGTGCCCAATACGGTGACGGTCACCTTGGGAGGAACGGATCTCGAAAAAGCCGCTCCCTCTTATACCGGCAACGCAACAATAAACGCACATCTATATTCAGAAGATGATACACCGGTCTCCACCGAGACTCCGGTTACCATACTCTCCTTAGCCACTCTCGATGAGGATGAAACCCCTCAGCCCCAGGCTTATATCCTTGCGGCGCCGGTGACGGCTATCAGCGGCAGTGCTGCCTACACCTTGTCGATAACGACCGCCAACGGGAGCGTCAGGACAGTCCCGTTGAAGCTGGAAAAGACCGAGGGCGGAGCGTTTACCGGCAATACCCGCGGTTGTTCATTCAATATCATCCTAAACTTCCAGGGGGATGAGATCTCTGTGGAATTTGCTAACGAGGATAATATTAAACTTAGCGGATGGGCTGCAAGCCTGGTATTGCAAACGATTATGCTCACCTGGGATAGAACGCGCGACGCGAAGAATATGCTATTTGCGCTTAACGCACTCAATACAATCAATGCGAATAGTATTTCGCATACCTACTCTTATTTTGGCTTGTATGGTGTGAACGATGTCGATCACGATATGGAGTTTGATGTGAATGTTCTTGCGTCTTGGCTTTCCAGTTTCAAGTCGGGGCAGCACGTGATGTTCGACCTGAAGAAGCTGGTGCGTAATTGGGGTACGAATCCCGGCTCCCTTGAAGACGATCCCAGTGATGACAAACCCTGGGAGGTCGTTCTGAAGAATTATGACACGAATTGGGAACTCGCGCCCGCCAAGCAGACAATCAAGATAGCGGATTATCCGACGGTCGACTGGACAAAGTGGGCGGAAGATACGGATCAGGAGATCGTTGACGGGATCACAGCTGCCACGCTACCCGCCACCAATGGCTTTCCGAAAGCGGGAGGTGCCGAAGGAGATACTGTCCAGATCCAACCTTCGCCTATTCTGACCGATAAAGGCACGATTATAATAAAAAGGAAATGATGATAAACCGAACGACATATCTCGCACTTCTGCTGTTGGCCGCCGCTTTATGGAGTTGCAGCCAAGAGCCGGTGGAAGAGCCTGTGCCACCTCGGGTCGAAGCACATCCGGTAGGGTTTCTGGTGGACGGAAATCTGAGCAAAGGGGTGGTAACGACGCATAAAGATTCGATCTATTCGCTCGGTCTTATCGGTTACTCCACCGAAGATTCTTTTGATATAAAGGCGAAAACATCTGATCCCAACTTATTCGATAATGTGACTGCCTACAGAGAAGAGATCGGAGGCGTATCCTGGATCTACGACCAGCCCGTCTATTGGCCATCCAATTCGGCTCTGAAGAATACCTTCTTTGCTTATTCGCCTTATCAGGATGAATTCCCTGACGAGTCGATAACGATTGTAACGGATAAAGGCTCTCCACGGATCATCTACAGCGTACCGGAGGCAATGAGCGAGCATACCGATCTGCTCTATTCGGTATATAATACGGATGTAGCCAATATCAATTACACCGAACAGAACAGGGGTACGGTTAAGCTTAATATGAAACACGCGCTGCTCTGGCTTCGCTTTATGATCGCGGCGGAGAAACAATCCGGACATGCGGATGAGGCTTATACCGTTACCGAATTCAATATGACAGCAGGGCGCATCATCAATACCGGCCTGTTTGATATGGCTACCGCCACCTGGTACAGTATCCCTGAACTGCCCAACGGAGAATATGAGTCCGTAAACTATGATTTTGATAACCTTGAGGATGAGCCTCTAGTGGTGAAGGCCGATTCAATGTACCCTATGGGTGGCGTTTCCTACGATCATTGCCTGATGATCATCCCACAGAGTATTGTGTTGAGTGAGAATGAAACCGCTGTGAACGTAGCCTTTACCTATGATACCGGTTTAGAAGATGATCCGGAAAAAGATATCGAACGGTACATCACGATGCCTTTCCCCGACGTCAAACTGAATAAGCCAGGTTATGTGATGACATTTATTGTGAAGTTATCCACTGAGGGAGCACGTATCACCTTCCATAGCAGCAACCCGATAGCGGAATGGCTGGAAGAAGAGGATGATCCCCTGCGGGAGATAGAAACGTATTAATTGGTTGAGATGAAACAAACGCTATATATACTAATCGCTTTATGTGGTGTCGCATTATTTGGGGGATGCACTGGGGAAGAACACTCCCCCCTGCCGGAAGAGCAGCCCGAAAGGGCACGGCTCAGGCTGAGCGGTTCGTTGCAAGCGCAGAGTTTCACCACCCGAAGCCCTATCGTGCCCGACCCGGGCGGGATGATCCACCCCATCGCAGGTGCAGGAGAGCAAGGCACAAAAAGCCTACCGCCTTATCAGTTGGAGATCGGTATCATAACGACAGAGCTTTTCTCTCTAACAGGCATCAAAGACTGGGATAACGAGACCACTTACCTTGACCGCGGATTCTTCGGCGGCCAGTATCCGGGCGACAAACCTGAAAATTACGAAGGTGAAGCCGATGAACCCGAAGACCCCGAAAACGAACTCGGGAAATACGCCAGTACCGTTTGGACGGGCAATATCGAATATACCAACCGCATGGGAACTGCCATTCAGCAGGTGTTCTACGACGAGATGGTGGGCGGGGTTACCTATTTTCTGGTGGCGTTCTATCCCTATCATGCAGTCTATGATATTGCTAAGGTCGAGGAGGAAGAGAATGAAACGATGATCTGGGACGATGAAGGCGCCTCGGTTGTCTTCCAGGTCGACGGAAGCCAGGATATTATGGCTTCAACGATGGGATTTGCTAATATTGAAGCCCCATTCGATACGTCACTGTACTTCTCACACAAACTCACCGCCTTGCGCTGCCATTTCGTGGCTGAAAGCGAACTGGCGGAGATGCGTTATGGCAATATCCTCTCTGTGGAACTGATGAATCAGCCTGAATTCATAGGGTTGAATATCGGTAAGCAGGCTGAGGCTGAGGAGTGGGATGATGAACTTTTCGACGCGGCGGAGGATACCCAAACCGACTATTCGGCGGTGCGCTCCTCGAATGACGCATTGCCTTTGCCCTATCCTACGGAGGAGGATACACCTGCCACACCTATCGAATTTGGTTATATGCTTGCCATGCCTGCGCAAAGCTATACGTTCCGGATCATTACGGAGGTAAGAGATGAGGATAATCCATTATACGCCACCTATACCTTCCCTACTGATGATCTCCCATTGGCGGGGACCATCTACAAGCTAACCTTTACGATGGTCGAGACAGCGGATATCGTATTGGAAGTCGCCGCGGCGGAGGAATGGACGTTTGATCAAACCTTTGATTAATAGAGTAAAGAGATGAAGAAAGAAACGATACGATATATAATCTATGCCCTGTTATTGGTGATCGCGTTCGCCGGATGCAATGAAGCGGAAGTGCCCGTTCCGGAAGACGATGAATGGGTCGCTATCGAATTGGTGGGCTTGGATAGCGCGGTAGAGGTGACACGTGGCGAGGGCGAGATTGACAATGCGACGATTATCGTCTTTCAAGCCACAGAGGAAGATACATACGAGTTTTTATACTGCCGCACGATTAACTATGGCAACAACGAAAGAGTCTACCTGAAAAGGGGAGCAACATATAAGGTCTTTGCTATTGCGAACCTCGATGATGCCAACTGCCCCGATGACGAAGAGGTTACGGCGGATACCTACTTCGACGATGTAAAGACACTGGATGGTCTTGCCCAGAAATACTTTATCTCCGCGGTCGAGCAACCCGGCGCAGCGCCTGATAAAATGCCGATGATAAGCGGCACCACAGAAAGTCCGTTTGAAACGGTGGTCTTGCCCGAACGCCTCGCATTGGACGGAGAGGGTAAGTATCCTGTGGTTACACTCCCCTTACGCCGCTTATACACCAAGGTCGCGGTTAATATCTATAACCATGCGAACTCCGAGGTCGATTTGGTTTCCTATTATGCGAACAATATCCCGGCAAACTCCTGGATCGTCGAACGGGCGAATGATGATCTTGATGGTGATTACCCGCAAATATTGACGACTCCCGCTGCCGGTTATACTCGATCTTCTCTAACAGGTATTGGTACAAGCACTACCGAAGGAGCGTATAAAAAGTATAATTTCGATATCTATTGCCTGGAGAACCGCAGGGGGACTGTGTCGGGCTTGACCAGTACGAATGTGTATGACCGGAAGGCACTGGCGCCTGAATACGCGTTTGAGATCTGTTTTCAGGGCAATGTTACAGTCAATGAAAAAGAAGAAGTACTTCAGACCTACGTCGTTGTCGGTAAGGGATACGATGAGGTTAATACGCCAATCTATAATAATTTTGATGTCGACCGGAACTGTATTTACACGGTAAACATCTATGTAAACGGTGTTGGCAATGTGGTAGCAGACTCCCGACGGATGTATCTGAATGTGGCGATCAACGGAGAGTTGACACCACCTGAAGATGGAGGGGATACCTGGTTTTAATATAATCAAGAGATGAAAACGAAGAACGATATACTATGCCTGTTGATGGTTGTCCTTGCCGCGTTTGCGGTATCGTGCAACAATGAAGAAGGGCTTCATAAGGATAAAGAGAAAGAGCAGTTGGCGTACGACCCTTCCACCCATTATTCGTTTGCCGTATCCGCCGGACGTACGCTGACCAAGGGGGATATGCCGGATACACGTGCTACGCTTGATCCAACCGTTGAGGGATATCCCTATTTATGGGAACTGGGCGATCAGGTGGTGATGGCTGTTACTCCTGTCGACGTGACAACTGTTATTGGAGGCTTTGAAGGAGGGATGCTTTTGGAAACCATAAATCCGGTACCCGCTTCAACCACCACCTTTTTTGCGGAGCTGGAGCAGGATCAGTTTATGAGTTTAGTGGATGGTGGACCCACCTTTGACTTTTATTCTTACTTCCCTGCCAATCTGAACGGGGTGGACGGCACTTCTTTCCCCGCGAGCTTGACATTTACTATGCCCGCTTCCTATACCCTCGTTCCCGATACCTTTGTGAATGAGATCTACGCGCCAATGATAGCCATTGAGCGCGATAAAGAGCCGGAGATCTCCTATCCGGAAGGGGAGGTAGAGAATCCGGTCTGCCAGTTAGGCGGTATCGACTTCACGTACGAACATATCCTGTCGTACGCCGCGATCGATATGGACGTGCGGCTACTGCCCGATCCCGTGACCACCATTACGATGACGGTCGATGGATCGGATAATATCATCAATGGGACGATGGTGTACTACCCCTCTACCGGCAACTATGAGTTTACAGAAGGCTCCAATAGCGTAACCATCGATATCACCGACGGCCTTACCGTCGGCAATGATCAACTTCTTTATATCCCTATGCCGGTAAAAGACCTCTCCAGGCATACGTTCACCTTTACCTTTACCACAGCGAATCCCAAAAAATATGCCTACAAAACATTAACCACCACCTCGGGCGTAGACTTCGAACGAGGCAAGATCCATCGGATCCACGTGGCCCCCGCGGCGGAATATGCGGAAGGGACAAGTTTTGCACTTACCGAATCAGGTCTGTATTATATAGAGGCCTGGGGGGGCGATGGGGGGACTGGAAGCAACTCTAATGGTAACAACAATTATGGCGGCACTGGAGGAAGGGGGGCGAATGTACGTGGGCTTTATTCTCTCAGTAAAGGCGAGGTTCTTTCCATACAGGTCGGAGGGGTTGGTTCATCAGCATCAGGAAGAACAGATAACCGAGCAGGAGGAGTCGCTTTGGGGCCAAATTATGGACTTGGCAATGGTGGTAATGGAGGCAATGGTCAAAATGGAAGTAGTGCAGGAAATGCAGGTGCGGGTGGTGGAGCTGCTTCGGGCGTGTTAAGCAATGGAGCCAAAGTTATGATCGCTGGTGGTGGTGGTGGCGGCGGCGGCGCAGCATCAGGGACCAGACCTCCTGACGGAGGTATTGGAGGTGCGGGAGGTGTCGCCAATAACAACGGAGAGGATGGAAAAATCGGATATGACCGTCATAACGCTACTGGCGATCGTAATGGCGGTGGCGGCTATGGAAGCGGTGTTGGTGGCTTTGGCTATAGCGGACAAGGTAGCAACGGAGATGGAAGTAATAGTTCCGATACTACTGGAGGTAACGGTGGCGATGGCTACACTATCGGTACAGCTTTACTTATCGGCGGCGGCGGCGGCGGCGGCGGTGGCGGCGGTTATGTGAGAGGTGGCGGCGGTGGTGCCGGTGGTGCCAGGGGTGCTACATTTAATGCAGCCGGTTCCGGCGGTGGCGGTGCCGGTGGTGCCAGTTTTAGCATCACTCAGGCAAACAGTTCCGGCTACACCCTCCCAACCAATCCGCGTCTCTCTGGCTCTGATGGCTATGTCGTGATCACCCCTATCCGACAGCGATAAGTTCTTTAGGCACGGATCACACGGATTTATGTATTTTGTTTGTGTCCTGTAAGGACAGTGAGCGCTGAAAGCGCGTTAGAGCCCAGCCCAGGGTAAGTAGGCCGTTAGGTCTACGCAACCCTGGGTCGGGAACACACCCACACACAACGGAGCGCTGAAAGCGCGAAAGCAAATCTTTCGCGCTTTCAGCGCTCCGTTTTTATATATATCCCTAACCCGGGGTGGCGAACCTCTTCAAGGTTCTGACCCCGGGCTGATGTATTACGCGCTTTCAGCGCTCATTGTCCTTTCAGGACGATCGCACACAAATCCTGACTCATAGTAAATCATTTAATCAGTAGAATCAGAGTTCAGAAATCTTCCCATTTTCTTCGATTTACCGCTCCGCGCCTACCAACTACTAACTACCCACTACCCACTACCGAAGAAAATCGGAAGATTTTCTTCAATGCGATTTCTAAACCATTGAAAATAAGACATTAATATCCCCTTCGCAAACTTCCGGTAGTTTGCGTACCAACTACCGGTAGTTTGGCGATAAAGTATTAGTAGTTTGCGCGCAAACTACCGGAAGTTTCTCACATAAAAGTTTTTAGTCCGGTCTTCACCTTTCACCCGGTCGCCAGATCCTTGTATTGATCAGCATTTCGGGTGAAAGGTAAAGACATACTTAAAAAAACGTCAGACCTTGCCGAAAAGGCTGCCGGCCTTTTGGAAAACCCTGCCGGCCTTTTGGAAAACTCCGGCGGCCTTTTAGAAAACTCCGGCGGCCTTTTTCGGGAAGCCTCCATCCTTCACCCGAAACGCTGATCAATACAGGGATCTGGCTGTCGGGTGAAAGGTGGAAGGGGGTGTAAAACTTTTATGTGTAGGCTGCCCAAAATAAACATTGCACTTTCGTCGCCTAAAGCGCAATGTTTTGTTCACCAAAGTGCAATGTTTTTTCGACCAAAGTGCGATGTTTTGGAGAAGGGGGGTCTGGCGTTTCAAATCTTGTGAAAAGTGAAGATTTGCGACTGTTGCTATCTTGGCTCCTTGCCTGGCCAGGCGAGGGGGACCGCTGCTTGCAGCGGTGGAGTGGTTGTTCCTATTAGTAATTTATTGGTATATAGTCACCTAACAAAGACAACCTCTCCACCACCGCAAGCGGTGGTCCCCCTCTCCTGTCCAGGAGAGGAGCTTAGATACTACTGATTTGTACACAAAACCTAACTCATAATTCATCATTTAATCAGTAGAATCAAAGTTCAGAAATCTTCAAATTCCCTTCTATTCCCCACCACCCCGCCTCCTACCTTCTCAATTAATCATTAATCATTAATCATTAATCATTAACCATTAACCATTAATCATTAACCATTAGAATCCGCCTACCCACTACTAACTACCCACTACCAACTACGGAAGAAAATCGGAAGATTTTCTTCCACTCCCTCTACTGGAAAAAGAACCGGCAGCCTTGGGGGGGCTGCCGGTGGGGATTGCTATTGCATATAATAAGGGGGTATTGTGTTTAGGGGATAAGGAGTTTGGTGCGGGTTTGGCCGGTACGTACGAGGTAGATGCCGGCGGGTAAGGTGATGGTTTGCGAGCCGCGCAGGGCAGGCAGGGATACGATGTTCTTGCCCGTCAGGTTGTACACGGCGACAGGCACCGGTCTGTCTGTGGTATTGACCATATACAATTGATTGTTGACCACCGAGAGGGTGACTTCTCCTTCGGCCAGGCGTGCGTTGGCGGTGGTGTCGAATCCTTCGATGGTGATGGTGATCGGGCCGGTCACGCTGTCGATGGTGTATTGGCCATTGGCATCGGGCTGTAGCTCTACGCCGTTGATACAGATCTTCAGACCGTTCAGGGCTTCCGGATCATTCGCCGTAACGGTAAACTGGAAAGGCTTGCCGTAGTCCACCCGGTGGTTGCCGGCGCCGGGGGTGAGTGTAAAGCCTTCGGGCAGTGTGGGCAGAGTGACGGTGTACTGGCGCAGGGCGATCACGATTGCCTGTGCCGCGGTGGGGGGATTGAGGATATAACTGCCGCCCCTGTTACCGATGGTCGGGGTGAATGCCGTTTCCACTCCATCGATCCATAGGAGGATATCGTCGCTTGTGATGCCGGCCTCGTCTGCCCAGAAGTTCAGGAAGAGATGATCCTCCTCGGTAATCAGCAATTCGCCCGCCTGATGGTTAACGGTAATGCCCGCCCCAACTTCCAGCCATATGCTGTGGAGGGTGGTGGCCGGTGGGTAACCATCCCATTCTTCCCAGCTAAAATGCGGGAACGCCTCGCCTTCCCGGATCGACCAGTTCGCCTGATTGAATGTCCATCCCGCCGCCAGGAAGGTGGCACGTTTTTGCATCTCTTCGGTGGTGATACCGGTTGCGCCGTTCGAATCGCCGAAGCCAACGCCTGATAGGGCTTGGTTCTCGGTTATATTGTAAAAGGACGTATTGAGCGGGCGACCGTCACCTCGCTCTCCTGACAATCCGCCTCTATACCCATTGCCGGTATCCACCTCGCCGGCGGCATAACATTGGGTGATACTTCCATCTTGACTACCCACTAATCCGCCGATCCGTGGGTTATTACCTGTTCCCTCGATATCACCCAGGGCATAACATTGGAAGAGGGAACCGCTATTTAGATCACCTGCCAGTCCGCCGCCGGCACCTGTATCATTGGAAACAGTTACCTGGCCGGTCGCGTAACTCTGGGTGGCGGAGCCATTATGTAAAGTGCCGACCAGGCCACCGATATGATTCTTTCCACTTACCTCCACCGTCGCCGCGGAACGAAGTATGGAACCATGCATATAACCCACCAGTCCGCCGATTTCAGTATTGCCTGTGACTGTACCGCCACCGGTTACCCGGCAGTCTTGCAGGGTGGTATTACTATCGCCCGAGCCAAGCAGCCCAGCGACATGACCATCTCCTTTGACCACTTCCCCTTCCGGTATCTCCACGGTCAGGTTTTTGATTATGCTTTCGCCCCCGATATATCCGAAAAGGCCTACCAGAATAGTCTCTTCTCTATTGATCCATAAGCCACTGATCGTAAATCCGCCGCCATCGAATGTGCCGGTAAATGCGGCATCCCAATTACCTATCGGCAACCAGCCAGCTGCGCCATAGATCTCGCCGGGGGCCTTGGAACTCCCCAGCCGCTTGCTCAGGTTGATATCTTGGCTCATTCGGTAGTGTTTATCCAGTGCGTAACGCACCCGATTGAGTTTGGTCGGCCCAGAGATCAGGTATGGGTCATTGATTGTGCCTGTGCCTTGATAGAAGAAAAGCCCTCTCAGGTCAGGTAGGGTTTGACCTGTGGGGTCTTTTACCCAGATATTGTCTGTGTTCCAGCTTAAGATGGGTTGGCCGGAGAGATTACCGTCCCAGTTCGTACCGTTATCGGTAGCATGATCTATCCAATTATTTGTTTCTACTGAGGCATAGGTATTGGTGATCGTGGAGGTAACATCATCCCCCTTATCCCCAATAATCCGCCGGATCGCAGAACCGTCGGGACCGGATAAGTCCTCCAGTACAGCCAGGCAGTGGGTAAAGGAGAGGGAGGAATTGCTATCACCATACCCCACTAAGCCGCCGGTGGCAAGGTAACCACTTTTACCTCCAATCACCTGGCCGGAAACATAAGAGTTGGTCGCTTTAAAGGTGGAATTACCGCTTACCCATCCCACTAATCCGCCGGTAGAATTATAAATAGTTGCACTTTCGCCTCCTATTATTATTCCCTGGAAATAACTATCGGTTAGTGTTAAGGTACCATTTAACTCACCCACCAATCCGCCGGTATAGGAGTTTTGTGTCCCACCTCCCTGTATATTTGTCCGGACTGCACAGGATTGCATCGTAAGGTTTACTTCGTAGGCCCATCCGATTAATCCCCCCGTGCTGGAATATCTGCTTCCCCCGGTAATCGCCATCCCATCGACCGCACAATTCTTCAGGGTAATTGTGCCAAAAGCGGCAGCGGCCAAAGCGCCGGTATAACTGTTATTATCGGTCATTCCCTGTATGGCTCCGTCTGACAGGTTTAGGTTTTGAATGGTGACCGGAAAGTCGTTACTTCCTTTTAGGCAACCGAAAAAACCCATAACTTGATACCCCCCGATCCTTTGGATATTCCGGATGGTACATCCGCCACCGTCAAAATGGCCCTGGAAAGCGGTATTGTTATCAAGAGTACTTCCAACCGGCCTCCAAAGATGTGCTGCCAGATCAATATAATCCGTATCATCAGCCGGATCCAGTTTAAAGTATTTCCCGCGATAGGTATCACCTTTGCCGGCGTTGAATTCATTGGCGAAAAAAGCCAGTTCAGCCGCGGTACTGATAATATAAGCCGTTTCGGCTGATTCACCGTTGCCACCGGCAAACTGGGTGGCTGCGTTGTTTGCCCAATAGGTGTCGGGCTCTGCCTGTAATATTCCTGCCGGAACGAATAGGGCGATCAGAAGAAGTACAATTTGTTTCATTATGCATTTGTTTTATTCGGTGTATGATTCGATTGATTGTTTCTCTTTGTTTGTGGCAAATATATGGATTGGGAAAATAGAATATGTTGCAATTGATCAATTGTAACCAACTTTTTCTGCTCCGACGGGTCGGAAAGAGCAAAATGATAGATTTACCGCCGTTGGGCGAGAGGAATGTAAGTTGCCTGCCCGTTAACTATTGCGTTAAGGAGAACTGGATGCTTAAACCGAAGTTGGAGTTGGAGGTCGGGAAAGAGCTGCTGGAGATCAGAGGTTCGTTGATCTGCAGGTCGTAGAATCCACGCAGGGTCAGTGCCCGGCTGACACCGTAGTCGACCGAGAAGGAGAGGGTTTTGGCGATATTCCCACTGGTAGCCTGGGTGAGTTGGTCTTCGATCTTACGGATCAACGACTGTTGCTTGCGGTGGGCATAGTCGACTTTGAGGTTCAGGTCGTTGCTGAAGTTCTGCGAGCCTTTTCTTTTCAGAATCTTATTGAATTCGGTGATGCGGTAGCCCAGGCCGACGACGATCTCATTGTTTAAGGCTTCGACGATCTGGTACGAAGAGATATTGAGGCTGAGGTTGCGGCTGCGGTTGTACATGGCGCGTACCGTCATATTGTTCAACAGGGTCGCGTCGGCGCCCAATAGGGGGTTGAACCTTTCGGAGATTGCTACGGAAGCGATCTCATAGGGCGACGAAGGCAATGGGTTGCCCGTCTGCACGCTGCGGATAAAACCTAAGCCATCGAGGCCGGCATCGACCCAGTTCTGGTAAGACGAGAAGGTGCCGACGGTATAGTTCGCCTGGTACTGATGGCTGATCGAGAAGCTCTTGAAGCGTTTCTTAAAGAAAGGCACCTGCATCAGTCCGTCGTAGGTGATGCGCCAGTTGGGCAATAAGGACGCCAATGACGGGAAAGCGGTGAGCGCGATACTGCCGGCATTCTTTCCCGTATAGGCGGAGAGGAAGGCGGGGATCAGTACATCGGCGGAGTTGCGGTCGACGGTGCCCACTTCGGCGTTGTACGCCTGGCCGCCCAGCCCCGTTCCTGCGATAAAGCCCTGATCGGGGTAGGTGGTGCCTTCGTATTGCTGCTGCAACCGGTTTCGGATGATATCGCGGTTGCTTAGGAATTTCTCGAAAGGAGCGGATTGGTAATTGTTGTCCACATTGCCGGTGCCCGAGAAAGCGGTCGACAGGGCGATGGTAGTCATATTGAAGCTACCGCCTTCGATCTGCGGCATGCCGTCGTACATAAATTGTACTTCCAGGCTATTCGAGGTCGAGCGTGTGGCGTTCAGGTCGATCTTCAGGCCGTTGATCGGTTCGAGGTTGGCACGCAAGACCAGGTTCCGGCTCCGGTTGATCATCGCCGCGTTCACATTGCTGGTATCGGTCACCAGCCATCCCTGCCGGAAGGCCTCGTCGATATACGAGCGGCGCACGTCGCCAAAGGCAAAGCCCAGTCCCGGCGCCATGGTGCTTCCCGAGCGCTGGCCGAACATGCCTCCGATCTCGGGGCGGAAGCCGGGCAGGTACATGCCGTCGCCGGTGGTATATTGAATATTAAACCGGCGAAGCATCATCAGGAAGCGGGCGGAGTATTCGGCGACCTCCAGCGTGACTCCTTTCAACGATGGCTTCTCGCCCGGGCGGACGGTGACTTTCAATGCGACCGTATCCTGGGTCAGGATACTGGCCTGCGAGAAGTTGATCGCTTTGTATTTGATCGGATAGCGTTTGCCGTCGAGGGTCTGGGCGGTGATTATCACTTTGTCGTTCAATAGTTTATGATCGATCAGTGTGGCGCTGTCGGGGTTGAGCTTGACCTCGAGTTCCACCTTGGCGGCTTTCTTCACCTCCGCCTGTTGCTGGCGGCGGTTGGCTGTCGCTGTGGTTTTGGGTGCAAACCGCTGGTTTACCTTTTTCAGGAAAGCGCTTTTGTTGTAGAGCGTCTGGAAGTTGAATCCTCCCTGTATATCGATCTGGCGCTGGTTGCGGATCGTATTGCCGATCTCGATGTCTTCGTCGTCGACCGTAGCGCCGCGTTCCCAGCGGTAGGTGGCGGTATAACCGACGCTGCTGTTCACCCAGTCGAGTACGGGGATGTATTGCAACGGCAGGGTGAGGTTCGCCTGGAAACGTTGGTCGTATTCCAGCGGGGTACCGAAGTTGCGGATACTCTGCATCACGGAGTCTTTCCAGATGCCGTAGTCGTCGGGGTTGAGCTTTTTATTCACCTGCACGTAAGGCTCTTCGATGCGGGCGTTCGTGCCGGAGGTGAAGCTGAAATTGAGGTTGTTCGTCAGGTTCCAACGCAGGCTGAACGCCCTGTTCCAGAGGAAGTTCTGGCTGAACGACGGATCGATCTTCAAGCCCGAGTTGCTGACATCCCGGAGTTGTATCTCGTAATAGTTCCGGTTCATCGACGTCTGGAAGCTGATGTTATTGGGCAGGTAGTTCAACGACAGTTGTTTGATGTATTTGGTGTAGCCGTTGTTCTTCTGGATCTTCTGGAACGGGCGGAAGGGCTTCACGTACGGGGTATAGTCGTAGGCGAAGTTCGCGCGGTAGTCTTTCTGCGTTTCGTAATCGGTCTCCGGGTTGCGCTTGCTGGTCTCGCTGAAGGAGTACCCCAGGGAGAAGTTCGCCGGGTCGTAGGGCATGGGGTTCTTGCTGCGCACGTCAACCTTCACGTTATTGAAAGCTACGCTTTTGACGGTTGTCAGTTCCTGCGCGAACCGCCGGATGGAGTCTTTCTCCGCCTGGGTCTCTACGACGTCGAGCGCGTCTTCCAATTTGACGTCAGTATCCAACGGGTTGTATTTCGGGTCGATCGTCTCTTTCGAATAGGCATAATAGAAGGGGATATTCACTTTTGCTTTTTCGGGGAAGAACTTCCCGAGCTGTATGTTCGTTGCGACGCTGAACTGCTTCAGATCGTCCAGGCGCCGTTCCATCAGCGACTGGTCTAAAGCGCCGAAGCCTGCCGTTTCGATCCGTCCGCTGGCGTTGACCGTTCCCAGGTCGGAGAGCGCGATATTCAGGTTCGCATTGGCTGCCCAGCCCCCTTCTTCGTCGAAGCCTGCCAGGCGCAGTTCGTTGACCCAGATCTCCCCGCTCTTCACACTGCTGGAGTTGTTGCGCACCCCGATCATGATCGTTTTCACTTCGCCCAGGCTGGGATTTCCCACGATGCGGATCGTATTCAGGTTGTTGTCCTGGTCGACATCCGAAAAGACCTGATGATATTCCGCTCCGCTTTCACCATTCCGTTTGGCTCTGTTGCGCTTGTTCTTCAATTCGGTGAGCACTTCGAGGCGGAAGTCCATCTTGTTCTGATCGGGCCATACTTTCCGCTGGTCGGACTCCGTCTCGTAATAGGATCCGGGATCGGTCAGGGTCAGTGGAACCTCGTATTCGTAGTAGTTGTTCTTATAGTCGGATCCCAAGCGGATAAAGACGGAGAGCTCTCCACCGGACAAGCCGGTATCATCGTCGATAAACTTTTCCGCGTGGGTAAAGAGTTGCAAGCGTTTGTACTGGCGAAGGTCGAAATAAGTATTTTTATAGACGGCGCGCGCATCGGCAGGTGCCAGCCGGGTAACCTTCAAAGACAAAGCCTGTTCATTCTCCTGGGTCAGTTGCGGCTGGCCCGGATCGACCATACGGGTGACGCCCGGCGGAATGACATAGTTGACAGGCGTACGCCGGCTATTCTCTTCGATATTGACGGAAGAAACGGTGAGCGTACCGTTCTCGATCGGTGGCACGTTGGGGTTCGATAAATCCTGCTCGTACGTACGCCAGTCGCCACGCACCAGGTCGAAAGAGCCGAAGCGCAATACGGTCGGTTTGGTGAACTGGGTCATATACATACGCATAAAGCGGATGGTCTTGAAGTCGCTGATGGAGCCGACCGTACGGTTGTAGCTCTTGATGGGGATACGGAACTGGTACCATCTGACTTTGTTGTTCTCCGTACTGCCGTTGGGCAGGCGCACAGTGGTGTCTCTGACATCCACGATATGATTACGCCCCACCACCAGGTCTTCCCGACGCAAGGATACTTTGTATTCGAAATACTTCTCGGTCTCGTTCAGGTTATTGTCCTGGTTGATATCTTCCACATCGGGCAAGGTCTTGGACGCGGAATTGTTATTGCCGGAGGCTTCCTGCGAATTGCCTTCCGTACCGTTATAGCGTTTGTAGCGTTCGAGGATGCCCGCTTCTGTCGATTCGTAATAGTCGTCGCGGTAATACATATAATTATCTCCGGCGGGGTCGTTCAATGGAGAAGCCGGGTTGTCGAGCATGGCATTTAGTATCTCGGGCGATAAAACCAGGGGCAGGTTATCGTAGAACTCTTTATAGGCGCCGTATGTTTTTTCTTCTTCCGAGTTCAAGCCGTTCAATCCGACATCCTGCTTCGGGCGGGCATTCGCCGTATTGTCGAAAGCATACCCCGTACTGGTCATTCGCGGCACCTTACCCCAGTGGGTATAATCGATATTCGTCTCGTCGTCGTTGACCGGCAGGCCGTTCTCGAAGAACTTCTTTCCGTCTTTCAGGATATCTTCCGAGATCTCCCCGAGGTTGAAATAGAGGTCTCCTCCTTCAGGATTCGTATCGTAGAGGAAGGGGTCCATCAGCCAGAACTCGATATACTGCACGTTGGCGGTCTCGAAGTCGCTCTGCTCGATTCGTCGCATCATCCCTGCCCAGCGCTTCTCGGGGAAAGAGAGGGTTCCGTCGCTGTTCAATGCCTGGGCATCGAGGTTGTACGGACCACGTTCGTTCGGGTAATACGCTACGTTGAGGACCGAGAGCACGGACGTCTCGTTGGTCGAGATGTCTTTATCCGGATACAATTCACGCACGGGAATGGCCCGCACATAATGGTTGGATAATTCGTTTTTGTCGATTCCCGGTATGTTCGTCGAGTTCGAGCGGTTGAAGATCCCGTCGATATAGTACCAGGAGAGTAAAGCCCTGTTTTTTCCGTAGTCTACATTGTCTGAGATGGACGCTTCCGGAAACAGGGGGTTGGCGCCGTCCTGGTAAGGGGTACTGGAGATCTGCCAGGAGTAGGGGTTCAAGAGGTTGAATCCGCTTTGGCTCGATTCGAAATCGTCCAGGTAGGAGTAAGCGCCGGAGTATTTGTTCTCGTAATGCCCGGCGATCAGGTGGGCAAACTCCGCATTGAAAGCGATCTGGCTGGGTTTGGTCAGATTCAGGAGCGGCAGCTTATCGAGCATATTCGTCAATAACTGGCTTTCTTTTTTATAGGAGGTATTGAGTCCCCATAAGGTGTTCTTTACCGATTCGTCGCCCGTTGTCGTCTTCACGGTCAGCGGCATCTCCGACATGTGCATGATGGTGGCTCCCAGGCTGAAGTCGGGCGTGAAATCGTAGTTCAGGTCGAGCCCCACCATGGTCTTGCGTTGCATGTTGTAGGTCGACTGATTCTCTAACTGAACCTGGATATTGGAGCCGCTCGAAGCGATGCTTTCATTGAGGATCGTCACGATACCGGAGGTGTAATCCACCGTATAGTCTACATTCTCGGTCAGGACGATGCCTCCGGCGGTCACCGTGACCGATCCGCGCGCCACATTGGTCGATCCCAGATCGATCTGGGCGCCCGAGGAGGCTTTGTATTCCCCGCGCAGGATGAATTTGTTTTTCTCGGCGATCTGTTGGGCTACCGTTTTGGTGGAGTCGTAAAGCTCCTGGTAGATATATTTCTCGGCAATCGAGTTGTTGCCGATCTTTTCTTTCAGGTGTGAGCCGAAAGGTTCGACAACGGGGAAGAAGATGCGCCCGGTCTCCGCGTTGACCGTATAGCCGTTCAGAAAGTCAAAGAAGCCGTCGGGGTAGGCATTCTCTTGTGAGTTCAGGCGGTCGAGGTTCATCACCCGCAACAGGATCTCTTCACTGATATTCCCATCCTGGATATAGTTGAGGTAGGTCCCTGTCGTATCGCTCTGGTAAAGGATATCCATCTTGAAATTCTCTTTCTGCACGGAATAGGCATTCAAAGAATACACATTCTTCATCATCAGGCGCCAGAAAGGCATGGAGGGTGCGGAGGTAACCCCTTTCAACAGTTTGACGATCAGGGTGGGGGATGTATTCGTATCGCTACCCACCTTGTCGGACGAGAACTCACCGACCTGGAAGGTCTGCCCGCCGTAATTGACTTCGAAGGCAACGGCTAAGACCTCGTCCTGTTGCAGTTGGGTACGCAACGAGAGATAACCCAGTTGTTTGTTCAGGATGTATTCCGACTCTTTCAGGCGGCGTGCGCTGGTCACCTTTTCGTAATCCGTTCCGTTGGTCAGGATAGCGCTTAAGATATTATTCACCTGGGCCTCGTCGCGTATGCCGGGGTAATTGTCGACCATGTTCCGGTAGAGGTTATTGGCGGCATTCTGCGGGATATCCGAGCTTCCGGCTCGTTGCACAAACGTCGGATTACTGATATGGGAGAACTCTCCCAAGTCGGAGAACCCGACAATGTTACGGGCTTCATTGAAGTCGTTGCGTTTATTGGTAATCCACACTTCGATCCGGTTGATCGTGATCGGCGAATTGACGTAAGGCAATGTCTTGAGCGCTTTGTCGTAATTGTCGTAGAAATAGTGCGCCAGGAAGTAATGGCGGTTCTCATCGTATTGGTCGACGGTGATCTCGAACGGGGTGGTTTGTACGCCGCCTTTGGAATTCACTGTTTTCGACTCGGATTCCTGCTGGGCGAACAAGGTGTTCACCTTGAGTTTCCCGAACTGCAGGTCGGCCTTCATCCCGAACAGGGCGGCACCCCCGCGGATCAGGGAGTTGTTGGTCGTCATACTCACATTCCCCGCTTCGATGTTCTTGATGATCTCGTCTTCTTCGCCCTGGTAGGCGAGTTTGAGTTTCTTGGAGTCAAAATCAAAAGAAGTTTCGGTATTGTAATTCATATCGAAACTCACTTTGCTGCCGACCTTGGCCTGGACATTCAATTGCACGCTCTCGTCGAAGTTGAAGAACGTCCGGCTACGCGAGCGTTCCGGCAGGGAAGGGTCTTTGGTGGTGTTGTTCTTCAAGCCCATGGTGATATCCGCGGTTCCTTGCGTACGGACGCGTACACCTCCGGGACCGAATATGCGTTCGGCGGCACCGATATCAAACTGGAGATCGGTCAGGTTGAGCTCTTTATTGGTCTCTTTCTGGAATTCTTCTTCGTTTTTCTGCCGGTAGTAGGCGCGTAAGGACTGTTGCAGGCTATAGTCCTGGTACTCTTCGGGGGTGAGCATGATGGGGGTACTGATCTCCATCTCACCGATGCGGGTACGGACGACATAATGTCCCGTACGGATATCGTACTCTACCGTTGTTTTCACATTCTCCGGGTCGCGCAGGTCAGCGGGATGTTGTTTCTCGAAATCTTTCAGATCCTCCGGAACGGTCTTGGCTACGGGGAAGCGGGTGACGGTGTCTTGTGGGGCCGCGGGCAGGCTTCGCTCAGGCAGGGAAGGGGTAATGTCCAGGAAGCCGGCATGCATAGCATAAATGCCCGCCCCGAACAGAAAAAGGGTAATCCATAAAAGATATTTCATTAACCGTCCCCTCATTTTCAACTCTCAGCTCTCAATTATCAATTGAATTAAAGCATCCGTAATGCTGTTTTGATCACCTGTTCGACCGGCAGGGCAGGCGAACCTTTGAGGATAGAAAGAACGGCTTTCTGCGAGGCTGCCTTCTGGAAGCCCAGCATCACCAGGGCGGCTGTGGCTTCTTCTACCACGGCGGCATTTCCTGCAACCGGGGTGGAAAGGTCTGTCGCGCCTTCGATCGGCTTCACCTTGTTCTTCAGATCGATCAGGATGCGTTGTGCCGTTTTCAGCCCGATCCCTTTGACGGCGGTAAGCGCAGTTTCGTTCTTGGTGGCAATCACCTGGATCAGTTCGGCGGGCGGAAGGGAAGAGAGGATCATGCGTGCCGTATTGGGACCTACGCCGGAGACAGAGGTCAGTTGCACAAACAATTCGCGCTCCGTCTTGTCGGCAAAGCCAAACAAGAGATGGGCGTCTTCCCGGATCACTTCCAACACATAGATCTTGCCGGAAGCCTTCCCGTTGAAAGCGCTGTACGTATGGAGTGAAATGTTTAATTCATAGCCGATCCCGCCGCATTCCATGATCAAACGTGTGGGGGTTAATTCCACAATTTCACCTCTGATATATTCTATCATTTGTTTTCGTCTTAAGAATTCATTCTTATTATAACGTAAAAATAGGTAAAAGCGTATATCTGACGGGCAGAAAAATACAGGAAAACTTATTCCCTGCCGGGGAACTCGGCCGTAAAAGTTTCAAAACATCCGCGATCCTGGAGTGTCACATAACAGCGGCGGCGATCCGCTCCGCCGAAGGTGATGTTCGATGGCTTTGCTCCCGCCAGCCTGATCTCGCGGATCAATGCCCCTTCCGGGTTGAGCATGGCAACCGTGCCTTTGTCGTACCGGCAGACGTACAGGTTGCCGCGGATATCACAGCGCATCCCGTCCATGCCGTATCCCGTAAAGTGGTGGAACAGACGTTTGTTGGCCACTGTCCCATCCGGCAGGATATCATACGCCCAGACCTTGAGCTGCACGGATTCGTTCACATAGAGTGTTTTGCCGCCTGGGCTGACTTCGATGCCGTTGGTCGTTCCCATATCCGACTCCAATAGGGTGACTTTGCCGTCGGGGGTGATCAGCCAGATCTGTCCCGTTTCGTTTGCCCAGTCCGGGTCGCTGGCGTAGATATTCCCGTCGGGCGACAGGGCGATATCGTTGGGCTGGTGCATCCCTGCCTCGTGGGTGAAAGAGATGATCTTTTTCTGTTCGATATTTACTCTCAGGATGTTATGCCCGGTATAATCGGCGATATGCATAAAGCCGTCGCGGTCGAAGCGGATCCCGTTGCCGGTCGATCCCTCGGGCAGGGTCATAAAAAGTTCGTGCGAGCCATCGGGACGCACGATGCCGATGGTGCCTTCCCGGCCGTAGTTGACCGCGTAAACATTGCCTTGCCGGTCGGTTGCCGGTCCTTCGATGCCGGAGGTAAAGGTCCATTCCGGAAGCAGGTCTTCCGTCTGCCGCTCTTCTCTCTTTTGAGTGGAGCAGGAAGCGAATAGGGCTGTCAGGAGGAGTATAAGGATTGTCTGTTTCATGTCGTATGTTTTTTATTGTTTCCAGAATCCGGGAATCAGGATCGTCAGTACGGTGAAGATCTCCAACCGCCCGGTCAGCATCAGAAAAGAGAGGAACCATTTGGAGATGTCGGGCACATTGGCGTAGTTGCCCACCGGCCCTTCCGCGCCCAGGCCCGGCCCGATATTGCCGATGGCGGAGATCGCCGCGCCGATCGTATCTTCGAAAGGCATACCATCCAATGCCAGTACCAGGCAACTGACCACGATCAGCGTGATATAGGCAAACACAAACGCCAGTACCCGGTGTACGATCTCGCCCGAGATGACATGGCCGTTCATCCGTACCGGGATCACCGCGTGCGGATGGGTCTGTTTCTTGAATTCGTTGAAGAGGTTCTTCGTCAGGATCACAAAACGTCCCATCTTCAGTCCGCCGCTGGTCGAGCCGGCGCAACCGCAGATAAACATCAGGATCAGCGCGATAAACCAGAAGAATGGTCCCCAGCTGATGTAGTTCTCCGTGGCAAAGCCACAGGTGGTGATCAATGTGACGACCTGGAACAATGCCTGCCGGAACGAGGTGCCGAGGTCGGTGAACACGGAAGTGATCAGTAGCCAGGCGGTTACCACCAGCGCGATCGCCAATACGAAGAAGAAAAACCAGCGCAGCTCTTCGTCGGCGAAGAACTTCTTCGGCTGCCGGTTCAACAGGAAATAGATCAGGGTGATATTGGTCGCGCCGATAAACATAAAAATGATGACCGTATATTCGATATACGCCGAATGCCAATGTCCGATACTGGCGTTCTTCGTCGAATAGCCACCGGTGGCGATGGTCGTCAGCCCGTGATTGACGGCATCAAAGAGATCCATCGGTCCGGCCCAGAGCAGGCCGATCACGATCAGTGTCAGGAAGATATAGACACCGGAAAGGCGTTTGGCCACCTGCGTCACCCGCGGGCGGAACCGTTCGTGGGTGATGCCCGGCGTCTCGGCATCGAACAGTTGGGCGGCACCCCCGCCGAAGATTGGCATCAGCGCGACGGTAAAGACGATGATACCGATCCCGCCCTGCCACTGGGTCAGGCTGCGCCAGAAGAGGATGCCGTGGGGCATCGCTTCGATATCCGTCAGGATAGACGAGCCGGTGGTGGTAAAGCCCGAGATGGTCTCGAAATAGGCATCGGTGATATTGTCGACATACCCACCCAGGTAGAACGGCAGCATACCGAAGAACGAGAATAAAACCCAGGTCAGCGCCACCGTCAGCATGCCTTCCCGCCGGCCGGCGTTGTATTCATCCGCCTTACGACCGATAAGGTAAAAGAGCAAGCCGGAACCGAAAATGATGCCGGTAGATATCAGGAAAGGATAAAAATCATCCCCTTTATACAAGAAAGCTACGCCGGTAGCCATCAGCATAAAGAATGTCTCCAACAGAAACATCAAACCTAACATCTTTATTATGAAACGAATGTTTATCATTCAACTTTCAACTAATTAAAGTAGTCCTCCAATTTGCGCATCGCCGTCTCCAGGCAGAAGACGACGACATGGTCTTGCGCCTGGATCTGCGTATTCCCGTTGATCATCTGCGGCTCACCGTCGCGGATCAGGCCTCCCAATGTCATCTCCGTGGGCAGGCGCAGGTCTTTGACCGGTTTCTTTGTGATCTTTGAGTTCGGGCGGGCGATCAGTTCCGCCACATCCGCGTTGGCAAAAGCCAGGCATTTCACGTTGGAGACATCGGCATCCAGTAGCGACTGATAGATGTAACTGGCCGCGATCAGCTTCTTGTTGATCACCGCGCCGATATCCATATTGTTGGCCACAGAGATATAGTCGAGCGTCTCCACCCCGGCGATGGTCTTAAACACCCCGTAACGCTTGGCGGCGACACAGGCGAGGATGTTCGTGCTCGCGTTCTCCGTCAGGGCGATAAAGGCTTGGGAGTCTTTGACGCCTTCCTGTTTCAATAGATCCGGATCGCGTCCGTCGCCGTTGATCACCAATACATTGCCCGGCACGGTCTCCGCGATCTTATGACTTTTCTCTTTATTGATCTCGATCAGCTTGATCCGGATGTTATTGGGCAGGTACTGGCAGGCGCGGATGGCTATGCGGCTACCGCCCATGATAATGATCTTCTTCACCTCCGGATCTTCTTTCCCGGCCTGTCGGCGCACTTCTTCGACGCCCGACTGGGTGGTGGTGAAAAACAACAGGTCACCCGCCCGGATCACATCGTGTCCACGCGGGATGATCGTTTCATTGTCGCGCTGGATCGAAACGATATGATAGAGCTTGTTTTCGCTCGGCAGGTCGGCGATTTGTTTGTCGACCAACAAGGAGTTCTCCCGGATCTTCACGCCGATCAGGATCAGCGCGCCACCCAATAGTTCCCAGTACTGGCGGGTCCAGGGTCGTTTGATATCCGATACGATCTCTTTGGCTGCCAGCATCTCGGGATAGATCATCGCGTCGATACCCAGCGTCTGGAAAAACTCTTTGCTGCGAGGCAGGAGGTATTCGTAGTTGTTGATGCGGGCTAAGGTGCGGCGCGCGCCCAGGTTATGGGCCAGCATGCACGCCATCATATTGGTCGTCTCTTCGGGCGTCACGCTGACAAAGAGGTCGGCATTCTTCGTGCCCGCCTCTTCCAGGTTCTTCAGCGAAGTGGGATTGCCGACCATCGGCAGGATGTCCATATTGGAGTTGGGGAACACCAGACGGTTCTCGTCCGGATCCATCAGGATGATATCCATCTTCTCCTGCGATAACATCTTGGCAACATGTGTTCCTACTTCGCCTGCACCGGCAATAATAATCTTCATTTTCTTTGAAATTATGAATTATGAATTATGAATTATGAGAGATGAGTTTAAGCCATTGGGGTTATTTCTCATCATTCATCATTCATCATTCATAATTCTCTTTTTAATGCTTTCCGCATCCATCCCGCAAAGCCTGTAGAGTTCGGGGATGGAGCCGTGTTCGACGAAATGGTCGCCCACACCGATCCGTTGGATCCGGGGGCTGTATCCGTTCTCGATCATAAATTCCATAACGGCCGTTCCCAGTCCGCCGCGGATCACCCCGTTCTCCACGGTCAGTATGCGCGAGAAGCGTTGGCCTACCTCGTGCAAGAGCTCTTCGTCGATGGGTTTGAGGTAGATCATATCGTAATGGGCGATCGAGAGCTTCGTATCTTCCAATAGTTGGATGGCGCGGATCACCTCATTACCGATCGGGCCGATCGAGAGGATTGCGACATCTTTCCCGTCGCGCAGCCGCTTGCCCTTGCCCACGGGCAGTTCAACCATCGGTTTGCGCCAGTCCTTCATCTCGCCTTTGCCCCGGGGATAGCGGATGACGAAGGGACTGTTGGCTTTGTAGCCGGTGTACATCAGGTTGCGCAGATCGATCTCGTTCAATGGCGACGAGATGATCAGGTTGGGGATCGGGCGCAGGTAGGCCATATCGAACACGCCATGGTGTGTCGCTCCGTCTTCGCCCACCAGTCCGGCACGGTCGAGGCAGATCACCATCGGCAGGTGCTGCAACGCCACATCGTGGATCACCATATCGTAGGCGCGCTGCATAAACGACGAATAGATATTACAGAAAGGGATCAGTCCTTCTTTGGCCAGTCCGGCCGAGAAGGTGACGGCATGCCCTTCGGCGATACCCACATCGAATGAGCGTTTGGGGAAGACTTTCATCATGAAATTCATCGAACTGCCAGTCGGCATGGCGGGAGTGATGCCCACGATGCGCTCGTCTTTTTCGGCCAGCTCAACCAGCGTATGGCCGAACACGTCCTGGTAGAGCTGCGGCTCGTCCAATTTCTGTGGGAGCAGGCGTTCGCCGGTCTCTTTATTGAATTTGCCGGGCGCGTGCCATTCGGTGGCCGACTCTTCCGCCGGGCGGAAGCCTTTGCCTTTCTTGGTTTTGATATGCAAGAGGGTAGGACCCTGCAAGTCTTTTATATCATTCAATACCTTGGTCAGGTAGTTCACGTTATGTCCGTCGACCGGTCCGAAGTAACGGATGCTAAAGCCTTCGAACAGGTTGTGTTGCTTGGTCAACAGGGCTTTCAGGCTGTTGTTGAAACGTAGGATATTGCCCTTGCGGTCGTCGCTGATCAATCGCATCCGTTTCATGGCGCGAAACGTATCGTAGCGCAGTTTGTTGTAGGCCTTGCTGCTGGTGATATCCACCAGGTACTGGCTCATGCCCCCGACGCTCTGGTCGATCGCCATATCGTTGTCGTTGAGGATGATCAACAGGTTATTCGGATTGGCCGAAGCATTGTTAAGCCCTTCGAACGCCAGGCCGCCGGTCATTGCCCCGTCGCCGATCACGGCGATGACTTTGCGGTGTTCGTCCGCTTTGAGGTTCGATGCCACCGACATGCCCAAGGCGGCAGAGATCGAGGTCGAAGAATGGCCGGCGATAAACGCGTCGTATTCACTCTCTTTCGGATTGGGGAAACCGCTGATGCCTCCCAACGTACGCAGGGTATGGAACGCCTCCCGCCGTCCGGTGAGGATCTTATGCCCGTAAGCCTGGTGTCCGACATCCCAAACGATCCGGTCGTCGGGCGTGTTGAACACATAATGCAATGCTACGGTCAATTCCACCGTACCCAGGCTGGCACCCAGGTGGCCGGGATGTTCCGATAGTACATCAATGATATATTGGCGCAACTCGTCGCACACCTGTGGCAGTTCCGCTATCGCCAGACGCCGTAAATCATCGGGATAGTCAATCTTGTCCAACAGCTGTCCTTCTTTGCTCTTTGTCATGATCGATTAATTTGCTGCAAAATTACAGAATTAACGGCAGAGTAGGCCCATATATTGTGGACAATTTGTGTTCTCCGGTTCCAGCCTCCTTTCAATCGCTCACCCGCTCCGGATTGCTGGTGAAGTAGGAAACGATCTGGCCGCTGAGTTGCAGGAGGGAGATTTCGCAGAGCTTGGTGTTGTATTCGGCGATGGAGCGGCGTTCTTCGGCGTCGAGCAGTTTGTTCTGGGCTTCGCGCAGCTCGATACCCGAGAGTTCGCGCAGGCGGTAGCGGTCGATGGCTACATTATAATATTCCTGGGCGACCACCACATTCTCTTTCTCCAATGCCCATAGGCCGAGGTTGTTTTTGTAGGCCATCCAGAGCGTACTCAGGTCGGCTCGCAGGGCGAGTTCCAGTTCCTGTGTCTGCAAATTCTTGTTCTCGATCTGTAAGCGGGCATTCCGCTGTTCGCGTTTGCGGTTCAAGCCGTCGAAGAGGGTGAAGCCCACGCTGACGCCGTAGTTCAGTCCCAAGCGCTTCTGCAATTCGGTCGTGCCCACCTCGTACCAGTTTGCCGTATAGCCATAACCGGCATTCAGGCGTACGTAGGGGTAGTTGCGGCTTTTCGCTTTTTTGTAATCCAGTTCGGACAAGGTTTTATTCTTTTGCGCAAGCAATAGGGAGGAGTTGGCCGCCAGCGTGTTGCGCCAGATATCCACTTCGTCGAGGAATGAATTGGGATAGATCGCCGTGTCGCGGATCTGGATCTGGTCTTCCACATTATCCAGCGCCATCAGTTCGTTCAGGCTGATGCGCGTGCGATGCACCATCTCCAACTGGTTTAAGACGTTCGAGCTGTCGGCATTGAAGTCGACCTGTGCCTGTTGAAGGTCGAGGCGCGACATGGATCCGATATAATAGCTCTGTTCGACAATCCGCAGGCGTTCGCGGGAGAGTTCGAGGGAGGCGCGCAGGTTGTTGAGGCGGGTATTCTGGCGGATCAGGTTGAAATACTCGGCCGACAGCTGGGCCACGAAGTCCTCGATGGTCATGCGCGTGTTCAGTTCACCCATCCGTTCGAGCTCCTTCAGGCGTTCGTAGGTAGCCTGTATGCCGAAGCCATCGAAGATCGTCCAGTTCATATTGACGCCGACATTGGCGGTTTCGGAATGCACACCGGTGGTTTTACTGGTTTCCCCATCCCGCAATTCGTTGGTCGTATCGTAGATCGTGCCGTTGAACCCTCCGCTCAGGTCGAAGGTCGGCAGATACCCGGCGTTACCGGGTATGGCGTTGTTCTCACTTATTTGTTGCTCGTTGCGGATGATCCGGATGGAATAATTCCGTTCCAGCCCTTTCTCGATGCAGTCTTTCAAGCTGAAAACCTCTTGTGCCTGCACGGAGAAAGAGATTAATCCGATGGCCAATACGAGATATATTCTTTTGTTCATGTTACACATCATTCTTTCATTAAAATTAGTCGTTTGGCGTGACTCGGCATAATCCATGCAAGCACGGATTCTGCACTCGCTACTTCAAACGTTCATTAAAATTAGTCGTTTGGCGTGACTCGGCATAATCCATGCAAGCACGGATTCTGCACTCGCTACTTCAAACGTTCGATTTATTAGCATTGTCCTCAGCCGTGGCCTGTATCTTTCCGGTTCTTTCGGTAGAGATATAGGAATACATAGCGGGCACGATGAAAAGGGTGAGGAAGGTCGATACCAACATACCCCCAACCACTGCCGTACCCATGGCGATGCGCTGGTTGGCCCCTTCGGCCGAGGCGAATACCAACGGCAATAATCCCAGGATCGTAGACACACTGGTCATCAGGATCGGGCGCAAGCGCTGGAGTGAAGCCGTGCGGATGGCTTCGGCAAGCGATAATCCTCCGTCTTGTCGCTGGTTGGCAAATTCCACAATCAATATACCATTCTTGGCCACCAGTCCGATCAGCATAATGATACCGATCTGGCTGAAGATATTCATCGTTACGCCCGACAGGCTCATAAACAACAGAGCACCGGCGATGGCCAACGGCACGGTGAACATCACCGTCAACGGGTCTTTGAAACTCTCGAACTGGGCAGCCAGTACGAGATAGATCATCACCAACGCCAATACCAGAGCGAACATCAAGCTGTCGGAGCTTTCGCGAAACTCTTTCGACTCGCCGGATAACGCGGTACGGAAGCTCGGATCCAATACTTCCCCGGCGATCCGGTCCATCTCGTTCAGTCCGTCGCCCAGGGTATATCCTTTGTTCAATCCGCTTGAAATGGTGGCGGCGACAAAGCGGTTGTAGCGGTACAACTGGGGTGGCGCCACCTCTTCGCGCAGGGTCACCAGGTTATCCAACTGGATCATCACCCCGGTATTGCTGCGCACGTAGATCGATTTCAAATCTAACGGCGTGTTCCGTTGCTGGCGGTTGATCTCGCCTAAGATCTGGTATTGTTTGCCGTTCAGGTAGAAGTAACCCATACGCTGGCCGCTCAGGGCATACTGGAGCGTCTGGGCGATATTGCGCGTACTCACCCCAAGCAAAGAGGCTTTGTCGCGGTCGATCTCGATACGGGTTTCCGGCTTGGTGAATTTGAGGTTGACATCGGCCATCTGGAACACGGGGCTCTCGTTGACCTTGGCCATAAACTCGGGCAGAAACTCCCTTAACTTATCGATATTCGTCGCCTGCAATACGTATTGAACGGGCATGCCTCCGCGTCGTCCGCCGAAGGTGGATTGCTGTTGCACGAAAGCACGCGCCTGTGTCTCTTTCCGGACGGCGGCCGAGAGCGCGTCGGCAACTTCCATCTGCGAGCGTTCGCGGTCCTGGATGTCAGGCAAGAGTATATTCAGGAACCCACTGCTTCCCCAGGAACGGGTCATGACCGATTTGCGTTCGGGCGCCAATGAGTCGGCCACATATTCGATCCGTTCGGAGAAGTCACGGATAAACTCGAAGGTCGTGCCTTCCGGTCCCCGCATATTGATCGAGATGCTGGAGCGGTCTTCCAACGGAGCCAGTTCGGAGGGGATCTTCGTCCAGAAATAGGCGATCATCGCCAATAAGACAGCAATGATCGGGAACGCCATCCATTTCTTACCCAAGAAGAGATCGAGCCCTTTCTCGTAGAGGTGATTCAATCCGGTGAAGAACGGTTCGGTCTTGCGATACAGCCAGTTCTGGCGTTCTCTCTTTTTCAACAGTTTGGTGGCCAGCATCGGCGTGAAAGTAAGGGCGACAAAAGAGGAGATCGCCACCGAACCTGCGATGACAATACTAAACTCCTTGAACAACCGTCCCGTCATTCCTTCCATAAAGACAATCGGGATAAACACGGCGATCAGCGTGATCGTAGTCGAGAGCACGGCAAAGAAGATCTCTTTCGAACCCTCTATCCCGGCTGCCCTTGGCGTCATCCCGTTTTCTATACGGACATAGATATTTTCCGAGACCACAATGGCATCGTCGACCACCAGCCCGACCGAAAGCACCACCGCCAGGAGCGATAATACATTGATCGAGAAACCGGCAATATACATAATAAAGAAAGCACCCACCAGCGAGACCGGAATAACCACGACGGGCACCAGCGTCACGCGCCAGTCGCGCAGGAACATAAAGATAATCAACACCACCAACAGGAAGGCGACATAGATTGTCTCTTCCACCTCGGCAATCGAAGCGCGGATAAAGCGGGTATTGTCGTACACCATCTCGATCTCCACATCTTCCGGCAGGTCTTTTCTCAGTTGCTCGATACGTTTATAGGCTTCGTCGGCAATCTCGATATGGTTGGCTCCCGGCTGCGGGATAATGATATCGATCACCATCGGTTCGCCGTTCATCTTGAGGAAGCTACGCAGGTCTTCCGGCGCCAGTTCGGCACGGCCGACATCCTGGAAACGCACGATGCGTCCTTTACTTTCTTTGATAATCAGGTTGTTGAATTCCTGTGCGGTGGTCATCAATCCCATGGTGCGGATCGAGAGGTCGACCGTGTTCCCTTCGATACTTCCGGAGGGCAATTCCACATTTTCGGAGGTCACGGCATTGAGGATATCCACGGGCGTCACTCCGTAGCCCCCCATTTTGATGGGGTCGAGCCAGAGACGCATGGAATAGCGTTTCTGCCCCCAGATATCGACACCACTCACATTCTGGATCGTCTGCAAGCGCTCTTTGACGGTCAGTTCGGCAATCTCGCTCAACTCCATCAACGAGCGGGTGCGGCTGCGGATCCCGATCTGCATGATCGGCGTCGCATCGGCATCGGCCTTCGATACGGTCGGCGGGTCGCAGTCGCGTGGCAGGTAACGCTGGGCGCGCGACACCTTATCGCGCACGTCGTTGGCTGCCGTCTCCAAATCGACGGAGAGTTCGAATTCCACCGTGATACGGCTATTACCCTGGCTACTGGTACTGCTCAGGGAGCGGATACCCGGAATACCATTGATATTTTGCTCCAACGGCTCGGTAATCTGGTTCATGATCACTTCCGCATTCGCTCCCGGATAGGAGGTGCTTACCGTGATAATGGGCTGGTCGACACTGGGAAACTCCCGCACGCCTAACGACTGGTATCCTATCAGCCCGAACAACAGGATTACCAACACCATAACGGTGGAGAGAACGGGACGTCGTATACTAAGTTCTGAAATATTGGCCATGAGGATCGATTAACGCAAATTATCAATAGAGACTTTTGTGCCCGAGCGCAATTGCATCACGCCGGTGGTGATCAATGTATCACCTACGCTGAGCCCTTCCAGTACCTGTACTCTCGCTTCCGTGCGCAAGCCGATCAGGATCTCTGCCGGTTGGGCGCTGCCATTCACGTATTTGTAGACTATGTTTTTGCCCATCTCCGGGATAACTGCCTCGCTGGGAATCGCCAAAGCGTCGCTGATCTCGTCTTTCGCCACTTCGATCGAGACGTAGCGGCCGGGAACAATGTGCTCGTTCGGGTTGGCATAGTAAGCGCGGGCGGTCAATGTCATCGTTTCCGATTCGATCTTACTCTCTACGGCATAAACAGTCGCCTGGTAGCTATGCGGTATGCCTTCGGAGTCCATCAGGCCGAAGACGATCCGGGTGCCATTCTTGATATCGGAACTGTATTTTTCCGGGACGGAGAACTCGATCTTGAGCGGGGATATTTTCGTTAACCGCACGATCATGGTGGTCGGCGTCACATAGGCGCCCTCACTGACCGTACGCAATCCGATGATCCCGTCGAACGGCGCGCGCAATTCGGTCTGGGCGATATTGGCTTTCACCAGTTCGATATCGGCCATCAGTTTCTCGTATTCGGTCGTTACCTGTTCGTAGGCTTCCTGGCTGACGGCATCTCTTTCCAATAGCGTATGTTGGCGATACACCCGGTCGCGCGCCAACGGAACCTGGGCTTCCAGCTTCTTCAACTGCGCTTGTAAGGGTTTGTCGTTGATCTTGGCCAACAAATCCCCTTCTTTCACATGCGTTCCTTCCGTGAAATAAATCGCGACAACCTTTCCTGAAGATTCAAACGTAAGATCGACCTCTTCATCCGGGATGGTCGTTCCCAGGACGATTGTCTTGTCGGTTAATGTTTGGTGTTTTAATACTTCAACATTGATATTCAACATCTGGTTTCTTGCCGATACGTTGGTCGGGACAGGCGAACTGCTCTGCTCCGATGCCGTAAACGTGTTTTTCAATTTGGGAAAAGCAATGATACCGATTATCAGTAGAACGATAACCACCATCAATGCCCATCTTACCTGCTTTGTCATCTTATTACTGGTTTTTACTTGTATGTTAACACACTATTAGGTTCCTCTCAGACTATCTAAACACAAAAAAGTTTAATCACCTATTTATAAAGAAGGCAAATATAGCCGACTTTGCCCTAATCCGTCCCGATATTTGTACAATTTAACATTGCACAGGTTAATCCCGAAAAGGTTCAAGTAGTTTGAGAAGTGAAGGTTTACGATATCGGTATCTCGGCTCCTCTTCTTAGACAAGAAGAGGGGGACCACGGCTTGCCGTGGTGGAGCAGTTTGATCTTCTGACAAATCATAAATACCTATCTCATACAAAATTAGGATCAAACTACCCCACCATCGCCTACGGCTCTGGTCCACCCCCTTCTTTTCTAAGAAGGGGAGCCAGAAATGTCCATCTGCTATTATCCTACACCTTCACATTCTCTTCGATGCGAATGAATTTCGTGGATTTGTAATCCATTGAAAATGAGATCTAAATATTCCCTTCACAAACTACCGGTAGTTTGCGAACAAACTACCGGTAGTTTGGCGACAAAATATTAGTAGTTTGCGCGCAAAGTACCGGTAGTTTGAAAAAGGGAGCTGTGGCGGGTTTTCCAATCGGTTGAAATGTGGAGATTTACAAAAGAGAAATAACCTTCTCCAGTGCCATACTGCGGGATCCTTTGAGCAGGATCTGGTGGCCTTGAAGCGGTTGTGTGTTGAGGTGGGCGATCAGGGCATCGGTCGACGGGAAGGTCTGGAAGTCTTTGCCTACTTTGCTGAAGCATTTCCCGCAGAGTAGGACCCGGTCGAAGCCAAGGATTCGGATCAGATCGACTATTTCGGTATGCAACGCTTGGGATGTCGGGCCTAACTCGAACATATCGCCCAGGATCACCGCTTTAGACGATCCGGACAAGCCGGCGAAGTTCTCCAAAGCTGCTTTCATGCTGGTGGGGTTGGCGTTGTAGGCATCCACGATCAGGCTGTTATGTTCCGTTTTCATCCATTGGGAACGGTTGTTGGAGGGTTCGTATGCCTCGATGGCGCGGTTGATCCGTGCGGAAGGGATCTTGAAATAGCGGCCGACGGCAACGGCTGCCAATACATTATCTATATTATAGTCGCCAATCAGGTGGGTCTCGACGATATTGTTTTTCCCTTGTTGTTTCCAGTTGAACACCAGGAAAGGGTCGCTGCCGAGGATCTGGCCGGAGGCAAACGAGCTTTCGCCATAGCCGTAGGTGATCTGTGTGATGCCTTTGGCGATGGATTGCAGGTCTTCATTTTCTTTTTTCAGGAAGATCGTCCCGTGGGTGCGCCGGATATAGTCGTAGAGTTCACCTTTGGTCTTCAATACATTCTCGAACGAACCGAATCCTTCCAGGTGTGCGCATCCCACATTGGTGATCAGCCCATAATCCGGCAGGGCGATCTCGGCCAGTTCTTTGATATCTCCGGGATGGCTGGCGCCCATTTCGATCACTGCCATCTCGTGTTCATGATTCAGGCGGAGCAGGGTGAGGGGTACGCCGATATGATTATTCAGATTTCCTTCGGTATATAAAAGATTGAACCGGGTAGATAAAATGGCGGCAATCAGTTCCTTCGTTGTGGTTTTTCCGTTAGTGCCCGTAATGGCCAAGACGGGGATGCCCAGCGTTTTACGGTGACGGTGGGCCAATTGTTGAAGGGTTTTCAGCGTGTCTTCGACCACAATCGTCCGTTCGCCAAGGAAATAATCGGGATTATCAATGACGGCATAATTGCAACCCGAAGCCAATGCTTTTTCCGCAAACCGATTTCCATCAAAGTTCTCGCCTTTCAAAGCGAAGAAGATAGAGCCTATCGGACAGTTCCGGCTGTCGGTGGTTATGATGGGGTTGTGTACAAACAATTCATAGAGTTCTGATAGCATAGGTTGTCCTCCGTTTATATGAGACATTGTGTTTTCCTGACAAATGTAATCATTCTTAATTGCTTTCCGCATTACCGGGCGAACTTTGTTTCTACATCCTTTAATTCTTCTGGATAAAAATTGTACTTTTGCCTGAAACAAGGGAAAACGATGAATAAAACACTCAATATAAGAGGAAAACTCATCTCGTTGGATAGCCCGTTGGTGATGGGGATCCTGAATGTGACGCCGGACTCTTTTTATGCCGAAAGCCGCAAGCAGTCGGAGAAGGCTATTGAGGAGCGGGTGCAGGCGATCCTGGCGGAGGGAGGAGATATGATCGATCTGGGTGGTTATTCTTCCCGACCCGATGCCGAGGAAGTGGCGCCGAAAGAAGAGATGCGCCGCTTGGCTTTTGCCCTTGAGATTATTCGCAAACATTATCCCGAAGTGATGGTCTCTGTCGATACGTTCCGGGCGGATGTGGCCCGCAGTTGTGTGGAGGACTATGGCGCGGATATCATTAACGATATATCGGGTGGGGAATTGGACCCCCAGATGTTCCGGACCGTCGCGGCGCTTCAGGTGCCCTATATCCTGATGCATATGCGGGGTACGCCCCAGACCATGCAGCAGTTCACCACGTATACGGATATGATGGATGAGATTATGCGCTACTTTGCCGATAAAGTCAATCGGCTGCACCAGTTGGGTGTGAATGATATCATCCTCGATCCCGGTTTCGGATTCAGTAAGACTACGGATCAGAACTATGCATTGATGAGCCATCTCCGGGAATTCCGTCTGTTCGACCTGCCGTTATTGGTTGGGATCTCCCGTAAAAGCATGATCTATCGTTTCCTGGGTGGGACTCCGGCGGAGAGCCTGAACGGGACAACGATCCTGAATACTTACGCCCTGTTGAACGGCGCCCATATCCTCCGTGTCCATGACGTGAAGGAAGCCCGGGAAGCCGTCTCCATCGTGCAAAAGATAACTTTCAACTCTCAACTTTCAACTCTCAACTCCTAATCGTATGTGGATGCAATTTGGCATAAAAGACCTGATCGATGTTTTGTTGGTAGCCTTTTTCCTCTACCAGGTCTACCGGTTGATGAAAAACTCGGGATCGCTGGCTCTCTTTAGTGGGATCGTCTCTTTCCTGGTGGTCTGGATCATCGTTTCCCAGATCCTGGAGATGCGGTTGATGGGCGCTATCCTGGATAAGTTTATCAGTGTGGGTTTCCTGGTGTTGGTGATTCTCTTTCAGGATGAGATCCGCCGGTTCCTTCTGGCGGTCGGTTCCCATAAGGGGTGGAAGTTCGTGAGTAATCTCTTCTCCAAGCGGCACGAAGACGAGGGACGGACGAAATATATCGCGCCGGTGGTACTGGCGTGTATGAATATGGCGCGAAAGAAAACAGGCGCGTTGATTGTGATTCAACAGGAAGTGGACCTGTCGGTCTATATCCATACCGGTGAGATTTTTAATGCAGACGTAAACGCCCGTCTGATTGAAAATATCTTCTTCAAAAACAGTCCGCTTCACGACGGCGCGATGATTATTGCCGACAATCAGATCAAAGCGGCCGGTTGTATCCTGCCGGTGGCACAGAACGCGACACTGCCCAAAGAGATGGGGTTGCGCCACCGCTCCGCATTCGGGATGTCGCTCGAAACGGATGCACTTATTATAATCGTTTCGGAAGAAAGAGGTAAGATTTCCGTAGCCCATAATGGAAAAATAGCGGCGAACATCACAGCCGAGGAATTGCAACAAGTATTATCCGGCGATAAAGAAGTAGCTTCCATAAGTTAAATCTTCTGAAATTGTCAACCCTACATGTAATTTCTTTGCGATTTTGCTAACCCGATGTTGCATTATGAGTACTTTTGCGGCTGTAAATCGCTTACTTTTATTAATAAATATAAAAAATGATCTTTTGCTATGGATTTAATGCAGGACATTATCGAACGCGCTAAAGCAAACAAACAACGCATTGTGCTTCCGGAAGGAACGGAAGAAAGAACCCTTAAAGCAGCCGACCAACTCTTGGCCGATGGTGTGGCTGATATTATTCTGATTGGAAACCCTGAAGAAGTGAAAACATTAGCTTCTCAGTACGGTTTGGTACATATTGAAAAGGCTATCCTTGTTGATCCCAAAAATCATGAGAAAAAAGGCGAATATGCCGACCTGCTTCTCCAGTTGCGCCAGAAGAAAGGCATGACTGCGGAGAAAGCTGCCGTATTGGTGGAGGATCCTCTTTATCTGGCTTGCCTGATGATCAAGGCCGGAGATGCCGATGGTGAGATTGCCGGGGCACAGAATACGACAGGTGATGTCTTGCGTCCGGCTTTGCAGATCATCAAAACGGCTCCGGGTATGTCGGTCGTTTCCGGCGCTTTCCTGATGTTTGTGCAGGATAAGAGTTACGGGAAAGACGGAGTGTTGGTGTTTGCCGATTGTGCCGTGATGCCGAATCCGAACGCATCCGAACTGGCGCAGATCGCGGTGGCTACGGCTCAGACAGCCAAAGATATCGTAGGGGTAGAGCCCCGGGTGGCGATGCTGAGCTTCTCGACCAAAGGCAGTGCTTCGCATGAGATGGTCGATAAGGTGGTGGAAGCCACACGCCTGGCCCAGGAAATGGCGCCTCAGTTCAGTATCGATGGCGAGTTGCAGGCCGATGCCGCATTGATCGCATCGGTAGGCCTGAAGAAAGCGCCCGAGAGCAAGGTGGCAGGCAACGCCAACGTATTGGTATTCCCTTCACTCGAGGTAGGCAATATCGCGTATAAACTGGTACAACGCCTGGGCAACGCCGAAGCGGTAGGACCGATCCTGCAGGGAATGGGCGCTCCGGTCAACGACTTATCCCGCGGCTGCTCCGTCAGTGATATCTATAATATGGTTGCGATCGCCAGCAATCAGGCGATTGGATTAAAAGGAAATAAATAAAGAAAACAATGAAGATATTAGTATTAAACTGTGGTAGTTCATCGGTGAAGTACAAACTGTACGACATGAACACCCAGGAAGTGATGGCACAGGGTGGGGTAGAGAAATTAGGATTACCCGGGTCTTTTCTGAAATTGACCTTGCCGAACGATGAGAAAGTGGTATTGGAAAAAGATCTACCCGAGCACACCGTAGCAATTGAATATATCCTGAGTATCCTGACGGATGCCAAATACGGCTGCATCCAATCGTATAGCGAGATCGACGCGGTCGGTCACCGGGTGGTGCATGGCGCGGAAGAGTTCAGCAGCAGCGTAAGGATCACGCCCGAAGTGATCGGTAAGATGGTCGAATGCATCGACCTGGCTCCCCTGCATAACCCGCCCAACCTGAAAGGGATCCGGGCGATGAGCACACTCTTGCCGGACGTGCCTCAGGTGGGGGTGTTCGATACGGCTTTCCATCAGACGATGCCGGATTATGCCTATATGTATGGCTTGCCTTATTCGTATTACAAGAAATATGGTATCCGCCGGTACGGTTTCCATGGCACGAGCCACCGCTACGTGTCCAAACGGGCCTGTGATGTCCTGGGTGTTCCCTATGAAAAGCAACGGATCATCACGGCACATATCGGTAATGGCGGATCGATCGCAGCCATTAAAGACGGAAGGAGCATCGATACGACCATGGGTTTGACGCCGGTCGAAGGATTGTTGATGGGTACCCGTTGCGGTGATATCGACGCCGGCGCATTGACGTATCTGATGGACAAAGAAGGCTTGGACGCCAAAGGCTTGTCGGATATGATCAACAAACGGAGTGGGGTATGGGGGCTTTCCGGTATCTCTTCCGATATGCGTGAGATCGAAGCCGCGGTGGAAGAAGGCGATCGCCGGGCCATCCTTGCTTTGAATGTGTATAACTACCGGATCAAGAAGTATATCGGCGCTTATACGGCCGCTTTGGGGGGTTGCGATATCCTGGTGTTCACCGGAGGTGTGGGCGAAAACCAATGGCGCACCCGCCGTGTCGTTTGCGAAGGTATGGAATATATGGGTATGAAGATCGATGTCGAAAAGAACGAAGGCATGCGTGGCCAGGAGATGGTGATCAGCACGCCCGATAGCAAGGTGACGATCATGGTCGTTCCGACGGATGAAGAATATACGATTGCTTCCGATACGTTGGAGATCTTACAACAGAAAGGCTAAGGAAAGAAAGAGATAAATCCTAATCCTCACAGCTTACAAAACATTTGGATTAGTGTTTAGACTGCCCCGGCATCGGTTGGGGCAGTTTTTTTATTTAGTCTTCGAAGAGCATCAAAGCCAGTTCTTCGCCATCCCACTCGGCATACGAGAAGTGCGTCATCCAATCGCCGATAACCAGTACCCTCGCCGTACGGCTAAGCATCAGGTCCAACAGGGTATGGCGGTGGCCGAAAAGGAAAAAATTGATATCCGGATGGCTTTGCAGGTATTTCTTGGCAAACAGGACGAGGTATTCCGTGTCTTCGCCTTTGTATTTTTTCTCTTCGTCTCTTTTTATTCCGTTCTTGCGGCTACTGAGCGACCAGCCCATGGCAAAACCGAACGTCCAACGGGGATGAATACCGGCATACAGCCATTGGCAGAAACGGTTACGGAAGATCCGGCGCAAGAGTTGGAACGTCCAGCTCCGGTCGTCGACCTCATCGCCATGCGCCAGGAAGAACTTTTTCCCCAATAGATCGATGGTCAGCGGTTCGCGGTGAATAGTTGCGCCCACTTCGCGGGGCAGGTAATCGAACATCCAGATGTCGTGGTTGCCAATAAATATATGGATCTCAATGCCTGAATCGGATAACTCGGCCAATTTGCCCAGGAAGCGGACATGGCCTTTGGGTACGACATACTTATATTCGTACCAATAGTCGAAGATATCGCCCAACAGCCAAACGGCAGCTGCATCCGCTTTGATGCGGTCTAACCAGCAAACCAATTTTTTCTCGATCGCCAGCGGATCATCGTGGAAGCGCGCCCCCAGGTGGGCATCGGAGAGGAAATAGATCTTTTTCGCGGATTTTGCCATATACTATTCTTCGTCTGATTCAGAGAAATCCCAGTTCCAGTTTCGCTTCTTCGGTCATCATGTCTTTGTTCCACTCGGGTTCAAAGACCAGGTTGATCTCCACACTTTTCACCCCTTCGACCGATTCGACCTTCATCCGCACATCCTCGACAATAAAGTCTGCCGCCGGACAATTCGGCGCCGTCAGCGTCATATCGATCTTCACGTGTTGCGCTTCGTCGACCTCTACCTTATAGATCAGCCCCAAATCAAATACATTGACCGGAATCTCCGGATCAAACACCGTTTTGAGCATGGCGACAATCGCCTCTTCCGTCTGGAGAAATTCGTTATTCATAAAATCTTCTTCTTCTTCTTTGCCGCAAAGATACAGCTATTTTGTCAGTAAATCACATCTCCCCGCAGGTTTGAATGCTTTGAGGGCTTCGCCCTACGCTATTGCTCCGAGGCCGTTGGGCTTTATTTAAGTATTGTGAAAAGTGAAGATTTGCGACTGTTGCTATCTTGGCTGGGGCTGACCCAAAAGTATAAGATATACTATCTCTGTGTCCTCGCCTGGTCAGGCGAGGGGGACCATCGCTTGCGATGGTGGAGTGGTTGTTTACACACATACCGTACTGAAGTACAGATTCTTGACAGAAAAGACAACCACCCCACCGCTACAAGCAGCGGTCCCCCCCGCCTGACCAGGCGGGGACACTTAGTTCGTATATCTGATACTTTTGAGTCAACCCCTACGGCGAGGTACGAGCCGGGAGGTGGTTAGATTCTTATATTGCTAATTAATAGTCACTTAAAGGATCTAACCACCCCACCGCTGCAAGCAGCGGTCCACCCCCTCCTTTTCAAAGGAGGGGAGCCGAGATAGTCCACTTGCTATTATCCTGCACCTTCACATCTTCTTCGATGCGAATGGACTTCGCGAATTTATAAATCACTGGAAATGAGTCATTAATATTCCCTTCAGAAACTACCGGTAGTTTGCGTACCAACTACCGGTAGTTTGGCGACAAAGTATTAGTAGTTTGCGCGCAAAGTACCGGTAGTTTACCACATAAAAGTTTTTAGTCCGGTCTTCACCTTTCACCTGGTCGCCAGATCCCTGTATTGATCAGCGTTTCGGGTGAAAGGTAAAGGAATACTTAAAAGAACGACAGACCTTCCCGGAAAAGGCCGGCGGCCTTTTGGAAAACTCCGGCAGCCTTTTCGGAAACCCTGCCGGCCTTTTGGTAAACTCCGGCGGCTTTTTTCGGGAAGCCTCCATCCTTCCCACAATTCTTCTATAAGCCTTCACCCGAAACACTGATCAATACAGGGATCTGGCGACCAGGTGAAAGGTGGAAGGGGGATAAAAATTTTTATGTGGTAATGAAATTGTCGAAAATCTTTCGTATATTTGTAGCCGTAGAACCCGCCCAGCCTCTTAATAATGCTCAAATCGGCGGGTCGTTTTTTTATATGTGATATGTATGACCAAAATATCTTATACAAAACACTGTTCCTTACCGACTGATTTAATCCTTTTATTAAAGGAGAGAGGACTCTCGTTTGTGGATGAAAAAAAAGCGATCAATTATCTTACCAATATCGGTTATTTCCGTTTAAGTGCATATTTAAGGCCTTTGTATAAAGAGCCGAAGTCTGCCCATATTTTTAAAGTCAATGCTACTTTTGAGAAAGTAATGGCTATGTATCGGTTTGATCGGAAGTTGAGAATATTGCTTTTCAATGAAATTGAAAAAATTGAAGTGGCCATCCGAAGTGCCATGTCTGATACGATAAGTAGGGAGTTGGCCAATGTGTTTTGGATGACAGACCGAAACAACTTCTCCAATCAATATTTTTTTGATGAAACATTAAATATCATCACCCATGAAATAGGAAAGACCAAAGAAGAGTTTATTTTGCACTTTAAGAAAACCTACAGTAATCCTTATCCTCCTGCGTGGATGATTGCCGAAATTCTTCCGTTAGGGGTTATATGCAGGATTTATCAAAACTTGAAAAAGGATAGTTTAAAAAAGAAAATAGCCCGTCAGTTCGGCTTGAATGTTCCGGTAATGACCTCTTGGATATTAGTTTTAGGCAATTTGAGGAATTATTGTGGGCACCACAGCCGCATTTGGAACCGTGAAATGGCAATCACTCCTTCTGAACTTCGAAACCCTATGTATAATTGGATCGATACAACGAAGACAGACAATCGACGATTGTATTGTCGTATCAGTATAATTAAGTATTACCTGTGTTCTGTTTCTCCGGAAAATACATTTAAGGCTAAGCTGAAAGATCTGTTTACTAAATTCCCGACAATTGACAGCGCCGCGATGGGCTTCCCTGAAGATTGGGAATCAGAATCTTTATGGGCTGAATAAATTCACAAACCCAGTCGTCCCTCGTCGGCGTAGCTGTAGTATTGGTTGTCGGAGATGATGATATGGTCTAAGAGGGAGAGGTTCATGAGTTTGGCGGATTGTTGCAGGCGTTGGGTGAGTTGGTCGTCCTGGGCGCTTGGGGCGAGGTTGCCCGAGGGGTGGTTGTGGAAGAGGATGATGCCGGAGGCCAGTGAGGTGATTGCGGCTTTGAGGATCAGGAGGATATCCGCTGAGGTCTCGCCGGTGCCTCCCTGGCTGATCTTTATTTTTTCGATGACTTTGTTGGCGCGGTTCATCAATAATACCCAGAGTTCCTCGTGCGGCAGATCGCACAAGAGGGGATGCATCAACCGGAAAGCATCATTACTGCTTCGGATGCTGTCGCGCTGGGGAATATCGGCGGCATTCCTTCTCTTTCCCAGTTCAAGGGCGGCGATGATAGACACGGCTTTGGCCTCACCAATGCCTTTGAAGCCGGATGTCAGTTCTTTGATAGAAAGTTTGCCTAAGGCATTCAGGTTGTTATCTACCGCGTGGAGGATACGTTGGGCAAGTTCGACGGCCGATTCCGTAGCATTTCCCGATCCGATCAGGATAGCCAATAGTTCGGCATCGCTTAGTGCGGCGACTCCTTTGCGGAGCATCTTTTCCCGTGGGCGGTCTTCTTCGGCCCAGCTTTTGATGGAGAGTTTTTTGTTCATAGGAAGGGGTTTTGTTAATTACGAATTACGAATTACGAATTAAAAATTACGAATTACGAATTACGAATAATTACCTTCTTTCTTCATTCGTAATTCGTAATTTTTAATTTTTATTTACTTCGCGCGGCCCACATAGGAACCGTTGCGTGTATCGATTTCGATCTTTTCGCCGGTGTTGATAAACAGGGGCACGCGTACTTCGGCTCCGGTTTCAACGGTGGCGGGTTTCAGGGTGTTGGTGGCGGTATCGCCTTTTACACCGGGTTCGGTATAGGTGATTTCCAGTACAACGTGGGCAGGAAGCTCGCAGGTCAGTACGGTTTCGCTGGCCGCGTGCACCATCGCTTCTACCATATCGCCGTCTTTCAGGAACTCTACGCCGTCGATCGATTCACCCGGGATGGTGATTTGTTCGAATGTTTCCGGATGCATAAAGTTATACCCCATATCATCCTTATACAGGAACTGGTACGGGCGGCGTTCGATACGCACTTCTTCTACCTTAACGCCTGAGTTCCAGGTTTTGTCGAGTACACGTCCTGTGGTTACGTTTTTCAGTTTGGTTCGTACGAAAGCCGGGCCTTTTCCGGGTTTAACATGAAGGAATTCCACAATGAAGTAGTAGGAACCATCTATGTCGAGACACATTCCGTTACGAAAATCAGCAGTTGTTGCCATACAATAGTCTTTATTTTGAATTAATAATTGCTTGTCAAATAGAATGCAAAAGTAGTGCATTCCCTGTAAACTCGCAATACCTTCGGTGCATTTCCTCTCTGGATCAGGACAATGACACGCAGATGAACATATAAATCATCATGCCGATAATGTCGTTCGTGATGGTAATGAAAGGGCCGGTAGCCAATGCCGGATCGATTTTGATGCGCTCCAATGCCATCGGGACCAATGTGCCGAACATACTGGCGAAGATCACCACGGCGAAAAGGCTGAGTGAGACGGAGGCCGTTACCACCCGGTCGCCCAAGGTAAAGAAGTTATAGATAAACACCACCAGACTGATGATGCTGGCATTGATCAGCGCCACGGCGGATTCTTTGAGCACCTGCGACCAGATCTCTTCTTTCTTCAACGATTTGTTGGCCAACCCTTGTACGACGATCGCCGAAGATTGGATCCCCACATTCCCGCCCGTTCCCCCGATCAATGGGATAAAGAGCGCCATCTTCGGGTTGGAGGCGATATTGGATTCGAAGCCACCCAGGATCATCGAGTTACCCAATCCGCCGATCATGCCGATCAGGAGCCAGGGCAAGCGCGCGGCGGTTTGCAGGAATACATTATCCGAGGTCTCCACGTCTTGCGAGATACCGGAAGCCAACTGGTAGTCTCTTTCGTGTTGTTCGCGCACTTCGTCCATGACGTCGTCGATCGTAATCCGCCCGATCAATCGTCCGATGCTGTCGATAACGGGCAGGGCTACCAGGTCATATTTCTCAATCGTCTGGGCTACCTCTTCGATGCTGTCGTTATCGTGGACCGCGATCGGATCTTTCTTCATCACGTGTTTGATCTTCGAGACCGATGGGTTGGTGATCAGCCGTTGCAACGGCAATACCCCGCGTAAGCGTTCATCATCATCGATCACATACACATAATAGATCTCGTCCATCTCCTCGGCTTGTTTACGCATCTCTTCGATACACTGGGGCATACTCCAATTCTCGTTGACCACGATCATTTCCGTACCCATCAACCCCCCGGCGGAGTCTTCGTCGTATTTCAAGAGGTCGACGATATCGCCCGCCTGTTCGATATCCTCGAGGTGGGAGAGGACTTCTTCCTGGGTGTCTTCATCCAGTTCACGGATCAGGTCTACCGCGTCGTCGGTTTCCAGGTAATCGATGAAACGTTTGGCGATCAATTCGGGCGGGAGTTCCTTCAACAGTCGTCCCCGCGCGTCTTCATCCAATTCCATCAAGACATCCGCCGCTTTATCTTCATCCATCAACGGATAGATATACGCCGTCTCCCGCAGGTCTAATTCGTCATAGATCTCCGCGATATCCGCAGGATGGAGCTCACTCAACAATAGCCGGATCTCTTTGTCGCTCTTCTCCGCTATTAAGTGTTTTATGTTTTCAAGATATTCCTTCGTTAGCTCGATCATCTTTCTTTGTTTTTAAAAATGAACACTCTGATTATCCGGCATGAGTACGTGTCTGATACTGTCTTGTTCAAACCGGGGCGAACTAAAGCTTTTCTCCAACGCTTCTCCGGGATAACGGATCGCCGCCAGGTCCAGGAGGGTATGGAAAAAGTGATCAGCACTTAACTTTTTATTCCGATGTTCATTCAGTTCTTTTCTTTTTTCCGGGAAAAGCTGATTATACTTTTCCGAAGTCCATACGAGAATCGGAATATAGATCTCGTATTCCGATAATTGTCCACCGCCATGCAAGATAAGATTATTCCCGTCATCATACAAATTTTCGGCATGATCGGAGATATAAAAAAACGTGCTGATCGCTTCTTCTTCTTTCAACCGTGCGATGATGGAGGAGAGGAGCCAGTCGGTGTACCGGATCGTATTGTCGTAGGAATTGACCAATACGGCTTTGTTGGAGGGCGTCAGCACAGACGTGCCGGAAGTCCCTTCGAGGGAGGGCGTGAAGACGTTGAACCGTTCGGGATACCGGAAATTATACCGGAAATGACTGCCCAAGGTATGCAGTACGATCAGTTGCTTCTCGTTCTTTTCCGCCAGAACCTTCTCGAGATGCGGCAACAGGTGTTCGTCGTAATTGGTCGACGCGTCGAAATCCGTGGTGGAGAAATAGGCATAGTCGGCCTCTTCCGCGATCCGTTTGATGAAGCGGTATTGGGAAGATTGGGTGGCCAGCCAAGCAGTCTTGAACCCACATTCGGCAAAGGCGTCGACCACGGTTTTCTCTTTATAACCCAACGACGGATCGAGCGGAGTCGCACGCGTCAGTAACAGAGGCAGGGCGATCTCCGTCAGGTTGGCGGTTGCCGTCGCATCCGAAAAAGAGATGAGCCCCTCTGTCTTTTCCAATAATGGAGTGGTTGGGCGTATATAGCCGTTGAGGGAGAAGTTGCCATAACGTGCCGATTCTCCGATGACGACAAGGTAGATCTCCCTTCCCTCTATGGCAGGGCGGGTCGCTTCGAAAGAGAAACCGGCCAGTTCTTCCTGCAGTTGCCGCATCTCCTGCCCGACGGCATAGGTGCGGTAGCTGACCGTGATCAGGTCGTACGGATAGATCTTCCGGTATTTCTTGGCAAAGTGTTGAGTCGCGTATGCCCAAGGCAATGGCGCCTCCATCCGGAAAGCCAGATGCAGCATCGCGCCATAGAGGAGAAGATTCCCGATCAGGCAGAGCGAAAATAACGCTGTCGCCGCTTGGCGTGTGAACAGGTAGCGGTTCTCGATTTTCCGGAAAGCGATGTAATAATATCCGGCAACGGCAAGGAGATAAAGCCATGCCGTGCCTTTCAATGAGTGGATCAACTCCCAGGCTTCGGCGAAGTTGGTATGAAGAATGGCCGATATAAATCCTTCCGTCACCGGCATCCCGTTGAGGATGATATGGGCGATCTCTATGGGAGAAAGTAACAGGAAAACCGACATCACGAGGAAGTAGGTCCGCAATTTGAGGAAGAACGCCGGACTGATCCAAAGGATAAGGGCAAAGCCGATGTAGGCGATCTGCATCGTGATCCGGCCGCTCAGGTCACTCAAAAGGAAAAGACCGGTCAGATTAGGTATGGCAAGCAAAAGGAATAACCCCATCACCCAACCGTAAGCGTTAGGGTTGAAGATGCGTTCCTTTATTTCTTTGAGTCGTTTCATCGTCAGTCTTTTATCTCCATGATGTATTTGTCCGGCGTCAGTACGTATCGTATGCTGTCGGGCTGAAAGTCAGGAGACGCGATACTCAATGCCACCTTCTCGTCCGGATAGCTTATATCGGCTATGTCCAACAGGGAATGGAAGAGGTTCGACGTACTGACCGCCCGGTCTTTATGGTTTTTCATCCGTTCCACCCGCTCCGGCCATTGCTCGATATAGGGCTTGGAAGTCCAGATAAACAGCGGGATATGGAGTTCCAGGTGGGTCGGTCGGGCATTGCCATGCACCGCCATCCGGGTGTCGTCGTCATAGATATTCTCCCCATGATCGGACAAGTAGATCATGGTGCTCACGGCCTCTTCCCGTTCCAGTCGGGTGATGACCTCGTTCAACATATAATCCGTATAGAGGATGCTGTTGTCGTAGCTGTTCACCAGTAACTCCCTGTTCTCGGCATTCAGGTTGTATGTCGTATTGTCGTGCAGAGCCGGGGTAAAGCGACAGAACGTCTCCGGATAGCGGGCGTTATACCGGAAATGGCTTCCCAGCGTATGGATCACGATGAATTGCTTGGCGTTCTTCTCTTGCAGAACCTCGTCGAATGGATCCAATAACTTGCCGTCGTAGCTGCTGGCGGCGTCGTAATCGGTCGTGGAGAAATACGTAAAGTCGGCCGATGCCGTTATCCGTTGGATAAACCGGTTGCTTACGGATTGATTGGCGATCCAGGCGACCTGGAATCCACATGCCTTAAAGACATCGGTCAATGCTTTTTCCTGGTGTGCCGTCTCCGGATCCAAAGGAGTGGCCCGGGTAAAGATCAGTTGCATCGCCGTATTGGTCAGGTTGGCGGTCGATAATACATCCGTATAGGCAATAAGATCCGTTTGCTTTTCCAATAGCGGACTGGTTGGGCGGTCGTATCCGTTGACCGAGAAATTGCCGTACCGGGCGGATTCGCCGACAACGAGTACGTAAATCTCCCTTTGCGGCAGTCGCTTTTGTTTCACTGCGCCAAAAGAGAAGTCTTTCAATTTCTCCTCCATCGCTTTGACCTCTTTGCGCGAGAGATAGACATCCGTACTTGCCTTGATCAGATCCAACGGATAGGTTTTGTTGTATTTGCTCTTGAAGTTTGAATTGGTTTCATGAAACCGGGAGATCGGATCCGCTTCATACCCGCTCAGTTGCCACATGGCCAGCCACAGGCAGAGGTTGAACAACAGAAAGAATCCGCCGGCTACCCTTTTACCCTTCCGCGTCAGTAAAGGCTTGTTCGTTATCCGGGTGAAAAGGATCAGGTAATAAAGAGCGATCACAAGAACGCCGGCGAAGAGATACGTTTTCAGGAAAGATAATAGTTCGATGGCTTCGGCTTGATTCGTTTGCAGGATGGCCGACATAAAGCCTTCGTTTACCGGCATCCGGTTGAGCACGATATGGGCGATTTCGATCGGGCCAAAGATCAGGCACAGGCTCAACAACAGAAAGTAAGCCCTTGCCTTCAGAAAGAAAGCGGGAATCAGCAGGATAATACCGGAAAAGAGGAGGTAGGCTATTTGTTTGATCCCGTTGCCCGTCAGGTCGCTGCCCAGGAAAGCCACAAAGAAATTCGGCGTTAATACCAACAGGAATAAAACAGCGATCCACCCGTAATGATGGGATGGAAATAGTGCTCTCCCTATTTTATCCGGTAACCTCAAACAGTGTACGTATTATATTACAGATTGTTCTCTTCTTTCAGCCACTTCTCTGTCAAGAGGGTTAATTCAACGAACTGATCGAAAGAAAGCTGTTCCGGCCGTTTGTCGAATACCGGTAAGGCGTAGTCGGGACAATCTTTCCCCAGAATCGGTTTCATCGAATTGCGCAGTGTCTTCCGCCGTTGGTTGAAAGAAGTCTTGACCACCGTCCGGAAGAGTTTCTCGTCGCAGCCCAGTTCCGTCCGTTGGTTGCGGGTCATCCGGATCACGGCGCTTTTCACCTTGGGCGGCGGATCAAACACTGTCTCACTAACGGTGAACAGGTATTCGATATTGTACCACGCCTGCAGTAAGACACTCGTAATGCCGTAGGTCTTGCTTCCGGGTCCTGCGGCGATCCGTTCGGCCACCTCTTTCTGGATCATGCCCGTGCAGCAGGGGATCAGATCTTTATAGTCTAATACCTTGAAAAAGATCTGGCTGGAGATGTTATAAGGATAATTGCCGGTCACGCAGAAAGGGCGGCCGTCGAAGACCTTCTGCAGATTGAGTTGCAGGAAATCATCGGCAATGATCCGGTCTTCAAGCGCCGGGAAATGTTGGTTGAGGTAATCGATCGAGTCCCAGTCGAGTTCGACTACCGTTAGGTCATGCCCTTTCTCCAACAGAAAACGGGTAAGCACACCGGTACCGGGACCCACCTCTAACACAGGCATGTGTTTGTACTCATCCAGTGTTCCGGCTATGCGCTCGGCAATCTGCATATCTTTCAGAAAATGTTGTCCGAGGGACTTCTTGGGTTTGACCGGTCTCATTGTACTTTTGGCAGCAAAATGTTTGTATTCAAATATAATGTTTATCTTTGCGGACGTACAAAAGTACAACAAATAATTAAATGAGCCTTATCAGGTATGGATTTTAAGAAAGTTCTCAATACCTCTTTCAAAGTATTAATCCCACTGCTTTTTGGCGGTTTGTTGTTATGGTATCTCTACAAGGATTTGGATATTTCGGATATATGGACAACAGTCAAGGTGGGTGTACGCTATGATATTATTCTTCTTTCTTTGTGTTTTGGGTTAATTGCCAATGTCATTCGCGGCTTGCGCTGGGAGCTTCTGATCGACTCGATCGGGGAAAAAGCCAAACGGGCGAATATCATCAATGCGGTGTTGGGAAACTACGCGCTCAACCTGGTCTTGCCCCGTGTCGGAGAGATCTGGCGTTGCGGCGCGATCACTAAATACGATAAGATCCCTTTCACCAAACTTTTCGGCACCTTGTTGATCGACCGCGTCTGTGACACGCTGACCGTCGGATTGATCACGCTTTTTATCTTTATCTTCAACTTCAGCTTTTTCACCAGTTTCTTCGCGCGTAACCCGGCCTTGATGGATGGGTTCTCGCAGATGTTCAACTCGATGTGGATCTATGTGACGGTGATCATTATCGGCTTGATTATCTGGTTTGTCTTTAAATATATGAGTAAGTTCACCCTGGTGCAGAAGGCTCAGGCGATGTTTAAGAATATCTGGATCGGCATCAAGAGCATTATGCTGTTGAAATATAAAGGCCGTTTCATCTTACAGACCATAGGCATCTGGGGTTGCTATTTCTTGTATTTCTATATCACTTTTTATGCGTTCGACTTTACCCGCGACCTGGGTGTGGGCGTTGGCCTGATCGCCTTTACGATGAGTAGTATCGGTGTGGCTGTGCCTGTGCAGGGCGGGATCGGCGCCTGGCACTTTATGGTGATCGCCACCCTAATGTGCTTCAATGTCAACGAAAACGACGCGGCAGCTTTTGCTTTTGTGGTGCATACGGTGCAGACTGTCTGGACCGGTCTTTGTGGTTTGATTGCCATTATTGCGTTGCCGATTATGAATAAGGAAAAGAAATAATAACTTAAAGAAAACTTTTATGTCAGCTGAAATCAAAGATCTATCGCCTAAACATGTGTGGAGTTACTTCTATGACTTAACTCAAATCCCTCGTCCGACCGGACAAATGGAGGCCGTAACCCGTTATGTAATGGACTTTGGCAAAAGTCTGGGCCTGGAAACCCTTCAGGATGAAGTAGGTAATGTCCTTATCCGCAAACCGGCTACCCCGGGCATGGAGGACCGTAAGACGGTAGTCCTGCAATCTCATCTGGATATGGTTCCCCAGAAGAACTCTTCGGTTAATCATGATTTCAATACCGACCCGATCGATGCCTATATCGATGGGGAATGGGTGACCGCCCGCGATACGACTTTGGGTGCCGACAACGGTATCGGAGCCGCTCTGGCGATGGCTGCCATGTCTGACAATACCTTGAAGCATGGTCCGCTGGAAGCTTTGTTCACCGTCGATGAAGAAGTCGGCATGGACGGCGCGATCGGCTTGAAACCCGGTTTCCTGAAAGCGGAGATCCTGATCAACTGCGACTCGGAAGAAGAAGGCGAACTCTTTGTCGGCTGTGCCGGTGGAGCCGACCTGAATATCTCTTTCCAATATAAAGACGACGCATACATCCCGGAAGGTGATGTGGCGGTCAAGATAAGCCTGACCGGCTTGAAAGGCGGGCACTCGGGCGTGGATATCCACCTGGGACGCGCCAATGCGAATAAACTCCTGTTCCGTTTCTTGAAAGAAGCGGTGGCCGATTACGGCGTACGCCTGTCGTCGGTCGATGGTGGCTCGTTGCGCAATGCAATCCCGCGCGAAGCTTTTGCCGTGGTTACGCTGCCGGAAGGTGAGACGGATAATTTCTGGGAACTGGTTTCCGACTATCAGGATCTCTACCGGGCGGAATATGCCGGTATCGAAAACAATATCACCTTTACGGCCGAGAAGGTAGAGACCCCGAACACCTTGATTCCCGAAGAGATACAAGACGACCTGATCAATGCCGTGGAAGGATGCCAGAATGGGGTGATCTCTATGCTGTCGGATTTCCCCGGCACGGTAGAATCTTCCTCCAACCTGGCGGTAGTCAAATCGACCGAAGGATTGATCGAAGTGAAGATCCTGGTGCGCAGCTCTTCCGAAAGCCGCAAAGCCTCCGTCTGCTCCAGCCTCGAGAGTGTATTCGCCCTGGCCGGTGCCAAGGTGGAAGAAGGCGGTGCCTATAACGGCTGGCAACCGAATATCAACTCCACGATCCTGAACGTGATGGCGAAGACCTACGAGGAACGCTACGGCAAGAAGCCGTCGGTCAAGGTCATGCACGCCGGCCTGGAATGTGGCATCATGCAAGGCGCCTACCCGACGATGGATATGATCTCCATCGGCCCGGACCTGGAATTCCCGCACTCGCCGGACGAACGCGTACGTATCTCGACCGTCGAAAAAGTTTGGGATTTCGTGAAAGCCACCCTCGAGCGCATCTGATTAGCGATTAGTGCCTCCTTAATCCGGAGGTATATAAACGGTATATAAAATGAATGGCGGGTGTATCAAAGCAATTTGATACATCCGCCTTTTTTATGCCCAAAAACCGCCATTTTTCCCCCTTGATTTCCCGTATTTATAAACGCCAGCAAATGAGCGTACTATAGGGAGTATTCATTTGTTGATAATTATCAACAAACAAATACTCCCCCGAATCTTCCAAATCCTTCGTGCAACTTCGTAAACTTCGTGCTTCGCCTACTATCATGTTTTCTTTTAGTTGTAAGATTTTAGTCGGACAACTACGATCATTCATTCTAATTCTTATATTTGCAAAAACACACACACATATATGAAACACCACTATCTACTCCTTATAATCTGCCTAATGCCTTTTTTATATGGTTGTTCATCGGCTCAGCCTGAGGGCGACCTGTTGACCCTTGATGTGACCAAAAAATATCCCAAGATTAAACTCAATCTGAAGGATCTTGCTGATATTGAATATATAAGGTTGAAGAATGATCCTGATTATCTGCAAAAATCACGTGTCTTATTGTTCAGTGGTGAATATATAATTGTAAGAGGAGAAAACAAAGCCTTACTGATTTTCGATCGTAAGGGAAACCCTATCCATAGGATTTTACAGGTTGGAAGCGGTCCCCAGGAATATCTGTATGCGTCGAATCTATTTCTTGACGAAGAGAAGGGCGAATTAATGGTGCATGACGGCCAAATCCAAAAATATTTCGTGTACACTTTGGATGGTGATTTTATTAGAAATGGAACTACGGGTGTTGAAAATAATGTATATAGCTTTAATGACAATGCATTTATTTGCTATAATAAAGTAACTAACCGGGTGCATACGGATATGATTCCTTATTTTTCTATTGTCTCCAAAGAAGACTGGCAGGTGAAAAAAGAGATCAAGATTCCCATTGATGAGATCCGGAATATTGAAGTGAAAAAAGAGGTCTCCGAAGGAAGTGTTTTTCTCTACTCTCCGATGCATCGTCCTTTGGTGAAGGGTTTTGATGGCTTTCTTTTAAATGAACCCGCTTCGGATACTATCTATCGATATTCATCCGGTGGGGAACTGATCCCGCTCATCGTCAGAGAACCGGCTATTAAATCGATGCACAACCCGGTTTATTTGCGCGCCGGAGTGGAAACCGGGCGGTATATGTTTCTGACTGTGACATCGATCGATGTAAACAATAAAGACGATATGTTTCCATCCGTTGAATTGGTTTATGACAAAGAAAATAAGACCATCCATGAATATCAGATTGTATTTGAAGATTGGCCCGAACGGTCGATAATCTTTGATGCTGAAATGATCAATAATACTAGCCGGAATGGTTATGGAGTCGTGGATTTTGATGTCGCATCGTTAGTTGCTTGTTATAAAGCCGGTCGATTCACCGGCGCACTGAAAGAAACCGCCAAAGATATGGACGAAGAAGATAATGCCGCGGTGATGCTCTTGAAATTTAAATGATCAATTTCTACGCTGAAAGGCATTCTTTTTATACTGTTTTTACTATCTTTACCCCACTACAAATTAAAGCGATTAACTATGACACTCACACTTGTACAATCCAAGATTTATGAGATCCGCAACCAGCGGGTAATGCTCGATCGGGATTTAGCCGAAATGTATGGCGTGGAAACCCGTGTGCTTAATCAGGCTGTAAAGCGAAATCCTGAGAGATTTCCTTCGGACTTTATGTTTCAACTGACGGATGAAGAAATGAAAAATTGGAGATCACAAATTGTGATGACCAATTCTATAAATATGGGGGTCAGACGTAATGCATACGCTTTTTCTGAATTATGTAAACCTTTACATAAACAGAAAAAGCTCTGTATATGTTGGCAACCATCCTGAAAAGCCCACATGCAACGGAAACCACTCTGGCCATTGTTGAGACATTCGTCAACCCACCCCGTTTCCGGAGTACCGGAGTTTGAAGTAAGCAGACGTTAAATAATATAATGTTTTCCTCTGGCTGCGAGAAAATATATATCTTTGTGTATCTTTTGGTGACAAAAAGACGGATAAAACAAAAATAAGAGAACAAACGATGACAAATGGCCCGGCAATGAAAGATATCTGGAAAGTTCCGGAACCGACCCTCAGGCGATTGCCCTGGTATCTTGCTTTTATCAAACTGTTGAAAGGCAAGGGGGAAACATCCGTTTCGTCTACCCAGATCGCCAAAGAGATCAATGTCGATTCGAGCCAGGTGGCCAAAGACCTGTCATACGTGAAGGTGTCGGGTAAGACACGCGTCGGTTATGAGATCGATGCCTTGATCGAGGTGTTGGAAGATTTCCTGGGTTTTAACGCACAACATCGGGCGTTTATCTTCGGAGTAGGGAGCCTCGGTGGCGCTTTATTGCAGGACTCGGGTTTAAACCAGTACGGGGTGGAGATTGTCGCCGGCTTCGATATCAAAGACGATCTGGCCGGTACGGTGGTCAATGGTATCCCGATCTTCCATCTCGATGATTTCCTGACTCAACAGAAAAAATACAAAGCCACGATCGGCATTATCACCGTGCCGGTAGAGAACGCGCAGGCAGTGACCGACCGGGTAATTGCCGGCGGCATCAAGGCCTTATGGAATTTTACTCCTTTCCGCATTCGGGTTCCTGGATCGATTGTGGTTCAAAATACTTCGTTATACGCCCACCTGGCCGTGATGTACAATCGCCTGAACTCACTGAACATATAACTCATTATGAAGATTCTTGCTGTTGGAATGAATTATGCTTCTCACAATAAAGAGATGCATCATTCGTTAGAATTAACAGAGCCGACGATCTTTATGAAAGCCGATTCGTCTCTGTTGAAAGATGGGAAACCTTTTTTTATTCCGGATTTCTCTTCACAGATAGAGTATGAAACGGAGCTGGTAGTCAAGATCTGCCGCTTAGGGAAGAATATCGCCGAACGCTTTGCCCACCGGTATTACGAGGAGGTGACGGTCGGAATCGATTTTACCGCACGTGATCTGCAACGTGATTTCCGTACGCGGGGTTTGCCCTGGGAGCTGAGTAAAGCGTTTGATCATTCGGCGGTTGTCGGTGGGTTTATCCCCTTGAGCGAAGCCGGAGAGATCGGCAAGCTGGCGTTTCACCTGGAGATAAACGGGGAAACGGTGCAGCAGGGAAATACGGCGGATATGTTGTTCACGGTCGACCGGATCATTGCTTATGTGAGTCGTTTCTATACGTTGAAAATAGGCGATCTGATCTATACGGGAACGCCGGCCGGGGTAGGACCGGTCAAGATCGATGATCATTTGACAGGCTATCTGGGCAACCGCAAATTGTTGGATTTTTATGTGAGATAGACGGAGTAAGCAGACGATTTGAAAATATGATAAAATACATGTATACGTTTCTTTTCTGGTTGGGTATCGTACTCAGCCTTTCAGCGGCCGACCGTTATGCGGCGGAGTCGGTATTGAACGAAGGGAAATGGGTGAAGATCGAAGTTGCCGAGACGGGTGTTTATAAACTCTCCCATGCCGATCTGCGGAAGATGGGGTTTGACAATCCGGAAAAGGTAAGTGTCTATGGGTATGGCGGCTGGCCGATCCCGGAAGATTTCACCAAAGAATTTATCGACGACCTGCCCGCCGTAGCCGTATGGAAAGGCAGTGATTACCTGTTGTTCTACGGGCGGGGCGTGACCCGCTGGGCGTATGCCTCCGGAGAATTTACACATACGCGCAATCCCTACGCCACCAAAGCCTATTATTTCCTGACCGACCGCGACGAATCACCCAAGGTGATGGCCAGCGAAGCCTCCGTAGGCAATGGCTCCGGGTTGCGGGTGACCAGCTTCGATGATTATGTCCTGCACGAACGTGAATTGATCTCCTTAAATAATTCGGGACGCGACTTGTATGGCGAATCGCTGACCGGCTCTTCTTCCCTTCTGACCTTGAATAACTTCCCCTCTATACCCGGCATCACGGATGAAAAGGCGTATGTGACGATGCGTTTTGTCGCCCGCGCCGTCGGCAGCCAGGGGAGAGCCTCTCTGCAGATCAATGGTGAGAATGTATTGAACGTCAGTATCGAAACGACCGGAAAGTCCGACAGCTATACCGTGGCGAAGTCAGGCCAGACCCGGGCGGAATGGACCGGCGAGAAGACCGAGAAGCCGGATGTGAAGGTTTCTTACAGCCATACCTCCCATGAGAACGTACACCTGGACTTTGTTCGCCTGCAGATGAAGCGCGAACTGAAGTCGTATGGCGCTTATACGCTCTTCCGCAGTATCGATGCGGTAGGTAACGATGCGCGCTTTGTCATTCAGGGAGCCAACGAGCAGACATTGGTCTGGGACGTGACCGATCCGCAGAACGCGAAAGTGATAGAGACCACCTTGAACGGCTCCGAATTGACGTTTGCGATCGAGAAGAGCGATGAGATTCGGGAGTTCGCCCTGGTACAGGCCGGCAGTACAGGCTTCGATGTGCCGGTGAAAACCGGTGATGTGGTCAATCAGAACCTGCACGGCCTGGGGAAGACCGATATGGTGATTATCGCCCTGCCGTTCTTGCAGGCCCAAGCCGAGCGTCTGGCGGAAGTACACCGCGAGCGCGACGGACTGACGGTCGAGGTGATCGACCCGCACGCGATCTACAATGAGTTTTCCAGCGGCACGCCCGATGCCTCGGCCTATCGCCGCCTGATGAAGATGCTCTATGATAAAGGCCTTGCCGCGGAGGAGACTCCCCGCTTCCTGTTGCTCTTCGGCGATGGGTTGTACGACAATCGCGGACTTTGTTCCAAGATCAAAACCTCTTTCCCCGAATCGACCATCCATCAGCGCCTGTTGTTGACGTATCAGTCGGAGAACTCGCTGAACATCAATACGTATGTGACCGACGACTATTTCGGTTTCCTGCAAGACTATCCGAATTTCTCTGCCGCGACCATGCCCCGACTGTCGATGGATATCGCCGTGGGACGCCTGCCCTTGCGCACGGAGACCGAAGCCCGGCAGGCGGTCGATAAGATCATCGGGTATATGGACAATACCCAGTTTGGCTCGTGGAAGAACGCCCTGGCTTTTGTGGCCGACGACGGCAGCAGCGCCGATAGTTTCACCATTGCTCACATGAGCCAGGCGGATACGCTCACACGGATGATCGAGAAGAACCAGCCGGACTTCCTGATCCACAAAGTCTATTTCGATGCCTACAAAAAAGACCGTTCGGGGCAGGCTGCCTATCCCGATGTGCGCAACCGCATCCAGAAGTTATTGAAAAACGGGCTCTTACTGATCAATTACACCGGACATGGCGATACCCAGTCGTGGAGCGACGAGAAGGTATTGACCCAGACCGATATCGCCACGGCAAGCTATACCCACCTGCCCTTATGGGTGACGGCGACCTGCGACTTTACCCGGTTCGACGCCTTGGCGACCTCGGCCGGCGAGCAGGTGTTTCTCAATGCCAATAGCGGTGGTATCGCTTTGATGACCACCACCCGCGTGGTCTATTCCGGACCGAATGCCCGCCTGAACCAGGCGCTGATGAGTCATCTGTTCGATAAGACCGACGGCCGGCGGCTGACGCTCGGCGAGGTGTTGCAACGCACGAAAGCTTCTTTGTATAACGATAGCAATAAACTGAACTTTATCCTGATCGGCGACCCGGCCTTGCGCCTGGCCTATCCCGATTACGAGATCGAGGTGACCGCAGTCAACGGACAGCCGGCTACGGAGATGGCGACGCTTCAGGCGTTAGACCGGGTGACGGTCGAAGGCCAGATCAAAGATTATACGGGCAACCGCATGACGGGCTTCAACGGCATGGTTTATCCTACGGTGCTCGACAGCCAGGATTCGATCACTACCTTATTGAATAACGAAGAATGCAAAGATGGGCCTTTCACGTATGTCGACTACCCCAGCACTTTGTTTGTGGGCAATGATAAGGTAGAAGACGGCCGTTTCAGCTTCTCGTTTACCGTGCCCAAAGATATTTCCTATTCGAACGCGATCGGCAAGATGAGCCTCTATGCCTACGATGAAACGCAAGGCATCGAAGCACAGGGCGCCTTTAAGAACTACCGCGTGGGAGGGTCCGCCTCGAATCCCGATCCCGACAATGACGGGCCGGAGATCCGCGCGCTCTATCTGAACGATTCCACTTTCGTCTCGGGCGATGCGGTGAATTCCACCCCTCTCTTCGTGGCTTATGTCTGGGATCAGAGCGGAGTGAATATTACCGGCAGCAGTATCGGACACGATGTGATATTGATCATCGACGGCAATCCGGCATTGAGCTACAACCTGAATAACTATTTCGAAACGATCCCTGATAACGAAGGGCTGGGACGGGTGATCTTCCCGCTTCCGACACTGACCGAGGGGTTGCATACGGCGGAATTCATCATCTGGGACGTACATAATAACTCTTCGCGGGCGACCTTCGAATTTGTCGTGTCGGCCAAACTGAAACCCCGCTTGATCGAGGTCTACGCCACGCCCAATCCGGCGCGCAACCAGGCCGATTTCTGCCTGGTCCATGACCTGCCCGAATCGCTTATGCACGTCGAGATCCGGGTCTTCGACATGACCGGCCGCCTGCTCTGGGTGGGCGAGCAGCAAGGCTCGTCCGAACTCTTCAAAGACTTCGTACTCAGTTGGGATCTGACGGATAGCTCCGGTATGCGCCTGCGCCCCGGTGTCTATGCCTACCGGGCAGGGATCAAAACAAAATACTCCAAAGAGGCAACCAAAGGGAATAAATTAATTATTCTGGGGCAATAAAGTCTCTATTAATCAGTTTATATATTTAGTCAAATATGAAGATAGAAGATAGAAGTTAGAAGTTAGAAGCTTCAATCGTTCTTCTGTCTTCTCTCTTCAAACTTCAAACAGATTGTATGATGAAAATAATTCGATTCAGTGTGTGTATGTTGATTATCGGTCTTGCCGGATCTCTCACTTCCCTTTATGCGCAGGGTGATGGCGACTTGAAGAATAAATTTGCTCCGATCAATACGGCAATCCCTTCTTTATCTATTGCACCGGACGCGCGCGGAGGTTCGATGGGGGATAATGGCGTGGCTACGACACCGGATATCAATTCGCAGTACTGGAATCCTGCCAAGTATGCTTTTCAATATGGCAAAGCCGGTGTTTCGCTCTCCTATACGCCCTGGTTGCGTAAGCTGGTCAACGATGTGGCGCTGGCTTATGTGGCCGGTTATTACAAACTGGGCGATAGTGATATGCAAGCGATAAGCGCTTCTATCCGTTATTTCTCGCTGGGGGAAGTCACCCAGAGCACACCGGAAACCGGGGGGATCAGTTATCTGCTCAACCCGTATGAGATGGCGATGGACGTGAGTTATAGCCGTAAGCTGTCGGAAAGTTATAGTATGGCCGTCTCCCTGCGTTATATCCGTTCGGATATGAATGCGCAGAACACCTCGGACCTGACGGCCGATAATGCTTTTGCCGCCGATGTATCCGGCTATCTGGAGAAATATGTGATCCTGGGTAATAGTGAGAGTCTGTGGACGCTGGGATTCAACGTGTCGAATATAGGGAATAAGGTGTCTTACGACGGGGGAACCACCAATCAGTTTATCCCCACCAAACTGCAATTCGGAACCGGGCTGCTCTATCCGCTCGACGATTACAACAGTATCGGTTTCTACCTGGGTCTGAGTAAGTATCTGGTTCCCAGTAAACCCATTCTGCAGGGCACTTCTTCGGAAGCGCAACAGGAATATGAAGACGCATTGGTGGATTACAATGATATGAGCTCGATCAAAGGGATCTTTAAATCGTTCACGGATTCGCCGGGAGGTTTCAGCGGGGAAATGAAAGAAGTGATGGTTTCCCTGGGGGCGGAATACAGCTATAATGATCAGTTCTTCCTGCGCGGGGGCTATTACTATGAGAACGAGAACATGGGGAATCGCCAGTATTTCTCTTTCGGAGCAGGCTTCAAGATGAGCGTATTCCAACTGGATGCCGCCTACCTGGTCAGTACCGTTCCCAGCAACCCGCTCGACCAGACCCTGCGTTTCTCCCTCTCCTTCGATATGGATGGGCTGAAAAATCTTTTTCAGTAATTAATTCTTAATTCTTAATTTTTAATTGTCCATGAGAATCCGTGTAGGTTTCGGTTACGACGTGCATGCCCTGGTTGCCGACCGGGAACTGTGGCTGGGAGGCATAAAGATCGCGCATACTTTAGGCCTGCAGGGACATAGCGATGCGGATGTGTTGATTCATGCGATCTGCGACGCCCTGTTGGGGGCAGCCAATATGCGTGATATCGGTTTCCACTTCCCTGATACCGCCGGCGAATACAAAGATATCGACAGCAAGATCCTTTTGCGCCGGACGATGGCGTTGCTCCGCCACGAAGGTTATGAACTGGGCAATATCGACGCCACCATTGCCGCCGAACAACCGAAGCTCAACCCCCATATCCCGGCCATGAAACAAACCCTGGCCGCCGTCATGGCCGTTCCCGAAGAAGATATCTCTCTCAAAGCCACCACCAGCGAGAAACTCGGCTTTGTCGGTCGCCGCGAAGGCATTGCCGCCTACGCCACCGTATTGATCCAAAAATATTAATCCACATCAAAGTTTTTACCCCCGTCTTCACCTTTCACCCTTCACCGAAATCCCTGTATTGATCAGTATTCCGGGTGAAAGCTAAAGGCATGCCTTAAAAGAACGACAGACCTTCCCAAAAAAGGCCGCCGGAGTTTCCGAAAAGGCCGGCGGCCTTTTGGAAAACCCTGCCGGCCTTTTGGAAAACTCCGGCGGCCTTTTTCGGGAAGCCTCCATCCTCCTCCAAGCTTTCACCCGAAACGCTGATCAATACAGGGATTTCGGTGAAGGGTGAAAGGTGAAGACCGGGGACGAAACTTTTATGTGTAGCCTATCCAAAAAACGTTAGGCATAAAAAGTTAAGGTTGATCTTCCTGTAGCTTCCGGAGGATCGATTCTTTCACTGTGAATGCTGTGCCGTGGCGCACGCCTTCGGGGAAGAAGATGAGGTCGGAGACATCCTCCCATTGCGACAGGTCGCGGGAGCGGACGGCACCGTACTTGTGCTGGGTGTATTTGTCGAAATAGACGTATACGTAATCCCCCACCTGGAGGGGCGAGGCGCCTTCGGCCCAGTAGTCGCCCGTGATCGGGGCGGAGACGGCGGTGGGGAAGTCGTACGGCTTCGTGTTCGAGGTCAGGCGGATGTTCTTTTCGGGCGGGTTGGAGTTCTCGTTCTTGACAAAGAGATGGTACGTGCCGCCTTGCTCCAGGATCGCGCCGTCGATCACGCTAAAGTCGGGATCGAAGAATACTTTGGTCTCACTGAATGTCTTGAAATCTTTGGTGGTGACATAGAACTGGCGGTGGTTCAGTCCCTTCTCACTCGCTGAAGTTTCGATCTCACGGAACATACCGGGCACGGTAGACGACCAGAAGATATAGAAGGTCCGGTCTTTCCGGTCGTAGAACAGTTCGGGCGCCCAACTGTTGCGGGTGCCTTCAAACTTCTCCATCACCGGGATATTCTGCTGTTCCGACCAGTGGATCAGGTCGGCAGAAGAGGCATACCCTACTCCCTGATCCCACCAACCGGTCGTCCAGACCATGTGGAAGAGGCCTTTTTCATCCTGCACGATGCTGGGGTCACGCATTAATTTGTCTTTTCCGAGTTGCGGCGTGAGGAAGGAGGCGTCGTTTTTCAGCGTATGCCATTGCAGGCCGTCTTCACTGTAAGCCAGATGCAGGCCGTCTTCGCCGTTTCCTTTGAAGTAGGAAAACAGATACACGTCTTTTTCTACCGTTCCTTTCGAGGATTTACCGCCTGTACAGCCGGAAAGGAACAGGAGGCAGCATGCTAAATACATTAATTGTTTCATGGAATATATGATTTAAGTTCTTTAATGGATACGGGCCCCAGGAGGCCGGAGGGGATGACGCCCCAGTGGTCGAATGGGGTATCTTTATAGGTGATGCTGACAAAGTTTATCTCATGGAACTTCCGCCATTCGATGCCCTGCCGGTCGTAGTCGGCAATGCGGTTGGCCGGGAGGTTGGTCACCTCGACCTCGATCAGGTTTTCGCCCTCCTTCAGGTAGTCGGTAATCAGGGCTTCGAAAGGAACGGCAAAGAGGGTCGCGACGAACGTGCCGTTGAGATACACCCGGGCACTCTCACGCACATCACCCAGGTCGAGCAGATAGTCGCATCCGGCATTTGGGGTAAAGTGGAACCGGGTGGAATAGCGGGCGGTGCCTTTGTTTCTTTTCAGGTCTTCCCGGTCTAAGTCAGTCCATGAACCCAATGCCGGAAGGGCGAAGGTCTCTTTGATCTCGGGGTCGCTTGCCGTAAAATGCATTGTCCAGTCATCCGGCAAGGCCAATGCGGTTCCGGTCTCTTTCCGGTAGTTCCAGTTGGAGACGGATACCTGTTTGTCGGTAAACGTTTTGAGGATAACCGACTGTCCGGGTTTGAGCTGGAGGTACACCTCGGTTTGTCCCTCTTTCTTACGCAACGAAGCTTTGCCCGTTTCGCCGGTCATCGGATCGAAGAATACAGCGCTTCTCGCCTCAACCGCCAAAGGCACCCAGCCGTCGACCGGCCGATTTTGCAATAGCGTGAAGAAATAATGGTAACCGTCGGCATGCCGGCGCCGGATCAGTTCACCACCGAACTGCGTCTGAAACACTTCCGGTTTGACTTCGGTCAGCGGCAGCATCTCTTTGTATCTTTTTCCGGTGATAATCTTGCCTTTATCCATTGCCGAAACGGTTGTTTTAGTGAATTGGTTCGCCGGCGGGAAAGCCCGGAGCAGCTCTTTCATCTGCCCCTGGCGTTCGTTCAGTTGCGACAAGCCGGGCACATCCGAAGGATAACGGCCGGCAAAGAGGATCGTGGCCCCTTGTTCGGCCAACTGCCGGATCCGTGCGAGCGTTTCGACAGGCAGCCGCTTGACTGCCGGCAGGATAAGGGCTTTGTACGTGGCGCCCCCTTCGGTATGCAGTAGCCCGTTTTCTACCGTTGTGGTCTGGAGGAACCGGTCGGAGATGTAATCGAGTGCGTAACCCTCGTTTTTGACTTCGGCAACGGTCTGATAGAACGCAGGCAGTAGGTCGCGCAATCCGTGGATGGCGAACGAAAGATAATGGCTGCCGGTCTGATCGTGCCAGAAATCGTAGATGGGCAGGTAGAGCAGGAAATCGTTGTCGGGCGCCCCGTCTTGCAGGAACGATTGCGCGCGTGCGATATACGAAAAGAAAGGCGCCGCGTCGTGCCATATCGTATTGGTGGGCGACAGATCGACGGCGGCATAGAACTTCCAGCCCGGCCAGGCGGCCTCCCGGGGCGAATAGGTTGCCCCGTGGAAATACACCCGGTTGACGCCCGCGACAAACATCTGGTCGATCTCCGGCTTGCACTGGGAGAGGGAAGTACGGAAATGCTCGGTCAGCCAGGTGAAGGTCTCGGCCGAGGTCAGTGGCTTGCCGCTGATATGGGCGGCGGAAGAGGCGAACTTGAGTGTTGCCGGGTCGCCGTCGTTCTCTTTCCGGATCGAGTCTTTGCGCAAGCCGGGGATATCAAAGTCGGTGATACCGAACGTTTCACATTCCGGGATATCGACCGCGGCGTAGAGGTCGATCAGGTTGGCGGGCGAGCCATGGGCCTGGTTGCGCGTGCGTACCCCTCGTTCATGTGCCCATTCGGTCCAGGCCTGCGTGAAATTCTCTTTCAGGAGTTCGCCCAGGGTCTCCCTATAATCCGAAAGGATGCGGGCGGAGCGTTCGCTTTTGCCTTTTTCCAGAAACTCGGGGAAATAGTCCTGCAGTTTGTATCCTCTTCTTCTTTCGAACTGTTCGAGGAAGTCGGGCGTCCAGTCGGCGCCATATACTTCAAAGGAGTCATTGAAGAAATGTTTGGGCCAGGAGCCGGGTATTTTGTGGAATGCTTCGTTGAAGACGGCGAAGTAGCGCCGCACGGCTTCGGCGTCGAACGGATTCAATACATAGCCCTCTCCGCCGGGAGCGGCACGTTTGACTTGTTGCAGGGTCTTGCCGGTGAAGAGCGCAATCAGTCGCCAGTTCCCCTGGGGTGCATCCCATGTCAGTGTGCCGTCTTCGGCCACCTCTGCCGTCAGGTCGATACACGCTTTGCCCGGGGCATAGGCGATCAGTTTGTTCAGTCGGGCTATTTCTTTTTGCTTTTCATCTTCGACCGTGATCTTTTCGCTGAACGGTTTACCACTTTTGTATTCATATTCCTGGAAAATAGCCCGGGTCGCGGCATCTTCGAGAGCGACATGCGGGCCACCGAAGGGCCAGCCCGTCCCCATATTCATGTCGATGCCCATCCCAAGCCGTTTGGCTTCCGCTTTGGCAAAGTATAACATACGCATCCAATGGGGCGAGAGGTAAGGGATCGCGTTCGCCTCTTCTCCTTTTACTCCGTAGATCGGGGTGATCTCCACCCCGCCCATCCCGGCTTTGGCCAGCTCGTGGAGGTTGTAACTCAGGCCGGCTTCATTCACCGCGCTTCCCATCCACCACCAGCGTGTCCAGGGTTTACTCTCCTGGGTGATTTCGGGCCACTGGGTATCGGCCGGTTCACGCTGACATGCCGCGCACAGCCAAAGAGAAAACAGGACGAGGAAATAAGTGTATCGTTTCATTGTTGTCATTTGTGCAAAAGACGGATATTCAGGTTCAGATGCAAATATAGTGCATTCAATCCTTTTTTTGCCTCCTTGCCGCACACAAAAAGAGGGGAAGCTTTCGCTCCCCCTCTCCGGTTTAGGTTTTATGATTCGTTGATTAATATCTTCTTGAGCCATAACCTCCACGGTCACCGCCGCGGTCGTTGCCACCACGGTAGCCACCGCCACCGCCGCCACGGTTATAACCACCGCCACCGCCGCCACGGTTGAAACCACCGCTGGGTCGTTCGGTACGAGGACGTGCTTCGGATACGGAAATTTCTTTTCCTTCGAACTCGGTTCCGTTGAGTTCTTCGATGGCTGTTTGCGCCTGAGCGTCATCGGTCATTTCCACGAATCCGAAACCGCGCGATCTGCCTGTTTCACGATCGGTAATGATCTTTGCCGATGTCACTTCACCGTATTCCGCAAATAAGTCGTTTAAGCTGGCTTCACTGGTGCCATAGCTTAGATTTGAAATGTAAATGTTCATTTGATTATTTATTAAAAAATAAAATTGTATAATGGTGAGGTTCATTCCTCGTACCGTATTCTCACTGCATTCATATCCCGTGGGCCGCGTTCCAGTTCGAAGAACACTTTATCCCCTTCCCGGATTTCCCGTGGGGCGGCTGAGATATGGAAAAAATACTTTTGGCCGCTGCCCAGATCTTTGATGAATCCGTATCCTTTCTCTTCAATAAATCGTTCTACTTTCCCCTGGAAGACAGACGGTTCGTCGTCTTCCGTCTTTTTCGGCGTAGAGATTACTATGCTCTCCAGGTCAATCACCTCTTTCTTTTGGAACTCGGGTGGCGTTGATGTTATATTTCCGTTTGCATCTACGTATGCAAACATATCTTCCAGAGATGCGCCTTTCATTGTATTCGCTTTGCGGTCTTCTTTGCGCTTAAGCTTTTCCTGTCTCTTCTCTTGTTTCTTTTTTTCGTTTTCTCTCTTTCCAAATGAAGCGGGTCTTGCCATGTATCTATTTTAAATTATTAATTATTAATGGTCGATGATCGATAGAGGCTGCGAGCAGTCTTGAAATCATCATCCATAATGTGTCAGTTTCTCTAAAAACAAGGAGGTCTAATAGTCGATATCAACTCGGATCAATCCGGCAAACAAAGCCGAAGATACTGCTAAGGAGAGTACAGATCAAAATAAAACTCAATTGTCTTCGGAGCCAAAGGTAATTAATATTTTCAGTGGGCGAGGTCTTTTTCTGTTAAAACAAAAGAAAAAGGCAGATACAGAGTCAATTTGCCTTGAGCGGGACATAATAACGGGGCGTGTATCCGGGCAAGAGTTCGGGGTGGAAGACGGCTACCAGGTCTTTCAACAGGTAGTCGGGATGGATAGGAAACTCTTCGTAATACGGGACACGGCCGGTATTGCAACCGAAGATTTTTTGGTTTTTGAAGGCATCAAAATGTTCATACGGAGTATATTCCGTGCGCAGCTCGTCGTAGGTCATGTCTTCCGCCTGGTTGTATTTGATCAGCCAGAGGTCGGCGTGGATGGCGCGGTCGAGTACCGTTTCGAAAGCCATCGGTGTACTGCCGGCGCCGGGTAGTTCCTTAAATAGATAGTCGGCTCCGGCATCGGCAAAGAAATGGGCGACGTAGCTATCGCCTGCCGGTACGTACCAGGAGGAACCGAATTTCTTCTCCGACACTACGGTCGGGCGATGGTCGATAGGGGCCACCAACTCTTTCAACGCGAGGTAGCGCTCTTCGGTGGCGCGAAACAGGGAGTCGGCCAACTCTTCTTTATCGAACAACAAACCATAGAAACGGATCCATTCGCTCCGGCCCAATGGCAATGCCTCCATATAATCGGCTCCTTCGATAATGGGAATGCCGATCTTCTCGACCGGTCCGTAACTGCTGTTCTGGAAAGGGGAGGCGATCACGTATTCCGTACCGATCTCAATCATCTTTTCTACATTGGGCGCATTGGCTTCGCCCAGGTCGGTGATTCGTCCGGCACGCAACCCTTCCTGAATGGCGGGCGTATCCATATAACGGGGTTCGCAGACACCAACAATGCGATGGGATTCTCCCAATAGATCGATGATTGCCGCGTGCACGGAGGTGTAAACGGCGACCTTCTGCAACGGAACGCGCACCACTGTCCCGGCGGGCAGATTGCCGGGCAGTGGTTTGTCGCGTCCTACCAGTATATACCGTTGCAACAACTGCCCTTCTTCCCACGGATCTTTGACTTCCACCGTCTTATATCCATCGAAATGCAAGATCTCTATGCCTTGCGCATAATGGATGGTGTCGGAGGCGATCGCTTCTGTAGCGGATTGCTTATGACCGGGTGCGCAAGAGGCAAACCAGCCGATAACGAACAGGAGAAGGACAGTTTGTTTCATTTTAGTTCAATAAGAAAGTCATACATTTGGTTTCGTACCCCTGGGTGTCGATCGGGCTGCCTTGCAACTTCCCGTCTGCGGAGAAGATATACAATGAGCCGGTGCTTCCCCAGGCGGATTCGGCGACGTAGATGTCTCCTGTCGTCGGATCGACAGCCAAAGCATACGGATTGGTGATGGAGGTGCCGTCGGTAATGAAGTTCTCATTGGCGACAGCCTCGGTCAAGGCATCATATACCTTGAAGGTAATGTTCGGATCACCCCATTGTGCGAAAGCGGTATAGAGCTTGTCGTTGACTAAGGTCATGCGTGAGGCATTGCCCATAACGGTCACTTCACCGGTGGTGGCGTCGATCCGTTGCAATGTATTCTTCACATCGCCGTAGTTACCCATAGAGATCAGGTAGATATCGCCCCGGCTATCGCTCTGAAGGGCAGTCGGGTTCAATAGAACTTCTATCTCTTTTTCTACCTCCAGGCTGGTCTGATCGATCACTGAAACAGTCGTTCCATAGTTCGGATAATCCAGACCGCCGGAGTTGGCTACATAGATCTTGCCTTTACTTACTGCCAACTGTTCGGGGTAACGTCCGACGGGGATCACTTCTTCCACGGCCAGCGAGGCAGTATCCAGCACAGCTACCGCGTGTCCGTAATAATAGCTCACATATACTTTGCCGTTATCGGCCACCATACCGCGCGGGTTCAAGGGGGCGTCGCCATCTTTCGGCTCGATACTCTTGATCAGTTTGCCGTCTCTCTCGAGCACCACCAAGCGGTTGGAGGTGGTAACTGTCACGTAGATCTTTGTGCCGTAAACCAGGATCTGCTCGGCCGAGTCGCCCAGACCGCTGCCGTTGGCTGTCAGGTAGAAGTTCGGAGTTAATACACCGGTTTCCAGATCGTACGAAGCGATGGAGGCATTGTTCTCGTTGAAGTTCCCACCGTTAAGGATCAATAACGTGCCGATAAAGTTATCCTTCACCGCAACGGAAGAGATATTCTCCGACTCGCCGGCGGCGGTACGGGAGATCACCTGCAGGAAAGCGTAATAAGCCGTTCCCTCCGGGATGTCGAAAGAGGAAATACCGGCTTCTACTTCGCCGATCTTTGTGCCTTTCTTGGTATTGTCATCGCTTCCGTAGATCACATAACCGGTGGCGTAACCTTCCGGGTTGGGAAGGGTCCACGACAAGGTACCGCCGATCTTCAGGAAGGCGTTATCCGTATCGGTAAACTTCAGCTCGGTAACGATCGGATCGCCGCTATTGTCTTTCACCGCGATCGATGCAACCTGCTCCGACTCGCCAACAACGTTTTTAGCAACGACCAACAGGTAGCTGTTCAGGTCGGTTCCCGCGGGAACGATAAACGATTTCACGCCGGCAGCCACCTCGCCTAATTGGGTCGCTTTCTCCGTGGTTGTTTCACTGAGGTAAACAACATAACCGGTCACATTCTCTTCCGAGGCCGGCAGTTCCCAGGATAGTGTCCCGCCGATCTTATACGGATCCATATCCGTATCCGTAAAAGAAAGATTCGTCACTACTTCCGAAGGGATCACAATCTTTTCGTCGTCATCCTCACAAGAGGAAAACGAAACACTCATCAACGTACAGGCTACCAAGCCAAGAATAAACTTTTTCATTTTTTCGAATTAATTAGTTTCACTTATTAATAGATATACTTTATACTTGCTCTGAACGAACGCCCCGGCATCGGGTAATACCGGATCACATCGTAGGTCACATCTCCCAGATTGACGATATCCGCCTGCAGGCGCAGGCTGGAATGCGGGAAAGTGAACGTACGGTTGAACGACAACTGCTGCTCGGTGTACCCTTCGATCCGGTTCGACTCCAGGTTCTGGGGCAACGCATAGCGCTGGCTGATGGAAGTCAACAGCCAACTGACATTCACCCAGGGATTCTCCCAGGAGACGGACACATTGCCCGAGTGCTTCGGGGTGTACGGGAGTTGATTCTTATAGGTCTTCGACGTTTCGTCGGTCACATCGATCGCTTTCTGCCAACTGTACGAGCCGTCTACCTGCAAATACATCGCCGCCGGCAAGCGGAAGCGGGCAGAGGCATTGACATCTACGCCTTGTATCTCCACTTCGCCCATATTCATCATCTTCCAGACAAACATGGTCGGAATGGCTACGATCTTATCTTTCACCGTGTTATAGTAGCCGTCGGCGGTCAGGCTGAAATAATCCAACGCGAATGCGGGCAGGGAATGGCTCCAGGTCAGTCCGACGTTATATTGCCGCGTCTTCTCCGATTCGAGATCTTTATTGCCGATCCGGTCGTAGTAGAGATCATTGAAAGTCGGTACACGGAAGATATCTTTATAGGAAGCCCGAACACGCAGGTTATGTGCGGGGAATAACCGGTACGACAGACTTAGGGCGGGGGAGAGGCGCTTGCGATCATCCGCCGCGGCTTCCTCCGCCTTTAAGTCTTCCGTGATATAGGTGGCCAATAGACTTCCGGTAGCCGTCAGGCGGGAAGTCTGATACTGCGCGGCAAATGCCGTCAGGGAGGTATAGCGCCGGGGAAAAACACATTTGGGCGTGGTCGCGTCCAGGGTGTTATAGGCGAAATCCTCCGCCAGGGTAATGGTGAAATGTGTGAAAGGATTATATTTCAATGCGGCGGAGGCGTAGTACTCCCGTTGGGTATAGATATCCCGCTGCTCGCCGTTTTCGTATTTGCTGTGGAAATCCTGGTAGCGTGTCCGGGAATAATCGAACTTACCCTGTGCTTTCAGTGAAAGAGTGGGAAGGAGTGCCGTATCGTATGACGCCTGCACGAAGCCATTCCGGTTGGCTAACCGCTCTTTATGGTAATCATTATACAGGATCACGGAGCCGGGTAGGCCACGTTTGGAGTCGAACCAATAACCTTTCAAGCGCATCTTTCCCCGTTGTTTCCAGTCGGCGAAGAGGTTAAGTTCCGTACGTAACGATTGGATATCGCTATTCTTCCTTTTCTCTTCGGTCACGATATTCCCATTCGTAAAGGTGTATGGATACTGACCGTCTGCCCGCAGCCAATCGCCATATAGGGAGAGGGTATAGGTCTTGGAAATCCGTTGGTCGTAGTGTACGATCGGGTTGAACTGTCCGAAGGAACCGGTTTTGATCTGTGCCAGCAAGCGGAAGTTTTTATTATCCAATTTGGGCGTTTCGGTCTGTATATTCAATGCCCCTGCCGAAGCGAACATTCGGGCAGTCTGGAAGATCTCGTCACTTTGTCCGATGGAAAGGGAAAGCGCTTCTACATTATCTAAGGAAAACCGGCTGATATCTACCTGTCCGCTCTGCGCATCGGTCACCGTCACCCCGTCGTAACTGACAGCAGTATGCTGAGCGCCCAGGCTGCGGACGGAGACTGTTTTCAGCCCGCCGATGCCTCCATAGTCGCGCACACTGACACCCGAGAAGCGCTTGACCGCTTCCGACAGGTCTTCCAAGCCCAACCGCTCGATATCCGTCTTCCCCATCACCTGCAGGGGAGCTCCCTGACGGGTGACCGACGGACGCACCTTCTCCACCACCTCTACCTCCGATAGGTTGCGAATCGTGGTCGTGTCGGTTTGTTGCGCGAACAAAGTACCGGCGCTAATCAACCATGCCCCTGCGAGGCATAGCCCTTTACGTATAAACAAATCAGGCATACTGTTACGGTTTACCAACACCTTCACCCGAGGCATCGCATAATTCCGACTATGGCAGGTTTTCTGGCTCGTTCTCCCTTAAATGGCCGCCTTCCCAACGAATTCAATTGACAATTGACAATGGATAATTGACAATTGTTTCTTGAACCTTTTAATTGTCAATTGTCAACTGTCAATTGTCAATTAATTTGTCAGTGGCAACAAGATTGCCGGGGTTTATAGAACTTACAGCTACGGGTACAGCTCCGGATTCACACCGGATTCCCTTTTACTAACCCTTCCCGGACGGAAAGGATTACACCATAATTCGGGGACAAAGATAGATCTTTTTCTTAGGAAACAAATAAAGGGGTGGAAATTTATTATCCTTTCTATTCATACCTTTTCTTCGCTTCGCTTTGGGCGTAGGGTATGAAAATGGTAAAATCACGATTGGCTCTTAAAGGACAGCAATTCTTCCATAGCCTGGAGCATGGAACGTACTTTATCGAAATAGGGCCGTACCTCTTCTTCTGTAAAGTCAAACATATCATCGTAATCGCCTGATTGCCTCATTTCGAACAGACGCGAAAACAGTCGGCCGTAATCGCTATTAAGTAATCCCTTCTTGATGAAATTCAAACCGATAAGATGGATGGGAACGGGCGTTCAATCCTTTATCAGTCAGTAAGGCTGAAGCCATATAATAACAGGCGTAATACAAACGATTGGCAACCAGGTTCCAATATCCTAATTGAACGATATCTTCCGCCTCGCGCAGACTAAGGTATGCCTTCTCCCGGCGGTAAGTATGATTGCTTTTTTTCGTCTCCGCTCAGTGTCATAATACGATGCCTTCTTCTTGTACGTTCTTGTAAAATGGAGTGAAACTACGTTTGTCCCAATCATTACGGGTGTACAGTTTTGGACTTATTTTCTGATCCAATTCCCAACCTAATTCGTAAAGTGGATAGGCAATGTTGTCATAATCGGAGGACTCAAGCTTCGTTTTGTCAAGCAAAATCAGGATATCCCAATCCGAATCAGACTTATCGTCTCCTCGTGCCCTGGAACCAAAGAGTATGGCTTGAGCTTCTGGAGCTGATTTTTGCAGCTCGCTACGGATAGAATTCAGTATGTTCTCTCTAATTTCTTGCATGATATGACAAATGTGCTATACAGTGCAAATATAATGAAATATCCTGTTTATTCATACCTTTTCTTCTTTTTACCCCTGATTTAAGAAAGACTATAAGAGGCAGTATTTCAGCTTATTGCCGGGGGCATTCATTTGTTGATAATTATCAACAAGTTTGTTGACAATTGTCAACAGATCTGTTGATAATTATCAACAAATGTGTTGACGGTTATCAACAAACAAATACTCCCTGCAATAAGCAGATCTACTCCCTCCTCTTGCTTCTTGTCAAAAATGACTATCTTTGCACCACTTTACTAAATAACAAAATAGAGATATGGAAATCGTAGCGAGTGGCATTCGGCCGACGGGTAACCTGCACCTGGGGAATTACTTCGGGGCAGTAAAGAGTTTTCTGCAGATGCAGAATGAATATCAATGTTATTTCTTTATTGCCGACTGGCATTCGCTGACGACACATCCACATCCCGACAATATCCGCAATAGCGTGAAGACGATCCTGGCCGAGTACCTCGCCTGTGGCATCGATCCCGAGAAAGCCGCGCTCTATGTGCAGAGTGATGTGCGCGAAGTGGCTGAGTTGTATCTCTACCTCAATATGAATGCGTATCTGGGCGAGCTCGAACGGGTAACTTCCTTTAAGGATAAGGTGCGCACGCAACCCAATAATGTGAATGCGGGCTTATTGACATATCCTTCCCTGATGGCGGCGGATATTATTATTCATAAGGCGGTGAAGGTGCCGGTCGGCAAAGACCAGGAACAGAATATGGAGATGGCGCGCCACTTTGCCCGCCGTTTCAACAATATCTACGGGGTGGATTATTTCACCGAACCGGCCTCTTTCCACCTCTCGGCCAAGGCGGTGAAGGTGCCCGGACTCGACGGCTCGGGTAAGATGGGCAAGAGCGAAGGCAACGCGATCTACCTGATCGACGACGAAAAGACAATTAAGAAAAAAGTGATGAAAGCCGTCTCCGACTCAGGTCCTACCGAACCCAATAGCGAGAAGCCCGAACCGATCGCCAACCTGTTCGCCATGATGGAGATCGTCTCCGAGCAATCCACCTACGATCACTTCAACGAATTGTATAACAACTGCTCGATCCGCTACGGCGATATGAAAAAGCAGTTGGCTGAAGATATTAACCTCTTCTGCGCTCCGATCCGCGAACGCATCCTGGATATCCTGGCAAACGAAGAATACCTGGAAAAGGTAGCCAGGCAAGGCGCCGAAAAAGCCCGTGCCAGTGCCGCCAAGACCCTGAGCGAAGTGCGGCAGATTATCGGCTTCCGGCCCTAACGTTTGCTTCAGATGACAGCCGCCAGCTTTGAACAGGATTTCAAGAGTTTATACAAACCCTTGTGTCTTTTCGCGTTGCGTTATCTGGAGCAGACCGACGATGCGGAAGATATCGTGCAGCAGGCCTTTGCCGATGCCTGGGAGAAGCAGACGCAAGGCATGACTATCCTGAATCTAAAGGCTTACCTCTATCAGACGGTGAAAAACCGTTCCCTCACTCTATTGACGCAAAACCCGCATTTACGAACCATCGATGACCTCCCCGATATCGCAGCAGATAACGGCGAAGAGCAAGTGGCTACGGCCGAGCGCGATGCCCGCCTATGGGAAGCGATCGACAGCCTGCCCGCCGGTCGCCGCCGGATCTTCCTCTTAGCCAAACGCGACGGGAAGCGATACCAAGAGATCGCCGACGAGTTACACCTTTCGGTAAAGACCGTCGAAAACCAGATGGGGAAAGCCCTCAAAGCCCTTCGCAGTATCGCCGTGAAAATTTATTTGTTTTTTTTCGGGTGAGAAAGAGAAGCAATTGACTTTATTATATCAAGGACCATATCGACTCTCTCTTCTTCAGAAAGATAAGGTAATGAACTGTAGATAATTTCTCTAATATTATTGTTTTGTAAAAGTTTTGCGCATTGCTCTTTAAGGTAAGTTCGTAGATGGTTATTTTTATTTTGTATTATACTATTCTGTAATTCCAAGACATTGTCCATGATGTAAACAATATCTTCCAGGTCATGACTTCCCCTGATATCCCTTCCCCCGCGATTCTCTAAAGCAGCAAACTTAGTGGCGATATAATATTCTACAGGTAATACATAAATTGTAGTTGCATCCGGTAATACTTTTTTGATTTTATGTTTTATGCCTTCTTGATACCAAATGTTGGTAAAGCCTAATATATCTTGATTGGTTGGCATTATATCAACAACAACCCCACGGTATATCTTTCTACAAATCGGCGCATTGGGCGTCCTATCATTATGAAATCCCAGAGTACGAAGTTCTTCTTCTAAGACACTATATCCCATATAAGAACTTATCTCAATAATGCAATCGACATCAAGAGTTGTTCTGATGTCAGAGAGTTCCGGATCATGTGCATATAATTCTGCAACGGAACCACCAACAAACACCACTTCGTCTTTCATTTTGGCTAACCCATGGGCAACCAATTGCAACATTTCTATATTAGTCGTCGGCATAAATTCCCAGTCTGTTGTCTAACTCTTTAATCGCAATTTCTATTTCACGTTTCTTCCCGATTCTCAAAGTATCTACGATGACCAGGTATTCGTATAGTAGAGGGTCTGATTCAATAAACTTGGGTATTTTGTCATATAAAGGAATGATAGCGTTTCCTCTTCGTGTTCCTTTATAATACGACCAGACATAGATTTCTCGTCCTTCGGTTATGTGTTCATTGATCGGAGGGGCTGAATGTGCTGTGGCAATCCCTCTGGCAGGAGATGTTACCTGAGGGGGAAAGACATATCGAAGTCCATAGATCAGGAAATCGCGCAAAGCTAACTTATTCACTTTGTTTTTGGATGGGTTTACTAATCCGGCTATTCTATTTCTCTCCATCGCCACTGTAACTTCACTTGCACTTAGTAATAGACTGGAAGCTATTTCAGACAGGGTCCATGTTTTATCCCCGTAAGTCAATATCTTTAATAAAATCACCACGTCCTGAGGACGCATCCCATTATGTTTTTGCATACCTTCTAATTTGTGATTCGCGAATTGCAAATATAACTATTTTATCTATTAATAACCAAATGTTTATACTTGCATATTTTTGGCTAAATAAGACGGGTTCTGTTTCTGTAAAAAGAAAGAAGTATCTTTGTCTTCTGAAAATAATTTTTTACTCGATAGGGGTTTTTCTCATTTCTGTGTCTTAGGGGTAAAGATCCAATAGGATTTTACATGTTGAATTCAAAAAAAAGAAGAGAATGAAAAAGATTGTATTGTTTTTAGTGGGGATGATGAGTGTGTTTGCGGCACAGGCGCAGTGGTCGGTGGCTCCGGAGGCGGGCATAACGGCGGTGAATATGAATGCGGGGCTCCATAATGATCGGTGGGAGGCCGGTTGGAAGTTGGGTGTTGGTGTGGAGTATCAGTTGACGCAGCGGTTTAGCCTGAAGTCCGGCCTTCATTATACGCAAAGAGGGGGTACCTGGTTCCCTTTGCTCGGGTATGATGCCAATGAGGAACTTTATGTCGGTACACTCAAAGATAAACGTCATTTCCTGCAACTGCCTTTGATGGCGCAATGGGGCTGGAATCTGGGTCAGGATGTGCGATTGAATATGGGTGTTGGAGGCTATGTGGCGTATGATACGCATCACAGTTCCAGTTACGGGTATTATAGTGATTTCAATGGAGAATACGGCTATGGCTATGGTTATATCTACAGTTATGGCTATGCGGAGGGAAGCGGTTCTAATTTCTTCCGGGGGATAAATGCTTTCGACTGGGGAGCCTCTCTGGCTGTCGGGCTGGAAGTGAAAAATCTCTATTTCAATCTGGGCTACGATGCCTCTTTGGGGAAAGAATATGAATATGATAGTGTCGGCTTGAATTATCATACGTTAAGCCTGACCGTCGGCTATAAATTCAGATTAGGAAAATAAGAAAGATGAACGAGCAACAATCACAGGACGACAAATTACGCTTTGTCCTTCGGCATTACAAAGAAAACAGCCTGGACGCCGAAGCGGCCTGGCAGACTTTTGCCGAGCGACAGGGCATTCGCCGAAAGACGGCTTTCCGCCGTTACGCAGGTGCCGCGGCTGCCGTGCTGTTGTTGTTGATTGGTTTATCGGGGAAATATTACCTGGACCGGAACGCGACGGAATGGATCGCGGTAACAACCGGAACGGGCGAATACAAAGAAGTGTGGTTGCCGGATAGTACGGCTGTCTCCCTGGCGGGAAATACCAGCCTTCGGTACGACCGGAAAACGTATGGAAAAGAAAAACGCGCGGTGGAGTTGACCGGCAAAGCCTTCTTTGAGGTGGCCCGTGATGAGGCGCGTCCTTTTTCCGTACAGACAGCACAAACACTAACGACGGTTCTGGGCACCAGCTTCCAACTGGCGGAAAAGGCGGAAAATACTTCGTTGCACGTGCAAACCGGCCGTGTCCGTTTCAGCGGAGCGGAAGAGGCAGAGGCTATATTGACGGCCGGCATGTCGGCGCGTTACTCGTCGGAAGAAGGTCTGCAGATGGAAGAACAGGAGGAAGCGGACGGCAACTACCTGGCCTGGAAAACCCGTCAGTTGCGTTTCCGCGCGACGCCGCTCGAGCAGGTGATCCGCGATGTCAGTGCCGCCTATCAGGTAGAAATCATTAATCCTACCCAAGGGGATACCAACCTGCGGCTGACTTCTTCGTTTGATAATCTAACGCTGGATGAATTATTATCCGTGATCAATGAGACATTGGATATTCAGTTGGAAGTACATCCGGCCGATAAAAACAAATAAATCAATGCGATATATATTACTTTGTATAGGGGTGTGGTTACTTCCTGTCCTTTTCTCGTTGCTATACGCGCAGCAGGAAGAAGGAATCGTGGAGAAGACCCTTACCCTCGAGAAACGAAAGGTGCCTCTATTGGAAATTCTGGAAGAGATAGAGCGCCAAACGGCTTTCACTTTCGCTTACGAAGCGACCTTATTGGAAGGGCTGCCGCCGGTGACATTCACCGCCAGCGCGCTGCCGATCGAAGAAGCCTTGGCGGAGTTGTTTCGCACTTTGCCCGTGATGTATCGGATCAATGGGCGTATGATTATCCTGAAAAAGCGTCCCCGTCAGGTGGTGATCAGCGGTTTTGTGCGCGAGGCTGCCTCGTCGGAGCCACTGATCGGTGCTTCGGTCTATCAGGTGGGCAAACGAAAAGGGGTAGCCACCAATAGCTATGGATTCTTTAGCCTCTCATTGAATCCGGGAGATATCCATCTGCAGATCTCGTATATCGGCTTCCAGCCCCAACAGCTCTCTTTCCCTTTTATGGAACGGGATACATTGATTACCATTGAGTTGGAGAACAGTGCGTCCCTGAAAGAGGTGGTGGTGATGGCCGACGACCGGGAACGGCAACAGGTGCATACCACGCGGATGGGTGCATTGGAGTTCGACCGGCAGACGATCCGGCAGACGCCGGTGATGTTTGGCGAGGCGGATATCGTCAAGACCCTGCAACTCACGCCGGGTGTCACTTCGGGCACCGATGGCTTCGCCGGTATGTATGTGCGTGGCGGCAATTCCGATGAGAACCTCTTCCTGATCGACGGCAATCCGGTCTATCAGATCAGCCATGTCGGCGGCCTTTTCTCTGCTTTTAACCCGGATGCGATCCGGAATGTGGAGTTTTATAAGGCGGGCTTCCCTTCCCGTTACGGGGGGCGATTGTCCTCGGTGGTCGATGTGCATACGAAAGAAGGTAATATGAAAGAGTTTCACGGCAGTGCCACCCTGGGACTGATTGCCGGGAACCTCAGCCTGGAAGGCCCGATCATCAAAGACCGCACCTCATTTGCCCTTTCTTTCCGGCGCACCTGGCTCGATGTGATCACAGCTCCGGCACTGGCGATTGCCAATAATCGTTTTTTAGAGAAGGACGGCAACCGGATGCACGCCAACTATAACTTTTATGACCTGAATGCGGTGATCAGCCATAAATTCAGTGAGCGGAGTCGCTTCTACCTGAGCTTCTATAACGGCCGCGACGGGCTGTTGGGTGGCTCGGACGAATTCAATGAAGATAAAGAGGATACTCCTTTTAATCAGGAACAACGAGCCCGCCTGCACTGGGGCAATCTCTTGGCCTCGGCGGCGTGGACCTATGTGTTCAGCCCGAAGCTGTTCGGGAAGATCTCGGGCGTGTTCACGCAATACCGCTCTTCGATGGAGCGTACGTTCGATGAATGGTACGGACACAAAGATACGGAAGAGTATTATCAAGCATACAATGAATCAAATAGCAATACGGCAATCTTAGACGTGGGCGCCCGCGCGGCTTTCGATTATCTGCCCCGGTCGGATCATCATATCCGCTTTGGCGGTGACTTACTGGTGCATCGCTTTCGCCCGGAATACAGCCAGATGAAGATTAAAAATCTCTCGCAGAATGACTCCCTTTCGGTCGGCACCGTTTTTACGGACGACCTCCTGTGGGCGCGCGAAGGGGCGGTCTTTCTCGAAGACGATTGGACGCTGTCGGAGCCGCTGCGGGTAAATGCCGGCTTGCGGTTCAGCCTTTTTAATGTAGAGGGAAAGACCTATACAGGTATCGAGCCGCGCCTATCGATGCGCTGGAAGTTGCGCGACGACCTGAGCCTGAAAGCCTCTTACTCGCGGATGCAGCAATATATTCATCTGGTGAGCGAGTCGTATATCAACCTGCCGACAGATGCCTGGATGCCAGTCACCCGCCAATTGAAACCGCTTGAAAGCGATCAGTTTTCGCTCGGAGCCTACTACACATTGAATAAGACCTACGACTTGTCGATTGAAGCGTATTATAAGAAACTCTACAACGTATTGGAATACAAAGAAGGCTATACCTATCTGCCCTCATTTGTCTCTTGGGAGGAGAAGATGACCTCGGGCAAAGGACGTTCGTATGGCCTGGAATTGATGGCGCGCAAAAGTACAGGCCGCACTACGGGCTGGATCGGTTATGCCCTCTCCTGGAGCGACCGCCAGTTCGACGATATCAATAATGGCCATCGTTTTCCTGCCAAATACGACAGCCGGCATAAACTGAATATCGTGGCGATGCATAAACTCTCGGACCGGGTGGAGCTTTCGGCAGCCTGGTCGCTATCGTCGGGAACATACGCTACGCTCTCATTGGAGAACTATCAGAGCACGCTCAAGAAGCCGGGAAGCCCTTGGGTACCCGACCGTGATAACGGATATCTGGATATCGATTATTATGGCGAACGGAATAACTATCAGTTTCCCACCTACCACCGATTGGACCTGGGCATCAACATCTACCGGCCAAAGAAAAGTGGACGCATGGGGATCTGGAACGTAAGTGTGTACAACGCCTACTGCCGGAGAAACCCCGTTGCGATCTATAAATCAGATAAATTAGTCAAAGACCTGAATAGCCAATCCGGTTACGGAATGGACTATAAATACGTTCCGGTGTTCAAACAGGCCAGCCTGTGGCCTATCGTACCTTCTGTTTCTTACACCTATAAATTTTAAGCCATGAAACGAATGGATTTATATAGTTTAGTATTTGTATTCTCTCTTGTCCTATTGGGCGCATGCCAGTGGGAGGTCGATGTGGAAGACCTTCGGAAAGACCCCCGCTTGGTGCTCAACGCGGTGGTGATGGCCCATCAGCCGGTCACAGCGAGTGTGTCGCGTACCTGGTTTTTCACCGAGGACAATCCGAATGTGACTTTCCGGGATGCTGAGGTGCATCTTTATATCAACGGTCAATATCAGGAAACGATGGCCTGGGTCGAAGGCGACAAGCGCTATAACAGCCAGGGACTTTATCAGGCGGAGTACGTGTCGAAAGTAGGCGAACGGGTAGCGGTGATCGCACAAAAGAAAGGCTTCGCAACAGTCTCCGCCGAAGTTGTTGTACCCACTCCCTGTCAGCAGTTTCAGGCAACGGAGCAAATAACCGAGTTACACTATGAGGATACTTTTGATGCCTCCCGTTTATTGTCGATCTCTTTCCGGGATAATGCCGACCGGGCAGATTATTACCTTTGCTTTTGTGAGTTAGGGTATCCGGTTTGGGATGAAGAAAAAGGGGAATTTACGGGCGAATATAGTTGGACCAATCTGGATGCCGATTACACGGAGGAACCGCTTTTCATGGGTCAGTTAAGCGCTTTCGAGAAGATCTTAGGCTATGACTGGCTGTCGGGTAAGTATGGTCGCGTATTTACCGACGAACAAATCAATGGAAAAGAATATACAATCCGTTTACCATTCCGGCAATCGACTTATGGATATTATTATTATTACGACGGTTATGAAAATTGGGAGCTTGAAATCAGCGCGTTACCCCGCCTTTGCCGGGTCAGCCTGTACACCATCTCCGAATCGTATTACCGCTACCTGAAAACCCTGATCGAGATGGAAGACGACTCGTTGCAACAGATGCTAATCGAATCCGGCCTGGCCGAACCCATCAGCCTCTACTGTAATATCGACGGTGGCCTGGGCATCTTAGGCGCCTGCAATGGGCAAAGTGTGACGTTTGAATTGAGTGTTGCCAAACCCCGGCAGCCTTTCTGAAAAGGCCGGCAGCCTTTTTCGCAACACCACATAAAAGTTTTTACCCGGGTCTTCACCTTTCACCCTTTACTGAGATCCCTCTATTGATCAGCGTTTCGGGTGAAAGCGGATCACTCCACAACTTTTGCTTTACGCTTCGCTAAGCGACCTTCAGTTCGGGGTGACCCGTGAAAGCTTGGAGGAGGATGGAGGCTTCCCGAAAAAGGCCGGCAGGGTTTTCCAAAAGGCCGGCAGGGTTTTCCAAAAGGCCGGCAGGGTTTTTCCAAAGGCCGCCGGCTTTTTTCGGGAAGGTCTGTTGTTCTTTTAAGGTATGCCTTTAGCTTTCACCCGGAATGCTGATCAATACAGGGATCTGGCGACCGGGTGAAAGGTGAAGACCGGGGTAGAAAATTTTATGTGTGGGTATGTTTAGTTCCTCACCAGCGTACCGATCTTTTCGCCGCGCATAACTTTCAGGAGGTTGCCATTGGTGTCCATATCGAAAACGATGATCGGCAGGTTGTTTTCCTTGCACATGGTGGTGGCCGTCAGGTCCATCACCTTCAGGCCGCGGTGGTAGATCTCGTCGTAGGTGATCTCGTCGAACTTCGTGGCCGTCGGATCTTTCTCGGGGTCAGCGGTATAGATCCCGTCCACACGGGTGCCTTTGAGCATCACATCGGCTTCGATCTCGATGCCGCGCAGCGACGATCCGGTGTCGGTGGTAAAGAAAGGATTGCCCGTTCCGCCCGATAGGATCACCACATGGCCCTGCTCGAGCAGTTCGATGGCGCGCCATTTGTTGTAGAACTCACCGATGGGTTCCATGCGGATAGCGGTCAATACGTTGGTCTTTACGCCGATAGCCGTCAGTGCCGAGCTCAGTGCCAGGCTGTTGATCACCGTAGCGAGCATCCCCATCTGGTCGCCTTTCACGCGATCGAACCCTTTCGAAGCGCCACTCAGCCCCCGGAAGATATTCCCGCCGCCGATCACAATACCGACCTGCACACCCATTTCCACGATCTCTTTGATCTGTTCGGCATACTCACCCAGCCGCACCTCGTCGATACCATACTGTTTCCCTCCCATCAGGGACTCTCCGCTCAGTTTCAGGAGCACACGATTGTATTTCTTCATGTTTCAATGTTTTTGCACAAAGATAGGGTTATTTTTGAACAAACCCCACCTCCTTAAACGCATACCTTCGGAGGCTGTTGTCGCGGAGGCGGAGGACGAGGTGGCCGGTGGGTTCGATCGTTTCGAGGGTGGCTTCAAAGGATCCGTCGATATCTTCGTAGAGGTGGAAACCGTCACGGCGGTAGAGGGCGGCGTGGTAGCGACTGCGGATCTCTTCTTCTTTTTCCTGCAACAGAAATAGGTAATAGGCGTAGAAACGGGTGAGGAATTGGTGCAGGATCTCTTCGCGGTCGTAGCTCTGGCCGGTGATCTGCGTGAGGGAGACGGGGTTGGGCGCGTCCGAGTGGAACCGCTTTTGGTTGAGGTTGAGACCCACGCCCTGGATGGAGCAGTAGATCACAGGACCCGCCAGGTCGTTCTCGATCAGCATACCGCAGATCTTCCGGTCGCGCCAATAGATATCGTTCGGCCACTTGATGGTGATCTGATCGGTGTAGGTGTCGAGCGTCTCTTTGACACTCAGGGCGGTGATCTGCGCGATCAGGAATTGCCGGTTTGCCGGCAAGACATCGGGATAGAGTACGGTGCTGAACGTCAGGTTCGCCCCGGCTTCCGATTCCCAGCTATTGCCCATCTGTCCCCGGCCGGCCGTCTGCCTATCCGCCCAGAGCACACTGCCCTCCGGCAACGAACGGCCATTCAACCGCTCCCGCAAGCTCAGATTGGTCGACACCACCTCTTCCAGGTGTATAATTTCAGGTTTACTGTTTGTCTCTCTCATAATTGCTTTACGCTTCGCTAAGCGATTTCCGCTTCGCTCCAATTCATCATTCTTAATTCTTAATTCTTAATTCTTAATTCTTCATTGCTTTATCTCACCCCCGGCAAAAACGCATCCTCATAATGATCGATCTGATAGCCTTCGCCTTTCTTTACCAAAGCAATAATATCAAAGCGGACAGGCATCTCCAGGTTGAAATAGCGCACATAGGCATCGGCTGCCGTGATCGTGCGCCGCATCTTCTTTTGGTCGACCGCCTCATCGGGAGCAATCAGGAAATCATCCGCCCGGGTCTTCACCTCGACCACCACGAGCATCTCATCGTCCATCGCCACGATATCCAATTCATAATGATGAAAGCGCCAGTTCGAATGCAGGATCCGATAGCCCTTCTTATGCAAAAAAGCCCGGGCAGCCTCTTCGCCTTCTTGTCCGGTTTTTAAGTGGGTATTCATTTACACAAATGTAACTCTTTTCCTTTGTTTATTCACCCGAACACTCTATTTTTGCAAATAATGAAAAAAGCGCGCCTCCATAAGAATAATAAACCGGTGACTCCACGGATCCATAAGGTCACGTTTATGCTTAACGACGAAGAGCAGCGAGCGGTGGCGCGCTACCTCGAACGGTATAAGATCTCCAACAAATCGCGCTGGTACCGGGAGACCGTTCTGTCTCATATACTTAAAGTGATGGAAGAGGACTATCCTACGCTCTTCAACGAAAACGAGATGAGGCGATGAATCCTTTCGACGATACGTATTTCATGCGCCAGGCATTGGCGGAAGCCCGTGCGGCAGCTGCCGAAGGGGAGGTGCCCGTCGGTGCGGTGATCGTGTGCAACGAACGCATCATCGCCCGGGCGCACAACCAGACGGAACGCCTCAACGATACGACCGCCCATGCCGAGATGCTGGCGATCACGGCGGCCACCAGCGCATTGGGTGCCAAGTATCTGACGGAATGCACGCTGTATGTCACCGTCGAGCCCTGCGTGATGTGTGCCGGTGCCATCGGCTGGTCGCAGTTAAAGAAGGTGGTCTTCGGCACTCCCGACGAGAAAAGAGGCTATCAGCAATACGCTCCGAAAGCGTTCCACCCCAAAACGGAAGTGATCCAAGGGCTTATGGAAGAGGAATGTGCACAGGAGATGAAGCTATTTTTTCTTCAAAGAAGAAAATAAATCTTAACGCAACAGTTGCTTTTTCTCTCTATCAACTATTATCCCTATATTTGCCTTTCTCCTTATAAATAAGACAAAATTATGTTTAAGATATTATTATTCGGTGTCCTCTTTTTCTTTATGATGTTCCTGTTATTGGGCGTCTCTTTCCTGCGCGGGCTGAAGAACCTGTTCTTCGGAAATAGCGACAACAAACGACAAAGCCAGCAGCGCCAACAGCAACAGCAATCCCACCGTCAGCAACAACAGGAGAATACCGCAAGAAAAAAGATCTTCGCCAAAGACGAAGGCGAGTATGTGGATTATGAAGAGGTGAAAGAGGATAAAACCCCTTAATTCTTTTTTATCAACGACAATACAACGTAGAGCAGGATTGTCCCGGCCACGCCAAGGAAACCCCAGAGAACGGTGAACAGGATGGCGGCGAGGACCAAGAGGTAACGCAGTTCATTGCCTTTCCAGGAGAGGGATTTGATCTTCAGGGAGAACATGGGGATCTCGGAAGTCAATAAAAAGGAGGTGGCGAGAGCTACCAGGACGACAGCGGGAACGAGCCAGTCGGCATAGGTCGCCATCACCGGATGCAGTTCATACGCCAGAGCGACCCAGAACAACGCATGGGCGGGAACGGGAAGACCGATAAAAGAGGTAGTCTGCCGTTCGTCGATATTGAACTTCGCCAGGCGCAAACCGGAGAAGACCGGAATCACAAAAGCCAGATAAGGAAGATAGGTGTTAAACGCGCCCAAAGGCAGAAGCGGAGCGGCCTCACTCAACAGCCGAAACACAACTATGCCCGGAGCCACCCCGAAGCTCACCATATCACTCAGCGAATCCAATTCCTTGCCCATCGGCGAATACGCTTTCAACAAACGGGCGGCAAAGCCATCCAGAAAATCGAATACCGCAGCGATAATCACCCATAAGGCGGCCCAGAGGTAGTTGCCCTCGAACGCCATCACGATGGCCACGCAACCGGAAGCCAGACTCAGACAGGTAATTGTATTGGGAATATGTTTTCGGATGCCCATCTTATTCGCAGGGGTTCGTTGGGATACGGGCGATCACGGTTTGGTTGCCCGTCACTTTCTGATCCATCTCCACCAGGATCTCGGCATCCAGCGGCAGGTAAAGGTCGACCCGCGAGCCGAATTTGATAAAGCCCAGATGTTCGTCGACACAGCAGTCGTCGCCTACCTGAGCGTAGGTCACGATCCGGCGTGCCATGGCTCCGGCGATCTGCCGCACCAGGATATCAATCCCGCTACGGGTCGTGATCACCACGGCAGAGCGTTCGTTCTCCGTACTGCTCTTCGGCAGGTAAGCCGCCATAAAGCGACCATTGTGGTGTGATACATATTTAACTGTTCCGTTTACCGGAAACCAATTGGCATGCACATTGAAGACCGACATAAAGATCGACACCTGCAACCGGTTCTCGTGCAGGATCTCATTCTCCTTCACCTCCTCGATGGCCACGATCGTGCCGTCGGCAGGCGCCACAACCATACCTTCCGGATCGAAAGGGAAACGGCGGAACGGACTGCGGAAGAAGTTCAAAAGTAACAGGAAAAAGACGGAAGAAACAGCCAAAACAGTATAAACGAGAGCTTTACAGCCGACAGTATAATATAATGTCATATTCGCAACGAACAACACCGTAAACAGGGAGAGCAGCAAACCTGTCCCCTCTTTGTGTACCGTCATTCTTTTCAAGCGCCGTCTCTTCATAGGATAATAAAACGCAAAATTATTCATTTTTATGGAATAACAAAGAGAAAGAAGGTAGAAGTTAGAATACTACCTACTAACTTCCTTGATAACATCAAGCCCAACATACCACAAATAGCCCTTCACCTCCGGGTAGCCCATTTCGCGGATCAGGCGGAGGTAGTTGCGCACCTGGCTGAGGTGGGCGGGGTCTTCTATGTCGCCAAACTTATAATCGACCACGATGGCTTGCCCTTCGGAGAGCATTACGCGGTCGGGCCGGCGGCTCTTGCCGCTGCCGGAGAGGATCTCGACCTCGTTCAGTACCCGCGTGGGGGCGTGATACCAGGCGTAGACTTCCGGTTTATTCAACAGTCTTTCTAACTCCACTTTGAGGCTTTCGGCTTCCTGGCGGTTGATCACCCCTTCGCGGCGGTAGCGCTCGACCGAATCGGGGATATCCTCGGCGGTGCGGATACGGCTTAAGATCTCATGCATCAAGGCGCCATGCTTTCTGGGCGAGTCGTCGAAGAAAAGTTCTTTCCCGTGCAGGCGCAATTCGAGGCGCTCTTCGGGTGAGACAGAGAGTAATTTGTCGAACAGTATCTCTTCGGTGGCGGATTCTTTTGTTTTCTTTTCCGTTTGCCACCAGTCGCCCCATTCGAAAACGCCGGCTTCGGTATCAAACGTCGAAGGCATATCCTTCAAAGGCTGCCCTTCGCGGGTGTGCGGTTCGGCTGTCGACAATCCGGCCCATAACAGGCTGGAGATGGAATCGATCTTTTCCACTTCGCCCGACTTCGTGAGCTTCTTCGGCCGGGGAGCGAAGACAATCAGCTCCTCCTTGGCACGGGTCAGGGCGACGTAGAGGGTGTTCAGGTTGTCGATACAAGCATACAAACGCTCGTTGAAGTAGTCGGTGGCAAAGCGGGTATTCGCCAGGTTGCGGCTGTAGCGTACCGGCACCAGGCGCAGGGTATTGAACGGCGCCGTCTGCGGACGACACCAGAGGATCACCGATTGCGTCGGGCGGTGGTCGATCTCCCAGTCGCCAAAAGGTACGATAATCACCTTCATGCCCAGGCCTTTTGCCTTGTGGATCGTCAGGATCCGGATCGCATCCTGCCCGTCGGGGGTCGCGATGGTCTTGCGCACGCCACTCTCTTCCCACCATTTGAGGAACTTACCCAGGTCGGTACCCTCTTTCCGGCTAAACTCGATCACCAGATCGAGGAAAGCCTGGACAAACGCCTGCTCGTTCACCGGGAAGTGATCGCCGAAAAGGCGGCACAGCCCTTCCGCCATCTCGTAGAGCGAGAGGGTGGCGAGCGCTTCCAGTTCTTCTTTCTTTGCCGATAGGGAATCGGCCTGATCCGCATCAAACGTGCCCGTCAGTGCATAGAAAGAGAAACGTGCCATCTGCTGCGCCGTCCGATCCTCCGGACTTTTGAGGTAGTGCAACAGGGCAATCAATAAACGCACGGAAGGGGAACTGCCGACAAACAAGGCATCGTCGGAGATCAGATCATAGCGGTAGCGGTCGGAAGGGTTCTCCTCCTTATGGGTCAGTAGCTTATCGGCCACCGCCGCCCCTTCCTGGTTCGTCCGCACCAGGATACCGATATCGCGCAGGGAATAGCCGTTGTCTTGCAAGCGCTCCACGATGCCCGGCAAACGGTCCAATGCCTCCTCTTTCCACGGCCGCTCCTCGTCTTCGCGCGACAGGAACTCGATCCGCACATGCCCGTCTTTCTCGCGCAGAGGGGGGGCAGGCTGCTGATAATGTTGCTTATACGCCGATACGATCCGGGAAAAGAAAAATGCCTTCTCGGCCTCCGTCAGGGAAGAGGCATCCAGGGCTTCATTGTAAACCACCTGAAGCAATCCGGGCGCTACGGTAAAAAAGGCATTATTGAAAGCCGTGATCAGGCGGCTACTGCGCCAGTTCTCTTCCAGGTTCTTCTCCTCCAGCTGCTCGGGCAGGAAATCCGATGCGACCTGTTCGTCCAATAATTTCCAGTCGGAATTACGGAAACGGTAGATACTTTGTTTCACATCGCCTACAATCAGGTTTGTCTGGCGATAAGCCAAGCTCTCCCGGATCAGCGGGTGGAAGTTATGCCATTGCATGCTGCTGGTGTCCTGGAACTCATCGATCATATAATGGTCGATGCGCGTGCCGGTCTTCTCGTAGACAAAAGGTGCATCGCTGCCATCGATCACCTTACTCAGGAGCTCGGTCGTATCGGCAATCAGCAATACGTTCTTCTCTTCGCGGTAGGCGGCGATCTGCGCGGAGATATCGTTCAGGATACCCAACGTATAATAATAGCGGCTAATCTCTTTGGCTGTATGGTAGTCGGTCAGGTTGGAGAAGAGCCGTACGATGGCCGCGATGCAATCGTTCAACCCTTCGTTGTAGGCCACGGTTATGCGTTGAATCACCTCCGGCGGATCGCTGCGGCTGTACCATTTCTCGACCGTATCGGGCAGGTTCATAAACGTTGCCGTAGGTTCTTTCATCTCGCCGGCCGCCCATTTCTTTAAGAGTTGAAAAGGCGAGCGGCCTTTATTCACAAACTCATCGGGAGTCAGCCCGTAACGGCTGATCAGCCCCAGGCCCATCTCACCCAGGCGCTGCACCTCTTTCTCGACCGATTGCATCAGCCGGAACAGTTCTTTCCGGTATTGCTCGAGGGCTTCTTTGTCGGCAATATCTTCGCTGACCTGCTCACTGTTCAGTTTGAAGCTCTCTTTGAATACCTCCTGTCCCAGGGTCATGATATCTTTCCGCAGGTTCCAGCTCCCACCGTCTTCCACCTTCTCCTCGGCGAAGCGCAACAGCCAGCCCAGTAAGACTTTATTCTCTTTCTTATCCAGATCGGCCAACAGGTTATCCACCGCTTCGGTCAACACCAGGTCGCGATCCATCTCCAGACTATACCCGCCCTGCAGCCCGATCTCGCGGGTAAAGGCACGCATGGTCTGCTGAAAAAAGCGGTCGATCGTACTGATATTAAACGAAGAGTAATCGTGCAGAATCGTACGCAATGTCGTGTTCGCTTTCTGCCGCAGCTTCTCTTCCGTCAGTTTCCACTGCCGGCAGAGATCGCCGATATGCGGAGAGAATTGACCCGAAGCAAGCGCATACAACTCTTCGATGATCCTGTTTTTCATCTCGTCCGTTGCTTTGTTGGTGAAAGTAACCGCCAAGATCCGGCGATAGGCATTCGGATGAGCGAACAGCAGCTTCAGGTAATCACCCGTCAGGCGATGGGTTTTCCCCGCTCCGGCGGAGGCACGGTAGATTGTTAGCATAATTTGCAATTATGAATTGTGAATTATGAATTATGAATTATGAGAAGCGCAAGCAATAACTCGTTTACCGCTTGCGCTTCTCATAATTCATAATTCATAATTTTTTAGATTTCAAATACCCTTCTTTCTGTAGTAGCTCCAACACCTTCTGGCGATGGTCGCCCTGGATGATCACTTCGCTGTCTTTGGCCGAACCGCCTACGCCACATTTGGTTTTGAGGAATTTGCCTAACGTCTCCAGATCGGCCGCCGTGCCGCGGAAACCGGTGATCAGCGTCACCATCTTTCCCCCCCGGTTGCGCTTGTCGAGCGATATACGCAGTGGCTGTTTCTCTTTCGGCAGCGTTTCTTCTTCCGCTTCGTCTCCTGTGTTGTATTGAAAATCAGGATTGGTGGAGTACATCACTCCTAACCGGTCTTTCCAATCGTTATCCTTTTTCATATCCTTCTTCTGTCTTCTAACTTCGATTTGTGAAACAAAGATAGTGAAAGTCGAATACAGAAGCAAGCTTGCTTGATTATGTTGAGGCGCATCCTATCTTCGATTTGTGAAACAAAGATAGTGATATATTTGATCATCTGCCCGATTTCTCGTATCTTGTCCGTCTAAAATCAAGAACGATGAAGAGAGGATTTATCATGTTGATCAGTCTGTTCTGTCTCGGGCAAATTCAGGCACAGTCCAGATACGATTTTTTCCTGACGAATGAAGGAATAATGTTTTTCCCGCCCACCGCAAAGGAGTATAACCTATCGATACCCCAGTTGAATTACAACCTGTATATTCCGGAGTACAAACCGACGGTCAAACCCATGGACTTCGAAGTTGGCGAACTACCGATGCAAACAGCAACCGATCGCCCGATGGATATGCAGATCCTGTCGGCCGCCTATAGCCCGTTTTTCAATATCTATGCGCCGATGCTCAGGCGGGTGTCTCCGATGGCTTTTGATTTTAACGAGATTGAGATTACCCCGCTGTCCGACAAACTATCCGCGGTGGTCAACGGTTGGCAATACACCTGGCCCGGCGCCGGCGGACTGACCATGTTCAGCTCGGGCATGGCCTGGCAAAGTGGGAAATGGACGGTCACAGGCAGTGGCTTTGCCGGGCATTTCCATACGCCTTTCAACCTGAGTCCGGAATACCTGATGGGCGCAAACGCGAAAGTCAGATACGACATCAACCAGCGGCTGGCCGTCCGTGCCTGGGGGCAATACACCCATTATTTCAACGACCAGAAAGACAATCCGCACTTACAGATGAACCCCTTCTTCAACCATACCAGCATCGGCGGAGCCATGGAATACAAATTCAATGATAACTTCGGCGTCGGCATGGGTGTCGACTACCGCCACAACCCCCGGAACAACAAATTCGAACCGCAGTACATGTTCTACCCCGTCTTCAAAACCAAAAGCGGCATCCAGATCCGGGTGCATTGAAGCGGTGTTCTGCTCTGCGCCTTCTCTCTTCTCTCTTCTCTCTTCTCTCTTCTTTCTTCTGAGAAAAAAATCTGAGGATTGTTTTTTTTGATGCAATCTATAAGTCGTTGAAAATGAGGTATTAGTATTCCCGTCGGAAACTACCGGTAGTTTGCGCACAAAGTACCGGTAGTTTGGCGACAAAATATTAGTAGTTTGCGCACAAACTACCGGTAGTTTGAAAAGGGGGGATTGCGGCAATGAAAACAAGGAGTAAATAGTCCCGCAAAATCCCTGCCGGCCTTTGGCCAAACTCCGCCGGCCTTTTGGAAAACCCTGCCGGCCTTTTCGGTAAAGGAGTCGGCTTGGGTTGACAAATGACAGATGTTAACAAATGCAAATAGCAAATAGTGGTAAACCGATCATCCCGCACATAGTTTTTCATTTTTTTACTACCATCATACAGCCGGGACAGACAACAATGTTAAACCGATCACTGTTGGGGCTCGCCAACAGGTAGCAGAAAGTTACTTACAGGATTTTCACTGCTTTTTTTATTATCTGAAATAGCTATATGATTGATATACAGATGCGAAAGAAAATCCTGTATGATGTAAGTAAAAAAACGAAAAACTCTGTTCGGAGGGTATTTTGAGGTTTTTGTTCGTAAACAGCGCGCGCAGCGCGTTTTCAAATATTTTGATATTTGATTCCTTCCCTAAGCGAGGCTTGCCGAGCCAGTTCCCCTCTTGAGAGGGGTTGGGGGTGTGTGACGAGCCGTAGGCGAGCAAAAACAAATCTAAAAGTCCTATTATGCTTTTGAATACCAGATAGGTATTCTGGTTTATTTGTGCTAGCTCCGCTCGTCACACACCCCTAACCCCTCTCGAGAGGGGAAGCGTTCAGGCTTCGCCTTCACGCGGCGCAAAGCGGTAAAACACCTTCAAATTTTCTTCCATTCACCGCTCCGCGCCTACTAACTACTAACTACTAACTACTAACTACCAACTACTGAAGAAAATCTTCCAATTTTCTTCTATTTACCGCTCCGCGCCTACCCACTACTCACTACCCACTACCAACTACGGAAGAAAATCTCCCGATTTTCTTCCCGTAACCCGCAGCATGTTTGCAAATTGAAGCCTTTTCGTTAATTAAAGTGGGTGTTTTGTATAATAACTCTTGCTTTCATTAAAAAAAAGGAAGGAAGCGGGCGGCTTGTAAAAAAAGATTTTTATCTTTGCCTCATTAGAATGGTGTGAACGGGCTTCACCGTTGCGGTGTAATGGCCTTGAAAGAGGCCGGATGCGAGGTTGATAACCGTTATTTATTATTATTTTTTGTTTCGGCCGGGTTCCCGAATAACGAACCCCACTATAGTAGATATTAAGATTATTATTAATTAAAATTTATTCAATTATGAAACAAAAGTTACTATTTTCTCTCCTGGCACTGCTGGTGTCTGTGGGGGTGGTAAGTGCACAGGGTACATCTAATCCCAAAGCCAATGAATGGGTGGATGTCTATGGGATGCTTAAGAATCAAGGTGAGCTTACTGCAGACAAGCTGACCTATAAGTTTAAGAAGGAAGGTGATACCAGTTTTTCCTCGGCGACAACTTACACGACAGCAAACACGACCTATAAAGGGCAGTTCCAGTTTTATACTTCCAGTAAAGGTTTCCAGAATGGAAAGTTTATCTGTCAAGCAACAGGCACAGGAAACTACTCCGAAGAGGTAGAAATCATCGTTGAAAAAGCCGAGTTTAGTGCTTCGCTGACGGCTAATCCAACTGAAGGAGGAAACATTAATTTCCAGAAAATTACATCTACTGTTACTTCTACAAAAATGGAAGAGGGCGATGCTTTTATTATGATCGCTGAAGCCGCACGGGGTTATACTTTCAAGAACTTTACCTTATCCGGTATCCAAGCGGTAAGTGGAAAGCCAAATGAATACATTGCAAAAGGAAATGCAGTAAGCCTGAAGAATATCTCTGCGGTAGCGAACTTTACCGCCAATACGTATGGCGTATCCTGGAACGTGGAAGAAGGCTCAGGCAATGGAACCGTTTCAGTAACGGTGGATGACAAAGCGATCTCCTCAGGCACGAAAGTGACTACCGGGAAAGAGGTGGTAATCACCTTAAACCCCAATGCCTCTTATACGGCAAGATTGGTAACGGCGGATGATGTTGAGTTGAAGCTTGAAAATAATGTATATACGACAACTGTTGTCGATGAAGCATTGAGTTACAAGATTTATTTTGAACAGACAGGTGAGCCGACGATTACGTTTAAGGCAAATGCAAATGTAACAGGTTTTGATATTAACGGAACAGCGTCTAGCTATGTCGGAAGTGAATTAACTCCAGAAAAAGGCTTTACCGTTGGTAGCACTGTTGTTATTTCAAAAATTGCTATTGCGGATAAATTCCAATTGGATAAAGTTTTACTAAACACCACTGAGCTGACCCTGACTACGCCGACCAGCTTTAGCTTTAAGATGCCGGCTAATAATGCAAATATTACTTTTGTGACGAAGGCTGCAACAGCAGCTATTGAGGTGACTCCTGTTGCAGACCCGGATAAAGGGGTGACAGTTGATGGGGAAGCTCAAAAGCAAGAATATGACGGTAGTGCAAAACCTTTTAAATATGATGTGGCGCCGAGCGGATTGACCGGATTTACAGTAACGTACTCTTTGACTGATGTAACTAATTTCATCTCTACGGTGCCTGCTTCCATCGGTAACTATAAGGTGAAAGTAACCCGTGCAGCGGATGATACGTATGCGGCAGTAAATAAGGTATTTGATATGGAAATCACAAAAGGCAAACCGGTGATTACAACGATACCTACGGTGACAATCAATTCTGCTAAAACTGCTTATGTTATCAGTGGTGGTGTGGCAAAGACGAAGACAGGAAAGACCTTGAGTGGCGTTTGGAGTGCGGGAGATTTTAACGCAGAGGCTAAATCTGTTGCCGTTACTTTTACCGCTCAAGCCAGTGGTAAGACTGATGAGAATTATCTCGTGAGTGATGCTGTTACTGTCGGTGTTGGAAGTACGAACTACACCCTGACTTATCCGACGGTTCCAACAGGAATGACTTTCTCTGCCAAACAAGGTGATGTCGTGCTTAAGTCTGGCTCGAAGATTCATGCGGGTATTAAAATCGATCTTAGTTTGGAATGGGTTGCCGGTTATACGGATGTGACTATTCAGGAGAATAAAGCTGGAGCTACTCCTATTTTTACAGTTAATAATGATGTACTAAAAGGTACTGGCACTATAGCTGCTGCTGATGTTAAGGGCAGTATCGAACTGAAATTTATCTATAGTGGCTCTGCAAGCCCTGAAGTGACTTTGGATTGGGCTTTGGCAACTGGTGCTGCAGATGGTAAGACTACTCCATATACCGGAAGTACAATTGAATCAACCAAGTTATTTGCTCTTTCTGATTTTACTTTTACCGGCGTTTCCGAATTATCCGAAATCGATAAGAAAAATATCAAGATAACTTATAAACAAGGTTCTAATACTCTTATTCCGATGAACGCAGGCAAATACACGGTAAGTGTGGAAGTAGCTGCGTTTACGACAGAAGCGGGTTACCGGATTAAGAAGTCTTCGAAGGATTTCACGGATGCATTAGAGGTGACCAAGAAAGAATTAAATCCTGAAACTGAAATCACCAAACCTGAATTGGCTTATGTCGCTCCGGGACAGAAGTTGGCGAATGCCTTGTTTGTTGGTGGTGCTGCTCCGGTAGTGGGTGTATTCCAGTTTGTGGATGGCGATGTGACTCCGAAAGATGGTGGTAAGTATGCCGTGAAATTTGTTCCGGCGGATAAGAATAATTATGCGGAAGTTGAATTGGGTGATGGTAAATTAGTAGAAGTATCTATCACCAATACCCGTGTCCTGATTATCGATACGCCGGTTAACGGAACGATTAAGGTTGTGGGTAACGACAATAAGACTTATACCACAGGTATGGAATTGCCGGGTGAAGTGACTGCGTTGACTGTAACGGCTACTCCGGCTACGGGTTATGCTTTGGCTACGTTGACCGTTAATGGCTCTACATTGGCAAGCGGTGGTACGTTTACGATCGGTACGGCGAATACGGTTGAAGTAAAAGCCACCTTCTCTAACGCCTCTTCTTACAAGGTGGATCTTGAAATTCCGCGTGGCGTGCAGTTGATTTCTAAATCAGGTGAGACGGTAGCTGCCGGTAAGAACTTTACGTTTACATTGGCTACGGCTGCGGGCGATGTGCCAACGGTACGCGATGAAGACGGAGAAGTGATCGAAGGCGAAGAGGGCGTGTATACGCTTGAAAAAGTGATGAAGAACAAGACAATCACCGTTACACTGACCAGCCCGACGGAACTGACCGTGAAGGTGACACAGACTCCGACCGGAAACGGCGTGATCGAAGTGGAAAATCTGTCCGGCTTACGTGCCGATACGTATTACTACGGAGATACACTGCGTCTGACCGCAACGATGAAGGACGACTATCGCCTGTTGGAATGGTGGGATGGTAGCGAAGAAAACCCGAGACTGTTCGTGGTGACTGAAGATGTGGAAATCTCTGCCAGCTTCAAATATACGGTAGGTATTGAACCGATCGAAGGCGTTGACGTTCGCGGTGGCGAAGGTTACATCTATGTAAGCGCTCCGGGCGAAGTGACGGTGACCGTTGTCAATATGAACGGACGGGCACAGAAAGTGCGTGTAAACGGTGAAGAATACATCCGTGAACTCCCGGCCGGCATCTACGGCATCGTCGTTGAGCAAGGCAATAAAGCCTCTCGCGCGAAAGTGGTAGTAAGATGAAACTAATGATTAATGGTTAATGATTAATTATTAATTGAAGGATAAGGAGAGGGCGTCCCGGAAGGGACGCCCTTTCTTGTTATTAGGAGTTCTTTCTTATAGGAAGAGTTTTCATATTTACAACTTATAAGTTGTGCATTAGGTAGGAATTGCTTATATTTGTATTCTAATTTATAGCGTGTTGTTAAAATAGAAAGTGTCCGTAACTTTTTGATTGAAAATGGAGTTGTGGATGAAGATGGTTTTTTTGACTATATAAATAGTGATTTATGAAGACAAGAGATGAGCAAATTAAGCGATTAGAGGAACTTCGGGCTGAAGTCCCGTCCAAATGGAGGGAAAATGCTGAATTGCGGGTGGCTAACCGGGAGTGGATACGTGAATCTCAAAGAATTGCGACAGCAATGCTTGTCCGGATGGATGCCATGGGTATGAGGCAAGGTGATTTGGCTAAACTGATGGGTGTTTCCCAACAGTATATAAGTAAAATACTGCGGGGTAAGGAAAACTTAACGCTTACTACTATTGTAAAAATAGAAGAAACATTGAATTTGGAGATATTATCTCACTCTCATATTGAAAGTGAAAGATGTAAATGCTCAGTGTAAAATCTATGTTTGAAAAAGAAATAGCCGAAAAGCACAGTCTGACCGAGAGCTATTTAAAAGGATTTATCTTCTGATCACACATAAAAAAAAGCGGCCGGTGACGGCCGCTTTTGTAATAATTAATAATTATCAGTGAATGAAGTGAAAACTGACTTTGCGTGATTAGTCTTCTTCCTGAGAGGCTTCGTATTCCTTCAATAGTTTGTCTTGTACGTCGGTCGGTACGAGTTCGTAGGCGGCAAACTTCATGGTGAACGAACCACGGCCTCCGGTGATGGAGCTCAGTGAAGTGGAATAGCTGGACATTTCTTTCAAGGGCACTTTGGCTTTCAACTTTTCGAAGCCGGCTTCACTGTCCATACCCATGATAATGGCCCGGCGGCCCTGCATATCGCTCATCACGTCGCCCAGGTAATCGGCCGGAACACTGACTTCCACATCGTATACGGGCTCGAGGATCTTCGGTCCGGCGTTCTTAAAGGCGGTGCTGAAGGCGTTACGTCCGGCGAGCATAAAGGAGATTTCATTACTGTCGACCGGGTGCATCTTTCCATCGTACACGATGATACGCACGTCGCGGGCATACGAACCGGTGAGCGGTCCCTGCTCCATACGTCCCATAATCCCTTTCAGGATAGCGGGAAGGAAGCGGGCATCGATAGCACCACCGACGATACTGTTGATAAACACCAGTTTACCACCCCAGTCGAGATCGACGGTCTGCGTATCACGCACGCTGATCTTGAATTCTTGTCCGTTGAACTTATACACTTCCGGAGTCGGCATTCCTTCGACGTAAGGTTCTACGATCAGATGCACCTCACCGAATTGTCCCGAGCCACCCGATTGTTTCTTGTGGCGGTAGTCGGCGCGTGCCGATTTGGTGATCGTTTCCCGGTACGGGATTTTCGGTTCCATATATTCGATGGCGATCTTATCGTTGTTCTCGATCCGCCATTTGAGCGTGCGCAGGTGGAACTCACCCTGTCCGGAGACGATCGTCTGTTTCAGTTCTTTGGATTGTTCGATCAGCCAGGTCGGATCTTCTTCGTGCATACGGATCAGGATTTCCATCATCTTTTCAGAGTCGGAATCATTGACTGCTTTCACCGCACGGCGGAATTTCGGGTTCGGGTACTTGATAAAGTCGAACTTATAGTCAACGCCCTTACCGTTCAGGGCATTGCCGCGACGAACATCTTTCAGTTTCACGGTAGCTCCGATATCCCCGGCAGCCATTTCGGGCACCTGCATACGGTTTTGTCCGGCGGTCACAAACAGCTGGGCAATACGTTCTTTCGATCCGCGGTCGGCATTCAACAGGTCGTCGCCTTCTTTCACTTTACCTGATATCACTTTGAAATAGGATACCTGACCGATATGCGGTTCGAGAGTTGTTTTATAGAAGAACAGGCTGGTCGGTTTCGTGGCGTCGGGTTTGATCTCTTCCCCTTCGGTGGTGACAAATCCCGGCATCTGATCGGGTGAAGGCACTACGTTGCCCAGGAATTCCATGGTACGGCGCACGCACATATCCAATTTGGCGCACACGCAGAATACGGGGTACATCCCGCGGCTGATCAACCCGGCACGGATCCCTGCGCGCATTTCGTCTTCGCTCAGTGTGCCTTCTTCGAAGAATTTCTCCATCAGGGCATCGTCGTGTTCGGCGGCGGCTTCTACCAGTGCTTGTTGCAGTTCCTGTGCCTTATCCATCTGGTCGGCCGGAATATCCAGTACATCCGGAACGCCTCCTTCGGGTTTCCATTGGTACATCTTCATTTTCAGTACGTCGACAACGGCATTGAATCCCGGTCCCGTACTGATCGGGTATTGGATGGGCACGATCTTGCTGCCCCAGCGTTCGCGTAATTGAGCGATCGTATTGTCATAATCCGCCTTGTCGTTGTCGAGGTGGTTCATGATAAAGATCACCGGTTTCTTTAGTTTATCGGTATAACGGAACTGGTTGATTGTTCCCACTTCCACACCATACTGTGCGTTGAGCACCATCAAAGCCGTATCCGTCACGTTCAGGGCTGAAACCGCTCCGCCGATAAAGTCGTCGGAACCCGGATTGTCAATGAAATTAAGCTTTTTGTTTTGCCATTCTACACTGAAAACGGTTGAGAACACTGAGTAGCCATACTCTTTCTCAACCGGGAAATAATCGGACACTGTATTCCCTGCATCTACAGTTCCGCGACGTTTTATAACTCCACCCTCGAAAAGCATTGCTTCAGCGAGAGTGGTTTTCCCAGAGCCAGAACTTCCCAATAAGGCGATGTTCTTGATTTCATTTGTTTGATATACTTTCATGATATCAGGTATTATTTGAGTTTAACAATAAAGATCGGCCGTGACTTTTTTTCACGAGGGCGCAAATTATAGATAGTTAGGAATATAAACAATGAAAGGGTGTGTGTTTGACAACATATATTACCTTTGCACCTGTTATGTCAGGCTTATACATACATATTCCTTTTTGTGCCCGGCGCTGTTTGTATTGCGATTTCTTTTCGCATACGGATATGTCGCATACGGCGGATTATCTGGAGGCGCTGTCGGAGGAGATCCGGTTGCGTCACGGCTATCTGGCAGGTGAGCCTGTGGAGACGATTTATTTCGGCGGAGGCACGCCTTCGCAGCTCCGCGCGGAAGATTTCTCGCAGATCTTCGAAATGATCGGGCGGTATTTCGATCTGTCGGCCTGCCGGGAGGTGACGTTGGAGGCGAATCCGGATGATCTCTCCGCCGCTTACCTTCAGGCGCTGCGACCGTTGCCTTTCAACCGCATCAGCATGGGTGTGCAGAGTTTTGATCCGGAGGACTTACTTTTCCTGCAGCGTCGGCACGACCGGGAGCAGGCGCTTCGGGCGGTCGCCCTCTGCCAGGAACAGGGGTATACGAATATCAGTATCGACCTGATTTATGGCTTGCCGGGGCAGACGGCGGACAAATGGAAGGCGAACCTGGACGAGGTGCTCCGGTTGGATATCCCGCATATCTCGGCTTATCATCTGATCTATGAGGAAGGCACGGCGCTCCATCGCCTGTTGGAGCAGGAGAAGGTGAAACCTTTGGAAGAGGAGGAGAGTCTCGAGCTCTTCTCGATCCTGATCGATACGCTGGCCGAAGCCGGATACCGGCACTATGAGATTTCGAACTTCGCCCGTCCGGGATACTTTTCACAGCATAATCGTTCGTACTGGCAAGGTAAGAAATACCTGGGTTTAGGCCCTTCGGCTCATTCCTACAACGGGGAGAGCCGCGAGTGGAACGTCTCTTCCCTGCCGGGTTATATGCAAGCCATTCGCGCCGGGAAGCCGGATCTCGAACGGGAGATCCTGACCGTATCCGATCAATACAACGACTATATCATCACCCGCTTGCGCACTTCCGATGGCATTGACCTTCGGGAGATTGCTTCCCTGTTCGGGGCTGATTACCAGGATTATTGCTACAAACAAAGTCATCCGTTTCTGGATAAAGGGCTGTTGGTGAGGGACGAAGAACGGTTGCGCCTGACACGTCGCGGGATCTTCCTTTCCGATAGTTTGATGCGCGAACTGATCCGGTTGTAATCTTTAACGAAACCCCCGCTTTTGGACAACGAACCGGGAGTTATCCGGGACATTTTCTGCACATTTTCACTATTTTTGAGAATTAATATGTTTGTAATCTAAAAGTAATATCTATATTTGTCGCGGATAAAGTAGCAACGTAGTGCCATATTTATACATAATATCGGGATGCAACGGAGCAGGTAAAACGACAGCTTCTTTTACAATTCTACCTGAAATGCTGAAGTGTAAAGAATTTGTCAACTCCGACGAGATAGCTAAGGGGCTTTCCCCTTTTAATTCTGACAGTATCGCGGTTGCCGTTGAAGCCAGCAGGATTATGTATAAACGAATCAAAGAGTTAATTGCCTCAGGAGCAACCTTTGCCATGGAGACCACGTTGGCCACCCGTTCGGTAGCGAATCTGATACGGGAGGCTCAAAGGGAAGGTTATTATGTTACGCTGTTGTATTTCTGGCTGAATACGCCGGATCTGGCAGTCGAACGAGTGAAAATGAGAGTGGAAGCCGGAGGTCATAATATTCCGGAAAATACGATACGGCGCCGATACCGGGCCGGTATCCAGAATCTGTTCAAATTATACCTACCAATCAGTGACTACTGGATGATAACCGACAATTCGATGACGTCGATGGAGATTGTCGCCAAAGGATTTCGGGACGAGAAGAAGGAAGTTTTTAATCCCATGATTTATAATAAACTTGAGTATTATGAGTGAACAAGAGGTTAAAGAATTTGAAGAGAATATAGTAAAGGGAGCGAATATTGCCTTTCAAAGATTAGTAAATGAAAAAAAGAAAGAAGACGGCGAACTGGTCTTCTCCAGAAATGGCCACGTTTTCAGAATCAAGGCAGCCGAATTAGAAAACTTTGCTTATTAATCCTATCAAAAAAAAGACAAAGGGGCGGATGTTTCAAACATCCGCCCCTTTGTCTTTTTTTATTCTAACTTCTATCTACTAACTTCTAACTATTATCCTTTAATTCACCATCACTTTCTCGCTCTTGTTGCCGATGCGGACGATGTAGATCTGGCCGGATGGTACATCGAAGGTGGCGGAGCCGCTGATCAGTTCGTTGCGTACCTGACGTCCGGCAAGGGTGTAGATGGCTACGCGTTGCGGGTCGAAGCTGTTCAGGTCAACTTGGATGGATCCTGCTCCCGTACGGATGGAGATCGGGTTTTGTTCGATCGTTTCGTTGGCTGTTGTGTTTGATTTCTCGTTGTTGGGGGAGAAAACCTCTGCGCGGGTGTCGGTACGAAGTTCCCAACCCAGGTCCTGGAAGATGCCCAGTGCGAAATCCCCGAAAGCGCGGGTGCTGACGCCGTAGGTTGTGCCGGCGATCAATAAACGGCCTCTTTCGTCGTTCTTGTATTTCATATCGAAATGACAGATGCTTGCCGAAGAAAGGGTTGCCGGTACGTGCAATTGGATCTGTTGGCCGTTGTTTGCCTGTACGCCCATCTTGCCCCCGTAATATAAATTGGTGTTCTCCAGTTCGCTTGAAGCGTTAGCTTTGGTCGTGGCATACGATTCGCCCAGTTGATCGCCCAAACGGTTGTAGATATACTTATCAAAGATATACGGAGTCTTTTCGTTGCTTTTGTTGAAGCTGCTGCTGATGCCGAAGCCGTGAGCCAATTCGTGCAGGGTGACGGTGATCAGGTCCTGTTGGTTCTTGGTCGGTTGCTGTTTGGAAGAGAAGCACCAGTCTTTTACGGAATTGAAAATCACCGTGATGTTGATGCAGTCGTAAACCGGATTGCCTACCATCTGGTGAATCAGTTCGGCCGGGTATTTATAATTCTCATCAATCTCGATGCCAAAATCGGAGAAACCTTTGACGCTCACGTATGAAGTATAAGCCAATGCCAGGTTGCGGTCTTTATCCAGATCGGGCGACCAGGCAAACGCAACGCGCATGGTATGTTTGATATTCAAGCTGTTCTCGGTGATGACCATTGCTTCCATAACGGCTTGCTTAGCCGCTTCCGGCCAGTTTTTCAGGTTGTATTTGACCAGATTCTTGCCGTTATCGTTGGCGTCGTAAAATGTAACTTCAGATAATCCGGAAGCTGTAGTCCGTATTTCTTTCCCGTGAGCAACGGCGGTTGAAACAGTCAAAAAGGCTATAAAGGAGAATACGAATGTGAACAATTTATAGCCGATATTATTTCTGGAATTAATCTGATTCATTTTGTTTCTTATTAAGTATTTACATATCCAGAACAGGAGCTCGGCCGAATTGTTCGGCTTGGTTTTTGATAAATATGCATTTTGAAATGAATATTCAACTTTTTATTAGAATCTACAAGCAATAGGGGTAAAACTATCATCCGAAAGCGTCGTTTTCTCTCATTCGTCTGTGTGTAAAATCTTCAAGTTTCGGTTTGAATCTACAACTAATTCGATCAGTAAAGGCTTTTGGGAGGCATCTGGGCGCAGTTGATAGAAATACCCCTTATGGAAATGTTAGATGGTAAAACTATCACTGGTTCTCTTGAAAAAATGGATGGTTTCGGGTTTTTTTAGCCCTTGAATTTCTTTGCTTTGGTGGAATGGGTGGGTGAATTAATGAATAATAGAATTCGCATTAATCAATAAGGACGGTTGTTTGTTCTGCTTTCATTGAATTCTTTTTATTCCTTTCCTGCAGACGCCTAAAGCTGTCCCACTTATACGAAAGGCCGGCAGCCTTTCTGAAAACTCCGGCGGCCTTTTGGAAAATCCTGCCGGCCTTTTGGGAAACTCCGGCGGCCTTTTCCGGAAAGCCGCCAGGTCTGTCGTTTCTTCAAGCTATTCTTTCACCCGAAACGCTGATCAATACAGGGATCTGGTGACCGGGTGAAAGGTGAAGACCGGGGTAAAAACTTTTATGTGGTAAACTACCGGTACTTTGCGTGCAAACTACTAATATTTTGTCGCCAAACTACCGGTACTTTGTGCGCAAACTACCGGTAGTTTATTTAATCCATCATTTTGGCTGAGAATCAAAGGCCAGATAAGGTTATTCGTTTACCAGATCCATCTCTTCTAACAGGTAGTTGGCTTCGGCGTATTTGTCCATGACGAAGAGTACGTAGCGGATATCGACGATGATGCTACGCTGGTAGTCGGGCAGGTATTGGATATCACCGCCTACGCCTTCCCAGTTGCGGTCGAAGTTGATACCGATCAGTTCGCCGTTGGCGTTTAAGACCGGGCTACCGGAATTGCCACCGGTGGAGTGGGTGGTGGCACAGAAGGCCACGGGCATGCGTCCGTCGGCCATTTGGTAGCGGCCGAAATCCTTCGCTTTGTAGAGTTCCTTCAGCTTGTCGGGCACGACGAACTCCCAGTTGTTGGGGTCTTCTTTTTCCATTACGCCTTCGAGGGTGGTCTGCGCGTCGTAATAAACGGCATCGCGCGGGATGTATCCTTTGACCTGGCCGTAGGTAAGGCGCATGGTGGAGTTGGCATCGGGGAAATTCATCTTCTCGCGGTCCATCTCCAATAGTCCTTTGACATAGGAGCGATGCGCCAGGGCGTAGGCAGCATCGAAATCCTGCAATCCCTGGTTGAGCGCCTGCCGTTCTTCGGTTACCGAACGGACGAAAAGGATCATCGGATCTTCCTCCAGCGCTTTCACGGTGGGGCGGTTCTTGAAGCGGTTGAAATTGGCTTCACTGCCGTAGATTGATTTCTCGAACAGGTAGTCGACGAACTGATTCACATCGCCTTTGAATTTCTTATCGATCTGTGCGAAGTACGCCGGCTGGGAAGCGGCGGGGATCAGGCGACGGTATTCGGCCAGCATCACCTTGGCGATCTTTTTATCGACCTCCGGGGCGTAGTTCTTATCGGCAAAGCGGCGATAAGCCGTTTCGAGTGCGTCCAACTGCTTGGCCTGTTCCGTTTTGTCTTTGTTTTTTATCGCTTCGATCAAGGCTTCCGTTTTGATCGGAACGCGAACAAATTCAATGCTTCGCTGGATCCCTTCGTCGAGCATCCACTGACGGTAGCGCAGGTCTTTCCGGTCGTTCACCATCTTTTCGATTGCTTGCAAGGCTTCCGGATATTCCGTGAGGTTATGGGTTTTCGCCCAGGCGAGTAGCCGTTCCTGCTCCTCCTTTTTCACCTGTTCGAAATCTCTTTTGCCGATCGCCCAGTTCGTGCCGATGGCATTCTTATAGGCGTTGGTCGAACCGGCGTATTTGCTGGAGTATTGAATACGAACGGCTGGATCTTTCAGCATCTCTTCGAGCATCACCTGCTGGCGCAGTTCGCGCATGCTGATACGCACGGCATTGTCGATGTCGCGGCGTTCTTCCACTTCCCATGAGGTGTAGTATTTCTTTGTCGTTCCCGGGAAGCCGATCATCATGGCGTAATCGTTTTCCTGTATGCCTTTCAATGAGATCTTCAGCCATTTCTTCGGACGCAGGGGCACGTTGGTTTCCGCATAAGGCGCCGGGTTACCGTTGGCATCGGCATAGATACGAAAAACGGAGAAGTCGCCCGTATGACGTGGCCACTCCCAGTTGTCGGTATCCGCGCCGAACTTACCGATCGAGGAGGGGGGAGCCCCTACCAGGCGGATGTCGGAATAGGTCTTTTTGGTAAACATATAATATTGGTTACCGCCGTAGAACGCGCGGATCTCAACCGAGATGCCCGGATTGTTCTGCAGGAAAGGTTCGCCCACCTTCTCGCGTGCCAGGCCGTTAAGGTAGCGGGGCGAGAGGTAATTCATGCTGTTCGGATCGGTATCTTTCTCCAGTTCCTTTTTGACATAGTCTGTCACATCGTCGATCGCTTCGATAAAGGTAACGGTCAAGCCCGGGTTGGGCAGTTCTTTCTCCCGCGAAGTGGCCCAGAAGCCATGCGTGAGGTAATCGTTCTCCAATGTACTGTGCTGCTGGATCTGTCCGTATCCGCAGTGGTGGTTGGTCAGTAATAGGCCATCGGGTGAGACAATCTCACCGGTACATCCGCCACCGAAGTGCACCACGGCATCTTTCAAGGAAGGGCCGTCCGGGTTGTACAGATCCTCGGCGTTCAGGTTTAATCCCAGCCGTTGCATATCGGCCTGTTTCTGTTTGAGCAAAGGCAACATCCACATGCCTTCATCCGCGATGGCGGGAAGGGTAAGGAAGATTACGGCAAGTGATAAGAAGATTCTTTTCATCATACGTGTTGTTTATTTAGAATTATCATTTAGATAGCAAGCGGTGGATATTCGATTTGAAATCCGCTACTAAGATAAGGAAAGCTTGTGAATTATTGAAATGTCTGAGGCAAAATGTCAAACGTTCTCTTGCCAGCGCGTATAAGGGTATTGGGAGAGCATTGAATTGTAGTATCTCCGGTCGCCCGTCACTTCCCGGCCGATCCAGGCGGGTAGGGCGAAGGCTTCGTCTTCCGTTTGCAGTTCGAGTTCCGCCAGGATCAGTCCTTCGTTGGCGCCTTGAAAGACATCCACTTCCCAGGTGTGATCACCTTCTTTCACCCAGTGGCGTACCTTCTCGATGGCACCCGGTTCACAGAGTTGAAACAGTTCTTCGGCTTCGGCGCGTGTGATCTCTTTCTCGAACTCAAACCGGCTCAGGCCTTTATCATCGGACGGCCCTTTGATGGTCAAGAAACCTTTCTCCCCAGCCAGGCGCACGCGCACGGTCTTGCCCCCGGGCTGTGAACAGATATAGCCCTGCACGAATCGCTCTGAGCGGATTATCTCTTTACTAAAGTCTCCTGTTACCAGGAATTTTCGTTCTATTTCCTTCATAACACGTTGTGTTATGAAGAATTATGAATTATGAATTATGAATTATGAGAGGAAGAAGCAGTCTGTGTCATCTTTTCTCATAATTCATAATTCATAATTCATAATTCTTCTATTTTATTGTCACCATCGTTGCCCCGAAACCGTATTCGCGGAAGGAGGCGTCCTGGTAATTGTATGATTTGTATTTTGTTTTGAGCTCCGTTTCGATGGCTTTGCGCAAGATACCATCGCCTTTGCCGTGGATAAAGACAATCTTTTGGCCTTTCCGTGCGGCGTTGGCTTTCAATACTTCATGGAATTTCTCCAGTTGGTAGTTGAGCATATCGGCATTGCTCATGCCGGCGGTGGTGTCGAGTAATTGGTTGATATGCAGGTCAACCTCGAGGATCGGGTTGTCGGATTGTTTCTTTTTCGGGGTGGGCTGCGGCGTGCGGCGGTCGGCCTTCGCTTTTTGCTGCATCGCCTCCTGCAGTTCGGCAGCGGAGACCAAGAGTTCCCGCTCCGGCAGGTCGTTACGTACCACCGGGTAGACCAGCGCGTCTTCGTCGAAGAAGTCGTTGGTGGTGAAACAATGGATCTTGTAGAACTTCACCGTATCCAGGCGCAGCTCCACGGAGATGGCGTTCTTCAATGCGTAAGGTTTGTCTTTCTTGAATGCGATCAACTGGATACATACCCTTTCCAACTCGTTGAGGTCTTCTTTTTGAAACTCTTCGAGGAAGATACGCGTATTGGGTTCGATTGTTCCGTTGGCGCGGCTGTACCAGCTGTTGTGCTGGCGGTTCATGTAATTATAAAAGAGGAAGTAGTTGCTGTCGTTCACCAGATAAGCTTCATAGCCGCTTTGTGTAAATGCTTTGGGGTCGACCGGCAGGAAAGCCAATGACACGTTCAGCCGTTCCCCTTCGGGTGTCTCGATGATCGGTAGTTCTTTCGGTTCGGGTTTCGCCTTGGGTGTTTCCACCTGTGCCTGAATCTTGGGTTGGTTCTTGCTGTGCACCTGTGCCGGATTCTCGCCGACCACCACGCATTCCCGAATCAGGGCGGGCACTTCGAAACCGTCTTCATCTTCGACCATCACCTGGTCTTTCCCCCTGAAGCTGCGTACAATGCCTCCGCCGACAGCGTTCAGGAACCGAACTTTATCACCTACTTTAATACTCATTGTCTTATTTCTTTTTTTGTTTCAGCCATTCCCCGGCAGCCAGGTCCAACCGGTTGTACCAGTCTTCGCCGAACTTACGGATCAACGGCTCGCGCAGGAACTTATAGGCGCGAACGCCCTCTTTCTTTCCGGCGATCTCAGCCGTTTTGCAAATACTCCAACGGTCTACGTTTACAGCGTTGAACGTCTTGTAGTATTTGATTCGTATCGGATAGAGATGGCAGGAGATCGGTTTGTAGTAATCGATCTTGCCGGCGTGATAGGCCTTCTCGATGGCGCAGCCACAGATGCCTTTCTCGTCGTAACAGGTAAATACGCAGTTCTTCCCATCGACGATCGAAGTGACTGTATCGCCGGCCGCATCGATATACGCCACGCCCTGCCGCTTGATCAACTCCTGTGCCTCGGGCGCCAGGTCGTCCCAGACCACCGGAAGCAACCGGTCGAGTATCGCCACTTCCTTCGTATCCAATGGCGCGCCGGAATCGCCTTCCACACAACATGCTCCTTTGCACTGTGTCAGATCACATAGAAACCAACGCTCGACCAGGTCGAAGCTTACTAAGGTATCGTCTATTTGTAGCATTCCAATTGACAATTGACAGTTGACAATTGACAATTAAAAAATGACAACCGACAAAGAATAACTAAACGCTATTCATTGTCAATTGTCAATTATCAATTGTCAATTAATTAAGTTTTCCCCCGTCATCTCCTTCGGTTGCTCCAATCCCAGGATATGCAGGATAGAGGGAGCCACGTCGGCGAGGATACCGTCTTTCACTGTGGCGGCTTCTTTGGTGACATACACGAAAGGAACCGGGTTGAGTGAGTGGGCGGTATTGGGTGAGCCGTCTTCGTTCAATGCGTTGTCGGCATTTCCGTGGTCGGCGATGATGATCACTTCGTAGTCGTTAGCCTTTGCTGCTTCTACCGTGTCTTTTAGGCAGGCGTCGATGGTCACCACCGCTTTTTCAATCGCTTCATACACGCCGGTATGGCCTACCATATCGCCATTGGCGTAGTTGCAGACGATAAAGTCGTATTTGTTCTGATTGATCGCATCGACCAACTGGTCTTTCACTTCGAAAGCGCTCATCTCCGGCTTCAGGTCGTAGGTTGCCACCTTCGGTGAAGGCACGAGGATCCGGTCTTCCTGATCGAAAGGCGTTTCCAGGCCACCGTTGAAGAAGAAGGTGACGTGCGCGTACTTCTCGGTCTCGGCGATATGCAATTGCGTCTTACCCGAATGCGCCAGGTATTCGCCCAATGTATTGTTTACGTTGTCTTTATCGAAGAGGATTGTCAGGCCTTTGAAAGTCGCGTCGTATGGCGTCATTGTGAAGTATTGCAGGTTGGGAATCATTTTCATTCCGGCTTCCGGCATATCCTGTTGTGTCAATACAATAGTCAACTCTTTCGCGCGGTCGTTGCGGAAATTGAAGAAGATCACCACGTCGCCTTCCTGAATGGTAGCGACCGGCTGGCCGTTCTCCACGTGTACGATCGGTTTGATAAACTCGTCGGTCACGCCTTCGTCGTATGATTCCTGCATGGCGGTCAGCATATCTTCAGCCGCTTTGCCTTTGCCGTCGACCAGGAGGTCGTACGCCTCTTTCACCCGGTCCCAACGTTTGTCGCGGTCCATCGCATAGTAACGTCCGATGATCGAACCGATCTTTCCAGTGCTGGTTTTCAAGTGATCTTCCAGTTGGCGGATATAGCCGATCCCGCTCTTCGGGTCGGTGTCGCGGCCGTCCATAAAGCAATGCACGAACGTGCGGCTAACGCCGTATTCCTTGGCGATATCCGTCAGTTTGAAGAGATGCTCCAATGAACTATGTACGCCACCATCGGACACCAGGCCCAGGAGGTGGATTTGTTTGTTGTTTTCTTTTGCGTAGCTGTACGCGCGTTGAATACCCGGATTGTCCATAATGGTATTCTTGCGGCAGGCGATATTGATCTTGACCAGATCCTGGTACACTACGCGTCCCGCGCCGATATTGAGGTGTCCTACTTCGGAGTTACCCATTTGCCCGTCGGGCAGTCCAACGTTCTCGCCGGAAGCCTGCAACTGGGAGTGCGGATAGGTCTCCAACAGATAATCCCAATACGGAGTAGGCGTGTTGTAGATCACATCGTTTTTCCCTTTGTTTCCGATACCCCATCCATCGCAGATGATAAGAAGTGCTTTTTTATTCATGATTGTTATTTTTATATTGTTTGTATCTTTGTTGGCATTCGGCGTACAACGCCAAATGAGTAGTTAGTAGTTAGTAGTTAGTAGTTAGTAGTTGGTAGTGAGTCAAATATACTGCATTGCGACTACTAACTACTTACTACTAACTACCAACTACTGTATCCGGCGCTATACGCCGGATGCTTACAGCGTGCAAAGATAGTGTTTTTTAGCGAGATGGAAGGAAGTTGACAGTAAGAAGTTAGGCGTTAGATGTTTGAAAAGAAAATAGAAGACAAAGAATTGGGGACGATCCTGTTGATCGCTGGGCCGAGGTATAAGCGCTACGCCCTTCGGGTCAAGGATGGTGTGGTTCGGGCGACGATGCCGTTGGCGGGCGATGAAAAGCAGATGATGGCTTTTATCGAAGCGAACCGGGCGAAATTGGCGGAGCTTGTCCGGAAGCAACCTTCCCGTCCGCCTCTTATCGATGAACAGACAACATTGACCACCGCCTCTTTCCGCCTGGAACTGATCCCGGCGGTGCGGAAAGATATAGGTGTGTCGCTGGCTAAAGGAGTGCTTTCGGTTCAATACCCGCAACATATCCCGGTCTGCGATGAGCGGATTCAAAACAAACTCTATGAAATCCTGAAAAACGTCTTCCGCCACGAGGCCAAACGCCTGTTGCCCGACCGGGTGGAGGAGTTGGCACGCCAATACGGCTTCACCTATACCGGCGTTTCGATCAATAGCGCCCGTACCCGTTGGGGAAGCTGTTCTTCCCGCAAACACCTAAACCTATCGCTCTACCTGATGCAACTGCCCTGGCACCTGATCGACTATGTGATCTTACACGAGTTATGCCATACGTGCGAAATGAATCATGGCGACCGCTTCTGGGCCTTGATGGACCGGGTGACCGACGGCCGCAGCAAAATACTCCGGAAAGAGCTGAAAGCCCTCTCGCCCTTGTGACCCACGCTGTCTTTTAAAATGCCAACCGTTGCAGAACCAACAGGTAGAAATAAGGCGCGGTTTCGCTATGATCGGTATCGAAAGTGATCAGCTCGACGGTGCTTCCGGCGGCTTTGAATGCTTTCGACGCTATTTCCGCATTCAGGAAAGGCACGGTGCGGTCTTTTGTGCCATGCACCAGCAATAGAGGAGCCTTGGGTGCCCAGTCGGTCAGGCCGTTGCGTTCCAAGGCATTCATCACTTTATGCAGCTCGTTATCGGAAGAGGAGAACAGGATCTCCGGACGGATAATCTCCGTCAGGCGGTCGGTAGCCATCAGGCGGTTGATCTGTCCTAAGGTATAGTCTTTATTGATGCACCACGAGCGGCAACCGGTGGCGATCGATTCGGTAAAGAGCTCGGTATAATTCAGATCGAGCTGTTCGGCATAGTCCAGTCCGATCACCGTCAATAGGATCGTTGCCGGGTTGGCGAGCTGTTCCTGTTGCAACATAAAGTCGAACATCGCAGCCGGCTCATACGGACCTCCTCCGGCGAATACCTGTTTAATGGTCATCTCTTCGGCATATTCTTCTTCGGCCATCCGGGCAAAGGCGAATGCCGAATGGGCGCCTTGGGAGTAACCGATCACGGTAAGAGGGGTCGTGTTGATATTCAATCCGATCGAATCCATATATTCCCGGACGGCAAAGACCATATCGACGGAGGTCTGCCCGGCGGTGCGGGCATGCAGGTAAGGTTGTGGCAGGTCTCGCGTCGTGCCGAAGCCCAGATAATCGGGAGTGATCACCAGGTAGCCGAAGAGTGCCAAGGCCGACTCGATCGAAGCCATCACCGAAGAGGGAGCTTCGGCATTCGCCCCGATCGTATAATGCTCGCTCACCACAACCCCTTTGAAAATCTTATCTGCCGGATAGGCGATAATGCCGGAGGCTGCCACTGTCTCTTCTGCCGGATCCAGGGTCCGGTATTTGATCGACTCGACGACAATCTTTTTCTCGGGCAGTGCCAGGATCAACGGATTGGAAGCTCCCAGGTCGAGCCGTTCGGCAAAGGCCGCACGGCTCAGTTCGTCCCGCCCGATCACTTCCAGGAAGTAAGGGTCAACCTGCTCTTCCGGATCGACAGGCGGGTCGATAACAACCGGTTCCTCTTCTTTTGAACAGGACAATAGCCCGCTCAAAAGAAGAAGAATCAATAAATGAAAAATGAATCTTTTATCGTGTGTCAAATGAAGATTTACCATTTGACGTAAGGCGCTTTCATCAGGAACTCATAGTCGTACTTCAACGCTTCTACCGGCGTCATATTGTAACGTTCCTGTTCCACATAATAATCTTCGAGCCCGGCCAGTTCGGCCACTTCGAATAAGGCTTTGAAGTCGACAAGGCCTTCGCCGAACTCAGTGCTTCCCTGTCCGTCGGGGTTGGCGTCTTTCAGGTGCCAGTTGGCAAAACGTTTGGGATGCGATTTGATCATCACCACGGGATCAAAGCCACCGTAAACCATCTGGGCCGTATCGATCTGGAAAGTCACCAGCTCCTTATCCGTATCTTCTACCAATACTTCATAAGGGACCAGCCCTTCTACGGGATGAAACTCTTCGATATGATTATGGAAAGCAAACTTCAGGCCGTTTGCCTTGGCGATCTCTCCGCAGCGGTTGAACTGCTCGGCAAAACGTTTCACGTCAGCGATGGTCTGCAACTGGTCGACCGGATAGCCCGCTTGTACGATCCATTTGCATCCCAGTTCGGCGGTATCTTCGGCATTTTTCTTCCAGAAATCCCAGCCTTTTTCGTCATCTGCTGCCAGAAGCCCGCTGCCGGTATGCGATCCGGTCATCACCGCGCCCAGGTCGGTCATATACTTCTTCATCTCTTTCGGCGTTTTGCCAAAGAATTTCCCATTGCCATAGCCGTAGGATTCAAACCGTTTGTAGCCGATCTCGACCAATGCTTTCATGGTGCCGTCGAAATCCTTCTGAAGATCCTCCCGCACACTATAAAGTTGTACACCTATTGCCTTCTCTTTCCGTGAACAGCCCGTAGCCAACCCGGCAGGCAACACACTCAGCGCAGCCAGCGCCGCGCCTGTCTTTAAAAAGTTCCTTCTTGAAACCATATCCCTTTTACTTTTAGATTACCGGCGATAAAGGTAAGAATTAATATGTAATTAATAACTCTGGATCAAAACATCCGTAGGGATATGCAATCTTGCATGTATCTGCCGGATCATCCGGAGAGAGAGCTTTCGCTTCTTACTCAAAATTTCACTGGCACGGCTCTTCAAGCCGATAATCTCAGCCAAATCATTCTGTGAATACCCCAACTGTTCCAGGCGGAATTTAATGGCTTCGATCGGATCGGGCAGATCAATAGGGTAATTCTCTTTTTCGTATTGGTCGATCAACAGGCTCAGAATCTCCAATTCATCTCCCTGAGGAGAATCTTGAGGAGCATCAAACAAGGCTTCCAACCGCAGGAGAGCCTGTTCGTAATCTGCTTCATTCTTTATCAATCGTATATTCATATCTTCTAAATCTCATTCGCATTAACTTTATCATACTCTCCATGAGTTCCTATAAAGCGAATCCAGATAACCTGGTAGGCATAATTCACTTTTATGATCAACCGGTAGTCGTTTCCTTTTATATTAAACACTACCCTGTTCGCCTGCAAGATACTGGCACTTGGATATTCTCTTTTTATCTCGGCTGGGGTTTTCCATGCCGCATTACCAGCTTCTTGAAACCAGGCCTTCAACTGCTGCTCGCAATCTGCATGCGCTTCCCAGAATTCACGTAATATCTTTTTCGCAATGACTCTCACGTTTATCAAGCTTCTTCTTGTGCAAAGATAAAGAAAGTTCCCGATATGGGAAATGTATTCTTGTTATTTATATTAAAAGACACAAAAGACTACAGAAAAATGATGTACTTTTGCGCAAATTTAAGCGAATGCAAGGCGCAAAGAATCTAACACAAGGACCGATTACCCGGCAATTATTCAACCTGGCGTTGCCTATCATGGGCACGTCGTTTATTCAGATGGCGTATAGCCTGACGGATATGGCATGGGTGGGACGTTTGGGTAGTGAGTCGGTGGCGGCGATCGGGGCGGTGGGGATCCTGACGTGGATGACCAACTCCATCTCGCTCATCACCAAGGTGGGATCCGAAGTGAGTGTGGGGCAGAGCATTGGTGCCCGGGACGAACAGAGTGCCCGTACGTTTGCTTCCCACAATCTGACCCTTGCCCTGGTCATTTCCCTGTTTTGGGGTCTCTTGCTTTTCTCCCTGGCGCATCCTATTATCGGACTGTATAAGCTGGATGCGGCTATCTCGGCCCAAGCGGTGAACTATCTGCGGATTGTCTCGTCAGCCTTCCCGTTTATTTTTCTGGCCTACGCTTTTACCGGGATCTACAACGGGGCGGGCATGAGTAAGATCCCTTTTTATGCCACCGGCTGCGGATTGATCTTTAATATGATTCTGGATCCTTTGTTTATCTTCGTCTTCAGATGGGGCGTCGAAGGGGCTGCCTGGGCAACGTGGGTGTCGCAGGGGCTGGTCTGTCTATTATTGGTCTATCAGATGAAGGTGAAGAACCGTTTGTTCGGAGGCTTTTCTTTTTTTACCCGCCTGAAAGGGATATATACCTTACGTATTGTCAAACTGGGACTACCGGTTGCTTTATTGAATACCTTCTTTGCCATCATCAACCTGTTGTTGGGGCGGACAGCCTCGACCTACGGCGGGCATATCGGATTGATGGCCCTGACGGCCGGCGGACAGATGGAAGCGATTGCCTGGAACACTTCGCAGGGATTCAGTACAGGTCTGAGCGCTTTCGTGGCGCAGAACTATGCCGCCCGCGAAAATAAACGAGTGGTTAGCGCCTACCATACGACGTTGAAGATGACGGCTGTCTTCGGATTGTTCTGCACGATCCTTTTCGTCTTCTTCGGCAATGCGTTGTTTTCTTTGTTTGTGCCCGAGCCCGAGGCATACGCGGCGGGAGGTCTTTTCCTGCGCATCGATGGCTATTCGATGATGTTTATGATGTTGGAGATAACGATGCAGGGCTTGTTCTACGGCACGGGTCGTACGGTTCCCCCGGCGGTGATCAGTATCACATTCAATACGCTGCGTATCCCGCTGGCGATCGGTCTGGCGGCAATGGGCCTGGGTATCGAAGGCGTCTGGTGGGCGATCAGCATCAGCAGTATCCTCAAGGGTATTGTGATCTTTATCTGGTTCCGGTTTCTGCAGAAGAGGATTCTGATTTAATCCCCCTACTAACCTTAACAATAAATTATCTGTGTAAATCTGCGCTTTAGTCTGTGTTATCTGCGTGCCATAATACCCAGTCGAATTTCATCTCCACAACTTTCTGGGATGATCCGAAAAAAGCCGGCAGCCTTTTGAAAAAGGCCGGCGGCCTTTTGGAAAACCCTGCCGGCCTTTTGCAAAACTCCGGCGGCCTTTTGGAAAACCCTGCCGGCCTTTTGCAAAACTCCGGCGGCCTTTTTTGGGGGGAGGCGGCGGCTTGGTAGTTAAAGGGGAAATGTTAACAAATATAAATGGCAAACAGTGGTAAACCTATCATCCCGAACAGAGTTTTTCGTTTTTTTACTTACATCATACAGCCGGAGCAGGCAACCCTGTTAAACGGATCACCGACGGGGCTCTTCAACAGATATCAGAAAGTTACTTACAGGAATTTTACTGCTTTTTTTACTGTCTGAAACAGCTATATGGTTGATATACAGAGGTAGGAGAAAATCCTGTATGATGCAAGTAAAAAAACGAAAAACTCTGTTTGGAGGTTATTTTGGGGGTTTCCACTTTCAACTCTCAACTTTCAACTACTGAAAAAAAACTTTCCGTTTTTTTTTCTGTACCTTTGTCGCCTTAATATCGAAATCCACTAAACAGCAAAAAGATATGGCGAATCAATTCAAACCGGAGACGCTTTGCGTGCAGGCCGGTTGGCAACCGAAAAAGGGGGAGCCTCGGGTGCTTCCGATCTATCAGAGTACGACTTTCAAATACGATACCAGCGAGCAGATGGCGCGCCTGTTCGACCTCGAAGACAGCGGTTATTTCTATACCCGCCTGCAAAACCCTACGAACGATGCGGTAGCGGCTAAGATCACTGCCCTCGAAGGAGGGGTGGCCGGGATGCTGACCTCGTCGGGACAGGCGGCTAACTTCTACGCGCTGTTCAATATCTGCGAAGCGGGCGATCACTTCGTGGCACAGACCAGCATCTACGGGGGCACGTACAATCTCTTCTCCGTGACGATGAAGAAACTGGGTATCGAATGTACGTTCGTCGATCCCGATGCCTCGGAAGAGGAGATCAGCCGGGCTTTCCGCCCGAATACGAAGGCGTTGTTCGGCGAGACCCTGTCGAACCCCGGCGTGATGGTGTTGGACATTGAGAAGTTTGCCCGCATCGCCCACCAGCACGGGGTGCCTTTGATTGTGGATAATACCTTCCCCACGCCGATCAACTGCCGCCCGTTCGAATGGGGTGCCGATATCGTGACGCATTCCACCACCAAGTATATGGACGGTCATGCCACGGCTGTAGGCGGTGCCATTGTCGACAGTGGACACTTCGATTGGGACGCCTATGCCGAGAAGTTCCCCGGCCTCTGCACGCCCGATGCGTCCTACCACGGCCTGACCTATACGAAAGCCTTCGGCCAGGGTGCGTATATCACCAAAGCGACCGCCCAGCTGATGCGCGACCTGGGATCGATCCAGGCTCCCGAGAACGCGTTCCTGTTGAATATCGGCTTGGAGACGCTTCACCTGCGTATGCCGCAGCACTGCCGCAACGCCCAGGCGGTTGCCGAATGGCTGGAGCAGAACGAGAAGGTGGCCTGGGTGAACTACCCCGGACTGAAAAGCAATAAATACTACGACCTGGCCCAGAAATACATGCCCAACGGCACGTGTGGCGTCTTGTGTTTCGGCCTGAAAGGCGGACGTGAGGTCTCGATCAAGTTTATGGACAGTCTGAAGCTGGTAGCCATCGTCACCCACGTGGCCGATGCCCGCACCTGTGTATTGCATCCCGCCAGCCATACCCACCGCCAATTGAGCGACGAGCAATTGTCCGAAGCCGGTATCGCTCCCGACCTGATCCGTTTCTCTACCGGGATCGAGAATGCGGGGGATATCATTGCGGACATCGAACAAGCGCTGAGATAAACTCCTTCAAATGATCAAAGACCTTTCTGAAAAAGCCCTGAAGGTTGAAAAAGAAACCCTCCAGTTCTTCAAGAGCTTGCCGAAGAAGCGTTTGCGCGACCTCGACGATACGATCCATGCCTTGCATGAGGAGGTCTTCGACGAGATCGATTGCCTGGCGTGTGCGAACTGTTGTCGCTCGCTGGGGCCTCGGTTGACCGACCGGGATATCGAGCGTATCGCGGCCGCCTTACGCCTCAAGCAGCAGGAGGTAGTTGCCCGTTACCTGCGTATCGATGAAGACGGGGACTATGTTTTCCAATCGATGCCATGCCCTTTCTTATGCTCGGATAACTACTGCAATATCTACGCCGACCGTCCCCGTGCCTGCCGTGAGTATCCCCATACCGACCGCAAGAAATTCTATCAGATCCACGCCCTGACGGTGCGTAACGCCCAGACCTGCCCGGCGGTGTTCGAGATCCTCGAACGGCTGAAACGGGAATTTTAAAAAAGGCTGCTCACCCGTTCCAGCTCGACACGGGCGACAGCTTGATTATAGAGGGCTTCAATGTAATTGAGGCGTACATCGTTATAGGTGCGTTGGGCGTTGAGTAGTTCCAGGATACTGGTCTCTCCGCGCTCGTAGCTGTAGAGCTTCTTTTCCAGGATCATTTCGGCGTCGCGAAGCATACCGGTATGGAAATGTATTGCCTGCCGGCAGGCGATCGTATAGCGGTGGTAGGCCTGGGCCACTTCGAGCGTGATCTGCTGCTCGATGGCACGGTATTGCGCCTCGCTCTGTTCCGCCGCCAGCCGGGCGGCACGCACCTCGCCTTTGTTCGTATTGGAGAATTTCAGCGGGATACTGATCCCCGCCGAGAAGCCCTTGAATGACGGTGCCGGAGCGATCTCATTGCGCACTTCCGAAGCATACGTCCCCCCCAGGTTAATGCCCAGGTCGATCGCCCGGTTCGCCCGCGCCAGGCGTAGGTTATTGGCCGACAATTCACGCCCGTGCAAGGCGGCTTGCAGGTCGGCCCGGCTGTCGAGAGCATTAGCCGTCAGTATGGCCAGGTCGAAGTCGTACGGGTCTGATCGCAGCTCACCGGCCAGGGAGTCGGGCATTTCCATCGTCTGGCTGCCCTGCATCAGTTGCAACACCAACAGGGCGTCTTTCCAATCGGCCTCGCTGGCATGTACCTCGTTCAACATCGAAGCGGCTTCCAGGCGCGACTGCTGTGCGTCGACCTCCATGATCGCCCCCAGACGGAAACGCACACTATCGGCATGCGCCAGCCGGAGCATCTGCTGATACGAGGCCTGTTGGATGGCGTAGGTATCGCGCGCTTTGAGAGCCGTCAGGTAGGCGACGGTCGCATCGGCGCGCAGGTGACGGAAATAGTCTTCCACCAGGGCGGCAGCCATCTCCTTCTCGCTCTGGGCGACCCGGATACGTGCCCGGCGTTTGCCTCCCAATTCGAGGGTATAACTCAATTCGGCGTCGAAGCCGTAACCCATCTGCAGGTTCCACTCCTGGTTGTTCGCATAGGCGACCGAGAACTCCGGATCGGGGAAGATACGGGCCGCTTTCACATTCGCCTCGGCGATATCCACATTGTATTGCTCGGCGAGGTAGCTGATGTTCTTTTCTTTGACATTATTCAGGTAGTCCTGGAAAGTCAGTATTTGCCTTTCCTGGGCATGGGCTGCTGCCGTCAGGCAGCAGGCAAGTAATAGGGGGATTATTGATTTTATCTTTTTCATGTTGTTTCTTTTTTTCTTTTTTAGGAGTTTAAGGAGTCTCCTTCCCCTTCTCCAACAAATAATAAAACGTCGGCAATACATAAAGCGTCAGTATCGTCCCAAACAACAGCCCATAGACAATCACCGTCGCCAGTGGCCGCTGCACATCCGAGCCAATGCCATGGGATAGCGATGCGGGCAGAAGCCCCAGGATCGCCACCGTAGCCGTCATCAATACCGGGCGTAGCCGGTGCGACGAGCCGGAGATCACCGCCTCTTTCAAGGCAATGCCCCGCTTGCGCAGGATATTGATATGGGAGATCATGATCACCCCGTTCTGCAGGAACACCCCGAACAGCGCAATAAAACCTACCGCCGAGGAGATATTAAACGTCATGTCGCGCACCACCAAGGCCAGCATCCCACCGAACACTGCCAAGGGCAACATACCGATCAATAGTCCCGCCTGGCGGAACTTGCCGAAGGTAAAGAACAGGAACAGAAACATCACCGCCAGTGTGATCGGCACGATCACCGCCAGACGGCTATACGCCCGGTGTTGATTCTCCAACTGCCCGACCCAATGGAAACGGAACTGGGAATGATCGTAGGGCACTTCCCTTTCGATTTTCGCCTGGGCGTCGCGTACGAAGGAGGTCAGGTCGCGTCCCCGCGGATTGACGCGTACGGTCACAAAGCGCTGGTTCATCTCCCGGGAGATCATACTGGCGCCGGCGGTCATCTTCACCTCGGCGACCTGCGAAAGCGGGATCTTCGTGCCCGAAGCAGCCGTCAGCATCAGGTTACCGATCTTCTCCGGCGTATCGCGCGACTCCTCTTTGTACCGGCAGATCACATCGTACACCCGGCTGTCGATAAACACCTGCGAGATCGCCATACCCCCGATAGCCACTTCGATCAATTCCGCCACATCGGCCACATTCAAGCCGTAACGGGCGATCTTCTCCCGGTCGGCCACGATCTGCAACTGCGGCAGGAAAGGCTCTTCCATAATACCTACGTCGGCAGCGCCTTCGACCTCCTGCAATACCTCGACCACCTGCTCGGCAATGCGTCGGCTCTCGCCGATGTTTTCGCCGAAGATCTTAATCGCCAGGTCACTGTGCGCGCCGGCGATCTGATCCATCACCATATCGATGATCGGCTGCGAGAAGCCTACGTTGTAGCCGGGCATCGTTTCGATCATCGCCGCCATATCGGCAATCAGGTCGGCCTTGCGGCGCCCGTTCTTCCAGGTGTCGTAGGGTTTCAGCCCCACCATCACCTCGATATGCGAAAAAGAGAAAGGACAGATCCCTTCGTCGTCGCGCCCGGTCTGTGTCATGACGTAAGTCACCTCATCGAAGGTCTTGATCCTGTCGCGCAAGACCGTCGCCATCTCGGACGATTTCTCGAGCGACATACCTGCCGGCAGTTGCACCTGAAGCCAGATACTACCCTCGTCGAGCTGCGGCATAAAGTCCTTACCCACCGACACCGAAAGGGCAACCACGGCCGTGAGCACCACCACAATGGGCGCGATGATCTTCCGCGGTGCGGCTACGATATTGGCCGTCTGCCGTTTGTAGATCTCCGTCAGCCGTTCGAGCCAACGGTTATGGTATACCTTCTGCGGCTTGCGATAGACCGCAAACGCCAGGCCGGGGATCAATATCAAGGCCGAGGCCAATGCGCCCAACAGGGCAAAGCTCAAGGTGAACGCCATCGGCGTAAACAATTTCTGCTCCACCCGTTCGAAAGCGAACAAAGGCAGGTAGGCAATGATGATAATCAACGTAGCAAAGAAGATCGGCTTGGCCACCTCAGCGACCCGGCGGGCAATCGTCGCGCGCTCCAGGGGCTGATCGGGATCGTCTTCCCGTTTCTTGAGAATGGTCTCCATCATCACGATCGTGCCGTCGACAATGATCCCGAAGTCGATCGCGCCCAAGGAGAGCAGGTTGGCGGGGATATCGGTCAGCCACATCAGGATAAAAGCAATCAAGAGGGAGACAGGGATAGTGATCGTCGCCAATAACGCGCCACGGGGACTACCCAGGAAGATAATCAACACACCGATCACCAACAGGATACCGAAAGAGAGCGTATGGGAGATGGTGTTCAATGTGGCGTCGACCAATTCGGTACGGTCGTAAAAGGTATGGATGCGGACGCCTTCGGGCAGGCCGTTGGCGTTTAATTCCTCGACCGTTTCGTTGATTTTCTTCAGTACCCGCGACGGGTTCTCGTAGCGCAACAGGCAAACCATGCCTTGCACGCCGTCTTCGTAGTTCACCTCATCGTCGAGGTAACCCATGATGCCCTTACGCTCGAGGTTGCCGTATTTCAATTCGCCCAGGTCTTTGATATAGACCGGCACGCCCCCGACACTCTTGACCACGATATTGCCCAGGTCTTGCAGATCGCTCACCAGCCCGACGCCGCGCACGACATAGCTCAAATCGCCTCGCATCAATGTGCTGCCGCCGGCGTTGGAGTTGTTCAATTCGATCGATTCGGTCACCTCACTCAATGAGAGGTCGTATTTGATCAGTTTGGCGGGATCGATCTCGATCTGGAACTGCGTAGTCAGTCCGCCGAAGTTGGAGACCTCGGCAATGCCGTGGATCTGCATCAGGCGGGGGATGATCACCCAGTGGTTCAATTCGGTCAGTTCGCGCAGGCTTTTATTTCCGGTGACCACATAGCGGTATATCTCACCCGTAGGCGACGTTAGCGGATCGAGCGCGGGCTGGGCTCCGAAAGGCAGATCGACCTCGCCGATACGTTCCAGGACACGCTGGCGGGCCCAATATTCATCTACCCCATCATCGAAGACCAAGGTGATCTTCGAGATGCCGAAAAAGTTCTTACTGCGCATCACCTTCAAGCCGGGAATGCCATTCAATTCGCGCTCCAACGGGATGGTGATCTGTTGCTCAATCTCCGAGACCGCCAGGCCGGGCACCTGTGTGGCTACCCCGACCGAGACATCGGCAATATCCGGATAGGCATCGATGGCCAGTTGCCGCCAGGCATACAAGCCGATACAGGACACAATGACAAACAAAGTCACGATCAGCCAACGCCGATCGATCAACTGATTGATAAGCTTTTCCATAGTCAGTTCGCCATTAGATAAATACCCCCTTCAATCACTAAGACATCTCCCGGCTGCAAGCCCTTGTTGATCAATACCTCGTGCGGATTGGCCGTCTCTGCCTCTACGGGGCGTTTGACGTACTGTCCCCGGGCCGTCTGTACCAGGACATACGATTCCTCCTCGCTCTGCAATAGGGCTGTCGAGGGGATGACAATCGATTCCTTCGGTGTATGGATAAAGTGGATATTAGCGAACATCCCGGGTTTCAACCGGCGATCGGCATTGTCGCACACAATCAATACCTGCACCGACCGGGTCTCCTCGTCGAGCAACTCGCTGATATGGGAGATCGTTCCCGTCAGGCATTGCTCGGGATGTGCGTCGGTGCGGATCTCCACCTGATCGTCTTGCCGGATCAGGCCGATATGTTTCTCTTTGACCTGCGCCACGACCCAGACCTTACTCAGCTCGGCGACAATCGCCAACGGCTCGGCGTCGCTTCGCACATACTGTCCGATCACCATATTAGTCTGTACCACCTCGCCGGCAATGGGTGAAACCACACGCATCGCCTGGCTCATGGTTACCTCCTGTGGGTCGATATTGAGCATCTGCAATGTGGCCCGGGCGTTCTCATATTCGCGCAGGGCGATCTCCGCCTCTGTTTCCGCTTCCTCGAGATCGCGCACGGCGCCCACACCGTTCTTCACCAGGTCGTGCTGGCGCCGGAGGTTCGACTCCTGCATCTTGTGGGTCTGTGCCGCCTGGAAATAGTTCTTGACCGCTTCGAAATACTCCGCCGAATGCAACTCAAACACCGGAGTACCGGCATTCACTTTCTGCCCCAGACGGACAAAGGAACGGGTCACCCGCCCATCGAACGGCGGAGCGATCTCCGCCAACTGTCCGGCCATGGCACGTACCACACCGGTTGTATTCATCTCCGCGCTATACGCCTGCGTAGCTACGGTATATAACTTGATCTTGGAATTCACCACCGCGCGCTCAGCGACCGTCACCGTATCGCCGCGGTATTGGATGCCGGTCGTCTCCGCCTCCGGCTTATTCGATTGACATGCAGTCAGCAGGATACACCCACTGACGAACAGATATAATTTGTTCATGGAAATAATGGAATAAAATAAATTACCTTTAAAATTGTATTAAATATAGATAAGAAGCGGGTTGAACCCACTTCGGGGTTCAGAGAGGGTGTGACCCACTACCCCGGGTTTCACCCGGGGTTATCCATATGTAACCCCTTGCGGGGTAAATGATTATAAAGGCGGAGCGCGTAAGGAATAAGAAAAGGGTGAAGCGGAAACGGCCTTCTCCGCTATAATAACCGGCCGGATGGCTTTCAACAGTAGGAATATACCCATGCCCACAAGCCATATAAACGCCTGTGACGAGTCGAAAGAAGATAAAAGGGAGATCAGTGTCAGTTCGCTACTATTGTGCGTACCGGTCTGTGTATGGGTATTGTTGTGGATATGGGAGTGCACGATCGTCACCCCATTGATAATGTGGCTATGCTGGAAGAAGTTGATATTCACATAATACGCTGTGAAGATCAACAACAGAATACTTCCGACTATCTGCTTACATTTCTGTGACATCCATACTGATCTTAGACCGTAAAGATAGTGTTTTTTTTGAAACAATGAGATTAGGATATATACCTATATAAATCCCGGTATCCTCTCCCGACTTCATCATTTCTCATGTGGAATTACGATCTTATCGGTTAGTTTAAAATTATTCTCCTATCTATACTATTAGCATAGGATGATGAATTAAAATAAACTAAAGTACAACATGTTTTGAGGAATGAAAACCCGATTTTAAGCTAATCTCTCTGACCGGTGCATAATCCGGAGCATCCCCACCCAGCAATCCGGTTCTAAATCCATTAGAAATTGGGTCTTAAAATCTGCCATTCCGGCAGATACCCACCCAAAAACGGGGCAAAACAGTAAAAAAAGGGCACTAAATAGGGGTGGCCGCACCGGATTCCGGAGGATTACCACCCAGTGAGGCAATCCGATGGTCAAACCGACCGGATTCCGGAGCATACCCACCCACTTTTGCACTCTTAAGTAACTGTTTATAAGCGAGAACATCTTCTGTCTTGCTCTTCATTTCGGTCGTTCCGGATTCCGGACGATACCCACCCACTCACCGGCAAAAAGGCCTATATTCTATATATGTCTGTAAAAGCATATTCATACATAGAAATACAGGTCGATGGCATTTAAGTTCAATACTTCAACAATAATATCACCTGAATTGTACTTTAACTCAGATTTTGCGATCAGCGGAAGACTTGTACAAGAAATATAACAGGGTGATTCCGGATTCGAATAGACACACAAGTGCATTGTCAAACACTTATGTTTCAAAATAGGCCAAAGGGAGTCTCTCCTTTCTCCCCCTACTGCAATAATAGAGTTTGAGAATAATCAGGAATTTTATAGGAATAGAATATATAGGTGCCAAATAAGGGTGTGCAATATTTTATATCTTCTTCCCTCTCTTCGGTTTTTTTAGGTATCTGCTGTTGATTATTTTCCTGTTTTTCATCCTTCTTAATCTTCAGATCGTCCCATGATTTTTGATAGTCCGTATCGGACTTATTCTCTTTCCATAGGTATGGATAAGCATAGGTTTCCATACCCCACCACTTGACTTTGGCTTTGGTGATATGACCATTCTCGACCAAAATCTTATCCCGAATACGCATTTCGTACTTCCCATATTTCACAAACTCATCAGGATTGTTAGAGGGGAAAAGTATTTTTGGGTGACACAAGCTTATAGAATGCCTACTTTTTGCCTAAATCAAAATTTCCAGTTTGCCATTCGTTTTAAAAGAATCGTATGACCTTTTTCAGTTACTCGCGCGAGAAAAAACAATTACTCGCGCGAGTAACTGAATTTTCTCGCGCGAGTAACTGAAAAGGGGCATACGAATGCCCGAAGGCACCCCCTGGCAATACACAACCAACTATGGTAAGATTTGATATGCACGATGATAAGGAATAATAATCAGGGTGATGCATTTACGAAGTCGGGTGAACGGACTGGATTTGTATGAAGCAATCTGCAATAACTTTCAGAGGAGAGGGTTTATAGTATGTGCTAGCACATACGTTACTTTAAACGTTGTTTTTGTCATAAAAAATTGTGTTTGAAATGTTAAACAGTAACCCAAACGAACGTCATAACAAATTGGTATTTAAAGGAATAAGCACCTTTGAAAATGTTAAACAGTAACCCACTCTAATTTTCAAAAATCAGGTTACGATTTAGCACCCAAAGGACTCGAACTTTACAAAAACAATAAAGAATAGAATAACCCATAACCACCTATAAACCACCCCCAAACAAAAAATCCCCCTGAACTCAATCAGGAGGATTTTTAACCTTGTGCGGCTGAAGGGACTCGAACCCCCACGCCGTGAAGCACCAGATCCTAAGTCTGGCGTGGCTACCAATTACACCACAGCCGCATGGTTTGCGGGGGCAAAGGTAAATCTTTTTCAGGAATTGACAAGAGTTTAGTGGTTTTTTTCTGTGAGGTGGCGGATGGCTTCTTCCAGGATCGTGTCGATGCCTTTCTGGAAATCATCGGGGGGGATATTGACGGCGATATCCGGGTCGATACCGAATTCGGTATGCTCTTTGTTCGCATCCAATAAGGGGCTGGAAGAGAAACGGACGCCCCAGCCGTTGGGAAGCTCCGAATTGAAGGGGAAGCCACTGCCTCCACCCGTTCGGTCGCCCATAATGATTACGTGGGGGATCATGCGCATTTTCTGAACAAAATCGTTCGTCGCACTATAACATTGTCGGTTGGTTAAGACCACCACCGGGGCAAACCATTTGACTCGGGGCGAAGGGGAGAGATAGATCGGATAGGGATCGGAGAAGTCGTCATGCCCTTTGCCTTTCTTATGTTGGATGTAGCCCACCAAAAGCTTCTCCCGGATGAAGCGGGAGGCGATCCGGTCGGAATTGGTGAGCGAACCTCCACCGTTGTTGCGCACATCGATGATAAGCCCTTTGCAGCCGCTGAAATGATCGAAGACATAATCCAGGTTAGATTCTCCTATCCCTTCGGCAAAGCTTTCGTAGTAGAGATAACCAACCTCCTCATTGGCCAGTCGTCGGTATTTTATGCCGCCGGCAACCTGATATTCCGTGGACTTCCCCAGGTATTTTTTCTGTATATTCTTATAAAAATTGAGCGGATAGTCTTCATACCAATCCCAGTAGCGGGAAACATTAAAAGAGGAGATCAGATTGGTATGTCCGTCTTTCAATTCGTTCAGCATATCTCCCATCTTCTCGAAAAGCTGATATTGATCCATCGAGTCACTCACCTCCCGACTGTAGCGCGCATGCACCTCATCCCAATCGATTTGTTTGTATTCGAAAAAACAGTAATGCTCATCGATGATCTGCCATAGAGATTCGAAGTTCTCACGGGGGGAAAGCGAATAGTCGCCGGTGTCTTCACATCCGGCCAGTAGTACAAGCGATAGCAATAGACAAGCCTTTTTCATATATTTAATAAAAAGCGCTTTTATGCTTTTCCCGGTCTTTCGCCCGTCGGATGACAAACGAATGGAATTCTTTCACCAGCCCGATCACAAACGAATGGGAGATGATATGGGTCTGGAGATTATTTACATCCGTATAATAATAGCTATGCAGATAGCCGGCACGTACCGTTACATTCCGGATAGGGAAATCAATCGTCAGGTAGTTCCGGATCGCGAATTTGTTGTGGAAAGAGTTGGCTTTGACTACGCCCGAATAGTTTCCGAGGTTAAAGATCTCATAGTACGATTGCCCATAATGCGGCGAGAAGAACACGCCCAGAAAAGGCAGTTCCATCTGATAGCGGAAGGTTAGCGGGTAATCTCCGATATTCAGTCCGTAGATCGCCATGGCAGAAAGGTTTAAGTCGATATCGACTTTGGCGGAAGTGGGATTATTCCCATTGCGGGTATTATAGATGAAACCACCCATGCCCCGTAGGGAGCCTCCGGTGAGTATCTTCAGCTGCGGCAGTGGCTTAAAGCGGTAATGATACCCCAGGCTGTAATCGATAAATCCGGCGAAGTTCGTAGCCGTTTCCGCCGGGTTGTTGGTAAAGGCGATATCAACATTGAGGACCTGCTGGCGAGAGATTCTATGATCAGCCAAGCGAGTCAAGCGCATCCGTTCGTTCAGAATGCGCAATCCGACCCCTGTATAATTCATATTCTTCCCGGGGGAGAGATAGGTGTCCTTCAGATTGGAGCCGCCTATACCCACCAGCGTACCCTCGTTCACCGGATAAGGATCGTTATTCTTCTCTGATTGTGCTGCCAAGGGCAAGGCCAGGCAAAGAAATAGGGGTATCAGCCAGATTGGTTTCATGGGCTAATCATCAAAAAGCTTCATCTGGCCGGTGATCTCATCAATGATGTCCGTATTGCTCTGCTTGTCAGAGTTATCCTCTTCGTTTTCATCTTCAACCTGTGCCGACTCTTCCTGTGGTCTGTTTTCGTCCGGGAAGCGGGTAGGTTCCAATTCATTGATGGTCTGCACTTCGAAGGTGGTCAACCGTTTCCCTTTAGCTTTGAAGCCTTTCACGCCGATGAACTCTTCGGCGTCGATGATGAGCGACTCCCGGAAGCTGTCGGCACCACCGAAGACCACTTCGATACGCGGATACATTTCGTCGGTCAACAAGAACAATCGGCTGTTCGCATTCTCCCCGATAAAGTTTTGCTTCTTATTGGTCGCTTCCAGTTGGAACCGTTTCAGGTAACGGTAACCCTGGTCGGCGTCGAACAATGCGCAGGTCCATACTTTCTGCGCATCATATTTTTCAATCAGTAAGATATTATCTTCATAGTGATTGCTCACGTCAAAGCCGGTCGTGTAGAAATCACCATTGCGCAGTACCACCAGGATCCGGTCTTCGCTATGGAACTCGCCCAAAAGCTCTCCACGTCCGTCGTAATTCAGGCGTAACACGTCCCAGTCGAACCATACTTGGCGCCCGCCCAATGTAGAGCCTCCTCTTTGCTTGAAGGTGATCTTGTGGATCTCGAACTTGGTCAGGATATTTCCCATCGAGCTTCTTCCTTTGATCAGGATGTCGCTGAACTCTTTTTCGAATACCAGTATTTTCAGACGGGGTTTGGGCTTGAGCACAAACTTGATCGTTTCCGCTTCGCCATTCGGGTTGGCACTGAAGTAGAGGATGCGCGAACCTTTCGTGCCTTGCGTCACATCATATTCTTTATCCCGGGTAACACCGGTGACAAAGAAGCGCTTGATATAGTTGAAACCATCTTTTCCGTCGCGGTAGACCAGGTTATAAATCGTTCGTTTATCGTTTTTCTTGAAGACATTGACATACAACACATCCTTACCGACAAACATCTTATCGGCCACTTTCACGATCTTATACACTCCGCTGCGGTAGAAGATAATGATATCATCGATTGTGGAGCAGTTGCAGACAAACTCATCTTTTTTCAATGCCATACCGATAAATCCTTCGGTCCGGTTGATATAAAGCTTTTCGGTTGCTTCCACCACCTTGGTGGCTTCGATCGTATCGAAGTTGCGGATCTCCGTACGCCGGGGATAGGCCGCGCCGTATTTTGTTTTTAGCTTTTCGAACCAGTCGATGGTATAGGCCACAATATTCTCCAGATGATGATTGATGCGCTCGATGTCTTTCAGTATCTGCGCGATCAGCTCTTCATTCTTCTGCGCGTTGAATTTGAGGATACGTCCCATCTTGATCTCCATCAGGCGCAGGATATCTTCCCGGGTGACTTCGCGGATCAGGTTGGGTTTGAACGGCTCCAGCCGCTTGTCGATATGCCCGATGGCCACATCCATATTCTTCGCCTCTTCAAACTCTTTGTCTTTGTAGATCCGTTCTTCGATAAAGATTTGTTCCAGTGAAGCGTAAAAGAGACTTTCTTCCTGTTCGGCCTTTTCGATCTCAAGTTCTGTACGCAACAGGTGCAATGTGTTATCCGTCGAATGGCGCAATACATCGCTCACCGTCAGGAAGTGCGGTTTATTATCCCGGATCACACAACAGTTGGGCGAGATACTGATCTCACAATCCGTAAAGGCATAGAGCGCATCGATTGTTTTATCCGAAGAAACGCCCGGCGCCAGATGCACCAGGATCTCTACGTTCTGCGCCGTATTGTCGTCGACCTTCTTTATCTTTATTTTATTCTTATCGTTGGCTTTGAGGATCGACTCGATGATCGTTGTAGTCGTTTTTCCGTAAGGTATTTCGGTGATGACCAGTGTTTTGTTATCGACCTTGCCGATCTTGGCCCGAACCTTAACCGAACCGCCTCTTTCTCCGTCGTTATATTTCGTTACATCGATATAACCGCCTGTTTGAAAATCGGGATAAAGCGTAAACTCCTCTTCTTTCAGATAGGCGATCGAGGCATCGAGCAGCTCATTAAAGTTATGCGGTAGTATTTTGGAAGAAAGCCCTACGGCAATCCCTTCGACGCCTTGCGCCAGCAATAACGGGAATTTGATCGGTAGGGTGATCGGTTCTTTGTTTCGTCCGTCGTATGAACTTTGCCATTCGGTGGTTTTCGGATTGAAGACTGTTTCCAAGGCGAACTTAGTCAACCGCGCTTCGATGTAACGAGGCGCAGCCGCTCCGTCGCCGGTCAGTATATTCCCCCAGTTCCCTTGACAGTCGATCAGCAAGTCTTTCTGCCCAAGTTGTACCAAAGCATCCCCGATAGAGGCATCCCCGTGAGGATGAAACTGCATGGTATGTCCGACGATATTGGCCACTTTGTTGTAGCGGCCGTCATCCAGCCGCTTCATCGAGTGCAGGATCCGGCGTTGTACCGGCTTCAATCCGTCGTAGATATGGGGAACGGCACGTTCCAGGATCACATAAGAAGCATAATCCAGAAACCAATTCTGGTACATGCCCGACAAATGGTATTGCCGCGTGCCTGATTTCTCCGGCATTTTATATTCCGAGTGCGCTTCCCCTTCCGGAGTGGTTTCTTCCTGAAGAGGTGCGTCTGTCTCTCCTGTTTCTTTCTTTTCGTTGTGTTCTTCTTCGATGTTTTCTAAGTCTTCCGGCTTCATATCTCTTTTATTTCATCTTTATAGCAAATCCAATCTTTCCCCACTATGCTTCAGGGATGCACAAAATAGAGTGAAAGCCAAGCGCAATCATGAAAGCTCGCTTTCAAAGATTGTCAGGGCGCATCCTCTATCCTAAAGGTGTGACTCAAAAGCGGTTAGCGGACAGCCGAGGACAGCCGTTTGATGGTGAGTGCGGAAAGCCCTTTGTTCGACTTGTCTTGCAGGACAGCCTTTACAGTCAATAGACAAAGATAAGATAAAGTTCGGTTACCACCTCATTACCCGATGCGAAAAGTGCAAATTGGCGATAAGTCGCTATCTGTCCGCTTCTTGCCTTAGTCTGCATAACCTCTTGTCGCACAATTGCTCTGTCACAGGGCGTTCCGATAGAAACTGTCCAAGTTTCACCCGATTTGAAACCTACCCCAACTCCCTTTTTCAAACTACCGGTACTTTGCGCGCAAACTACTAATATTTTGTCGACAAACTACCGGTATTTTGTTCGCAAACTACCGGTAGTTTCTGAGGAGAATATTAATATCTCATTTTCAAAGACTTAGAGATTGGGCGTTATTCGTTACTTCGTAGGTCATTGACCTTTGTGAAATCAATCTCAAACGAAGTTCTCCGCAAGATATTTCTTTATTCTACAAATAGGCTGTATACAATAAATAAAGCCGAAAAAAGAAGCTAATTACCGCGAAGCTCTTTTCCTTTCCGTCTCGTCGAGGATGATTTTGCGCATGCGCATGTGGTTGGGGGTGATCTCTACGTATTCGTCGATGCGGATATACTCCAGGGCGTCTTCGAGGCTGAAGAGGACCGGCGGAGCCAGGATAATCTTATCGTCCGTTCCCGATGCGCGTACGTTGGTCAATTTCTTGGTTTTCGTCAGATTCACTACCAGATCGCCATCTTTGGAGTTTTCACCCACGACCTGTCCGGCGTAGATATCTTCACCCGGCGGGATAAAGAAGCGGCCACGCGATTGTAGGTTATTCAAGGCATAAGCAATAGCTGTACCCGTTTCCATCGCAATGATCGATCCGTTCTGACGTTTGTCCATATCTCCTTTCCAGGGTTGGAATTCCAGGAAGCGGTGCGCGATGATCGCCTCACCGGCCGAAGCTGTCAACAGGGCGTTGTTCATGCCGATAATCCCACGTGAAGGGATCGTAAATTCGAGGAAGATCCGGTCGCCCTTGCTCTCCATCATCGTCATTTCCCCTTTCCGACGGGTCACGATATCGATGATGCGGCTGGAACTTTCTTCCGGCACGTTGATCGTCAGCTGTTCTACCGGTTCACATTTCTCTCCGTTGATCTCTTTGATGATGACCTGCGGCTGTCCCACCTGTAGTTCATAGCCTTCGCGGCGCATGGTCTCGATCAATACCGACAGATGCAGGATGCCCCGTCCGTAGACCAGCCAGGCATCCGCCGAGTCGGTCGGTTCGACCCGCAGGGCCAGGTTCTTGTCCAGTTCGCGTTGCAGGCGATCGTATATATGGCGGGAGGTAACGTATTTACCATCTTTTCCGAAGAAAGGCGAGTTATTGATCGTAAAGAGCATCGACATGGTCGGCTCATCGATCGCGATGGTCGGCAGAGCCTCCGGTTCGTTCAGGTCGGCAACCGTTTCGCCAATCTCAAACCCATCGATGCCCACCAGGGCACAGATATCTCCCGAGCTGGCGGAGGCGACCTTCGTACGTCCGAGTCCTTCGAAAACATTCACTTCTTTGATGCGCGACTTCACCATCGAGCCGTCGCGTTTGCATAACATGATATCTTGTCCTTCGCGCACCTCACCCCGATGTACCCGTCCGATAGCGATACGCCCGATATACTGGGAGTAGTCCAACGAGGTAATCAGCATCTGCGTCGGTCCTTCGTACACCTCAGGCTCCGGGATATATTCGATAATCGCATCCAACAGGGGTTGAATATCTTCGGTCGGATTATTCCAGTCGTCCGACATCCAGCCTTGCTTGGCCGAACCGTAAATCGTTGGGAAATCCAATTGCTCTTCCGTCGCGTCCAGGTTGAACATCAGGTCGAACACCATCTCCTGCACCTCCGAAGGGCGGCAGTTGGGTTTGTCTACCTTATTAATAACTACGATCGGCTTCAGTCCGATCTGGATCGCTTTCTGCAATACGAAGCGCGTCTGCGGCATCGGCCCTTCGAAGGCGTCCACCAACAACAGGCAACCGTCCGCCATATTCAACACACGTTCCACTTCCCCTCCGAAGTCGGCATGGCCCGGAGTATCGATAATATTGATTTTATATCCTTTGTAGTTGATAGATACGTTCTTGGCTAAAATCGTAATGCCACGTTCACGTTCCAAATCGTTATTGTCAAGGAATTGGTCGGGCTCCGCCTGTCCCTCACGAAACAGTTTGCCGGCTAATAACATTTTATCTACAAGGGTTGTTTTGCCATGGTCGACATGGGCAATAATTGCAATGTTTCTGATCTTTTGCATCGAAGACTAATTTTTAGTGGGTGCAAAGTTACGATTTCTAATCGAGAAAGAGGGGGTATCGGATCGATAATTCTTCAGAAAAAGAGAGAGAAATACTTGTTGTTCCAAAATAAAGCCTTATATTTGCACCCGCTTAAATAACATAGTATTAATTTATTAAAGTATCAAAGAATCATGTATTTAGATTCAGAAAAGAAAAAAGAATTATTCGAAAAGCACGGAAATGCTAAGTCTGCAACCGACACAGGATCTCCTGAAAGCCAGATCGCGCTTTTCACGTATCGCATCAGTCACCTGACTGAGCACTTGAAAAAGAACCGGAAAGACTTCGGTACTACCCGGTCACTTCAGAAGTTAGTAGGTAAACGTCGTCGTCTGTTGGATTACCTGATCAAAACAGATATCACCCGTTACCGTGCGATCATCAAAGAATTAGGCATCAGAAGATAAAATCTTCATACCCAAGCTAAGGGGCCTCCGAAAGGAAGGCCCCTTTTTTATTCCTTTTATCGCCCCAAGCCCCCAATTTTTCTCCCTATTTCAGCAGAAAGTATTATATACTGTATATGAGCGAATTGTAGGGACCATTCATTTGTTGATAATTATCAACAAACAAATACTCCCACCGGAAAAGGGAAATACTCTCGCTGATTCGGAATCATATAGGGGAGATAAAGAGAGGATAGTTGTTTTCTCTCTCATATGTTTTGTTGAAATGAAATATTCTCTTAATTTTGCGGCGTTTAATTACAAATCATCATCAAAAAGAAGAATTTAATTAACAATCCATAGCAAAATACCATAATAAGAGAAAAGATGGGGAATAACAAGATCATTGGAGAGAAGATCAAAGCGTTGCGCGAGACAAAGCAGTTGAGTATGGAGGAGATAGCCGAACGTTCGGGTTTGAGTAAAGAACAAATCGAACGGATCGAAGGAAATGTGGATTTCCCGTCGTTGGCTCCGCTAATCAAGATCGCGCGGGTATTGGGTGTGCGTCTGGGCACGTTCCTCGACGACCAGGCGGAGCTCGGTCCGGTGATCAGCCGGCGCAAAGACAATTCGGACGAGAACAGCATCAATTTCACCAATAACGAATCGCACGGGCGGAAACACATGGTCTACCACTCCTTGTCGCAAGACAAGTCGGGGCGCCATATGGAGCCGTTCCTGATCGATATCGCGCCTTCGGAAGAGGGGGTCGATTTTGTGCTCTCCACCCATGAAGGGGAAGAATTTATCTATGTATTGGAAGGGGTTGTGGAAATCAATTACGGCAAGAACATCTATGTATTGGAAGCCGGCGACAGCATCTATTACGATTCGATAGTCGCCCACCACGTACATGCCGCCACGAACGAGACTGCCCGGATTCTGGGGGTTGTTTATACGCCTTATTGATCTATGGGAAAAGAATATCAACTGCAAGACAAAACACTGGGAGACTGGCTCGAACATTGGGCACGGGTGACTCCCGACAAAGAATATCTGGTGTATTCCGACCGCAACCTGCGCTTCACCTGGAAGCAGTTCAATCAGCGGGTCGACGATATGGCCAAAGGACTGATGGCGATCGGTGTCAAACACGGCACGCATGTCGGGATCTGGGCAACGAATGTGCCCGACTGGCTGACGTTTGTCTATGCCGGGGCTAAGGTCGGCGCGGTACTGGTGACCGTCAATACCAACTACAAGCAACATGAAGTGGAATACCTGGTCGGCAATGCCGATATTCATACTTTATGTATTACGGAAGGGGTCTTCGACGGCAGTTATATCGACATGACCTACGAGATGCTGCCCGAGTTACGGGAGGCACAACGAGGTTTCCTCTCCAGCAAACGTTTTCCTCACCTGAAGAATGTCGTTTACATCGGGCAAGAGAAGTACCGGGGCATGTATAATACGCCGGAGATCTTATTGCTCGGGCAGAATATCAGTGATCAAACACTGGAAGAAGCGAAAAAGAAAGTCAGTTGCCACGATGTGGTCAATATGCAATATACTTCGGGCACGACCGGCTTCCCCAAAGGGGTGATGCTGACCCATCATAATATCGCCAACAACGGATACTTCACCGGTGAGGGCATGAACTTCACGGCCGACGACAAGCTTTGCTGTTGCGTTCCATTGTTCCATTGTTTCGGTATCACCTTGGCGTCGATGAATGTGATGACACACGGAAGCACGCAGGTGATGGTCGAGAAATTCGATCCGTTGACCGTCTTAGCCTCGGTGCATAAGGAGCGGTGCACGGCATTATACGGCGTGCCGACCATGTTTATCGCCGAGTTGAACCATCCGATGTTCGATATGTTCGACCTCACTTCCTTGCGCACCGGTATCATGGCAGGCTCCCTCTGCCCGATCGAACTGATGCGGGCGGTGACCGAGAAGATGCACATCACCCATATCACCAGCGTGTACGGTCTGACGGAGACCTCGCCCGGCATGACGCATTCCGTGACGGAAGACTCCTTCGAAGCCCGCTGCACCACCGTCGGAAAAGAATACCCTTTCACCGAAGTCAAGATCTTCAATCCCGAGACCGGCGAAGAATGCCCCGTCGGCACGCAAGGCGAAGTCTGCTGTCGCGGTTACCTGGTGATGAAAGGCTACTACAAAAATCCGGAAGCAACAGCCGAAGCGATCGACAAAGACGGCTGGCTGCACTCCGGCGACCTGGGCGTGAAAGACGAAGAAGGCTATTTCCGCATCACCGGCCGCATCAAGGATATGATTATCCGCGGGGGAGAGAATATCTACCCGCGTGAGGTCGAAGAGTTTCTTTACCATCTTGAAGGCGTGCAGGATGTGCAGGTAGCCGGTATCCCCTCGGAGAAATACGGCGAAGAGGTTGGCGCCTTTATCATCCTCAAAGAAGGGGCCGTCGTCACCGAAGAAGAGGTCAAAGACTTCTGCCGCGGCAAGATCGCCCGCCACAAGATCCCGAAATACATCTTCTTCATCGACGCCTACCCCCTCACTGGCAGCGGCAAGATCCAAAAATTCAGGCTCAAAGATATTGCGCTGAAGATGCTGGAGGAGAAAGGGGTGAAGCCGGTGTAATAAACACTCCTTTCATTTCTTTGATTGAGGTTGACCCCAAAACATTAAATATACTATCTTGATGTCCTCGCCTGGTCAGGCGAGGGGGACCATCGCTTGCGATGGTAGAGTGGTTGTTTTCTAAAAACACTTGCTTTCTCCACAGAAATTTCTGATATTTACACACAATTAAATACCAGAAACTATGAATCCAGATAAGCTCATTAACCATAAGGATTGCAAATCTTACCGAAACCATCTACGCACGCACTCCACTCATGCCGAAATAGAATTGTGGCAACTGATAAAAAATCGCCAAGTTGAAGGTTTAAAACTTAGACGCCAACAGAGTATTGGGGCTTATATCGTGGACTTTTACTGTCCGCAGATTCGTTTAGCCATAGAATTGGATGGGCAAGTACACGTCGGTAATGAAGAATATGATGACAAACGCACGAACTATATAAAAGAAAAGCTGGGGATTCATATCCTCAGATATGAAAACAAGTTTGTGTATGAACATCCGGATTGTATATTGGAGGATATTAAAGAATATTTAGAGAAAAGGACAACCACTTCACCGCCTCAAAAATAGCAGATACACTATCAAATCGTCCTCTCCTGACTCAAAAGTTATCAATCCAGTATCTCGATGTCCTCGCCTGACCAGGCGAGGACACTAAGATAGTATTATTCATCACAATGAAGTTACACTTCTCTTCATTCGTCCCTTTCCCCCGAATATTCGTCTGATTAAAAAGTTCTTTCTTTCTATTCGGGAGATTTAAGTATATTTATCCCCTATTCAAATACTTAGGAGATGAAACAATTATACCATGCGATTCTGTTTTTTCTATTGATCTCTACTGTGGCTTATGGACAACAGGTGAGCGGATATGTCTACGATGAGACGACTAACGAGGTATTGCCCGGCGTAAACATCTATTATAAAGAGCAATCGGAAACGGTCGGCGTGGTCTCCGACAAGGACGGGCGGTATGAGATCAACCTGCCGGAAAAAGGGGCAACGCTTGTGTTCAGTTACCTGGGCTATCAGACACAGTCGCTTCCGTTATTCGTTGCCAAACACCAAACGAAGACATTGAACGTAGCCTTGCAGATGGAAACGCAACTGATGGAAGAGGTGGTGGTCAGCGTCGGGCGCTACGAGCAGAAACTCAATGAGATAACCGTTTCGATGGAGGTATTGAAAGCTCCCGATATTGCCAAACAGTCGCCGACAGATCTGACAACGGTATTGAAAACCATCCCCGGCGTGGAGGTTACCGACCGCCAGCCCAGCATCCGCAGCGGCAGTGGTTGGACCTACGGCGTGGGTAGCCGAAGCCTGATCCTGATCGACGGCATGTCGGCCTTGACTCCCGGCTCGGGTGAGATCAACTGGAACGTGATCCCGATGGAGAACATCGAACAGGTCGAGGTATTAAAAGGCGCCTCTTCCGTATTGTATGGCTCGTCTGCATTGAACGGCTTGATCAATGTACGCACCAAACGTCCGGGGCTCGAACCTTCCACACGTATCCATACTTACGCCGGCATCTACGGCAATCCCAAAGAAAAGAGTTATAAATGGTGGGAGGGCGACTACCACAACCCGCTCTACACGGGCATCGAGGCCTCGCACTCCCGGCGCATCAAGGACTTCGACCTATCGGTAGGCCTGAACTACTTCAAAGACGAGGGCTACCGCAGCGATAACGATACGGAACGCTTCCGCATCGGCGGCAACCTGACCTATCACCATCCCCGTGTGTACGGCCTGAACTTCGGTGCGAACGCCAACTTCCTGACCAACGACTACACCGGCTTCTTTATCTGGCGCTCGCCCCAAGAGGCCTACCAGCAGTCGCCGCTCGCCAATATGGGACGGCGGGAGTATATGTTTCAGATCGATCCGTTCCTCAACTATACGAACGACGAAAAGGGAACAACCCACCGCTTCAAGGGACGTTTCTTCCGGCGCGGCAATCAAATCGTGACACATACGACGGATAAAAATATCTTCGACATCGCCAATAACATGGGCTTCGACTACAACCGCATCAACGAGGTAGTCGATCTGGGGCAGAACTGGCAGACGAAACTATTGCCGCGCTTCCTGCCCTACCTGCCGCAGTTGATGAACGGCAATGTGAACGGCCTGATCGGCGAAGCGAAGAAGATCCTGAAAGATTATTTCCCCACCGGTCGGCCGGCGGATTATATGGATCTGGTATCCTGGGTGATGGGACATACGCCGCTGCCCTCCAGTGCCGACCAGGCTATTCCCTGGCTCACCGGCGCCCTTACACCGCCCTCCAACGGGGTAAGCCCGACCGACTATACCACCGCCTATGCGATGGATTACCAGTTCAGCAAAAAGTTCGACCATTCGCAACTAACTGTCGGGGCAAGTTACGACCATGTGTATATCAACTCGGCAGTCACCGGACGCCACCGCAGCGACAACGCCGCCTTGTTTGCACAGTACGATCATAAGCTTTTAGACCGCCTGAACGTCTCTGTCGGTGGGCGATTGGAGTATTTCCGGATCGACGAGAGCTACCGCGAAGCGGAGACGGAGATCTTCGGTATGGATGTGCCGGTCAAGCCGGTCTTCCGCGGTGGGTTGAACTACGAATTGGCGGAATATAGCTTCGTCCGCGCTTCGTTCGGGCAGGGCTACCGTTATCCGTCGGTCGTTGAGAAACATGTCTTGAAAGATATCGGCGGTATCGGCGCTTTCCCCAATGCGAACCTGAAAGCGGAGAGCGGATACAATGCGGAGATCGGCATCAAGCAGGGCTATAAATTCGGCAATCTGCAAGGCTTTGTCGATCTGGCCGGTTTCTATACCCGGTATAAAGATATGATCGAGTTCCGCCTGGGCCTCTTCGACAAGAGAGACTTCAATTATGTCGAAAGCCTCGATGGACTGATCAGCTTACTGACCGGCGGGATCGAGAATATGGGCATTGGCGCTCAGTTTGTCAACGCGGGACGGGCGGAGATCTATGGCGTAGACCTTTCCACCACCGGTTTCTACGCGTTTAATCCCGATACCCGGCTGGCCTACAATCTGGGGTATGTCTTTACTATGCCGATCGACCTTGATGTCGACGAACGCAACGCCGCCGAAGAAGCCAATACCGATCTCTTGGCCATGCGCTCGAAGTCGAACGACTCGCGCTACCTCAAATACCGCCAGAAGCATACGCTCAAAGCGATGTTCGACCTGGAATGGAAAAACTTCTCGATCGGCACCAACCTGGCGTGGAAAAGCAAGACATTGGCAGTCGATTACTTTATGGTGGACGAACGCACGAAAGGAATGCCCAACCTCTGGGATCATGTGCGCGGCATCCTCTTTGGCGACCTGCATTCTTACTGGCAAGAGAACAACAAAAGCCATTTCACGATGGACCTGCGCATGGGGGTTGGGATCACAAAGAATCTTCGCCTACAGGGCATGATAAATAACCTCCTGAACACAGAATACAGCGTCCGCCCGATGGATGTTTCGCCACCACGAACGTTTGTGGTGCAGTTGAGTGCGAACTTTTAGGAAACTTTTTTACCTTTGCACATTCTAATAATGTGTTTATCAAAGTTATTCAAATAGATTTATGGAAATAGCAAGCAAGTACAACCCCGCCGAGGTGGAAGGTAAATGGTACCAGTATTGGTTAGAGAACGGATTTTTTCATTCGGAACCGGATGATCGTCAGCCGTATACAGTCGTTATCCCTCCGCCAAACGTCACCGGTGTGTTGCACATGGGGCATATGCTGAACAATACGATCCAGGACATCCTGGTGCGCCGTGCCCGGATGCAGGGAAAGAACGCTTGCTGGGTACCGGGAACCGACCATGCCTCGATCGCTACTGAAGCCAAGGTCGTGGCCAAACTCGCCGCCGAAGGGATCCAAAAGAACGATCTGACGCGTGAGGCGTTCTTGGAACATGCTTGGGAGTGGAAAGAAGAACATGGCGGGATTATCCTCAAACAACTTCGCCGCCTGGGTGCTTCGTGCGACTGGGACCGTACGGCGTTTACCATGGATGAGATCCGCTCGGAGAGCGTGATCAAAGTCTTTGCCGACCTCTATAATAAAGGATTGATCTACCGGGGTATCCGTATGGTGAACTGGGATCCGCAGGCGCTGACGGCCGTGTCGGATGAAGAGGTGATCTACAAAGAAGAACATAGCAAATTGTATTATCTGCGCTATAAGGTTGAAGGAGAGGATGGCCAGATTATCATCGCCACCACTCGTCCGGAAACGATCCTGGGCGATACGGCTGTCTGTGTCAATCCGAACGATCCGCGCTACAGCCACCTGAAAGACAAACGGGTGATCGTGCCTTTGGTGAATCGCTCCGTTCCGGTGATCCGCGATGAGTATGTGGATATGGAGTTTGGTACCGGTGGCCTGAAAGTCACTCCGGCACACGATGTGAACGACTATATGCTGGGCGAGAAATACAACCTGCAATCGATCGATATCTTCAACGATAACGGAACGATCAACGAAGCCGGTGAGTTGTATGTCGGCATGGATCGTTTTGCCGTTCGCAAGCAGATCGTATTGGATCTCGATGCGGCCGGCTTACTGGAAAAGATCGAGGATTACGACAATAAGGTCGGCTATTCGGAACGTACGAATGTGCCCATCGAGCCGAAGCTTTCCATGCAATGGTTCCTCAAGATGGAGGAGATGGCTCGCCCGGCCTTGGAGGTGGTGATGAGTGACGAGTTGAAATTCTATCCGCCCAAGTTCAAGAATACCTATCGCCACTGGATGGAGAACATCAAAGACTGGTGCATCAGCCGCCAATTGTGGTGGGGACATCGTATTCCGGCGTACTACATAGAAGCCCCCCTCAGTCCCCCCGAAGGGGGAAGCTGGGGTTTCGTGGTCGCTGAAACCGAAGAGAAAGCACGAGAGTTGGCTTTAGCCAAACACCCCTCCTTGGGAGGGGTTGGGGGAGGCTTTACCTTACGTCAGGACGAAGACTGCCTCGATACCTGGTTCTCTTCCTGGCTGTGGCCGATCTCCCTTTTCGATGGCATCAACCATCCGGGCAATGAAGAGATCAATTACTACTACCCGACTTCCGACCTGGTGACCGGCCCGGATATTATCTTCTTCTGGGTGGCTCGTATGATCATGGCGGGCTATGAATACGAGAAGAATATGCCGTTCCGGAATGTGTATTTCACCGGCCTGGTACGCGATAAGCAAGGACGTAAGATGTCGAAGTCATTGGGTAACTCGCCTGATCCGCTGGATCTGATCGATACGTTCGGCGCCGATGGCGTTCGCATGGGCTTGATGCTGACCGCTCCGGCCGGCAATGATATCCCTTTCGACGAATCCCTCTGCGAGCAAGGTCGTAACTTCAATAACAAGATCTGGAATGCGTTCCGCCTCGTTAAGGGATGGACGGTCGATCCTTCCCTGGCGCAACCCGAAGCCTCGGCGGCTGCCGTGAAATGGTTCCGTATGCGGCTGGATAAGACCACTGCGGAGATGGACGACCTCTGCGATAAATACCGCCTGAGCGAAGCCCTGATGACCGTCTATAAGCTGTTCTGGGATGAGTTCTCTTCCTGGTACCTGGAGATGATCAAACCCGGATACGAACAACCTATCGACGCGGCGACCTACCGGGCGACCCTCTCGTTCTTCGACGCCCTGTTGCGCCTGTTGCATCCGTTTATGCCGTTCATCACCGAAGAGCTCTGGCAGGCTATCGAGCCGCGCCGCGAAGGGGAGAGCATTATGGTTGCCCTGTTGCCCGAAGTGGGCGAGATCGATGCGGCTTACCTCGATGCTTTTGAGCGGATGAAAGAAGTGGTGAGTGGCGTGCGTACGGTGCGTCTGCAAAAGAATATCCCGAACAAAGAACCCCTGGAACTGCAAGTGTTGGGCGATCATGATAACAGCCTGGATGCGGTGATCGTCAAGATGTGTAACCTGACAGCCATCACGGCGGTCGAAGAGAAAGCCTCCGGTGCGGTCTCCTTCCGCGTGGGAACGACGGAGTTTGCCGTGCCCCTGGGTGCGTTGATGAATGTCGAAGAAGAATTGACTAAACTGCGCGAAGAGCTGGTTTACCAGGAAGGCTTCCTGAATTCCGTATTGAAAAAGCTCTCGAATGAAAGCTTTGTTAATAAAGCCCCGGCTCAGGTGATCGAAGGAGAACGTAAGAAACAGGCGGATGCCGAAAGTAAAATTAAAACGATAAAAGAAAGCATTTTGGCTTTGGCAAATGAATAATTACTATATTTGTTCTTGATGAGACGTTGGGTTATACTCTATTCCTTTTGCCTGCTGGCTGCCGTTTGCCTGAACGCGCAGGGAACGTGGGTGGATAGTTTACGCCACGAAGTCGGTCTGATGCCCGACTCCGCGCGTCTCTCTTTCCTGAAAAACAAGATAATAGAGAATGACCAAAACCACTCCCGCGTGGAGTATGCCCGTTTGCTGTACGACGAAGCCCTGCGCCAGCAGAATGAAGAAGCGGAAGCGGAAGCGATCTACTCCTTTGCCCGTCATTTCTATCCCGTCAATAGCGATAGCATGCGTTATTGGGTTGAGAAAGGAGTTACATTATTCATCCGCCTGGGACGGTTGGAAGATATCTGTCGCATGAAAGCCTGGGATATCTATTTATTAAATCGGGAAGCGAAGTCGGAGGATGTGTTGAAAGCGGTTGAAGCCTTGCGGCTATTCAGTGATGAGATCAGCTTTCCCGAAGGGCGGGAGATGGCCGATCAGGCGATGGCCGATTTTTATTTCCATAATAATATGCCGGACGATGCCGAACGCTTATACCTCGATGTGATGGAAAGGATGAAAAAGAGGAATGCCCCTCCGGTGAAAACCTTTAATATCCTTCGACAGCTGATGGCGATGATAACCGATCCGGAGAAACGCTTGAAATACACCCGGCAGGCTGAAGAATACCTGGCTGAATGCAAACGGAACGGACTTTCCCAACTGGATGCGATCACGCCTATCTACGCCATGGAATACATCGTAAGCCGTATCACCGCTATGGCTTATGTACAGAGAAAAAACTTCACCAGCGCCTGGGTGTACGCACAAAGAGCCGACTCGATCGCTTCCCAATACCAGATGGTACGCGCCGTCAATGAGATGAACGAATTGTATTTTAAGTATTACAATACTAAGGGCGACTACCGTCTGGCTCTGGCTTATGCGGATCTGATGATCGCCTATCTGGAGGAGCGGAATATGGCTAAACCCTTGTACGACATCTTACGGGAAAAAGCCAAACTGCTCGATCTGATGGAGCAGCCGAAAGCAGCCTATGACTTATCTGTCCGTCTGGTAACACTGAAAGATTCGATCAACAAAAGTGATTTCCATGAGACGCTGGCTACGGTCCGGACGGAACACGAGGTGGAAAAGCTTGAACTGGATAAACTGCGCATGGAAGAACAGGAACAGCAAACCCGGCAACAGATGATGTTTGTGGTGATCGGTTGTATGCTGTTGCTGATTGTGATGGTCGGTTTGATTCACATGATCCGTGTGATCCAGCGCAACCGGCGCGAACTGAAAAAAGCAAAAGAGAAAGCCGAAGAAGCCGATCAGCTCAAATCCGCTTTCCTGGCGAATATGAATCACGAGATACGGACACCGCTAAATGCTATTGTCGGTTTCTCCCAGGTATTGATCGACGAACAGGATAAGGAGGTGCGGAAGGAATTCGCAGGTATTATCCAGAGCAATAACGAACTGTTGCAGCGCCTGATCGCCGATGTATTGGATATCTCGAAGTTAGAGTCCGACTCGATGTCGCTTCTCTATTCGATGCAGAATGTACCGCTATTGATGAAGGAAATCTACAATGTGATCCTGCTCCGGATGCAACCCGGGGTGCAGTTGATTCTGGAACCCTGTGAACCGCTCATGCTGGAAACCGACCGGAACCGGCTGATGCAGGTTTTGACCAATCTGTTGACCAATGCGGTGAAACATACCGCCCAGGGAACAATCCATATGGGGTATGAAGTGCAGGATACACATGTGCGCTTCTACGTGCGGGATACGGGTGAAGGAATAAGTAAAGATCAGTTGGAGAGTATCTTCGACCGTTTTGTGCAACTGGCAAGCGGGAAGAAGGGTGTAGGACTGGGACTGGCGATCTGTAAAGGGCTGGTACAGAAGATGGGCGGCACGATATGGGTCACCTCCGAATTGGGGGTTGGTTCAACCTTTTATGTGCAACTGCCGAAGATACGTCCTGCAAAGCACGAGAAAAACTAAAAAACGCATTACTTTTGCATTTATGCGAAAAGGGGTCATAGTCATATGCTGTCTGATCATTGGGTTTGTCAATCTGATGAGCCAGAATAAAGTGCTGGAAGATAGTGTCCGGACACTGATCAAAGGAATGCCTGCGGCGGAACGTCTGACCTACCTGGATCAACACATGTATGAGAATGTTTCCAACTTCAACCGCCTGATCTACGCCCGTCTGTTGTATGAAGAATCGCTCCGTCAGCGTAACGAACAGACCGAAGCCGACGCACTCTTTATGCTGGCCAAACACTTCTACGCCAACAGCAACGACAGTATGCGCTACTGGATCAAAAAGGCAGAACCTCTCTACCGTAAGCTCGGACGCCATGAAGAACTGTGCCGCATGAAAGGCTGGGATATCTACGCCATGGATTCGGAAGGCAAAGGTGAAGAGGTCTTGCGGGCTATTGACAACCTGAAAACGCTGAGTCGTGAACTGGCTTTCCCCGAAGGATTGGAAATGGCGGATATGGCGTTGGCGAATTTCTATTTCTCGAACACCATGTTCAAAGAAGGGGAAGAGCTGTATCTGAATGTCCTGAAGCGGATGGAGGAACGCGATGCACCTATAATCAAACGCTATACAGTAGTCCGTCATCTCTTTAACCGGATGCCGGAAGTCGATTCCCGTCTGGCTTACCTGAAGAAGGCGGAAGATATGCTGAAAACCTGCAAAGAACAGGGCATGACCTATCTCGATCCGGAATCACCCATCATCGACCTGGAATATACTCTGCATCGGAATTACTGCCGCGAATATGTGAACGTTTATGATTTGCAGGAAGCCTGGAACCATCTGCATATGGCACAGCAAATTGCGGATGCAAACAATATTTCCCGGGCACAGAGCGAGTTGCTCCACTTATATTATATGTGTCATCGTTATGCCGGCGAATACGATAAGGCGTTGGAATACATTGAGAAAACGGAAAAACGTTCGCGTCAACGCAATATCATGCCTTCCCTGAGCAATGCCCTGAAGAATAAAAGCTTCCTGCTCAATGAGCTGGGGCGCTCCCATGAAGCCTACCATACATTGCAGGAACATATCGCCTTGCAAGACTCGATCAATAATAATGATTTTCACAGGGTGTTGGCCGAATTACGTACCAAGCATGAAGTAGAGAAGTTAGAGATCGAAAGCCAACAGGCCGAGCTCAAAGCCGAACAAAACCGCCTGAGGCTCTCCTTTATGTATGTCTGCGGCCTTATCCTGGTGGTCGTTTTGTTTGTGTTGGCGTATATGGTCTATGTCAATAACCGGAAAGAGAAAAAGATCAAAGCGGCCAAAGAGAAAGCCGAAGAGATCGATAACCTGAAAACCACCTTCCTCTCCCATATCAACAACGAGATCCGGAACCCGCTGAACGCCATCGTCGGCTTCTCCGATATTCTAATCGATGAAGAAGATCAGGATACGCGTCAGCAATACGCCAAGATTGTCGAAGAGAACAATGAACTCTTGCAGCAACTGATTGCCGACGTATTGGATATCTCCAAGATCGAGTCGAACTCCATGACGCTGTTCCTCTCCGAGCAAGATCTCCCCACGATCCTCGGCGATATCTATGATGATATGAAACCCTGGGTTTCCAACCGGGTCGAATTCGTATTAGATCCCTGCTCTCCCCTGGGCCTGCGGGTCGATAAAAACCGTTTGACACAAATTATTTTAAATTTATTGCGCAATGCGATCAAATTCACCGAACAAGGAAGCATTCATTTTGGTTATACTGTAGAAAATGAGCAAGTGCGGTTCTATGTGACCGATACGGGCATAGGCATACCGGAAGATTTGCAGATTGTCATTTTCGATCGTTTTGCCCAGATGGCACAAGGAAAGAGAAAAACAGGCCTGGGATTGGCTATTGCTAAAGGTCTGGTCGTGCTGATGGGTGGCGATATCCATGTAGAGTCCACACTGAATAGGGGGACTACCTTCTTTTTCACGATTCCGCGGGCCTGATCCCTGCATAGCTGCGCCGCTATGCTTTTTCCCGGCGAAAGAAAAAGAACTAACGCTAAAGAAGTAAAAGACAGAAATGAGGAATTACAGAGATCTCTTGATCGGATTATGTTTTATTCAGTCTCTTTTGATCAGTGCCTCCGTCTTTGGACAGGAGGCAAACTATGCCGTGCAGGTAGACAGTGTACGGATCGTTATGCAGGATATGCCTGCGTCCGAACGGCTGAACTACCTGGCCGAACTGGCACGCAAGCAGTCCGTGAGCCCGGATTATCGGCAATATATCCGTTTGTATGAAATAGAAGCCCGCAAGCAACATGACGATGCTCATCTGATCAAAGCCTTAGCGATGCTGGGGCGAAGTTATTATCCGGAGAACTCCGACAGTATGTTGATTTTCAAACAGCAGGTTGAGCCCCTTGCTCAAAAGAATAAGGACTATGCCGCCTATCTGGATCTGTTCGGTATGTACAATTATGCCCTTATCTGGCAAGGAAGGAAAGACGGGGTGGAAGAGTCGGTCAGGGAATACCGTGAGTTGGCAATGGAGCTGGGTAATGTGGGTGCCATGGAATTGGCCGATCAGAACATGGCCTATTTCTATTTTATGAACAATATGCCCGTCGAGGCGGAGAAATTATACCTGGAAGCCTTACACAGTAAAGAGAAAAGAGGCGCGGAGATTGCCGGACAAGTCGGTATCCTGGTGCAGTTGTTTAATAATCTGCCACAGGTGGATAAGCGCAAGATGTATCTGCAACAGGCCATCGAGTTGATCGACCGCTATAAGAACGGCACCGAGAAAGACCCGAATTCCGACCAGTTGATTGTGGCACACGAATATTCGGTGCATTGATCGTATGCCTCATTGTTTCTGGAAGAAGGCAAATCGGCCGAAGCGTTCGAACACATGCAGCTCATGGAAGAGCTGATCAGGCAATATAATATGAAAGAAGACCGAATCGTTGGCCTGAAACAGATCTACTTTGAGTATTACTGTAGCCTGAAGGAGTGGGACAAAGCGTTGGAGATCCTCTCGCAACTGGAGGAGGTGATGCAACTGCGTAATATCTATACCAATATCAAGATCTACCGCAGCCGCCGGGCGGATATCTATACGGAGCAGGGACGTCTGCGCGAAGCCATCGCGTTGCAGAAAGAGGTGATCCAGATGCAAGACTCTATCGGTCAGGCCAGCCTGCAAGAGAAGGTGGCGGATATGCGCACCAAATACGAGGTGGAGAAGCTGCAACTGGAGAAACAACAGATCGAGATCGACAACCTGAAGACCCGTAGCCGGGCAGCACTATTGACTGCCGGCTGTATCCTGCTGTTGCTGATCACGTTTGGGCTGGTCTATCTGGTGCGCGTCACCCAGCGCAGTAAGAAATCCTACCAGCGCGCCAAAGAAAAAGCGGAAGAGGCCGATCAGATGAAGTCGGCGTTTCTGGCCAATATGAACCACGAGATCCGTACGCCGTTGAATGCCATCGTCGGCTTCTCCCAGGTGCTGGCCGAGGAAGAAGAAAAGGATAGCCGGGTGGCTTTCGCCGGCATTATCGAACAAAACAACGAACTATTGCAACGCCTGATCGGCGACGTATTGGATATATCCAAGATCGAGTCCAACTCCATGTCGCTGGTCTATTCGCAGCAGGATATCGCCGCGCTGATGAAAGAGATATACGCCATGATCTCGTTGCGCATGCCCGACCAGGTGATGTTGATACTCGATCCCTGTACACCGCTGCAGATGGAGACCGACAAGAACCGCCTGGTCCAGGTCATTACTAACCTATTGACCAATGCCACCAAGCATACTACGCAAGGACATATCCGTTTCGGCTACCGGCTGACGGAGACCAATATCACGTTCTACGTCGAAGATACCGGCGAAGGCATACAGGCCGATCAATTGGACAGCATCTTCGATCGCTTCACGCAGTTGGAGAATAGCCGCAAGGGTGTCGGACTGGGCCTGGCCATCAGCCGCGGACTGGTCGAGAAGATGGGTGGACGCATCTGGGTGGAGTCGGTCTATGGCAAAGGATCAACCTTTTTTGTCGCTATTCCTTTGGACTTGTCTTTGTGACTTTTTTTTGTGTCGCAAACAGCCTTTTCACTGTATCGCAAACAACCAGCTTTCGGCGGATCTTTTGTTAAGCTTTCTAAAACAAAGTATGTAACTGCGGTTCGAAGGGAATTATTTTGCGGATAAAAACTTCTAAAGTGTTTTTTTTCATACATTTGTCGTCATGAAATATTTTCGGTTATTACTCGTGTTGTCTCTTCTGCTCCCTGTGGGTGCTGTCCAGGGCCATCGATTGGCTGTGGATGCGGTTGCGCAGTTGAGGACTCAGCAGCCTGTCGATCCGGCGGATAGCTCGGCCGACAGCCTGCGCGATCAGATCAAACAGTGGGAAGCCGCATTCCTTGAGGAAGAACGCTACGACGATTTGGAACAGTTGCATTTCGAATACATCTCTCTGTTGATCAGCAACCTGCGTAACGTTGAAGCCCTCTCGGCTATCGAAGACCTGCGGGCGTTGAGCCTGGAGATCCAACATGAGAAGGGTGTCGAACTGGCCGATCAGGCCATGGCCAACTTCTACATGGAGAACGATATGCCGTCTGAAGCCGAAGACCTTTACCTTTCGATCCTCGAGCGGAAGAAAAACCGGAAAGCACCCGTCGATGAACAACTCTCGATCCTCAACCAGCTCTATACCAAATCCACCAGCCATTCCCGCCGTATGCAGTTCCTGCGCGAAGCGGAGGATATACTCAATGACTATATGATATCGGGAGCGGACGCCTCCCAACAACCGCTTTACGAAGAAGAATACGATCTGCACCGCAGCTATGGCAATGAACTGATCTTGGCCTCCCGTTTCGACGAGGCACGTGCCCATTTGGAGAAAGCCGAGGATATCGTCAAGGCTCATCACATCAACCGGGCACAGACCGAACTGCCACTGGTGTATCTCAATTATTACATGAAGCGGAAAGACTATACAAATGCTTTGTCGTATATCGACCAGGTCGAAGCGAATGCCCGGGCACAGCATGCGATCACGGATATCTACGATGTATTATTGCGCCGGGCGGAAGTTTACCGCGCTGCCGGACGGAATGATGAGGCGGTCGAACTCTACGATGAGATTATCGAACTCAAAGACCTGATCCGTCAGAGCGATTTCCACAAGCTACTGGCCAGCGTACGTACACAATACGAAGTAGAGAAGCTTCAGACCGAGAAAGACCTGATCCAGGAAGATGCACGTAAAGTGCGCAACCGCATGATGGGCCTGGGTATAGGGCTGATTTGCCTATTGATCATTATTGGCGTGATGGGCTTCCTGATCCATACGATTCAGAAGAACCGGCGCGAGCTGAAGATCGCCAAGGAAAAGGCGGAAGAAGCCGACCAACTCAAATCGGCTTTCCTGGCGAATATGAATCATGAAATCCGTACGCCGCTGAATGCGATCGTCGGCTTCTCACAAGTACTGGTCGATGAAGAAGACCGTGACAACCGCAAGGAATTCGCCGATATCATTGAAAGCAATAACGAGTTATTGCAACGCCTGATTGCCGACGTATTGGATATCTCCAAGATCGAATCGAACTCCATGTCGCTGATCTATAAAGAATGTGATATGGCGGCGATGATGCGGGAGATCTATAATGTGATCAACCTGCGCGTGCCGCCGGAAATCAACCTGATCATGGAGCCGGTCGAACCTTTCGTATTCGAAACCGATCCGAACCGCCTGATGCAGGTCTTGACCAATATCATGACCAACGCGATCAAACACACACAGAAAGGACATATCCGTTATGGTTATGAAGTGACCGAGGAAGAAATCTATTTCTTCATCGAAGATACCGGCGAAGGCATACCCGAGAACCGTTTGGAGAGCATCTTCGACCGCTTCACACAGTTGGAGAACGGCAAGAAAGGGGTTGGCTTAGGTTTGGCAATCTGCAAGGGATTGATCACCAAGATGGGCGGAAAGATCTGGGCAACCTCCATACTGAAGGTCGGCTCCGTCTTCCATGTGAGCCTGCCCCGGGTCAAACCGGTCAATATAAACTAAACTCAATAGAAAAGATATGAAAGAGATGAAACACTCAAGACGTACATTTGTCAAACAAACATTGGCAGGTGCTCTGCTATTCGGCACCGCTCCGGCGATTAATGCCTGGCCTTCTAATGTGATCAAACCAAAAGCGGCCAAGGCGGTTAATCCCTTTCAACTGGGGATGGCCGGTTATACCTTTGTGAACTTTGATCTGGAGACGACATTGAAAACATTACAACGGCTGGATATACATTATCTATGTATCAAAGACTTCCATCTGCCTTTCGACAGTTCGGCAGAACAGATCCGGGCTTTCCATGATAAATGTGCCTCATACGGGGTGACCGGTTATGCCGTCGGCCCGATCTATATGCGCAGTAAGGAGGAGGTCGACAATGCCTTCGAATATGCTAAGCGGGTAGGGGTGAAGCTGATCGTCGGTGTGCCCAACTACGATCTTCTGCCCTATGTCAACGAGAAAGTCAAAGCCTACGACTTCCATTATGCCATTCACCTGCACGGTCCCGATATGCCGCTCTATCCCGACGCTACCGATGCCTGGGAGAATACGAAAGACCTGGATGCCCGCATGGGGATGTGTCTGGATATTGGTCACGACCTGCGCAACGGCTGTGATCCGGTGGCTGATATGAAGAAATACCATTCCCGGGTATTCGATATCCATATCAAGGACGTGACCGACTCCACGAAAGCGGGTGTCGGTATCGAGATCGGACGTGGAAAGATCGACTTCCCGGCATTTATCAGCGCACTGCGTGAAGTGAATTATACCGGTGTGTGCAGCCTGGAGTACGAAAAAGACATGAAAGATCCTTTCCTGGGTATTGCCGAGTCGATAGGCTACTTCAAAGCCGTAAGTGATAGCATATAAGCGATGAAAAGAATAGCTTCCGTCTTATTTCTGGTCATTCTTTTAACCGGGTGTCAGTCGATAAAAGAGTTATATATCGAAACCTATAATCCGGCGGAAATCACTTATCCGGAAGCTGTTGCCCGGATTCTGATTGTGAACAATACTGTACCGCAGCCTCCGGATGTGGGGTATGAATTGTATCTTTTAGGCAAACAGCAAGATACCTGCCGGGCCAATGCGGACAGTGCGGCATGGGATGCCTGCAAAACGCTGGGAAAAGCGATCATTGAGGCCAACTATTTCGAGGATGTATTGCTCTATCATTTTCCTACGCGGACTGATGATCGGTTTATCGCGGATGGGAAAATGTCGGCGGAGAAAGTCCGGGAGCTGTGTAAAGAGACAGGGACAGATGCGATTATCTCTTTCGACCGCCTTCTGTTTAATATGCGGAAAGATGTCGATGCCGTTTCGAACGATGAGTTTCAGGGAAAGATCAAAGTGGAAGTGGGCGGTATTGTGCGGACTTACCTTCCCGACCGGACCATTCCTTTGGCTTCGGTGGTGGTGAACGATAGCTTAGAGTTCCGCGAATATGCTGTTCATCAGGAACTATTGGATGTTTTTCTGCCTACTCCCGACGTGGCCTTGCGGGCAGCAGGTACGTATATCGGTGCGACACTCTATCCGACGTTTGTTCCCTATTGGGATGAAGAGAAACGCTGGTATTATACCGGAGCCGGTTCCCGCTGGAAAGAAGCTTCGGCTTATGCCGCTGCCGGGAAATGGACGGAGGCATTGGAAAGCTGGCATACACTCTACACAAAAAGCTCCAATAAAAAAATAAAAGCGAAGCTGGCGTCCAATATGGCGTTGGGCGAAGAGATGACAGGCCACTTTGATAAAGCACATCATTGGGCCGTTACCTCGAAGGACCTTTTCAAAGAGACAGAAGGAGAGGAAGCGATGCATACAAAATTATTACATGCATACACTGCCGTGTTACAACAGCGAATACAGTCGGATAAGAAATTAGATATTCAATTTGGTGAGTGATAGTGCTCCCGTTTGACCATTTATTACTACTTTTGCAGAAAACAGGAAAGTTATTATGAACACAAACACAGCGAAGGTACAATCTATTATTGAAGCAACCTTTGTCTCTGCGATGGAAGGATTGACCGGGAACGGAGCAGGGAGCTTGATCAGCGACCTCTATGTACAGGTTGAGAAAGAAACCGGTGAGTTGCAGATTTACGATGATAGTGAAAACGTATTGAATAAGATCGTTATCTTCGACTGGGTAAAGCGGAAAGACAATGATACGGATAGTTTCTACAAACATGTAGCTGTCACATTGAAAGCCGTGCTTACTGTTTTGTCGACCAAAGGCCTGTTCGAAAACCCCTGTTTCATAAAACCTCTTTCTGTTAGCCTAACCGATGATTCTTTTGTCGTTATTGAAGAACTTCTCTTCATCGACGATGACTTATTTCGCTTGGATGATCCCTTATTACAAGATTTGGATGCCGAATTAGACGATTTTTTAGCCAATCTGCTTTCAGATGTAAAATAAGGTTTTATCTTTGCACCCGAAAAATAATTCCCGCCGAAATAGCTCAGTTGGTAGAGCAATTCATTCGTAATGAATAGGTCGCCGGTTCGAGTCCGGCTTTCGGCTCAGTGGGAAAGAGACAGTTACTTTAGGGGTGGCTGTCTTTTTTTTGTGTTTTATTTTCTTGGTTTACACGTCAGTTTACACAAGTTGTAAGATTAATACTATTATAATTATCTCAAATATCTTAGTGAGACAGCTTTTGGAGAAGGTATATAACCTGAATCTCACGAAAAGCTGTCTCATGTTTTTCAATTCACCAAATAGAGGTGAAGACTTTACCATTCCGGGTACTCCCCAGGGTCTATTGCGTAGTCTGATAACAGATATAAAGGATCAGATTTTGAGTATAAAGATGTCTTATAGCTTCTATCTGTCTTGTATGAGACAGGATCGTATGAAACAATGTAATGAATATATTCATGTGACAATTGATATAATTCATTTTCTTTTAATACAAGAAGAGAAGAATACGATTCTGTATAGGATTTCACTCCATTTATATATGTTTGACCTTCTTGTTTATGCAACCATATCATATAGTAACAATGATAGTTGCTGTTCATTTTAACAACACGAAATATATCCAAATAACTAAACTTAGTTCTTGAAACTGTAACTGAATCAGATGTAATGTGTATAGTTTCATTAACTTTTTCTTGTGAGGATATAACTGGTTTTGTATGTTTAGTAGTAATACAAGATCCAGATAATGTGTAACTTCCAACACTCTTGCTCAGCATCATTTTCGCATCATCAATAGAGATCTTAATGGTATCAACTATGAATTCTGCGACATCTATTTCTTTTTCAGGTGAGTGTGTTTCCTTATCACATGAAGATAATAGACATAACACTATCACCGAGAATAAAGACACGAATATGATCTTTTTCATACGCTAATCTATTAATCATTTAAAACTCAAATCCAAGTTTGCAATTAATTCCACCGACCCAATTTGTAGTGCCATCAGAGTAACTTGAATCTTGATAGTGAAATTCTGCAACTTGATAGAGATATCCAAGAGATAAATTTGCAGCACATTTAGCTGATATCATAAACTTAACACCGAGAGAAGGTATAATATGAAAACCGGTTTCCCTGTATGTTTCATTTTTAGAAATCAGAAATGAATAACCAGCTTTAACCCCTAAAAAAGGGACAATAGATCCTTTCATAAAGTTAGTTCTAATATCTAAGAATACAGGTATAGCGGTGTGTGTATGCTCTGTATAATGCTTAGACACTCCTGCTGCTCTATAAATTTGTGTTCCTGCTCCTGCTCCTATAAACAAATATGGTGAGAATTGATACCCATGACTTGTTGACAATTCATAGATATCGAATATTCCGTCGACCAATGAACTTTTTGTAAAACCTCCATCAATAAACCCACGATAACCTGTAATATCATATTTCTTAGAGAAGTAAGAATTCGGATTTCTTGTTTTATATCTTGCCAAGACTTCTTCTTTTGTGATTTTCTCCACTTCTTCCATTTTGTAAACGAAAATGCTCCCGTCTGCTGTTTGGACTTTGATAGATTGGTTAGGGACTTGTTCAATAACTGAACCTTTGATAACACTCCCATTTTTCAAGTAAATGGTTTCCTGTGCTTTGTTTTGCGAGAATAAAGCTGAATTAAAGCTGAACAAAACGATTAATAGTAAAAATGCTCCTCTCATGAAATTATCGTTGTACCTTCCTGTTCCCTTTGGGAGGTGATTATATATAAAGAAAGCGTGGGAACTGTATTTAAGCTTATCCACTCATCAGGCTCTCGCAAAGCCAAATCGTACAGATAAGCAACAGTAGCCCACGCCATATTATTATATAGTCTATCATAAGATAGATACATAACATAGACGTGAGCGTTTGTTGCTATCACCCCTGTACGATATACAAATTTGCGAGATTTGATGAGTAGGGATAATTCCAATAAACGCTTTTCTAATATGTCATTCCACTTCTCACCGCTGTGAGATTTGGAATTATGCAAATATAACAAAAAGCGTTTGATTATGTTCGTCAGAAAGAGAGACAATCGTAAGTTTCCATTAACTCATCTTGTCTCAATCCCAAATATCGCTTGGTTATACTCACAGAACTATGATTAAACAGTTCCATAAGCTTCACAAGTGCCATTTCTGCATTATCAGAATTTTGGTTGTAAACCTGTCTACCGAAAGTTTTTCTAAGCGAATGACAAGAGAAATTTTTGATCTGAACCTTGTAATCAGTCTTGATCTCTTTCAACTTCTGATTGATCCTCTGGATACTGAAAACCGTTCCTTTTTGTGACACAAGTATTGGAGAATTAATACTGATCGGATTGATATTCTTGTAACACTCCGAAATATGTCGCTTTAGCTGTGTATTGATTCGGATTGTTCTGTTCTTACCGGTCTTCTTCTCTTGTATGGTAAATTCATCTGTATTTAAAATTTGTTTCCATCTAAGAGAGAGAATATCACTAATTCTCAATCCCCAAAATGAGCCTATCGCAATAAGCAACGAAAAGTTATGCTCCCCGTCCTTTGCTAATCGCCTGACAAGGTTTGTCATTTCGTCCCAATTAAGGAAATCCGCTGTTGTGTTAGAATATTTCAAACTCATAATATCTTCTGTTTTATTTGATTATACATAAAAGTGAATGTTATTAAAGATTCAAATTTTAGGTTTCTCTGTAAAGTGCTGATTTATAGGGAAACGTCCACTTTCTATATAAGTGAAGAACATTTCCCTATAAAGTCAAAATTTAGATGCGCCCTTCATCTGCATAACTGAAATAACTCTCTGGCGTTACTATAATGTGGTCAAGTAATGATATATTCATCAACTTACACGCTTGTGAAACTTTTTGTGTCAATAGATCATCTTGGTTGCTTGGTTGCAAGTTTCCGCTTGGGTGGTTATGACTTAGAATTAATCCGCTTGCATTACCCAAAATTGCAGCTTGCATGATGATCTTAATATCCGCACTGCATTCATTTGTACCACCGATTGAAACGGTATGGAATCCCAAAGCTTTATTTGCTCTGTTTAAGAGAATCAGTTTCAAACTCTCATGGTGTTCGATCGTTTCTGAATCAAATACAGAGTTTATAAGTAGCTTGTAAATATCCTGTGAACAGAATATTTGCGGACGTTCGCTTGCTTTTACTTTGTTCTTGTATGTTAGCTTTACTTCGCTAACTGAATAGATGTTTTCCATAATAAATTGATATTAAACTGTTTGTATTCTGTTTAGTTGATAATTTCAGATAAAGGAGAGGGAAAGGATATTTCAACAAGTAAAGACAGAGAGAGTTTTTCTTCTTTACCTGTTAATTTGGGAAGATGCTATTATATTACCTTTAGTAGGCTTTTCTGAGAGGTCAGATTTTTTCTGAAAACGTCCCTTATTGTCCTGTGCAAATTCGAGTAAAATATCCATTTTTTTATTCCACTACCGGAGGCGGACTTGATATGTAGTCAACTGGGGCGTATTCCGCCCCAGTTTTATGTATTAAATTGGATTTTGATTTATCAGGGGAGGGGGGTGTTTTTCATAGAAGTGATTTTTATTACTGTTTTTTCTGATACAGTTTTTTTGATTCGGAAATGACATATATGCCTATAAAGAAAAAAGTAGTTCAATTTTTCTGTCCTTAAATAATTCAGCTAAAAGAAAGTATGAGTTTGGAGTTTCATGGCTAAGAAGTTACCGTCGGTTTTTGTAATAGGATTGCTTGCTCAAATCCCATTCAGAAGTAAGCAGACAGGTCGATATTACCTGTAAAATATAAACTGATTCTTGATTTTTAAATAGGAGATTGAGACGGATGTTTTTTATAGACCCGGCTCAAACTCTCATATAAAAAAAGAGGCTCCCATTTCTGGAAACCTCTCTTTTATGAAATATCAAATTAGCTTTCGCCTTTTGATATGGTAACATTCTGTTGATTTGCCGTCTATTTTCAACGTGAATTTCTCTGCATCAAACCAATTTTCTATATCTGTCGCCTTTGCTGTTAATCTTTTACCTAAAGAATTATATATCCCTTGCAAGGTTTTCTTAATTTTACTTGAGGGGACATCCATCACCTCACCGATTCCTTCCTCTTTCAGACATTTAACGATCTTGTTATCCATTGATGTATCAGAAAGCCTTGTCAATTCCCGACGGATATTTCCAACATGGTATTTCAGACATTTAACCCGATCAACACCTAACAACTCATAAGCTTCTTTTAGCATTGGCTTTGTTTTCTCTATAATACTCAACCTGTCCTCACCATTCGGAAAGTAGATTAATCCTGCCAAAGAATCACGAATAGTTGCATATTCTAAAAACAAATCCATAAATGACACTTTCGCTTTCGGATTTGCAGCGATTTTATCTGTTTCAAAAATATGTGGTGATAAAGACTTTACCTTGAACCCACTTTGGCTATAAGCTGTTTCCACTCTTAACCGGAGCTGGTAGAGGTGTTTCGTTATCTTGAAATTCATTATATCAACTTTTATCAGGTTTTTATCTATAACCAGTTTGTCGTCTATCACAGACAAGTATTTAATATCCATCTCTTTTAGCAATGACTTTATCACTTTTTTTCGGTTGGTTTCACTCATTGCATTAACCTCTTCCACTAAGCTTTCACTTTCGGCTAATACCTTATATGAACTTTGCGTAAACTCTTCCAAGGTTACATTTCCGCTATACCTTGTTTCAGAATAGATATGAGTTACATGGGTATTATATTCTGAATCTCTGATCCGTCCACAAATCTGAATAAACAAGGTCGATATATCCATCAAAGTATGTGATTTATTCTTATCACTCACAATATAGGTTTTGCCCTCTGGGTCGTAAATATCACATCCTTCAAAGCAGGTGGATGTATAAAAATTGATCTTTTTTACAGGATCAGTTGTTTCAGCAATCGGGTAATCATTCCCTAATTTGGTCTGATTCTTTTTCTTCCCTTTCCCCGGATTGTTATTCTTGGAACATATCACCCTTACGTGCTCTGGTCTTATTCCCGTATCTTTTATAACCTTGGCTATGAAATCAACGCTATTGACGAATATATGCAAATTCCCCAATATTTTACCATTCAAAGCATTCACGATTAAATAGCATACTGTTTTTGTCGGGCTATTTGTTGGTTTGGAATAAACTGTTACCTCCTTTGTGTTTTCCCATTTAACTTGTTTGACAGGAATATCTTTCATTTCCTCTAAGAGAAACTCCTCTTCGATGGGTGTCGCTGTCATATACGTGTACTCTTCAAAATCCGAGACAGTATTTAATACTCTTTTTATCGCACAATTTCTGAACACATATTGATTGAACAGTAAATGCCATTCATCGACAAGAATCCCGAATGTATGGAATACTTCTATATCATTATCCAATAACAGTTTCACAAGTCGGCTAAGACTGTCATAGGTAACAAGTAGCTTCCGCTTGCTTTGGGTCTTTACATATTCGACTATCTCTTCATCTGTTGCCGGCTGTATATCATCCTTACTTAACCCGAAAGATGAATATACCCCTAAAATCTTTGTTTCTGTCTCGTTATGCTGAAATAGCTTGTTCTTTATCAAGCTCACAAATGGCATAACAATAATCATATCTTTCTCACATCTAATTGCAAGCTCTGTACCTCCACATCCTGTTCTCCCTTTATCAAGTAAACATTTAGTGGGTAGCTTACTCATGAAATCGCCTAAATACTTTGTTTTTTCCGGTGCATATATTATTTCCGGGGTCATAGTTTTAAAATTTTGTAATTAATAAATCGTTTGATCTTGGTTCTTGGTTTCCAGAAAATTTGACTATTCTTTCTTTATAGAGGTTTTCTATGTTTCGGAATCAAAAATTCTGGAATCGGAATCTATGATCTAATTAGCTGTTACAGAAAAATTGAGTAGTTTTTCTTTATAGACATTTTTATACTTTCAGAATCAAAAAATCTGTAACAGCAGTTATCTGCATTTCTTCTTAGTATATCTGCATTCCGAAAAAGGACGGAGTATATTCCGGTATTTCTTTATACCTCTTACCATTTAATAGGTCTCCTCCGTCTCCATACTTACCGCCCCATTGTTTAAAGAAGAATTTCACATTCTGATCTTTACATTGTTGTTGTATGTCAAGAACCCATTCTTCTTTCATTGGTCGTGCATTCTCCGCTTTCTCTCCACCGACAATTACCCAATCAATACCTATTAAATTCAGATTATTCAGCGAACCGAGTAAAGGTTCTATTGATAAGAATTTCACTTTCGCATCCGTCTGTCTTAGTAAGTCAATCCGGTTTATTACCTTTTCGTTCTCGACTGAAACACCCATCCAAATGTTATCTGTCCATTTTAGTTGTGGATTCAATTCAAGTAGGCACGCCGGGCGTTTAGTCAAAATTTGGAAAGTAAGATGCTCATTATGGTGCATTACTTGAAATACTTGCTTGATAAAGTCAAATGGAACATCTTTGTGAAAAAGATCACTCATTGAATTGACAAATATCTTTTGTGGCATCTTCCATTTATATGGGAGAGACAAAGTTTCAGGATGACATTTTACTATATCGAAACCATACTTGTACTTCTCTTCTCCTTCTAATCTCTTTTTATTTGCGATGTCTTTCGCATAGCAATTTTTGCATCCATCGGATGTCTTAGTGCATCCTGTTACCGGATTCCATGTTTGATCTGTCCACTCAATCGTGGTGTAACTCATAGTCGTTTTGTTTTAGTTTATAGCAATTTCAATCTTATTTGTTGGCTTCCAGAAAAATGAAGTAATTATTCTATATAAGGATTTCGGAGTGTTCCGGATCAAAAATTCTGGAATGGAAATCTAAACTTGTTTTGGGTGCAGACAGAAAAATTGGATATTTTTTCTTCTTAGAGGTTTTAACCATTTGCGGATCAAAAAATCTGGCGCTATAATCTATGTGGTTTGACTCCAGAAAAATAGAAAAAATATTCTTCTTAGACATTTTACCTGTTTCCGGATCAAAAAATCTGGAAATGAGAAGTAAAAAAATATGAACCTTTCAACTCATCTTTTTTACGACACTCACACCTGTGAGTTTGAGGTATGTTTTAAATGATATTTTTCGGAGTGAGAAGGATTTGAAACAAATAATGCGCTGTTTTGTAGAGTTTTTGCCATGCGCACTCTTCCCGATCTTGTAATACAAAGGTACGAAAAAAAGAGGAGACTGCAAAATCAACGCCTAAGAAAATTTCAGGCAGGTAACAAACACTTCGTTTGGTCGTTTTGGGGTTAAAAATCAACCTGAATGTACGTGTTTGTGGTAGCATTCACCTCGGTTGTACATTTTCTTGTTATAAAACATGGAAATTGGATACGTTTATGTTTGGACATGTTGTTTTTCGGTATTAATTTTGCAATCCCTTTAAGCATTTCAAGCGTGAAATGCCTTGGATATGGTAGTGATACCGTATGTTTAACGTATTGAGTAATTTGCTTAAGGCTAAAGCAAAGCAATGGGAGCGTTGCTTTATTTTTTTAAATAGGTTCTCCCATCAAAATTCTAAATATTTCATTATTTATGAATGGGATCAGTCAGTCAATTAGTGTTACATTTTAGTTTTCATGTAATACGATCATAGTTTATGATTCACGACTGACTATATCATTCGACTGAAAGCTGAATTAATTTATTTGTTTTATTAAATTTTATTCACAATGAAAGAATTTAGAACAGTTGTAGAAGAGCTTGCTGAAGCCAAAAGGTTGTTAACTGAAGCGAATGCGAAGATAGCCGCACTCGAAAATAAGAGAGTAAAAAGAGTTGAATCCATGAAACGTAACCGTAAGATAAACCCTGAAGAAAAGGGTTTTAATGCGGTATTACAAGCCTCCCGGAAGGCTCTTGAAAGCCAGCAGTTTAAAGACCCGTTTACCCTTAATAGAATTATTAAGGATAAAATAGTACAAAGAAAATATGAGAAATTCACTTTCTTTTCTATTTATAACGAACGGATTAAGCGACTAAAGGATATATCCACTTTTATTTCCGATTGTGATTTTCATAGTTTAGATGCTGATATTGTTGCCCAGCACATCGTCTCGCACGGTGAAAAGGAAATGAGTTCAGTGTTTAAGTTTGGTCTGATTTCTGCGATTGGAGAAGATAAGTTGAAACTAATGAAGAAACCTATCTTTGATAAGACAGAGTTGGATTTAAATACCTATGAGCTGGAGCCGCATCCTGATTCTGAACAATCAATAGAAGTAGCAACTCAAGAATAGTGACTTATTATAGACTGGGGAGTACCAAGGCGCCCCGGTCTATTTTTTTGTTATGATGTCAACATAGTCCACTATTTGTTCTGTAAGATATAGTTTAAGCAAAACAATTAAACTCTCTGGTTGGATTCTAAGCATTACAGGTTAAGCCATTTTTTAGATGCATAATATTTAGGTGGACTATCCTTGAATAATAAGTAAATTCTTATTTTAGGATTGAAACCACCCACTTTCTTTAGCAGAAATTCTTTCGATTTCTCAAATAAAGAATTGCTTTCGAGTAAAATAATGTAATAGCATAAATTCCTTCTTGATACTATTAGATTATTTAAAGTTTTAATATCTTTATCAATACCACTATGGTTTTTGTTTATTGACCTTTTGTAATATTTAACTTCTATAGCTATTGCATCCGAGTCATTTTTGTATCCTTTATTCTTAACATTACTTTTTTCATACTTATCCCTTTGCAAAATAACAATATCAACTCTTGCACTATGCCGGGATGCATCATTATTATACCAAGGAATTTGAGTATGAACATCCAAATTATCACATTTGATATTGTCAGCAATAATATTTGATAAATGGCGTTCAAAATCAGACTCGCATAAAATAGAAAGTTTATTGTTTTCTATGTACTTATATGTTTCAAAAAGAGCTTTTTTGATGGTGTTTTGCTTGACTATTTCACACATAACTTGCTATTTGATTAGACTTCAAATGTAATAATAATCTGATATTTAACCTAAAAAATCCCACCTATTACAGGTAGGATTCTCTCTTTTATAGCAAGTTTTTCATCGCTTCATCTATCTGGGAGTTCTCAAAGCTATCCAAGTAAATCTGTGTAACCTTTTCTGAACTATGCCCAAGACATTCGCTAATTATAGACGTAGATACACCGGAGCGTTTCAAATTCGTGGCGAACGAATGGCGGCTAACGTATGTCGTAAGCTTTATTGGTAGCTTCAATTCTTCTCCGATTGCTTTCAGGTGCTTACTCACATGACCATAGACTTTATGTACCCGGTTCACCTTCTGTTGTTCTGTCTTATGAAAGGAAGAGAGAATTGGAAAGAGATAAGGAGAATCGTCTTGTTTATACTTTGCTATCAAATCAATTGCACGTTGTTGTAACGGAATTTTTATAAGTTTCTTTGTTTTCTTTCGCTTGTACACCAACCGATCACCAGTTATATGATCTGTTGTTAGTCTTGCAATATCAGCAAAGTTGATACCTGCTGTTAGATAAGCGAAAGTAAAAACATCTATTGCAAAACATTCATAGTATGACTTTCCTTGATAATTGAGAATACTTATAATTTCTTCTTTGGTGATAGATCGTTTTGCAGTCTGTTCGTTTAGCTTAGAAACCTTAAACTTCTTGAACGGATAGTAATCAGGCTTGACTATATTCTCTTCAATCGCTAAATTATAAACCACCCTCAAATGGCGGAATCGTGTTCCAATAGTATTTAGTGCAAAGCTTTGCTTATGCTGCCATGCTTCATACTTTTTCAACCAAGCCACATCAATATCAGAAAAGAGAATATCCAAATGACCATTGTACGCCAGTAAAGAAGTAAGCGTTGACTCATACATTTGCGCATAACGTAAACGATTTGCATCTTTCAACCTTGTAATGTATGAATCGAATAATTCTTTTACGGTTTTTACCTTTACTGGATTGTTTACCTTCGCTAATAGAGTTGTCGCTGTAAACTCTTTCTTTGTTGCTTTGAACTCTAATATCTGCTCTTGATACTCTTTTGTTCGTTCAGATATTATCTGAATGATCTGTTCTCTGTTTGGACAATTTCGCTTAGGTTGATTCTTTTCAAAATCCCAATGTTTAGGATTTATAGAGATTCCTAAACTCAAATACTTCCTTTTTCTATCCTTAGTGATACGAATCATTAAAGGATGTTCGTTGTTTTTCAATACTTTAGCTTTGTAACAAATTGCATTTACAGTAGTACTCATGGTTTACACACTGGTTTACACAACCTGTATAAATTGAAGTAAAAACAGCATAAAAACACAAAAAACGACAGGATTAAAAGACCTGCAAATAAGCGATATTGCACTGATTATCAATATGCTTGCCGAAATAGCTCAGTTGGTAGAGCAATTCATTCGTAATGAATAGGTCGCCGGTTCGAGTCCGGCTTTCGGCTCAGACAGTATGAGACAGTTACCTTAGAGGGTGGCTGTCTTTTTTTGTATCTGCCTCTTTATCTGCATGTCAAAAACTATTCTTACATTTGCATAAAGCAGAATTCCAAATTTATGGACTTAAGTAAATATATACCCGTGATCGTTGCTTTGTGTAAACAACACAAGGTAAAGAAGCTATTTGCTTTTGGCTCTGTATTTACCCCTCGGTTCAATGAGAAGAGTGATATTGATATGGTGGTAGATTTTGAGGAGGTGGACCTAATGGAGTATGCTGATAACTACTTCTCACTGAAAGAATCCCTCTCTCGCCTACTCGGACGGGAAGTGGATTTATTGGAAGACAAAGCTATCCGCAACCCGATTTTACGGAAGAATATTGATAACTCGAAACAGTTAATCTATGGATGAGTATATAGAGAAACATCTGAATGATGTATTGATGTCCATTCGCAATGAACCGCTCGCCGGTTCGAGTCCGGCTTTCGGCTCAGTGGGAGAGAGACAGTTACTTTAAGGGTGGCTGTCTTTTTTTGTATCTGGCTCTTTATGGATCACCCCGAACCGAAGGTCGCTAAGCGAAGCGTAAAGCAAAAGTTGTGGATTTGAAGGCGCCACACCCCCCTTTTCCAAACTACCGGTAGTTTGCGCGCAAACTACTAATATTTTGTCGACAAACTACCGGTATTTTGTGAACAAACTACTGGTCGTTTCTGAAGGGAATATTAATGTTTCATTTTCAATGGTTTATAAATTCGTGAAGTTCACATCGAAGAAAATTTGAAGATCTTCCGGTGATAGCAAATGGACATTCTCGGCTCCTCTTCTTGGATAAGAAGAGGGGGACCGCCGGCATAGCCGGTGGTGGAGCAGTTTGATCCTAATCGTATATGAAATAAGTATTTATCATTTGTTGCGGCATTCAAACTGCCCCACCATCGCAAGCGATGGTCCCCCCCTTCTTGTCCAAGAAGGGGAGCTGAGAATGTCCACTTGCTACCCCGGAAAATCCTCAAGTCTCACAAGATTTGAACCCCGCCACACCCCCTTTTCCAAAACATTGCACTTTGGGCGACAAAACATTGCGCTTTGGTCGAGCAAAGTGCGATGTTTATTCTGGGCAGCCTACACATAAAAGTTTTGACCCCGGTCTTCACCTTTCACCCTTCATCGAAACCCCTGTATTGATCAGCGTTTTGGGTGAAGGATTGGAGAAGATTATGATCAAGGATGGAGTCCTCACCAAAAGGCCGGCGGGGTTTTCCAAAAGGCTGCCGGCCTTTTTTAAAGGGCTGCCGGGGTTTTAGAAAAGGCCGGCGGCCTTTTTCGGGAAGCCTTCGGAGGGCTGCCGTTTTTTTAAGGTATTCCTTTGCCTTTCACCCGAAACGCTGATCAATGCAGGGGTTTCGGTGAAGGGTGAAAGGTGAAGACCGGGGTGTGAACTTTTATGTGTATGTGTTGCGTCGGGCCGTGTCAAAACCTTTTGAATAGTCTTTAGAGCAGCGACAGGCTATCTATGATCTCGTGTTGTTTCTTTAAGAAATTGAATCTTTCTTTTTCGTTGCATTCGGTGATCAGTATGGATTGGTTTTTCATGGATTGCAACAGGCGTTTGAGTTCTTCAAATACCTTTTTGTCGGTAGTGGCGACCCCGTTGAGTAAGAATGATTTTATGATTGTCAGATGATAATCGGGACCTTCGATATAGCAGTAGCTGGTGTCTATACTTACGTTTGAAATATAGATGTTGATCTTTTTTCCGGTCTCTTTGAAAATGCCGGTACGGGTCCAGCTGTCGATCTCATCCAGTATCCTTAACAGGTCTTGCTTGATCCGCAGGATCTCTTCTTCGGTGATCAAACCGACATAATAGAAATGTTTGATGCTCGTGACCAGGTTGCTGAATAGCTGATAATCGAATACATATTCCGTTTGTAAACACTTGGCCCATTTCACATTTTCCTCCTGCGTCTGCTGCAGCTTATCAACGATGACGATGTCTTTATAAGGTATGACTTCGCTTGGGGAGTTGGATTGGTATTTCCATTTGAAGAGATAGAATTTGAAGATATGTTCGTAGCCTACATATAAAGGCTGGGGCAGTATGTTGGTGATCTCACCTCCTTTGGCAAACGGCGTATCCTTGAAGAATTTCAGGATGGTGATTATCTCTTCCATCAGGGCGAAGTCGGATTCGGCCGGATTGATGTATTCTATTAGTTTGAGTTTGAGTGGTTTGGATATGGGTGAATTGATCATGTCCAGGCTGTCTAACGAGATGCCCAGTTGGCGGGAGATGGTTACAGCTTCGTAGAAAGTAAAAGGCACTTCCCCTCTCAACCTTCTGTATACCGCTTCTTTTCCAATGCATAAGATATCGGAAAGAATACCTGCTATTTCCGTTTTCTGTGAAATCTTTTCTTCTATCTTCGCTAAAAAATTGGTGTAAAGTTCAGATTTCATATGGATCTGCTGATTTTCGGGGATAAAACAATTCTGATGGCTACAAATATACAAAATACTTATTCATGTACGAAAAAAGTTGCTTGGTCGATTTTATTTTGTTGAATAACGGTGATTTATGTATCTTTGCTGATTAAACTGCCATAGTATATAAAGAAAATATGAAGGACGTACAGAAAGAAGCGGATAAGCAGGGTAGGGTTGCCAATCCGTTTGATCTTCAGACTCTCCCCGATTTGTTGGATATGGGTTGGTGGGAAGCAGATATCGAGCGTAACCGGTTCTCTTGTTCGGCTTATACCGCCGGATTGTTAGGGTTTGAAAGTGAATCCATCGATATTGAGTTTTTCTATAAGATGATCCGGGAGGATTATCGGGCGCGTGTTATTGCTTCGATCTCTTTGGCCACAAAGACCCAGGCTTCGCAGCAGATATTCCCCGTGTATGTAGCAAACCAAACGGTATGGGTATGTGCGCGTTTCAAACGCAAAGACGACGGATATAAGATCGCCGGTATGATACATACCGTAGATGATCAGGAAACGCATATCTCGGAAGTGGCTTCCCATGATACCGTCAAGAACCTGATCTACCAGTTGAACGGGATCGCCACTTCGCTTCTGGCCTTTATGAAAGGAGAGAAGCTGGACGATATGGTCAACCATATCCTCGCCTCCTTGGTGACCCACTTCAGCGCCGAGCGCGCCTATATCTTTGAATACTACTGGGAGACCGCTACACAGAGCTGTACCTACGAAGCCGTCAGCCGTCCCGGTCTGGAAGAGATCGAGAACCTGACGAATATGCCTTGCGATGCCGATACCTGGTGGAACCAGCAGGTACTGGCCCAACGTCCGATCATCCTCAATACACTCGACGACCTGCCCGATTGGGATGTGTACGACCGGGAGATCCTGGAGTCTCAGGATATCAAGTCGCTTATGGTTGTGCCTTTCATCAACCAGGACAATACGATCTGGGGCTATGCCGGCATTGATATCGTCGACCGCCAACGCAACTGGTCGGACGAAGACTTTCAGTGGTTCTCTTCCCTGATGCACATCATCAACATCTGTATCGAGCTGAGCAAGTCCAAAGCGCAGATCCAGGAAGACAAAGAATACCTGCAGAACCTCTACAAATATATGCCGATCGGTTACCTGCCGTCGAAGATCATCTACGACGAGAACGGTGTGCCGGTTGATTTTGTGTACACCGAGGCCAATAAAGAGATCGAACGCATCACCGGACGGCCTGCCTCCGATATCGTCGGTATGTTGGGCTCCCAGTCGAACTCTTTCCACGACCTGCCCTTGATGGTCGATGTGGTGAATACGAAGAAGTATGTCGACTTCGACATGACGTTGCAACCCTATAATAAACATTGCCGGATCATTAAGTTCTCCCTGCGCAAAGACGAAGTAATCTCGCTCGTACTCGACGTAACCGATGCCACCAATACCCACAAGGCACTGGAAGAAAACGAAAAACTACTGCGCACCATCTACGCCAACCTGCCCGTCGGTTTCGAGCTGTTCAGCCGTGAAGGCAAACTGGTACAAACCAACGAGAAAGCACTTGAAATACTCGGCTTGAGTGAGCCTACTTCGGATGATGTCTTGAATATCTTCGATCACCCGATGATCCCCGCCGATGTGAAGCGGAAGATGAAAAGAGGGGAGACGGTCGACTTCAATCTCATCTACGACCTCAACAAGATCAGAGACTTCTATCAATTGGACGAACCGGATAAACCGCTGCAGAACCTGACCCTAAAGATCGCACCCATCTTCGACGGCCGACAGGAAGTGGTCTACTACCTGCTCCTGATCATCAATAATACAGAGACTACCAACGCTTACCTGAAGATCCAGGAATTTGAAGAATACTTCTCGTTGATCGCCAACCTGGCCAAGGTGGGTTACTTCAAATGGAACCTCACCACCAACGAAGGTTTCGGTATCAGCCAATGGTTTATCAACCTCGGCAAGCCGGCTACCAGCCAGATGACCGAGAACCTGGAGGATATCTACGGCAATCTCTATCCTGAAGATTTCAATGCCATCGCCCAATTCTACGCCGCTGCTACCGCCGGCGAAGCCCATAGCTTCGAACGCGAACTGCGCGTGATGGACGGCGAAGGACATATCCAGTGGCTGCGCTGTACGCTGATCGCCCGGAAGGAAAAGATGAGCAACGATATCGAACTGATCGGTGTAAGCTACGACATCACCGAATTGAAAGAGATGATCCTTGCCAAAGACAAAGCAGAAGCACTCGACCGTCTCAAATCGGCCTTCCTGGCCAATATGAGCCATGAGATCCGGACGCCGCTCAACTCTATCATCGGCTTCTCCGACCTCCTGGCCGAGACCAACGACGAAGACGAACGCAAGGAATTCATCGCCATCATCCAGCGTAACAACGAACTCTTGCTCAAACTGGTGTCCGATATCCTCGACCTGTCGAAGATCGAGTCGGGGACGTTCGATTTCGTACGCCGGGAGATCAATACCCATACCATTTGCGAAGAGGTGATGCAGACCTTCCGCAACAAAGAACTGCCCGAAGGGGTCGAACTGCAGTTCGACCACGACCTGCCCGAGCAGGTGATGTTTGCCGATCCGGGACGGGTGAAGCAGGTGTTGATGAACTTCATCACCAACTCGTTGAAGTTCACCCATCAAGGCTATGTCCGCCTGGGCTACGAACTTAAACCCGACGACACAATGCTGTTCTTCGTCGAAGACACAGGTACGGGTATCGCACCCGAGAATATCGAAAAGATATTCGACCGCTTTGTCAAGCTCGACAGCTTCGTACAGGGTACCGGCTTGGGCCTGTCGATCTGCAAGAGCCTGATAGAAGAGATGGGGGGCGTGATTGGCGTCTCCTCGGAAGAGGGCAAAGGTTCCCGCTTCTGGTTCACTCTGCCCCTATGCCTCGAACTGGCCGGGCAGGAGTAAGGAATGCGTCTGAAGCACTATATATCCGGCCTTTTTGCCGTCTGCCTCCTGGCCTGTGCGCCGAGAGGGCAGGAGTTTGTGGCGATCGATTTATCGAAAGATAAGTTCGAGGCCGTCACGCTCACGCTGGAACCCTATGTCAAGCAATGGATCCGTGTCGATCTGGAGACCACCTCCGAGGCACTGATCACTCCCTACCACAGTATCTATCCCTGCCGCCATTCAATAGTCGTCTACAACTACAACCGGATCATGGAATTCGATTATACAGGGAAATACCTCGGTGAGATTGCCGGACCGGGAGAAGGACCCGATGAGATCGGCTCGCTGATCGACTGCCAATTCGATACCGACAACAACCGCCTGTATTGGATCGACCGACTCAAACCGGATCATATTCGAGCCTACGACCTGAACACCCATACCCATCTGCCGCCTGTGCCGATCGCTGCCCGACGGATGTTGTACGCTTTCCGCGTGATCGACCGTTCGACCTTGCTCTGCTTTCCTTATATGGGCAGTCGCCCCCAGCGGTGTTATTTTCAGGATATGGAAGGCCGTTTTATCAGACAAGAAAACCCCTCTTTCGAAGACCCCGAAGGCCCTTTCGTGGCTACGCCCCTCAAAGTCTTCGCCCATGAAAACGAATGGTTCTACCAAGGCATACTGGAGGATACGGTCTACTCGGCCACGACCCGCGAGCCGCTGATGTCGCTCGCCAAAGGAAAAAGCGCCACACCCCAAGAGGCCATGTTGTCGCCCGAGAACAAACTGAACTTCCTCAACCCGCTTTTCTATACCACCGATACCTATTGGCTGGCACACAACCTCTATGAAGTACGCCCCGTGCAGGAGAACTCCTTCGAGATGTTCCCCGTCCGGCAACGTTGTTTCCGCTATCACCTGAAAGAGAAACAAATGGTAGAGGTTACCGGACTCTACTTCGAGCCCCTGGACAAGACCTATACCGCTGCGGATATCGGCGAATGGATCTCAAAAGTCTCTGCATTGAACCCCGCCAAAGTAGTCGTCAACTACCCGGCAGACGAACTATCACCCGAGGCCTCAGACGAGAACCCCATCCTGTTTATCGGGGATTTGAAGTAGTCTCCCTTCTCTCATTTACCCGACGAACTTCTCACGTTGCTGCAGCTTCAACAGCCCGATCATCATCCAGATCATACTGCCGATCAACAGGAAGATACGGCTCTTGATAACTATCCCTTCCCAAATGGCAGGCATAAAGTTATTAGGTACCCGGAAAGGGTTGAGCAACACGTTCCAGAACGTCCGCTCGATAAAAGGCATATTGGAGAAGAAGAGCATCAGGATGCTCGTCACAATCACCACCACCGCCGTGCCATTGCCGCTGCGTGTAAGGGTAGAAAACATAAACGCCATATTACCATAGAACAATAACGGAAACATCAACTGAATCGTCATCTCAAACGGATTGATCGGGTAAATCAATATCACCGCCAGATAACCGAAACCCAACAGAATAAAGAAGATGCCCACATAGATCATCAACAACCGCACGCCCCATACCTTATATTTATAGTTCGGAATGCCAAACAACAATTCAAGGATCCGCGCGTCTTCATCATTCTGTATGCCGAACACGGCCGGGTAAAAGATCAGTAACACTGCCGGGAAGATCAATAGTTCATACAGTATACCTTCATTGATCTCCTCCTGTTCCCATGCAAACTGGAACATAAAGAGGCAAAAGAAAGCCAGTGCCGCCAATAGAAACCAGAAGAACTTACCGGCGAAGATCACCTTCATATTGTATTTCGCCACCCGTGGGGCGAGGGAGAGGAATTGTTTTAGTGTCATTTTTGTCGCTTTCAACTTTCAACTTTTAACTTTCAACTATTTATGTTTGCTTGAGCAAACATAAATAGGCATCTTCCAGATTAGGTTCCACCCGCACAGCCCCCTCGAAAGGTTGCTCCGTAGAGAGGTAACGCACCTGGATCGTTTCTTCATCCTGGATATGATGGATCACCAACGAAGGATCCAATTCTTGTTCGAACTGCTCTTTCGTCACGGAGAACTTCCATATCTTGCCCTCTGCCATTCCAACCATATTCGAGGGATGCCCGAAGTACTTCAGGTCTCCTTTGTTGATCACCACCACCTGGTTGCAGGAACTGGCAATATCTTCGATGATATGGGTCGAGAAGATCACAATGCGCTCCTTGCTCAACTCGACCAACAAGTTGCGGAAACGAATGCGTTCGCGCGGATCCAGCCCTGCCGTCGGCTCGTCGACGATCAGGATACGCGGCAGGTGCAACAAGATCAACGCAATACCAATCCGCTGCTTCATCCCGCCCGAGAACGAACCGATCTTATCGTCTTTGCGCTCGTACATATGCACCGCTTTCAACACGTATTCGATCCGCCCGCGCCGTGTGTCCGCATCGGTAATGCCTTTCAGTATAGCCTGGTAATCGAGAAACTCGGTCGACGACATATTCTCGTACGTACCGAATTCCTGCGGCAGAAAACCAATCAGGCTCTGTAGTTCCTCCCGGTACACACGTGTGTCCAGCCCATTGATCCAGATGCTGCCATAACTCTGTTCCAGGATGCCGCAGACGATACGCATCAATGTCGATTTCCCGGCACCATTAGGACCCAACAATCCGAACATACCCGTGCGGATCGTAAACGAAACCCCGCGCAAGGCCTTGAACGGCTTACGCTGTTTCCCAATCAACGGAATACTCTTCACCAAGCGGAACCACGAACGACGCAGCCCGGCGAACCGCCCTTTCACCCGTTCGATATTGATCTGGTTGTCGTACAGATAATGCGAAGTGATATAGATCGCAATACCCACGCCCCAGAGCAATCCGATGGTAATTACCAGGTTTGGGCTATCCATCTGCCGGAACATAGCCGTTAGGATCAATAGCGGGATACCCCAGAATACGACCCGGTTCAGGATCTTGATCCAACGCCTTGCCGGATACCGGTAGAAAAGGTACTGTCGCAGCTTACGCCACAACGCCAATGCCGAGAAGTAAATGGCGATCGACAACAGGAACAGCCACAGGTCGCTATCGAGATAAACGTAGGTAAACCAAACGCCAAACCCAAACAACACAAACTGCCAAAGTGCCGGGATAAAATCTTTCAAGCGATGAAACTCGTTCTCCAGCCCCAGTCGGCGGCGCAGGTTCAGCCCGCTCTGCCACTGACGCGAGAAGCGTCCCGGCCAGTCGTATATCTTTACCAAGTTACGGATGACGATCTCGATCTCTGCCTGCGGGTCGATCACCTTCGCCTGTGCCCGGCGCAGGCTGTTCTGCGCGAAGTAGGTCATACCCGGAATCGCGATCACCAGCGTGACGAAATAAATGATCTGCCACAACAACCCTTCGGCATAATACCAGATACAGAACGTACCCACGGCAAAGAGAACGGCATGGATAAACCACATCCGCTTCGAGAGCGTTCGGTACCATTGCAACGTATTCTCCATGCCCATACAAGCCGTCGGCACAAGTATCAGGGTCAGCAATGCCGAGAACGTCAACCCGCCGATCACCGTAATGGCGAAAGGCGCCCCGATGGCTCCCGCGTATTCCGAATCACCCATCGCCAACGGCAACATCGCCACAATGGTGGTGATCGACGTAATCAGGATCGGACGAATACGCGACAAGCCGGCAGTCATCAACGCCCGACTACGCCGGAAGCCTCGCCGGCGCAGGATATTGGCATAGTCGATCAGGATAATGCTATTGTTGACTACGACCCCCAACAAGATCAGGAAGCCCGTCAGCGTATTGGCATTCAACAAGCTATTACCCGTAATCAATAATGCCACCAACGAACCGATCGCCGCCAGCGGAATGGCAAACAACAACACAAAAGGCGTCGACAACGACTCGAAAACCGAAGCCAGAATCATGAATATCAGGATAAAAGCAGCAAAGATCAGGAACTTAAACTCTGCAAACGCGTCCTCCTCGTGAAACACCTCGACTGCCACGCCCGAAGGCAGGTTGTAGTCGGCCACCAACCGGTCGATATCCGCCCGGTAGCCTTCCAGTAGCGACTTCGACGACTCCACATCGCGCGAGAAATTATAATACACCTCGATCTGCTTGTCCTGATTGACACGCAGGATCTGTGAGCGTCCCCGCCCATATTCGATGGCGGCGATATCGTCGAGCCGGTGCAATCCGCCCGTGCCGCTCTGCACCTGTATCGCCCGCAGGTCGTCGACTGTCTTGTCCCGTCGCGCCTGTTCTTCCTCCTCTTCCGTTAGGATGCTGTTGCGAATGATAATATCATAGCTCTCATCGCCAACCTTAAACGAGCTGCCCGACGAGAGGTCACCATTCAATGTCATCAATCCCGCGGAGATATTGCCCCGGCTGATCTCATACGAAGTCAACAGGATCGGATCAAAGTTCAACAGGATCTCCGGCTGCCGCCGATTAGACGACACGCGTGAGCTGCGGATAAACTCCTGCTCGTTGAGGTAGTAACGGAAGTCTTCGGCAACGACCTGCATCATCTCGAAGTCGGCGCCCTTAATAACAATCCGTTCCTGGTTGTCGCCAATGCCCAATAAACGCATGAAGTTACCCATGCCGCCCATCGAGGCACCGCCGCCACCTCCGCCGCCTCCGCCACCGCTATTGCCGCCCGAAGCTTCGGTGATCGACACCTCCGCCCCGTTGATATTGCGCAATAGCCGTTGCACTTCGGCTTTGATATCCGCGATCTTGCGTTTACCGATCTTCTGGTAATCTTCTTTCAGGATCAATGTCAATACGGCTTCCCGCTCCTGCACCCGGCATACCAGCTCCTCTTTCTCGGGAAACTCCGCCAGCCGGTCTTCCATCACGCGCACGGCCAGGTCGGTCGTCTCCAACGTGCTGCCCGTCTGCATACTCACATAGATATTGAAGCGGTCGGAGTCGACATCCCGCATCTGCTGGATATTGAGCGTGATCGAAAGAATAAGCGTCACAAAGAGTACAACCACCGCCCCCAGGATCGTTACGCCCGGATTGCGCATACACGTCTTCAAAAACACAAGGTAGACCTGCACCGCCCGCTGCCTGACCGACACCTTTTCGTAGAACACACTCTTACCTTTCTTGCGTTTGAGAATCAGGTAAGTCGCCATCGGAATAAACAACAAAGCGACAAAAAGTGAGATTACCAGCGTCGAAACAATCGACACCCCAATATGATGTCCAATCATCTTGATCAGGAAGTTATCCGAGAACACAAAAGGAAGGAACACCGTTACAGTGGTCAGTGTCGCCGCCAGGATCGATCTCCATACTTCTTTCGTGCCCTGCGTCACGGCGCGTTCGGCAGGCATTCCGCCCCCCGAGAGCCGGTAGATATTCTCCAACACCACCACGCTATTATCCAACAGCATACCGACCGCCAATGCCATACCAACCAGCGTCAGGCTATTGATACTGATACCGAAAGCATAAAACAGATTAAACGCCGTATACACCGAGATCGGGATCGACAGCGCAATAAAGAACACCAGCCGCAGGTTGCGTAGAAACACCCAGAGAATCAGGATTGCCAGAAGTCCGCCGGTCAGTGCCAGTTCGATGATCTGGTTGATATTGTCCTCCATAATCTGCGCCGTATTGTTCTGCACCACAATCTCTACATCCATCGGTCGCAATTCCTCGTTCAGGCGTTCGATCACCTGCAATGTACGGTGCGACAGCTCAATCAGGTTTGCCTGCGAATCATTTGTGAGCGCGACGGCAACCGCCTCTTTGCCATTCACCCGGCTAAAGGTCGTCTCCTCTTTCAGATCGAAAAAGATCGTCGCAATATCCTTCAACAGTATCGGGCCGGGTGCCACCACGATATTCTCCAATTCGGAGACATGTGTATAGAGCGAGTTAATATGCACAAAGAATTTCCCGTAAGACTCGTTCACATAACCCACAAATTCTTTCTCGCGGGTGTTCTGTGCCAATAAGTTACTGATCTGTGCCGCCGTCAGGTTAAGCGCTTTGCAGGCTTCCGGATCGAGTTGGATCTCAATCGCCCGTTCCCGACCCCCGAATACGTTTGCAGCCGCTACCCCGTCGATATTCTCCAATTCAGGCAAGACCTCTTTATCCACCACATTACGTACCCGGTCGACACCGCCCGAGCCACGCACCTGCACGACCATAAAGTTATTGGTCAGTTGCTTCGTGTCGATCTTATGCACCTGCACGTTGATCCCCTCAGGAAACCCGGCAGCCACCTCGTTGATCTTCTCCTCCAATCGCAGGGAAGTCATCTTGAAGTTGATATTCTTCTTAAAGTCGATCTGGATAAACGACTGCCGGCTGTCGACGGTCGACTCAATCTTCTCTACCCCGCCAATCGAGCTAATCGCCCCTTCCAGCGGAATAATAATGTCAGACTCGACATACGAAGGATCATTCTCCTGTTGTGAGCTCACCTGCACGAACAGCATTGGCAACTCCGCATTCGGCAATAACTCCACCGGTAACTGCTTATACGACACATAGCCCAGCAACGTAAGTGCGATAAACAGCATACAGATCGTTATCCTTCTATGTAGTACAAAGTTCATACGATTCAATATTACATTAAATTCATGTTAATATATATTTTTACTTAATATTATTTAACGCTGACATCTCCGATTATCCTATCAAAAGCAGCAAAATATGACATTATGGCGTATTTTCGGCCTGCCTTCGATGTGCCTTCGATATGCCTCCGATGTGCCTTCGATGAAACATCGTAGAAAACATATAGAAAATATGTAGAAAATACGTAGAAAACACGTGAAAAACACGAAGAAACTACGAAGAAACTACGGGAAAACTGCAAAAATGGCATAAAATGGGCACGAAGAAGTCTACTTTGCATTTCTTTTTATTAACATTTCTTTCATCTTTTCTAATAGAAAATAGACACACGGGATGACCATCAGACTCATCAGCGTCGAGGTAACCAGTCCGCCGACCACAGCAATAGCCATCGGTGTACGCAACGAGCTGCCTTCGCCAAAACTAAAGGCCATCGGCAACAGGGCCAGAATCGTGGTCAAGCTCGTCATGATGATCGGGCGAATACGTTGCTGCCCGGCTTCGACAATGGCTTCTGTCAATTCCATGCCGCCTTGTTTCAACTGGTTGATCCGGTCGACCAGAATGATGGAGTTGTTCACCGCAATCCCTACCAGCATCACGATACCGATAAAGCCCATCATATTGATTGTCGTTCCGGTAAGGAAAAACAACAGGATCGCTCCAACAACGGCTAAGGGAATCGTCAATAGGATTGTGAACGGGTGAAGCAGTGACTCGAACTGCGATGCCAGTACCATGTACACCAGGATAACCGAAAGAATCAGGGCGAACAGCAGGCTGTTCATCGACTCTTGCCGCTTCTCTTCTTCACCGGTCACCGTGACTGTATAATTGAGTGGCAGTTCCACATCACTCAGGCTCTGCCGAATCTGTTGCGCCATCTTATCCAGTGAATAGGAGCCTTCCATATTCGCCGTCACCTTACTGATACGGTGTTGGTTGCGGCGGAAGATCTCTTTCGGCGCCTGAGTCTCTTCCAATCGCGCGATCTCCTGCAGGCGGAATGTTTTCTCGCCACTCTTGATCGTCAGTGCACCTAATTCACGCAAGCCGATATCCGGCAGTTTGATCACGATGTCGCGCATCTCTCCCCTGTACTCCATTTGTCCGGCCTCACGACCACTCAGTTGCTGACGTATTTGCTCGATCACTGTCGATACGCTGAGGTTATTGATGCCGGCCACCGTCCGGTCGATGGAGATGGTGATCTCCGGCGCCCCGTCTTCGATCGACGACATGATGTTATAGAGTCCGTCTACATTGAGCATCCGGCTTTTCACCTCTTCCGTGATAGTGGCAATTTCATCTAATTCTTCGCCTTTGACTTCGACAACAATAGGCGCGCTTTCATTACCTAAGAGGGAGCTGAGGGAGTTCTCGTCCTGTCCGATAGTGAGTTCCAGCCCGTCGGGGTTCTCTGCCGTCTGCACGAAATGGGCGATCACCGTCTCCGGTGTCAACTGACACTGGGGCGAGAGGATCACCTTCAGCATGGCGGTATGTTCGCCTTCAAAGACGGCATTCTCCGCGTTGCTTCCCGTTCCGATATGACTGTAGACCACCAGTCCGGGGTCTTCCGTAATCGTGGCTAATAGATCTTCCAGGTTGGCCACGGCCGATGCGGTGCGTTCCAATTGGGTGCCTTCCGCCATCTTTACATTGATCGTGAAGGTCTTGCTTTCTGCTCGCGGCATAAATTCAGTGCCGATAAAAGGAATAAGCAATCCGGTCAATACGATCAAGCCGGCGGCTATGCCGACTACCAGCCAGCGGTGTTGCAACAGTTGGCGCAAGAGTGGGGAATACCATTTCATTTCAATGGACTTCACTTCACGCACGGCCTCTTTCCGGCGCTTGCCTACCCAGTAGTAGAGCATCGGGATCACTCCGATTGCTACGATCAAAGACGAAAGCAAGGAGAACGAAACTGTCCACGCCTGGTCTTTAAACAGCTCTCCGGTAGCGCCATGCAGGTAAACGATCGGCAGGAACACTACTACGGTGGTCAGTGTCGAAGCGATAATCGCTCCGCCCACTTCCGCGGTCCCGGTGACGGCAGCCTCATGGGTATCGGCCCCTTTCTCCTGGTTTCGGAAGATGCTCTCGATCACCACAATGGCATTATCGATAAGCATGCCCGCACCCAGCGCGAGGCCACCCAGGGTCATGATATTGAGCGTAAGCCCGTTGAAGAACATGAGGTTGAAAGTAGCTACGATAGAGATCGGGATAGCGATACTGACAATCAGTGTCGTACCCACGCGACGCAGGAACACAAAGAGGACGATTACGGCCAGGATCACGCCGAGTACGGCACTCTCTTGCACTTCATCGATCGCCTTGCGGATAAAGGTGCCCTGATTGGTGATCACCTGAAAGCGATAGCCCGGCAAGGCGTTTTCGATCACCGCCAGTTGCTTATCGACGGCATCGACCACGCGCACGGTATTGAATCGCATTTCTTTATATACGGAAAGCCCGATACTGCGTTCGCCGTTGATGCGCACGATATTTTCCGGTCGGGCATTGACGAAGCTGACGTTAGCGACTTCTCGTAGGTAAATAGGCGCATTCGCGGCTGTGGCAGTGGCTGTTGCGGTCGCAGTCTCCTGTGCCGTTACCGGGCGGTAACCGACAATCAGGTTCTCGAAGTCGGCTTCGGAACTGAACATCGTGGCACTCTTGACCAGGTATTGCAGGCCAAGCTCTGTCACCCGTCCACCCGATACACTCTGGTTGTTTGCTTCGATCTTTGAAGCGATATCATCGATAGTCAGGTTGAAAGCGGCCAGGCGGTACGGGTCGGTATGGATCGTTAGCGTACCCGATTCCTGTCCCGAGAGCTCCACTTCGGCTACCCCTTCCAGGCGGATCAGCTCGTTGCGTATATAGCTCTCGGCGACTTTGCGCAGTTCAGCCATATCGGTGATATTCTGATGCGACATGGCAACCAGGATGACCGGCGATTGGTTAGGGTCGTATTGGGTAATCTTCAGCTCTTCAATCTCATCGTTGCGGGCAAAGGTGTTCATTGCCTTTTGCAAGTCGAGGAAGGCCTCGTCCATATCTTTCGACCAGGCATATTCGACCGTGATGCGTGCCGAACCGGCTTTGATCACGGAAGAGACCTCCGTCACATCGCTCTGACGGATAGCCATCGACTCGATATTGCGCACGAATTGTTTCTCGATCTCTTCGGGTGGCCGCTCACCTGCTTTGACTTCGATAAAGAGGCGGGGGTTGTTGAGGTCGGGCAATAGGTCGACACTCAACTGATCATACGAGATCTTACCCAAGAGTAAGACGGCAAGTACGACCATCGTGATTGTCACCGGGTTGTTGACGGCGAATCTGACCAGGCTTCTCATCGCTGTACCTTCACTTTACTGTTCTCCCGCAAGGTCTCGTATCCCCGGGTGACAAGGTTGTCGTTCTCTTTCAAGCCTTCGAGCACTTCCACATGGGTCTCGTCTTCCAGTCCAGTACGGATATTGCGCACGATGGCGGTGTTCTTCTCTACGATATAGACGTATTTCTGACGGCGGGTGGTCTGAATCACTTCTTTGGGGATAATCAAAGCGCTGTCGGCTTTGTCGACCACGATATCTGCTTTGACAAACATACCCGGACGCAGTAACAGGTCTTTGTTCTCGATCAGTAGTTTGCCTTTGAATGTACGCGTTTCTGTACTGATCGCGGGCGAGAGTTCACTGATCGTGCCTTTGATTGTATCCTCGGGCAGGGTGTAGTGGGTGATATAGACCAGTTGTCCGGCAGCGACGTAGGTTATAGCGCTCTCGGGCAGGTTGATATCCATATACATATGGTTGTATGCCATAATGCCAACCATCGGTTTGCCTTGTTCCACCTTTACGTCCGGGGTGTAGTGGGGGAGATTGACGATCATCCCGTCGAACGGTGCCCGGATCTCCATCTTGGCAAGGCTCAAGCGTGCGTTCTCCACGTCGTAACGGGCGTTGGTTACCCGTACTTCCGTATTACGCATCTCACTCAAGGTGACTCCGCCTTTCTCGTACAAGGCTTTCTGTTTACTCTGTTCCTGCTCGGCAATCTCGAGGCTCAGCTCTTTGGAATCGAGCGCGATGCCGTTCTCGTATTCCTGATCGGTGAGGCGGATCAGTACCTGTCCTTTACTCACCCGGTCGCCCAGTTTCAGGGGACGTCCGGTGCGTGGGTTCTGTTGCAGGCGGTAGGTACCGCTCATCTCCGCGGTGAGTTCCACGCTATAAGTAGCCTGTGCCGTACCTGTGGTATTGATCAGTTTGCTGATCGAGCCTTTTTTCAGTTCGGTTACTGATACCGGAGTGGCGATATCACTTTGTGTGCTCTGCGAGCCGCTGTCGCATCCTGCCAACGCGAGTAAGGCGGACAGGGTAATGGCTGCGATGGTTTGTTTTTTATATCTCATGGCCTATTCTTAATTGCTTTATATTTCGCTAAACGATTCCCAATTCTTAATTTTTAATTTTTAATTCTTAATTCTTAATTTCCATCGGAACAATGGCCTCCCGTTTCTCAAAGTCGTAGAGGGAAAGGATCTTCATATTCAAGAGTTGGATCTTGTAGTTGATCAATGCCTGTGTATAAGAGATGCGTTTGTTGGAGAGCTGAGTCTGAAACTGGTTCATCTCCATCCCGGTGATATCGCCTTCGCGGTAGCGGGTGAGGTTGAGGTCGTAGGTGAGCTGCGCGTTCTCTACGTTCTGCTCAGCAATACTGATCTGCGTACGGTAGTTCTCCAACTGGCGCCAGGCCTGGCGGATCTCGAGCTCGATATCTATTTCCGCATCGCGGGTCTGGTACTCGTGGATCTGTTGGGCGATCTTTTGTGCCTTGATGCGCGCTTTCTTCTCGCCCCAGTCGAAGATGGGCACCGCAAAGGTGATCATCACCTGCGGGCTTTGTGTGGGTTTTTTGTAGATCTGTCCCAGGCTGCTGTCGTCGCCCGTCAGTCCGATCGATAGGTTGACTTCCCCTTTGAATTCGTTCTGTGCTTTGGTACGGATCATCTCGAACTCCAGTTGCTCGGCTTCGATCTCGCGTTCGCGCAATTCCAGGCGGGAGGAGAGGCCGCTCTCGATGGCCTGTCCGAGGTTGATTTCCACTTCTTTGAGGGTGACCTCGGTCACGACGGTGATCATTTCGTCGAGCGGTATACCCAGGATTTTCTTCAGTTGGTCTTTGGCGTTCTCTAATGTGGTGAGTTCGCTTTCGACATTCGACTTCGCCGTGGCCAGATTCAGTTCGGCCTGGAAGAGTTCGTCGCGGGCAGTCAGGTCGGCCTCTACCTTGTCTTTGATGATGTCGTAGCTCTGTTGCGCGTTTTTCAGCTCTTCGTGTGCGATGTCCAGGCTGCTCTGTCCGGAATAGACGCGGTAGAACTGCTCGGTGATCTGCGACTCGGTGCGCAGGCGCTGCAGGGCGTAGTTGATATAGGCGTTTTCGTAAGCAAACTCAATCTCTTTGAGTGCCATTCTGCGCGTGTTGTATGTGAAGATGGGTTGGCTTAATTCGAGGTAAAGACGGTTTTGAAACGAGCGGTTGCTTGTCTCCATGTCTCCGGTCGACGACTGGCTGTCTTGCCAACTCAGGTTATTGATCAATGAGATGGTCCCGTCGGTCAACAGGATGGGTTGTTGTACCATGAACTGGCCTCCGGTGGAGAACGATTCGTTGGTGTACCACTGCGACAGGCGGTTCTCAAATTGCCTGTCTTTGCGGTAATTGATGGGCGTCAGGTTGAGGGAGAACCGTGACTTCAAGGAGGCGCGCTGGGCGATCAGGTTTTGCTGGTAGCGCTCCAGGTTCATCCGCGTATCGCGCAGGGTCGGACTGTTCTCTTCGGCGATATCCAATGCCTGTTCGATAGTCAGTAGCCGCTGGCTATGCCCTGCCACCGACAGGCTCAGTATCAACAGGCATAGTCCTACAAGCCTGAGAGGTGATAATGGTCTTTTTCTCATATTCTTTATTTAATATTCGGCTCCACCAACTTCTCCAAAGGGGAGGCTCTTCCCTTTGAGGGGAGATTGGTGGGGGCCTATCGTTTTACTATCTTTACTGCATCGGCTGTCACACTGCGTGAACGGCATTTGTTTGTTAATGTTACTTCCAGCGTGTCGGCACTCAGGTAATAGACACCCAGTTGCTCCCAGCCGTTATCTGCCCGGCGCATATTGAGGAAGGCGTCTTCTGTCTCGCCATCGTAGTTGATCCGGAACTGGTATTCAGCGTCTCCGCCGCGTCCGCGGCGCAGGTCGTCGTTTTTGTGTACATAATAATAGAGCTCATAATGTCCTTCGGCGGGTACGGGCACTTTCCAGGTGGCCGTTTGGCTGCCGCTGCCGCTCTTGATCACGTAGGCTGAGCGGATATATTGGCCGTAGTAACCGGCGTTGGTGGTTGCTGTCCACCGGTAGGGCGGACGCCAGGTGGTTACGCCGGAGTATTTGAAGGAGGTCTCTTCGGTTTCGTCGAGCCATTGGGTCAATAGCCCGACACGTTCGGGTTCGGACAGGATGAACAGGGTCGAGTCTTCATTGTCGACGATCACCTCACCCCAGGATTCGGGCAGGCCGTTGGTCAGGGTGTAGTCGCCTTCTATGGCTGTCGACTGGCCGCGTTCCTGCTGGATATTACTGATCGGCTGTTGGATCGTATTGGGCAGGTTGCCCGAGATCAAGGTATAGATATCGGCGCTTCGGGGTACTTCCTCCCAGACGGATACCAACTCTTTGGCTTCGTATGGCATCATTCGTATCTTGCGATTGGTACGCGGGTCGCGGGTTTCCGTCTGGCGGCTACCGTCGTTGATATCCAGATGGATGATGCCTTCCTCCGCGGAGTTGTTGCTGATCTGTATCTTCATCACAAAGGTTTCTTTGCCGCGGTAGGTGTATTTGGTGACGACGGGCGGCACGACGGTAAAGACGGGTAGGGGAGTTGCCTCGTCCCAGCTTTGGATATCCGGACGGATCGGCGTCTGGCTGACCTGCTCTAAGGTATCGAGCATGTATTCGAACCGGATGTTACTGAAGGTGTTCCTTTCCAACAGGGCGTAGACGGTGTCGCGGAAACGGTTGACTCCCATGGTGATCTCCGCTGGGGCGAACAGGCGTTGGCCTTTGAGTCCGATAACGCTGCTCATCAGGTCGCGGTGTTCTTCGTTGGCGAGTAGTTCACGGAACGACAACTGTTCCATTAATAGGCTTGCTTTTTCGTTGTTGCTGATACCGTTCACCTCGCGTTCCCAGCCGGAGTTATCTGATTTGTTCTGCAGATACAACTCGATCATGCGATTGGTGATCGGCCATTCGGGTGAATAGATATTGTAGCGGAAGTTATACAATAGGGGGAAGAGGAAGTAGGGGTTCGCCTGGTGACTGACATTGAACCCGCCCCGTCCGCTCGACTCGAAATTGGTCTCACCTTCCTGGCGGGAGAGTGTATGCAGGACGTCATTGAACGTACGGATCTGCGCTTCTTCGTCGTTGATCTCCTGGCCCTGGTTCTTTGCCCATTGTTTCTGCCGCTTGGTGCGCTTGGCCAGGTCGTAGGTCTCGTCTTTCCAGTTGTTCTCGATCATCAGGATCATCTCAGGCTGGATCGTCTCCTGTGCTTCCGACCAGGCATGGGGGTAGGAATGGAACTGCGCGGGCACCTCGACGAGGGAGAAACGCGGGAAGGCGTATTGCAGTTTGTGTTGGCGCTCCATATCTTCTTTGAAGTTGACCAACAGATAAGGGATGGTATCGCGGATCGAGTCGAAGGCCGCTTCGAGCTGGCGGTTACCCAGGTGCCAGACGCTGTAGGTGATACTGTCGGAGGCGATGACGCTTTTCTGTTCGTACCGCCCCGAGAGTAGGGTCATGGCCTGCATGGGGTATTCGGGAGCGAAGGTATAGCTGCCGTCGGCCTGGGGTACTGCTTCACCCTGGGCGATAGGCGTCAGGCCCGGCAGGGGTTTCACGCGCAGGCTGAACCGGCTGAAGTAGTTCTGCTGCCAGTTTGCGTCTTCCGTACTGTAAGCCGTTCCCGGCCGGGGATACCAGTAGGTTTCCGGCGTGAGCAACAGGTAGTCGGACGTATGGAAGCTGTATTGTTTGTCGGCGCTGAACATGAAGTTGCGGTTTTCTTTCCGCAACAGTTCTTCGGGGATATCGAGGTAGCAGAAGGCATTGTCGACCTTGCCTGCGTAGGTGATGGTCAGGTTGAGCGGTTCGCCTTCGGCACGCGGGCGTTCGAAGTCGACAAGTACGATCTGCCGTTCTCTTTCAAAGGAGAGATCCCGATCGCCTTCGCGGATACTTTGGATAGTCAGGCCGGGATTCAGGCAGAAGGTGAAACGGGTGGAGGCTTGGAGCGCAATGCCCTGCAGGGTGGCTTCGGCGGTGAAACGGTCGGCTTGTTGCTCGACGCGGAGGTCGTAGTGGTCGACTACCATCTTGGGGGTATGCACGTATTGATTGTTCACAGCCGTATATACCTGGCGGATCTCCGTCTGATAGGTGATCTTTTGTACATGGCGATAGCCGGAATAACCGCTGCAAGCCAGAAACAACACTGCCAGTGCCAGCCAGGGATAATGCCCGCGCGACGTATTCGGCAGGCGGCGAAACAGGGAGATGGTGATGCATATAAAGGCCAAGCCGGCAAAGAGATAGATGGAACGATGCGTGAGGATGGCCTCCAGATTCGTAAATCCCACCACCCGCGATTTGACCATCGGCAGGTAAAACGCCATATAGTCGAAGATGTAATAGAACTTATCGCTGAAATAGAATATGGTGATGCCCACATAACCCAGTAGGATAATGAATGTCAACGCCTGATTACCCAGGAGCAACATCAGAAAGATCGATAAGCCGATGATATAGATCAGTGTCGGGATGCTGATCAGGAAGAAGTAGATGATATAACTTTGCCAGTCGACCGGTACCTTGCCGATAAAAGAAAAGAGCAGCGCCATGCCCATAATGATCAGGTTGAGTACCAGGAATACGCGCAGGTTACCCCAGATCTTGCCGATCACATACTCGGCGTTACTCAGAGGATGCACATAGAATACCTCGGAGGTGTCCAATTTTTTGTCCCTTTTCAGGAAGTCGGAAGCCAGGAAGATCGCGATCACCGCCTGCCCGGCATTGAGTATGAGCAGGTTGAAATACGGGATGTTCGACGCTATCGCTTTGATGGGCCAGAACCCGCTGCTGTCGGGGACCACAAAAGCACCCAGGTTGAGAATCGTCAGCGGGAACATCGCCATCACCGTAAAAAGCCGGAAGAACCAGCTTCGCAATAATAGCTTGCTTTCGTATTTCGAGACGGATGATATGTTGCTTATAAAGGACATCTTTTTTAAATTGATAATGGATAATGGATAATTGATAATGGATTTCCCCTTTTAATTATCAATTATCAGTTATCAATTATCCATTGATTCAACTTGCTTTCCATATAATAGACGTACGCATGTTCCAGGTTGGGCGGATAGGGCTCGGCGTCGTAGCCTCGGATCTCGTCGGCGATCACCTGCACTTCCCAGCCTGATCCGGAAGGGATCGTGGAGATGATGGGGTATTTTTTATCGATCTCATGCAGTTGGTCGCCCATGATCTGGATACGCCAGACCTTGCCTTCCGCCTGGCGCAGCATCTCCTCGGGCGAACCGTAATAGGCTACCTCTCCTTTGTTCATCAACGCCATGCACTTGCAACTGCTGGAGATATCGCCTACGATATGGGTGGAGAGGATAATGGTCACATCCTGTTCGCTCACCGCGGTCAAGAGGTTACGGAAACGGATCCGTTCCTCCGGGTCGAGACCGGTGGTCGGTTCATCTACAATAATCACTTTGGGATTGTGGATCAATGCCTGGGCGATGCCCAAGCGACGCTTCATTCCGCCGGAGAGTTTGTTGGCATAGCGTTCGCGTACATCGAACAGACCAACGCTTTCCAGCATCTGGTCGACTGCCTCCCGCCGTTTGCGGGTATTGTTCATGCCCGAAAGTCGGGCGGCATAGTCCAGAAACTCATGGGTTTTATACTTGGCAAAAAAGCGGAAATCCTGCGGCAGATAACCCAGTAGGCGGCGCACCTCTTTGCGGTCTTTCAACAGGTCGTGCCCAAAGACATTCACTTCGCCCGAAGTCGGCTCCATCAGTGCCACCAGGATACGCATCAGGGTGGATTTACCTGCCCCGTTCGGACCCAATAGGCCGAACATGCCGGTTGGTATCTCCAGATTGATATCCTTCAACGCCTTATTCCCGTTTGCATAGGTCTTATTCAGCCCCTTGATCGATATGCTCATCTACGCAAGTATTACTCTTTAGGTTATATTTCTTATAAACGACAAAAGTATGGATATATTACTTTATGTCAGGAAAATCAACGACTTAAGACCTGATCCTCTTTTGTCGAAAGAAAGGAAATACAGATTTATAAGATGTAGTCAGATTGACACTGTAGTGTATTAATAGACCGACACACTGCAAATGTAGAATCTATTTTGATCTAAACAAATTATTTGAGCCTTTTTCTTTAGCTATTGTGAAATTCGTTGTAACGTATTTTGCCTTTTGATCGTCTAATTGGATAAAGGGATAATAATATCTCTCGATAATGAGATAGGCCACCTTGTTATCGATCCTAAAAAAAGAAGAACTTATGAAACAAGGATTAATTGTAATGCTACTTTGTAGTGTTATACAGGGTGTTTTTGCTCAGAATCTGAGGGTTACGGGCAAGGTGTTGGAAAGCAAAAACCGGGAGTATTTTGAGTTGGCCAATGTCGTGTTGCTGACTAATGACTCTGTTTTTGTGTCGGGAACAACGACAGATATACATGGCGATTTTGCTTTCGAGAAAATCTCTGCGGGGGATTACCTGATTATTATCTCGGCCATAGGGTATGTCACCCGGGAGCTTGAATTACCTCTATCTCTGCTTCGCGCAAATCATTCCTTGGGTGAGATTTTGCTGGAAGAAGATGCGATCGCTTTGGCTGATGTGACGGTTTCCGCCTCGAATACAAGTAGTTATTCGGACCGGAAACTGATCTATCCTTCCGATCGGCAAGTGCAAGCTTCCACGAACGGGGTGAGCCTGTTGCAGCAGTTGATGTTGCCCAAGCTTCAAGTGAATCCGCTGTTTAATGAAGTTTCTTTGCCGGGAGGCGGTGAATTGCAATTCCGGGTCAATGGGGTGAAGGTGGAGATAAAAGAGATCCTGGCTTTACAGCCGTCCGAGGTTGTTCGTGTTGAGTATCATGATAATCCGGGCTTGCGCTATGGGAATGCCGAGGTGGTATTGGATTATATTGTACGTCGGCCGGAAACCGGTGGGAGCTTCGGGCTTGATCTGAGTGATGCGTTTGACCTTCCCGCATGGGGGAATAATGCGGTCTCGGCGAAGATCAATCATAAGAAGTCGGAGTTCTCCGCCTATTATAGTTTGAGTCATCGTGACTTCGATAAGGTATCCCGTGAGAATCAGGAGCATTTTGTTTATCCGGATGGTTTGGTCTTGGATCGTATAGAAGAAGGAGAATCGGGTAAGCTCAAGGGGGGATGGCAATATCTGAGTGCCACGTATAGTTTTCAGGAACCCGACAAGCGAATGTTTAACGCCACTTTTCGTTTTTCTTATGAAAGCTGGCCGCACAAGGACTATGCCGGCTCGCTCTATAATGTGGCCGATCCGACGGACCGGGTGTATATGATTGATCATACGGCCGATGACGGATCACGTCCCGCTTTGGACTTATATTATCAGGAAAATCTGAAGAATGATCAGACGTTGGTTTTCAATCTGGTTGGGACGTATAACAAAAGCAATATCCATCGTTTCTACCAGGAAGGTCGCGGTGGGGCACTGCTGACGGATGTGAATAATCATGTCGCGGGAAATAAATATTCTATTATCGGTGAAGGGATATATGAGAAGAAACGGGGCGCAAACCGGATCAGCGCCGGGCTGCGGCATACCCAGTCGGTGACAGACAACGAATACCTGAACGGGTATCATTATAAAACCGAAATGGATCAGGCGCTGACCTATGTTTACGGAGAGTTCCGAGGGAAATGGACCAAGCTGGATTATTCTTTGGGCCTTGGCATGACGCGCTCCTGGTATAAACAAAAAGGGGAGGCGGAAGACTATGAAGATTATACGTTTAACCCCCGCCTGTCGTTGCACTACAACCTGCCGGGCCGTTCGTTTATCCGCCTCAACGCGAATATAAATAATAATAATCCCTCTTTGTCGAACCTGAGTGCTGTCGAGCAAATGATCGACTCATTGCAGATACAACGGGGAAATCCCAATCTGAAGCCCTACAATAGTTATAACGTAGCGCTGACGTATGAAGTGCAGAAAGGACTATATTATGGAAATATCTGGGGATATTATGAATATCAACCGAAAGCGATTATGGACGAAAAGTTCTGGGAAGGCGATAAGATCGTACAGACCTGGAATAATCAAAAGGACTGGCAACGCCTATCGGGACGGGCAACCGTACGCATTGGTCCGATCAGGAATATGCTTCAGTTTTCGGCTACCGGAGGTGTCAACCATTACATGAGCAACGGCAATACCTATGCCCACCGCTATACGAACTGGTATGCCAATATGCAGCTGTCGGCAACCTACAAGAAGTGCATGCTGGCAATGGCCTTAGAAACCAATTGGAACTGGTTTTATGGCGAGACCTTGTCGGGCGGTGAGAATATCCATTATATCATGCTGCAATACAGTCACAAGCACCTCGCCGTAGGAGTCGGCGCTTTCAACCCGTTTATCAATAATTATAAAGTGGAAGCAGAAAACCGGTCGCAATATGCCTCTTACCGCCGAACGAATTATATCGGGGAAAGTTCCCGTATGTTCGCGCTCAAGCTTACCTACAATTTCTCCTTTGGACGGAAATTCAATCCGGGACAGAAGAAAGTGGATAACCAGGATACCGAATCGGGCGTTATGAATACCGGGAAATAGCTTCTGTTTTCTATGCCGGTTTATCGTGTTCGATAATAAAACGTTTGACTCCGGCAATGCTGTTCAAGCGGAAGACCTCCAGATCGTCCGCAATCCACCCGAAGCATTTCCCAAATATAGCGACTATTTATTTGTTGATAACCGTCAACACATTTGTTGACAATTGTCAACAGATCTGTTGATAATTATCAACAAATGAATGGTCGCGGCAAACGTGTCCCAGATCGGTCGCTCAAATAAAATACCGATCTCAGAATTTCACTTCCGATAAATACTTCGCCGCTGTGCGAACGCATTGTTCGGGATCAGCCGGTTTGTCGTGTTCGACGATAAAATGTTTGGCTCCGGCGATGCTGTTCAGGCGGAAGATCGACGGGAAGTCGATAATGCCCTGGCCCACATATTCGAAGCTCCGGTCAGGCGTTTTGTCCATATCTTTGATATGAAAGACAGGGTAGCGACCCGGGTATTTTTTGATGTATTCAACCGCCGATTGATTGCCTTTGGTGATCCAGTAGAGATCGAGTTCGATGGATGCGTATTCCGGGTTCAGATTGGGCATCAATACATCGAAAGGGATCTGACCGTCGACGGGCAGGAATTCAATATCGTGGTTGTGGTAGAGTAGGGTAAGCCCTTCTTTGCGACAGATCTCGCCACCCCGGTTCAGGTTATCGGCTACTTTCTTCCAGTCGTCCGCTTTTTTGTTTTGTCCGTCATCGGTCCACGGCCAATAACAAACAATATATTTCTGTCCCAGTTCGTGGCAGGCTTTGATATCCTTAGCCAATTGCACCGGATCGTTCATGGCGCCCATACTTGTCGGGCCAAGCAGGGGCTGCAACCGCAGCTCTTTCAATAGTGCTTTCAATTCGGGCATCTCCAAGCCCATCGTGCCACCGAACTCCAGCTCTTTATAGCCCAGAGACGCAATGGTTTTTAATGCTTTCTTCGGATCGGCTTTCAGCCATTCGCCGCCTGTATTGCCTGTGATGATACCGAAGGACGGGAGTTTGGCTTGAGTTGCGCTAACAGATGCCGATAGCGACTTGGGTAAAAGAGATAAGCCGGACAAGCAGGCACTTGTTTGTATAAAATTTCGTCTGTCCATACTGTTTATTTATTTATAGATTGATTGGATTATACATTGGGGAATTGCCAGGGTGAACGATACGACGGTCGCAGGTATTTGTCGGCTTCCGCGTTGTTGATAAAATGTTTCGCGGAGTCGTCGTAAACCAAAACGGTGCCTGTACGTGCCGCGATATTGCCCAGGTGCGCGTATTTGGCACAGAGGCTACCGTTCTCGATGGTACACGCTGTTTCGAAATCACGGCTCTTCATGCAAGCGAGGAAATTGCTCACATGATCTTTGTGATCCTGGAAGTCGGCTTCTACCTTAATGGACTCGATCTTGTTCCGCTTGTTTTTTCCGTCCCATTCGGGATAGATCTCCCAGTTGTCCCGGTTGGCGACCAACGTCCCGTTCGTGCCTTTGAAAGCCATACCGTAGTTCCGGTTGTAAGGCCCTGTCTCCGTACCGCCCACATTGCTCCAGTTCATCAGGAAAGAATCAAATTCATACGTCACCTTCAGCGTGTCGAATGTCTCCGGGCAGTTGTCCGGATAAGCAAATTTGCCCCCCAGCCCGACAATCCGTTTGGGCATGTGTTTGATATCCATTCCCCAGAGCACCATATCCAAGAGATGCACGCCCCAGTCGGTCATCAGGCCGCCGCCGTATGCCCAGAACATACGCCACGAACCGTGGAAATGCTGTGGATTGAACGGCCGTGCCTGTGCCGGCCCTTGCCACATCTCATAATCGACACCTTCGGGAACGGCCGTGTTCGATACGGGAAGCGAGAGCGCTCCGTAGTTGAAGTTCGCCCAAATATCAGCACAGGCAACAGTGCCCAACTGTCCGCTTTGCAGGTATTCCACCATGGTTTTCCAATGATTGCCGCTTCGTTGTTGCTGTCCGACAGATGTGATACGGCCATATTTGCGCGCCGCGTTGACCATTACATCACATTCGGCGATATAGTTGGCGATCGGTTTTTCTACATAAATATCTTTTCCCGCCGAACAGGCATCTGTAAATTGCAGGCAGTGCCAGTGGTCGGGTGTTCCGATGATCACCGCATCCAGTTCTTTCATCTCGAGCATTTTCCGGTAATCGGCAAACAGTTTCGGTTTTCGTCCGGTTGTTTTTTCCAGTTCCGCCGCTCTTTCATGCAGGATCTTACTGTCGATATCACATAAAGCGATACATTCAACCTCTTTATGAAGCAGGAAATCGGTCAGGTTGCTCCACCCCATATTGCGGCAACCGATAAGTCCGACACGTATTTTGTCATTAGCCCCTGAAGGTTGAAGATTCAGAAGGCTTTCTCCCCAAACGGATGAAGTTAATCCGGCCGCCACCGCTGCCGCCGATGTTTTAATAAATTGTCTGCGTGTTCCCATCTCTATGATTTAAAAGGTTATTACTCTTAATTCTCGTGTTTGCTTGAAAACTATAGGCTTATAGCGCTCATACAAATCTATGAAAAGATAATGTATGATCGGCTAAATTTGAACCATTTTATCGTTTCGATAAAGAAATGCATATCCCGGACAAGCTGTTCGGGTAATAGGCGACCCTTTTTATATGGAAGACTGAAAAAAGTGATTACTTTTACGAATCAATAAAAAGTATGGGATAAAATAAAGGGATACCATGAAATCCATCAATCGACGACAATTTATAAAGACCGCGGCGGCAACGGCTGCTGTGGCAGGTTTGCGGCCTTTCCCGGCGCAGGCAGAGGTGCAGGCCGCGCAAAAAGCGATAGTGAAAAACGCATTGCCGCGTTGGCGGGGATTTAATATCCTTGATTTCTTCTCCCCCCGCCCTTTCTCGGCGAAGAATCTGGCGGCGACAACGCAGGATTTCCAATGGATGGCGGACTGGGGTTTCAACTTTGTCCGCTTCCCGCTGGCTTATCCGGGTTATATCCGTTACGATCAGAAAAGTGATCAGCCTATCCGTCCGGAACAGACGGTGGAGTTCAATGAAGAGGCGATCGAGATGGTCGAGAAAACGATATACGCGGCGAATAAACACGGGCTGCATGTGAGCCTGAACTTGCACCGGGCACCCGGTTTCTGTATCAATGCCGGTTTCCGCGAACCGTTCAATCTGTGGAAGGATACGGAAGCGCAACAGGCTTTCTATACACATTGGGAGATGTGGGCCAAGCGCTTGCGGAACATACCGTCGCGGCTGTTGAGCTTCGACCTGGTGAACGAGCCTTGTTACAAAGAAGATATGAACGATCAATACGCGCCGTCGACGCCTATTCCTGGTGATATATACCGCAAGGTGGCGCAAGGTTGTCTGGAGGTGATCCATCGGTATACGCCCGACCGCTTGGTGGTGGCCGATGGCAACCACGGGGGTAGCCTGGTGATTCCGGAGCTGACTGATCTGCCGATTGCGCAGAGCTGCCGAGGCTATTATCCGCATTATGTGTCGCATTACCGGGCGGGCTGGGTATGGAAAAACCCCGACGACGCACCGATGCCGCAATGGCCGGGTGTGATCAATGGGGAAGAGTTCAACCGCGCGATATTGGAAAAGTTCTACCAACCCTGGCTCGATCTGGTGAAAAGCGGGGTCGGCGTGCATTGCGGCGAATGTGGTTGTTACCGGGAAACACCCCATGAGGTCTTCCTGTCGTGGTTCAACGATCAACTGGATATCCTCACCTCCCACGGCATCGGTTGGGGCTTATGGAACTTCCGGGGCGACTTCGGTATCCTCGACTCCGGGCGCAAAGACGTTGCCTACGAAGATTTCCACGGACATAAGCTCGATCGCAAGCTACTGACGTTGCTGCAAAAATATTAAAACAAAAACTTCGTGCAACTTCGCGAAACCGGAAGAGTTTATTGTTTTGCGTTCTCGCCCTCTGCCAACTTCCCTCTCAGGTACTCTATTCGTTTCTCGGATTTTTCTTTTTCCTGGTGCATGCGTACGAGGTCGCTCAGGACCATGGCCAGGTTGTAGGTGGCGGCGATGGCTTTTTTGTCGCCGTCGGCGATATACATTATATAAGGTTTGCCGCCGGTGTATTCGGTACGGATGCGTTTATCGGCGTTGTCGGCGATGAACTTCAGGGCGTTGATACCGTTCTCGCCGTTATAGGTCACCACTTCGGTGGTAAAGCCCAGGTTGGCAAAGCGGTAGTTGACACCTCCATCGTAAGGGATGGCGGCTGTTTCGGCATAGAGTCCGTCGGGGGTGCTGACTTTGATGCCCGTATGTTGCAGCGGGTTACTGCCGTAGTAAACGCTGGCCAGATGGATTTCTCCCCGTTCATTCACGCCGCTGCGCACGTAGCAGCGCTCCAGATTGCGTTCGATCGTTTGCTGTTTCCAGACGTATTTGCCCAGATCGTCGTAGAGCGAGTCTTTCTCGAAAGTGAAATCTTTCTTCAACCGGTCGAATTCTTCCTGGCGGATGGGTAACAGGCTGTCACAAAAGGCGATATTACGTTCGGCTTCTTTCCATTCGACCTGGCGCATCAGCTTGAGTGCTTGCTGTTGGACTTTCAGTTCTTTGGGATAGAGTGTACGGATACTGTCGATCTCGTTCTTGGCACCGAAATACTCGTTTTGCTCGTACATCATACGGGCTTTCTCCAGCCTCGCTTCTGCCTTTTTGGTTTCCTGATTGCAGGCGGTCAACAATAAGACCGCACAGAGTATCATATAGATCGATGATTTCATACCTTCGTGTTTATTCTCTTGTTAGCGTTGCAAACTTACAAAATTTTCGTATCTTTGCACGCTGAATAACCAAGTTTATGTGGTATCTATCCTCTCCATGTTACGCTCCGCCAGCCTTTCGCGGATCTTTCCATCGCCAGAATCGACATCAAGATAAACCCTAAAAGTAAAAGAATGACATTCAAAGAATTAAATATATCTGAATCGATATTAAAAACATTAGATGAAAAAGGATATGTAAGCCCTACGCCCATACAGGAGCAGGCCATTCCAATCGTATTGAAACAAAGAGACCTCCTGGGCCTGGCCCAGACGGGAACGGGTAAGACTGCCGCGTTCTCCATCCCAATCATACAACAGTTGTATCTCAACTGCAAGAAAGAACAAAGACGACAGATCAAAGCCCTGATCCTGACGCCTACGCGTGAGTTGGCGATCCAGATCAACGACTGCATCCGGGAGTACGGCAAGTACACCGGCCTGCGCCATGCGATCATCTATGGCGGCGTGAAGCAACACGAGCAGGTGAAGGCCCTGCAGGCAGGTGTTGATATCCTGGTGGCTACGCCCGGGCGTTTATTGGACCTGATGAACCAGGGGTATGTGCACCTCGAGGCGATCCGTCACTTTGTGTTGGACGAAGCCGACCGGATGCTCGATATGGGTTTCATCCACGACATCAAAAAGATATTGCCCCGGTTGCCGCGGGAGAAGCAAACCCTGTTGTTCTCGGCAACGATGCCGCAGACGATCGCTTCGATCTCCCAATCGATCCAGCGCAATCCGGTCCGGGTGGAAGTAACCCCCGCCTCGTCCGTAGTCGATACGGTGGAGCAATACCTTTATTATGTAGAGAAGAACGAGAAAAAGAATCTCTTGATCGATCTCCTGGGCAAAGACAAGAAACAATCCGCCCTGATCTTCTCGCGCACCAAGCATGGCGCCGATAAGATCGCTCGTCTGCTCTGCAAGGCCGGTATCGGCAGCGAGGCCATTCATGGCAATAAGTCGCAGAACGCCCGGCAACGTGCACTGACAAATTTCAAATCGAACAAAACCCGGGTATTGATCGCTACGGATATCGCCGCGCGCGGGATCGATATCGATCAGTTGGAGTTGGTGATCAACTACGACCTGCCCGATGTGCCCGAGACCTACGTACACCGGATCGGCCGTACAGGCCGGGCAGGAAACACCGGCACAGCACTGACCTTCTGCGCCGAAGATGAGAAACTGATGTTGCGCGATATTCAACGCCTGACGGGTAAAAAACTTCAGGTAGCACGTTAATCCTAACGGATAGTTGCCGACTTTTTCCACAAAGGCGGCAAATTTTCCCCAATAGCCGGCAGCTTTTTTTGAAAGGCTGCCGGCTATTTTCTTCTTCAGTCAATTTAAATTGGCTTCATCTCAAGTACTTTTCTGCCTCCCGTTCACTGCGGGATGAACTTTATGTCCTTATATTCTTTTCCCCTTCTTTTTTCCCTCTTATTTCGTAACAAACGCTCTTTGTTTTAGTCACTTTAGTGCTTGATGCGCCTTCTTGTCCCCTCTACTTTTGTCTCGCGAAAATAACCGTTTAGACATGACGATAGTATTTACCCCCCCCCCATTAAATTTTTAAAGGAAATGAAGAAGAAAATGACTTTTTTAGTTCTCGTATTGTTTGGGCTGATGGTCCAATGGCAGCCTGTGGCTGCGCAGGATCTACCCTACAACACCGAAGACATGACAACGCTGAAGCAGTTCTTTATGAGCCATCCGGGTTTATTGAAGCTCTGGTGTACTTCCCTCCCCAGTGAAAGACCGGATGACACCAATGCGGATGACCCCTTATGGGATGCCCAACCGAAAGGTTGGCATACTAAATGTGGTATGACCTGGATAGTTGATGAACAAAAGAATGAAAACACGATCCAAAGAATCAGTATCAGTAGTACGAAAACGAATTTGGAGAAAGTGACGTTGAGCGGTTTCAAAAACCTGCTGACCATAAAGTTCGAAGGGTTTAAAGCATTGAAAGAACTCGTTTTGGACGATCTTCCGGCTTTGACGGCGATCAATCTCAAAAGCGCCGAAGTGGAAAGCCTCACCTGTACAGATCTTCCGGCTTTGAAGAATATTGATGCGACTAAGTCCTCGTTGAAAAGTTTTACACATAGCAATCTCTCCGCTTTAGAGGTGTTACTTGTGCAAGAAACCCAATTAGAGTCTCTGGATCTATCCGATCTATCGACACTGACGACATTGGAAACATATGTGGCATATAATTTAGCTACAATCATTTTACCGGAAATGAACTCTGCGTTAAAGCGGATCTATGCGGGACATCATCCGAACTTAACCGAATTGAAAAATTTGGAAAAGCAAACTAAATTGACCTACCTTTATGTGATCAATACGGGTATCTTTTCTTTGGATGCAAGTATGCTCAAGGTGTTGACCAACTTGATTTATTGGAATAGTGATCCCGTAAATGAAGTGAAATTCCCGAATAGCTTAGAAGTCTTACGGTTAGGTGAAACCTTACAAACCGAAATCAATATGTCGGGCCTGAGTAAATTACATCAGTTCACCATTAGCGGCCCGAACCTAAAGGCATTGGACTTGAGTAATAACACAAATCTTACATATCTTGCAGTCAATAATACGCCTTGTTTAACCCGGTTAGACCTGAGTACTCATTCGGGAACCAGGTTGGCTACAGTAGATGTTGATAACAATCCGAACTTGGAGGAACTCGTTCTCCCTATACAAACCATAACAAATCTGAGTTGCAAGAATAATCCTAAATTGTCGAAATTAAAGCTGCCTTCGATGGATAACCCCAAGAAGTATAGTGCTTTTGACTGTACGAATAATAGCTTACCCTTTAACTTTATTCCCCAGTTTTTGGATAAAGAAACAGATAAGTTAAAATATACCGGACAAACGATTACGATACGAATTCCGGAAGGGATTCCTACGATCGATATGGCTGAATTGGGGCTTTATGATGCAACAAACGCGACCGAGTACCGGATTTCACCCTCAAAGATCGTAGAGACCCTCGAGTCGGAATTTACGGTTCCGGCAGACTGGAAAGAAGGAGATGTTTATACGTTCGCGATGTGGCGCAGTAATACACTACCCGATTTTAAAAACAAACCCCTGATCCTGAAGGTGGAGGTAGGGAAAGCTTATAAAGTGTATTATAATGCCGTAAACGGAACGATGGATGTTTCGCATAAAGGAGAAGCGATTGCCAGTGGATCCAATGTGATGGATCAGGAAGAGCTTGAACTTACGGTGACACCGGATACGGATCATTTACTGGCTTTGTTTGCCGTGAACAATCGTCCGATGGAGGGCATAGAGGCAAACCAGCCTTTCAATTTGACTGTAGAGAATAATATACGTGCTTTTGCCCTTTCGACCACTGACGGTGCGCCGGCCGACAATAGCGGTAAAGGCATTGTCGCCTGGGACATGGAGAATGCAACGATCGAAGCCAAAGTCGACGGTACGGCGATAAACAACGGTGCCCTGTTAGCTTCGGGTACGGTGGTGGATTTCACCATTGCTCCGGCGCAGGATATGGGCATTGAGGAGATTCAGTTGAACGAAGAAGAACTGGATGTGACCGAATGGTCGTTTAGCGTGCGTATCCCTGAGGCAGAGAATAAAGTGGTTCCTCCTACGATCCTGTGGGTTAAGGGTAGTGCCGACGGTTGGAAAGCGGGTGATCCCGATCCGGGTGCGGAGAAATACACCTTGACGTATGAAGCGATCGACGGTGGCATTGCCGTAGCCCAGGGTGTACTGATCTATCCTTCGGGTTCCTCCGTACGCAAAGGCACCGAGCTGTCGGTGACGGTTACGCCCGATAATACAAAAGAACTGGCATTGGCAGCCATCAACGGCGTAGCCCGTACGGATGTGGAAGCAAATAAACCCTTTGATCTGACGATCGAAGGCGATACCCGCATCTTTGCCCTTTGCACGACAGCAGGCACAGCCGCTGATGGTAGCGGCAAGGGTATCCTCGCCTGGGATCAGGAGCATGCAACGGTCGTGGCAGCGGCCGATGGAACGGTGGTCGCCAATGGCGCCCTGTTGGCCGCGGGAACGATCGTGGAGATCACTGTCAGTCCGGCTCCCGATATGGGCATGGAATTTATCCGCTTGAACGGAGAAGAACTGGATGTGACCACCTGGTCGTTCTCCATCCGTATCCCCGATGAAGAAAACAATAAAGTCGCTCCGACTTTCCTTTGGGTCAAAGGCAGTGTGGACGGCTGGGAAGCGGGCGATTCCGAACCGGTAGTAGAAGTAGAGCGGTATAAATTGACACACGATGTAGAGTATGGCAGCCTGATGGTCTATAGCGGAAGTTTAGTTTGTCCTTCAGGCATGCAAACCACCAGAGGAACGCTCTTGCGAGGGTTAGTCACGCCCGATGATGGTTATGTGGTAACCGCCGTAGCCCTCAATGATATGGCATTAGGTGCTGTCTCCAGCTTTGAAACGACCATGGACGGCGACCTGGAAATCCTTGCCCTTTGTATGCCCGATGGTGAAGATACCGACGGTAAAGGCCGGATCTATTGGAACCTGCATGACGCGACACTGACCGCCCAGGTCGGAGGCCAGGAGATTGAGAACGGAATTTTGTTGGATCCGGGAACTGTGGTCAACGTAACGGTTGTCCCTGACGATTCGGAACACGGTATCTTGGAATTGCAGGTAAATGGCGATGATCAGGATAAGACCGTATGGAATTTTACCGTAACGATCCCCGAAGCCGATGGTGCCGGCAAAATAGCGGATACCTTTATCTGGGCCAGCTTTGGCGTAGGCGGCTGGAAACCGGGTAACTCGGAACCGGAACTCACTTACCATACCCTGGAGATCCTGGAAACACCGGAAGCCATCACCATCAACCCGTCTGCGGGTAAACACCTGGTCGAAGAAGGCTATCCGGTCACCCTGCGCCTGGCAGTGGATGAACGGTATGACGAGAAATACGTCTTCCTGCGTCTGGACGAAGAGTTTGTATTGGTTAAAAAACCGGCAGCGCCGCTTGATTTCTCCTATATGCTGCCGGGCATCACCCAAGATATGGAGGTCGAAGTGATCGTCTCGAATACCGAAAACCCCGACGGCTCGAGTCCCGTAAGTAATGACCGGATCAACAATGAAACGATCCGTGTCTGGAGCAGTAATAACCAGTTGTGGATAGAAACACCCCGCCCGATGCCGGTAGAGATCTACGCGGTTAATGGACGGGTAGTTGCCCGCCGCACGGTCAACGGAACGGAGCGGTTCTCTGTCGACGCCGGGATCTACTTCATCAAAGCAGAAAAGACTGTGGTCAAAGTCGCAGTTAGTCGCTAAGTGCTTCTTCCTTTCTGAAAAAGAGGGTATGTCAAAATAGACATACCCTCTTTTTTATCAAACGCGTTTGTGTACTGTCTTACAACACCGCGCAGAGGAGATGCATCGATCAGTGGGTTAAAAGGCCAGGATAGCCCGGGTGAGAGAGTTTTTATTATATTTCTTACCGGCAGTGTTCGCTATTTCTCCATCATTGAAACTGATAGACCACATATAGTAGTACTTACCAGCTTCACCAGGAACTTCTTGCTCTTTGGACAACCGGTAGGTTTTTGCCTTATCAATGGAGAGTGCTATCCCTTCATTATTCGTCAGTTTAGTATTAAAATCCGTCAAATCAAATTCAAACGGGGCTATATAATCCGTTTGATTATCACTGTCAGGCCAGCCCCAGGTCTGCAGCGATTTGCCGCTTGCCGCACAGAATAAATATTGTAAATCTGCTGGGGCCGGGAAATACCAAAGACCCGTAGCGTCAGGCGTATAATTGGCTGTGCCGCCGTTCATCGTATGTATCCATTCGAATGCGGGGAAATTACTCCACGATTTATCGTTGTTGTCGCGGATATATGCGGCCATTGCCGCCATATTCAATCGACCGTTTGTGTAAGAGTCGCATCCTGTCTGATCATAATCATATCCACTCTCTGCCCACGCTGCGTTTGATTCTTCCAGGCTTATTATGCGGCCCTTGCCATCGCGGGAGTCCCCGGTAGGGATATAAACCATACCTGCCGCTTTGCCGTTCTCATAATAGGTAGAGCCGTAGAGGTTGTTGGAAACGGAATTGAGCGTCAATTCGTACATGGCCGTTACCAGATCACCGTCGGCAACCAGTATTTTTGCCGTACCGCCTGAATTAGCCGGCCCAATCGTCACTGGAGGCGTGATGGTGATTGTTTTATCTGACATATCGACCGATATTTTCCATTCTGTCGGAATATCTATTGCCCAGACGTGGGTCGGTTCCCATGTACCAGTGGAGATGTATGGAATCACCTGCTCCCGGTTTATTATAAAGACTTCCGGCCGATTGAATCTAATGCCGGAGGCTCTGTGTTTAGGCAGGTTGATGATCGTGCCGTTCGCCAGTGTGAAGGTCACGTAGTCCGGGTGGGAGTTGTCTACACTGCTGAACAGGCCGCTGCCACTGCCTCCTGATTCTCCGGCGTCTCCGGTCGCTTTCACGCCCGTACTTACCCAGCCGGTGCCCGGAGCCTTGCCGGTAGCCGTACCGTTGGCTGAGATATACCAATACCCGTCGCTGCCGATAGCCAGTTTCGGTGTGGCTCCATCTGCGCCTTTCTCACCTGTGACGGCCATCTTCTTGCCGTCGGCGGTAAGCCATTCACCGTTTATTGTCCAATAATAGACTCCGCTGCCGGAAGGGTATTCCTCTACGCCGATGATGGGTGTCGAGCCGTCTTTACCGTTGGTCCCGTTTGTCCCGTGGTAGAGCGTAATCGGTGAGCTCTTGGAGAACGTAATCGTGTAACCGCCCGGTTCCGGACTGGCAAACGGGGTTACTCCGGTTATATAGTCGTTGTCCCCGAGCGCCGAGACCAGTCCCTGTAAGGTAGAGATATTGCTGTTGACCGTCGTTTGCCATTGCTCCAGCGCGGCGATACGTGCGGCCTGGCCGTTCACCGCATCCCATAGTTCGGTGTCGTCATACTTACAGCCGCCCAGCAAAACCGCTGCCGTAAGGATCATTCCCAAAATGTACTTTGTTGTTCTCATAATTGTCTTAATTAGTAGTTATTGATATTGTTTATTCGCTGTTTATTCGCCTGAATGCAGGCATAAGAAGTCTACCCTGCAAAAATAAATAGGGCTCCCCAATGCGTCAATGAGTAATTTTACTCAAATGATACTAGGTAATATTACTTAGAAGGAGGGGAGGAGAACTACCTTAAGTCTTTCTACCCGTAGTGGTTAAGTAATTTGCTTCTACATTCGGCTTTTTCGTATCTTTGATTGCTTCTACGCTCGGCTTTTCGTATCTTTGATTCCATAGAATGGAATCGAAGATAGGATGCGCCTCGGTATAATCAAACAAGTTTGCTTCTACGCTCGGCTTTTACTATCTTTGCGGCGGAATAAAGAAGACAAATGTACCTTATAGAAGAGGAAGAGATAATGCGGCATTTATCGGCAAAGCCTTTCCGGCTGGTGTCGGAGGTGGCCGATGAGTTGCAGGTCGAAGCGTATGTGATTGGTGGTTATGTGCGGGATATCTTTCTGCGGCGTCCGTCGAAAGACATTGATATTGTTACCGTAGGAAGTGGTATTGAACTGGCTAAGGCGGTAGCCGGGAAACTGGGCCGGAAGGCGCATCTCTCCGTCTTTAAGAACTTCGGTACGGCACAGGTGAAACTTCACGACCTGGAGCTTGAGTTTGTCGGTGCCCGCAAAGAGTCGTACCAACGCGACAGCCGCAAGCCGATCGTCGAAGATGGCACATTGGAAGACGATCAGAACCGGCGCGACTTTACGATCAATGCCATGGCACTCTGCCTCAATGCCGACCGTTACGGCGAACTGGTCGATCCCTTCGATGGACTCTCCGATATGGAAGACCTGACGATCCGCACCCCCCTCGATCCGGATATTACTTTTAGCGATGATCCCTTGCGTATGATGCGGGCGATCCGCTTTGCTACCCAACTGGGCTTCTTTATCGATCCGGATACGTTTGATGCCATCGAACGCAACAAAGCACGCATTGAGATCATCTCGAAAGAACGCATCGTAGACGAACTGAATAAGATCATTCTCGCGCCCAAACCCTCCATCGGCTTTGAACTCCTCGACCGCTCTGGTCTATTGGACCTGATCTTCCCCGAACTGACCGCGCTCAAAGGCGCGGAGACCCGGGAAGGCATCGGGCATAAGGATAACTTCGCCCATACCCTGATGGTGTTGGATAAATTGTGTAAGACTTCCGACAACCTCTGGCTGCGCTGGAGCGCCCTCTTGCACGATATCGCCAAGCCGGCCACCAAACGGTGGGATAAACGCCTGGGCTGGACGTTCCACAACCATAACTTTATCGGGGAACGGATGATCCCCGGCATCTTCAAGCGGATGAAACTACCGATGAACGAGAAGATGAAGTACGTGCAGAAGATGGTGAGCCTGCATATGCGCCCCACGGTATTGGCCGATGACGAAGTGACCGACTCTGCCATCCGCCGCCTCCTATTCGATGCGGGCGACGATATCGACGACCTGATGCTGCTTTGCGAGGCCGATATCACCAGTAAGAACCCGGAGAAGGTACGCCGGTTCCTGCGTAACTTCCGCCTGGTACGTGAAAAGATGGCAGCTATCGAAGAGAAAGACCGGGTACGTAACTTCCAACCGCCGGTGACCGGTGAGGAAATTATGGACACCTTCGGCCTTCCCCCATCCCAGCCGGTGGGAGTGATCAAAGAAGCCATCAAAAACGCCATCCTCGACGGCGTGATCCCCAACGAATACGAGGCTGCCCGCCGCTTTATGCTCGAACGTGCCGAGAAGATGGGGCTCAAACCTCAGCCTTGACTCTCCGGCTGACCTAAAAGCAGCGAATATACTATTTGGTGTCCTCTCCTGGACAGGAGAGGGGGACCGCTGCTTGCAGCGGTGGAGAGGTTGTCTTTGTTTACATGGAACAACCACTCCACCATCGCAAGCGATGGTCCCCCTCGCCTGACCAGGCGAGGACACCGAGATAGTGGATTGATCACTTTGAGGTTATCAATATTTAACCCCTGGCGGGGTAATTTCCATAATAATAGTTAAGCTTTGTGAATCAGCCATTTTGCATGCAACAAAATGGCATTCTTTTTGTTCTATCTATACAAAGCATAATAGTTTTTTGTTAGGTGTTAGTTTTTATAGGTTTTAGGTTTTTGAATAGGTATTAGTTTAAGGCAAAAAGATGAAAAGGTTATTGGTACATATTTTAGTATTCTCGTTCGCTCTCCCAGCAGCCTGGGCAGAAGGAGGAGAGGTCGCGAGCAACGCCGCCAAGACCGTTGTGACCAAAGCGACCGAAATGAAGGCCCGGACGGAACAAGCCGCCGGCAAGGAACAGGCTGCATCTCCCCTGACGTTGAAAACATACAGCATGAACAGTTTATTGTTTGTCGAGACCAACAGTGAGCATCCGGTCTCTGTCTTGACGGCAGACGGGAAGCTGGAACGCGAAGTATCTCCCACGGGTGTACTGATGGCGATCCCGGTATCCCGCGGCACGTACACGGTCAAGACCGGCAACCTGTCGGAGCGGGTCGTAGTGAAGTAAGGCTTTACGACTTCCCCAGGATATGTTTCTCAATGTATTGATTAAAACTTTTCTTGTATTGATCGCCCACCGGGATATAGGTGTTCTTGTCGAAGATGATCCGGTTGTTGGCGATCGCTTCTATCTTCTGCAGGTTCACGATAAAGGAACGGTGCACGCGCATAAACCTATCGGCGGGCAACCGGCTCTCGAGCGTTTTCATATTTAGCAGGGTCATGATCGGCTTCATCTCTTCCGTATAGATCCGTACGTACTCACTTTTCCCTTCAATGTATAAGATCTTCTCGATAGAGAGTTTGATCATCTTGTATTCCGCTTTCACGAACAGGTATTTCTCTTCTTCTTTCTCTTTTCTCTTCTCCGTCGAAGAAGGTTGCAAGGCTGAATTTTGCAGCTCCATATAATGTGCCGCTTTATTCGCCGCTTTCATAAAGTCGGTAAAGCCAAACGGCTTGAGCAGGTAATCCAGGGCATCGACGCGGAAGCCTTCCACGGCGTACTCCGAATAAGCTGTCGTAAAGACCACCATCGGGCGGTTTTGCAACGACTTGACAAAGTCCATCCCGTTCAGGTCCGGCATATTGATATCGGCAAAGATCAGGTCGATCTTCTCGTTGGCAAGGATTTCCAAGGCTTCGAACGCATTCTTACAGGCTTTCACCAGCGTCAGGAAAGGCACTTTGGTGATATAGCCGGAGATCTGTCGCAGCGCTAAAGGCTCATCGTCAATGGCAAGGCATCGGATCATAACGGTAGCGGGATAATAAGTAAAACATGGTATTGATTGTCGCTTTCGCGGATCTCCAACGTGTAGTTATCCTTGTAGAGCAGTTGCAAGCGCTTGCGGATATTCTCCAGCCCCACGCCTTTGGTCTGCTTGTCGGCATTCTTAAAGCTACTATTGGCGACAAGGAATTGCAGTTCCCCGTTCCGGATCTCCATCGAGATATGGACAAACGACTCCTGCTGGTAACTGATCCCATGCTTGAAGGCATTCTCGATAAACGAGATAAACAGTAATGGCGGGATCTGCACGTTCGGCACGTCCTCGGGCACAGACAGATGAATCTCGATCTCATCGGTATAGCGGATGCGCATCAATTCGATATAATTGCTGATAAAATGGATCTCATTGCGCAATGGAAGCGCTGCCAGCGACGAGTCGTAGAGCAGATAACGCATCATCTTGGAGAGTTCAATCACGGTCTCTTTCGCTTTCTCCGTATCGATATCGATCAACGCGTGGATGTTATTCAGCGTGTTCATAAAGAAATGCGGATTGATCTGATGCTTGAGGTAATCGAGCTCGGTCTGCAGGTTATGGCGTTCGAGCTCTTTCATCCGGTGGTCGTCGCGGAGCGATTTGAACAATAGTTTGATCGCCAGGTTGAGCCCGAGCACCAGGATCACCATAAACAACACATTGGCATAGGGAAGCATAAAGAAAGGGCGGCGGAAGAATTCAGGACGCCGGTCGTCATTGGGCCGCTGCGGGTTATCCCGCTGCTGCCATCGCGGCGGAGGCATAAGCGCATCCCGCTCCTCCGGATTGAAATGTGTCGTGTCGCGGGGCGGGAACCGGTGTTGCAGCCGTTCGGCAGGCAGTTCCCGCTGTGGCGGACGGTTATTCTGCGGCCCAGGGGGACGCCATAACGAATGAATGCAGTAGACACAACCGATCGTGATCAACAGGAGCGGGAAATACCCCCAGTAACGTTTGCGAAGCAGGAAGAACGGCAACAGCAGATAGTTATGCACCAGAAAGAACGCCAGGAAAGGCGTCAGCATTTTCCATACGCGCAAGACCTCTTCCCAACGGGCTTCCGAATGGGTGTAGTAGTTTTCGATCAGCGGCACAAGAAAAAGAGTCAACCAGATAATGCCGTAAATCAGGTTCTCCAATAACGCCTGTCTTTTCTCTCCCTTTCGCATAATTTTAGAATTTGAATGAATAACCGAGGCCAATCAGATGCTTCGAGTTGTCTTCGTCGTCTGCGTAACTGACGTAGCGATAATACAACTCCAATGCATGCTGCTTGTTCAGCTTGTACGTGCATCCTGCCGTGTACCTGACGCGATCGAGTTCGTTCTTCTGCGGATCATTCAGCGTATGGTAGAACTCCACCGAAAGAAAAGGCTCGAAAGGCGAGCGGCGTATATCGTATTCCACGCCCAGCCTGCTGCGCAGGTAATGTTTGGGATTGGCGCGCTTCGCCGTCTCTTCCACGCCCACGCGATAGGTGCTTTGGAACCGTTCGCGTAAAGATAGGGTAAAACGATTGAAACGGTAAGATCCTGTCGCATAAAAATAATAGCGATGACGCGTTTCCCATCCTTTCGTCTCATGGTTGTAGCGGATCAGGTTGTAGGCGCCGCCGACTTTCAGGTAGTCGATCACTTTATAGCTCAGCTCCGCCGTGGTCGAGAAGCGGTCGGTCTCACCCAGGTTCTCCCGCATGCGGAACTCCTCTTCGAGTGAGAACTGTAAGCCTTTGACGATCTTTTTTGTAACCTTCACTTCCAGGGAAACCCCGAACTCATCCTGTGCCCCGGCCGGAAAGAGGCAGGCGCAGCCAAAGAACAGATAGACGATGATCAGTATCTTGTTTTTCATAACCATTCGATATTAGTCTTCCCGGGGGAAGCGGGTGAGGTGGTCTACCGTATTGATCTCTTGGTTGTCCGACTCGTAGTAGACTTTGATAAACGCGGCGTCGCGTAGGAAGTCGATATGCCCTACTTCCACCTTGTTGATAGGCAGTCCGGTGCGCTTCTTCAGGTCGTCGAGTAATTCGGCTTGCCGGTCGGGTGTGATCAACTGGATCTTATCGTACAGGATCAGCTTGCAGGAGGTATGCTTGAGCCAGCGTTCGCTCTCCAATAGCCAGATACAGCCGATAAACAAGGCGTTGGTCACCAGCATCTCGGCATAAGAGATCTGCACCGCCAAGGCGTTGATCACGGAGATCGCGATGATCACAAACAAATAGGTCATCTCCCGGATCGGCACCTGCTCTGTGCGGTAACGGATGATGCCGAAGATGGCAAAGATACCCAAGGCGAACCCGATCTTCAGCTTCACACTGCCCATCAACAGAATCAAGAGAAAGACACTGACGTTGATCAATGAGAAAGTGAAGTAATAATCCCGGCGTTTGCTTTTCGGATAGTAGAAGCAATGAATAATAATGCCGACAACGATGAAGTTGAAGATGAAACGAAAGAGTAACTGCCCCAGGGCTTCCATCTCGAAGAAGGCCAGGGCGAGGCTCTGGCTGCCCGGCTCTTCCATGAATTCAGCAAGTAGTTCCATGCGTACAACGTGTTAGTTTATTGATTTGTATTAATTTGCTTTTGAAGCGGTTGTGTTTGATCTTCGGGTCGGTCAGGACGGATCCCAGGCAGTATTTGCTGATATGGATCGGACGGATATGCAGTGCTGCCAGAAGATCCTTGGCAGGCGAGGCATGGTTGCCGTCGCGTTTGAGCTCGATGATCACCATCTCGCGTAGCTTCTGTGCCGTTCCCGTGCGGCAGTTGTGGAAACACAGGGAGAGGTCGATAGTCAACCGCTCCGTCATCTTCTGGTTGACCAATGTTATCCGCTTGAAGTCGGTCTCGATGCAAGGATAGAGCTCGTAGAGCGAGAACCGCGAACGGGTGCGGGTAAACTCCCGGATCTCCTCATCCTGTGTGTAATTGAGCGTATGCAATGGCAGGCGAACCTTCGAAGTCCGGCCTTTATTGTCTTTGTCTTTGATCTCGAAGAACGACTGCCGGGTATCGGCGTAGTCGCGGATCCGGATCTTCTCTCGTTGCCGGCGCCCGTTCTGGTGGGCGAGGTACATGTCCTGCCGTTCCGTATCGAGGTAGGTCGTATGGTACCGGCTCAACCGGTTGCCGTTGATCTCCTGCACGTAATAATCCGCGGCCATGCGCTCGAGGATCGTCGCCAGCCGATCAGACGAAGTCAGGAACTTGGTATCGGTCCGGTTCATCAACCTGACCGACACCATCTGTTCCAGTGAAATAGGGCGGAACCGCCCCAGAACCTCAACAATCTTCTTTTCAACCATAATTCTACTTCTGAAACTTGACGCAAAGGTAGGCGCTGCCGGCAAGGCCTGGAAATACAATCAACCAACCGCCGCTTTTCATCTACTAACGCAGGGGAAAAACTCCCGCTTGCGGTTTCTCGCGCGAAAGAAAGGCATTCGCTGATAAAATCGGCGCGTTGGTGGATTTGATTCGCAGGGGAGGAAGGCGTGTCTTACTTTTGCCATGTATTTAAGATTTCAGGATATGAAGAAAAATAGGATCTGGACTGGCCTGTTGGCCTTGTCTGTCTTGTTGTGTTTTGCGTGTTGCGACAAAGAGGATTTGCCGGGAAGTGAAGAAGAACGGGTTGTGCCCGATGATAGTGCCGACGATGTGGGGAACGCGGTGTTCTCCCAGACGCTTCAGATCGTGTTTAGCTCCGGCGGTGCAACGGTCACTAATCCTTTGGAGGGCAAAGGGGTGACGGTCAGTACGAATGGGAATGAGGTAGTCGTGACCTCGACCGTGGAAGAGGTCGAGTATATCGTCTCGGGAACCACTACGGATGGTATGCTGAAGATGTATAGCGACTATAAGTTTCAACTGGTACTGGATGGCGTCAATATCACTCATGCCGACGGGCCGGCGATCAATATCCAGTCGAAGAAGCGGGTGTTTGTCTGCCTCAATGCCGGGACACAGAACTTCCTGACCGATGGCTCGGCATATACTACCGTTAGCGGAGAGGATATGAAAGCTGCCTTCTTTAGTGAAGGGCAATTGATCTTCAATGGGAGCGGAGCGCTGACGGTTACCGGTAACTATAAACACGCGATCTGCAGCGACGACTACGTGCGCATCTACGAAGGAGCGATCACGGCCATGAGCAAGGTCGCTGACGGTATGCATACGAACGATGCTTTTGTGATGGACGGTGGGGCACTGACCATCCAGGCGGCGACCGATGGTATCGAATGCGAGAAAGGATATATACTGATCAACGACGGGGAGATTACGATTCAAAGTGCAGATGATGGGATCGCGGCTTCTTACGAGGAGAGCGATCCCGCTGTTGATCCCTACCTGGAGATCCATAAAGGGCGGATCACGGTGACCACCACCGGCACTTCCGCCAAGGCAATCAAGAGCCGGGGCGACCTGATCATCCACGACGGCGAGATCCGTGTGAAGACTTCCCAGCGGGAGGCCGAAGGCATCGAAAGTAAAAAGACGTTGACGATCAACGGCGGCACGATCCACGTCGAAGCCTACGACGACTGTATCAACGCCGCGAATCATATCGAGATCAACGGCGGTGATATCTACTGTTATAGCACGGCGAACGATGGGATCGACTCCAACGGCACCCTGACCGTCACCGGTGGCCGCGTGATCGCTATCGGCACCTCTTCGCCCGAAGAAGGTTTCGACTGCGACCGGAACACCTTCAAAATCACCGGAGGAACACTGATCGGCATCGGCGGAGCAACCAGCACACCGACCGCCAACGCCTGTACCCAACGCGCACTGGTCTACTCCGGAAGCGGAACGGCAAACACCTTGTTTTACCTTGTCTCGTCGGACGGAAAAGAAGTGCTTACCTACCTTATCCCTCGCTCCCTGAGCCCCATGACTCTTCTATTTAGCAGCCCTTCGCTGGAACAAGGCAGTTATACTATTTATTCCGGCGGGCAGACCACGGGAGGCACCAATTTCAACGGCTTGTACGAAGGCGCCACCTCTTCCGGAGGTAGCCAACTGACAACTTTTACCGTCCAGTCCATAGTCACCACCGTCGGCTCCCAACAAGGCGGCACACCCGGTGGCGGTCCCGGCGGAAGATAGTGAAATTCTCTACTCCCGGGCCGGATTTTTCTCCCGCCCGAGCGCCTTTTGAAGTATGACCTACTTTAAAAATAATTTAGAGGTACCTCAAAAAAAGTTTAGAGGTACCTCTAATTTTTTTTTGACGTACCTCAAAAATGATTTTGACGTACCTCTAAATAATTTTTGACGTACCTCTAAACTGTTTTTCTTTCCGGCTTTCTACTTTTTCGTGCCTTCTTCCGGAGAAAAAAGCCCTATCTTCTGTGATTTTCTATATTTGTTGGCGTCTAATGAGGTAAGAAAACAAAAAAATGACAAAGACAGCCATTGATAAAGAGTTTATGGAGATGATTCGGCGGCATGAAGCGATCATCTATAAGGTCGCTTCGTTCTATACCGATCAGGAGCACCCGATAGGCGATCTTTATCAGGAGGTGGTGATCAATCTCTGGCGCAGCTTCTCCGCTTTCCGGGGCGATAGCAAGTGTTCGACGTGGATCTACCGGGTGGCGCTTAATACGTGTATCTCGTTTATGCGGCGAACGAAGAACCGTCCACAGTTTGTTGATATCAGCATGGATATCCCGCAGCCGGATGATCACCGGTCGGAGAAACTCAAAGAATTATACCGGATAATCAGCCGGCTGGAGAAGATCGAACGGGCGCTGGTCTTGCTTTATCTCGACGATAAATCGTACAAAGAGATCGCGGAGATCACCGGGCTGACGGCAACCAACGTGGCCACCAAGCTGCACCGCGTCAGAGAGAAGATGAAAACAATGACTGAAAATTAAGGAAAGGAGACCATAGGATGGATTTGGATCAAATGAAAAAAGAATGGCAGGAAACGCCGTTGGAGGTGAATGTCGGTGAAGAGAAGATCGGGCAGATGATCGGTAACGAAGGGCGGAGCGCTTTCCGTAAGCTATTGCGCAATGAACAGATCGCGATCATAGTGGCTGTTTTGTGCGCGCTGATCAGTGGGATCTTCAAGTATCCGGAGTTGGTCTGGTTTTATCGGATTACAATCGCCTTGGGCTTTTGCTGGCAGATCTACAAAGTGGTGTATCTCCGGAGGGTGGATCTGATTAATATGTCGATCCTTGAGATCTCCCGCTCGTATATCCGTTACCGGAAGATGGCGATCTATGAGATTGTATTGGGGCTCGTTTGGTTCTGGGCTTTCACCGGTTTATACGCCTACCTGGAATATATACACAATGAGTTTTTTGGGATCTATGAATACCTTGTCTTTGGTATTATCTTCGGATTAGGCTTCCTTCTCTGCCTTTGGACGATCTGGCGCCTGCAATGGCGGCACATTCGCCAACTGGGCCGCAGCATTCGGGAAGTGCAGGAGTTGGAAAAAGGGAATGAATTTTATTAATATAGAAAGAAATAAAAAAAAAACTGCTTATTCTTGCGTTTGCGCGGCCTGATGGGTGCCGGGCTCGATCAGATGGGGAGAGATAACAAAATATATCATATGAAAACTGTTTTCATTATACTTTTAGTCCTGTCTAAGATAACTGTAATGGCAGGTTCCTATGATGCCGTCCCTTCTTTGCATGATAATAAGAAGTCGGTAGATACGGTTAAAGTCATTTACTATCTTGACGGGAAACAAGTACCTTTCAGTACGATCCGGGAAAAAGGACAAAAAGGCGAACTGGGGAGTGTGGAAGGACAAGATGAACCTAAACACGCTATCCGGCAGTATGGAGAAAAGTTCCGGAATGGAGTTCTTTTTGCCTCATCAGTAGAAGGAATGGAGGAGAAAGAAGCCGATGAACCTTATGATCCGGAAACCATGTTTCAACTTAATGGAAAGATTGACTCCCGGTATGACGGCAAGCAGATTATGTTATTTACTTTTCGGCAGGACACCATCCACTCGGTTGATACGGCAGTTGTTCAAAACGGCACATTCCGCTTTCTGGGAGATGAATATGTGGACGATTTCTCCTTAGTGTCTATCGGAAACTACCCGGACAAAGTCCTTTCGTCCGAGGTGATATTAAATAAAGGGAGTATTTACCTTGAGTTCGACACCCTCAACCGGGTATGGGGAGGAGAGTTGAATGATAAGTTCCTCGCTTTTCGAGATTCCATTGAAAGTTTATATACCCAAATGCGTGCCTTTGACGCGGCATCCCAACATGATGAATATGCGAGAACCTTTAAACATCACATGGCATATACTTATGATTTCATGGTTGAGAACCAGAGGAATCTATTGGGGTTATATGCCTTTAACGCCTTCTTAGGGCATTATACATTGGAAGATCCTTCCCGATTCGAGGAGTTATGTGATTGGTTTGATAAAGAGAGAAAGAGTGCTGTCGTAAAAAGAGAACTAAGGCACAAGGAATTATATGCCCAACGGCAGCAAAGCCAGGGAGATAAGTATATAGACTTTGAACTACAAACACCATCCGGCGAAACAGAGAGATTGTCGGATTATGTAGGGAAGTCGGAATATATATTTATTGATTTTTGGGCATCCTGGTGTGGGCCTTGTATTGCCGATATGCCTTATTTGAAGAAGGTTTATGAAAAATACAAAGATAAAGGGCTTGAAGTAATAGGCATCTCGATAGACCACGATAAGAAATCCTGGCTAAAAGCTTTGGAAAGAGTAGACGCTCCCTGGAGGCATCTAAGTGATCTGAAAGGTAAGCCTTCTCCACTGACAGAGGCTTATCGTATCAATGAAATTCCATACGGCATACTACTCAATAAAGAGGGATCTATTATTGCGACAAACCTGAGAGGACTCGTATTGGATGAAAAAATGCAAGAACTGATCGGTGAGACAGAATGAACCATGTCTTACATAAAGTCTACCATCTATCATTTCATGTGACTCGGCAAACTTTCCGTATCTTCAGTCGGTACATAACTCGAACGGATACGCCATTCCGCCGGGTAGAGGTTGTTCGCCCGGTTGCCGAGGTTCTTGACAAAGCCTAACGGATGGTTTTGATAGGTCAGTAGAACATAACCTTTCTCCGTGCCTTCGGGCAGGGGAAAGGTTTCTTTTTGCAGGTAACGGATGGCGTCGTTGCGGGAGAGCTCGATCGCGGGGAAAGCCTCACGGCGGAACGCGTGGCTGATTGCCAAGGCATGATCGGGGATAAAGTCTTTGCCTTTGACCTCGCCCAGGGCGATACCGGCGGAGACGATACGCAAGGCATCGGCCAAGAGGCGGTAGGTATCGAACCAGGCAGCGGGTATGGCCAATAACTTTTCTTGCTGGAAATGCCATTGAAAAGTGGTCGGATCGGCGAGCCAGTCCTTGACCGACAAGGGCAGGGTAGGGGTGACCTTGCCTTTCTCTTTTTTATTCTTCGCCCGGTAGCGGACGGTCTGGACAACAGCTTCTGCCTTGCGCACGACGGCGAGGAAGAAACCTTCGCCCCGGGTTTTATGGGGGAAGAAGCGGTAGACGGGGTTGTCGTGTTTCAAGGGGCCACTGACGTTCCAGGCATCATTGACGGCGATCGGTAAGGCTTCTGCTTCCAAGGCTTCGATGAGGTATTGGATGTTCTCTTCGTTCTCTTCCGTGTTATAGGTACAGGTGCTGTAGATCAATAGTCCGCCGGGCTTCAGGGCTTCCCAGACGTCTTGCAGGATCCGGCGCTGGCGGGCGGCGCAGAGGTTCACGTTCGCTACGCTCCATTCGTTGATGCTCTCCGGGTCTTTGCGGAACATGCCTTCACCTGAACAGGGTACGTCGGTCACGATCAGATCGAACAGGTGCGTCAGGCGGCCGATCTCCGCCGGGTCGTTCTGGGTGACGATGGTGTTCGGATGGCCCCATTTACTCAGATTCTCCGCCAGGATATGACTGCGGCTGCGGATTACCTCATTGCTGACCAACAGGCTTCCTTCCGGCAAGAGCGAAGACAGATGCGTGGACTTCCCACCCGGCGCGGCACAGAGATCCAGGCAACAGACCGGTTCGTGTACATACTGGCGGATCGCCTGCTCCAGAAACATAGAAGAGGCCTCCTGCACATAATACGTGCCGGCATGAAAGAGCGGATCGAAAGTAAACGACGGACGCTCGGGCAAGTAATAGCCCGTATCGCACCAGGCGACCGCCTCGTGTTCCGGTGGCTCAATCCCTTTGGAACGGTTGATACGGATACTGACGGGAGGCTCTTCTTTCAGGGCGTCGACAAACGAGGCAAAAGCCTCTGGGCCTAAGAGGTCCTGCGTGCGGGTAATAAATTCGGGAGGAAGCGTCATCATACTCTATCTTTGATGCAAAAGTACTATATTTGCATAAAACAAGATGTATGAAAGCTTCTCTTTTCCTTATACCGGTCACGCTGGGCGAAACGGATCATCAGAAGGTCCTGCCCGCCTATAACCGGGAAGTGATACTTCAGATCCGCCACTTTATCGTGGAGAACGTACGGACCGCCCGCCGTTTCCTGAAGAAGACTGAGCCGGCGATCGTGATCGATGACCTGACTTTCTATGAACTAAACAAACATACGACGGCCGAACAGGTGGCGGGCTACCTGGCGCCGATGGCCAAAGGCGAGTCGGTTGGCATTATCTCTGAAGCCGGTTGCCCGGCGATAGCCGATCCGGGAGCCGATGTGGTGGCGATCGCCCAGCAAAAAGGGTATCCGGTCGTGCCTTTGGTGGGTCCTTCGTCTATCCTCCTGGCCTTGATGGCTTCGGGATTCAACGGACAAAGCTTTGCTTTCCAGGGCTACCTGCCCATCGAAGGTAATGAACGAACCCAGGCAATCAAGAAACTCGAGAACCGGATCTACGCCGAACACCAGACGCAGATCTTTATCGAGACCCCTTACCGTAACGACAAACTGGCTGAAGAACTCTTGCGCCTCTGCCGCCCCTCGACCCGTCTCTGCATCGCCTGCAACATCACCTGCGACGACGAATACATCCGCACCCGCACCATCCAGGAATGGAAAGGCAACCTGCCCGACATGCATAAGAAACCAACGATTTTTTTACTTTATAAATAACGAAAGCTATGGAACAAGGATTATATATGGCACATGAAACAGCGGTGATTGATCCCGGCTGTAAGATTGGGGATGGTACCCGGATCTGGCACTTCTCGCATATTATGGAGGGGGCTATTATCGGGAACTTCTGCAATATAGGGCAGAATGTGGTGGTCTCGCCCCAGGTGATCCTGGGCGATCATGTGAAAGTGCAGAACAATGTCTCTATTTACACCGGAGTGATCTGCGAGAACGATGTCTTTCTGGGCCCCAGCTGTGTGTTCACCAATGTATTGAATCCGCGTAGCGCGATCGACCGGCGCGGGCAATACGTGCAGACCCTGGTACGCCGCGGCGCGACGATCGGGGCGAATGCGACAATCGTCTGCGGCCATATGATCGGTGAGTACGCACTGATCGGTGCCGGCGCAGTAGTCACTAAAGACGTACCTGCCTACGCCTTGGTTGTCGGTAACCCCGCCCGCCAGATCGGTTGGGTCAGCGAAGCCGGCGAACGATTAGCCTTTGATGAAGAAGGTTTTGCCACCTGCCCGGAGGGCGGTGAGAAATACCTGCTGCGGGACGGGGCGGTAAGCCGTATCTATCTTGCCTGAACCCCTATTTTCAGCATTAGCTTTAAACTCCTTAAGCCCCTTAAACTCTTTTAAAGCCTTTAACAAAAAAAGCAGGACGAAATGCCCTGCTTCCTTTGTATCTAAATCCTGTAAATTTATTTAATCCTCTTAATTGGGATTCAAACCGCCTTCAAACTCATGTCCAAGCTCTTTACCGAATGGGTCAATGCTCCAACGGAGATATAATCGACACCGGTTTCGGCGTAGTCGCGTAAGGTGGCGAAGGTGATGCCGCCGGAAGACTCCAGTTCGTAGCGGCCGGCTACCATCTCTACGGCTTTCCGGGTGTTCTCTACGTTGAAGTTATCCAGCATGATGCGGTCGATACCGCCGACGTTCATTGCCTGTTGCAGTTCGTCGAAGTTACGCACCTCTATCTCGATCTTCATCGTTTTACCCTTCTCACGCAGGTATTCCTGTGCGCGGGTGATGGCTTTCTCTATGCCTCCGGCGAAGTCGACATGGTTGTCTTTCAACAGGATCATATCGAAAAGACCAATCCGGTGGTTGACACCTCCGCCGATCTTCACCGCTTCTTTCTCCAGCATACGCATACCGGGCGTGGTCTTGCGGGTATCGAGCACACGGGTTTTCGTGCCTTCCAGTTCCTTCACGTATTTGCGGGTCGTCGTGGCAATCCCACTCATGCGCTGCATAACATTCAACACCAGGCGCTCCGTCTGCAAGAGCGACTGTACTTTGCCTTCCACCGTAAAGGCGATCTCTCCCTTTTTTACTTCAGTCCCATCGGGGATAAAGACCTGGATCTTCAGATCCGGATCAAAGTGATGGAAGATCTTCTGTGCGATCTCTACTCCGGCCAATACACCGTCTTCTTTGATTATCAATTGGCTCTTTCCCATGGCGGTTGCCGGGATCGAAGAGAGCGTGGTATGGTCGCCATCACCGATATCTTCGGCAAAGGCCAATTTAATTAACTCATCAATAAGTTGATTCATCTCTTATTCTATTCTGATTGATTGTATGATCGCTTTGTCGCCCTCGGAGCGGTAGGTGATATTCACCCGGAACTCACCCGAGGCGGTGGGTAATTTGGCTACGAAGAAGCCGTTCTCTTTCTTGTCGGCATGGTGCAGGACCGTGAAGCCGCTAGGTTTGTTAGAGTTGAAGAAGGTATTCAATAGGGCGGTTGCCTCACTATTGTTCGTTTTCTTTGCCGATCCCGGAATCGCCATATCCACTTCCACATCCATCGAAGCGGTCAACGCGGAGGCATTTCCTCCTTTGAACGCGTTGGTTATCGTTGTTATGTCAGCTGCTTTGATACTGAAAATGGAGAGTAAAAAAGCAAGAGTAATCCATATCCGTTTCATACTTTTTCTCCTTTTAGTTTACATATATAATACAAAGGTATGTTTTTTTCTTGTACTTTCGCCCTTGTAACGGGTTAAATATAAAACAGATGAAAGTCGTATTTGTTGTTATCGGCAAGACAGACGCCGCGTATTTCGCCGCAGCGATTGAGGAGTATAAGAACCGGTTGATTCATTATATTCCTTTCGAAATGACGGTGATACCCGACATAAAGAACGTCCGTAACCTCTCGGAAGAGCAGCAGAAAGAGAAGGAAGGTGAGTTGATTCTCAAAGCACTGCAACCAGGCGATCAGTTGGTGTTGTTGGATGAGCGCGGAAAGGAATTCTCTTCGATGCAATTTGCTACGTATATCGAAAAGAAGATGCATACGGTAGCTCGCCGGTTGGTGTTTGTCGTTGGTGGGCCTTATGGTTTCAGTGAAGCGATCTACAAAGCGGCTGCCGAGAAGATCTCTCTGAGCAAGATGACCTTTTCGCATCAGATGATCCGCATGATCTTTGTGGAACAGTTGTATCGGGCGATGACTATCCTCAAAGGAGAGCCCTACCACCATGAATAATTGACAATTGACAGTTGACAATTGACAATTAATACAGTCTCAGAGACTTTTCTACATACTAATAATTGTCAATTGTCAATTGTCAATTGTCAATTATTTTGTACGTTTGCATACCATTTGTTAAACTTTAAATAATTAGACCATGAAAAGAAGTTCCTATTTGGCTAAAGGTTGTATGGTGGCCTTAGCAAGTTTGTTTTTTGTAAGTGTGAGTGCGCAGGAAAAGGAATATCCCAAGCCCGAACGGATGACTCCCGGTATGTCGGAGTTTTGGACTCCCCAACCGCCCATTGTAACTCCGGGAGTGGATTATACCATTGCTCCTCCTTCCGATGCGATTGTTTTGTTCGACGGAACCAATCTGGATGCCTGGCAAAGCAGCCGGGGGGGTGGCGAAGCGAAATGGACGATCAAAGACGGTGCCTTTACGGTTACTCCGCGTACCGGAGATATTGAAACGAAACAACATTTCAACAGCTTCCAACTGCATATCGAGTGGACTGCTCCGACTGTGGTGAAGGGTGAAAGTCAGGGGCGTGGCAATAGCGGTATCTTCCTGCAGGGAATGTATGAGGTGCAGATCCTGGACTGTTACCAGAACGAAACCTACTCAAACGGTCAGACGGGTAGTATCTACAAACAGACCCGTCCGTTGGCGAACGTAATGCGCAAACCGGGTGAGTGGAATGTGTATGACATCATTTACAATGCTCCGACATTTAAGGAAGACGGTACCTACCGCACGGCTCCGACGGTAACCGTAATTCATAACGGTGTGGTATTGCAAAACCATACGACAATCCTGGGTACAACCGAATACATCGGTTTCCCGAAAGTGACTCCCCACGGTGCCGGCCCGATCAAATTGCAGGATCATGGCGACCTGGTGAACTTCCGCAATATTTGGATCCGGGAACTTTAAGCCGCAGGCTTAAAGTTCAATTATGAATTTTGAATTATGAATTATGAGAATAGGCTTCCTCCTTTTTCTCATAATTCATAATTCATAATTTCTTTCTACCCATCCGTCGTCAGATTAAACTCGTCCTTGAGTTTGCCTAATAAGGGGTTGATCTCCATTAGGTGTTGGTATCTTTCTCCTGTGGTATAAGCCAGTTTCTTTTCGTTTGTTTCGCTGATACTTACTCGCATCTGGATATGGGTATTCTTTAATCTTTGCCGCAAGGAAGCCAGAATATCAACTGCAGCATTGAGTAGTTCGTCCTGTTGTCCCTGGTTGTGTACTTTTACCTCAAAAGAATGATTCTCCTGTAACTGAGGTTTACAGTTGATCATTGCATTTTTCAGATAGATCTTGGTATCCAAAGTTGACGCAAAAATATCCCAGCCGGCAAGCAGGTCTTCCTGGCTGAAAGGATTACTCATAACCTCCGTATGAACCTGTTGTTCTTCCTGTACTTTCGGACCTTCATCCGTCAGCCCCTTCAGCGAGGTGCTGATCGGCCGCACCAGCTTTTTTGCCGGAGGCGGTGTAGGCTGTTGATTCGTGGGGGATACCGGGATATGTGCATCCGGCGAAGCCTGAGTCGGCTGGCTTGGAGGTGCCGATGGCGGAGTGATCTGCACCGGTGGCGCAGTCCTTGCCGGAGCGGTTTGCCCGGTTGGTGGTGCCGGTGGCGTTACCGCGAGGGGTTCAATCAGCGTTTTTTTTTTATCCTCTTCCGTAGAAGCAGCACCTGTTGTGTTCAGTTGGCATAATTGGATCAATGTCAGTTCCAACAATAGGCGTTTGTTGCGGCTGACACGGTAATCCAGGTCGCATTGGTTCGACAGAGCGATCGCCTTGAAGAGGAATTGATCGGGGCATTGCTTCGCCATGGCGATATATCGTTCGCGGATCGAAGCGCCTACCTCAAACAAGATCAGGGTTGCTTCGTCTTTGCATACCAACAGGTCGCGGAAATGCCCGGCCAGCCCGGTGATGATATTCTGTCCTTCGAAACCGATCGACAGGATCTCGTTCAGGATCAGAATCGCTCCCCTGACATCGCCGGAAAGGATCGCGTCGGTCAGGCGGAAATAATATTCGTAGTCCAGGATATTCAGGTTGTCGATCACCGCCTGGTAGGTAATGTTCCCGTTCGTGAAACTTACCGCCTGGTCGAGGATCGAGAGCGCGTCGCGCATCCCCCCGTCGGCTTTTTGAGCGATGATGTTTAGTGCTTCCGGTTCGGCTGTCACACCTTCGGACGAAGCCACATATTGCAGATGCTCCACCATATCGGCGATCGTGATCCGGGAGAAATCGTATACCTGGCAACGGGAAAGGATGGTAGGCAACACCTTATGTTTTTCCGTTGTCGCCAGGATAAACAAAGCGTGATGCGGCGGCTCTTCCAGCGTTTTCAGGAAAGCGTTAAACGCCGCGGAACTCAGCATGTGTACCTCATCGATAATAAACACCTTGTATTTCCCTATCGCCGGCGGGATACGCACCTGTTCGATCAGCGAACGGATATCATCGACCGAGTTGTTCGAAGCCGCATCCAACTCATGGATATTATACGAGCGCGACTCGTTGAACGCCAGGCAGGACTCGCAGGCATTACAAGCCTCGCCATCCGCCGTCGGCGTGAGGCAATTGATTGTCTTGGCAAAGATCCGGGCACAAGAAGTCTTTCCCACCCCGCGCGGACCGCAGAACAGGTAAGCATGAGCCAATTTGTTTTGATGAATCGCGTTTTTCAGGGTGACTGTCAACGTCTTTTGTCCTACCACACTTTGAAACGTATCCGGTCGATACTTCCTTGCCGAAACAATATAGTTGTCCATTTGCTGTATTTACTGATCAATTATACAAAGGTAAATAAAATATTCACTATTTTTGCAAAAAACATTCTCCCATGTCGCGCATTAAAGAGTTTTATGAGAAGTATCTTTCGTGGATCAATGTGTATGGGTTGGTCACGATTGTTTTCCTGGTATTGACGTTTACGGCCGGGGACAGTAGTCTGTACAGGCGCTACCAGTACGACGAGAAGATTCGGGGTCTGGAGAAAGAGATCAAGATCTATCAAAACGAGATTGAGGTGAACCGGCAGAAATTGGATGCGCTTCATACTGACCGGGAAGGGTTGGAGCGGTTTGCGCGCGAAGAATATCACATGAAGAAACCGGACGAAGAGATCTTCCTTATCAAAAAGAAATAAATGAATCCACAAATCCGTACGACTGTTTTTTATATGGCTGCCATCTGCGTTCTCTGCGGTGCAGTACTCTATTTCATCCAATGGTTTTTTGCCCCTTACCTGTTTGCTTTGGGTGCTGCCGGGGTTGCGGTCTGTTTCCTTACACTGCCGACGCGCGATATGGATTTCCGCCAGAAACGGCTCCACCGCTACAATATCTTTGCCGGCCTGTTGATGGTCTTTGCTTCCGCCCTGATGTTTTCCGACCGGAAAGAATGGGTGCTTTGCCTGACCGTAGGCACGGTCTTTCTGCTCTATAGCTCTTTTGCTTCCCCTTCGGATAAAGGGGACGCCTGATTCAGCCCGTTTTTCACTTTCCCATTTGATTCCTTATTCCGCCTTCACACTGTCTACCGGATTGGCATTGGCAGCCTGGTAGCTTTGGAAATAGACAGTCAGGAAAGAGATCAAGAGACAGAACAGTCCTGAACCGATAAAGATCAACGGTGAGAGGTCGATCCGGTAGGAATAGTCCATCAGCCAGCGCCGCATGATATACCATACCAATGGGGTGGCGATCACAAAAGCGATCCCGACATAATTGAGGAAAGTAAAGATCAAACGTTTCAATACCTGTCCCTCGCTCGAACCGAATACCTTACGGACGGCGATCTCCCGCGAACGCTGCTGAATGAAATAGGTCGACATCGCCAGCAATCCCAGAAGTGAGATCAGGATCGCAATCACACAGAAGATCATCACGATCTTCGCTGTGCGGCGCTGTGAAGGAAAAGAGTCTTGGAGCTGCTGCTCCATATACTTCCCGGGCATATCAAGACCCATCATCTTTTCGTAGACCTCTTTGACTTGCTCAAAAGCGATCTGCGGATCACCATTGATCTCGACCAGGATATTCCAGATCCACAGGTTTTCACCACTTCTGACTATCACCTGGGTCGGCGGAAGATCGGACAGGATATTCCCCACCCGGAAGTTTTTCAGTTTGCCGGCGATAGGTGCATCGCGGTCGTAGTATTTGAAGCTGGGCGTATCGTCGCTGATCATCAGTTCCTGATATGCCTGTTCGTTCAGATAAATACCTTCGGTCGGAGCCAATTGGTTATCCACTAATATCTCAAAGCCAAACAGGGAGAAATACGTACTGTCGCCCATCAGCGTCTGGAAAGAGATATTCCGGTCTTCATAACGCATCGTATTGTTATTGCCCCGATTGAAAGGGGTGCCGGCACCATACGCCACCCGGTTGACCGAAGCCAGTTGACTCACCTCATTGCCAAAAGCATAGATCCGCTCGCGCGACTGAAAATGATGGGAAGAGATATCGATGATATTCTTCATATTGTAACCCAACGGTGCATCGAGCATGTGGTTGATCTGCAAGACCATCGTCACCGAAGCGGCGATCATCATAATCGTAATCACATTCTGGAACGTAATGAATATCTTGGAGAACACCATCTTTGTCTTTACCCGGAAGCCACCGCGCACGATATCGATCGGCTTCGAGTTGGAGATAATCCAGGCGGGCAATAAGCCGGAGGTAAGGCCCAACAGCAGAATCACAGCCAGAGCGATCAGTATATTCGTCGGCGTAAGGGATCCCATCAGATCGATATGTGTCCGCAAGAGGTCGTCAGCAAAAGGCAGTACGGCCAACGCCAACAGAAAACCCAAGACAAAAGAGAAGAGCGACAGCAGGGTCGACTCCATAATCAGGCGACTAAACAGTTCCCCGCGGGAAGACCCCAGCAACCGTCGCGTAGCCATCTCTTTGGCGCGCTGCCCGGTCTGCGCCACTGTCAGGTTGATATAATTAATCACAGCAAAGAGCAGGATTAGGATACCTACCGACATCAGGATCATCACAAAGTCCCAGTCGCCCTTCCGGATATTGTTCCAGGCACCGACCTCCGAGAAATAAATCTCACTCCACGGGTGGAGGACTACCTCTCGCTCCGGATAATTCTTGTAGAACCAGAAGATCTCCGCAAAAAGTTCCTTCATATCAGGCAACTTCGCGTGCAGGTCCGCTCCTTCTTTAACCAACACAAACAGGTTAGCTCCCGTCGCATTATTGAAACTCTCGACAGCAAGGCCAGAATTGAAAAAATGGATATTCTCTATACTTAATAAGATATCGGGTTCCGGAAAGATCGAGTTCTTGATATCCTTCATAATACCATTGACCGTCACGGTCACCGAGTCGTTAATATGGATCATCTGCCCCAGCGGGTCTTCACTACCAAAGGCTTTACGGGCAAATGATTCTGAGACCACCGCGTAGTTGGGCACTTCGATTACCTTATGTTTATCACCAATCAAGAGCGGATAAGAGAATACGTTGAAAAAGGTAGTATCCGAGAAAAGCAAATCAGCTTTCATTGTTGTTTCTTTGATCTGCACCAGCTGATCCTGAGAAGACGTAACAGTAGGAACGATAGCCTCGATCTCCGGATAACGACTCATCAGGTGATTTTTTATTTTCCAATGTGAGCCAATCTGATCCTGGCTCCCCAGAACATATACCCGGTCGGCCTTTTCCTGGCCTTGATCGACCGATAGTTCCTGCTGGGTATAGACCGCGATCAGAATCACAAACATCAACGAAACGGACAAGCCGAAGATATCGATTGCCGTGTACCCGACATTCCGACTCAGAAACTTAAAGAAAGACTTAAAATTCAACAGGTTGTTCATGACGATATGGTCTTATTTATTTATTCTGCCCACCCACAAGCAAAGAATGTGCCAAACAAAACAAACCAATGAAACACAAAGAATTAAAGAAAGCCCCACCGGATGCCACTGTCTAATAATTAGACACTACTGTAAAGATATTTGACATTTATCATTACTTTTGTTTTCAATCTAAAAGAATGAACACATGGAAATGCACAAGCAATCAGACCTGGCTTTGAAATACATACAAAATACCGGCACGCATCTCTTCCTGACCGGGAAGGCGGGGACCGGGAAAACGACTTTCCTCCGGCGGTTGAAAGATCTCTCACCCAAACGTATGGTGGTGGTAGCCCCAACAGGTGTGGCGGCGATCAATGCCGGCGGCGTGACGATCCATTCCTTTTTCCAGCTTCCTTTCGGACCGTATATTCCGGGGGTGACCGATCAGGGCAACCCATCCTCCTCGCATAAGTTCAGCCGCGACAAGATCAATGTGATCCGAAGCATGGATCTGTTGGTGATCGATGAAATCAGTATGGTACGTGCCGATCTCTTGGATGCGATCAGTGATATGTTGTGCCGTTTCCGCGATAAGAATAAACCTTTCGGCGGCGTGCAATTGTTATTGATCGGCGATATGCAGCAATTGGCACCGGTAGCCAAAGAGGAAGAGTGGAACCTATTGAAGGCGCATTACGCCTCGCCTTATTTCTTCGACAGCAAAGCGCTCGCCCAGAGCCACTACCTCTGCGTGGAGCTCACCCATGTGTATCGCCAGAGTGACGATGCTTTCGTGCGTTTATTGAACCAGATCCGCGAGAACCAACCCGACGACGAGACCCTTCGCCGGCTGAACGAACGCTACATCCCCGATTTCAGGCCGGACGATAAAGAAGGCTATATCACCTTGACCACCCACAACTATCAGGCGCAGCAGATCAATAGCCGTAAGCTTGCCGAGCTGCCGGGACTGCCCTTTGTCTTCAATGCCGAGGTCTCCGATGAATTCCCGGCCTATTCCTACCCGACCGACGAACGACTGGAGCTTAAACTCGGCGCGCAGGTGATGTTCGTTAAGAACGATTCGTCGGGCGACAAGCTATATTATAATGGTAAGATCGGGAAGATCGTCTTTATTAATAATGAGAAAATAATTGTCAACGACGAACGAGGCAACGATATCACCGTGAACCGGGAAGTCTGGCAGAACGTGAAATACACAATCAACGAGGAGACACAAGAGATCAGCGAAAACATCGCCGGCTCCTTCTCCCAGTATCCGCTCAAGACCGCCTGGGCGATTACGATCCATAAGAGTCAGGGCTTGACATTCGAAAAGGCGATTATCGATGCGGCCGCCGCTTTCTCGCACGGCCAGGTCTATGTTGCCCTGAGCCGGTGCAAGACCTTGGAAGGTATGGTATTGACCAGCCGGATCAGTCGGAATGCCCTCATTAACGATATGCGACTGGATCAGTACAAGCAATCTCTCTCGGGCATACAAGCCAATGAGGCTTACCTGCAGACGGCGCAACAAGCCTACTACCTGAAACTCGTACTCGAGCTTTTCGATTTCGAAACGGTCCAGCAACGTTTGCAGTATGTCGCTCACCTGGTTTCCGCCCATCTCGCCAGGCTCTATCCCGAATGGAGCAGCCGCTATTCGCAGAGCCGCGATGCGTTCCGGGCGGAGGTGACCGAAGTGGGCAATCGTTTTCAGACCCAGCTCCGGCAACTGATCGAAGGCAACCCTTCGTATGCACAAGATGAAGTGATACAAGAGCGGATCAAGAAGGGAACCGCCTATTTCCTGCAGCAGATGGAGAAGTATGGCGCGGTTGTATTGAAAGGCTTTGATTTGGATATCGACAACAAAGAAACCCTCAAGCTCCTAAGCAAAGCGTCGAACAACCTGAAAGACGATTTTCTCTTGAAATGGTCTGTCCTGAAAGCCTGCCGGGAGGAGTTCCGCATCAGCGCCTATCTCTCCGCCAAAGCCAAAGCCCAGATGGAGCCACCTCCCGCGCCCAAGCGTAAGAAAGAGAAGGCCGTGCGTGCAAAAAAAGAAAAAAACGAAGAGATCGAAGCCGCCGTGCAAGGCGATATCCGCCATCCGGTTCTCTACAACCGGATACGCAACTGGCGGTATGAATTGTCGGTCGAGAAGAAACTCCCGCCTTATACCATCCTGCAGCAGAAAGCTTTATTGGGCATCGTGAACCTCTTGCCCTCGAATAGTAAAGAGCTGTTGATGATTCCCGGCATCGGGAAAAAGGTAGTCGAGAATTACGGGCAGGAACTGATGGAGATGATTGATCGCTATCGGGAAGAGATCGGAAAAGGCGACCAGGGGTGATCCCTTAAAACGTCACCGACGCATAAAACCCGAAATGGTTGGGGGCGGCGATGGGAGAGAGGGTGATCTGGTGCTTCTGCAGGTAAGGGTGGGTGAAGAGGTATGCGCTGCCTATGCCCAGTGCGGCACCGGCGACGACGTCCCACCAATCATGTTTTTTGCTGTAAACACGGCTCCAACCGACATAGGAGGCGACGGCATAGGCGGGGATGCCCCATTTCCAGCCGTAACGTTTCTGGAGAAAAGCGGCGCCGGTAAAGGAGATCGACGTATGTAAGGAGGGGAAGGAGTGGTTGTCGCTACGGTCGGGCCGTTCTTTCCCCACCAGGTACTTGAGGCCATAGGATACGCCCAGGGTGGTTGCCGCGGCGAATGCTCCTTGTTTCAATCCCTCCCAGTCCTGCAAAGCCAATACCGTCGCGGCGCAAGCCAGGGGCGTCACCGCTGCCATGATGTCGCCGGAGGTCCTGACGGATTTGCGGCTGCCGGTTATCTCTACCTGTTGCGCGGCGACCGGAACAGTCCAAAGGATAAGGCTTATAAAGAGGAATACGTATTTCATGCTTTCACGTTCTTTAATCGTTTATTTACCAACGCAAAATTATCGTTTATATTGGTTTACCCGTGATTTATTTGTTCCCGGTGGGGAACAAAAACAGGATGTGATTCGAATTGCGGGGAGAATCGCTATCTTTGCAGCTCCGGTTTGCTCCGGCATATTAAAACAGATTATAGATGAAAAAGATACATGTGATTACTCCGGTAAAGGATTCGATCGAATTGACCCTGCAAACGATTCAGGCGATAAACGCGTCTTCCTTCCGGGTGCCTTTCTCTTATACCGTGTACAATGACTTCAGCACCCCTGAGAATACCCGCCGCTTGGAAGAGGCGGCGCGGGAATATGGTTTTACCTTGGTCAATCTCTCCGATATCACGCAACATCCCTCGCCCAACTACCTCCTGGTCTTGCAACTCGCCCAGCAGCAAGCGATAACGGAAGAGGCCGCTTTATGCCTCGTCGAGTCGGATGTGTTGGTGAAACCCGATACCTTGCAGTCTCTTTTCGATGAAGCTTTGAAACAGCCCGACTGCGGTATGATTGCCGCGGTGACTGTCGACCGGGAAGGGGAGATCAATTTCCCCTATCTGTATGCCAAAGGCAAGAAGAGCGGACTTTTTGCCACGAAGAAGCGGCTGAGCTTTTGTTGTACGCTGCTGACGCTGCCTTACCTGAAGGCCTTCAGCTTCGAGCGGCTCGATTCGACCAAGTCGTGGCACGATGTGACCGTGTCGCATGAATCCCTGAAGCACGGCTTCCGCAATTATCTCTGCACCAGCCTGCCCGTGTTTCATCAGCCCCACGGCAGCCGTCCCTGGAAGCACCTGAAGTATAGCAATCCCCTGAAGTATTATTGGTTGAAGTTTATCCACAAACGCGATAAGATCTGATATGAAAAAGGAAAAGCCTGCCAAGTTATTGGTTCATCCCGATTACAAAGTCTTGGAACCGTTTGTCGAACGTCTGCCCGAATCATTCGCCCGCGGGGAAGGCCGTTGCATCTATAAAGGGCGTAATGAGTTGCGTGCCTTCGAAGAAGAAGGCTTTCAGTTGGTTGTGAAATCCTATCGGCGTCCCAACCTCTTCAACCGGCTGGTTTATTCTTTTATCCGTTCGACCAAAGCGGAGCGGGCGTATCTTAATGCCTTGAAGTTTATTGAAGCAGGCATCGGCAGCCCGGCTCCGGTAGCTTTCCTGGTGCAGAAGAAAGGCGGGTTGGTCGACCAGACGTATTTCGTTTCCCTGCAATCGACCTGTCCTTTTACTTTCCGGGATTTGACGCGGCAGACGTTTGCGCGCGAAGAAGAGATCCTGACCACTATCGGGCAGGTTTCGGGCCGGATGCACAACCAGGGTTTTTTGCACAAAGACTATTCCCGGGGTAATATCCTTTTTGATGACCGGGAAGCCACGATCGCCATTGAAATCGTTGACCTGAACCGTATGCGTTTCGGCACGGTCTCGCAGAAGGCCGGCTGCCGCAACCTCAACCGCTTGCCTTTGCCCGACGGGATGTTTGATGTCCTGGGTGCTGCCTACGCGAAAGAAAGAGGATTTGATCCGGAAGTGTGTATCCGGGAGATCAAAGCTGCCCGCAAGCGGGAAGCGATCCGCACGAACGAACCGTTCTGAGTTATTTCAGGGGTTCGACCACCCTCTTTCCCGGGTATTATTTCTCTCCCATGTTATGTTTTCTTTCCTTTGTCGTCTAATCAATAGAATGGAACTCGAAGCGTTTAAGACAACGGTTGTACCCCTGCGTACGAAGTTACTGCATATTTCCCTGCGGCTACTGGATGAACCGGCCGACGCGGAAGATGTGGTGCAGGAAGTCCTGCTTAAACTCTGGCAGATGCGCGATCAGTTGGATCAGTACCATAGCGTAGAGGCGCTGGCGGTGACGATGACCAAGAACCTGACATTGGACAAGATCAAACTGCGCAAGCCGCAAGGCGATGAAGCGGAGCTGCTGCGTCTCGACTCGGGCATGCGAAACCCGGAGCTGAGTCTGGAGCAGAAAGATGCAGTGGACTGTATCCGCCGGCTGATCGAAGAACTGCCACCCCTGCAACAGGCCATTATCCGGATGAAAGATATCGAAGGCTACGAACTGGCCGAGATCGCGAGCATCACCGGGACGCAGGTCGAGTCCGTTCGTTCCAACCTGTCGCGGGCACGGAAGAAGGTTCGGGAGCAATATGTACAAATTATGAGTTATAAGATATAAGTTATGAGACGGATAGAAGATCTTTTAGATAAATACTTCGAAGGGGAGACGTCGGCGGCGGAAGAGCAAGAGCTGCGGCAGTTCTTTGCCTCGGACGCGGTGCCGGAACATCTGCGGATCCACCAGCCGCTGTTCGCCTACTTCGCGGAGGAGATCCGCAAAGAAGAGGCAACGACCGTTCGCCGGCAGATGCCGCAACGGCGCCGGGTGCTTCTTTGGGTGTCGGGCGTAGCGGCGGCGGTATTGTTGCTGTTGGGCATCGGACAGGTATATGTCTTTCCCGGAAGGACCTTCTGCTCCGACAACTACGTGGTGATCAACGGACGCTGTTATACCGATCCGCACACCATCCGGGAGCATGCCCTGAACGCCTTGCAGGAAATCTCCACCTCGGAACGCGATCTCTTCCCGGTGATCAGCGACGACGACGATCGCCAGGTGATCGAAGAGCAGTTTCGCGCCTTGGGTTCTTTCTTTAGTGATGACGACGAATAAATGAGTATACACACAATGAAACAGATAAACGATATGAAACGGATAATACATACGATGACTTGCATCCTATTACTCGGCCTGTTGTTGCCCGCGCCGGCAGTTGCCCTGGAGATGCAGAAAGACCTGCGCATACAGGATGTGTTCACCCGCTACGGGAAGAAGAAGAATGTGACCATGGTCGAGCTCTCGAACGAGATGCTGGAGACCTACGGCATGACCCACTACAAGAGCATCACGATCAAGAACGATGCGGATGCCCTGCGTTTCACCCGCCGTTGCCTGGAGGCCGACCAGAAAGGCGCGCGCAAGATCAAAGAGGTGACCGACGACGGCGGCATCATCTCGGCCTACTACCAGTTGCCGACCGTGAAGGAGGATATCAACCGCTTTGTGCTTTTCAAGGTGAATAAGAAAGGGGTGATCACCCTGGTCTATATCGAAGGCGAACTGGATAGCGACGACTTGATTACGTTGCTCTTTACGCGCAATGATTTTTGAAGAAGAGAGAAGATAGAAGAGAATAAACTAAAAATATAAAGAAGATGAAAAGATTACTATGGATTATGGTAGCGTTCCTGCCGATGGTGGGCTGGGCGATGGATGTTGAACCTTTAATGCCCGATACGACGGTGTATATCGAAGGGAAAAAGATTGTGGTGAAGGATGGCGAAGATCGCCTGAAAGTCAGGGTGTACGATATGGCGCCGGATGGCGATCTGACGGAAAACGAACTGGTGTTCGAAGGGCATTACAAAGGCGGACAGAGTTATGAGAAGCGCAAATACGGTAAGTCGATCACGATCCCGTTGCCCAACTGGAACCGCGACTTCGATCCGCACTGGGCGGGCCTGGGATTGGGCTTTGCCAACGTTGCCGATGGCAGCTTCCATGTGAATGAGATCGATGGCGTTTCGCTGCGCAGCGAGAAGTCCTGGGAGTTGAACCTGAATTTCCTGGAGAAAGAGTTCCGCCTGTCGCGCCGTTACGGTTGGGGGCTGGTCACCGGGGTGGGGATCCGTTGGGACCGCTATCGCCTCGATGGCAATGAACATTTTCAACGTGTGGACGGGCATACCGTATTGGTGCCGGCGCCCGAAGGGGTGACCTATACCAAGAGCCGGTTGAACATCACCAGCCTCACCGTTCCCCTCTTACTCGAATGGCAACGCGGCCGGCGTTGGGACACTGATTTTTATATCTCCGCCGGTGTGGTAGGCGTATTGAAGACCGCCTCTTCTTCGAAGATCAAGTACCGCGATGAGAACGGAGGCAAAGGCAAAAAGAAAGTCGACGAAGGCCTCTATCTCCGCCCGATCAGTATGGACTTCCTGGTGCAGATGGGCTACGACTGGATCGGCATCTACCTGAAATACTCCCCGTTCGAGCTTTTCGAAAACAACAAAGGCCCGGCGATCCACCCGGTCTCCTTAGGTATTCACTTGCATATCTGATCTCTGCCAACGGCCTTCGATGCCACGGATAACCACATAAAAGTTTTTACCCCGGTCTTCACCTTTCACCCGATCGCCAGATCCCTGTATTGATCAACGTTTCGGGTGAAAGATAAAGGCATACCTCAAAAAAACGACAAACCTCCCGGCGGCTTCCCGAAAAAGGCCGCCGGCCTTTTCTAAAACTCCGGCAGCCTTTTAGAAAAGGCCGGCAGCCTTTTCCAAAACCCTGCCGGCCTTTTGGAAACTAAAACAGCCAACCTTGTTCAAGACGATACACTTTGGGAAGTTCTTCACCAAGCCTTCACCCGAAACGCTGATCAATACAAGGATCTGGCGATCGGGTGAAAGGTGGAAGGGGGTACGAAACTTTTATGTGTAGTCCTTCCCAAAAAAACATTGCACTTTGCTTGGCCAAAGCGCAATGTTTTTTCGCCCAAAGTGCAATGTTTTGGGAAAGGGGGATCTGGCGGGGTTCAAATCTTCTTCGATGCGCCTCAACAGAGTCAAATAAGCTTGTCTCTGTGTTTGGCTTTCCTTATCTTTGCCGCCATGGAAAAGTTAGTGATTGTCGGATGTGGGCGGCTGGCGGAGATTGTTGCTGAGGCGGTCCGGAAGGGATTGTTGGCGGAGTATGAGTTGGTTGGGGTGTATTCGCGTACGGCGGCGAAGGCAGAAGCGCTTGCGGCGAAGATGCAACAAGCGGGAATGCCTTGTGTGGCTTGTTCTTCATTGGAGGAATTGTTGGCGTTGAAACCTGACTATCTGGTGGAGGCGGCTTCTCCGGCGGCGATGAAAGCGATTGCTTTGCCGGCCTTACGCAACGGGACTTCGATCGTGACCCTGTCGATCGGCGCTTTTGCCGATACGGCTTTCTATCAAGAGGTGCAGCAGACGGCTCGGGCAAACGGCGCACGGGTGTATATCGCTTCGGGAGCGACGGGCGGCTTCGATGTGTTGCGTACGGCTACCTTGATGGGCAATGCTTCCGCCCGGTTTTTCAATGAGAAAGGGGTGAATGCGCTGCGGCGTTCGCCGGTCTATACTCCGGCGTTGGAAGCGGAGAAGCGTATTGTCTTTTCGGGAACAGCCCGCGAAGCGATCGGTGTCTTTCCTACCGGCTTGAATGTTTCGGTGGCTGCCTCACTGGCGTCTGTCGGCCCGGAAGAGATGCAGGTGACGATGCAGTCTACCCCCGGATTTGTAGGAGATACGCAACGGGTGGAGATCCGCAACGATCAGGTGCATGCGGTGGTGGATGTGTATAGCGCGACGCCTGAAATAGCCGCCTGGTCGGTGGTCAGTACCTTGATTAATATTACCTCACCCATTGTATTCTGAGAGGTTGTGCAACACCTTCTCGCTCAACCGGTCGAATGCCTGACGCGTGCGGCCGGTGGATACCTGCATGCAACGCACATGGGGGTGATGCAATAGCTGCGGTGCGCCCAAGGCTCCCAATGTGTCGCAGAAGCAAAGGTTGTCGCCTTCCAGCCATTGGGTAAAGGCCGGTTCGTCCCAGGCGGGCGATAGGCCGGTATTGAACAGGATCTTTTTGTTTCCGAAATGGTTGAATTCGGCTTCATGTAATAAGACGGTATTCTTGTTGAGGCAGCAGCAGACGACCTCGCTCTCGGCCAATAACTCGTTCAGCGGCAGGAAGCGGTAGCCTTTGTTGCGGGCTTCCTCCTTTTCGCTCCGCGCAAAATAAGTGATCTCGGCACCGAAGAAACGCAAGGCGTCGGCGATCATACCTCCCGATTTGCCCAAGCCGATAATGCCGGCTTTCAGTCCGGTGATCTCACGCGCCATACCGTCCCATGCCGGTTGCTCGAAGCCATGCAGGCAACGTACCAGTTCGCTGATCACATATTCCACTACGCCTTCATCGCCATAATCCCGGATGCCGGTCACCGTAATGCCTCGTTCGTTGGCATAACGGATATCCACATTCGCGCTCTCGGGCGAGTATAACGAACAACACATACCGATATACTTCACATTCGGGCATTGCTCGAGGGCAGCCCGGTTGATGCGTGAGGTATAACTCAACAACACGGCGTCGGCATCGGCGATACGGGCAGCCACCTCGTTGTCGTCGGCCGGTATATCCGGATACATCACCACCTCTTGGGCAAAGGTCGACAGCGCCTTTTCCGCCGAAGCGATCAGGCTGACAGGTTCTATGGCAACAAGTTTACGAAACATGGGATTGACAGTTAAAACAACTTCTTATCTCGAACGGCGCACACTGCGGACCGGAGCGGATTTCTCGGCTTTCGGAGCAGAGGCTTTCGGCGCTTTGGCTTTATTTTCTTTGGTGGAAGAGACGCGACCACGAGCCGATTTGGCAACCGTTTTCTTGGCTTCTTTGCTGTCGGCTACCTGGGTGGTGTCTTCTTTGAACCACAGGGATTCCTGGAAAGTCGTCAGTTGCGTTTCGATCGCCTGTTGTGCCAGCTTCAACGAATCGGGCTGGGGGTAGAGCTCACGCATGGTGCGGTTCATCAGGTTCTCCGTTTTGATGATCTCTCCATTGAACATCCGGCGACGGAAATAGTCGTCGATGGTGAATGTCTTTGCGTTGTTGATGTTGGAAGTCATGATGTAGCTCGTATTGATATACGGGCGGATATTCTCGTAAGGCAACCAGAACAGGGCCATGGTCTGCAAGGCGCCGAAGTCGTCGACGGTGGTCAGGCGCGGGCAGATCGCCAGGGTCTTCACATCGAAAACGGAGTTGTTCTGATCGAAATACCAGGCTTCTTTCACGTAATACGACAGGACATCGGCCGAAGGGATATCGCTCTCATTGATCACATACGAAGCGGGTTCGCCGGCACGGCCGGGTATTTCTTCGTAATAGATACGTGCCACGTTGAGGATCTCTTTGAAGTCTTCTACATGCTCTTCGTCGAAGATCTCGTAGCCGTCCATATATTTATATACCGTCAGTTTGCCTTCACTCAGTAGTTGGAAGATGGTCGTAAAGAGGTTCATCTGCCCGTTCATCGGACGCACCGGATAATACAAAGGTGCGTTCTCGTCTTTCTGCAGGTCGACTTCCCGGTAGAGGATACGCATCCAGGGCGCGTTACCGATCTGTTGGATATTGCGCTCGTTCAGGTCCTGTGCCCGTACGGTCAGGTCGGGCAGACCGGTGTTCTGTTGGGCTTCCTGCCGGGCTCCGCGTGAAGCCTGCGGCGTACGGCGTTGTTGCTGTTGCTGGTTGGTTTCTTCCTGCGCGTATACGGACGGCGCAGCCATAGCGACAACACATAGCGTCAAGATAATATAATACAGACGTTTCATATCTTTCTTTACTTAATTTACAATAATATTGATCGGTGAGATGTTGCGTTCCACCTGGTCGGGACCCCGCGCTACCACTCCGGTTATCCAAATGTCTTTTCCCCGTTGCAGGTTATTGATCAACGTGCGCTGACGCTCCGTAAAGGTGCCGCCCTGGGCGGTTTCCCGCTGTGCGTTACCGAACGAGTCGTAATACTGCACATCGAAGCGAAGCACGGTAAACGGGATATTCAGGATATCGTCGTCGATCGCTGCCTGGATACCTCCTGCTGCGAGCAGATCACGCCGTGCCATACGTCCGCCTTTGAACTTGCGTGGGTTGCCGTTGGCATCCTTTGCTTCGATAAAAGGCATCGGGTCGGGTAGGGCGCGTACGCGGAAGGTATTCTTCGCCATCTCTACCGAACGGCCGTCTGCCATACGGGCATGTACCGTGACGATCGCTTCCGTGCCGACGGTGGTCGGTTTGGCTACCCAGAGATCACCCTGACGCGTCAGGCCTCCATTGGTCATCGTAGCGGTTACGCTTCCGCTGGGAATGCCCGGTACGGCGATACGGATCGGGTTATCGATGCCGGCGTATAAGACATTCATCAGGGTCGGAGCAACCGTAGCGCTGGGTTCGGTCACGAAGTATTCGCTTTCGAATTCGCGTCGCATGGTCGAACCGTCGCTATTGGGCATTTCGATATATCCTTTGATCGGGAAGGTACCGGTCGATCCGGTATTGACGGTGAAACGTCCCGCCTGTTCTTCCGTTAAGAACTCGCCGTTGACGAAGACCGTCGGGCGTTTGGTGGAGTCGACTGCCGACAACACGATATTGGCGCGGTACTGGCTGCCCCGCATCACGATCTGTGATTCGGGAATCACCTGTGCCGTGATATCATTCACCCGGTAGTCGCCCACATCCACACTGCTCAACAGGTAGCTCAGCATCTCGCCTTCCGCGTAACGGATATCACTCTGTAGCTTCGTTAGCAGGGTAACAGCCGCGGCCACAGGCATGCTTTCGAACAATGCCTCTTCCCAGGTGCGGATATTGAGACCGGCTTTGCGCGGGGGTGTCGTACTCAGGGTCGATTCCACCAGGCGGGTCTTCGCCGTATCCTGTACCATCTCGGCCAATAGTGCCCGGTAGTTATCGATCGATTCACGCAGTTTCTTGCCTTCGCCGATCACGGGTGCCAGCATCACACGGGAAGCGGCTTCCAGGTCGTCTTTCTTATCGATATTGTTCACATCCCCTTTGGCGCCGTCGGCCGTTTTGACGATGCGGACTTTCAAGTCCTGCACGTAATTGAATAAGGTGTCGGATGCTGCTTTTACAATATTCTTTTTATCGTACCATTCGCCCGTCTTCTCCGGATTGATCTGGTGATAGGCATCCATTTCTTCGGAAACCAACGTATTGCGGTTGGATGCGTTATGGATGGTGGTACGCAAACTGTCTTCCACTAATTCAAACCCGTTCAATACTTCGGAAGAAACATTGAGCGCCATCATTGCGATGAACACCAGATACATCAGGTTGATCATCTTCTGACGAGGAGAATTAGGATTGTTCCCTATTGCCATATTGTTTACTTATTCGGGTTATAAGGAGGTTGTTGTTGATAGGGGTTTCCCTGTGCAGGCGGCTGTGGATTGTAAGCCTGTTGCTGCTGGAAACCCGGTTGCGGGTAATTCGCCGGTTGCTGTTGCGGCTGTTGTTGCTGATAGGGATTGGCTACCGGCATATTGACCGTCATCGCCTGAAGCAAGCGTGTATAGACCTGGTTGAGGTCGGTCAACTGGCGCGTCATCTTTTCCGTTTCGTTGCGGAAGACGGAGCTGTCGACTACCGAACCGTCGTACATTTCCCGGATCCGGTTCAAGCCACCGTTGATATGTTCGATCGATTCAATCTGCGAGCTGATGCTCTTCAACTGGATTTCGTAGATCGTATTCAGGCCGGAGATGTTCCGGTTCAATGTTTCCATCTGTTGTACATAACCACGGGAGTTCTGGTTGATACCATCCGAATTGTCCGTGATATGTTTGTAAGAGTTAAGCAGTGTGTCGGATACATCGGTCAACGAGGTGGTCACCTGTCCGAAACGTTCCATCTGATCGGAAACGCCGGAAAGCTGTTCGAGGTATTTCTGCGTTGCTTCGGTCAGTTCCGCCATTTTAGAGATCTGCTCGGCAGCGCCGCTCAGTTTCTTGATGCTGTCGGATAGGTTCTTCGTATCGTCTTCGGTCAGGTCGAGGTTGCCCGCGATATTGAGGCTTCCTCCGCCGGAGATACTGCCGATCGTTCCGTTTGTATCATCATCCATATTGACTTCCGAATGAATCATGGAAGAGACGGGCGTGCCGGTAAAATCGGGACGGTCCATCGGATTCTTCGATTTCAGTACCGGGAACACATCTTCCCAGTGGTATTCGTTTCCCGGCTTCTCGAAACCAAAGATAAAGAATACCAAGGCTTCAACGCTTAATGCGATACCGATGATCCAGTTCGCATAGGGCAGGTGCAACAGTTTGAACATCGTTCCGATGATCACAATCGAGGCTCCCCAGCTGTAGACAAAATTCAATAATCTCTTTCCTCTTTCGCTGGAGAGGAACATCTCTACTCTGTTTTTATATCTTCTATATTTTCCCATTTTATTGAGCTCTAATTATCTTCTTATTTCTTACCTTTTGATTTGGAAAAGCCGACCTGCGTACGGGCGCAACGGAATCCGATATACGAACGGGTCTCATTCTGATATTCCGACGTGCGCATATCCGAACGGATAAACTGGGCCACATCTTTCCAGGAGCCGCCGCGAACGACTTTCTTTTTCATCGCGTATGGATCTTCTTTGGCCGCGTCGTAATGCAGTTCCGGGTTCATATCACTCATTTGCGTCGGGCCCGATTCGGAGAAGCTCGTCGAGGTCCATTCCGCTACGTTCCCTGCCATATCGTATAATCCGAATTCGTTCGGCGCGAAAGAGCCGGTGCGCGAAGTGATGATATGTCCGTCTTGTGTATAATCGCCATCGCCCGGTTTGAAGTTCGCCAGGAAGCAACCTTTACTGCTTTGTAGGTCATCACTCGACCAGGGATATTTGTTTTCGTTCTTACCCGTACGGGCGGCGTATTCCCATTCTCCCTCGGTTGGCAGGCGGAACGGTTCGATGTTCTGTCCCGCCGGGAGATTCAACGATTCTTTGAAGGTGTTCGTGCGCCATACGCAATAGGCGGTTGCCATTTCCCAGGAAACCCCTACTACAGGATAATCATCGTATCCCGGATGATTGAAATACATCCGCATATAGGGTTCGTTGTACGCATTGTTGAAGTCGTTGATCCAGACCGTTTCATCCGGATAGATCGCTACGATGCGTGTATGCAGGAAGTCCCATTCGCTGCTGAGCGGGCGGGTGATCGTTTCGTTCACGATCCGTCCTTCATCGTCGATATAGGCCGTGTCTTTGGAGATCATCACCACCTCGTCGGGGTTGACCGTCAGGTCCGTATTGCGTATCCGCTCGTAAGGATTCAGGCGGTTCTTTCGCAGGGCTGCCGAGGTGTAGTCGTACCATTCGTATTTATAATACATCTGCGCCGGATCGAGTTTCTTCTCGCCGGTCACCGGATGGGTATAATAGATACTTTCGATTGCCATTTCTTCCTCTTCGCTGGCTCTTTTCCAGGGAATCGGTCGGCTCCAGTCGAGATAAGGCTCGATCGGATCGCCGTAGCGGTCATCGGTAATCTTGAAGAGCTCGTTACCGCCGAACTGCGGATCGTACAAGCGTTCGCGGATAATCGAGTCGCGCACGTAATTGACAAACTGGCGATACTTCGCGTTGGTCACCTCCGTCTGGTCCATCCAGAACGCATCAAACGAAACCCCTTTCGTCTCCGGCATCATGCCCCATAAAGAATCTTTATCGGAAGGACCCATCTCGAAAGCGCCCCGTTTGACCAGAACCATCCCGTAGGGAGTCGGTTCGTTGACGGCAGCCAAGCGTACGCCTGTTACTTCTCCACCCGATCCTCTGAGTGAGCGACCGCATGATGTGGTAAGCAGTCCCATGGCTATAAGTACAAGGAAGATATTGATCTTCTTACTTCTTACTTCTATCTTCATATGGTTATAATATTCTAACACTCTTATGTCTGTTGTTTCCTGTTTGTGTTTTCTTCAGTTTGATGTTGAACCGGACCATCAGTTCGTGGCTTCCGCTACTTCCTTTCAATATCGGAGAATAGGGGAAGTCGTAGGCGTAACCTACCTGAAAGCGTCCGATCGATGCCCCTAAAAGGAAAACGACCGATTCGTTCACCCGCCAGGAGACCCCGCCGTTAAACATCTTGTTATAGATCACCCGGGCAGTCAAGTCGGCCTGAAAACTGTTCATATCGGTTTTCAGAAAAACAGATGGCTGCAATTCGTATAACGGGTTACGCGTCTGAATATTGTATCCGGCAGTGAAATTAAGCGCTCTTCCAATGTAGTATGAGGCATTTTCGTCGAATTGTATTTCCGGTTCCATCAGGTGGGTCACGCCGAAGCCGGCATAGAATTTGGGATGGGTATAAAAGATACCGGCGTTCATATCCATCACCATGCCGTCGACCTGGGTGAGTGGGATTGCCTCGTCGAGCATACCGCTCGAGAAGCCGTCCATCGTTAGTAAGCGCACGCTATCGCCCTGAAAAGCGATATTGGCAATACCCGCCTGGATTCCGATACTCAATTCGCCGCCCCAGAGTTTTTTCTTGAACGCATACTGTCCCGATACATGGGTGAAGGTGAAAAGCCCGATCGTCTCGCTGAGCATCACCGCCCCTACGCCGTGGTTCGTATTACCGATCTTGAAAGGCATATCGACCATCGCAAAGATGGATTGGGGCGCCCGGTCGATGCCCACCCATTGCTGGCGATAGAGCCCGAAGAAGCGCAGATCTTCGGTGTTTCCCGCGTATGCCGGATTGTAATAACCCATGGCATTGAAGTACTGGCTGAACTGCGCATCGTGTTGTGCCCACGTCGTTTGTACGCAGATCATCCATAATAATATAATAGGAAAGAGAAACTTCTTCATTCAATAAGCATATCCAATCTCTATAGAAACGGATAAGAGGCGCGTAAATTGTATATCTTGTTTAAAAAACAGAACGAGATAACGGATTTAATCCGCTACCTCGCTGTTATCTTCTTTTGTTTTTATTCTTTTGTTAATACTCTTCTTCGTTGAAAAAGAAATCTTCTTTACTGGGGTAATCCGGCCAAATGTCTTCCATGCATTCGTATATTTCTCCTTCATCTTCCATTTCCTGTAAATTCTCAATCACTTCCAACGGGGCACCCGAACGTTGAGCATAGTCAATCAGTTCGTCTTTGGTTGCTGGCCAAGGCGCATCTTCTAATTTTGAAGCTAATTCTAGGGTCCAATACATGATGTTAAATGTTATAACTGCCTTCGCAGTCAGGTTACCAATTTCCAATTTTTCCGCAAAAATATAACAATATTCGTTAGATGCAAGTATAATCCCAAATTATTTCGTCACCATTGATTTTTATGTTTTCCTTGCGTCCCAAAACAAAGAAATAATCCGACAGGCGATTGATGAAAGTCAAGACCGGTTCTTCCACCCGGGAGGTCTGTGTCAGGGCATAGATCCGGCGTTCGGAGCGGCGGCAGACGGTACGGCAAACATGTGCCAGTGAGGCGCTTACGCTTCCTCCGGGCAATACGAACGCTTTCATTCGTGGCAGTTCGGCATCGATCCGGTCGATCTCCCGTTCCACGCGTTCGATACTTTCGGGAGTGATGCGGCTTTCGATCTTTAACTCCGTATTTTCCTGGTCGGTGGCCAGGTACGAACCGATGGTGAACAGTTTGTGTTGCACGAACGAGAGGAAATCTTTATCCTCCTGTTCCTCGACCTGGGTGATCAGCAGTCCGATAAAAGAATTCAATTCATCGGTCGTGCCATAACTCTCGATCCGCGGATCGGCTTTGGAAACCCGCTGCCCTCCGACGAGTGAGGTGGTGCCTTTGTCGCCACCGCCGGTATAGATTTTGCTTTTCTTCATCGTTCAAAATAAATTTTATAGTTGCGTTTATGTAGATTCTTATGAAATAGAACAATGCCCAGCGTAAATTGTTCCAGGCTGACGGTCACTTCCGGATGGGTGATGATCTGCTGCCAGGCCTTCCGCGCCGTTTTGTTCCGGCGGATCCCGTCGACGACCACCACCGTATGATCGGCCGTATGGGGCAGGCAGGTGGTGAATGTTTCCAGGAGATCGATCCCCTTGTCGCGTCCGTTGAGGAAGATAAAATCAAGTGTCTTTCCTTTTTGCAGGTAGTCGCCCAGTTGCTGGCGCACGTCACCGGTATAACATTCGATCGGCGTACGTGCCGCCTCACGGTAAACGCGCTGTGCGATTGCCGCGTCCTCCTCGATCGAAGCGCAAGCGAGCCCCGCGGCGTACGAGCTGAGGTAAAGCGTGGAAAGACCCAACGAAGTCCCCACCTGCAGGATGGTCTGCGGCTTGAAATGGTTCGTCAATCGGAAAAGCAATGCCCCCTTGCGGACGGAGATCGCCTCTTTGGCCACCCGTCGCGCCGTTGTCCGATCGCTTTGCTGCAGGCGTTTGCGTATCCGTTCGATCTCTTTCAGCCGGTAGTACGTGCCGTGTTCCTCGATCACCTGGGTGATCAGATGAAAGACAAAAGGGGAATGCACCCTGTATTTTCCGGGCAGTAGACTCATGATTTTCTTTTGAAGCGGTAAAGGTAGATAAATTATATGTATCTTCGCCGGTGAGTAAAATAACATTTAATCCGAAAGAATGATGATACGTATTTTGATTTTTGCCGTAAGTCTTTTGTCCTTTTTGAATGTAAAAGCCGCGCCGGTAGTGGAAGGCGAGAAACAGGCTTCCGCTCCGAAGATCACCCTGATCGCTCCGGGCGAGAACGATGTGTTACAGATCGGCAAAGCGATCCATTTCGATATGGATCTCGACGACGAAATCCTGCTGCAATCCTACCGGGTAGAGATCCACGATAATTTCGACGGCCATTCGCATACGCAAGCGAACGAAGGCAGCCCTTTCCCTTCGATCTTCGATAAGACCTGGGAACTGCAGGGCGTTAAAAAACGGAACATCCACCATCACGGCATCGTCATCCCCGCCGACGCCAAAGAAGGCATTTACCACCTGCGCATCTGGTGCACCAACGCCAACGGCGAACAATCAACCGTCATCCGCACCGTCCACCTCAGCAAAGGCCCGGGCACGCAGTATCACCATCATTAAAAGCGCCTCTTTAACCTGCTGGGAATGAGGTGTTAATATTTTCTTCAAAAACTACCGGTAGTTTGCGCACCAACTACCGGTAGTTTGTCGACAAAATATTAGTAGTTTGCGCGCAAACTACCGGTAGTTTACCACATAAAAATTTTTAGTCCGGTCTTCACCTTTCACCCGGTCGCCAGATCCCTGTATTGATCAGCGTTTCGGGTGAAAGGTAGAAGAATACTTAAAAAAACGACAGACCTTCCCGAAAAAAGCCGCCGGCCTTTTGGAAAACTCCGGCAGCCTTTTGGGAAACCCTGCCGGCCTTTTGCAAAACCCTGCCGGCCTTTTTCGGGAAGCCTCCATCTTTCACCCGAAACGCTGATCAATACAGGGCTCTGGCGATCGGGTGAAAGGTGGAAGGGGGTGCGAAACTTTTATGTGTAGACTGCCCAAAATAAACATTGCACTTTGCTCGACCAAAGTGCAATGTTTTTTTTACCAAAGTGTAATGTTTTTTCGCCCAAAGTGCAATGTTTTGAAAAGGGGGTTCTGGCGGGAGGATCATCTGTGGGAGGAGCGGGCATAGGGGAAAGAAAAAAAGTCTTTTTATGTGTATGAATACATTTATTTGTATATTTGCATGCTATCGGAGGTGTCCCGCCATGATTCAGGAGCGCTTGATTTTGTGTGCGACCTTCATGATGTTTACGGCGAGTTACGTATTATTGACCTAATTCGATGGATTCGATTTGAGTGATTCTTTTTTTTGAGAGGAGACTTCCTTGTGAGCGACAGGAGTCCGATGTGATCTGTGTATAATGTATTTTTAATCTATATCTAATAAATATTACAAAACGTATGAAAAACAGGAAATTGCGCATGGGCATGGTAGGCGGCGGAAGCGACGCGTTTATCGGTGCCATTCACCGCAGAGCGGCATTCATGGATAATCAGATTGAATTGGTGTGTGGATGTTTTAGTATCGATCCGGAGATCTCGAAAAGCTCCGGTTTATCTTATTTCTTACCGGAAGACCGGATTTACAGCACGTATCAGGAGATGTTCGAACGCGAGATGTTGTTGCCCGAAGGCGAACGCATGGATTTCGTGACGATCGTTACGCCTAATCGGTTCCATTTCGAGCCGGCAATGATGGCGTTGGAGCGGGGTATGCACGTGGTGGTCGACAAACCGATGACTTTCTCGCTGGAAGAGGCTAAGGCTTTGCAACAGAAGGTGGAAGAGACGGGTCTGGTATTGGCTTTGACGCATGTGTATAGCGGTTATCCGGCGGTGAAAGAAGCCCGCGACCGGATCGCCAAAGGCGAACTGGGGCAGTTGCGCCGCTTGTATGTGGAGTATCCGCAGGGCTGGTTGGCCGATCGGATCGAGCTGCAGGGTGGAAACAACGCCGGTTGGCGTACGGATCCCAAGCAAACGGGCAAGGCCGGCTGTATCGGCGATATCGGAACGCATGCCTGGCATCTGGCCGAGTATGTGACGGGTCAGAAGGTGTTGGAACTCTGTGCAGAGCTGAATACGTTCGCTCCGGGACGTCCGGTCGACGATGACGGGGCAGCCTTCCTGCGCTTCGATGGGGGCTTGAAAGGCTGTCTGACGGCCTCACAGATCGCTAAAGGGGAAGCCAACAACCTGCGCCTGCGTGTTTATGGCGAAAAGGGTGGACTCGAATGGCATCAGATGGATCCGAACCGCTTGATCTTCAAATGGGGCAACAAGCCCGAAGAGATCGTTCATATCGGTAATAATACCTTCCTGGGCGAAGCTGCCGGCTGGGATGTACGCACCCCGGCGGGGCATCCGGAAGGCTTTATCGAAGCGTTTGCCAATATCTACCGCAATTTTGCGCTGACGGTCATGGCGCGCCGCAAAGGGGAGCAGCCTACCGAGGATATGCTCGACTTCCCGACGGTCTACGATGGCGTACGCGGTATGCAATTCATCGAAACGATGGTCGAAGCCGGCTGGAACGATGAGGTGAAATGGCTGAAGTGGCAAGAATAAGGAATTGATAATTGATAATTAATAGATAGAATGAAATTAAGATTTATAGTTGCCGCATCCGCACTCTTATGCGTGAATGCTTGGGCACAAAAGAACGAGTGGCAGGACCCGGGCGTGAACGAAGTGAACCGGGCGCCGATGCATACGAATTATTTCGCGTTTGAATCGGAAGACGCTGCGGCGAAAGGTTGCCGGGAGTCGTCCGTAAACTTTATGACGCTGAACGGGACCTGGAATTTCAACTGGGTAAAAGATTCCGATCAGCGTCCGACCGACTTCTATCGCGTCGGTTATAACGATAAGGGCTGGGGCACGATGCCGGTTCCGGGAAACTGGGAACTCAATGGCTACGGCGATCCGCTGTATGTCAACATCGGATATCCCTGGCGTCACCAGTACAAGAGCGAACCGCCGAGTTTCCCGGTCGAAAACAACCATGTGGGATCTTACCGCAAGGAGATTGTGATCCCGGCCGACTGGAACGGGAAGGAGATCTTCGCGCATTTCGGATCGGTGACGTCGAATATGTATCTGTGGATCAACGGACAGTTCGTGGGCTACAGCGAAGACAGCAAGTTGGAGGCCGAATTCAATATCACCCGCTTTGTGAAGCCGGGAAAGAACCTGGTAGCTTTCCAGGTGTTCCGCTGGTGTGATGGGACTTACCTGGAGGATCAGGACTTCTTCCGCCTCTCGGGCGTGGGTCGCGACTGCTATCTCTATGCCCGCAACGCGAAGTATATCCAGGACATCCGGATCACACCCGATCTGGACGCACAATACAAAGACGGTAGCCTGCAGATCGCATTGAACCTCAAGGGCAGTGCAGCAGTCGACCTGAAATTGGTCGACGACAAGGGCGCAGAAGTAGCCACAGCGGCCGTACGCGGTGCCGGTAAGCTGACTGCTGCCATGCAGGTAGCCGATCCGAAGAAGTGGACGGCAGAAACGCCTAACCTGTACCGGTTGATCGCCACGTTGAAAGACGGCAACAAGACGTTGGAAGTCATCACCCAGAAGGTGGGTTTCCGCAAGATCGAACTGAAAGACGCCCAGGTGTTGGTCAACGGCAAGCCTGTCTTGTTTAAAGGCGCCAACCGCCACGAGATGGACCCCGACGGCGGTTATGTGATCTCGCGCGAACGTATGATCGAAGATATCAAGGTGATGAAGCAGTTCAACCTGAATGCCGTACGTACGTGTCACTACCCCGACAACAACCTTTGGTATGATCTCTGCGACGAATACGGCCTTTATGTCGTGGCCGAAGCCAATATCGAGTCGCACGGCATGGGATACGGCGAACGTTCGCTGGCGAAGAATCCTTCGTTTGCCAAGGCGCACCTCGAACGCAACCAGCGCAACGTGCAACGGAGCTTCAATCATCCCTCGATCATCTTCTGGTCGTTAGGAAACGAAGCCGGTATGGGCCCGAACTTCGAAGCTTGCTTCAAGTGGATCAAAGCCGAAGATCCTTCCCGCTTGTGCCAGTACGAGCAGGCGCATGGCAATCCGGAGTTTACGGATGTGTATTGCCCGATGTATCTCGATTACAAGCGCAGCGAGGCGTATAGCCAGCGTACGGATATCAAGGTTCCGCTGATCCAGTGCGAATATGCTCATGCGATGGGTAACTCGCAGGGTGGGTTCAAGGAATACTGGGACCTGATCCGCAAGTATCCGAAATTCCAGGGTGGATTCATCTGGGACTTTGTCGATCAATCGTTGCGTATCACCCGCCCCGATGGCGTATCTTACTACGGCTACGGCGGCGATTGGAATCCGTATGACGCTTCGGACCAGAACTTCTGCGATAACGGCTTGATCAGCCCCGACCGGGTGCCTAATCCGCACATGTACGAGGTAGGTCATATCTATCAATCGATCTGGGCTACCCCCGTCGATATGAACACGGGCACGATCAGCGTTTACAACGAGAACTTCTTTATCGACCTGAGCCGTTATTATGCCGAATGGCAGTTGATGGCCAACGGTGAAGCCATCCAATCGGGTATTATTAACGACTTGAAAGTCGGCCCGCAGCAGAAGGCGAACCTGAAGCTCGACTACGACCTGACGAACGTCTGCAAATGCAAGGAATTGCTCCTCAATATCTCTTTCCGTCTGAAGAAAGCGGAAACACTCTTGCCTGCCGGTTATGCCGTAGCGAAGAACCAGTTGGTGGTTCGTCCTTACGAAGCGAAAGCCTTGGCATTGACGAACAAAGAAGCGATGCACGTGGCAACGATTGAGCCGAAATTGGTCGAAGTGGACAAAAACTTCCTGATTGTCGAAGGCGAAACGTTCCGGATGGACTTCGGTCGCCGCGATGGTTTCTTGTCGCGCTACGAAGTGAACGGCATGTCGCTCCTGAACGAAGGCGGCAAGCTGACTCCGAACTTCTGGCGTGCACCGACCGATAACGATATGGGGGCACAACTGCAACGCAGATACCGCGCGTGGTTGAATCCGGAAATGAAACTGACGGGATTGACCGGTAAGACGGAAAACGGCCTGGTAATTGTCGACGCAGCTTATGAAATGCCGTCGGTATCGGCTAAGTTGTTCCTGACTTATGTGGTCAACAACGAAGGTGCCATCCAGGTGACGCAACGCCTCGAAGCCGACAAGTCGGCGAAGGTATCCGACCTGTTCCGTTTCGGAATGCAGATCCAGATGCCGAAGCAGTTGAACCACATCAAATACTACGGACGCGGACCGTTGGAGAACTATTCCGACCGCAACAACGTGACCGATATCGGTTTGTATCGCCAGACTGTCGACGAGCAGTTCTATTCGTACATCCGTCCGCAGGAGACCGGCACGAAGACCGATATCCGTTGGTGGAACCAGACGAACAAAGGCGGCACAGGCTTGCAATTCGTTGCCGATGCACCGTTTACGGCCTCTGCGCTCAACTACTCGATCGAGTCGCTCGACGAAGGACTCTATAAGATCCAACGGCATTCCGAACTGGTGCCGCAGATCGACTATACGAACGTATGTATCGACAAGGTGCAGATGGGATTGGGTTGCATCAACAGCTGGGGAACGCTCCCGCTCGAGCAGTATCGCATCCCGTACGGAGATTATGAATTCACCTTTATCATGCAACCGGTTCAGTCGAAACTATGACAGCAAATGCAACAGATAAGAAGAAGAAAACTGGCTTCTTCAAGAAGAGAACCTTTATCTTCCTGGTCGGACTGGCCCTGGGGATGGGCGTTGTGGCGGCAGCCTACCTGACTTCGGTCTATTTCTCGACCGACGAATCGTGTATGATGTGCCACGTACATCCCCATGTCGAAGACAGCTGGAAGATTTCTACTCATGTCAACAACGGCAGCGGGGTGAAAGTGCACTGTGTGGACTGTCACCTGCCGCCGAAGAACGATACCTGGGATCACTATACGGCCAAGTTGCAACTTGGCCTGAAGGATGCCTGGGGATACTTTACGAAAGACAGCGCTGATTTCGACTGGGACCTCAAGTCCGAACTCGAACACGCCGTCAAATACATCCCGAACCAGTCGTGTAAGGAGTGCCATCAGAATCTTTTCCCCCAGGGCATCACGCCCGATGGGATCACGGCGCATCTTTATTACGACGAGAACGAGAAGAAACTCGACTTGCAGTGTATCAGTTGCCACTTGGACGTGGGACATCACAATCCGAACTACACACACGGCAAGCTGACCGGTATCCCCGGCCAGGACGGCGGTGCGGTAGTCGATCCGAGTCTGTATTTCAAGGAAGCAACCGTAGTTAGCAGCTTCGAGAACTATACCGAAGAGGTACCGGGAACCGCCGTATCATTCAATATGATCGCCATTCCGGGCGGAACGTTTGCTATGGGTAGTACGACGAAGGAAGACTTTCATCAGCCCGACGAGGCACCCGTACGCAACGTGACGGTGAGCCCCTTCTTTATGGCCGAAGTGGAAGTGACCTGGGATCAGTTCTGGGCATTCTACGGACAGACGATGAGCGAAGGACGAACCCTTCCGGCTGATGTCTATGCAAACAACAGCGACCCCGATGTAGACGCGATCTCAGGACCGACACCTCCGTTCGGATTCCCCGACCAGGGTTGGGGCTCGGGCGATCGTCCGGCCATTACGATGACGCACTACGCCGCAGAGACGTTCTGTCAGTGGTTGTCGATGCAGACGGGCAAGAAATATCGCCTGCCGACCGAAGCCGAGTGGGAATATGCGGCAAGAGGTGGCACAAAGAGCCCTTATTTCTTCGAAGGTCAGCCCAAGAACTTCTCCGATCAAGGCTTCATGCGCAAGTTTATTGCCGCGAAAACGGAGCCGATCTCCGAATATGTGATCTACGGCGCCAACAGCAAGAACCGCACGCAGGAACCTTCGGCCGTCAAGGCCAATCCGTTCGGCTTGAAGAACATGCTGGGTAACGTCATGGAGTATTGTGCCGACAAATACAGTCCGGAAGCCTACGCCAAGACGGCGGAAAGCGTCACGGATCCGTTGGTCACGGAAGGCGAAGAGTGGGTTGTGCGCGGAGGTAACTATACTTCGGACGCTGCCGACGTACGCGTAGCCGCCCGCGACTACACGAAACACGACCAGTGGCTCAAGACCGACCCGCAACAACCCAAGAGTATCTGGTGGTACTCCGATATCCGGGGCATTGGATTCCGGGTGGTTTGCGAACCAGGCTCGGTAGGACTATAGTAATTATGAATTATGAGTTATGAATTATGAGATTAGGGGCGTCCCGCTTTCATTCGTAATTCTTCTCTCATAATTCATAATTCATAACTCATAATTTTTTCTCTTAAATCTCGTATCATGAAAAAAGAAAACAGTATCAGTAGAAGAACCTTTTTGAAAAGCTCGGCAGCAGCCGGTGCTTTGGGTGTGATCGGAACCGGCGGAACCGCTGCGGTGTTAACTTCTTGTGGCGGAGGGGGCGCTAAGGAGCCTGCCATGAAGCCGTTGAGAGAACCGGGAACATACTATGTTCCTAACCTGATGGACTTTGCCAACGACGGACAGGAACTCAAAGCCGGTGTGATCGGTTGCGGTGGACGTGGCTCTGGAGCTGCCTTCAACTGGCTGAATGCGGCCAACGGTGTGACCATCACTGCGTTGGGTGATACGTTTAAAGAACGCGTCGACGACCTGGCCGGCAAACTGAAAGAGCAAAAAGGAATCGATATCCCCGAATCGCATCGCTTCGTGGGCTTGGATGCCTACAAGCAGGTGATCGATAGCGGCGTGGATGTGGTATTGGTGGCTACGCCTCCCAACTTCCGTCCGATCCATTTCCAATATGCGACGGAGAAAGGCAAACACTCATTCCTGGAAAAACCCGTATGTGTCGATCCCGTAGGCTATCGTACGATCGTAGCCACCGCCAAGCAGGCGGCAGCCAAAGGCTTGTGTGTGATTGTCGGTACGCAACGGCGTCACCAACGCTCCTACGTTGAATCGTTCAAGCTCTTGATGGACGGTATCATCGGAGAAATCAAAGGCGGTACGGTATGGTGGAACGGCGGTATGCTTTGGTTCCGCGAACGGCAACAGGGATGGAGCGATTGCGAGTGGATGATCAAAGACTGGGTGAACTGGAGATGGCTCTCGGGCGACCATATCGTCGAGCAGCATGTGCACAATCTGGACGTATTCACCTGGTTCACGAATATGAAAGCCGTCTCGGCCGTAGGTTTTGGCTCGCGCCAACGACGCATCACCGGCGACCAGTACGATAACTTCAGCGTAGACTTCACGATGGAGAACGGCATCCACCTGCACAGTATGTGCCGGCAGATCAGTGGCTGCTCGAACAACGTCAGTGAGTTTATCCAGGGAACGAAAGGAACTTGGTGGGGCAATCAAGGCCGCGATGCGATCTTTAAAGATGTCGACGGCAACGTGATCTGGAGCTGGGACAAGGAAGCGGAAGACGCCAACTTCAAACAGGTCGACCCCTATACGCTTGAGCATGTCAACTGGATCAACCATATCCGCAGCAAAACGCTTATCGAGCAAGCTTCCGAGATTGCGATCCCCAACATGATGGCTATCATGGGTCGCGAATCGGCTTATACGGGTAAAGAAGTGACCTGGGATGAGATGGCAGCGTCGCCGTTAGACTATATGCCGGACGACCTGAACCTGGGTAAGATGGATATGTCGAAATTTGTCGTTCAGGTACCGGGAACACCCTACGATCCGAACCGCAGAAGAAGAGGATAAAAGAATCTTTTCCACAGCATAAAAAGAGGGATGCCGGCATGGCATTCCTCTTTTTTTCGGTATGTTTGCAATCTAAACGCAAAAATATGAGTATTATGGAAAAACGCTGGACAGCAATAGCCTTCGTATGGGCTATGAGTTTCTTACTTCCCGCCTATGCGATCGAACCGCAGACGGTCGACCGCACGATTCAGGAACTAACACGTAAAAACCCCGCCGAGAAAGACGCCATCGAAAAGGGCGTGCGCCAGATTGCCCGCCTGTGGCAGGAGAAAGATGGCGATGATGCCGTGTTTCAAACCTTCTGCCTGGAGAAATACATCACCGATCCGGTGGAGAAAGAAGTGGTCTTTCGGAAAATCAGCGACTATATGGAAGCCATCAACGGCCATTTCGCCCAAATGTCGGAACGGCTGGGCTGGCATGTGACGGTCGATACCGGACCGATCCACCCGGTCGACTATATGTTCTCCACACTCGGCCCACGGGCGCATCTGACCGAAGACCTCTACGACAAGAAGATCGCTTTCTATGTCGCCTTGAACTTCCCCAAGCTCACCCTGGCCGAGAAAGAGGCCTTGGGCAACGACCGCCGGGCATGGGCCTACGCCCGTTTGGGCGATTGGTTCACCAGCCGGATCCCTACCGCCGTACGCCAGCAGAACAGCCTGGTCAGTAACGACGCCGACCGCTATATCGATGCCTACAATATCTATATGGGCAACCTGTTGACGCCCAAAGGACGCAAGCTCTTCCCCCAAGAGATGATCCTGCTCTGCCATTGGAACCTGCGCGACGAGATCAAAGCCAACTACAACAAAGGCAAAGAGGGCTTGGAGAAACAACAAACCGTCTACGAAGTGATGAAACGGGTGATCAGCCAGGAAATCCCGCGCGAAGCCATCAATTCGGGGCGCTACGATTGGAATCCCTACACCAATACCCTCTCGGACGCGGGACAAACCATCCCTTTCACGCCCGAATCGCCCGAACGCTACCGCAAGATGCTCAATAACTTCCACGCCCAGCAGCGGATCGACCAATATATGGGCGATACCTACCTCGACCGCAAGTTCAACGACGAGATGGAGATGGCACTGACCGATGTCGAAGCGCTGTTCGACCGCTTCCTCTCGGCACCCGAATTGAAGGAGGTGGGCCGACTGATCCAGAAACGCATGGGACGCAAGCTGCAAGCCTTTGATATCTGGTACGACGGCTTCAAAGCCCGCGCCAACCTCGATACCGAGAAGCTCGATCAGCAACTGCGTCAGCGTTATCCCGACGCCCAGGCGATGGAAGACGACCTGGCAAACATCCTGGTCAAGCTCGGTTATGCCCCCGAACGGGCCAACTACCTGGCGGAGAAGATCGCCGTCGACGGGGCCCGCGGATCGGGACATGCCGCCGGTGCCTCGATGAAAGGACAGAAAGCACGCCTGCGTACCCGTATCCCCGCCGGAGGAATGGATTATAAAGGCTACAACATTGCCATCCATGAGTTCGGACATAACGTCGAACAGACCATCTCGCTCTACGATGTCGACTACTACCTGCTCGAAGGGGTGCCCAATACCGCCTTTACCGAAGCCCTGGCCTTTGTCTTCCAAAAGCGCGACCTGGAGATCCTGGGCATCGACAATAACGATCCCGAAAAAAACCGGATGGACCTGTTGGATAAGGTATGGAGCCTGTACGAGATCGCCGGTGTGTCGATGTTAGACATCGCCGTGTGGAAATGGCTTTACGCCCATCCCGAAGCGACAGCCGTTGAATTGCAAGAAGCGGTCGTCGCGCTCTCGAAAGAGGTGTGGAACCGCTACTACGCCCCCGTCTTCGGTGTGAAAGACGAGACCGTGCTGGCGATCTACTCTCACATGATCGGCTATCCGCTCTACCTCTCGGCTTATGCCTTCGGTCAGATCATTGAATATCAGTTGGAGAACTACTTCGCCGGCAAACACTTCGCCACCGAAGTCGACCGCATCTTCGCTTTAGGCTGCCTCACACCCAATGTCTGGATCCAACAAGCCACGGGCAGCCCGCTCACTGTCGATCCCCTGCTCGAAAACCTCCGTAAGGCGCTGGAAAAGAAATGAAACCGGCACTTTTTCATTGTTTGACAGCTATCGAACAGGTGTTTGACAGCTGTCAAACAGCTGTTCGACGGCTGTGAAACAGTTGTTCGATAGCTGTCAAACAATAAAAAAGAGGTAGCTTTCGAAATATAAAAGAATATTGGATATGGAACTCTATACCAAAGTAACACATTCCCCGGCAGCCTTTCATCTTTCCCATGCGGATTCGATCCTATTATTGGGCTCCTGTTTCGCGGAGCATATAGGCCGTCGGTTGGAAGAGAATAAATTCAAAGTCGAACTGAATCCTTTCGGCACGTTGTACAATCCGGCGTCGGTGGCTTCGGCCATCCGTCGGTTGATCCGTCCGGAGCGGTATACGGCAGCCGATCTTTTCGATCGGGACGGGGTGTATCATAGCTTTTCGCACCATAGCCGCTTCTCTTGCGTGTCGGCGGAAGAAACTTTGGCGCAGATCAATAACCGGTTGGAACAGGCGGCGGAAGAACTGCGGCATACGACGCGGGCGGTGGTCACTTTCGGCTCGGCGTATGTCTATCGGTTGAAGACAACCGGGCAGGTAGTGGCCAACTGTCACCAACTGCCGGATGAGCTTTTTGTCCGCGAGCGACTCAGTGTAGAGGCCATTGTGGAGGAATGGACTGCCCTGTTGTATGCCTTGTGGGAGCATAATGCGAAGCTCAAACTCTGGTTTACCGTCAGCCCTATCCGCCATTGGAAAGACGGGGCGCATGGCAATCAACTGAGTAAGGCGACACTCTTGCTGGCGGTCGATCGCTTGCAACAGTTGTTCCCCGAGCAACTCTCGTATTTCCCGGCGTATGAGATCCTGATGGATGAGTTGCGCGACTACCGCTTTTATGCCGAAGACATGCTGCATCCGTCGGCTCAGGCGATCGATTATATCTGGGAACGCTTCGCGGCGGACAGCCTGTCGGAAGAGGCAAAGACAATTCTTAATATATGGAAAGAAATACAAAAAGCCATCCGGCATAAGCCGTTTCAGCCCGAGAGCGAAGCCTATAAACGTTTCATCCATCAAACTTTGTTAAAGATGGAACAACTTCATCAGAAATTTCCGTACTTTGATCTTCGTAACGAAGAACTTGCCCTGCGGGCAAGAATTATGAATTATGAATTATGAGAGATAGAGCCAATGACATATCTCATAATTCATAATTCATAATTCATAATTTGGAACAACATGGAATATAAAATAAAAGAGATAGCCCGGATCCTGGGTATACGCTCCGGGAAGTGGAACGAGGATTCGATCAGTATCTTACTGACCGACAGCCGCCGTTTATCTTTCCCCGAAGAAAGCCTTTTTTTTGCTTTACGTACGAAAACGAACGACGGACATAAATATATTGAAGAGCTTTATAAATTGCGTGTCCGGAACTTTGTGGTCAGCGAGATGCTGCCGGTGTTCGAAACGCTGCCGGACGCCAATTTCCTTTTGGTCAAAGATACGGTCAAAGCGTTGCAGAAGCTGGTTGCTTTCCACCGGAAACGGTTTGATATTCCCGTGATCGGCATTACCGGCAGCAACGGGAAGACCATTGTGAAGGAGTTTCTTTATCAATTGCTCCATGATGAGTTTCATATCGTGCGTTCGCCCCGGAGTTACAATTCACAGATCGGCGTGCCGCTCTCCGTCTGGGAGATGAATGAGAAGCATACCTTAGGCATCTTTGAAGCCGGGATCTCGCAACCCGATGAGATGGAACGGCTGCAACCCATTATTGCACCGAAGATCGGACTGATCACCAATCTGGGGGAAGCGCATCAGGAAAACTTCTTGTCCCTGAACCAGAAATGCCAGGAGAAGCTCCAGCTCTTTGCCGAGGCGGAGGCAATCATTTACAATGGCGACGACGCGATCCTCTCGCATAATATCGAATCGGCATTGCTCTCCCATAAAGCCGTGGGATGGAGCCGGACAGACAAAGAGGCGCCGCTTTATATCTCCTCCATCGTGAAGAAAGAAGGGGCGACGACACTCACCTGCGTCTTGTTTGGGATCGACCGGCAGTTTACCATCCCTTTCGACGACGATGCCTCGATCGAGAATGTGATCCATTGCCTGGCGGTGATGCTCTGTCTCAAGCCGAGCAGCATCAATGATATCGCGAAGTTCTCCCGCCTGGAACCGGTCGATATGCGCTTGAATATCAAACAAGGGATCAATAACTGCATGCTGATCAACGATACCTATAACTCGGATATCAATTCGTTGGATATCGCCCTCTCTTTCCAGCAATCGCGGAAGGTAGACAAGAAGATGAAGAGCACACTGATCCTTTCGGATATCCTGCAGACAGGCACCTTGCCGAAGTCGCTCTACAAGAAGGTGGCCGATCTGATTCATCGCAAAGGCGTGCAACGGTTGGTGGGTATCGGACGCGATCTGGCCTCTTTCGAACATCTGTTCGATATGGAAAAGGAGTTTTATCAGACAACGGAAGAATTCATCCGGTCCGGGAAGTGGAAGAACTTCCATAAAGAGCTTGTATTGATCAAAGGCTCCCGCCGTTTCCATTTTGAACAGATCAGTGAACTGCTGGAGAAGAAGGTGCATGAGACCATTCTGGAAGTGAACCTGGATGCGATCGTACACAATGTGAACTATTACCGCTCCCGATTGAAGCCGGAGACCAAGATGGCCTGTATGGTCAAAGCATTCGGCTATGGTGCCGGCTCTTATGAGATCGCAAAGACCCTGCAGGAGCATCGTTGCGACTATCTGGCCGTCGCTTTGGCCGATGAAGGGGAAGCCTTGCGGAAAGCCGGGATCTCTATCCCGATCATTGTGATGAACCCGGAATTCAGCAGTTTCAATGTCCTGTTGGAAAACTATCTGGAGCCCGAAGTGTATAGCTTTCGCCTGTTGGATGCCGTGATCCGGGAAACGGAACGCCGGGGCATGACCTTCTATCCGATCCATATCAAACTGGATACGGGCATGCACCGTTTGGGTTTCCAACCCCAGGATATCCCGGAGATTATCGAACGGATAAAAAGACAAAGCGGTGTCAAAGTACGCAGCCTCTTCTCCCACCTGGCCGGCAGTGATGAAGCGGCATTGGATGAGTTCACGCACCAACAGGTCGAGTGCTATGAAAAGGCTGCCCTCGCACTCGAACAAGGCTTGGAATATAAAGTAATCAAGCATATCCTGAACTCCGCCGGCATCGAGCGTTTTGCCGACAGCCAAATGGATATGGTGCGGTTGGGATTGGGTTTGTATGGCGTCAGCGCCTCCGGGCAGTCCGGCTTGAAGAATGTAAGCACCCTGAAGACTACGATCCTGCAAATACAGGAAGTGCCCGCCGGCGACTCTGTAGGCTATAACCGGAAAACGTTTATGCCGCGCGACTCCCGCATCGCGATTCTCCCGATCGGTTATGCCGATGGCTTGGATCGTCACCTGGGAAACGGACGGGGAGAAGTCTATATCAAAGGCAAACGCTGCCCCATTGTCGGAAACATCTGCATGGACACCTGCCTGATCGATGTCACCGATACGGATGCCCGTGAAGGCGACCCCATCATCCTCTTTGGCGAAGAGTTACCCGTCCAGGAATTAGCCGCCAAATTAGATACCATCCCCTATGAGATCCTGACCTCCATCTCCCCACGCGTTAAGCGGGTGTATTATAGGGAGTGATTGACCTCAATTGCGTATCTCCCCCATTATGCGTACCTTTGTGCAGGTTTTAAATAGAAAAGGTATGAGTCATAATTTATTGAAAGGCAAGCGGGGCATCATATTCGGTGCGCTGAATGAAATGTCTATAGCCTGGAAAGTGGCAGAGAAAGCTGTCGAAGAAGGGGCAATCCTGACTTTAAGTAATACACCGATGGCGTTGCGCATGGGTGAATTGAACGCGTTAGCTGAAAAGCTGAATGCAGAAGTTATCCCGGCGGATGCGACGAACGTGGAAGATTTGGAAAGGGTATTTTCCAAGTCTGTTGAGATATTGGGTGGAAAGATCGATTTTGTCCTTCACTCCATCGGTATGAGTCCGAACGTGCGGAAGAAACGCACGTATGATGATCTGGACTACAATATGTTGGAGAAGACATTGGATATCTCCGCCGTCTCTTTTCATAAGATGTTACAGGTAGCAAAGAAACAGGATGCCATTGCGGAGTACGGCTCGGTTGTTGCCCTGAGTTATGTGGCGGCGCAGAAGACATTCTTCGGATACAATGATATGGCGGATGCCAAAAGCCTGTTGGAATCGATCGCCCGCAGCTTCGGGTATATCTACGGACGGGAGAAGCATGTGCGTATCAATACGATCTCCCAATCCCCGACCATCACCACGGCCGGTAGCGGTGTGAAAGGTATGGATCACCTGATGGACTTCTCCGATAAGATGAGCCCGTTGGGAAATGCCACAGCAGAAGAATGTGCCAACTATTGCATCACCCTCTTCTCCGACCTGACGCGTAAGGTGACCATGCAGAACCTCTTCCACGACGGCGGCTTCTCCAGCATGGGCATGAGCCTGCGCGCAATGAACCAATACAGCAAAGGCTTGGAAGAGTATATGGATGAAAATGGAAATATTATCTATGGGTAAACAGTAGTTTATCCTACATGAAACAAAAGTTTCTCCCAGGAGAAACTTTTGTTCCACTAAATAGAACGGGGTGGAACAAAAAGACATACCTTTGCTGAAAGCAGAAAAAAGAGATGTTAGTCAAGATTTACCCCGAGAATCCCAACCCCAGGGAGATTGATCGTGTCGTGAATGTATTGCGCGATGGCGGTTTGGTTATTTATCCGACGGATACGGTCTATGCGATCGGTTGTGATGCGTTGAATGTCCGTGCGGTGGAGAAGATCTGCCAGATGAAAGGGGTGAATCCGCAAAAGAATAATCTGTCGATCATCTGTTACGATCTGTCGAACATCAGTGAATACGCCAAGGTGAGTAATACCGTATTCAAACTGATGAAAAAGAACCTGCCGGGGCCGTTCACCTTTATTCTTCCCACCAGTAACGAACTGCCCAAGATTTATAAACATAAAAAAGAAGTCGGTATCCGGGTTCCGGACAATACGATTGTGCGCGAACTGGTCCATGTGCTGGGTAATCCGATCCTTACGATGTCGATCCACGATGAGGATGATGTGATCGAATACTCCACAGACCCCGAACTGATCGATGAGAAATACGAAGATACCGTGGATCTCATTATCGACGGCGGATACGGTGGCACGGAAGCCTCGACGGTCGTCGATTGTACGACGGATGAATTCGAGATCATCCGCCAGGGGAAAGGCGAACTCCTTTTTTGAGTAAACTGTCGGTCTGTCATCCCCACAGGCAACATTTCGGGAGGTGATTGTTATCAAAAAGTAATGTAGGGCTTTCGGAGGATATACTATTTTTGTACGTATGAAAAGACTACTGAATATGGTGTGCCTTATTCTATTTGTCGGCTTCGTTCCGGCCGCGGCACAGGAGTTTAAATTGGGCGATAACGGTTATTTCCGTAACCAGGGAGTGGATGTGATGGGCTTCGATGATATCTATCCCGAAGGTCATCAAGGGGGTGTTTCATTGATTATGCATGGACACCGGGTGGCAACCAATGGCGATATCCGCCTGGAACCGGCTCCCGGACAGTGGCAACCGGTGCCCAAACAGCGAAACCGTTCGCTGGATCTGACAGCCAATACCCTCACGGCTTATTTGAGTTTCCCCGATTCTTCCCGTCACATGACTGGCTTCAATCCGATGATCTATCCCGATCTGGTGTTTGATTATACGGTTACCGTCAAGGGAGAAGGCGGCTCGGTCGTTGTTACCGTCGATCTCGACCGCCCCGTGCCGGAAGCATTCCTGGGCAAGGTCGGTTTTAATCTGGAGCTTTTCCCCGGTGCACTCTTTGGCAAGCCCTGGATCATGGATGAACAAACGGGCATCTTCCCGCAACAGCCCAACGGACCGACGCGTTACGAACCGGCGAATCATTCGCATCCGGGTGATTTCAATCCGGAAGGAAAAGCTTCCGCCGCGCAATTGGCGGGGCAAGGCTATAGCCCGATCATTGCTGATGATATTGTTTCCGAACCTTATGCCACGGGACGTCGCTTTACCGTGCGACCCGATGATCCCTACAATAAATATACGATCGAAGCACTGGGTAGCGAATTGAAACTGTACGATGGACGGATGAACCACAATAACGGTTGGTTTGTCGTGCGCAGTGAGGTGCCCGCGGGTAAAACCAAAGAAGCCATCAAGTGGATTATTACGCCGAACGTGGTGCCTGACTGGGTGTATACGCCTGTGGTACAGACTTCCCAGATTGGGTATCATCCCAACCAGCCGAAGGTGGCGGTGATCGAACTGGATAAACGCGATCAACGACGGTTGAAGCCGTCGCTCCGCCGGATCACTGCCGAAGGAGAGAAAGAGGTAACGGTTGCCGAAGGCGAGGAGTGGGGACAGTTTCTGCGTTATAACTACCTGAAGTTTGACTTTTCAGCCGTAAAAGAAGAAGGCCTTTACCAGGTTTATTATGGGGATGCCGCTTCGTCGATCTTCCGTATTTCAAAAGATGTGTACGATCGTGGGGTATGGCAGCCGGTGCTGGAGTATTTCCTGCCGGTACAGATGTGCCACATGCGGGTGAATGAGAAATACCGGGTATGGCATGACGGTTGTCATTTCGATGATGCCCGGATGGCTCCTGTCGGTTTCAACCATATCGACGGCTATGTGCAGGGAGCTTCTACGTTGACAAAGTATACTCCCGGGGATATTGTTCCCGGACTGAATATCGGAGGGTGGCATGATGCGGGTGACTTTGATCTCCGGGTCGAGTCGCAAGCCGGTGAAACTTATATCCTCGCCCTGGCGTATGAAGCTTTTGGTGTGGATTACGATGCGACGGCTATCGATCAGATCGGACGAATCACTGAGATTCATCAGCCCGATGGGAAAGCGGATCTTCTGCAGCAGGTCGAGAACGGGGCGCTGACGGTGGTCGGTGGATACCGTGCGTTGGGCCGGCTCTACCGGGGCATTATCTGTAACGATCTGCGACAATACGTGATGCTGGGCGATGCGGCGGCAATGACCGATAATCAGATCGGCAATGCGGACGACCGCTGGGTGTTTACGGAAGACAATCCCAACCGGGAACTGACTACCGCCGCGCAGATGGCGGCCGCTTCCCGCGTACTGAAAGGGTTCAATGATACGTTGAGTGTGCAGGCGCTCGCCTGTGCCCGTGAACTTTTCGAGGTGACGAAAGAGACGGCGCGCTCCCGTTCGGCGAAGGTGCATGCGGCAGCTGAACTCTATCTGACGACTGGCGAACAGCCGTACAAAGACTATCTCTTGCAAGAGCAGGCGTTCATCACGCAAAACATCGAACGCGTGGGCTGGTTTATCGCCCGTGCCGAAAAGAAGATGAATGATCAAAACTTCACCAAAGCGATACGTGAAGCGTTGGCCGGTTTCCGAACGGAGCTGGAAAAGCAGGGTGCCGAAACTCCTTACGGCATTCCTTACCGCCCGCATATCTGGGGCGCCGGCTGGGACATTCAGGCCTTCGGCTATCGCCACTATTTCCTGCATACGGCTTATCCCGATCTCTTCGGGCCGGAATATATCTACAACGCGCTCAACTTTATCCTGGGCTGTCATCCGGGAACGAACACCGCTTCGTTTGCTTCGGGCATCGGAGCCGTCTCGGCTACGGTGGGCTACGGGTTGAATCGTGCCGATTGGTCGTATATCCCCGGTGGGGTGGTGTCGGGTACGGCATTGATCCGCCCCGACTTCCCGGAACTGCTCACCTTCCCTTACCTGTGGCAACAGGTTGAATATGTGATGGGAGGTGGCTCTTCCCACTATATGTTCCTGGTCTTGGCGGCTCAACAATTATTGGACGAAAAATAAATTCAGTATGATGCGATACATCTATCTATTATGCCTTCTTTTGGGTCTGAGTTTCCTGTCTTACGCGGCGGATAAAGAAACAATCGTGGAGCGGCATGGCCGGTTATCGGTCGACGGTGTGCAATTGGTCGATGAAAAGGGAGAACCTTTAATCTTGCGCGGCGTTAGTTTGGGGTGGCACAACTGGTGGGCGGGTTATTATAATGCCAATGCCGTCCGGCAGATTGCCAACGACTGGAAAGCAACCGTCGTACGTGCCGCTATCGGTGTGGAGCCCGACGGAGGGTATATCAGCAATCCGCAGCGCGCCATGCAATGCCTTACTCAGGTGGTCGACGCGGCCATCGAGCAGGGTGTGTATGTGATTATCGACTGGCATAGCCACGGCATCCGGTTGGAAGAAGCCAAAACCTTTTTCCGGATCGTTGCCGAGAAGTATAAAGACTCGCCGAATGTCATCTACGAACTGTTCAACGAACCGGTTCACCAATCCTGGGATGAGGTCAAGGCCTATTCCATCGAGTTGATCCGAACCATCCGCGCGATCGATCCCGATAATATTATCCTGGTCGGCAATCCGCATTGGTGCCAGGACATCCATCTGGCGGCAGACGATCCGATCACCGGTTACGCGAACCTGATGTATGTGATGCATTTCTACGCCGGCACGCATAAACAATGGCTACGCGACCGTACCGACTATGCCTTGTCGAAAGGCCTGCCGGTCTTTATCTCCGAATGTGCCGGCATGGAAGCTACCGGCGACGGCCCGATCGACCAAACGGAGTGGAACGCCTACATCGACTGGATGAATAAACAACAGCTCAGCTGGGTCGCCTGGTCGGTCTCCGGAAAAGACGAGAGCTGCTCCATGCTGCACGTCGGCACCGACCCAACCGCCACCTGGCCCGAAGAATCCCTCAAAGAATGGGCAAAAATCGTACGGGCTGTTTTATTATTCCCTACCTTTGCGGATGAATGACTGTTCTCTATAAGGTAGATAATAGATTTATGAACTGGACACAACTACTTTCCGATAAGCGTTTGGGGATGGAAGAGTATAGCGATCGGAAGCATGATCGCACGGACTTTCAAAGGGATTATGATCGATTGATCTTCTCTTCTCCTTTTCGTCGATTGCAGAATAAGACACAGGTGTTTCCGCTGCCGGGACATATCTTTGTGCACAACCGGTTGACGCACAGCCTGGAGGTGTCGTGTGTCGGACGCTCCTTGGGCATGAATATCGGGCGTGAACTGCAAAAGAAATATCCCGGGCTGGAGGCGAACTTCTCCGATATCGGTTCGATCGTTTCCGCTGCCTGCCTGGCGCATGATATGGGTAATCCGCCGTTCGGGCATTCCGGTGAACGGGCAATCTCCGCTTTCTTTGCCGAAGGAGGGTTCGGAGAGAAGTGGAAAGAACAGGTGCAAGCCGAGGGGGGCCGTTGGGAAGATTTCCTGCATTTCGAAGGCAATGCCAATGCGCTTCGCCTATTGACGCATCAGTTTATCGGAAGGCGCAAAGGCGGATTTGCTTTGACCTATAGTACACTGGCTTCGATTATCAAATATCCTTATTCTTCCGAATACGCGGCGCCCAAAGGGAAGTTTGGCTATTTCCAGTCGGAAGAAGAAACATTCCATAAGATCATCGAGGAACTGGGCATCTGCCCCGACAGTGAGAACCCGAATAAGTATGCCCGCTATCCGTTGGTTTACCTGGTGGAGGCAGCCGATGATATCTGTTACCAGGTGATGGATATCGAGGATGCCTGCAAACTGCATATCCTGACCAAAGACGAAGCGATCGGTTACCTGTTGAATTTCTTCGAAGGGGAAAAGCGTGAACGTATCCTCCGCGTGATGCGGATGGTGGATGATGCCAATGAGCAGATTGCCTATCTGCGTTCCAGCATCATCGGCCTGTTGGTCGAGGAATGTTCCCGTGTTTTTATGGAAAAAGAAGAAAGTATCCTGCGGGGTATCCCCATCGGTCCATTGATCGATCATATATGCGATCCGGCGCGGAAGGCGTATGCGGAATGTTCGGCTATGGCTTATAAGAAGATCTACCAATCCCATGAGGTGGTCGATGTGGAATTGGCAGGTTACCGGATCTTTAGCCAACTGATCAGCCTGTTGACCGAAGCGGTGATGAGCCGGAAGAGTACGTATAGCAAACTGCTGCTTCACCGCATCCCCGACCAATACGATACCCAGGTGCCGACCACCTACGGCAAGATCCAGTGTGTGTTGGATTATATCTCGGGCATGACCGACGTGTATGCCCTCGATCTCTACCGAAAAATCACCGGCATGAGCCTGCCGGCGGTATAGCTTTTACACCCTCTTTTTAAACTACCAGTACCTTGTGAATAAAGTATTAGTAGTTTGCGAACAAACTACCGGTAGTTTGTTCGCAAACTACCGGTAGTTTATTTTGAAGGGTACACATAAAAGTTTCGCACCCCTCTTTCACCTTTCACCCGATCGCCAGATCCCTGTATTGATCAGTGTTTCGGGTGAAAGATAAAAGAATATCGTTATAAACGACAGACCTTCCCGAAAAAGGCCGGCAGCCTTTTAGAAAAGGCCGCCGGCCTTTTGAAAAACCCTGCCGGCCTTTTGGAAAACTCCGGCGGCCTTTTGGGAGGGTTCCATCCTTGATGATAATAGGGCACGCAGATGACGCAGACTAAAGCGCAGAAGGAAGCCGCCCCGTAGGCTCAACTTCCAATGCCGGGAGAGATAGGGGTCAAGAGAGGAAGAAAATTATGAATTATGAATTATGAGAAGTTTGGTGTCCCCCTTTTCTCATAATTCATAACTCATAATTCATAATTTCTTCTTAGTAGTTTCTCACCGGGAATTCCGTAATGCGCAGCGTCGTGCAACCGAACGGGATCAATTCGATCTCTACTTCGTCCGTGCTGTCGGGACCTTGCTGGGTGAAATAAGGAACAGAACCGGCTGATCCTCTGTAGGCCTGCCAGCTGGGGATGGGGCGTCCTTTGCCTTTGATGGTGATCGGAGCATCTTCAAGCGTCCAGGGGTAACGGGATACAGTGCCCGATTGCACCACTTTAAAGTGATCGTTGATGTTTTCCGGACGGAGCTGGCGCGTACTTAAGGCGTAGTTCCACGGACTATCCGAAGTCACTTCGTAATACCATTCGCCGTACTGGCCAGCCTTTTCCGGCTCCATGGTTTTCTTTTCCCATTTCTCGTTCATCTTCAGGGCGTAAACCAGCGGTCCTCTTTCGATCACCGCCGCGCCGTCGAACCAATACGTGGCTTCCAGATGCATCGGTAATTCAAGGGTTAAGCGATCGCCGTTCTGCCATTCGCGGTTGAGGCGCAGGATCTCTCCGGTGTAGGCTTCGGCTGCGATTACGTTTCCGTTCAACTTCACCACGGGTTGCTTGCACCAGGCCGGTACGCGCAGGTGGAAAGGGAAGAAGGCTTTCTTTGTCTTCTTGTCCGTGAAATTGATGGTGAACTGGATCGCTTCTTCAAACGGATAGGCTGTCTCTTCGGTGATCTGCACCTCTGTGCCGTTCGCCACTTTGGCTTTCACGCTGGAAGGGGCATACACCAGGGCGGCGATGCCATTATCGGCCGTGGCATACCACAGGTTTTGCACAAACTTCGGCCAGCCCTGGTGCAGGTTCGACGTGCAACAGGGATAGCCGCAGAGGATACCGTGGAGATTATCCGTGTCTTCATGCGGTGTCACGAAATCACGCCAATGCCGGTCGATCGCTATCTGATTGATCTGTTGATAATACTGACGGGCGGAGAAGTCGTCGGTGATCTGCGTCGGCAGGGCATTGTAAGTCACCCGTTCCAGATGATCGGCCCATTGCACGTCGCCGGTGATCTCGAGTATCTTTTCCAAGGAAAGCATCATCTCGACCGCCGTACAGAGTTCGGAACCGAGATTCGGATTCCCGAAACGCAGGAGCTCATCGCCTGCCCACAATCCGGTAGGGAAGCCGATGGTCGTGCGCATATCGGTCACGGCTTTCTTCACGGCTTGGATCTGTTTCGGGTCTTTGTTTTGTTGGAAATAGATCACCGGTTCTTTGAAGCCCTGAGCCAGATTGACACAATGCAGGCTATGTTGCCGTCTGAGATGATCCTGATGCAGGAAGATATCGGTCCAGTCCAAAGTCTGTTTATGGATCAATTCACCCAGTTCGAGCAGGAACTGATCGCCGGTGATGTTATACAGCCAGTAGACCACCATCAGGTTGTCGCCACCCCGTTGCTCGCCCCAGAAGGTCCAATGCCCCAGTGGCGTTTTGGGCAACTCCTGCAACTGGTATTTGAAATAGTTGGTCAGGAAAGGGATCACGCGCTGGTCGGCGGTTGCCGAATAGTATTGCTGCATGATCTTCAATACCACCATCTTAGGCCACCAGTCGTGTGAGTTGTCACGTTGCAAGCCCGGTTCATGCGGTCGGTCGGTATCCGGACCGAAGTATCCGTTGGGCTTCTGTGAAGCCAGGGTCCATTCGATCCAGGGCTGTACCTTCTCGATCAATGCTTTGTCGTCCAGGATATAGGCCAGTGGTAGTAAACCGTCGATCCAGTACGGTCCGCGTTCCCATACATCGCCGTCGCCACCGAGCCATCCGTTGCGCTCGCCCATTACCTGCGGATAGATCGTGTCCATATGGCCGGTCATGCCCGTAGCCATCCGGTTCAGTTGCTCTTCGAGCCAGCCGGAAGGTTTGATCGTGCCGATAGGCAGTGCAACATACGGTTTCGTAATCAGCGGAGCACGGTTGTTCCTATAATTACCACTCAGGTTCTCCTCCGAAGTGGGGTTTGCCAGGGCTAATGTGCCGGCAGCAAACAATGAAAGAATGATTAGAAATGTTCTTTTCATGATATATTGTTAGTTGATGTTTTTAGGTATATAATATTGAAAGACACAAATAAGCTATCTAAGCTTCCCCGCCTGGTCAGGCGGGGGGGACCGCTGCTTGCAGCGGTGGGGCGGTTGTTCCCATAAATAAAGACAACCACTCCACCACTGCAAGCAGTGGTCCCCCTCGCCTGACCAGGCGAGGACACCGAGATACTGGATTGCTGACTTCCATCTGATAATTAACCATTAATCATTAATCATTATTCTCTATATTGATCTCACAAACCCCTACCGCCTTCTCCGGCTGCGGCTTCATCCGTATCTTAATCTTATCAGTAACCACCTGTCTTCCAGGATGCACCATATTGAACTGGTCTTTGAAAAGGTTGTAAGCATCCGTCAGGTAAAGCGGGAACGTCTCCCATTGCCCGTCGGCATCATATTCCAACGACCATTCCCGGGGCACTTGCGTGCCGCCGTTATCATCGTACCAATAGACGGAGACGCTTTGTATATCCGTCGGTTTGTCTAAGGTGACCGTGATCCATTGCTCTTTGCCCTGCTCGCCCCAACTGGTCCAGCGATAGGCCGACCGGTCGGATGAAGAGGCTGGCACTTTATTGTCGGCCACGGCCACTAAATTATCGCCCGAATAGGTGTGTGACGCTTCAAGCGCCTTGTATTTGCCATGCAGCTGCAGGTGGCGATCGACATAGGCTTGTGTCTGATCCGATTCCGGAAACCAGACCATCATACTGCCATCGCCACGGTTATCCCAGGCGTAATAGGGCAGCAGCGTCAATCGGATCTCTTTATTCCCGGCCGTGGTCTTTTCATACGCCGGGATCTTTACCTGCGGAATGCCCTGCATCAGTCCATCGGTATAAGTGGAATAGTCGGCTGACCTGGAGGTGTTCGTGATAAATACATTCGGCAGGCGATCTTCATTGTCTATCCCTTCCGCACAATACACCAACGGTCCGCGTGTCAGGCAGAGGCGGCCTCTGTCGGCTTCCACCTTTTCGATCGCTTTCGAATAACGCAAAGGCATAGGCAGTGTCAGCTCGACTACATCCCCTTTCTTCCAGGAACGGTTGACGGTGGCGAATCCTTTATCGAGGTCGGCTTTCACCTCTTTACCGTTCACTTTGATGCTCCACCCCGAAGGCTGGGCGTGGAGGTAATGGTATAATTCGCCCGGCACAAACTGATTGCCTGTCCAGGTCGGTATCCTCAGTTTCATGGCGAAGCGGTGTCCGTTTTTCTCCGGTGTGACTTCCCAACGGATCGTTTCGCCAAAAGGATAGGCGGTGGTCTGCTTCAGTTGAACGTTCCCTTTCTCCAGGGCAAGTGTTGTATGACTTCCGGCATAAAAAGAGCAATAGATCTCATCGCCCGTAGTGGCATACATCAGTCCCGGCACCTGTGGGATCAGACGTGCCAGGTTGGAAGGACAACAAGCCGTGCCGAACCAGGGCGAACGGCCACGCATCCCATGATTGAACGGTTTGATGCCGTCGGCCTCCAAAGGATTGAGGTAGAAGAAACGGTTCCCTTCGAGGTTGACCCCCGCCAATACATTATTTAATAATGCCACTTCCGCTACATCCATATATTTCCCGTCTTTCTCCATCAGGAACATCCGGTGATTAAAGAACACATTTCCCACGGCAGCACAGGTTTCGCAGAACGCTTCCTGGTTGGGCAGTTCATATTCGGGACCAAACCCTTCGATGCCATGCACCGCGCCCAGTCCACCGGTGATATGCATACGCGTATCCACAATATTATGCCAGATACGATCCAATGCCGGACGGAGTGAAGGGTCGTGGGTATATACACTGACATCGGCCATGCCCGAATAGAGATAGGTGGCACGTACGGCATGTCCCACTGCCTGGCTCTGCTCTCTGACGGGCAGATGCTGCTGCGCGTATTCGGGAGCCATAGTGCCCCGCCCTTCCGGCCGGTAGGTGACGCCCCGGATATCAATGAATTTCTTTGCCATCTGAAGGTATAGGCTGTCGCCGGTTACCCGGAAGAGCTTCACCAAGGCCAGTTCGATCTCCTGATGTCCGGGTGCCTGGTTGACCGGCTTACCGCTATTATAGTTCGGATCTCCTTCAAAGAATACCTTGTTGATATGGCGTGCATTGGCTTCGGCTACCCGTAGCCATTTATCTTTGCCCGTGGCCTGGTAGTAAGCAATAGCCCCTTCGTACATATGCCCCATATTGTAGAGCTCGTGGCTGTGCACCACATAAGAATAAGGTGTTTCTCCCATCCCGTTCATATCGTGCTTGGCCACTTTGGTGATATGCGACTCGTAGTTATAGCCATCCGGCTGCTGCGCCTCGGCAATGATATCGATGATATGGTCCATCTTCTTTTCCAGTTCGGGATCCTTTTCCAACTTCAACAGGTAAGCCGCCCCTTCCATCACCTTATAGAGGTCGGAAGAGACAAAGCGGTGCGTGAAAGGCAGTTCATCGGGTATGCCTTTCAGGTAACTACCCGTCCGGCGCAGGTTCTCAACGGCCGGTTCCGTTTTTTCCAAAGCAAAAGGCACCAATACCTCCTTTTGCCTCACTAAGCGGGGCAGCCAAAAATGGTCTTCCAACGTCACTTCATTGAATGGGATCGGGTTCAGGATTTCCTGCCCCAGCATCCCGTAAAAGGGAAAGAGTAATAATGCGCATGCGGTCAAGGCGCGTTTTTTGATTTTCATACTGTAGAGTTTAATTCGTAAAAAAAGAGGTGTGCCAAAAGCACACCTCAAATGTATATAAATACCGCAAATAAATCAGCTAAAAGATAAATTATTTAAAATAAGGCGTAAGGTCTTTCCATAAAACTTCTTTCTGGGAGAGAAACCAACTACGGCCTTTGTCTTTGTTGCCCTGGAAGAATAGGTAAGTGCGCCCGTCGTGATCGGTAAAGATATGCGGATGTCCGGATTCGCTTTCGTTCCATTCACCCGGTTTGCCGTTGGGCAGGAAGGGCTCGTTGAAGAGTCTTTGCCAGTGCAGGCCATCATCGCTCGTAGCCACCCCGACCTGTTGTGGCCAGTTGTTGTAGGCTCCGGCATAGAACATATACAGCTTGCCGCCTTGCTCGGTAATCGAAGCCCCTTCGATACATTCACCTTCCCAGGGTAGGGTGGGATAGAGGATCGGTGCGTCGACTGCCTGTGTCCAGTCTTCCCGGTTGAAATTCGTGCCGGCGGGAGCAGTGGCTACGCCTACCATCTGTATCTTAAACGCCGGATCGCGTGTAGCAAAGTAAAGGAAATACTGCCCTTTGAATTCGCATACTTCGGCATCGATCGCCCGTCCGCAGTTCCACTCGCCGGTCGGACGAAAGATCGGATTCGTCGGATTGCGTTCAAACCGGATGCCATCTTTCGAAGAAGCATGGCAGATCGCATCGTTCCGCCCATTGCCATACGTCTGATAGAAAAGATGCACTTTCCCATCGCGTACCAAAGCCCCGGGCGCACATAACCCTTTCTTTTCATATTCCGCATCAGGTCCCGGCGTAATCTCGCCTATTTTCTCCCAATGGATCAGATCCCGGCTTTCCGCAATCCCAATATTCCACCCCGACTCCGGATCATTCTTGAACGGCGGAATAGAGAAATACATCAGATACCGCCCATTAAAGTTAACCACATGCGGATCCTTCGCAAACGGAGTCCCCGTCCGCGACGTGTCCCCAAACATCATCTGAGGCGACTGTGCTTTTCCTGAGAAGGCTGTACAGATCAGGATTAAAAAAGAGAGATAGGTTTTCATGGGCATCAGATATTTACTTCTTTACAAAGATAAAGGATTTTTTCTTGATCTCAATTCAGGTACTGCGTCAGATTCTCCGGTAAATAGAACGTATTATTGGCATCGACATAGACAATCACGGAATTGAGGTGAATCTCTTCCTGCCCTTTCCGGCCCACCTTCACTATATTCGTGAACGGGGTAATGGTCAGTTGTTTGTTTTTATTCTTTTTGTTTTTAACAACCAACGTCGGAAAGTCTTTCCCTTCAGTGGACGGAATGATTTCACAGGTGTAATCCCGGAACACATCCGTATGGTGGGCAAATACCTGATGGCTCAGCTCATCCAGGGAAACCGGAAGGCCGACAGCCTGACACATGTATTGATTTATCTCAATATTGGTATGGCGTCCCAATGGCAGTGTTCCTTCAGGATGGTAAGAAGCAAGAAAAACCTCTTCACCGGTATGCCCACCTGTGGTAAAGCCGAAGCAGGTTCTTGAAGTCAATAGTTTAGCAACGAAGGCAGTCAGTGATCCGCTGTAGAGAGACGGTTCAATCCCTTCAGGAGAACGGTTCTCGGCGGGGACCGGACTGTTTTTATAATCTTTGATTTGCGTTAAAGCATGCAGTTCCGCTTCGGATAATTCGAATCCGGCATACGTACGGAAGATGTTCTGTACTTCGGAAAAAGCTTCACTGTTTATTTTTTTCGCAAAGCCGTCAGCCGTCAGTTTGTATTGTGCAAACTGATGAAACAACTGGTCTTTGGTCAGCCTGTCATATCCCCCACAGGTGTATTTGCCCAGGCTGAGCCCGCTGTTGCCATGATCGGGCAAGATCACAACAAGGGTTTCCCCATCTTTGCGGGCGAACTCCAAAGCAGCACCACAGGCACGGTCGAAAGCCAGGAATTCGGTACATATACCCACCGGATCGTTGACATGAGCCGCCCAGTCCACTTTACTGCCTTCAACCATCAGGAAGAATCCATTTTCATTGCGGGAAAGCTTCTCGAGTGCTTTGCGTGTCATCTCTTCTATCGAAGGCTGCTCGTCCGGATTGCGATCGAGGTCGTATGCCATTTCACTGTCTCCGTATAAAGCCCACATCTTATTATTCTTGTCGGCACGCATCCCCTGCAGATTATCGCGATAGACACCATATCCGTTGTCAATCAAGTATTTCTCCATATCCTCAGAAAGCAGGGATACGCCACCACCGATCACCACATCCAGATCGTTATGTACCATCTGGGGAGCGATCCAATGATAATTTCCCCGGCGATAGCTGTGCGACGAGCAGTCGGCCGGAGTCGCCTGTGGAAATTCGCAGGTGAAGACCAGTCCGGTGGATTTGTTTTGTGTCATTTTCATGGCTTCCAACAGGGTAACCAGCGGCTGGTAAGCCCGCTTCGGGTCTGTAGGATAGATATCGTTCTCGGGATCGGGTAGCGGATAAGTGGAGACATATCCTGAACGGCTCGGATGCCCGGTCATATAGCAGGAGGTAGTGGGGGCAGAGTCGCCGATCGGAGCATTGGAGCAGAAAGTGCTGACCGTACCGCATAGATAGGGATCGATATGCAAATTCGGCTTGTCCGGATGCGTATACCATTGCAGCCAGCGGGATACGGAAAGGACGGGCAATGAACAACCGTCGGGGATCATTACAATCAGATTCTTAACCGGTTTTACCTCTTCCGGTCGATTAGCTTGTGCCTGGCAGAATGTAAAGACCAGAGACAAGAGTATAAAAGTTATTCTTTTCATGATAATTTAATGTGTAGTTGAAGTGAAATTTGATAAGAGAGCGAGACCTTGTCAGAAAAAACCGGCGGCTTTTTTAGGCCGCCGGCTTTATACGTATTATCGAACACTTTCTGACGCAAGCTTACCAGCCGTCACTGGGCGTGCATAACTCATTTGTTTGCAATTCCTTTGCCGGAATAGGGAAATAATAAAATTTTTCCGAGAAGTTTGCAAAACGAGCCGGATCCTGTTTCTGAAGCGCTTCTTCAAGTAGTCCCCAACGGCGAAGATCATAGAAACGTTCGCCTTCGACGAAGAATTCAACCGCGCGTTGGTGAATCAGATCCGCTTTGATCGCTTCTTTATTCAACCCGCCACTATAGGCATTCAGGTTCGCCCGTTCCCTAATCTGGTTCAGGTAGCCGACGGCCGCCGGGAAGTTGTTCAACTCCAATTCCGCTTCAGCGAGCATCAGAAGCACATCGGCGTAACGCATCGCCCTGTCATTGATAAAAGATTTGGGCGGAGATACTTCTCTTTCTCTTGTTTTCCAGTTCTGATATTTCAATATCCAGTGGGTGTTCAAGCGATCTCCAATAAAAAGGTCCTGAAAAGATCTCTTGTAATACATACAGCCCTCATAATTCCAGGCAACGGAAACCTTGGCACGGTAGTCGAAATCTCCGTCTTTGTCTTTCTCTGCGAAAAACTCATCCATCATGTTTTGCGTGGGAGTCGCTTCATACCAACCTCCTACTTCAGATGCCGCGTATTCTTTGGAACGGCTGGTTGATTGGGTTGAGTTTATATTTTCACCATCTCCCCATACATCGTCACCGCCGAGGTTATCCATGATAATCTCAAAGATACTTTCTTCATTGTACTCATGTTCTTCATCGAAGTTCCAATAAAAGTCTTCGACCAACTTATACGAATAAGGAGATTGGGTTAACGGCTCTAAGGCGTTTTTAGTCTCTTGCCAATTTTCCATATAAAGATGTACCTTCCCCAAGAAAGCCAGTGCCGAACCTTTTGTTGGTTTGCCGTTCTGATTGGTCAGCGGCAATAAGTTGGCTGCTTCTTTTAAGTCCGCGATGGCCTGTTCATAGACTTCGCTTTGCGGAGATTTGGCCAATGGGAATGTCGAAGGATCCTGGGATGCGATCATGCGAAGAGGCACATCCTTGAATTCCTTTCCTAAGACAAACAGACAATACCCACGGATAAACAAAGCTTCTCCCCGGATCTTATTTACAAATTCGGCAGAGAAATTTTTCTTTTCCAACTCCTGGAAGATCGAATTGGTCCGGTATAACGCATTATACAACTGATAGAACATCCCTTGTACCAAGCTGTTGGTATTACTGTTTGTAAAGCGATGAACCGTATACACATCGGCAATATCGTTGCGGAATACCACATCGTCGGCGCGGGAAAGACGCAGCATCACTCCGCGCGTACCGTAATAACCAACCTCTATGCCACTCTTTAAAGGTGCATAACAAGAGGTCAGTGCTAAATTGAAATCCTCTTCTGTTTGCCAGAAAGTGGTTTCGGTTGCCTGATTGGGATTGATCTGATCCAATTGCCCTTCACAAGAAAAAAGTATGAGTGAGATTGAACAGGCGAATATGATTTTCAAATATGTTTTCATAAGACTACGAATTAAAATGTAACATTTAGACCTAGCATAAATACCCTGTTGGTCGGATAGATAAAGTAATCCAATCCGCGGGAGTAAGTTCCACTCGCATTCACATCCGGTGAGTACCCTTTGTAAGAGGTCAGGGTGAGCGGATTCTCTACGTTGAAGTAGATGCGGGCTTTGTCGATCATATCTTTAAACAATGTATTAGAGAAGGTATATCCGAGTTGAATATTCCGTATGCGGAAATAAGAACCGCTCTCAAGGTAACGATCGGATTCTGCCCGTGCGTTCCGGTTGGGATCATCCCATACTAATCGGGGGAACGAAGCATTCGGATTTTCCGGAGTCCAATAATCCAGGGTTGTCCGTAAGTAGTTTGTTCCTTTGGATACATCTTCCAGGGTTTGGCGTGTGGCATTGTATATTTTGTTCCCGATAACAGCCTGGAAACCGATGGAAGCGTCAATGTTTTTATAACTGATATTTCCATTAAGTGAGAAGGTCACATCCGGGAACGGACTGCCGCAGTAGACGCGGTCGTCATCATTGATCTGTCCGTCGTTATTCGTGTCCTTAAAGCGCACATCTCCTGCAGTTGCGTTGGGTTGAATTGCTACGCCGTCTTTGGAGTGGGCGGCAACCTCCGCTTCACTGCGGAAAATGCCATCATAAGGAATCAGCCAGAATCCGGCGATAGGATAACCGGCCAGCGTCTTGCTCGTATTGATATTTTGTACTGTCGATCCGCCCCAGATCACCTGGCTTCCTGATCCCATTTTGGTCACTTCGTTTTTAATAAAGCTACCGATCAGATTCATGCCGTAGGAGATATCTGCGTTCGGACGGTCGTTCCAACCGAGATTAAACTCAAACCCATTGTTCTGTATCTCGCCCGCATTACGTACCGGGTCATTCGCTCCACCGGAAGAAATAGGGATAGGAACGCTCAACAGAATATCTTTGGTGTTTTTAATGAAATAATCGGCAGTCAGGCTTAACCGGTTATTCAAAGCCACAAAATCAAGCCCGAGGTTGGTCATCGTGGTCTCTTCCCACTTGATTGCCGGATTGGCGAATTCTTTCGGGAAAGCACCTTGCAATAATCCTCCTTTTCCATCCGGATAGTTAATACCCGTAGAGATGGTTGAGGTATACTGATAATCATCAATTTCCTGATTCCCTAACACCCCGTAGCCGGCACGTACCTTTAACTGATCCATCCAATGCAGGGATTTCATAAAGTTTTCTTCCGAAATATTCCAGCCGATAGATGCCGAAGGGAAATTACCATACCGGTTTTCTTCCGCAAATTTGGAAGAACCGTCCCGGCGGATGGTTGCAGTGATCAGGTAACGATTTTTGTAGGAATAGAATACACGAGCCAGGACCGAAGTCAATACGCTTCTCCGGGAGTTCCCTCCGTTCACCCGTTCAATGGTGGCGGCATCCACTTCTTTCAGCCCCAGGGGCATGCCTTTCCCTTTCGCTTCCAGGTAACGGTAGCGGTTGTCCTGGTAACTGTATCCGGCCAAAGCCGATACTTTATGATCTCCGAATGTGCGATCGAAAGTTAATAGATTTTCAATCAATATATTATTCTTTCTGACTCGGGATTCTTCGATGGATGTATCTTCATTCGACCGTAATCCCCAATCATAGAGGCCCAGATAGTACATGCTGCGGCCGAATTGGAAGTCCGGAGTGATATTCAATTTGTATTTCAATCCTTCGATCGGTTCCAATTGAAGATAAAGATTGATATAGACTTTCTGGTTTTCATTATAACGTTCTGCCAGGTTTTTGTCCATGACACCCAACGGATGGTTCAGGTTCACCACATCCCCATACGAGCCGCCGTAACCGCCGACATTATTTTCGTCATATTTTTCCAACGTAGGAACCGCCTGCAGAATACTTCCCAGCATACCACCCCGGGATTCACTGGGGTGAGGTGCGTCGTGGCTGCTAGTCATCACGATATTATTACCTGCGGAAAATATACCTTTTTTGTAATTGGATTTGAACTGGAAAGAGAAGCGCTCATAATTGGTTCCGTCGACCACACCGTCCTGGTTCATATATCCTACACCGGCATAATAGTTATAGGTATTCCCTCCCCCTTTGAGTGATGCGTTGTAATTCTGCATTAACGCGGGACTGAGTGTAATGCGTTGCCAATCGTTATCCGGTTTGTTAGCCAGATCGATCGCCATATCGAGTGCAGGCATGTTGATCGCTTCCCGTGCAACGGTCGTCACTTTGGCCCATTCCGCCGCATTGAGCATATCCAAGTATTTGTTCGGCATTTGAACCCCCATGTTGACTGAGATATCAACAATCGGTTTGCCTTCCGTATTTGCGCCTTCTTTGGTGGTTAATATCACTACACCGTTTGCTGCCCGCGAACCGTAAATTGCTGCCGAGGAAGCATCTTTCAATACATCGATAGAAGCGATATCATTGGTGTTGATATGATCGATATTGTCCATATACATGCCATCCACAATGTAAAGCGGATTGGAATTGTTCAATGTACCGATCCCGCGGATCATCACTTTGGCTCCCGAACCGGGAGAACCACCCTGGGTCACAATATCGACCCCGGCAATCTTCCCTTGTAAGGCCAGTCCCAGGTTGGCATTGCTCTGTGTGTTAAGCTTTTCCGCATTGATGTTAGCAACCGATCCGGTCAGGTCGGCTTTTTTCTGGGTGCCGTATCCAATAACTACCACCTCATTGAGGCTCTGACTGTCTTCCCGCAGGATAATATTCAGTGAAGTCTGGTTTTCTACTCGGATATCCTGTGAGATATATCCGATATAAGAAATCTGTATCGTGGCGGAAGGTGATACGGAAAGGGTAAAGTTCCCGTTATAGTCGGTGACTACACCGTTTGTTGTCCCTTTTTCAACGATATTCGCCCCAATAATCGGTTCCCCTGTCTCGTCTTTTACGATGCCGGTGATTGTCCGGCTGTTTTGTTGTGTACCTTCAGGGGCATTTTTCACCTGGTCGGAAAGTACAATATGATTCCCGACCATCTCATAATTGACATTTGTCCCTTCCAGCACCCTGTCGAGCACTTTCGATACCGGTTGATTGGAGGCGCGAACGGTGGTCGGATGGTTTACGTCTACATTCTTTTTATTGTAAAGAAAGAGATACTCCGTTTGCTCTTCTATGTCATTGAGTACTTCCTGTAGCGCTACATTCTCCCGGTGGATGGTGACTTTGGCATTCTGTGAATGCGTGTTTTCCGCGAAGAGTGTGAATATGGCGCAGAAAAATAAGAATGAGGTTATTTTCATAATGCGTAGTATTTTGCCTTTCCGCCGGAATTCTTCCGCGAAAACAGGCTTTCCAAATTTTTTTTTCATAAATTTGTAATTGACTTATTGTTAATACTGTGATAATTTAGATTGTCTGGTAGTGACAAGTTACGGCCAGAGGGTGGTTCCAGCACTCTCTGGTTTTGTCTTTTCATGGGATTATATATGCATAGGCAATACTTTTTTAATAATTGATAATTATCTGATTGTGATCTCGTTTAATTCATTGTCGTGCGTATAGCTGAACTTCATCTCCGCCTGCAGTACTTTCAAGGCATAATCGACGCCGTCGCTCTGGCGGAATTTTCCGGTACAGCGGTAATCGCGCAATTTGGGATTTTGTATGATGATTTTGATATCGAAATAGAGGGAGAATTTATTGGCCAGGTCTTCAAAGCGTTCATCATCCAGGCAGATCAATCCTTCCGTCCAGCGAAAGTGATCCGGGTTGTCGATCGGTTTGATATGCAGGCGTCCTTCCACTTCGGAGACTTGTTCATCCGGATTCAAAACAATGGGCTGCATGTTTTTGCCGGCCGTACTGATCCGGACCGAACCGGTTAACAGCGCCGTTTCAAACGACTCATGGTCGGCATACGCCAGGACGTTAAAGCTGGTTCCCAATACTTCTACGTTGTATCTGTCGGTCTGCACAATAAAAGGATGTGCGGCGTCTTTCGCTACATCGAAGTAACCTTCTCCGTTGAGCTTGACAATTCGCTTTTCGGAAGTGAAAGAAGCCGGGAAGGCCAGTGTAGAGCGCGAGTTAAGCCATACCGAAGTGCCATCGTCCAGGGTGACCTGTGCCCGTTGTCCGGGAGGGACCCATATGGATTGCCATTTTTCCTCGGGTTGCTCCTCGGGCGTAAACCATAGGGATAATGCAAAAAGCAAAGCAATGGAAGCGGCAACGGTAGAGAACATCCACAGGTTGACCTTTCTTTTGGATCGGATAAGCGTTTTTTTATCCCCCAGATCGGAATGAATCAACAGGGCATCCCACCATCGGCGTTCTTTGAGATACAACCGGTAGTTGTCCGCCGAAGCTTCCGCCCAATCCATAATCTGCTTTTCTTCCTCTTCCGAGGCTTCTCCTGCGAAGTATTTATATAAGAATTCTTTGTCCATACTCTAATAACACGCCAGAGCGGAAATACCCTAAAGTGTGAAGCTATTTTTTTTGGGATTCCCTCTTTTTGCACTCTCACAGTGCAAAATATTGAAGAAAATGCACTGTCGGAGTGCAAAAGTCTTTATCTTTGTAGAAAAACAGAAACGTATGGATAAGTTATTTGAATATTCAAATCGGTTGATAAGAGAAACAGAGACCTTGTTTTTCCGGTATATCTATGATGAGATAAACTGGAGAAACAGGATGATAGGACTTGTCGGACCTCGGGGTGTGGGTAAAACCACTTTGGTGTTGCAATATATCAAACAACATTTGAATCCGGCGGAAACACTGTATGTCACAGCGGAAGATTTTTATTTTGTAGATAACCGGATTCTTCATTTGGCCGATACTTTTGTTAAGCAGGGCGGTAAATACCTGTTTATAGATGAGATACACAAATATAAAGATTGGGCAAAAGAGTTGAAATTGATTTATGACTATCACAAAGATTTAACTATCGTATTTACAGGCTCCTCGGTTTTAGATATAAAAAAGGGTGCTTCCGACTTAAGCCGCAGGGCTGTTGTCTACAATATGCAAGGCTTGTCTTTCAGGGAATATTTACAATTATTCCACCATATTCCGGCGAAAACCTACACTTTGGAAGAGATTCTGCAACACAAAGTCGAATTGCCCGTGCCGCACCCGCTGCCTCTTTTCGCAGATTATCTGAAAACAGGGTATTATCCGTTTGCTTTGGAAGAAGATTTTGATTTGCGTTTGCGACAAATTATCAATCAGACTTTAGAAAGTGATATTCCGGTTTATGCCAATATGAATGTGGCGACCGGGCGAAAGCTGAAGCAGTTGCTGGCCATCATTTCCAAAAGCGCACCATTCAAACCGAACCTGAGTAAGATTGCCGAAATCTTATCCGTGAGTCGTAATAATATTTCAGACTATTGCCTGTATATTGAGGAAGCCGGAATGATCGCCCAGTTGAGAGATCAGACAGGAGGAATCCGGGGATTGGGCAAGGTGGATAAGATATACCTGGATAATACGAACCTGATGTACAACCTGGCGGAAGAAACAGCTAACAAGGGGAATATCCGCGAGACATACTTCTTAAACCAGATGCGGGTGAAATACGATATAGTATCCTCTTCGGTCGCCGATTTTTTAATTGAAGATAAAACCTTTGAAGTCGGAGGAAAGAACAAGGGGCAAAAACAGATTAAAGAAATTGAATACGGCTATGTGGTGAAAGATGATATTGAGAATGGCCATTTGAATGTAATCCCCTTGTGGCAGTTTGGGCTGACTTATTGAGTGGGTAAGCCACACAAAATAATTCAACAGAACATTGAAGAAGATTGGACTTTTTAGCTGTTGAAAGTGGGTAGGCACAAGGGGGAAATCGAAGAAAATGTGAAGATCAATTGTCTGAATCAGGATTATCAGGATTGAATAAATGGGCAGGATTAAAGCCTGTGACACTCGCTTCGCTCGCCTCTAATCTTGTAAATATATTCAATCCTGATAATCCTGATTCAGACAATGGAATCTTCAAGTTTCACAATATTTGCAGATCCGAAGCGAGTTATTGGAGAACGGAAACCCCAAAAATACCCTCCGAACAGAGTTTTTCGTTTTTTTACTTACATCATACAGGATTTTTTCACACCGCTGTATATCAATCATATAGCTATTCCAAATAGCGTGAAGAGCAGTAAAATTCCTGTAAGTAACTTTCTGATACCTGTTGGCGAGCCCCGGCAGTGATCGGTTTAACATTGTTGCCTGTCCAGGCTGTATGATGGTAGTAAAAAAATGAAAAACTATGTGCGGAATGATAGGTTTACCATTATTTGTCGTTTACATTTGTTGACATCCGGCTTCGACTACAAAAAATAGCCTCTTTCACTGAAAAGGCCGGCAGAGTTTTCCCAAAGGCCGGCAGGGTTTTGCAAAAGGCCGCCGGCCTTTTTCGGGAAGCTGTCGTTTTTTTAAGGTATATTTTATCTTTCACCCGAAACGCTGATCAATACAGGGATCTGGCGGCCGGGTGAAAGGTGAAGACGGGGGTAAAAACTTTTATGTGGTAAACTACCGGTACTTTGCGCGCAAACTACTAATATTTTGTCGACAAACTACCGGTATTTTGTGCGCAAACTACCGGTAGTTTGGGAAGGGGATATTAATGTCTTATTTTCAATGGATTAGGAGTCGACGAAGTCCATTCGCATCGAAGGGAATTTCTGAACTCTGATTTAACTGATTAAATGATGAACTATGAGTCAGGATTTGTGTACGATCGTCCTGAAAGGACAATGAGCGCTGAAAGCGCGTTAGACACCAGCCCGGGGTCAGAACCTTGAAGAGGTTCGCCACCCTGGGTTAAGGATACATATAAAAACGGAGCGCTGAAAGCGCGAAAGATTTGCTTTCGCGCTTTCAGCGCTCCGTTGTGTGTGGGTGTGTTCCCGACCCAGGGTTGCGCAGACCGAACGGCCTGCTGACCCTGGGCTGGGCTCTAACGCGCTTTCAGCGCTCACTGTCCTTACAGGACACAAACAAAATACATAAATCCCTGTGGTCCGCGGCTAAAAACCTTCACATCTCACAATGTTTGAAACCTCCCATACCCCTTTTTTCAAACTGACGGTACTACGCCATCGGAAAGCCCAAAAGCAGAAAAGGCAGATAGTCTTTGAGGTTGGCGCGCAAGACCTTCAGGGTTTTGGTGATGTGGTACTCGACTGTTTTGATGTTGATATTCAATTCTTGCGCAATCTCTTTGTTGGTTTTGTTTTCATAGCGACTCATGTAAAAGATCATCCGGGTATGTTCGGGTAGGTCCCGGAGCGTATAGTCGATGATGCGGCGGATTTCATCGGTGAACAGTTCGCTGGGTTCGCAGGCTTCAAGCGTGGATATGCGGAAATTCAGTTCGCGCGACTGATGTTCGGAGATGAATTGCCCGGCATCGTTTCGCACGCTTTGTTGGCGCAGGGCATTCAATGCCCGGTTCTTAACAGCGGCAAGCAGATAGGAAGGGATATGTGTATTTCCCGGCAGTTCCTTGCGGTTTTCCCAGAAGCGCATCATGGTGTCCATATAGATATCTTCCGCTTCATCCATATCTTTGACATACGAATAAATAAAGCGTATATAGGGTTTCCTGAACCGTTCAAACAGGGATGAAAAGGTTCTTACCTCGCCATGTTCGTTATCCATTGTTTTTTGTCCTTTCCTCTACAAGTCTTGTATCTCAGAGTCAAATGTAGGAAAAGATTTACATAAAACAAACTATTGAGATTCTGCGAAGCGATTAGAAATATTTTTCATACAGCTCATGAATGTTGTATAAGGAGTAATCATACATGGGATTTCCTTCTCCGGTTAGTAATTGTTCAATGAAATTTTCTTTGGCGAAGAAATGTTTCATCTGTTCTGTTTGCATATGTACCTCTAAATCGGGAACTAACTCTTTTAATTGGGTATCAAGGATACAGGAAATAATACGGATAAAAGTGAGCACGTCTAATGGAACAGGGTTCTCGTTCTCTTTACTGTAGGATGCCAGTAGCTCGCGGAACCACCCGATCACTTCTTCTTTTCTTTCTTTTTCATGTATAGCGATATAGGATACGGCTACTGCGGCACAGGTAGGCACCGCAGGCGACAAGCCTGCTTCTTTGGAATAATCCATAAGTGCAGGTAATTGATTGCGTCCGATACGATAGAGCATCAATGAGAGAATCTCTTCTACTGCCTCTTCAAAGTGGTATATAAAACAATCTATATCCTGCCTTGCCACTTCCAATACTGCCGGTAGACTACGTTCAGCCTTTAGCTCTCCTAACAATAACAAGGCATGTCTTAACGGGCTGCAATACTCTTTTTCAAATAAATCGTCAATATCGACGCCAGTGGTTCTGCCTAATTCAACATATATGATATGGATAAGGTCATCGATCAAAGATTCTTTGGGTAATTGCAAAAGCCGGACAATTGTTTCTTTATCCAGCGGGCACCAGTCTTCTGTCTGGTATAGCGCTTCCAACTCCGGATGGTTAAGCTTCAATACGGTCGGATACTCCGGACGTTGATAAGTATACGAATCCTTTGCGATATTATCCGTATATCCGAGTGCAGCGTTTAATGCCTCTCCAAAATCTTCATCGTCCTCCTCTTCCTCCTGATCCTCAAAGTCCTCCTCTTCCTCCCAGATATATACACTGTATTTGCCTCCCGTATGTTTTTCCAAAAGCGGGATATACCGATTCGCCTCGGACTGGCTACTCACCGCCAGATGGGGCATCCCATTCAGCCCGAACTCCATTTCAATCAGAGGAATCTCATCGGTATCTTCTTCCAGGATATATTGCGCGATTCTAAAATTCTTATGTGGTGCGATCCCTAAGTCTTCGGCATATTCGATGGCCCCGTATATCAAATTATGCGCTTTTTCGTAGGAGATTTGTTCCACTTCATCGGTGGAGTTGAGGTATTCTATTCTCTTTTCATAGTCATAGGCAGAGATATTGTATCTGTACATCGCATCTCTCACGCCCAGACAAGAAATATCAACCAGATAAGAGCCGAATGTCACGTTACCCGAAGCATGTTGCCGTGCCACAAGCAGGTGGGCAGCCCCTTTCTCTTTGTAATTCTTTGTCACCCAGCATTCTTTGATCGGAAGGTCTCGAGCTTTTGTTTGAATATATTTTTCAGGAGATAGTAAGCTCACCTGTTTTGCTGATTTGTTTTTTGACTTTGCCATTTGTTTCTACTTTTTTGTAAAAGTAATGTTTTTCTTTTTTTGAAACAAACTTCATCTATGGGAACGACGAGATACGTTGAGCGCCATTGCCAATCTGAATGCTTTCCTTTTGCCTTAACCAAAAATCGCTGCATTGTGGCGGGAGTATTTGTTTGTTGATAATTATCAACAAATAACTACTCCCTGTAGTGGATTCAAATACAGTACCTTTTCGGTCACGAAGAATATGGAAAAACCTTTTTTCGTATCCCGAACCCTTTGTTGTCAGGAAGATAGATTTTTGTATATTTGTGGTGTGACAAATGAAATGGCCTATCCCTCTGTAAGATCGAGTTGGAACACGATATTTCCGAAGCCTCCCATGCGGTCGAGGATTCAAGTGTGTTGAGTATTGTAAGGATATGGGCCATGAAATAGTAAACCTAAATAACTATTGTATGAATAAGCTCTATTTTTTTCTCGTTTCTCTTTTTTTGATCATCTTTTTCTCCGGTTGCGGAAGTGATTCGCCGGGAGAAGTAACCGTGCCGGTTGAACCCAAAATTACGCTCGACGACAGTAATGTTTACAGCTACTTCGCTGATGACAAGGAGGGGTCGGTTTCTTTTACAAGCAATCAGGAATGGACGGTTTCCGGAGGAGCATCGTGGCTGACCATTAGTCCGCAGAAAGGGGATGCCGGAAAATCAACCTTATCCCTCTCTTTGACCGAAAACAAAGAGCCGGAAGAGCGCGAAGCCGCCTTCACCATCTTATCCGGAAATATCAAACAGAGCGTAGCGATCAGTCAAAAAGGAAAAGACGCCATTATACTCTCTCCGGAAATCAGAGAGGTCGGAGCCAAAGGAGGCATGTTGGAACTGGTTGTGAAATCAAATATTGAATTTGGAATTGAGATAGATGCGGATTGGATCAAGAGGCAGGAGACAAAAAGCATGGTTACGCATACGCTGCGATTCTCTATTCAGGAGAATCCCATAGAGGAAGAACGAACCGGGCATATCAAGTTTTACCATGTCGCAAACCCCGAACTTGCTGAGACGATCACCGTCAAACAGGAAGCAAAAGAAAAAGCACCCGAAGTGGTGACGGAAGACGAGAGGGCTGCATTGATGGCCCTGTACAACTCGCTGAAAGGTAGCGGATGGAAGAACAAAACAAACTGGGGAAGCGATAAGCCTGTGGGCGAATGGTATGGGATCACCACGGAATTGGAAAGAGTGGTCGCTATCGATTTAACGGGTAATGGGTTGCAAGGGGCTATCCCGAAAGAGATCGGTGATCTGAAAAAACTAAGATCCTTGTTGCTTTCACACAACCAGTTAACAGGTTCTATCCCCAAAGAAATAGGGAATCTGACGGCTTTAGTAGATCTCAGGCTTTATGCCACCTCCAATCTGTCGGGTAGCATTCCTGGCGAAATCGGCAATCTGTTCCATTTAGAAGTACTTATCTTAGATCATAATAAGCTTTCGGGCACTCTTCCTGTCGAATTGGGTAAATTGACGAATCTTTGGAGCCTGATGCTTTCCAATAATAACCTGGAAGGAAATATACCGGTGGAGATCACCCAGATACCCGGATTGAGGCAATTAGCTTTAAATAACAATAGGATGGCGGGAGAAATACCACAACAAGTACAAGATTATCTGTGGTTTACCGGTTGGTCGCCATCTACAAATATCTATCCGCAGCAGAAAGGATATGGGCTTTATATTCCGGAAGAGGAAAAACATCCTTTGGATGGGATTGTATATACTTATGTAAAATCATCGAAACCGCGGGCAGCCACCTTGGTCTTTATGGGGGATGGTTTTGTGGCGAAGGATATGGGTGAAGGCGGAAAATATTATTCTATACTTGCGAGAGCTGCGGATGAATTATTGAATGTGGAGCCCTTCAAATCGTACCGTGAATATTTTACCATATACTTTGTCAATGCAGTCTCGAAAGAAGAAGGAATATCTTCTCCGGAGAAAAGAGTGAATACGGTTTTCGGCACGGTAGTTAATTTTGGGAATTCAGCTGGAATGAACTGTAACCAGGAGTTGTGTTATGAATATGCGGAGAAAACAGGAATAACCGGCGATAACGGAGCCATACTTATGGTGGCCAATACGAATGCATTCGGAGGTTCATCCGGAGGCTTATGGCGAAATGGAGGTTTTGCTGCGGTCACTTATGATGCCACATATATTAACACTGTAGTACATGAGATGGGGCATGCTTTTGCTTTCCTGGCTGATGAGTATTTTGCTCCTGGCGATGAGAAATTTCCACAATCCGCATATGCTGAACTCGATATAGCCCATGCCAGTGGAAAACAGTTGAATGTGGATTATCGGAATGATGCGCGAACAGTGGTCTGGAGCCATTTTATAGGCCACCCTAAATACCCAATGGTCGGTATCTATGAAGGTGCGTTATGGCCCAAAGGACTTTATCGCTCGGAAGAGGTTAGCTGTATGGATGATAATCGCCTCTATTTCAACGCGCCAAGTCGGGAAGCGATTGTCAAACGAATTTTGTCTCTGGCCGGTGAGACGTATTCGTTCGAACGGTTTGTCGAAAAAGATATCATCGAGTTTAAGGAATAAGTTGGAATAAAAAAAACGATAAACTTTATAGGTTTGAAGCAGAGTTGATGTACATTTGTCGAACTTTGGGTGCGAATCAATTAGAATACAAATCAAATAGACTTTTATCGTATGAAGATGTGTAAACAGCAAAAAATGTCCTGCGCTTTCCGGTTTTTGGGGGTGACTGTTGCTTCGTTATTCCTTTGGGGATGTGGTGGGGCTGGTGTGACAAACGAATCGTTCGAGCGATCGGACTATTATACACGGGGGATTGGGCAGTATCCCGGTAATCCGAAAGAAGATTTCTCGCCGGAATTGGTGCCGGATCAGTCTGCCTACCGGAATATCGCCCTTTTGCGGTCGGCCTTCAGTTCGTCTAATCACGACTATAACCTGACGGCCCAATTAACAACCGATGGCATGGTGACCGATCAGCAACCGCAGTACCTGATCTTGTCGACTTCGGCCGGTGAACTTCCCCGGCGTGAACGCGAATGGATGCTCGATGAAGGCCCGTATTCGCGGAATACCCTGGAAGGGGCAGATACCTGGTTCCGGTTGGCCCTGAAGAATTACAGTAAATCGGTGGATAAGGTGGTCTTGACCGGTAACCTGATCTACGACGATCAGTTGGCTAAAGAAGGGTTCGAGATCATTTGCCAGGGTTCCAATGACGGACAGAACTGGACGGAAGTCGGCAAGTTGGCCGGCAAAGGCTTGCCGGGCGAAGCCTTGCGTTACCGTATGCCGGTGACCGACCCGAACAAGCAGACCGAGCAGATCTCTCTTCCGGTCCGCAAACTGAATGAGGTTGTTACGTTTGATAAAGCGGGCACCTATTCCGACTATCGGGTTCTATTGAAGATGCCGGGCGCTCACAGTTGGGTGTTTATGGCTGTCGATTTTTATGATAAAGGCCATTTGGTGGAGATGAAACCGTCTCAGTTTTTCCATAGTTCGTGGATGAGTGCGACGGCAGGTGAAGAATGGCTGTATGTGGATCTGGGCAGCCGTTCCGAATTGGACAAGGTCATTCTGCACTGGATCAATAAGGCGGTCAAAGGAAATGTGCAGCTTTCGGATGATGCGGTTCGGTGGACGGACGTCGCCGGATTGCCCGGAGGAGAAAGTTTGATCGACGAGATTTCCCTGAACGGAAAGAAGAACGCGCGTTATGTGCGCATTCGGATGCAAGAATCGATAGATGGAAAACGCTATATCCTGAGCGAAATGGAAGTGATGGGTAAAGGCGGCCTGGTGGCCCAGCCTGTTGCTGCACCTGCCGTTTCGAATGGGAAGATCAACCTGGCCGGCGGAAACTGGAAGCTTCAACGGGCTTCCGAAGTGACTGCTGCAGGCGAAAAGATATCGACTCCGGACTTTAAACCGGAAAGCTGGATCGTCGCTACGGTTCCGGGAACGGTATTGAGCAGTTATAAAAATATCGGAGCCGTTGGCGATCCCAATTATGCGGATAACCAGTTGCAGATCTCCGAGTCGTTCTTTAATTCCGACTTCTGGTATCGCAATGCGTTCGAGGTGCCGGCCGACTTCAAGCAGGAACGTTTGTTCCTCAATTTCGATGGCATCAACTGGAAAGCGAATGTCTATGTGAATGGCAAAAAGACCGGCCGCATCGAAGGCGCCTTTATGCGTGGAAAGTTCGATGTGACGGATGCGATCGTTGCGGGCAAAAATGTGATTGCCGTAGAGATCATCAAAAACGAACATATCGGTGCGATCAAAGAGAAAAACGTGCAGAGCACGGATTTCAACGGCGGTATCCTCGGAGCGGACAACCCGACATTCCATGCTACGATCGGTTGGGACTGGATCCCGACGATGCGCGGACGTAATATCGGGATCTGGAACGATGTGTTTCTGACCACTTCCGGAAAGGTCACCGTGGCCGATCCGTTGGTCACTTCCGTCTTGCCGTTGCCCGATACGAACTCTGCTGTCCTGACGGCGGAAGTGATTGTGAAGAATCATGATAGTCATGCGGTAAAGGGTATGCTGGAATTCAGTGTCTGTGACCGTCTGATACAGCAATCGGTAGAATTGGCTGCCGGAGAAGAAAAAGAAATTGTACTCGATCCGTTCGAAGTGCAGAACCCTCGCCTGTGGTGGCCTAAGGGCTATGGCGAGCCGAATCTTTACGATGCGCATTTCGCCTTTAAGGTAGACGAAAAGGTGTCGGATAGGAAGGACTTCAAAGTCGGTATCCGTCAGATGACTTTCAACGAAGATAATCAGATCCTGAGCCTCTTTATCAACGGTCGCCGCTTTATCGGCCGGGGAGGAAACTGGGGCTTCAGCGAATCCAACCTGAACTATCGTGCCCGCGAATACGATATCGCGGTTGCCTATCACGCGGATATGAACTTTACGATCATGCGCAATTGGGTCGGTATGATCGGCGACGAAGAACTGTATGAGGCCTGCGACCGTCACGGTATCGTGATCTGGCAAGACTTCTGGCTGGCCAATCCGGCCGACGGACCCGATCCCTATTACCCGGAGATGTTTATCGCCAACGCGGAAGATTATGTTAAACGGATCCGTAGCCATGCCTCTATTGGCCTCTATTGCGGACGGAATGAAGGTTTCCCGCCCGAACAGATCGACCAGGCGCTGCGTCGGATCATCCGCGAAGATCATCCGGATATGCATTATATCTCGAGCTCGGCCGATGAGGTCGTAAGCGGCCACGGTCCCTATCGTATGTTGCCGGCTAAGGAATATTTCACCCTGAAAACGGGCAATGATAAATTCCATAGCGAACGCGGTATGCCGAACGTACTGACTTACGAAAGTATGCTGCGCACCTTCTCGCCGGAAGGAATCTGGCCGCAGGGCGACCAGTGGGGGATGCACGACTATACCCGCGAAGGCGCGCAGGGAGCGACCTCTTTCAATGAGATCATCGCCCGGGGATACGGCGAACCGCAAAGTGCCAAGGAGTTTTCGGAACTGGCACAGTGGGTGAACTACGACGGCCACCGCAGCCTGTTCGAGTCGCGCAGCCTGAACCGTAAAGGCCTGCTTATGTGGATGAGCCACTCCTGCTGGCCTTCTATGGTGTGGCAGACCTACGATTATTACTTCGAACCGACGGCCGCCTACTTCGCGATCAAGAAAGCTTCCGAGCCCTTGCATATCCAATGGAACCCGGCAACCGACGAGGTCGAAGTGGTGAACTACAACGCCGGCTCTCACAAAGGACTGGTAGCAAAGGTGCAAGTTTTGAATATGGATGCCTCCGTAGCCTGGGAAAAAGAAATAACGATCGATAGCGAGGAAGATACGACGAATAAATGTATCCGCCTGGAATTCCCGTCCAACCTGTCGAAAGTGCATTTCCTCAAAATGACGTTAACAGAAAACGGGCAGATCATCTCCGACAACTTCTACCATAGAAGCCTGGAAGACATTAACTACCAGGAGCTGCGTAACCTTCCGAAGGTGGCCTTGCAGACTGCAACCTCCACCAACAAAGGTGCCGACAGAGTCTGGAACGGCACAGTCGTGATCGAGAATACAACCTCGACCCCGGCCTTGATGATCCGTGTGAATGTCGTCGGAGAGAAGGACAATCAACAGTTCCTGCCGATGTTCTATTCCGATAATTACTTCGCCCTGCTTCCAGGCGAAAAGAAAGAAATCTCTTTCCACTGGAAAGACGAAGACACCCGCGGCAATGCCCCCAAGGTAGTCGTCTCGGGATATAATGTAAAATAAGCCCTGTAACATATCGATGTATGAAAGAGAAAGACCGGCCGGAAAGCCGGTCTTTTTCTTTCATAAAATTCTTATCACCGGAACACGAATGTTTTGCCGGCCAAAGCGCGATGTTTTTTCGGCCAAAGTGCAATATTTTTTCAGGCAAAGTGCGATGTAAATATTCTCTTTAGAAACTACCGGTAGTTTGCTCACCAACTACCGGTAGTTTGGCGACAAAATATTAGTAGTTTGCGCGCAAAGTACCGGTAGTTTGAAAAAGGGGGTTGTAAGGGCCGCCAGCCCTTTGGAAAAGGCCGGCGGCCTTTTGGAAAACTCCGGCAGCCTTTTGGGAAACCCTGCCGGCCTTTTCGGTGAAGGAGGTCGCTTTTGTCGTCAAACAGCAAATGTTAGCAAATGTAAACGACAAACAGTGGTAAACAGATCATCCCGCACAGCGTTTTTCATTTTTTTACTTACATCATACAGCCGGAACCGCCGACAATGTTAAACCGATCACTCTTGGAACTCTCCAACAGGTGTCGGAAAGTTACTTACAGGAATTTTACTGCGTTTTTTGCTATTTGAAATGGCTATATAGTTGATATACAGCAGCGTGAAAAAATCCTGTATGATGTAAGTAAAAAAACGAAAAACGTTGTTCGGAGGCTGTTTTAGGGTTTCCGGCATGGAAATTTCGATTCGATATGCTCCTGATCCGGCAACAATGCGAATCAAATATACCCCCGAATAGATCAAACGCGCGGAAATGAAATATGGGAAGTTAATATAAAGCCATTAACGTCATGATGCCCAGCGTCAGATCCGTATGAAAGATAATATTTTGGTTATTGATGACGGAAAAGCAAAAATAACCGTAAATTGGCCCGGTGATTATCATGGACAAGCGCCTGTTCTTTGGTGCGCGTATGCTTTGTTATTCTAAGTTTATTCTAAATTAGTAAGCGTATGAAATATTTATTATTCATTTTATCTTTTGTTTGTTTGCAGACGGCGGGGATCGCCCAGCAGAAGGAATACGATCTGGTGATTGTTGGTGGGACCCCGGGAGGGATAATGACCGCTATCGCAGCCGCTCGTGAAGGAAAAACATCCGTGTTATTGGAACGGACTGCCCATATCGGAGGCTTGCCTGCCAATGGGTTGGGTGCTACGGATATTGCTACGCGTGACGCGACCACCGGATTGTTCCGGGAGTTTGTCGACCGGGTCAAACAACAATATATCGATACTTACGGCCCGGATTCGGAACAGGTTAAAGTCTGTAGCGATGGCTATCACTTCGAACCTTCGGTTGGAGCCCGGGTGTTCGATGAGATGCTGGCGGGATACAAAGACAAGATTACGATCCTTCGTATGCGTCAGTTCGATGCGGAGGCCCGGAATATCGACCGGAAAGATGATCGCATTGTGGCGATACGCATCCTGAACCGGGAAAGCAAACAGATAGAAACGTATACCGGTAAAGTATTTGTAGACGCGACTTATGAAGGTGATCTCGGTGCCGCCGCTAAAGTTCCTTTCCGCATTGGCCGTGAAGGAAAAAGTGAATTCGGAGAACCGGGTGCCGGACAAGTGTATAAATATTGGTCGGGGCCGGAGCAAGACTGCAGCACCTTCGAACCGGACAACGCGGTACAGTCCTATAATTACCGATTATGTCTGACGAATAATCCCGCGAACCGGGTTCCTATCCGGAAACCGAAGAACTATAACCGCCAGGAATATATCTCTATGATCGAAGATGTATGGACCGGACGCACGACCAATGCGAAGATGCTGGGTGTAACTCCCGAAATGATGGAAGAGAATCGCCGGAACATCAAAGCCGGAAATGTCTCGACTCTTCCGGGTGATATCTGGGGAATTGCCCGTATCACCAATATCGTTCATGTGCCCAATATGAAGACCGATGCCAACAACCAGCACGACGCCTTCATTTCGACCGACCTGCCGGAAGAGAACTGGCCCTGGCCAACCTCCGGCTGGGAGTGGCGCGATCGCTTTGCCGAACGGTTGAAAGAGTATATTTTGGGGTTGTTTTGGTTTGCGCAAAACGATAAAGAATTACCCAAACATTTCCGTGAAGCCTGTCTGGAATGGGGATTAGCTAAAGACGAATACATCGATAACGAACATTTCCCACGCCAGGTGTATGTGCGAGAAGGAAGACGTTTTGAGGGCGAATACTTCTTTACGGCAAACGATGCGTTACCGGTTGCTCCGGGCAAACGCCCTCCCTTGCATGGCAATAGCATTACAGCCAGCCACTATGCCTTAGACTCACATGCTGTGCGCAAAAGAGAAGCGGGGAAAGTACATCTGGATGGTTTCCTCAGTTATGCCTCCGCAGTATATACCGTTCCGTTTGGTGTGATCGTTCCACAAAAGATAGATAACCTGTTGATTCCGGTACCGGTATCGGGCAGCCATATCGGATTTTCCACCTTACGAATGGAGCCTTGCTGGATGGCCTTAGGCGAAGCCGCGGGCATAGCCGCTTCTTTAGCAATCGACACAGAGAGCAAAATAAAGAATATAGAGATAGAAGCATTACAGGATAAATTGATCGAAAAGAAGTCTACCCTGATCTATTTCCGCGATGTCGACATAAACGATCCCGATTTTGCGATGGTACAATATATGGGATTACGTGGTTATCTGCCTGATTGGAATGCGTGTCTGGATGATACGATAGATGACGAAACCGTCTCTTTGTGGAAATCCTTATCCCAGATGGATATTAAAAAAGGAACAAGTAGGCGAGAGGCGTTGAAAGTTATCTATTCTTTTAAAACCTCTCAGTAAGCCGTTCGCAATTGATTGGTGTTTCCGATGAGTACAGTGATCTTGTGATTGAAGATTATCCCTCGGATCATAGAGCTGTTTTGAGTACGTTTGCAATCAAGAACTTATTTTGAGGGGCGGAATAATTGGAAAATAGTGCAAAATGCTTGATCTTTGGGGTTTCTAATGGCTGAAGTGTTTAAAAATCATAGAATATAAAAGAAAGAGAGACCATGAAACGAGCCATTAAAACTGTTTCGCAAAAGGCGATGACATTAGCGCGAGTTCCATACGACCGAAATATAATAATTAAATAATAACGTATGAAAGATTCCAGAAGAGATTTCCTGAAGAAGAGTATGTTGGCGGCAGCGGGGGCGCTGTTGATCCCGGAGTTGGCGAAGGCTGTTGTGCAGGAGCAGGCGGCGGTGCATGCGCCGAAGATTACTTTGAAGAAAGATGCGGTGATTATGCTGCAAGGCGATTCGATCACCGACGCGGGGCGCGATCGGGCAAACAATATCGCGAACTCCATGCCGATGCTGGGGAGCGGGTATAGCCTGTTTATCGCCAGTCAGTTGTTGAATACCCATGCGGCGAAGCAACCCAAGGTGTACAACCGGGGCATCAGCGGCAACAAAGTGTATCAGCTGCGCGAGCGTTGGGAAGCGGAATGCCTGGCGTTCTTTCCCGATGTGGTCAGTATCCTGATCGGGGTGAACGATTACTGGCATACACTGACCGGCGGCTACAAAGGGACAGCCGAGGTGTACGAGAACGACTACCGTAACCTGCTTGCCTATACGAAAGAGAAACTGCCGAACGTGCAATTCGTGATCTGTGAGCCTTTTGCTTTGAAAGGCGGATCGGCGATTGAAGAGCAGCGTTGGTTTCCGATGTTCGATGAATATCGCCGGATCGCAAAGAAACTGGCCGGTGAGTTCAATGCCGTATTTGTTCCTTTCCAATCCGGCTTTGATGCTGCCGTGAAGCAGGCGCCGGCTCGCTACTGGGCGGGCGACGGCGTCCATCCCGACCTCCCCGGCCGTCAACTGATGGCGGAGATGTGGATGGAAGCCACAGGACTTAAATAATGAGAAGAATGCGGTTGCCTTATGGTTAAGGCAACCAGACCTTCATGCGGTTGACACCTCTGTTCGACCAGGCATAGTAGGGAACCAGGCATACGGATTCGCCCGGATCTTTTGAAATGAGCGTATGGACGCCGTTCAGGAGATCGGGGCGTTTTTCTGCCGTAAAAGTGGTGGCAGGAGTAATCTTTACCTTATCGAAGCCCGGATTATCCACTTCTTCCATGCAGTAGACCAATGGTCCGCGGGTGATCGTGGTGAGCCCCCGGTTGCCTTCGATCTTTTCGTCGGCTACGACCTGGCGGACGGGCATCGGGAAGTTGAGCTCGATTTGCTCGTCGGTCCATTCGCGGGTGATAGAGAGGTAACCTTCTTCGTCCAACCGGGGTTCGATCGATTCACCGTTCAGGGAAACCGTCCAGGGCTCGCCCGATTCATTCTTATAGCTATACAGGGCGCCCGGCATCACTTCGTTGCGCGTCCAGCCGGGGATGCGAAACTTCAGGGTGGATGTTTGCGGACTGTCGGCTTTTACTTTCACTTTCACTGTTCCCTCCCAGGGATAGTTTGTTTCCTGTTCGATCGTTATCTTTTTCCCGTTCACCGGGATAGTCGCCTGGTTGGAGATGAAGAGATTGACATAGATCTCTCCCGCTTCGCCGGTGGCGTAGATCAGGTTGGGCACGGAAGGGATGAAACGCATCAGGTTGCTCGGGCAGCAGGAGCAATCGAACCAGGGAGCGCGTGTGCAATGGCCCCGGTTAAATTGATATTCGCCGTCCGACTCCAGGGCGCAGGGATAGAAATATTCCGTCCCTTCGAGGGAGATACCGGCAATCAGGGCATTGTAGAGGGTATGCTCCAGAATATCATGGTATTTGGCCTTTCCGGTGAGCCGGAACATGCGGTCGTACCAGTAGACGCCACCGATCGCCGCACAGGTCTCGCTATAGGCTGTCAGGTTGGGCAATTCGTAGTTGTCGCCGAACGATTCGCCCTGGTGGCGGGCGCCCAGCCCACCGGTGACATACACCTTTTTATTCGTCACGTTGTCGAACAAGGTATGGATCGCCTTCAGGTAGTCCTTATCGTTGAAGATCGCTGCGATATCCGCCATGCCAGCATACATATATACCGCCCGGACAGCGTGTCCTACGGCCTCGTCTTGCTCTGTCACCGGCCGATGATCCTGCCAGTAGTCGCCAAACACTTTTCTGCGACTCTTATCTCCGCGCAGGTCGAGGAATTTTTTCGATAAGAGCAGATAGTCTTCTTTTCCGGTGATCTGATAGAGTTTCACCAGACCGGTTTCGATCACCTGATGACCGGGCACGGCAAAGTAATCGGGTGCGCCAAAGACTTCGACGATCAGGTCGGCATTGCGGAGTGCTATATCGAGGAAGTTCCGTTTGCCGGTCGCGTGATAATGGGCTGCTGCCGCCTCATAGAGGTGTCCGGCGTTGTAGAGCTCGTGGCTCATCTGCAGGTACGACCAGCGTGGGCCAGGTTCGACCCAGCTGCAAGGCGAGCCGTCGGGCATGATCGTGCGCCAGGTGGTCAGGTATCCGTCGGGTTCCTGTCCCTGGGCCACGATGCCGATCACCGAATCCACGTACGCTTCCAACTCTGCGTCGGGAGCCGAGATCAGGGAATAGGCGGCACCTTCGATGATCTTATAGACGTCGGTATCGTCGAAAGGCATCACGCCGATGTATTCGCCTTTCCCGCCACGCATCACTTTGCCGGCGGTGACAAAATTCTCGAAGCGCCCTTCGCTCTCACATTTGTCGAAGGCATAAGCGATGGCTTTCTTTTGGATCGTCTCAATCTTGGGTAACCAGAAGTTATCGGTCAGACTCACCTGGTTGAGGTTCACCGACTGAATCGGATAGTCGGCATACGTATTCTCCGGCTGTGGTGTGCCGCAGGCTGCAAGCAATAAAACGATTGCTGCGGATAAAATAGATGGTCGTTTCATGGTTTTTTATGTTTCTCACGGCAAAGATAGAATAATTATTATGCAGAAATAGAGGTGAGTAAAGATTATTTGTATATTTGATACTTAAAAACAATCGTATGATGAAGAACTACCTATTTTCGTTTATCTGTGTGTTATTTCTCGGTCTGTATACCGCTTGCACATCTCAGCCGCAACCGCGTGCGCATCTTTCTCTGGAAGGAATATGGGGATTACAGTTGGATTCTTTGGATGTCGGGATGGCAGCGAATTGGGCGCAAACGACTTTCGCGGACTCTTTGTCTTTGCCGGGAACAACGGATGTAGCCCGGAAAGGAGTATATAATACCGATCATTCGAACACCACCGCTTTGTCGCGCGCATATACCTATGTGGGCAAAGCCTGGTATAAGAAAGAAGTGATGATCCCCGCCGACTGGAGCGGGAAGGAGATTGTGCTGGTTTTGGAACGGACCAAGCCGACGGATGTCTGGGTCGACGGGCAGTATGTGGGGAAGAATGACAATGTCTCGACTGCCCAGGTTTATGATTTGAGTAAATATATGACTCCCGGTTCCCACCAACTCGTGATCCGGGTCGACAATGGCGAGTCGGTTCCCCCGCAGGTGATCACCAGCTCGCATGCCTATACCGAATCGACGCAAACCAACTGGAACGGCATCATCGGAGCGCTCTATCTCGAAGCCCGTGCACCGCTGCATCTGGCAGATATCCGCGTTACGCCGCGTCTCGCCGGCAAGAAGGTCGAGGTAAAGATCCATATCGCCCATCCGGAGCAGATCACCGAAGGCATGGCTGTCCGTCTGGAGGCTTCGGCCTGGAATACGGATAAAAAGCATCAGGTACGGGCAGCGACATATCCGCTGCAGAAGGGAGAAGGCCAGTATACGTTCGACTACGCGTTGGGAGAGGAGGCTTTATTTTGGAGTGCGTTCGATCCGGCGTTGTATCAACTGAAAGTGTCGCTGGAAGACTATGATTACCAGGAGGTGACATTTGGCCTTCGGGAGTTTGGGGTGCGGGGCACGCAGTTTGTGATCAACGACCAGCTGACTTTCCTCCGCGGCAAGCACGATGCCTGTGTTTTCCCTTTGACGGCTCATGTGGCGATGGATGTCGATGCCTGGCGCCATTACTTCCAGGTGTGTAAGTCGTATGGGATCAATCATTGCCGCTTCCACTCCTGGTGTCCGCCCCGTGCCTGTTTTGAGGCGGCGGATATCGAAGGGATCTACCTGCAGCCCGAATTGCCTTTCTGGGGATCCTTACATCAGGACGATGAACGGCTGACGACTTTCCTGCATAAAGAAGGCGTGAACATTCAGCAGGCTTATGGCAACCATGCCTCTTTTGTCTTGTTCGCGCTGGGCAATGAACTATCGGGCGATCTGGAGGTGATGGAATCGCTGACCCGCTCTTTCCGCGCGGTCGACGACAGGCATCTCTATGCCTATGGCTCGAATAATTATCTGGGCTTCCGCGGACAGATCCCCGGTGAAGATTTCCTGGTGACCTGCCGCATCGGTGGAGCCGAATGGGAGAGCTTCCGGACCCACACCCGCGGCTCGTTCTCTTTTGCCGATGCCTACGATGGCGGATACCTCAACCATACGTATCCCAACTCGGTGATGAATTTTGATTCCGCCGTTGCCGGCTGTTCCGTGCCGGTGATCAGCCACGAGACCGGGCAGTTCCAGGTCTATCCCAATTATAAAGAAATGGAGAAATACACGGGTGTCTTGCGCCCGGACAATATGGAGATCTTCCGCAAACGCCTGGAAGAAGCCGGTATGCTGGATCAGGCCGATGATTTCTTTAAGGCCTCCGGACGCTGGTCGGCTCTTTTGTATAAGGCGGATATCGAGATGGACCTGCGCACGAAAGGCTTTGGCGGTTTCCAGTTGCTCGATCTGCAGGATTATCCCGGACAGGGCTCTGCCTATGTGGGGATCCTGGATGCTTTTATGGACAATAAGGGACATATCACGCCGGAGGAATGGCGGGAGTTTTGCAATGATGTTGTCCCGTTGTTTGTGACCGAGAAGTTTTGCCTGACCCACGACGAAGCGCTGTCGGGAAAGATCCTGATTGCCGACTATTCGCCTGCGGCTTTGACCGGTAAGACGGTCGACTGGCGATTGACGGGCGCGGATGGGGAAATGATCGATCAGGGGCAACTCCCGATCGAACGGACGGAAAAAGGCCTGGTCGAGGTTGGAAATATTAACCCGCAGATCTCCTCCGTAAAGAAAGCGGCAAAAGTCACGCTGGAGATCGCGATCGCGGATACGGACTATCGCAATCATTATCCGCTCTGGATCTATCCGGCGCGTACGGAAATACAAATACCGGAAGAGATCACCCTGACCCGCGCGTTGGATGCTCCGGCGATTGCCGCGTTGCGCAAAGGCGGTAAGGTATTGTGGTTTCCCCGGAAAGAACAGATGAAACACCTGACGGTTGGCGCCCTGTTCCAGACCGATTACTGGAACTACCGGATGTTTAGTAGCATCTGCGAACGGATCGGCAAGCCGGTATCCCCCGGGACGATGGGCTTATTGATCGAACCCCGTCACCCGCTGTTCGACGACTTCCCTACGGATTATCATACGCACTGGCAATGGTTCCCGATCATCAAAGAGAGTTATCCGATGATTCTCGACCGGATGCCGGCCGATTATCGCCCGATCGTGCAGGTGATCGATAATATCGAACGCAACCATAAATTGGGGCTGGTGTTCGAACTGAGTGTCGAAGGGGGTAAGCTGTTGGTGTGTATGTCCGATCTGGAAGCTGTGGAAGACAAACCGGAAGCCCGGCAGTTCTACAAAAGCCTGATCAACTATATGCAATCCGACGCGTTCGCACCCTCCACGTCCATGGATTTCGCTTCCGTTCAGGACTTGTTTTCTAAAGGTGTGCAGACCGGAAAGATCGCGGTGCTCGAGAATATATCCTATTAGGAACATGCCTCTCAAAAAAAGGCCGCCGGAGTTTTGAAAAAGGCTGCCGGAGTTTTAAAAAAGGCCGCCGGCCTTTTTGGAAACTCCGGCGGCCTTTTCCGCAACCCCCTACACATAAAAGTTTTTACCCTGCTCTTCACCTTTCACCCTTCACCCGAAACGCTGATCAATACAGGGATCTGGGTGAAAGGTGAAAGGTGAAGGCCGGGGTAAAAACTTTTTTGGGGTTAGGTGTTTTTGAGTTTTCCCGTGAAGGCAAATAGATATAATACACCGAAGGACATAACGATCAGTGCACCCACCTGGGTTTGCATCGCGTCGGAGGCAATACCCATGATCAACGGGAAGATTGTTCCGCCGAAGAGGCCCATGATCAAAAGGCCGGACACTTCGTTTTTCTTGTCGGGGCGGTTCAACAGGGCTTGCGACATGATGATGGGGAAGATGTTCGAATTGCCAAACCCGATCAGACCAATGCAGACATAGATCGAAGTCAGGTCGCCGAGGAAGAACAAGCCTCCGAAACCCAACACCATCGCCACCACGCTGACGAGGAAGAACAGGCGCGAGGAAAACTTCGCCAGGATAAAGGTGCCCAACAGACAGCCGATGGTGCGGAAAAGGAAATACACGCTGGTGGCATAACCCGCAGCCGAGAGGTCCATATCCAGGCGTTCGATCAGGATCTTCGGCGCCGTCACGTTCACCCCCACATCGATGCCCACATGACACATAATGCCCAGGAAAGAAAGGAAAATCATCTTATCACCCAATAACGCAAAGCACTGGGCGAAGGTGGAAGTTTCCCCTTTCTCGTCCTGTTCTTTGATCTCTACCGTGCTCAAGCCGAGGATCGCCAGTACGGCAATGGCCATAAAGATCGGGAAGAGGAATTTCCAATCCCCAAACGAAGCGGCGGCCCAGGCCGCGATGATGGGTGCCAGAAACGAGGCGATCGCTTTGACGAACTGCCCGAAGGTCATGCTGCTGGCCAGGCGTTCGTTGCTGACGATATTGGAGAGCAAGGGGTTCAGGGACGTTTGCATCAATGCATTGCCAATACCCAAGAGGGAAAAAGAGATCAGCATGGAAATAAAAGAATAGCTGATCAACGGCAAAACGAGAGAGACCGCTGTGACGGCCAGGCTGAGCAATACGGTCTTCCGCCGGCCGATCCGGTTCATCAGTATGCCGGTCGGCACCGAGAAGATCAGGAACCAGAAGAAGACCATCGACGGGAAGAGGTTGGCCAGGGTATCCGACAGATCGAAGTCGGCCTTGACATAGTTGGTGGCGATGCCGACCAGGTCGACGAAGCCCATCACGAAGAAGGCCAGCATGATGGGGATGAGTTTGAAGAATATGTTTTTTTCTTTCATTGTTTTAATTTTTATAAGAGGACATTAAAGAAAACAACCTCTCCACCACCGCAAGCGGCGGTCCCCCTCTCCTGGCCAGGAGAGGAGCCGAGATAGCTTCATTAATTGTCAATTATCAATTATCAATTATCAATTGTCAATTCGTATGCCGGCCAAGCCCCCTGTTGTGTACAAACAAAGGCTGCTATCTCGACCGCTTTTTGATGCGCTTCGCGAAGGGAGCGCCCTGTCAGGATCGAATAGACAAAAGCTCCGGAGAAAGAGTCGCCGGCACCTACCGTATCGGCTACCGTCACCTTCGGGGTGGCGAGGGTCGAGGATTCTTCCGGCGAATAGATCGTGCTGAACCGGCTGCCTCCGGTCAGAATCAGGTAACGCAATCCATATTCCCGCATAAACCAGCGGCATACTTCTTCGTCACTCCCTTCCAGGCCGAACATCGGGCGCAACAGGAGGAGCTCCTCGTCGTTCAGTTTGAAGACATTCGCTTTCTTCAATGACGCTTCGATCAGTTCTTTACTGTAATAATGCTGGCGGATATTGATATCGAAGAAACGCAAGGCTTCTTCTTTCGCGTAACCGAGCAATGCCGTGATCGTCTCGTGGGCTACCGGTGAACGCTGCGCCAGGGTGCCGAAGCAGATGGCATCCGCCTGTTTCACCAGCTCGATCGCCTGTTGGGTCAACGGCAGATAGTCCCAGGCGACCCCTTCGATGATGGTGTACGTGGGCGAGCCGTTGTCGAGTTCCACCAGTACGCTTCCGGTAGGATGCTCCACCTTCTCGATATAATTGCCGATCCGGTTCTTCTCGAGCTCCATAATGATCTCGGTGCCGAAAACATCATTGCCTACGGCGCTGATTGCACACCCTTCGGCGCCCATCTGCGTGGCATGATAGACGAAGTTGATCGGAGCGCCTCCCGCTTTCTTCCGGTCCGGGAAGACATCCCAGAGCAGTTCGCCAATACCGACGACCACCGGCTTCTTTGTTTCTTTATCTTGTGACATAATGGGATCAGTAAATACTTTGTAACTCATTGATCTCTGCCGAAACGAGATCGATCTCTCCGTTCTGCGTGAACAACTCGATCGTATCGAACGGCGCGGAGGGATAAAACAGATTGGTCAGGACGATGCGGCCACCGGCGGCGAAGAACTCGATGGAGTTGGCGTCGATGATCAGGTGCCAGTCCACCTGCGGGCTGTTCACGATATAGGGCACGCCGTGCAAGGACGAGAAATGCTCGGAGAAAATCTCCGCCGTCGCGTTTGTCCGGTCGACATAAAAGATCTTTTCCATGTTATCATAGCCGATCAGGATGTATTCTCCCTTGTCGTTCTTGAGGCGTATGCCGTATTTGGCGGGGAAATTCATCTGCGTATTGTTGCTCTGATCGAATGTCAACTTGATCTCCAGTGGCGATGCGGCGAATTTGAACTGATCGGTCAATAGGTAGGAACTCTTCACCGGGGTCTTTGCCAATTGCATGTTTTGTCCTTTCAGGTGGTCGATCTCTTTCACAGGCGTGGAAGTCAACAGATAGAGGGAACCATCTTGCACCAGGCCCATCTCGCGCGGGAAGGTAGCGGCGCCGCTCCAGGTCGGTGTCGGTTCTTTGCCGGCGTACTGCCAGTTGTTCATCCAGCCGATCAGGATCCGCCGGTTGTCCGGAGCGTCCGACCAGGTCACGCCGGCATAGTTGTCTTTGCCGTAATCCATCCAGAGTGTCTCCTGCTGGGCGGAGGTGAACTGCTTGCCGTCGAAGTCGCCGACGAAATACTGCGTAGCCGATCCGCCGGCCGGTCCTCCGGGATTGATATTGACGATCAATACCCATTTCTCTTCGTTCGATCCGTTTACTTTCAACGGGAAGAGATCGGGGCATTCCCATACACCCTCGTGACTGCCGACGCCTTTGCCGAACGCACTGAGGTATTCCCAATCCAGACAGTTTTTCGATCCGTAGAAACGGATGACCTGTCCGGAGGCAATACTCATGACCCACTGGCGGGAAGGAGCGTGCCAGCATACTTTCGGATCGCGGAAGTCGCGGATGCCCGGATTCTTCAGGATTGGGTTTTGGGCATACTTCGTCCAGGTGCGTCCTTTATCCAGGCTGTAAGCGATGCCTTGCGATTCGATATCGATCTCGCCCGCTTTCTCTTTCTTCATATCGTGATAGGTGAAGAACGCGATCAACGGCGGGTTCTCCGTACTGCCCAGACCGGAGGTGTTTGCCTTGTCCACCACCGCGCTGCCGGAGAAGATATAACCCAGTTCATCGGGGTAGATCGCAATCGGCTGGTGCTCCCAATGCACCAGGTCGGTGCTGATGGCATGGCCCCAGTGCATCGGCCCCCATTGCGTATCGTTGGGGTAATGTTGGTAGAACAGGTGGTATTCCCCTTTATAATACACCATCCCGTTCGGATCGTTCATCCAACCGGAAGCCGGACTGAAATGTACCTGCGGGCGATACGTCTCCTGAAACGCTCTCGTTTCACTCTTTGTCTCACTCTGACTCGCTTTCCCGCCGCAAGCGCAGAGGAAGCAACAAACGCATACATATAGATATAACTTCATGGTACTGATATTAATTCTTAATTTTTAATTCTTAATTTTTAATTCCCTCTCTACCAGCCATAGTTCTGCTGATACAATTTCTTGCTAAAGTTAACCTGTGCTTTTGGAATAGGGAAATATTCGTCCCTGTTTTTTGTGAAAGTAGCTTCTTGCAGGTAAGCGCCACGTCTTGTTTTCTCGACGGCGAGATAAGCGTTCACCGTTTCGGCGGCAATGCCCCAGCGTACCAGATCGAAGAAGCGATGCCCTTCCTGCGAGAACTCCAGGCGGCGTTCGAAACGTAAGGCTTTGCGGGCGAAATCCTGTGTCCATGCCGGGCAGTTCACACCGGGTTTGTAATTGTCGACCTTGAACCGGCCGATCGCATCTCCCTGCACATCGACCAGGCGTGCCGTGCTGTTGGCCGCCCGTTGGCGGATGGCATTGATCAGCGATAAGGCTTCGTCCTGCCGTCCCAGTTCGATCAATGCTTCGGCCTGCCAGAGGAGCACATCGTCGTAGCGGATCACGTCGCGGTTCTTCGAGCTCGACATGAACGGGTCCGCTTTGGCAAAGCAGGGGCAGTCGGGCAATACCGTTTCTTTCATCGACATAAACGGGCCGTAAGTCTGCGGACTGCGGTTCCAGTCTTCCTGGAAAAGGAACTCCGGATTGTACTTATAAGGCAATCCCGGTATGGCTACCGTATGGTTCAGGCGCGGATCGACGGGGTTGGCCAAGAGATCGTCCGGGGTAGTGATACTTTTCTCGTTGAACGTATCGAGTAGGGGCAGGCCGTTCTCGTCGGTGCGGAAGGCATTGACCATATTCTGTGTCGGCTGGTGGAAACCACAGCAGCCATATTCCGGGTTCATCGGGTAGTTGAGCATCGCTCCCCAGTCGAGGCGGCCGCGCAGGGTTCCGTCGCTATGCGAGTGTTGGATGGCAAAGATCGACTCACTGCCGTTCTCGGTCTCGCAGAGGAAGTTCTCGGCAAAATCGCTTGCCAGGGCATACTTACCGCCTAATCCTTTGCAGAGACTGACTACCTCTTCCAGCTTGGTGCGGTTGATATTGACTACATTGTGTTTCTCGTCCTGCTCGTAGGCCGAATACAACAGGGCTTTCGCCAGGTAGGCCTGTGCCATGCCTTTGTCGGCTCTTCCTTTGTCTTCGTTGTTGTCGGGCAGATTCTCCGCGGCGAAGCGGAACTCGGCAACGATCTTATCCCAGAGCTGCTGATCGGTAAACTCCACGTTCGAGACATTGATATACTCTTCGGTCGGGATGGTCTCGTCGACATAGGGCACGTGTTTGTAGAGGATCTTCAATTCGAAGTAGTAATGGGCACGCAGGAAGCGCATTTCCGCTTCGCGTACTTTCTTCTTCGGGAATTCACTCTCGGAAGCTTCGACAAGGCGTGCCAGGGCATCGTTCGCCCGGGCGATATTGACGTATTGGCCGTACCATTTCTGATCGAGATAACCCAGGTCGTCGCGCATATACACGAAGGTCTCGAACGTATTGAAGTCGCCCATGTCGCCGGGCCCGTCACCCCCTTTATGGGAGTCGCCGCTACGCAGGTCGCCATAAGGCCAGAGCGCGTTCATGCCTCGCTGGTAGTTGTCGTTTCCCAATGAAGAATAGGCTGCAATGACCATCTTCTCTATTTCAGCCGGGCTGTTTAGGGCTTCCGAACCGGCTACGCCTTTGGGCGATTCGTCTAAGAATGAGTCGCACGCTGCCGTTGAGAGCAGTAAAGCGGTGGCTAATGTGGTATATTTGAGTGTTTTCATTATCAATTACGAATTAAAAATTACGAATTACGAATTAGAAAGATACATTGACTCCGACGGTAAAGGAACGCGGAACCGGATAAGCGAAACGGGGTGTTTCGGGATCGACACCGGTGAAGGCGTCTTTGCCCGATCCTTTCTTGATCGTTAACAGGTTCTGTCCGGAGATATAGATGCGGGCATTTTCCATGCGTGCGGCTTTCAAGAGGTTCGCCGGCAGGCGGTAGCCCAGTTCGAAGTTCGCCAATTTGAGGAAAGAGGTGTTTTCGACAAAGTAGTCCGACGTACGGATCTCGTTGTTTACATCGCTGCCCGAGACTGCCGGGATCGTCGTGTCGGTATTGTCCGGACGCCAGCCGTCTAACAGGCGGGTACCGTAGTTCTGTCCGCCGAAGAAGCCGTAGAAGTCGGTGAATTCTTTCAACCAGTTGTAGGTGTACGAGCCGACCTGTCCGTTCCAGAACATCGAGAAGTCGAAGTTCTTCCAGGAAGCAGCCACGTTCAAACCGTAGAGGAAGTCGGGATCTTCCACGCCGAGCCAGGTGCGGTCTTCGTCGTTGATCTTGCCGTCGTTGTTGAGGTCTTTGTAGCGGATACGTCCCAGTCCTTTGCCCGGTTGCTCGGCATGGGCGTCGATCTCCGCCTGCGATTGGAACAAGCCGTCGGTCACGTAGCCGAAGAGCGACTTCCACGGACGCCCCAGAATGGTCTGGTCGTTCCCGTTACCCGGATAGGAGTTGATCACATCCTCCGGCAGTTTGGTGATCTTATTGCGGTAGCTGGCGATATTGCCGGTTACGGAAAGATCTACTTCGCCGATCTTCTGGTTGTAGGTCAATGCAAACTCCAACCCCCAGTTCTCCATGCTGGCACCGTTCACATAGCTGTCGCCACCAAAGCCGATCGTTGCGATATAGGGCGGTTTCACCAGGATATCATCGGTCTTCTTCAGGAAGTAATCGACCGAGCCGACAAACTTCTGGTTCAACAGGCCGAAGTCGATCCCGCCATTGTGCTGAGTGGTCGCTTCCCATTTGAGGTTGGCGTTCGGGCGTTGCGTACGCAGGAAACCCGAAGGCAGTGTGCCCTGGTTGTTGCCGTAGATATCGTAGGCCGTACCCTGGTCGCGTTCCCAGGTCGGATCGGTATAGTAGCGTGCCTGGTAGAGGCCGTAAGCGGCGTAGTTGTCGATCTCCTGGTTGCCGGTTTTCCCCCATCCATAACGCAGTTTGAGGTCGGAGAATACGCTCTTCGCGCTTTCGAAGAAAGCTTCTTCGCTCACGCGCCATCCCAGGGAGAAGGCGGGGAAGGTACCCCAGCGGTTGTTGCTCCCGAAGCGGGAAGAGCCGTCGCGGCGCAGGGTGAATGAAGCCAGGTATTTATTATCGTATGCATAGTTGATTTTGCCAAAGAAAGAGGAGAGCGCGTAAGAAGTGGCGCCTCCGCTGTTGCGGAAATTCGCTTCACCCGCCGAGAGATACATATAGTCCGGTGTCTCCAATACAAAGCCATCGCGGCCGGCCGACATCTCTTCGAAACTGTATTTCAGCATCTCCTGACCGGCCAATAGGTCGAAGTTATGCTTGCCCAGGTCGAACTTATAGTTCAGGGTATTACTCAATACCCAGTTGCCACCGTAGTTCGAATGGGTGTCCAGGCGGGCGGTCTCGTCGGAGAGGAAGCCCGACTGATAGCTCTTCTGCATATACCGTTGCCAGAAGCCGGTATAGTCGATCCCCAGTTTGGAGCGGAAGTGCAAGCCTTTCAGGATCTCGATATCCAGGCTGATATCCCCGAACAGGCGGATCACATCCTTATGGTTGTCTTTGTTGTCTTCGATCATACGCACCGGGTTCTGGCGGTCGCTCATGTTACTGGCGGGACCTCCCCAGCCGCCTTCCCTGTCGTAGACGGGCACCAGCGGTTGGATCAGGCGGGCACGGTCCTGCAGGTTGGCGGCGTCGAGCGCCGACTCCCGCGTTTTGGAGATCGAAAGGTTCTCACCGATCGTCACCCGGCCGTCGAATAATTTGTAATCGCTGTTCACGCGGGCAACGATACGGTTGAACTGCGAGCCTTTGATCGTTCCTTTGTTGCCGTAGTAGTCGGCGGAGAAGAGCACGCGTCCTTTCTCATTGCCGTTGCTCACCGTCACATTGTAGTTCTGGATAAAGCCGGTGCGGCTGATCTCTTTTACCCAGTCGGTATCGGTGGCTTCCATCGTCGCCACGCCACCGACATAGAGGTATTGCGGCAGGTTCACCTTATCCAATACGCCATAACCGTTGGCATCCCGGTGCCAGTCGAAGGTGTAGTTTCCGTAGTTCGGATCGTTGCCGTCGGTCATGGCGGCCAGCCACTGCGCCTGTCCGCGTTGTTCGGCATTCAAGAGGTCGACCGAGCGTTGCCATTGGGAAGCCGTCAATGAAGCGCGGAAATCAATCTGCGTACCACCGGCTTTCCCCTTTTTGGTGGTGACGATAATCACACCGTTTGCCGCGCGCGAACCGTAGATCGTCGCTGCCGAAGCATCTTTCAATACCTGGATCGACTCGATATCCGATGTGGCGATCTCGTTCATCGAACGGGTACTGGGCACACCGTCGATGATATAGAGCGGCTTGCTGTTGCCCAGGGTAGAGACGCCGCGCACCTTCACGTCCACATCGCCCGTTGGGTTACCCGTATTGGTGATATGCACGCCCGGCACACGCCCCTGCAGGGATTGCATGGCATTGCTGGTGTTGATCGTCTTGATCTCATCCATCTTAACGACGGAGACCGCTCCGGTCAGGTCGGCCTTTTTCTGTGAAGAATAACCGGTCACGATCACATCGCCCAACGCTTGCACGTCTTCCCGTAATATAATATGTAGGGGAGAGGCATTTTCGATGGTGATCTCCTGTGTCGTGAAACCGATGTAGCTGATCTGCACGATCGCTCCTTTCGCTACGGAGAGCGTGAACTGCCCGTCCAGGTTGGTCACGGTCCCGTTTGTTGTTCCTTTCTCAATCACTGAAGCGCCGATGATCGGATAGTCGTCCGTGGCGGAGATAACCGTTCCGCTGATCCCGATCTGTTGCGCGTAAATCATTTGTGTCATCAAAAGCAGGAATGCCCAGACGCACAGTTTACCAAGAGGTGATGTTTTCATAAAATTGTTTTTATGTGTTCGACATGATATTCTGTCGGCAAAGCTAAAGGACGGCGGGGTGGCGGACTATAACAAATCGACTTGGGGCTATGACAAATGTCGCATAGGTGACAAATGTGATCGTAATGTGACAAATGTGATCGTTTCAACGCTTTCGTTTCCGGTATTTTTGTATGTTTGTAATCGACAGCTGTATGATATGCGCTATATTCAGGTTCCACTTTTGTTACTCTTAGGCAGTGTTGTCCTGATGACCTCCTGTCATTCGCGTTCCGGCAAAAAAGAATATGTGGTCGGGCTCTCTCAATGTATGCTCGACGATGCCTGGCGGCAGACGATGATCCGCGAGGTGGAGATCGAGGCTTCCATGTACGATGGCCTGCGGTTGGAGATTCGCAATGCGGACACCAACAACCAGCAACAGATCGAGCAGATCCGGGAACTGATCGGTATGGGTGTGGATGTCTTGATCATCTCCCCGAACGAATCGGCGCCCTTGACGGCGGTGGCCGAAGAGGCCTACCGCGCGGGCATACCGACGGTTATCACCGACCGGAAGATCGACAGCGAACTTTATACCACCTTCGTCGGCGCCAATAATTACGAGATCGGGAAAGACGCCGGCCTCTATGCCGCCGCCCACCTGCCGAAAGGCGCCGTGGTGCTGGAGATCTGGGGCTTGTCGACCTCCTCGCCCGCGCAGGAGCGGCATATCGGTTTTACGGATGCCCTGATGGGGCGGTCCGATCTCTCGTTGATCAAACTGGAAGGGGAGTGGCGCTACGATACAACCTCCGTGCGTATCGCCCGGATGCCGTTGCCCGAGAAGATCGATTTTGTCTATGCCCATAACGATATGATGGCGATTGCCGCCCGGGAGTTCTTCGTACGGAGGGATCCGGTCGAAGGGGAGAAACTGCATATCATCGGGGTCGATGCCGTGCCGGGTGCCGGCTTGCAGGCCGTTGCCGACGGGCAGATCACCACCTCGTTCCTTTATCCCACCGGCGGCGCCCAGGTGATTAAAGCCGCCATGCAAATCCTGCGCGGTGATAGCGTACCCAAGTATATCCCGCTCTCCACTTCGCAGGTGAATGCCGGCGCGGCGCGCACCTCCCTCCTGCAGTCGGAGCGGATCGAGAACTACCAGCAACAGATCGAAGCGCAACGCTCGCGCCTGGACGGGATGTTCACGCAATACCATTTCCTGCAAAACTCCCTGTTGATTATCTCCGTCTTGATGATCGGCTTTGTCATTCTTACGCTCTATGCGTTCTTTATCAACCGGAAGATGAAGCAGACCAACCAGGCGCTTCGGGAGACCAACCGCAAAGAGGAAGAGCAGCGCAAGAAACTCATCGCCCTCAATGCGGAAATCAAAGAGGTGACGGCGCAGAAGTTGCAGTTCTTCACCAACGTATCCCACGAGGTGCGTACGCCGTTGACGCTGATCCTGGCGCCGCTCGACCGGTTGATCGGGCTGATGCAGGACTCGCCTTACCTGCCCGATCTGCAACTGATCCGGAAGAATGCCGATCGCCTCTTGCGGGTGATCAACCAGATTCTCGACTTCCGCAAGATCGAGAACGACCAGGAAGAACTGAAGATCCGGGAAGTCGAGATGGTGAACTTCACGCGCGAGGTGATGAGCTATTTCGACAGTATGGCGCAGGTCCGGCAGATCCAGTATCGTTTTCTCTCCGAAAGCAAAATCTGTCGTGTCTGGATCGATACGGACCAGATGGAAAAGGTATTGGTCAACCTCTTGTCGAACGCCTTTAAGTTCACCCCGGAGAATGGCGTGATCGAAGTGGCGTTACACGAGGATGCCGACCGGGTGCGGTTGCAGGTGCGCGACACGGGGGTGGGCATCAAACCCGAAAACCTGCCTTATCTCTTCGATCGTTTCTATACCGAACACCGGACGACCGGCACAGGCATCGGCCTGCACCTGGCGAAGCAATACCTCGAGATGCACCACGGCGAGATTGCCGTGCAGAGCCGGCTCGGAGAGGGTACGACCCTCACCGTCACGCTGCGGAAAGGTAAGGCACATTTCTCAGAGAAAGTGGTGCAGGAAATGCAGATCTCGCCTTATGCCTACGAGGCCTCCCAATTGGATGATACGGAAGCACAGGAATTGTTAAATCGCTCGTATGCTTATCCGATCCTGATCGTGGAAGACGATGAAGAAGTGCGCGCCTATCTCGAGAAAGAACTGCAGGAACAGTTCCCCGTCGTTGCCGTGGCTAACGGGGTGGAGGCCCTGGCGGTGCTCGAACGGGGAGAGGATATCTCCCTGGTATTGAGCGATGTGATGATGCCCGAGATGAATGGCTTCGAGCTCTGTCGCGCGATCAAGACCAATCTGTCCTACAGCCATATCCCGGTGATCCTGTTGACGGCATTGACCGATGAACGGCAACGCCTCTACGGAGTGGCCCGCGGGGCGGACGGTTATATCCAGAAGCCGTTTGATATCCGGTATGTGAAGGTGAAGATCATCCGCCTGTTTGAAGAACAGAAACGGCTGCGTGAGCAGTTACTCCGCAAATTGCAGGAGAACCGGCTGTTGATTGCCGAGCCGGAGAAAGCGGAGAATATCGACGATCAGTTCCTGCGCCGCCTGTTGGCACGCTTGGAAGAGGTGTATACCGATTCCGAATTCAATGTGGAACGCCTGAGTGATACGCTTGGCCTCTCGCGCGGACACCTGCACCGGAAAGTGAAAGAGCTGACGGGCACCACGCCGGTCGACTTCCTGCGCAACTTCCGCCTGGCCAAAGCTGCCGAATTGCTTCGTGGCCATACCCTTTCCGTCAGCGAAGTAGCCTACCAGACCGGCTTCTCTTCGCCCGCCTATTTCACCAAATGCTTCAAGGCAGTCTACGGTGTGATCCCCAAGGAATATTAGGTTGAATCCTCATCAGTATTCTCAGAATATGGGGGAATGGGCTTTTCATACCATTGGTCATGACGAGTAGTGTGCCCACCTGGGATTACCTTTTTTACCGATAAAAATGATGTTTTCACGATTGGATTTGGGTCGTTCACAGATAAGATTAGGAGAATAAGTGTAACCCCGGTAATTTTATCCAGTATTTTAATCCGTCAATTTTTGTAATTTAATATTATTATAAACAAAAACGAATGAGTATGTTGAAAATCGTAAGACCAGTTTCCTTACTGCTGCTATTGACAACGATTTGTTCCGGAAAGGCCATGTACGCGGCAGGTGAGTCCAGCTTACCCGTTGTTCACATAGCCCTGCAACAATCCACCGTGAAAGGGGTGGTGGAAGACGCGTACGGACCGATCATCGGGGCTTCAGTCATTGTGAAAGGAACAACGAACGGTATGGTTACCAATCTCGATGGTAACTTTGAGTTGAATAATCTGAAACAGGGTGACATTATCCAGGTCTCTTACATTGGATACCTTACCCAGGAAATCCCGTACAGCGGGCAATCCTCCCTCCGGATTGTCTTGCGTGAAGACACCCAGAAGCTGGAAGAAGTGGTGGTGGTCGGTTATGGAACACAGAAGAAAGTGAACCTGACCGGATCGGTCGCCAATGTGGACAATAAATTATTTGAAAACCGCCCGATCACGAACGTCTCCTCCGGTTTGCAGGGCTTATTGCCTGGGGTGAGTGTTGTGCAAAGTAGTGGCCAGCCCGGTTCGGATACGGGAAAGATCCGGGTGCGGGGTACCGGTACGTTAAACTCGGCCGATCCGATGGTTATTGTGGATGGCGTGGAATCCACGATGAACGATATCGATGCCAATGATGTGGAGACTATTTCGGTACTGAAAGACGCGGCTTCGGCAGCTATTTACGGATCGAAAGCGGCCAATGGGGTGATCCTGATCACGACCAAACGCGGAAAGACAGGCAAGACGTCGATCAATTATTCCGGCAACTTCGGCTTTACCCAAGCCACCCGCATCCCGGAGTATTTCTCTTCGGCGCAGGTCGCCGAATATTGGAATGCCGCGTTGGAATACGAAGGCAGTAGCCCTATCTATACCGCGGAAGAGATCCGGAAATACAAGGATGGCTCCGATCCGGAGAACTATCCGAATACCAACTGGCACGACCTGGTCTACAAAACGGCCTTCCAGCAGACGCATAATGTGAATGTGAGCGGTGGAAGCGACGCGGCGCGTTATATGGCTTCCTTAGGCTATCAGGGACAGGACGGGATCATCGACAACTACAACAAGAACCAGTACAATATGCGCCTGAACCTGGATATGAAACCGACGGATAAGATGGAGACTAGTTTCAGTATGGCGTATACCCAGCAGGACATCAATTCGCCCGTTGGCTCGTATTCGGACGGGAGCACGGCCCAGATTCTGCGTTTGTTGAACCGTATCTCGCCGATGGTGGTCGGCCAGTATAGTGATGGCACTTACGGCGCTGTCTCGGACGGTAACCCGTTGGCGTGGATACAGGACGGTGGTACGCAGAACCGGAAAGTACATAACCTGATGGCTGTCGGTTCGGCGAAGTATCAGTTCCTGCCTTCCCTGTCGCTCAAAGCGCAAGTCGCCTATAAGCTGCAGATGGAAGAGACCGACAAATACACCAAGCGTATACAATACAACCCGACCTACGCGCAGGGAACCACCTCGAAAGCGATCACCGGCAAAGACTACGACCGGATCACCTTCGACCTGACGCCGGAATATAAGAAATCTTTCGGCAAGCATAACCTCGGTGTATTGGGCGGTTTCCATTCCGAGCTGTATAAATATAAGTATAGCTATTCGTACCGGAGCGGTTATCCGAACACGTCGCTGACCGACCTGAACGCCGGTTCGGCCTCAACCGCCAAGGCGGAAGGGTACACCCGTGAGCTGGCGATGATCTCTTACTTCGGGCGTGTGAACTACGACTACGACGGGAAATATCTTTTCGAAGCCAATATCCGCCATGACGGATCGTCGCGTTTCTCGAAAGATAACCGCTGGGGAACGTTCCCGGCCGTTTCCGCCGGATGGCGTCTCTCGGAAGAAGGCTTCTTCGAAGGACTGAAAGATAAAGTGAACAACCTGAAACTGCGTGCTTCCTGGGGTAAATTGGGGAACCAGGAAATTCTCGATAGCGATGGCTATTCGAACTACTACCCGACCGTGTCGACCATGACGCTGGGTAAAGACTATGTGTTGGGTGGTTCTTTGGAATCGGGTGCGCATACCTATTACGCCGTTAATTCCGACCTGAAATGGGAGGAGACTACCACCTGGGGCGCGGCAATCGATATCGCTTTGCTGGATAAGGTCTCTTTCACGGCCGAATACTACAACAAGACCACTTCGGGTGTGATCATGGAGATGAGCACGCCGAATACCTACGCGCTGAGCAGCTATTTTGCCAACCTGGCGAAGATCCGCAACTCCGGGATCGAGCTATCGGTCGCTTACAATGATAAATTCGGGGATGTCGGCTTTAACTTCGGTGGGAACGTGGCGTTCAATAAGAATGAAGTACTGAATATCGGCACAAACGAATATGAGTATGTCACCGGTATCGACAACTATACCGCTGTCAACTGGGTAGGTCATTCGATGAACAGTATCTATGCCTACGAAACTGCCGGTATTTTCCAAACACAGGAGGAGCTGGATAACTGGGCGGAATATGGTTTTACCTCCAAGACCCGCCGGATCGGCGATGTGAAATACGTCGATACCAATGGCGACGGCAAGGTGACGGCCGAAGACCGAACCATCCAGGGTTCTACGGATCCGAAGATCGCGTTTGGCTTCAACTTCGGACTGACCTATAAACAGTTCGACCTGATCGCTTTCTTCCAGGGCGCCGCCAAGGTGTCGAGCATCGTCTCGGAAGGAAGGGGCGGACTGAGCGCGTCGACTTCCAAGCCCCACAATCTGTGGTTAGACAGCTGGACGCCAGACAATACGAATGCCAAATACCCGCGCCTGGCTACTTCCAATGCGGATATCAATACGGAACATTCGGATATCTGGGTGATGAATGCTTCGTATCTGCGTATGAAAGACCTGCAGATCGGTTATACGTTCCCTAAATCCCTTTTGGATAAGATCGGCATTCAGCGGTTGAGGATTTACTATAGCGGACAGAATCTGTTTACGCTTACCGGAATGCTCGACGGATGGGATCCGGAAGCGCCTGCCGGACGTGGAAATGCTTATCCGCAAACTGTGGTGAATTCATTCGGATTAAATCTTACATTCTAATCAACTAAGGAGGTATAAAATGAAGAAATTTTTAATTAATATAATACTTGTTTTGCCCGTATTCATGTCAAGTTGTTCCGACTTCCTTGACCGATATCCGGTAGATGCCTTATCCCCGTCTACTTTCTGGCAAACCGAAGATGACGCCTACCTGGCAATGGTGGGCTGCTACAACCGCCTGGAACCGATCTATGGCGGATATAATATGATGTATTGGGATACGACATCGGACAACTTGTTTAATTATTTCAGTTGGGAAGGCTACAAACCGATCGCTAGCGGGAATATGCAAACCAGTGATACTGGAACGAGCTTCTTTAATTTCCTGGATATCCGTTCCTGCAATGAATATCTGGCCAATGAGGCGACGGTAGACTGGAGTACGACCGAAAAACAAAACCAGTACAAAGCGGAAGTGCGTACGCTGCGTGCGATGTTCTATTTCTGGAAAACAGAACAATACGGCGACTTTCCTTTCTTTACTGATGTGTTGGAAACGCCTGAAGAAGCGCAACTGGCGCGCACCGATGTGGCGACGATCCGTGAGTTTATCGTTTCCGAACTGAAAGAGTGTATCCCTCATCTGCCCAACAAAAATGGAACAGCACAGGGACGTATCAACAAACAGGCGGCCGAAGCGTTATTGATGCGCTATTATCTTTATCAGGGCGACTATACAAATGCCTTGACGTATGCCAAATCGATCCATGAAAGCGGACAGTTCGCGATGCCCGCCATGAGTTATGCCGATGCGTTTCTGGTGGCGAACCAATATAACAGTGAAACGATCCTGAGTCATAGCTATCTGGAAAGTACATCCAATGATCTTTACCTGCCTCCTTTTATGCCGAATATGATTGGAGGGTGGTCTTCCGTTGTGCCGACAGTAGACCTGGTCGAATCGTATGAGATGAGCGACGGGCGTACGATCGAAGAAGCCAAACGCGACGGTGATTACGATGAATCCAACCCGTTTATCAACCGCGACCCCCGTTTGCGTGCAAGTGTATTGTATCCGGGACAGATTTATCATGACAACTACAAAAACACTTATAGTGGTTGCTATAACTCCCTGCTTCAGTATTTTGCCAACGGCGATAAGAACGACGACTACGGTATCAATGCCGATAACGCGAGCAAGACAGGCCTTCAGGTGAAGAAGTTCTTGCAGAACCTCGACCAATTCAGTGATGTGAACACGGCAAGTTTGCATTTTCCGATTTTCCGCTACGCGGAAGTCCTCCTGACCATTGCGGAGTGTCATATCGAATTGAATCAGAATCTGAGTGAAGCGATCGAATGTATAAATAGGGTGCGTAACCGGGCAGGTATGCCGAATGTGGATACCGGCAAATACGCCGATCAGAGTTCGCTGCGCACACTGGTTCGTCGCGAGCGTCGTGTCGAGTTTGCCGGGGAAGGTCTTCGCCGGGCGGACCTCAAGCGTTGGGGTCTATTAACTTCGACGCTGGCCGGATTTGATATCCTTCGTTATGACGGGGATGTGACGACAACATTAAATGCTGATGGTGATTATAATGTGGCAATCACGGGTAAAAGTGTTGTTAGCGGAGAAACGTACAATTTCAAATCGCATAATGAACTGTTGCCTGTTCCGTTGACACAGATGGAGTTGAACCCGAATCTGGTACAGAATCCAGGCTATTGACAGCCTTCCATAATAACAAAACTATCCTGGCTCTCCTCCTTTTCTGGCGGGGAGCCGGGATCGTACATTTATTGTTTTTTTATCTGTTTATACGGTATGCGTCATGTAGTTTTTGCCTTTATCATTTTACTTCTCGTTTGCTGCACTCCAAAAGATGCTTCCTTGGCGAGTGACAGCTATCCGCCTATATTTCCGGATTATACATTTGTGACTATACCTGCAAATATCGCACCGTTGAACTTCGGGATAGAAGAGGCATCTCATATCAAAGTGGTATTTAGCCATGCCGGCGAAGAACTGAAAACCCTGAACGGAAAATCATCTTTGAAGATCCCCCGGAAACTATGGACAGAATGGCTTCATTTATACGCCGGAGAAGAGTTGACTGTGACCGTTTCCGCCTGGACAAAAGATCAGCCGGAGGGCGTCGTTTATAAGCCCTTTACGATTTCTGTCTCTGCACACGGAATAGATCCCTGGATCGCCTATCGCTTGATTGAACCCGGCTATGAATTATGGAACGAAATGGGGATCTATCAGCGCGACCTGACTTCTTTCAATGAGAAAGTGATCCTGACGAATAAAGAAAATCACGACGGATGTATCAACTGCCATTCCTTTCATCATTATTCTCCTGAAAATATGATGTTTCATGCACGGGGAAAAAACGGAACGACCGTATTGATGGAAAACAACAACCTACGGCGTGTAGACCTTGCCGAACTTGGCCCCAAGAAACCGGGAACCTATCCCGTATGGCACCCGTCGGGGAATTATATCGCATTTTCCAGTAATGAAACCCATCAATCTTTTTATCATTTCGGACAAACGCCAACTGAGGTTTACGATCTGTCTTCAGACCTTATTGTATATGATATAAAAAAGGATGAAGTCTTATCTGATCCCCGGTTTACAGAAGAAAGTCAGTTTGAAACATTCCCGGCCTTTTCGCCGGATGGGAAATATTTATATTTCTGTCGGGCAGAGGCCAGAGAGATGCCGTTTGCCTATAAATCCCTGAAATATGCCTTGTGTCGGGTTGCTTTTGATGAGGCAAACGGAACATTGGGAGAGCGGGTTGATACGCTTTATCATCCGGCAGATAAAGGGGGAAGCGTTTCTTTTCCTCGTATTTCACCTGATGGGCAATATCTGCTTTATACGGAGGCCAACTGTGCTACCTTTCCGATCTGGCATAAAGAAGCCGATTTGAAAATGATCCGGCTTAGCGACGGAGAGGAAATAGATACCGCTGTTATAAACAGTGAAGATACGGAGAGTTACCATTCCTGGTCTTCCAATGGGAAATGGATCATATTCAGTAGCCGTCGTATCGATGGACGATATACCCGTCTTTATATTGCGGCAGTGACGGAAGCAGGTGGCCTGGGCAAACCTTTTCTGTTGCCGCAGAAAGATCCTGAAGAGAATGCCCTGCGGATGCGATCCTATAATATCCCGGAATTTGTCAAGGGAGAAGTGCGGCTGGACCGCCGTGAGGTCGCTTCTTTGTTCGATTAAACTGAAAGGCCGGAATGAAAGAGAATCTGAAATATCAAATCGGTTTCCTTGTGATAGTCTATCATCTGTGGTGCTTTGTCTATCCGGAAACGTTAGGCAGTATAGAGGCCAACAGTTTTTTTGTCTGGACGCCGGACTACCGGGCGATGAAGCTCTCCCGCCTTGGAGGAATCGTCTCTTTGATCGCCGATTATCTCTCCCAGTTTTATCGCTGGCGGGAGGTGGGCGCGTTGATGCAAACGGCTTTTCTTGCTTTATTCCTGTCGCTTTTCGACTATCTGTTTTATTGGTTGAATAATGGGCAAAACGCGTGGATCTTCTTTCTCCCGGCCAGCCTGTTCCTGTTTATGCAACTCTATACACCCAGCTTATTGTTGCCGGTCTATTGCGTCTTGGGTACAGCCTTGTTTGTTTTGATTGTTTTATTCGTCTGCCGGTCTGCCGGAAGAGTCATTAAGCCCATAAAGGTACCACCGGCATTGCCGTATGTCTACGCTTTATTGATTCTCTTTACTGTAATTCTTGTATTTGTTTTCTGCCCATCAACTCGTCAGCGGGAAAAATTAATAGGTATTGAGCAGGCGGCTATCGCTTCTCAGTGGAATTATGTACTCAATCGGATCACACCGGAAGAAGCTTTATATAATCCCAATTTGCAACGATATGTGCTTCTTGCCCTGTCGGAACAGGGGAGATTAGCCGATCATTTGTTCAAATTGAATCCTGCCAGTGAAGAATGTTTTTATTTTTACAGGGCAACGACTCCTCCAGCCCGCCTGTTCAACAGCCTGTTCTATAAAAACCTGGGCATATACAACGAATCGGTTCATCAGCTGTTCGAAATGGCCATTCAGACTAGGAACGGCATGACATTTCAATGCCTGCGCCAATTGATCGATAGTTACCTGAAAATGGGAAATGTGGCGTTAGCCGATAAATACCTCACCATCCTGCAACACGCGACATGTCATAAGCGTTGGGTAGAAAATCGCGGAAAATTATTACAAGCCCTCCGTCAGAGCCCCATCGACACACCGGTAAAAAGCCGGAATGATATTTTTATCGGTGCCTATCCCTTCCTGAAAGAAATGGCATTACTCCTGGAAGAAAATCCGGAAAACCTGAAAATACAGACATATTATCAGTCTGCCCTCTCGATCCGCAAAGCGGCCTCTACTTCAAGCCGGATCGGCGGGAGTGTTTCTCCTTAATGGCGGGAATATTTATTTGTTGATAACCGTCAACACATTTGTTGACAATTGTCAACAGATCTGTTGATAGTTATCAACAAGTGAATAGTCCCTCGAATTTTGCTTTTCTTTTCCTGTTCTTTCCTCTTTTATCTGTTTATGTTTTTTAATTTGTTGCACAATATCTATTGAAACGTGCAATTATTTAACAAAAGTATATATCTTTGCCGCCGCTCGCCTACGTAAAGGCGGGTCTTTATCTAACGAATTAATATTGTATGAGAAAGATTATTACACTTGTATGTCTGTGTGTGCTTCCATTGACTTATATGGCGGCAGAAGGTTACCAGGTCAATTCGCAGAGCGCCAAGCAGAGCGGGATGGGCCATGTGGGCGTTGCCATGAAGCTGGGTGCGGAGAGTATGCATTTCAATCCGGCGGGATTAGGATTTATGGAGAATACGCTGGATCTGTCCGCGGGGGTATTTGCGATATTCCCCGATGCGAAATATTCCAACGGGAGCTATTCACATAAGACGGAGAAGAAGGCCAGTACGCCTTTGTATTTCTATGGCGCATTCAAGATCTACGACTTCCTGTCGGCCGGTATCAGCGTGACCAATCCCTATGGAAGCGCAATCGACTGGGGAAAGAACTGGGCCGGAGCTTCCCTGATTCAGGATATCTCGCTTAAATCGTTTTCTATTCAGCCGACCCTTTCGTGGAAGGTGACGGATAATTTCAGTATTGGTGCCGGTGCGATGCTTGTATTCGGTAACTTCGAGTTGAGCCGTTCGTTATTGTCGGGCGACTACTTAAATGAAAAGATGGCTCCGTTGGGAGCGGCAGTGCCTCAGGTGGCACAGATCCTGGATGCATTCAAGGGCACTCAGGTGGCTGCGACTACGCTTTCCGGAAATGCACCGATACGGATGGGCATCAATTTCGGCTTGATGTGGGATATTACTGACAAATGGACGCTTGGAGCTTCTTACCGTTCGAAGGTGCGGATGAAAGTGAACGAAGGCACTGCCGAAATGATTTATGCCAATGAAGCGATGTTGCAACAATTGATCCAGATCGCTACAGCGGCCACGGGAAGTAATCCGATCCCCATCCCTCCGTTGAACAAAGGAACTTTCAAAGCGGAATTGCCGTTGCCGGATAATTACCATGTGGGGCTGACTTATAAAGCGAACGACCGTTGGTTGTTTTCCGGTGAGGTACAGTTCGTGGGCTGGGGTGCATACAAAACCCTGAATGTGCAGTTCACCGAAGAAGTATTGGAAGGCGGATACAGTATCAACGCGCCGAAAGAATACAAAAATACCCGCATCTATCGTTTGGGAACCCAGTTCGCGGCCACCAGCCGTCTGGATCTGCGCTTCGGTGCTTACCTGGATGAGACCCCGGTCAAAGATGATTATCTGAATCCGGAGACACCCAGTATGAATAAGTTAGGCATCACCGCCGGATTGAGCTTCCGTCCGGTCGATCGTCTTTCCGTCGATTTCGGTTTTGGTTATATCACCGGCTTCGGCCGCGACGGTTCATATACCGATGCCCTGACCGGCAATAAGTTTGAAGGCCATTACGAGGTGACCGCCTTATCTCCGACTATCGGTGCGGCGTATCGCTTCTAAATCCATAGATCTACAATATAAAAAGAAACGGCAGCTTTTAGTGAGGCTGCCGTTTTTTTATACTTGTTATTTTGGAGGTGGCAAGTCCACTATCCAATCTTCGCTTGGGATACGGCATAAATAAAACAACCCCCATGCAAAACAGACAGGCGTAGATCGTCCAGCCTGCCATTTCTTTCAGGGCGGAGAGTGTGGCCTGCACCTGAACGCGCCCTTTAGTCGAGAGGGCCGCCATGTTTTCGGCTTCCGTACGGCTCTTGCCCTGGTAGCGCATTCCCTGCAATGTCTGACTATAGGAGGCGGAGGCGTCGGGGTTGATGGCGTCTACATTCTGGGCGTAGCGGGTAATATAGTGTTGTTGGCGTTCTTGCAGGAGATTGGTATAGGCAGCCGTGCCGATGCCCGGTCCTAAGACCATACGCACGGTGAGCATGATGCAAATCCAGGTCGAGAGGTAGCGGAACGGCATCCGCTGGTTGGCATAAACCGCCGTCAGCGCGTAGAGGATCATCATGCCGGCGGAGCGTATGATGACCGGATACTTCATGCGCTCGTACAGGCCGGCGCTCTGCACTTCGAAATACATAAAGGCTGCCGACAGTCCGATAATGAAGAAGCCGAGTGCGAACAGATACTTAAAATGCACCTTCTTCGCACCGAGTATAATAGAAAGGATGGCGCCTATCGCATAGCCTGCGATGCTCCAGTTGCCCAAGGTGGCGTTCTGGTAGTTGTCGATCTTCATGCCTACATTAGTAAACACATTGACAAACATAGCGCTCGAATTGACAATCATCAGCATCAGGTAAAGCATAATGCCCACGCGGATTGTCCGCAAGCGGAAGATGCTCAAGAGGAAATAAGGGAAATGCCGGCGTCCGTCTAAATAGAGAAATACGCCGGCGGAGAGGATGCCGATCGCTGTTGCCTGGCGGATCGTGGGGTCGTCGTACCAGTCGAGCGTCTTGCCGTAAATCAATACGTAGGTGATGCAGATAAGTGTGATGCAGAAAGCCACTACATTGCCGAACTTGCGGAAGGTGATCGGGAAGCGTCCCAGGTACTTCCGGTAGGGCATGGTGATAAAGACAATCAGGATAGAGAGCAGCAATAAACCCATCATAAAATAATAGACATACTGCCATTCGTATTCGTAGGCGAGCCAGGCGGTGAGCGAAGTACCCAATTGCCCGAATATCATAAAGAAGAGGTAAATGATAGGTTGGCTCGCACTTTTCTCTATATCGAGCTTATCCCATCCTTCTTCATCTATGGGTTCCATGCCGGGTGTGATATTGCGGGTGGCCTCCATGCCGAAGGCATATCGGATAAGGGTAAAGAGATTGACCATCATCAATACCATGCGCAGGAAACCCATCAACAGACTGCAAAGAGCCAATAGGAAGACACTGTCGGTTTTCGCGCATATATAACTAAAGATATACATGAGTGAGAAGCCGATGATACACATCATCTTCTGTCGGCGGATACGAACCAACTGGTAGAAGAAGGGAGCAAAAGCCGCCATGCCGATGGCGGTTACGAAGTTGGCAAACTGGATATGCTCCGACACAATGCCTAAGCCGCTCATCATCTCGCCGCTATTGACCGAGTAAACGCCCCCGATAGAAAGGATAGGCAGGAAAAGAAACAACAAGATAAGGATACCCAGAGGTTTGGGTACCCAGTTATAAAACGGATAGTTCTTCGGGTAAAACGCCACCTTCTCTTATAGTTTTGCTTTTACGACTACCATCATGCCTGCCACCAACTTCTCATTGTCTTCGTCGGGCAGATCGGTGAAGTCGATGCGCACAGGAATACGCTGTTGTATTTTCACGAAGTTACCGGCCGAGTTGTCGGTCGGCACCAGAGAGAACTTAGAGCCGGTAGCACCCGATATGGCGGTTATCTTGCCGGTAAATGTCCGGTCGCTGATGGCGTCGACCGTGATCTCTACCTCTTGTTCGAGGTTAAGGTTTTCGATCTGTGTTTCTTTGTAATTGGCAATGACCCATTTCTGTCCGTCGGGCAGGATGTAGGTAATCGTCTGTCCGGCTGAAATGAACTGTCCCTCTTCCAAAGCCCGACGGCCGAGTTTACCATCACTTGGAGCCAATACCACCGTATAGGAAAGGTTGAGTTTGGCCATCTCCAAGGCTGCCGTAGCCCGCTGAATGGCGGCTTCGGTATTCTTACGGCGAAAAGCCACTTCGTCTACGCCTGAGAGCGCCGCCTTTTTCTGTCGCTTCACTACTTCGAGCTTTTTGCGGGTCGCTTCATATTCCGTCTCTATCTGTTCCAGCTGAATAGGCGTAGCGGCATTGCGGGCAACCAGATTCTTATAGCGTTGCAGGTCTTTCTGCAGTTTAGACAAACGGATCTCTATCTCGGCGATAGAGGCGTCGTAGACCGAGGCGGTGTTCTGCGTTGTCTGCAAAGTGGCGCCCACAACCGTCGCTCCGGCTTCGGCGTCTTTCAGTGCCGCTTCGGCTTCCATTACACGGATTTTGTATTCGCTGTCGTCAAGAACCAGTAGTGTATCTCCTTTTTGCACTGCCTGATGTTCCGTGAAATAGATCTTCTTGATATAACCCGATGCCCTGAGGTTGACGGGCGAGATGTACTGTTCGATTTGCGCGTCGTTACTGGTTTCGGTACGTTTATAATTAAAGAAGAGGCAGATGACCTGAAACAGTCCCCAGGCAATGATCGTTATGCCCAATATGCTGACTACGATTTGCCAACGGCGCAGTTTCTTTAATCTCTTGACCTTATCCGGATGGGTGTTCTTCTGTGTTGTATCTTCCATATCTGTTTCTTTCTTTTATTCGACTAATGTATTTATCTGCCCGGTCAGTTTCAACAGGCTCAGGTTGGCTACCTGATAGTTATAATGCGCGCTGATGTAGTGGTTTTGCGCTTCCACCATCTGCATTTCATCTTGCAATACCTCAATCATCGAAGCGATGCCTTCGCGGTAGAGCTCCGTGGTGACGGCATATACATCTTCGGCTACCCGGTAGTTGTCTTTCTGCCGCTTGAAGTTTCGCAGGTTGTTCATCATATCGTTCCGGGCATTGAGGTATTGGGTGTTGAGATGTTTCCGCAGGTCTTCCTGTTCCAGGCTTATCTTCTCAATATCCATTCGTATTTGCCTTGTTTTCTGTTTCTTCTCCAACCCGTCGAAGATGGGAATGCGCAGTGACAGCCCCAGCCCATAGGAGCGGTACCAGTGATTGGAGGGTCCTGAATGGAACCAGTTCTTGAACTTATCGGTATAGGCCGAATACATCCAGCTGCCCGTCAGGCTTAACGAGGGGATGTAATTGGTTTTTATCATCTCTTTCTGTTGCTCGGCGAGTTGCTTTTGCGAACTCAGGAGCTGCATCTCGTAGAGGTCTTCCGGTAAGCCGGTAAGGGGAACGGTCGCGATATTTTCCGTATTGACATGGAGCAATGCGATCTCTTCTTCCGCCGGGTAGTCGATAATGTATTTCAACATATTGAGTTGTTGCTCCAATATGGCTTGCGAATTATCGTATTGTACCTGCAGGTTCTCCAGGTTGATATTGACGCGCTTGATGTCGACTTCCATCGCCATGCCGTTGTCGTAGAATGCCAAGGCGATATTTCTCAGTTCTTCCAAGCGGGCGATATTCGATTTGATCAATGCGATCTGCTCCACCGTAGCCTGTCCCAGGTAATACATTTTGCTTATTTGCACGATAAGGTCTTCCCGAGCTTTCTCATAGGAGAGCAGGCTGATCTCTTCTACCGTCTTGGCAATCGAAATGGATGTGTAGAGCGTTTGGTTATAAAGCGGCATTTGCAGTTGCAACCCGGCGTTGCTGTTGTATTGCAAGGTATGGGTTACGTTATACGGTGTGCCGTACGAAGAACCGTCGGTAACTGAAACCGGGGGATCGAAATTATTCGTGTAATTGGCAAAGCCGTTTATCTGGGGCAACAGCCTCGCCCGGTTCTCGGATACGCCATACCTGTTTTTTTGTATCATTTTCCGGCGGCCTTCCAAGGACAGATTGTTTTCAATACCAATTGCCAGACATTCTTTCAACGTCAGAACGGTTTGAGTATGTGCCTGAACAGTAAGCAGGCTAAGAAAGATAAATAAATATATTCTCATCATTGTCGCAAAAAATAGAAGCGGCAAAGATACGGAGGTCTTTGTAGGCGATGCCGACCGTTCCGGCGATAGATATGTCCGATTTTTCCTTTTTAAGGTAGGGGTAGTCTCTCGCTTGTTTTATTGGTTACGATAGCGATATTGAAGCGGTGTTTCCCCGGTATGTTGTTTGAAATAACGTCCGAAAAAGGAAGCGTTAGGGAAGTTGAATTCTTCCGAGATCTGCAGTACGGTAAGCTGGCTGCTTCGGAGGCATGATTTGGTTTTTGCAATAACGACCTCATTGATACACTGCAAAGCGCCTAATCCAATAACTTCTTTTACTGTCGCCGACAGGTATTTGGGGGTTATCGACATTTTATCGGCATAAAAAGCGACATGATGTCCTTGTTTATAATGGGTAAGCAATAGGGTGATAAATGTTTCGGTCAGCTCTTCTTTTCGGGTTTTCACTGCCGGCAGGCGTGTCTGCTGGTGTTTGGCGTATTCGGAACCGACCTCCAGGACTACCGCCAACAACATCGCTTTTACAATCTCTTCTTTATACGCTTTGCCCTTGCTGTTGTAATTCTCAACAATCAGGCTGTGCATTTGAAGGATGGATCGCATCGTCTCCGGCGATACCGATAATACCGGGTCCTCAATCATCCGAAAAATAACTTCGTAATTGATAGGTGAGAGGTAATCGGGCATAAAATCGATCGGGAAAACCAATAATTGTCCGAAGAAATCACTACTTTGCGAGATCACCTTTATGGTTTGGCGTGGCAAGAGCGTAAAGATCTGCCCTTGGCTAAGTGCATAGTCTTTCTTCTGGGTGCTAAAACGGAATGTGCCTTTTGTACAGGTACACATGGCCATTCCGCCATAGATAGATAATTCACCCTCCCGGATCTTATCTTTTTCCGACGAGCTTCCTAATACAAAATCAGTGATGGTAAATACTCTGCTTTGAGAAGGTTCTTTATTCATGTTCTTCTTTTTTTATTTATCTCACCCCCATCTCCCGCAGTATCGGAATAGCGATGGTGAAGCCGATGCCGTCGTAGTTGCCGTTTTCGAAGCCGGCGAAGAGGCCGATATTACCAACGTTGCGGATGCCGATTGAATAACCCAGTTCCGTATGGTTCTTGCCGGGGATCCACAACGTACGGGCGTGCAACGATTCATTGAACATATAGTTCTGCAGGAACGGGATATGTTTGATCAACAGGTAGGCCGTCGAATAGGTCAGGTGGGCCTCCAGCCAGCGTCGGTTGGTGGAATACTGGTAGTTGTCCAATAGGCTGAAGCTGTTTTCCAAAGCGTTGCCGGTGATAAACAATTCGCTGGTGCGGAAATGTTTGAAGTCGGGCAAGGCACCGGGATGTCCGTCCATAAAGGCTCCCGCGCTGAGGGTATAGTTCAAGTAATCGAACGGGTTGAGTTCGATCTGCTGCCGGATACTGGCGTCTATCAGGTGATAATTACTGAATCGGTTGCTGATACCTCTGACATAACCCAGGGCGAAGGTCGGGAACTTCGAATGCGCGTATCGTTTGCGGCCGCCCTGCAGGTGATAATAATGGCGGGGCGTATATTCCAGGTAAGCCATGTATTTGGTGGTGCGGTTGTCTTCCATCGGTATCACCTGGCCATTGGGCGTATTCGCGTGGGGTGGACCGCTGAAGATGCTGTACGATAGATTGTTGTGTAACGCGTTTCGGTCTTCCACCGAGAAGCCGGCCATAAAAACCAATCCGTTGGCTATATCGATGCGATTGACTGCTTCGATATAACGTTTCTGATAGAACCGGATCGGGTTCTCGCCGAAGAAAAGGGAAGAGAGGGAGTTGAGTAGGCGCAGTTCACCGTCCTTACTGAAGTCGGTGGATGTATTCCCACCGGACAGGGAAAGATAACCGTTCCGCAGCGGCGCATAATACAGGTTGCCGTCGATCTGCCAGTTGATCGCTTCGCGTGCTGTGGTATAATAAACGGAAGGGGAGAGGGAGAATCCGTATTTCTTTTCGTTCATGCCCATCGTCAATCGCTGACCCAGCCAGACACCATCGACGAAATTGTATTCGGGCACCGCCCCAATCAGACCGTTAAACCGGAAATAGCCTTTCTTGCCGAGTTGATATTGCTTGCCTCCCCACCAGTCGCCGCTGCTGCCGGCGCCGACGGATGCGGTAATCACCCGTTGTCCCTGATCGTCGGTCAGCAACTTCAGGCTGTCCAATGTTTTGAAACTCTCCCGTTCCTCCGTACGCAGGGGCAGGGCGCGCACCTCTTCCCAATAGAGCGAGTCGCGCTTTTTCGCCAGGCTGTCGACTGTCAGTTTGAGGCTCGTATTGCCGGGCAATAGCTCGAGCGACTCTTTCTCTTTCCGTCGTTCTTCAGGCTCGACCATCTCTTCCATCAATTTGGCCATCTTATAAGCATCGCGGTTGGAGAGTTCTTCTTTGGCATTGAGCTTGTCTATTTTCTGCTGTGCTTTTTGTTGCTTGGCGGTCAGCGTTTTCTCCTGCGCAACGACGGGGCGCGTCGCGGTCTTGGAGCGGATCACGCCTTGTTCTTCATTCAGTTCCACCTCTTTGTATTGCACGGAAGAATAATATTTTCCGGTTGCTTTCACGCCCATCACATCGATCTTCAGATCCATATCGTAAGCCGTAGGCAGGAATGCGTAGGGTTTGATCTCGTTGTAGGAGGCGGTGAAGCGGAGGGTCACGCCGAATTCGGTCGCTGCCAGGTCGGCGCCTTGCACGTTCCAGCTGTTCTCGATGATATACAACCAGCCGCTCACCAGCTTAGGGTTTTTCTTTTTCGGGGTCACGCGGATCTTATTGACCATGTGGTTGCCTTCGAAGGTGATGCCTTCCAGATGGAATTTGTAAAAAGAAAAGGCCTGTGCGGAGAGTGGGGAGATGCGGCCCATCGCTTCCGGGTCGTAGATATTGGTGGTGATCACATCCAGTGCGTCGGTCACATCTATTTCCTCCGGAAGGTTGCTGCTTGCTGCCACCACGTGCTGCTCGTAGTTATTCGGCGCCGTAAAGCGTACCTGGTTTTGCGACTCGATCAGGAAAAGCTTGTTCTGTATGTCTTTCAACGACTGCCCGCCGGCTTGTATCTTCAATATACTTGGGATCTTCTCCACTTTTATCGTGCCTTTGAGGTAGACTTCCGACTCGTAACGTTTGATCTGATGCAGATAGAAAGGAGCCATACTGATCGCTTTGCGCATCACGGCATAAGCAGGATCTTCGCGCTTGGAGGAGACGACCACCTCGGGCAGTGAATACGTCTTCTTCTCCAGTTCGACGGCTAAGGTAACGGGCTTTTTATCTACTACAACCGAAATACTCAATCGTTCATAACCCAATGAACTGAATTCAAACGTATAGGACCCTTCTTTCAGGTTGATCTGGAACTCACCCTGGTTGTCTGCCATAATGCCCTGCGTCACTTCCCGGATATAAAGCGCCGCATTCGGCACCGGCTCGCCGGAGCTATCGGTTATCTTCCCTTTGACCTGGCTATAAAGGGGAGAAGCCATCATCACACAGCACCACAAAATCAACAGAAAAGAAGTTCTCATAATTAGTCTATTCAGATTTGTCTTCAAAAATACAATAAATACTTCCCAGACCCGGCAGCCCTTGTGTTATTTACTCTTAAGATACCCCAAAAAGAAAGGGACAAGCCCGTAAGCTCATCCCTTCCTTATCTCTTATAATTAATAATTAACCATTAATAATTAATCATTCGATCAGATCCACCGTACATAAGCAAAGTCCATGCGGTGTGGCAGGTCTTTGTTTTCCGGATAGACGCGGAAGCCTAAGCGTACGTGGCCGGCGGTGTCCGGGGTGATCTTGCTTTCGAAATACAAGCGCGCTCCTTCTTCTTTCACCAATTTGAACGGATGCATATTGATCATCTCTTCGGCATGGGTTTCCGGGTTCTCGCGGATGACGAGCATCTCTACGCCCAGCATGCCTTTCAAGTCGTGGCGGTTGATCACTACCTTGGTGATGTATTCTTCGCCGACCACCGGACCTTGCGCGGTGAATATATCCGGGGTGCTGGTGAACGATTCCACTTCGAAGCTGTCCCAATGCTCGGCCACTTCCTCTTTCCAGGCGGCAATCTCTTTGGCTTTCTGGTAGTTCTTGTCTTTCAACAGGGCCGAACGGGTAGCTAATTTATTGTAGAAGCGGGAGATATAATCATCCAACATACGTTTCATCGTGTAGTCGGGAGCGATCTGGGCAATGGAGTTGCGGATATACTGGATCCATCGGGGCGAGTATCCCTCTTCGTTCTTTTCGAAGAATGTCGGGATGATCTCGTCTTCGAGGATATGATAAATCGTAGCGGCATCCAGTTGATCCTGGTATTGCTGGTTCTCGTAGGTCCGTTTGTCGGTCAGTGCCCAGCCGGCGCCTTCTTTATATCCTTCGTACCACCATCCGTCGAGCACGGAGAAGTTCAGTACACCGTTCATCTCTGCTTTTTCGCCCGAGGTGCCCGAAGCTTCCAATGGACGGGTCGGTGTGTTCAACCATACGTCGACACCGGCGATCAAGCGACGCGCCAGACGCATATCGTAGTTCTCGAGGAAGATAATCTTACCCAGGAACTCCGGACGGCGGGAGATCTCCACGATATGTTTGATCAGTCCCTGTCCGCCACCGTCTGCCGGGTGCGCTTTCCCGGTAAAGATAAACTGTACGGGGTATTTTTCGTTGTTGACAATCTTAGCCAAACGATCCAGGTCGGTAAACAACAGGTGCGCCCGTTTGTAGGTGGCGAAGCGGCGACCGAAGCCGATCAACAAAGCGTTCGTATTGATTTTCTCCAGGATAGAGACTACCTTCGAGGGATCGCCCTGGCTCTTCAGCCAGTTGCCGCGGTATTGTTCGCGGATATATTGGATCAGTTTGCGTTTCAATGTCTTGCGCAATCCCCAGATCTCCGGATCGGAAATCTTATAGATCGCTTCCCAAAGGGATTTGTTCGACTGGTCGGAGAAGAGCTCTTTCGGGAATTTCTCCGCATAGAATTGTTTCATCTCCGTTGCTGCCCAGGTCGGCATGTGTACGCCGTTGGTCACCCAGCTCACATGCAGCTCGTCGGGGAAGTAACCTTTCCAAACGGGGGCAAACATCTTCTGCGATACCTTGCCGTGCAACCAGCTTACGCCATTGGCTTCCTGGCAGGTGTTCAAGGCAAAGACACTCATGGAGAACTTCTCGTTCGAGCCGGGATTTTCGCGTCCCATATCGATAAAGTCCTGCCAGCTGATACCCAGTTTGCCGGGGAACTCGCCCATATATTTACCGAACAGGCTTTCGTCGAAGTAGTCGTGTCCGGCCGGAACCGGCGTATGCACGGTATAGAGTCCGGAGGCCCGTACGACTTCCAGTGCCTGATTGAAGTTCAGTCCGTCGTTCTGGATGTAGTCCACCAGGCGTTGCGCGTTCAACAGTGCCGCGTGTCCTTCGTTACAGTGGTACACCTGTTTCTTGATACCCAATTTGTTGAGCATCATCACCCCACCGATCCCCAGGAGGTATTCCTGTTTCATACGGTTTTCCCAGTCGCCGCCATAGAGTTGGTGCGTGATCGAACGGTCCCATTCGCTGTTCTGCGGGATGTCGGTATCCATCAGGTAAAGAGGCACACGCCCAACATCGCATCGCCAGACATGGGCGAATACTGTGCGGCCGGGGAAGGGTACTTCAACGACGAAAGGTTCGCCGTCGGAAGTATTGACCTGTGTCAATGGCAGGCTGTTGAAGTCCTGCGCCTCGTAGTTGGCAATCTGCTGTCCGTCCATGGCCAGCGATTGGGTGAAGTAGCCGTAGCGATAAAGGAAGCCGACAGCTGTCAAGTCGATATTGCTGTCGCTGGCTTCTTTCAGGTAGTCGCCCGCCAGTACACCTAAGCCACCGGAATAGATCTTCAACACATTGGTCAATCCGTACTCCATGCTGAAGTAAGCGACCGACGGTTTGGTCTGATCCGGTTTCTGATTGATGTATGCTTTGAAATCCGCATAGACGCGGTTCATCTCCGACATGAATGCTTTGTCGGCAATTATTTCTTCGATCCTGTTATAGGTCAATTGTTGCAGTAGGAGGACAGGGTTTCCTTCAGTTGATTTCCAAAGGTCTTCATCTATTCTTCCGAATAGCTTGGCGCCTTCGTGATTCCATACCCACCAGAGGTTGTGAGCCATCTCGAATAGCGGGTTCAACTGTTTCGGTAATTTCGCATGTGAATAAACTTCTTTCCAGATAGGGCTATTCGCACTGTTTGCCTTAATTTTCATTACTTATGAGATTATAAATAGTTTCTAAATCAAATTCTTGGTCTTGTTTATCTCTTTTGGGGAAAAACAGGACAAATATAGTGTTATCTTGCCAATTAAGAGTTGGCGGGGAGCACTTTCTTATTGTTTATCTCCGCAAGCGATTGCGAACGCCTGTTGGTAGTAAGCAATAAATTCACGCCACTCGGCTTTTCCGGCCAGGGCTTGACATTCTTGACGGATAGCATTGATCTCTTTTTTATTCTTATTCGTCAGGGTGAGGATATGGTTGCTGATCGCATCGGCCACATCAAAGTAGTTGAAGTCGGTGCGTTCGACAACGGCTACACCGTCTTCGATCCGCTCTCCCGACAGGTGTTCGAGCGCCCACATGCCGAAGCCGGCGAGGTTGGTCGTGATCGTCGGAATGCCGAAAGCAATACTTTCCAGCGGTGTATATCCCCAAGGTTCGTAGTATGAAGGGTAGACCGTAGCGTCCATCCCGATCAGGATGTCGTAGTAGGTCTTGTTGAAGATGCCGTCTTTCCCGTCCAGGTAGCAGGGAACGAAGATAATCTTCAGCTTCTCACTCGCCGCATTGGTAAATCCGGCATGCAAGAGGTAGTTGATCACCTTGTCTTCTTCCATCTGATGGAGCCAGTGGGTAGAGAAAGGCATCTGCATGGGGGCCGTTATTTTGATATCCTTCTCGAGCGCTTCCTGCAGGTCGGCGCGGGCGGCACGTGTCCAGGCGGGTACGGTGATGAAAGCCACCACTTCTTTTTGCAGGCGGCCTGAAGTGCGTACCCGGTTCATCGCTTCGATAAAGACATCGATGCCTTTGTTCCGGTATTCATAGCGTCCGCTGGTGGATACCAACAGGGCCTCCGGATCGATCGGGCAGCCGAGTAGTTTCTCTGCTACGCGGATCAGGGTCTGGCGCGCCTCTTTCCGCTTCGCCGTATAGGCATTGCCGGAGGGCACGAAGTTGCGTTCGAAACCATTCGGGGTAACGATATCCGGTGTTTTGTCCAATAGGCGGGTACATTCGCGGGCGGTGATCTCACTGACCGTCGTGAAGCAGTCGGCATAGTGCGCCGCTTGTTTCTCCAATGAGTGCTTGGCTTCCATATTCAGTTCGCGCGCCATCTGATCTCCGTTGTAATTGTCGAGATAAGCATAGAGCGCTTTGTTGTTGCCGGCAATAGAGCGGCCGATGGAAGTGGCATGTGTCGTGAAGATTGTCGCGATTGCCGGGATCCGGTTCTTAATGTATAAGGAGCCCATGCCCAGCATCCATTCGTTGAACAGGGCCACGACTTTCTTGTCGTCGAGCTTATAAAAGCCATAGAAACTTTCGATCACTTTGCCTACGGCATAAGCGAAGATGCACGACTCGTCGTAATCGCCATAGGCATGCATGGAGTCGACCTGGTAGTTTTGCCAGATATGGAAGAAGAGGCTGTCGCGATCAACCGTAAGCGGTTTGAAGTCGACCAGTACGACCGGTGGTTTGCCCGGCACGTCCCAGCGTCCCACCTTTAGTCGCAGGTGGTTCTCTTCGTCAGCGTGTTGCTGCCATTCGGCAAACAAGGATTTGTCTTCGATAAAATCGGCGATGGGTGCGTCGCCCCATACGTCCGGTCCGATAAAGATGACTTTATCGTTGAATAGTTTCTGTAATGTTTGTGCTTTTGTTGATAGAACTGTGTAAATTCCTCCCACTTTGTTACAGACTTCCCAGCTACTTTCGAACAGATAGTCGGGTGTCATTATCTTTTTACTCATATTGATCTTAATTCGTCTCTGACGGTTTCAGTGCACAAAGATAAGCTATTTTTATGTTTTTCCCCTGATAAACACGTGGATTAATGACTTTGTTTTTATCTTTGTCGATATTAAAAATACGAAAAAGATGGCTAAAAGAAGAAACTTAAAGAGAGATATCGGTTATGTAGCCGGCGAATTGTTTACGGAAGTATTGGTGGCAAAGATGCTGGTTCCGGGAATCGATCAGGATCAGAGCGATGAACTATTGGCACGGATCCTGGAGATGCAGGATCAGTTTGTGCAGCGTGCGGCCAAACCCGATGCGAAGGAGAACAAAAAGTTAGTTAAACAATATTATAAAAAGCTGGAAGAAGATCTGCAAAAAGAAATTCAAGCGATTGTTGGCGGCATTGAAACGCTGAGCAAAGGGAAAGAAGTATGAGAAAAGCCTTAAGTAAAGCCATCCTGAACGTGATGGGATGGAAACTGGGGCCGTTGGAAGGGGTGGAACTCCCCAAATGTGTGATTTGCGTTGCTCCGCATACCAGCAACTGGGACTTCCCGTTGGGTAAAATCGTGTATACGGCCATTGGCTGTACGGCCAGCTTTCTGATCAAGAAGGAATGGTTTTTCTTTCCATTCAATTTGATCTTCAACGCGCTGGGTGGAATTCCTATTGACCGCAGCAAACGCACGTCGGTCACCGAGCAGATGGTTGAACAGTTTAATAATCGTCAGGTCTTCCAATTGGCGATCACGCCGGAAGCAACCCGCAAACGGGCGGAGGAATGGAAGAAAGGATTTTATTACATTGCCCTGGCTGCCAACGTACCGATCCTGATGGCCTATTTCGATTACGGAAAGAAAGAAGTCGGCATCAAAGGTGTCTTTCACCCTACGGGCGACGCGGATGCCGATATCCGGCAGATCCGATCGTACTACAAAGGGGTGAAAGGAAAGAAACCGGATAACTTTGTCGATATCGAGTAAACTCCGGGAAACAAAAAACTTAAATCAATTCAAACCATGGAACACAACTTACGTATCAGCATGATACAATCCCATATCATTTGGGAAGACCGAGACGAGAACCTGGGATACTACGGCGAACTGCTTCGCCGGGTGAGTGGGAAAACCGATATCGCCGTCTTGCCGGAGGCTTTTTCGACCGGCTTTTCCATGAATGTGGAGAAGCTGGCCGATACGATGGATGGCGTTACCGTGTCTACCATCAAAGGCTGGGCGAAGAAATACAAACTGGCGGTGGTCGGTAGCTTTATCGTGAAAGAAAGCGGGAAGTATTTCAACCGGGCTTTCTTTATCACGCCCGAGGGGCAGGCTTCTTATTATGATAAACGGCATCTCTTCCGTATGGCGGAGGAAGATCAACACTTCACGGCCGGCAGCGAGCGCACGATCGTCGCGTATAAAGGTTGGAACATCTGCCTGCAGGTGTGCTACGACCTGCGTTTCCCCGTCTGGAGCCGCAATGTAGACAAAGAATACGATCTGTTGATCTATGTGGCTAACTGGCCGGAAGCCCGTAAGCGGGTATGGAAAACCTTGCTTCAGGCACGCGCGATGGAGAATATGGCTTTTGTCTGTGGCGTGAACCGGGTAGGTATCGACGGCAAAGGCTTTGTTTATCGGGGCGACTCGATGGTCTTTAGTCCCAAAGGAAAGAAACTGGCCGATGCCGGCAAACGGGAAGAGATCACCCGCACCTGCACGTTGGAAAAGAAAGAACTAAGCAAACTGCGTGAGAAATTCCCGGCTTGGCAGGATGCGGATCGCTTCTCAATAAATCTATAAAGTAGTTAGTACCAACTACTTTTCAAAACATGAAAAAGCATTCCCCCTGGTCTTGGGTTCCCTCCCTCTATTTCGCCGAAGGTCTGCCTTATGTGGTGGTCATGACCCTGGCGGTGGTGATGTATAAAAAGTTGGAAGTCTCGAATGCCGAGATCGCTTTATATACCAGTTGGCTTTATTTCCCCTGGGTGATCAAGCCGCTGTGGAGTCCTTTCGTGGACCTGATCCGTACCAAGCGCTGGTGGATCTGGGCGATGCAACTCCTGATCGGAGGAGGCATGGCGGGAGTCGCTTTTATGATCCCGATGGACTTCTATCTGCAGGCGACACTGGCGTTCTTCTGGCTGATGGCGTTTAGCTCGGCTACCCATGATATCGCTGCCGATGGTTTTTATATGCTGGGACTCGACGAAGAGAAGCAGGCCTTCTTTATCGGGATCCGCAATACCTGTTACCGTATTGCTATGCTGACGGGGCAGGGCTTGTTGGTGATGATCGCCGGTACGTTGGAAGAGCTGACCGGCCGGATTCCTTTTGCCTGGAGCATTACCTTCTTTATCCTTGCCGGATTGATGATCGCCCTCTCACTCTGGCACCGGTTTATCCTGCCGTATCCGAAGACCGACGCGGCGCGCCTCAACCTCTCGGCCGCCCATATCCTTAAGGAATTTGGCAATACCTTCGCTTCATTCTTTCGCAAAAAGGGCATAGGCTTCGCGCTTCTGTTTATGCTGACCTACCGCTTGGGTGAATCGCAACTATTGAAGCTCGCTTCCCCGTTCCTGCTCGATAAAGCGGAAGCCGGAGGGCTTGGACTTTCAACGACGGAGGTGGGCATGGCATACGGTATCGTTGGCGTGATCTGCCTGTTGTTGGGTGGTATTCTCGGTGGAATCACCCTTTCCCGCTACGGCTTGAAAAGATGTATCTGGCCGATGGCGCTCGCTATCTCCCTGCCCAATCTGGTTTATCTGTATATGGCGTATGCCTTGCCCGAGAGCTTTGTGACCGTGAACATCTGCGTCGGCATCGAACAGTTCGGCTACGGCTTTGGCTTTACGGCCTACACCATGTATCTCATGCTCTTCGCCGAGGGCGAATACAAAACCTCCCATTACGCGCTCAGCACCGGCTTTATGGCATTGGGCATGATGCTGCCCGGCATGGTCTCGGGCTGGATCCAGGAACAAATCGGCTACCAGCACTTCTTCATCTGGGTCATGATCTGCTGCATTCCCGCCTACCTGGTCATTCCGTTCCTCAAGCTGAACGACCGACGATAAAAAAAAGAAGTGTTTAAACCAAATGACTTTCATGCGGTCTAAAGCATTGGTTGTGGGGAGCATTTTTTGATTGTTTCATTCAATAAATTCAATAAGTTATGAAAAAAGTGATTTTCATTTGTGCGTTAATGGTGTTAGGTACGGTCTGTATGTCCGCTCAAGGTCGCGGTGATATGCAGCAGATGATGAAAGAGCGTGTGGAAAACTATGTGAAAGAGTTGAAACTCGAGGGTGAGAAAGCGACAAAGTTCCGCGAAGTACAAAATGCTTCGATGGAAAAGATGCGAAAAGAGATGGAAAGCATGCGCGACTCCGGCACGATGGATCGCGATGCCATGCGTGAAAAGATGCAGAAATTCAACGAAGAACGTGATGCTGAAGTCAAGAAAATCCTTTCCGCCGACGAATTCAAGAAATACCAGGACATCCTGAGTAAAGAACCGCGCGGCCCACGAAACTAAATCTAAAGCCCTTTTTAGATTGAAAAGGCCCACTTCGCCGGGTTTTGAGAAATCAAATTCATCCTTCAGTGGGCTTTAACCTCTTGTATTCTAATATGTATGGCTGTGGATAAATGCCTTCAGCCATATTTTCATTCGTATAATAGAGAAAAGGCTGCCGGCGATTACCAAAAGGCCGGCAGCCTTTTCTGAAGAGCTGCCGGCCTTTTGGAAAACCCCGCCGGCCTTTTTAGGGAAGGCGGCGGCTTGGTCGTTAAATGGCGGATGTTAACAAATGCAAAACGGCAAACAGGGATAAACCTATCATTCCGCACATAGTTTTTCATTTTTTTACTTACATCATACAGCCGAGACAGGCAACAATGTTAAACCTATCACTCCGTACCCATTCGGTCTCCTCTGACTCCTGCATAAGGCGTAGTAGTACGCCGATGTAGCGGCAAAAGAAAATCCTGTATGATGCAAGTAAAAAAACGAAAAACTCTGTTCGAAGCTATTTTTTAGAAATTGTTGTCCATGTAATTATCAATAAACTTCACCATCTCATTGAATTCTTCCATCTCGAACAAACGGGTGAGCATAACGATCTTTCCGTCTTTATCAATGATAATATTGCGGGTCACGCCGGCCTTCGGAGCGGTAAATAATGAAAATTTATCCCCATCCAAGTCCAATGTGATTGGATAAGTCACTTTCATATCTTCGGCAAACTTGGCAGTCGTCATTTTATCCTCTTTCAAATCAATCCCGATCAGTGCAAAGTTCGGATTGTTTTTGTGTTTCAACCAGATATCCTTTTCAATATACGGCATCTCTTTACGACAAACCCCGCACCAACTGGCCGTAAACTGCAGCATCACCAGCTTCCCCTTCAATTCGGATAATTTGACCGACGTACCATCCACATATTCAATCCTAAAGTCCGGCGCTTGTTCCCCCACGCTGACGATATACCCGCGCTCATCCGCAGCATTCGCCTCTGAGGTAGTCTCCGTCGTCGCTACCTGGGTAGTTGTCTCGGCAGCCTCCGTGTTTTTCTCTGTCTTTTTGCAAGCCACCACACACAAGCTCGCTGCAATAACAAATAATAAAATCTTTAATCCTTTCATTGACCATTTAAGTTTTTAAGTAAATAATAACCCAACCTCCCTGCTGCCCAAAGCAAACAGGCCAGCAAGATAGAAAGAAAATACGATATCAAGAGCTTTTTCTGGTAGAAATTAAAAGTGCAACCTTTACGTGTGACATCGTACTCCTCTGACTTTTTTAAATTGTTTCTTAAATCAATTGTTTCTTGTTGAATGTATTCGGTTAGAAAAGGTAATTATCAAAAAAAGGCGAGTTTCCCCGCCTTAAAGCTGTCTGTAATATGTCAAAGATACGATTTTGAAAGCTACTCACAACATAAGGTGATAATAAGAATTGGAACGAATAACTGTCTTTAATAAGCAAAGATAGTTTGGAGATCCGATTTGACATTCTGTTACCCTATAGGTAGTATTTCGTCGTACTACCTATAGTATGGCGCCGTACTATATATAGTATGCGCTCGTACTATATATAGGAACACTTTTTAACATATCATAGTGTCATTGAATGGCATTTTCACAAGAATCCGGGGTGGTATTAAAATGAGTTGTCTGCAATATATCAAAGCGTTTTTTATGTGTGAAGGAGGAGTTTTGTCTTTTGCATTTGGTTAATGGGATGATTTGATAGATATTTGTTGTAAAAATAATCTGAGATGAAGCAAAAGAAGATTTTTCCGGCAGACTGGTTGAAGTATCACCCTTATAATCGGGTGAATGAGACCGATCTTTATTATATCAAGGTTGCGAATGAGGTGTTGAATCTGTTGGATACATGCCCTATCCCGGAGGCTTTTCCTTCTTTTGAAACGAAAAAGGAGGTGGCTTGTTGTGTCACAGCTTGGTTTGAAGATATGGTCTCTGAACTTGGGATCTGGAACGCTTTCACGAAAGAATGCCGGAAGTTATATGGCCGTCCTTTGCCGTTTATTGAAATAAATGAAGAGGAGTATCTGGATGAGGCAATCAATCCGGAGGATGTGAATTTCCTTTTATGGCATCTGTTTCAACGGTTAAGTCCGCATGTTTTGATCAATCCGGAGAATCCGGGCATCCATGCGGTGGCATGGGGACTGTATGAATTGTTGGATGCGCATTGTGAAGATGCGCCTTGTAATATGCGATTGCTGGATTATGTCGATTTTGAGCGAGAAGAATTAACCGATTTTATCGAGTATAGGAAACTTATCGAGTGGCTTCATTTTGATTGTTATATAAATTATGGTAATAGTGAAAGCTATCAAGAAAAAGTGCTTCAACAGATTGCGAAGTATGACTTTAGTAAAGATTATGCAGATAAAGTCGCGTATGATCAGAAAATATATGACTTGTTTAATCATCGCAATCATTTGTTGGCATTGACTACTCCGGAATGGTACGCTAAGATTGCAGCTTTTTATAGGTTTGATGAGAATAAATCAATCTTTGAGGATGTCGAATTTAGACCTCAGCGGAAATATTATTTGGAGAAGGAGGATGAAACATATTATTATTTGATCGATATTCTGACACACGAAGAGTTCCCTGTATTTAAAAAATCGACAGGACATGTGCCGAACGCTAAGCCTGGGAGTACACTTTTTAATTGTGCCCTTGTACGCTTTGGAGGTGAATGGTGGCAAAACGGCATAATGATCGGTTATGATAGAAAAGACTTGTCTCAGAAGGATTTGGAAGATACCGAAGAAAGAGAAAAGAAGAATAAAAGAGCTGCTTATGATGATTTTATAAGGGCCTCAAAGGGTGAGCCTTTAATGTATTTCTCTTCGGATAAGGAATTAGATACATTTCTGACGAAATCGATGAAATATAACTATGCGGATGGATTAGAAGAATTTAAAGTAGGTGGCGGGTTGATTTTAACCGCTACACCGAAAGATGGACTTATCATTCAAAAGAGTGGGTTGGAATCAATCAAAGATCCGCGTAATCCTTTTTATGATCCGCATGTCGCCAAGCGGGAGGCCATTTCTTTTTATGCTGTATCTGGTTTTTGCCCGATCGAGATTGTGCAATACCTGACCCATAAAAATTACCTGCCGGATGCAGCTTTGAATAGTATCAAAGGCGAAGAACGAGGCAAGCAGCTTGTCCGCGAAAACTGGGACTTCCTGATTCGCTATTATCAAAGGAGAATCCCGAAATAATCTTTTCGAACGTGTATAGTAAATAAAAGAACAGCCATCAGAAAACTCTGATGGCTGTCGTTTGTATTACGGATTGGTGTAATTACTTCACTTCTTCGAAAGAAATGATATATGAATATCAGTCGGTTATGTTTTTATGGTACAAATACGATACTGATATTGGGTGTGCAAAACATCGGTTATATTGTCGTTTGTGATCCATTTTAGGGAGTTTGTTCGTCTTCTGACCACCTCCATTTTGATTATCGACCTGCTTCAATAGTTGCATCAGGATATTCACGACAATCACGCAACACCGATTTACAGAAATCTACAAAGATATCATAATCTCCCCAACCATTGGGAGGATTGAATGTTTTATATTTATCCGGATTAGCCACCAGTTCCTCAAGTCCTTCCTCAAGTGGTACAATCATCTGGAAAGCTGTAGTAATCCCAATCTCTTCAGGTCTCCATAAAACTTCATACAACCCGACCGCTTTAGCCATATTATTGAGATTATGGGTCACATTAAGATTGGACAGCGTTGCCTCCTTATAATCACCTTCGAGTTGCTCCAGTTCTTCCTTTATAGCTTGCAACTTTGTGTAAGTGGCATCTATATCAGCTCTGCTTTTCTGAATATCAAAGCCGTTTTTGAAAAGATATATGTCTAAGCTCATAGTGTTTTCTTTTTTGTTCTGTAATAATACCTAATCCTCAAACTTACCGCCTGAAATATCCCAAAACTTATTGAAGAATGCTTTCAGTTTCTCAATGACAGTCTCTCTCTTCTTTGTACGGTCTCCTGTTGGGCTAAATCTTGAAACAGGTGGTAACACTTTCGTAAGGGCTGTACCCGTTGCTTGAATATAGCCATCGCGAAAAGCGTTGTTTACATATTTATATGTTTCGTCTTTATCAAGATTCTCTTCAGCAATAATCACGTTTAATTCTTCAAGTTTCTTAGCATCGACAAACGAATGCCAATCGTCATCTATATTGGAAGACGGATTGAGTGAATCGATAAAACGTTCAATAAGGTCTTTCTTGTTACGAAGCTCAACGCTTGAATCAATTGCTTTATTGATACTTACCACAATTTCTTTATCTTGTAAATGCCCTTCGTGGTACTTCTTGATCAGAGTTAAAATATAGTCGATATTGATTTCAACTTGTTTTATCAACTCCATCTCAAAGACAATATCATCATTCACATTTTCGCTATCTCCCTTATTTTTCCCTCTGAATTCATTGTACAGATTGATATACATACTATGATAGTCTTGTACATCTCTTTCCGATATAATATCATTTCCTGCAAATTCATCGAAAGTAGAAAGTATATTTTTCACTTTCAAGATAGTACTATATAGCTTGATAAATTCTTTTTGGTTTTCTTCGCCGACAATTTGTTCTCCTACTGGATATTTATCTAACAACTCATTCACCAAATCAGCATAACCCGGAACATCTTTATCGCCCTTTTGGTAACCGTTGTAGTACTCGGAATAGGTTTTCAGCAATACAACACCTCCGGCTTCTTTGTCTCCAAATAAGGCTATACTTTCATTAGTCGCTTTCTCTAAATTGCGAAAGCATACAATGTTTCCAAAGGTTTTAACTGCATTGAGAATGCGGTTTGTGCGAGAATATGCTTGTAGCAATCCATGCAAACGCAGATTCTTATCCACCCAAAGAGTGTTGAGTGTTGTCGCATCAAAACCGGTAAGGAACATATTGACGACTATTAGCAAATCTATTTCGCGGTCTTTTACCTTCTGCGATACATCCTTATAATAGTTCTGAAACTTATCGCTTGACGTATCGAAGTTGGTTTTGAACATCCTATTATAGTCCTGAATGGCGGATTCCAGAAAATCTCTTGAACTCTGATCCAATCGGCTTGTGTCGTCCAAATTTTCATCTTCGATAATACCATTATCCTCATCGTCAGGCTCATTAACTCCAAAACTATATATAGTGGCAATTTTTAGTTGCTTATCGCTTGGTAAACCTGTTAATTGTTTCTGAAACTCAGTATAGTATTTTTTTGCCACATCAATAGAGGCTACCGCAAATATGGAGTTGAATCCAGCCAAGCGACGATCTTTTAATTGGTAGTAGCTATTCCGTTTCGTCTTTTGGTCGAAGTGCTCTCGTATGTATTGAACGATATTGCTGATTCTCTCGGGAGAAGCTAATGCCTTTTCGCGGTCAATATCCCAAACTTTCGCGTCTGCAATATCTTCCTGCTCCTTCATTGTGCGGATATAGTCAATACGGAAGGGAAGCACATTCTTATCGGTAATAGCATCGACAATAGTATATGTATGGAGCTTTGCTCCAAATGCTTGCTCGGTAGTACGCAAATGAGGCTTGCCGCTACTACTTGAATTTTTAGAAAAAATTGGAGTTCCGGTAAAGCCGAAAAGGTGATATTTCTTAAATGCGCCGGTTATGGCTGTGTGCATATCGCCAAACTGCGAGCGGTGGCATTCATCGAAAATGATTACAACATGCTTATTGTACGACGCATGCTTTTTATGCTTCGCAATAAGTATAGATAGTTTCTGAATGGTAGTTATGATAATTCGAGCTTCCGGCTTTTCCAGTTGTTCTTTTAATTTAGACGTATTGGTATTGCTATTGGCTGCCCCTTTCTCAAATTTATCATATTCCTTCATCGTTTGGTAGTCGAGGTCTTTTCTATCCACCACAAACAACACCTTATCTATAAAAGGCAACTTACTTACCAACTGTGCGGTCTTAAATGAAGTAAGCGTTTTTCCACTACCTGTCGTATGCCAGATATACCCTCCACCCTCTATTGTGCCATACGATTTATAATTGTTTGAAGAGTTGATTTTTCCAAGTATGCGCTCGGTGGCGACAATCTGATACGGTCGCATAACCAACAAAAGCTTGTCGGACGTAAACACACAATACTTTGTAAGGATATTCAGTAAGGCGTGTTTCGCAAAGAATGTACGGCAGAAATCCATCAAATCCGTTATTGGTCGATTGTTGGCATCTGCCCACCATGAGGTAAACTCAAAGCTATTACTGGTGCGTTTCCCTTTTTTCACCGAGCCATCACCCAATTCTTTTATATGGGCAAAACGGGTGGTATTGCTGTAATATTTTGTATAAGTACCATTTGAAATAACAAAAAGCTGCACATACTCAAACAATCCGCAGCCCGCCCAAAAAGACTCCCGATTGTAGCGATTGATCTGATTAAACGCTTCTTTAATATCCACCCCTCGTCTTTTCAGTTCAACATGTACCAAGGGCAAACCGTTTACCAAAATGGTTACATCATAGCGATTGGAACGCTGTCCATTGTCGACTGTGTATTGGTTAATAACCTGCAATCGGTTATTGTGAATATCTTTTTTATCAAGCAGATAGATATTTTTAGTTGTGCCATCATCTTTATCCAAAAGCTGAATATGATCTTCCTGAATAATGCTTGTCTTCTCCTCAATACCGTTGTTCTGATTGGCAATTTTGCTCTTGAAAAACTGTTTCCACTCTTTGTCCGAGAACTGGTAATCGTTCAGCAATTCCAACTGCTTTCGCAAATTGACAATCAACTCCTCTTCAGAAGTGATAGGCAGATACTCGTAAGCTTGCGTTTGAAGTTGTTCTACAAATGCCTTTTCCAGTTCGGCTTCCGACTGGTAATGCTGCTCTCGTTTATAATCCGATTGATATTCGGAAACAACGGTGCTTTCGGGATTTTCGGCAACTAAAGAATATGTCATACTAATTCATCATTTTCGTTAAACCCAATTTCTTGATTGTCAATAGCAAGTAATAGTTTCAATTTTAGTTCTTCGCAAAAATCCTCTTCATTTTCTAAAAACGAATGAATGATTTCAGCCAGTAGTTCTTTCTCTATACGTCCGGCGGCTAAGTGATAGCTGATATTTTCCATCTCGCGCAAAAACCGTTCTATACAATATAAATAACCATTCAACGACAAGAACTGAACACCTAAGGTTATTGACAACCGTTTATTCCCATCCGAAAAAGCGTGATTCCGATTAATAGACCACACTAAATGAATGAGCTTATCTTCGAACGTCGGATAATAATCATCATTTTGTATTAGCTCCAAGGCACTATACAGATAACCGATATTTATAGCTTCGTAACTACCTCCACCACTGAGATCAACCGTCTTTTTGTGGATATGTTCAGCTTGCTCCTGTGTTATATAGAGAATCATATTAATCGCGTTCTTTTAAGCGTTTCAAAGCTTCTTTGTATTCTTCAAGACGTTCGTCAAGTTCCATGCTTTTTTCTCCTAAAAAGCGTTCGAAATCAGCTTGCGGAACAGAACTAATATATTCTTCCAAATTCTTATGCAACGCATCTCTGAAACACAAATCCCGACTTGCCATTTTATTTCTTGCCTTTTCTCGCAATGGTTCCCAAAGTCTCTGCTTCTCAAATTCTGAAAATAACTTATCTGTTTCAAAAGAAGTTAGTTTGCGATCTAATCGTTGAGATTCTCCCTTTAGTAGTTCAGCAAATCCTGTTTCGTAACTGGAGATAATATCCAAGACTTCACTATACATTGTTTGTCGAACGTTTTCTTTTTCTTCTAATTTTAATACGCGCCGATATTCAGCAGCATTTTCCTTAAAAATGCTATTGTATATTTTGTCAGTATAAACCATGTACTTAAAGTTACCCATATCGACAAAATCACGGAGGGCATCGGTAAATTCTTTGCGATAATCTTCTCCACGCAACAAATTTCCTATAAAATCCTCATCACGTTGATTTATATATTTTGTACTTCCTCCTGTACGTTTATTTATGGTATCTATAACAATATCCAAAATAACGCTCCTTAATTCACGAGCTTTTTCGCTATCTGTTAGCAACATAGCTATATTAAGGAATGCTCTAAAATTAAAGACTCCGAGGCGGACTGTTTTGATCACGAAATCGTTTTCGTTATCAAATTCTTTAGAAAACACTAACTTAAAGTCTATCAGACGTTTACCGTTCAAAACCTCGTAGCCGTTTTTAGATAACTCTTTTTCGTATTTTTCAAGATAGTTATCTATAGTACGCTCTGTAACCTCAAAGAAATCTGCAATCTGCCGTTTGAGGAACTTATATTCGCTCTCAAATAAGATTCCTTTTACTCCAACTGCCTTTTGTATTTCGTTTACGGCAAGCGAGTTATTAAGTATGTTCTGCCTTGAGACAGAAGAATTTGTCAGTTTATTTGGCATAATAGTCAATTATTTACATTATTAAAAGTCAGCAGTTTCTCGCGATAATATTCGTACTGCTTTCTTCTTGCTTTGATTTCTGCAGGGAGACCTTGAGAAATATCGTTGACTAAGTGATCGAATTTATCTAATATGGCAACAATGCGTTCTTGTTCGGCAAGAGGGGGTATGGGGATTTTATATTTTTTCACCTTGCTGTTAGATATTGCAGGATATCCTGCTCCTTCTTGATTATTTTCCACATAATTGTAAAAATCGCTTGTTGTTAATGCGAAAAACAAATACTGTGGCATAATAATATTTTTATTGGCTCGTAACACGCAAAATCCGGTACTACATATTTGTCCATCATATTCGGACTTTATAAAACAATATCGCCTTAAAGTGGGTCTTGTTGTTCCAAAAATTACATCTTCATTTTGCACAATTTGTTGGGCTCTGCTCGGTGCATTATCAGCACGAATTGTCTGTGTTTCTAATATTGTATTGGTTTCTCTATCAACAGAAGATAAATCTATATATTCATATTCAACACTTACACTATCTTTCCATTTAACATTTTCAGTCTTTTGACAAACCTCCCCTAATGTTTTCCAATCCACGTTATCTTTGTCAAACGATAGCAGTTGATTTCTATAGAAATCATATTGGCGCGTACGCGCCTCCAGCTCCGCCTCCAGCTCCGCCTCCAGCTCCGCCTCCAGCGAAGTGAATTTGTCGAGAATCGTTACGATTTCTTGCTGAATGGCGAGAGGGGGTATGGGTATAAGGATTTTTTCAACGACATTGCTCATCAATTTAGGGTTTCCCATCCCAGTGCTCACATAGTTCTTCATTATTATGCTCAAGATATAATATGCAAATTTAGGTATAATTCGCTCATCCTTAGCTTTTAGTAAACCGCATACATTTGTTATACTAAATCTGCCATTTCTATAGAAAATAGTGCCAGCATTAGCTCCATCCGTAGTCCAAGTTAAATATTCTCCATCAAAATCATAACTTCCAATTTTCCCTATTTCTCCATTATTAGCCGTTTGGGAAGAATAGACGGGATAGATTCCTAAATTATCTCTCAAATACTCTTTAGACATAACTCTACCACGAGTTATACTAAATATATCTTTCAACTTTTGATATTTCACCCCATCAGGGCAAAGCTCCTCAATCAGCTTCTCTACTTTATTCATCGCTTACCTCCTTCTAAGTCTGCGACTATTGCATCAATCGCTTTGCGCAATTCGCTTTGGCGAGCTACAATGGTTTCTATTTCGGCATTTAGTTTGGTAATATCTATTTCTTCTCGGGTATCTTCCTGCTCCACATAACTGCTTACGGCGATATTGTAGTCGTTTTCGGCAATCTCGCTATTGGGAACCAGGCAGGTAAAATGCGCCTCATCGTTACGCTCAATAAAAGCATTGAGTATTCGCTTGCGGTTATCTTCGCTTAGTTTATTCTTATTGCCGCCACGCACAAACTCAGCAGAAGCATCAATAAACAGCGTAGCATTGTCTTTTTTGCTTTTCTTCAATACAATCACACAGGTGGCAATCGTTGTGCCGAAAAACAAATCAGGCGGAAGCTGAATCACGGTGTCAATATAATTATTGTCGATCAGGTATTTGCGAATCTTTTGCTCGGCGCCACCACGATACAATATGCCCGGAAACTCAACAATCGCTGCCGTGCCTGAAGTGGCAAGCCAAGAAAGCATGTGCATGGTAAATGCCAAATCGGCTTTACTCTTGGGTGCAAGCACTCCGGCAGGTGAAAAACGAGAGTCGTTAATCAGAAGCGGATTGGCATCGCCTTCCCACTTAATAGAGTAGGGAGGATTAGAGACAATACAATCAAACGGTTCATCGTCCCAGTGCTTCGGTTCAGTTAGCGTATCTCCGTGAGCAATATCAAACTTCTCGTAATTAATATCGTGCAAAAACATGTTGATACGACAAAGGTTGTAGGTAGTGATATTTACTTCCTGACCAAAGAAGCCTTGTCGCACGTTTTCTTTTCCTAATACTTTAGCGAACTTCAACAACAAAGAACCCGAACCGCAAGCAGGGTCATACACTTTATTCACCTGCTTCTTTCCTACAACAGTTATTTCGGCAAGCAACTCGGAAACCTCCTGCGGTGTGAAAAACTCACCTCCTGATTTTCCGGCATTGCTGGCGTACATAGTCATCAGAAACTCATAGGCATCGCCAAACATATCGTTTGTATTGTCCTGATAATCGCCAAGACTCAAGCCACCGATAGCATCTAATATCTTTTGCAGTTTCTCATTTCGTTTCTGAACGGTAGCTCCCAGCTTGTTGCTGTTTACATCAATATCGTCAAACAGACCTTTGAGGTCGTCTTCGCTGTCAGTTCCCTTTGCCGAGTTCTCAATATTCTTAAACACACGACTTAGCGTTTCGTTCAGGTCTTCATCCGCCTTGGCATTCTTACAGACATTGACGAACAGTTCAGAAGGCAAGATAAAGAAGCCTTTTTCTTTTACTGTGTCAGCCCTGCCAAATTCAGCATCTTTATCGGATATTTTGGAATAATCAAAGTTGGCATTACCGGTTCGTTGCTCTTCTTTGTTAATAAAGGAAGTCAAATTCTCGGAGATAAACCGATAAAATAGCATTCCCAATACATATGACTTAAAATCCCAGCCATCTACGCTGCCTCTTAAATCGTTAGCAATCTGCCATATTGCGCGGTGAAGTTCATCACGTTCTTGTTCTCTTGTCATGATATGTTATTTTAATTTCCTGTGATATAATCCATATTGTGCAAAATTTCTTGTTTGCCTACAATGTCATCTAACCATTTTAAACAATCAGGAACTTCCTTTTCTCTATCAATGCTCTTTACAAACTGGAATGCTTTTAACGGCTTATCTTTTCCTCCAGATAAAGAAATATTATGTGCTGTCTCAAAATTAGTAGTATGTACATAGCGTCTTGCAAGATTCGGTTTTACACTATTGGCTTCTTCTATTTTCGTCCAAATAGTTTGATTTAGAGTCCATGCAGGGTTATTGTTGCCATTAGAGGATTTCTCTGTGTCTGTATCGTGAATGACAAAATGATTAATTTGGAATCGAGTAAGTATCTCTTGGAAGAAAGGGATATTGTTTTTTGATCCTGTGTTCAATACAAAGATTTCTTCGTTTGGGTAATATCTATTAAGGATATCTCGATAAACAATTGTTTCTGTATCTCCTTCTACAAGAAGAACTTTATCTGCATAAAACGCTTCGCAAATATGCGGATTAAATCGGTTTATCATCTGCACTCGCTCTTTTTGTTCATCATCTCGACCGAAAACATCCTCACCTATTTGAAAAGTCGTAGTTGTTTCGTCCATATTCTTTACAACCCTTATCAATGAAGAGTGTGGCTTAGAAATATCTATCATTAATGGAGAATGAGTGGCACAAATGATTTGATATGGGCTATTTTGTGCTAACTCATATAAGCTTTCGCGCAATTTAAACGCAATTTTGGGGTGCAGAAAGACTTCCGGCTCTTCAAACAATATCAAATACTGCTTTCTGCTCGTTTCAGAATCTCTTTTCAGGAAAGTCAGAAAATTAAACAATGCCTGCCTAATTACACCATGTCCATTTTGCAAGAAGGTTTCTTTCCGTGAACTTTCTTTTCGCTCTACAATTACAGAGTGGTTTTTTTTGAAGGCATCTTCAATTTTAATATTCTCATCTTTTGTGGCTTGAATTTTCAATGTCAGATCAGCAAACACCTTTTGAAAGTGTTTGTTTAAATCTGCATTCAAACTTTCAACTGACTCCGAGCCGGTTATCAAAGACTGTAGTTCTTTTACGCCAGTTATTAGTGCTTCATATTTTTCAGGATATGTCTCTTTAATTTTTTTTACAAATTCCTTTTCGAGCAAATCATTCACTTTTTTTTCAAGGGAGTTTTGATCTTCCATCGCACTGATAACGATTGGTGTAGGCGAATACTTTGCAAACAACGTATCCATACCTCCAAAACCATTCTGCACCCATTTGTTTTCAGACGGAGAATATGTAAATTTCTCAAAGCTACTCCCGACAGTCTTCCATTCTTTTCTAATTTTCACGAAGCCATCTTCTCCAACCCATTTGCTAATCCACTCTGCATCTTTTTCTTTTCCTTTGCCTTGCAATTCAGTGTCATCTTCATCAGCATCTTCTTTTATAAACCACCCTTCAATGGTAATTGTGTTATTTTCAGTAGTATGATTATGAAAATCCTCTTTCTCTGCTGCTTGTTTGGCATTTGTAAAGAATTCGTACGCACGCAAATAAGTAGATTTTCCAACATTATTTTGCCCCAAAAGAAAAATTATATCTGAATTGGAGAAATCTATTTCATTTGGTTCTCCTTTCAATCCTCTAAAGTTTTGTACTATCAGTTTCGACAATTTCATGATTACTCTCTATTTATATTATCCTTAGCAATATTCAAGACTTTCTCAGCAATACTTTTTTCGTCAGCTACAATTGCTGAAACTTGGTCTGCAAGCCATAGGCTTAGAAGTTCCTTCTCCTCTATATTAAGCACCTGTGCAATAACTACAACCTGTTCTTTTTTTACCTTCCGTTCTCCTTTCTCAATTTTGCAATAGGTTGCTGTATCAATATCCAAAGCCTCAGCCAATTTCCGTTGCGGTAATTGCAGCTGCTCTCTTGATTGTCTTATGAATTCTGTAAACAACATGATTTTATTATTTTGTCTTGACACTATTTGGCAAATATAGTAAATGTTCAATAAACAGCAGGCGTATGTGGTAAAAAAGTTATCAACATCACATATATACATAAGTATTCTTCTTGTTTTTACGGGCAAAAACAGGAATTGTTCAAAAGGACATCGCCCACCCCAACCTGTCTCTCATACACACCCCTTCATATTTTTCCCCTTTTACATTTTGCAAACACCTCTTCTATGGAAAGAATAAATAAGGCAACACTTTTGCGGGAAATACTACCCGAAGCATAGCGGAGGTGTGGAGATTTCGCGTAAAACCGCTTGCGGCTTGGTGTTGACGTTTTATTCTTGGAATATATCTTTGTTTACCAAATGAGAAAGGAGTTCATTAACCTATCCTTCTGCCTTTCTTCTTTTTCTTGACTTTTTTAAGTGGCTGTTCTTCTTCCGGATTAGGATTGCTAACATCCGCAGCGGTGGGGAGTATGGAGAATAAGGAAGATAGAGCGTTTAGCTCGATATTTCTACAACTATTCGACTGTCCGGCTGGCTGGTCGTTTGACTGGCCAAACGTTTGTCTGCTTGGCTGTATGCCCGCACCAACGCTGGTACGCTCTTGCTTTTTATTATTCTCTATTTCAGACACTAATGGCTTTTGAGGCTGCTTCAATTCTTGCTCCTGCATCTGCAATTTGTCTTTAAGACTGCCATTTTTCATTGTATTACAGTACACAAACGTTTCTTGTAAATCTCGTTGATAGTCGAATAGCTTATCAAAACCTACCTCCGCTTGTTGAAACAAGTTCGTTCTTTCGAAACCGCCTTTGATTGCTCCCTTCTTGGTGTTCTTATGGTTGGTTAATGGCGACAACTTCTTTTTGTTCGATTGGTCTTTCCGACTGACAATTAAATGGCAGTGCATATTTAGTTCGTTATCTGATCTGTCGCGGTCAAAATGAATCTTTCCGTAGAACTTTATATCTTCTGCGGATAACCCTTTATTGAAGTTCTTGGCATATTCGGGAATAAAGACCTCTCGAATGTATCGCTTCATGGCTTCGGCTTGTTCCTGCTCGCTGTTGCCCATCGTTTTCAGTTCCTTCTCCGACGGACTGACATGTATTACATAAAATTTGGCATCCGTTTTCAAGAGCTGCCCGATATTGGTATCAATATCCTCAATAACATCGGCTTTGTACAGATTTTCTTCTGTCAGATTGAAGAAACCTTCGGTGTAAATGCCTTTCTCCATACGTTCCAAATCCTCATGTTCAAGGTAATTTGCCAACTGTCGGCAACCTCCGGCATTGTTGTATGTTCCTTTGGAGGGTGGTGGGAAGTCGATATTCATACTATTGCTCGTTTATCAGGTTGAAAATCTCAGTCTTGAGATTATCTTTTCGCTTGCCATCCATAACTCCACACGTTGCCAGTTCGGAATAGAGGCTAATCAGATTTAACAATTTCTGATTATCTCGCTTTTGTTTCTCATCAATAGAGGATAATCGCTTGGTCTGACCATTTATAATCTCAGCGTGGTGTCCGAAGGTATCACTGATTTTTTGTAAGACACCAGAATTCCTTTCCCACATTGCCTCAATCTCCGACTTAATCATCTCTTCCAAGGCTTTTACTACTCCATCGAAACGGGCAGCTATCGAATGAGTCGCCCGAATCATCGGATTCAGCTCTTTTTCTTCAAAGTGGCGAATAAAACGTATCAGGTCATCCTGCCGCTTGTTTATCTTCGCTAATTCTGTTTTAACGGATTCCGGCGGCTCGGACGGATTGATACACGCCTTATCCATATACTCGAAAGCGAGCTTTACGATTTCTCCTTTTTTCAGATTGTACCGCTTGCAAAGTTTATCTATCTGGCGATTGGTACTGTGGTCAATTCCAATCGTCGTTAATGCAGTTTTATTCTTATTTGGTGTCATATTATAACTTTTTTATAAGAAATCATTTTATTAATCGCTTAATCAATAGACTATTAGCGATTTTATTTATGCGAGTCTTTATAAAACTCGTTTTTAATATCTTGCTGATTAACAGCAAGTAACCCCGTAGGGCAAGAGGATAGAACAGGACTTGTCCAGTTCCCTCTTGCTACATTGCTCGCCAACAGTGAGCCATTAGTTGAAAGCTTAAACTCGACGGCTTTCACCTTTCAATGTGATAAAGTTGAACATCACTTTGAGGCGGTCGCCAATCATGCCTCCATAGAACTCTTCGGACGAAAGTGTATCAAGGGTGAAGTTGGTGGTACCATGTGTAACCGTTCCGATATCGCTTCTTAAACTCAGTAGTTCCGATACCGGACGAATAATATTTCCGTAATCCATAACCGTTTTTGACTCTCTGCCGAACTCGTCAATAATCAGCGGTCGCCGAACAAAGGTCTTGACCGATTGCGAAATGATTTGTTGTTGCAGCTCCACGGACTTGACAAATGAAAACAAAGGCTGGCTCAGACTGAACTTCCTCACGACATAATTGTGAAGCAGAGAATAGGTTTCCATGATAAGTGTTTTGCCACATCCGTATTTCCCCTGCAACATAATCCCTTTGCTCAGATCACCGGAAAAGGAAGGATTGTTGGTGACGAAATAATAAAGCTGTTCAACGATTGGCTCGTTATCCTCGTCAATAACAAAACTCGTATGCTGATTCCGTTGGGATAGACAATAGTTTCCGAACCAGATAAACAGCTCTCGAAAATCAGGATAAGCCAGCGGCAATATAAATCGGCGTTGCTGCATCTTTTCTTTTTCATCGGCAAACATATCCTGAACATCTTTCCGTAACAAGTGATAAAACTCCTGATTAGTCGAAATCACTTCCCGAATGGATGAATCCTTTCTTTTTTCCATAAGAATTAGTATTTGATTTTTTGTCTTTAGTCTTATTATATGGTGGGAGTTTAGAGTCAGACTTAGGTGCCAGAATCCGATACTTAGTTTTGACCCTATGTCCACCCCCAGAAACATAATCCAGTAGCCCGGCTTCTTTCAACCGGTCACGTGCGGATTTCAATACTTGCAAGGAGATATTCGCATTGGCTACCATTCGGTCGTTGGAATATTCGATCCACTCCGACCAATACGAACGGTTCGCTAAATGAATCAAGTAGAAATACAACCGTGTTTCGTTTCCGCTGAAGTTTTTCTGTTCGTCCACTCGCCAAAAGTTGGCTAACAAATCAAACAGATTCATCTCCGTAGATTTTTACGCTTATTGTACTCCGTTTCTGCTTCGGATTCAATTTCAGATAAGGTCTTCTTTTTACCTTTGGCAATCCACTCTAATAACTCATCTTCGAAGAAATAAAGCTTCTTGCCGTTTTTATAACAGGGGAGTAGTCGTTTACGCACGAGGGCGTACACGGTAGGTTTTGCTTTGCCAATCATCCGGCAAGCTTCTTCAATTCCAATCGGAACTCGTTTCTGGGGAACAGTTGGGGACTGACCCTTTACCACTAAAGATTTAATTTCCGCCAACTCGTTTACCAAGTGGGCGACTGCTTTCGGCAGGTTTTCAAAAGAAATGTCGTTTGCTTCCATATTTATCGTTTTTAATGAATATGGTGCAAATGAAGCAAGTGTTTCCACTGGGTTTCCCGACACAGGAAGAACACAGAGAGAACACTTAAAGTGATGATCTTTAGTGTAATTATTGAATTGGAGAATAAGATATAATCTAAAAATCACTACATTTGTGGTCTAATTCATTAAGTGATTAATATGAGGAAAATTTCAATTCTTATTTTTTGCCTATTTCTTACATCATATTCTTATTCAGATGTATCACGATCTCCAGTTGAAGAGTGTTGTTCTGATATAGTATTTCAACTAAATGAGCAAAATAAAATACTGTCAGAACAAACCGTTGCCATACAAAACAGAACGTTTGAGACAAATGAGATCAATACTTATTTGTCAAAACTATCTGACCTTATGCTATCTCAGAAAGAAGATATTTCCTCAATTCCTAAAAACAAGATATTAGGAATTCCTGAAAATTTAGCAATAATACTTTTTCCGGCATTGATAACCTTGATGATTTTCTTTTTAGGAGAAATTCTAAAATGGTATAGAAAACAGGAGATGAAGCGAAATGAAACGAAAGAATATAGAGAAGTAATCCTCAATTGGATAGATTTAATCAACAATCCAATTCAAAAACAAATAGAAGCTTGTGATAAAATAGCAGTCGATATTTTAAACTCTCAGAATATTCATCCAGAAAGAATGGAATATAGAAAAATGTTGGCAGATAAAATTGACAGTATAGGGGTCGATCGATTTATCAATACTTTCATGATTAATTCTACAGCCCCAAAAAGTGATGCAAAAAATGATAAAATGACATATAATTTAGTAAGTCAATTCAATTTTTTAAAATCAATTGAGCCCAATTTGTCAGAAACATATAAAGAGTATCAAGTTCAAACTTTGGCACTGATGGATGAATGGAATAGCGAATTCATGAAATTAAACGATCTAACATCAAGTTGGGCAGTTAAAGCAAAAAACAAAAGTCACCCATATTTTGTCTTCAATAGCAATGTTGCTAAAATAGTAAATGGCTACATTCTCAAGTCTCAACAGGGAGAAAACAATACTGTCAATACTATTAATAATTTAATCAGCCCGTTAACGGCTTTGACCAATGACGAGCTTGCAAATAATCTTGAAAACGAATATGCTTTTGAGATGTCTTCAATTCTTCAACAATTCAGAATTATCGATAAAAAGTGGAATATCAATGTAAAGGGATATAGTTATCTTTTTTCAGGAATGGCAAAGTCTATCAATAATTCTTATAGCACTTTGTTAGATGCAAAAAAATATTTTAAGAACGAAACCGAAGTAAAAGGGGTTTTAAGCATATAAAGCTATCCTCTACTAAAAGATATGTCGTAAATCTGACTATATATCCTAACCGAGGAAAGGTATAAACTATGATGCAAAGTCCTCTATCTTTATCCCCCCCTTCAACTCATCATCCTTCAAGTGTGTTTTTATACTTTTGACCTCTGTTTCCCTGAAAATATCAGGGAATACAACTTTTAGAAGTCCCGCAATATCCGTTTGATTTCTCCGCTTGTCATCAAAATTCCAAATATTCCAACCGAAATGGCGAAGGTCAACGGCGGTTAGGTCTTTGACTTTGACCGGTTGTAATCCTGCAATATCCAGTTTGTCGATATATATCCGCACATTGTGGCAAAGAATATCGAGATCGCTTTCTGAAAGGTGAAGCACAAAAGATTTCCGAGTATAATTCAGAGCGACATTTAGCTTTTCTTCTTGTTCTTTTTGCCTGAGTTGGAGTTGTTCGCTCCGTATATCTTCTAAAGAATGTTGCTCTGGAATACGAGATAGTTCATTTATTTCTTCTTCCGGGTTCTCTTCTTCAATTGCTGCATATTCCACAAATTCGACCGTATCCTCTTCTTCCATGGTTGCAGCTTCTTCTATAAATGGCGCTTCTTCAATAATCGAAACTTGCCTTTGTTCTATCTTATTTCGGAAGTAGGGAATCTTAGCCAATCCGTTTCCAATCCAAGGAAACATTAAGTTTTGTAGGAAAACGTGAATACTCAGATAGACGATAGCCTGAACAACCAACACAACTACGAACACAATAAATGCCGTGAAGCTATCAAATCCCAACGAAACGGTAAATATGCGAGCCAGCGTTGCAATGACTAATGCGATACAAGCAACCAGTGCATATAATATAATGTATTGCAGGAGGCTATTTTTCATCTTGTGGCGTTTTTATGGTTTCCAACCGGATTGCTTGTGCTGCCCTGTTTTTCTTTTCATCCACAACCTTTGCATAAACCTGTGTGGTTTTTACATTCGTATGACCAAGCATCTTGCTGACGGTGTAAATATCTGTGCCACTGCTCAGTTGGAGGGTCGCATACGTATGGCGAAAGCAATGAAATGAGATTCGCTTCTTAATTCCAGCCGCTTCAATCCATAATTTGAGCGGGCGAGAAATCCATGAAGGATCAGGCAAATCCTCGAAAACGAGTTGTTCCGGCTCTCCAGGTTCTCCACAAAGCTGTAAAGCTTGTTGGGAAATTGGCATATACTCCACGCCTTTAGTCTTTTTCTGAGTGAAGTGCAATCTGGCTTGTTCGCCATCCATACTAATTTCTTTCCATTGGAGTTTTTGAATATCACAATGCCGTAAGCCGGTAAGGGCTGAAAACAATGCCGCTCTTTTTAGGACATCTCTTTCACATGGCGTTCCGGCTAGGATATTAAGTTCTTCAACCGTCAAATATTCGCGCCTTGACTCCTGTTCTGGTATGCCTTTGATTTTTGCCGATAAATCAGTTGTTAAATATCCATCTATAAAGGCCTGTTTTAATGCGGCCTTAAAAATGGAGAAGTAGGTTACAGCAGTATTTCGTGATATTGTTCCGCTTTTATTGCCACCACAAGGAGCAGATAAAAGATATAGTTTGAAATCTTCGGCAAAACGATTGTCTATTTTGGAAAAAGACAATGTGTCTCCGGCGAAGAGCTTTATTAATTCGTAGGTTCGTTTCCAGTTTACGCGGATAGAATCAGAGCTTTGGGCATGGCGTTTCTTGGCTGTGGCATTAAAATACTCTATGAAATTCTGCTGCGCACGCTCCTTTTGTTCAACTTGTGCACTTTCTGTATCACTATATAGGTCAGTATTGTCGTATTCTCGTTGGCGAAGCTTGCGGATTCCATCGGCATACAGCATCGTTTCTTGGTCTTTCTCACTTCGGCAGACGATTATTCCATTATCATCACGTTTAGGTTTGTAGGTTTTCGTTCCGTCTGCATCGGTGCGGGCTGTGCGCTTCTTATCCCATTCAACTGTAGTAATACAACGATTCAAATATTCACGAACACGCTGTGGGGTTTGCTTGCAGGGAACATAAACCGGATAGCTTTCAATATAAACATACCACTCTTTACGGTCTTCCGCCTTGCGAAGCCGGACAGTTACTTTTGTATTGGAGAGTTGTTTCATTTGCGTGCAAATATTTTATCGATTTGTTCTTTGGGCGTTTCTGGTAAGTCTACAGCGGTGAATATAGCTTCGAGATGTTTCCGGCTTACCCTTGTCAATCGTTCTCCTAAATTGAAAGCGGGAATTTGTCCTGCTTTAATAAGACGATGAATTGTGTTCTTAGAAATGCCAAAAAGAACAGTTGCTTCTGTGACAGAAATATAAGGACGTGTCTGCATTTGTGCAATCTTTTCTGCTGATTGCTCCAAAATAGTTTGTTTTTTCTCTGCTTCCTTTTGCTGTCGTTTCTTCTCTTTGCCAGACTTGTTTGCACAGGAAGAACCACAGAAACGAGTGACTACTGTTTTTGCCTCAAAGGGCTTTCCACATTGTTCGCAGATTTTCGGTATTTTCAGTTGACTAAATCCCATATTCCTATATCATCCGTTACATTATCGCTGATTAAGTATCGTTAAGACGCAATAAGGTAAGATAAGACCCACATTGTCGCTAATTAACGCCCGGTACAATAATGGTACAAATGTATGATAAAAAAACATCAAAAACAATAGCGATCTACAAATTCATAAAAACAAAAATCCCCATAAACAATTCGTTTACAGGGATTTTCTATTATTAACTGATTATTCCTAATCGCCTCTTACTTCACTTCTTCGAAATCCACATCAGTCACTCCGCTGTCTTTGTCGTTGGAGCTGTCGGGATTGTTCGCCTGTTGTTGGCCGAAGTCGGGACCGGGCTGTCCGCCGGGTTGTTGGCCGGCGTTGTACATTTCCTGGCTGGCAGCTTGGAAGACAGCGTTTAATTCAGTCATGGCGGCGTCGATGGCGTCGATGTCCTGGGCTTTATGGGCTTCTTTGAGCTTCGCTAAAGCGGATTCGATCTGGCCTTTCTTGTCTGCCGGGAGCTTATCGCCCAGTTCGGTCAGTTGTTTCTCCGTCTGGAAGATGGTGCTGTCGGCCTGGTTCAGTTTGTCGATACGTTCTTTTTCCTTTTTATCGGCTTCTGCGTTGGCAGCGGCTTCGTCTTTCATGCGTTTGACTTCATCATCGCTCAAACCGCTGGAGGCTTCGATACGTATGTTTTGTACTTTACCCGTCCCTTTATCTTTGGCGGATACATTCAGGATACCGTTGGCATCGATGTCGAAGGTTACTTCGATTTGCGGCACACCGCGTTGAGCGGCAGGGATGCCGTCGAGGTGGAAGCGGCCCAATGATTTGTTATCGCGTGCCAATGAGCGTTCACCCTGCAAGATGTGGATTTCAACTGACGGTTGATTGTCGGCTGCGGTTGTGAATGTTTCCGACTTCTTGGTCGGGATCGTTGTGTTGGCGTCGATCAATTTGGTCATTACGCCACCCATGGTTTCGATACCTAAAGAAAGCGGAGTGACATCGAGCAATAATACATCTTTCACTTCACCGGTCAGTACACCTCCCTGGATGGCAGCTCCAACGGCTACTACTTCGTCCGGGTTCACGCCTTTCGACGGGGCTTTGCCAAAGAACTTTTCAACCACTTCTTGTATCGCCGGAATACGGGTCGATCCGCCGACCAGGATTACTTCGTCGATATCGGAAGTATTCAAGCCTGCGTCTTTCAACGACTGACGGCAAGGTTCCACGCATGCCTGGATCAGGCTGTCGGCCAATTGCTCGAATTTGGAGCGGGTCAACGTCTTTACCAAGTGTTTGGGCACGCCGTCTACCGGCATGATATACGGCAGGTTGATTTCCGTGCTGGTCGTACTCGACAGTTCGATCTTTGCTTTCTCGGCTGCTTCTTTCAAACGTTGCAGAGCCATCGGATCTTTGCGTAAGTCCGGACCTTCTTCGCGTTGAAATTCTTCTGCCAGCCAGTCGATGATCACGTGGTCGAAGTCGTCACCGCCCAGGTGGGTATCCCCGTTGGTCGATTTTACTTCGAACACGCCATCGCCCAACTCGAGGATTGAGATATCGAACGTACCCCCACCCAAGTCAAAGACGGCGATTTTCATGTCTTTACTTGTTTTGTCCAAACCGTAAGCCAACGAAGCGGCTGTCGGTTCGTTCACGATACGGCGAACGGTCAGTCCGGCAATTTCACCGGCTTCTTTGGTGGCCTGACGTTGCGCATCGCTAAAGTATGCCGGTACGGTGATCACCGCTTCGGTCACTTCCTGTCCCAGGTAGTCTTCGGCTGTCTTCTTCATTTTCTGAAGCACCATCGCCGAGATTTCCTGCGGTGTATAGAGGCGGCCGTCGATGTCGACGCGTGGCGTATTGTTGTCTCCCCGTACTACTTTATAAGGTACGCGGTTGATTTCTTTCTGCACCTGATCGTAGGTTTCTCCCATGAAACGTTTGATCGAGAAGATCGTTTTCTCCGGATTGGTGATCGCCTGGCGTTTGGCCGGGTCACCCACCTTACGTTCGCCTCCTTCAATGAAAGCGACGATGGAAGGCGTCGTTCTTTTTCCTTCACTGTTTGTGATCACAACCGGTTCGTTGCCTTCCAATACGGAAACGCAAGAGTTGGTTGTTCCTAAGTCAATACCAATAATTTTTCCCATGTTCTTATTCTATTTTAATTATTATTCTTTCGTTTGTCGGTCGACCGCCTCGATCGGCAGTCGTCAATGATTCAACAAATGCTGTGCCAAACTTGTTTACGGCCATCAAAAAAAAGAAGACGGACATTCTGTCAGTAAAAAAAGCCCCGGTACTTTTGTGTAATACCGGGGCTCTTTTGCTTATTTAATCTCTTGTTCCTCTTTCATATCCAGCTCGTTTTTATCGGGGTCGATAAACTTGTATTCAAGGAAAGCCAGACTTTGGTCAGGGATTACTTTCAATCCAAGGGAATACTTAAATTTCCACTTCATACTCAGGGGGATAAACCCTCTGTTCACAAACGCTGCCACATAAGGGTGCAGGTGTAAGGTGAATTTCTTCACGTGATGCTTATTGACTAAGCAATCGATTTTTCCTTCCAGGTTGTCTGTAAATAAAATAGAAGGTTTGGCTTTGCCGCTACCAAAGCAAGTGGGGCAGGTTTCGTTGGTATCCACTTCCATTTCGGGGCGAACCCGTTGGCGTGTAATCTGCATAAGCCCGAACTTACTGATGGTTAAAATGTTGTGCTTGGCCCGGTCGTTGGCCATAGCTTTAGTCATGTGCTCAAATAGCTTTTGGCGATTGGCGGGTTCCGTCATATCGATAAAATCGATGACGATGATACCCCCTAAGTCACGCAGACGCAGTTGGCGGGCGATTTCGTCGGCTGCCGCCATATTCACGTCGATCGCTGTCTTCTCCTGGGCGTCGCTGCCCCGGGAACGGTTACCGCTATTGACGTCGATCACGTGCATGGCTTCGGTATGCTCGATAATCAGATAAGCTCCACTCTTGTAAGTCACGGTCCGCCCGAAAAGCGATTTGATCTGTTTGGTGATACCAAAATTGTCAAAAATAGGCAGTTCGCCTTTGTATTGCTGAACGATGTCTTCCCTACCGGGAGCAATCAGGCTTACATAGTCGCGGATATCGCGGCAGACGTCGGAGTCATTCACGTAAATATGTTGGAAAGAGGGGTTAAAGATATCCCGCAACAGGGCGACCGTGCGTCCTGTCTCCTCATAGATAACCGAGGGGACTTTGGCTTTGGGCACTTTGGGGATGTTGTCTTCCCAACGTTTTACTAATGTCTTGAGTTCATGATCGAGTTCGGCTACGCGCTTGCCTTCCGAAGAGGTTCTGACGATAACACTGAAGTTCTTCGGCTTGATACTTTGAATTAATTGGCGTAGACGAGCCCGTTCTTCACTTGATTTAATTTTGGTGGAGACTGATACCTTATCGGCAAAAGGAATCAGTACGATGTATCTTCCGGCGAAGGAAAGCTCGGAAGTCAACCTGGGACCTTTGGTGGAGATAGGCTCTTTGGCAATTTGCACCAGTACTTCCTGTCCGACTTTTAATACATCGCTTATGCTTCCGTTTTTCTCGATTTCGGGCAAAATCTGTGTTTTTGCCAACGAGGGAAACTTCTTGCTGTCGCCATGGATTGCTTGCTTGAGGAATTTCTGTTGCGTGTTGAAATGAGGGCCTAAGTCCTGATAATGAAGAAATGCATCCTTTTTATAACCTACATCGATGAAAGCAGCGTTCAGCCCGGGCATAAGTTTTTTAACCTTGCCAAGAAATATATCACCGACGGCAAACGAGACATTGCGGGCTTCTTTCTGAAGCTCTATCAGATTCTTGTCTTCCAGTACGGCAATGGATACCTCTTTGGGCTGTACGTCAACTACTAATTCACTAGTCACTTATAATAGGATTTTATACCTGAAGAATTTCAGGTCATTATACACAAAGAACAAACTTAATAAGTCTATTTTAAGTTTGTTCTTTAGAGTTTTGTCCGAAAAATTAGACTTATTTCTTCTTATGTCTATTTTTCTTTAGTCTCTTTTTACGCTTGTGCGTTGACATCTTATGTCTTTTTCTTTTTTTACCGCTTGGCATAGCTTATCATTTTTTAATTAAACTTGAAAATTCTTTTTTACTTTACTTCGTTCAGGAAGGTTTTAGCCGGCTTGAAAGAAGGTATATTGTGTTCCGGTATGATGATCGTCGTATTCTTAGAGATGTTGCGAGCGGTTTTCTGTGCTCTTTTCTTCACTACAAAACTGCCAAAACCTCTCAGGTATACATTTTCACCCTGAGCCAAAGAATCTTTTACGATTTCCATGAAAGACTCGATGCTTGATAGAACCGTTGTTTTGTCGATACCGGTGCTTTTCGAAATTTCACTAACAATGTCTGCTTTAGTCATGTCTATAAATATTAATTGAATTATGTCTTTAAATTTTTGGAATGCAAATATATAGCTTTTATTTGGAGTGAAAAAAGATTTGTCCGTCAAATTTTGAGAAAAAAGATTTTTCATGTTCCGGAAGTTCTCCGTATGTTTGCATTGATCAAAGAGTTAAGGGTGTTTATGGAGAACAATTTTAGTGAAGAAGAAATAGCTGCCGCAGGCAAGTGGATGAGTCGGCGGTTAATAGATTGGTATTTAGAACATAAAAGAGACCTTCCCTGGCGGGAGACGCGTGACCCTTATATTATATGGATATCCGAAATCATACTGCAACAGACCCGGGTGGCGCAGGGCATGGATTATTTTCATCGCTTCATTCGCCGGTTTCCCGATGTCTCTTCGTTGGCCGCCGCCGCGGAGGACGAGGTGTTGAAATACTGGCAGGGACTGGGTTACTATAGCCGTGCCCGCAACCTGCATGCCGCCGCCCGCATGATCGAAGAGCAACATAATGGGCGCTTCCCGGAGTCGTACCCGGAAGTACTCGCCTTGAAAGGCGTAGGCGAGTACACGGCGGCAGCGATTGTATCGGCAGCCTGGAATGCGCCTTACCCGGTGGTCGACGGAAATGTCTTCCGGGTATTGTCTCGCTTGTTCGCTCTGGACACACCCATCGATTCGGGGAAAGGCAAGAAAGCATTCACCCGCCTGGCCGGGTGGTTGATGGACCCAGCCGAGGCCCGTTTATACAATCAGGCGATGATGGAGTTCGGCGCTTTGCAGTGTACGCCCAAGAATCCGGACTGCCGCCAGTGTGTCCTGGCCGACAAATGCCTGGCGTATGCCTCCGGCGAGGTCCAGGCTTACCCCGTCAAGCAGCACAAAACGAAGACCCGCGACCGTTATTTCCATTATTTCCATATCCTCTCAGGGAACCGCACCTGGTTGCATCGCCGCACGGGGAAAGATATCTGGGCCGGCCTCTATGAATTTCCCCTGATTGAAACGGAAGGACCTGTCGACTTTGCCGAACTGCAAAAGACCGAAGCTTTCCAATCCCTGTTTGGCGCTGCCGGCCACCTCCGGATAACAGTTGAGCAACCCAAAGAAAAACATATCCTTTCCCATCAGGTCTTGTATATCACTTTCTATCGCATTGAGATCGAAAAGGTGCCGGAGAGCCTGCAAACATATCTTCCGGTGGCGGCCGAAACGCTTGAAGAATATGCAGTCCCCCGTATCATCCACATTTATTTGGAGAAATGGCTGGGAAAGTTGGAAGAGTGAGTGAATTTGTTTTTCTTTGTATATTCAAAAAAACAACAACTATAGGATTATGTCACTTAATAAGGTCATCTTAATCGGTCATGTCGGAAAAGATCCCGACGTCCGTTACTTCGATAATAACGCAGCAGTAGCCAACTTCCCTTTAGCCACTTCCGAGCGGGGTTATACACTGGCCAATGGTACGGTGGTGCCCGAACGGACAGAATGGCATAATGTCGTCGCTCGTCGCGACCTGGTTCCTTTTGTGGAGAAATGGGTCAAGAAAGGTTCGGGAGTCTACGTCGAAGGCAAGATCCGTACCCGTAACTACGACGATGCGGCAGGCAACAAACGGTATATCACCGAGATCTACGCCGACCGGATCGAGTTTTATAGTTCCGGTAGCCGCCCCGAAGGCGCGGGAACGGCCACCACCACTCAGCAACAGCCGGCGCAACAGCCTGCTCAGCCCGTGAGCCAGACGCCTCCTTCTACTTCTTACCAGCAACCGGCCGCTTCGCAGCCGAATACGGTGGCGGAATCTAACGATGCGGATGATCTCCCGTTCTGATATTGTCTAACTAATACGGTACTCCTTGGACTCAGACTATTTTTCGAATCTATTTGAACAAGTCACTATACAAAGTATAACGATCGGTAGCGTTATTGCTTTTTGTACGGCAGCTCTTCTTTTGTTTGCTTCGGCATTTGTCTCGGCCTCCGAGGTGGGGTTCTTCTCGCTTGCGCCCAAAGACCTCGATCAGGTGCGCGAAAACAAGGCGCCTGCCGACCGCAAGGTGCAGGCCTTGCTCGACCGCTCGGAATATCTACTGGCCACGATCCTGATCGTCAATAATTTTGTGAATGTGGCAGTCGTCATGCTTTGCACGTATGGGATCAATGCCTGGATCGATTTCTCGGCCGTGCCGGTATTGGGCTTTGTGTTGGAAACGATCCTGTTGACTTTCATCCTTCTGTTGTTCGGCGAGATCATGCCGAAGATCTATGCCCAGCGCAATCCGTTGAAGCTTGTGCGTTTCGCCGCTCCGGTACTCAGTGGGGCGGAACAGGTATGCCGTCCGTTTGCCAAGCTGTTGGTCGGTTCCACCTCTTTTATCCATAAGGTAAAGAAAAGAAGCCGATACGATCTCTCGGTCGACGAACTGTCGAAAGCCCTCGAGCTCACCTCGGCGGAGATTCCCGAAGAGAAAGAGATGCTGGCGGAGATTATCAAGTTTTATAATAAGACCGCCGACGAGATTATGACCTCCCGCCTGGATGTCGAAGATATAGAAATCAAAAGTACCTTCCGCCAGGTCATCGATTTTATCCTGCAGTCGGGCTATTCGCGCATCCCGGTCTATGCCGATACGGAAGACAACATCAAAGGTATCCTGTATATCAAAGACCTCTTGCCTTATATCGACAAACCGGATACGTTCCGCTGGCAAAGCCTGATCCGCCCGGCTTATTTTGTGCCCGAGACCAAGAAGATCGATGATCTTTTGGAAGAGTTCCGCACGAATAAGATCCACATGGCGATTGTAGTTGATGAATACGGCGGCACCTCGGGCATTGTCACCATGGAAGATATCCTGGAAGAGATCGTCGGGGAGATCTCCGACGAGTACGATGAAGACGAAAAGCAGTTTATCCGCCTGGCCGACGGCAGTTATATCTTCGAAGGCAAGACGATGCTGACCGATTTCTTCCGCATCATCGGAGTCGATGAAAACGATTTCGGCAAACTGACCGAAGATGTGGAAACCCTCGCCGGCCTGATCCTGGAGCTCAAAGGTGATTTCCCACGCCGGCGCGAAGTGATCGACTACGCAGGCTATCGTTTCCAGATCCTGGAGATGGACAACCGGCGGATCCAGAAAGTGAAATTCACCACCGTGCCGGATGCGGAAACCGGTGAGACCGCCGAATGAAACGACTTCTCCTCCCTTTGATCCTCTTATTCGGCCTTTGTATGGCCTGTGCCGATTACACGCCCAAGCCGCGTGGCTATATGCGTATCGAACCCGGTACACCCCGGTATACGCCTTTGCCTCTCGACGATCTGCCTTACCGGTTCGACGTTTCCCACCTGACCACTGTCGAACTGCCACCCGCCGGTTCGCCCGAAGGCTGGATCAATATCGCTTACCCCTCCCTGAATGCCCGCATCTATTGCAGTTACCTATCTATCGATCCGGCGAAGTTGGAGGAGGTCGAACGCGAAACCTTATCCCTCCTGTCGCGCCAGGCCAAGGCGGAGAGCCTGACGGAGCAGACCTATGAGAATGCCGACGAACGGGTCTACGGCTCGTTGTTCATCCTCGAAGGCGAAGCCGTTTCGCCCATCCAGTTTATACTGACCGACAGCCTGTCGCATTTCTTCCGCGGCGCCCTCTACTACGAGATGCGTCCCAATGTCGATTCCCTGGCGCCTGTCACCCGCTACCTGCAGGAGGATATCGTCGAGCTGATGCAAACCTTTCATTGGAGACGCTGATGCCGTTATTGGAAATCCATACCCATCCCTTGCGGGCGATCTGGCAGATCACCGAAACCTCCGACGAATTACTCATTTTGTTGGAACGCAAGGAACTGTATCTGCCTTTCCTTACGCAAACGACTTCGGAAAAGCGCAAGCAGGAGTGGCTGGCCACCCGTTTGTTGCTGAAGGCACTGCTCGGCGAGGAATTGCCTGTCGGATACCGGGCGAATGGCGCCCCTTTTCTCCCCAGCCTCGACCTTCAGCTCAGCATTTCCCATACCCGTGGGTACGCCGCTCTCGTGCTGGCGCAGCATCCTGTCGCCGGAATCGATATCGAGTACCGCTCCGACCGTGCCCTGCGGTTGAAAGAGCGCTTCCTCTCTCCGGAAGAATTGAATCACCTGGACGCGACAGATCCGCTGACCCACTGCCTGCTTTACTGGTCGGCCAAAGAAGTGCTTTTCAAAGTCATGGACCAGTCGGATGTCGATTTCAGTGAGCACCTATATATCCACCCTTTCCCCCTGCAATCCCAAGGAACCCTTACCGCCTCCGAAACCCGCACACCGCAACGCACCACCTATCCGCTGCGCTATCAGGTGACCCCCGGGTATGTTTGGGTCTGGACGGAAGGAGAAGATTCTCTTCAGAAGATAAATTCTATCCTCTGAATTATTAATGATTAATGATTAATTCAGAGGATAGAAGGTAGAAGGCGCAGGGCGGGGAATAAAAGGAGATGTGAAGATTTCTGAACTCTGATTCTACTGATTAAATGATTTACTATGAGTCAGGATTTGTGTACGATCGTCCTGAAAGGACAATGAGCGCTGAAAGCGCGTAATACATCAGCCCGGGGTCAGAACCTTGAAGAGGTTCGCCACCCCGGGTTAAGGATACATATAAAAACGGAGCGCTGAAGGCGCGAAAGCAAATCTTTCGCGCTTTCAGCGCTCCGTTGTGTGTGGGTGTGTTCCCGACCCAGGGTTGCGCAGACCTAACGGCCTGTTGGCCCTGGGCTGGGCTCTAACGCGCTTTCAGCGCTCACTGTCCTTACAGGACACAAACAAAATACATAAATCCGTGTGGTCCGCGACTAAAAATCTTCAAGTTTCAAACTATTTGAACCCCGCCACATCCCCCCTTCCAAAACATCGCACTTTGGTCGAAAAAACATTGCGCTTTGGCCGACCAAAGTGCAATGTTTATTTTGGGCAGCCTACACATAAAAGTTTTTACCCCGGTCTTCACCTTTCACCCGGTCGCCAGATCCCTGTGTTGATCAGCATTTCGGGTGAAGGCTTGGAGGAGGAGGGAGGCTTTCCGGAAAAGGCCGGCAGGGTTTTCCAAAAGGCCGCCGGAGTTTTCCAAAACCCCGGCAGCCTTTTTTCAAAGGCCGCCGGCCTTTTCCGGGAAGGTCTGTCGTTCTTTAAAGGTATGCCTTTACCTTTCACCTGAAACGCTGATCAATACAGGGATCTGGCGACCGGGTGAAAGGTGAAGGGCGGGGTGGAAATTTTTATGTGGTAAGTGTATACCGGGTGTCTTCCCCCGTCAGTTAGCGTTGCCAGATATTCCAGGCTTCGAAGGCTTGCAGGATAAGCATCTCCAGGCCGTTTTTGACGGTGGCGCCTCGTTCTTTGCCGATCTTCATAAAGAGGGTTTCGTCGGGGTTGTACAACAGGTCGTACAGGAGGTGGTTCGAGGTCAGTAGCTCGTAGGGGATAGGGGGGCATTCTTCGATATGGGGATACATGCCGACGGGGGTGGTGTTGACGATCACGGTGTATTGCGACATGATCTTGGGTGTGATCGCTTCGTAGGTGATGCCGAACTCGCGGGGACTGCGTGAGACGAGGGTCGAGCCGATACCCAATTGCTTCAGGCCTTGGAAGACAGCGCGCGAGGCGCCTCCGGTGCCGAGGATAAGGGCTTTGCGGTGCGACTGGTTCAACAGCGGTTCGATCGACTGTTTGAAACCGATGATATCCGAGTTGTATCCTTTGAGTTTGAGCTTGCCGAAGAGTCCGCGGGAGAATTTGATCACGTTGACGGCCCCGATGCGGCGGGCGTCGTCGTCGATATCGTCGAGGTAGGGGATGATCTGCGTTTTATAGGGCAGGGTGACGTTCAATCCTTTGAGTTCCGGGTTCTCTTTGCATACGTTCCGGATCTCTTTCACGTTGGCGATCTCGAAGTTGAGGTATTCGGCATCGATATTTTCGGCTTCAAATTTCTGGTTGAAGAATGTCTTGGAGAATGAATGCCCCAAGGGGTAGCCTATTAATCCGTATTTATCCATTTGTGTGTGTTGTTTTTTATTTCGTGGCGGTATATAAAGAGCAGATGCCGAAGGTGAATGTGCGTACCTGGGCGTCGCGAAACCCGATCTCTTCCAATAGTCCGGTCATCACCCGACCTTGCGGCACGACCCGGATCGAGGCGGGCAGGTAGTCGTAAGCGTTCTTTTCTTTGGACACCAACCGGCCGATCAGTGGAATGACCGTGTGGGAATAGAGGGCGAACAATTGGCGCATCGGAAAGCGCTCGGGTGTGGTCAGTTCGAGGATCATCAGGCGCCCGCCGGGACGGAGTACGCGATACATCTCGCCGATACCCTGCCGGATATCCTCAAAGTTGCGCACCCCGAAGGCGGCTGTGACGGCGTCGAACCGGTTATCCGGGAAATTCAGCCACAGGCTGTCCTGCCATTCGAAGCGGATCGCGTCGGCATAACCGGCAGCCGCCACCTTCTCCCGTCCGATGCGCATCATGCCTTCCGAGATATCGGCACCGATAACCTGATCGGGCTGCAATTCTTTGTAGAGCGCGATAGCCAGGTCGCCGGTCCCGGTGGCGATATCCAGAATCTCTTTGGGCGCGTAGGGCTTGAGCGTGCGGATGGCTTTCCGCCGCCAGCCTTTGTCGAAGCCCAGCGACAGGGTATGGTTCAGCTGATCGTATTTGTCCGCGATGGCGTCGAACATCCGTTCCACCTGATCCCCTTTGCCCTCCTTGGCGTTCTTGTAGGGCAGGATCTTTTCCGAACCATATCGTGTCATATCCTATGTGTTATCGGGATTGCAGGTATGTCGTTACGTTGCGTTCGATCCGTTCGAGCAAGCTGCGGGTATCTTCTTTGACGAACGTCTCTCCGGTGATGTGTTCGTAGAGTTCGATGTAGCGCTCGCTGATGCTTTCGACGATCTGGGGTGTCATCTCGGGCACGGTCTGTCCTTCTTTGCCCTGGAAGCCATTGTCCATCAACCATTCGCGTACGAATTCTTTGGAGAGTTGCTTCTGTGGCTCGCCGGCGGCGAAGCGTTCTTCGTAGCCTTCGCGGTAGAAATAGCGCGAGGAGTCGGGCGTGTGGATCTCGTCGATCAGGTAGATCTTTCCGTCGCGGTGGCCGAACTCGTATTTGGTGTCGACCAGGATCAGCCCCCGTTCGCGGGCGATCTCCGTGCCGCGCATAAAGAGCTGCATGGTGTATTGTTCCAACAGGTTGTATTCTTCTTCCGAAACCAATCCCTGACGGAGGATCTCTTCGCGGGAGATGTCCTGGTCGTGCTCGCCGATCTCGGCTTTGGTGGTCGGGGTGATGATCGGGTGGGGGAAGCGTTCGTTCTCGCGCATCCCGTCGGGGATCTTCACGCCGCAGATCTCGCGGGCGCCGGCTTTGTAGGCGCGCCAGGCACTGCCTACGAGGTATCCGCGCACGATCATCTCGACGGGGTATCCGGTACATTGCACGCCGGCGGTCACCATCGGGTCGGGCGTCGCCAGTTTCCAGTTCGGGCAGATATCGGCCGTGGCGTCGAGGAACTTGGCGGCGATCTGGTTCAACATTTGTCCTTTGTAGGGGATGCCTTCGGGCAGGACGACATCGAATGCCGAGATCCGGTCGGTAGCCACCATCACGAGTTGCTCGTCGTTGATGTTATACACATCGCGTACCTTACCGTGGTAGACGCTCTTCTGTCCCGGGAAATTGAAATCTGTTTGTGTTAATGCCTGTTTCATAAACGTTAGTTATCTTCTTTATTCTTTTTAGCTTTTTTCTCATTGTCCATTGTCAATTGTCCATTGTCAATTAACGCTTTATCCGCCTTGCGGTTAAAGCGTTCGTACGCCTCGACGATGCGTTGCACGAGCTTATGGCGCACGATATCTTTTTTGTTGAATTCGACTTTGCCGATGCCGGGTACGCCTTTCAGTATATTAAGCGCCTGCACCAGGCCGGAAGTGGCCGAGGCCGGCAGGTCGATCTGGGTAATATCGCCGGTGACGATCATCTTCGCGTTCGTGCCCAGGCGGGTGAGGAACATCTTGATCTGATGGGTCGTTGTGTTCTGGGCTTCGTCGAGGATGATCACCGCATCGTTCAATGTCCGTCCGCGCATAAAGGCCAACGGGGCGATCTGGATCACATTGTTCTCCATATACTCTTTCAACTTGGCGGCAGGGATCATGTCCTGCAATGCATCGTAGAGCGGCTGCAGGTAGGGATCCAGTTTGTCTTTCATCTCACCGGGAAGGAAGCCCAACTTCTCGCCGGCTTCGACGGCGGGGCGGCTCAGGATGATCTTACGCACCTGTTTGTTCTTCAACGCCCGGACAGCCAGTGCGATGGCCACGAACGTCTTGCCCGTACCGGCAGGGCCGAGGGCGAAGACGAGGTCGTTCTCGTCGAACAGTTTGACTAATAGCTGTTGATTATCCGAACGTGCCAGGATCGGTTTGCCGTTCATCCCGTGAATGATCAGGTTCTCCTGTCGCACGACGTTCGGCGTTTTGCCTTTGATAATATCCAGGATCACCTCTTCGGGCAAGGCGTTGTATTCTTCGCAGTGCTTCTCCAGTTCGCGCAGCTTCTTGAGGAACAGCTCCGACTCTTCTTCTTCGCCGATCACTTTCATCACGTTGCCACGCGCTACGATGCGCAGTTTGGGGAATAAGGTTTTGATCAGCTGCATATTGCTGTTGTTCACCCCATAAAACAAGACAGGGTCTACATTCTCCAATATGTAAATGCGTTCAATCATTCGACTCGTTTTAGTGGATGCAAAAATACGAATAATCTACTCACTCCGCTAAGGAACATATAAATAAGTTTGCGATTTATCCCTATTTTTGCATCCGAAAACAAAAGAAAGAGAAGAGAGAAGATGGAAGAGAGAAGAAAGAAGATGGAAGAGAGGAGAGAGAAGGTAGAAGATAGAAGGAAGAAGAGGAACTCCTATCTTCTCTCTTCCCTCTTCTTTCTTCTTTTCGTTATTTCCCTTTCCGACTGTGCCGAGAAACGGGGCGAACTGAAACGCATCTGGTATAAAGGAAGTTACAACCGCGACTTCAACGATCTGAATCCCAAGCACCTCGAAGCCGCCGCACGCCTGGGTATCGAGCCGGTCGCATCGCGCGAAGCGGCGAAACGGGCCACGAAGAAGATGGTCGAGATCGCCACCAACGATGCCTACGAAGTGGAAGAACTGACCCACTCGATCCCGTTTCTGGTGACCGAAGCCGCCGATCTGTTATACGAGATCGGCCAGAACTTCCAGGATTCGCTCGCCAGTCACAACGCTTCATTATATAAGGTAAAGGTCACGAGCGTCACCCGCACCGCCGACGATATCGGTAAGCTGCAAAAACGGAATATCAACTCCTCCTCCAACTCCGCCCACCTCTACGGCACCACCTTCGATATTTCCTGGGTGCGCTTCACCAAGATCAAACCCAAAGATCCCCTCGACATCCCGGCGGAAGACCTGAAAATGATCCTCGCCATGGTCTTACGCGACCTGCAAAAAGCCAACCGCTGCTACGTCAAGCACGAACGTAAGCAAGGCTGCTTCCATATTACCGCCCGACCTTGAAGGCTTGTAGGATTTCCTTAAACTTTATTTAGTAAAAAAAAGGTTAATGTTTTGTCAATAATTCAAAAAGTTATATATTTGTCCCCAGCCTGTGTTGAGTATTTGTTTTGACTACACTTGTAGGTAGTTTGAATACATTCGTGATGCTGAAGAAACCTGATAAATCTGTTGTATAATAGACTATTTGCTTTTTCGCTTGAATTTATTGTTAACCTAATTTAATGCTTGGATGAGAGCTACTCACAAAAAAGTGCAGTTATCTGCCATGATGTTCATTCAGTTTTTTATCTGGGGGGCCTGGTTTGTTACGATGGGGACCTACCTGGGGAAAACATTACAATTTACCGGTGTTCAAATTGGATTGGCTTATGGAACAGCAGCTTTTGCTTCCATGATCTCTCCTTTTATTGTTGGCGCCATTGCCGATCGGTTCTTCTCGGCCAATCGGGTGATGGCTTTCTTGAATATTGTAGGTGGCGCGTTGATGATCTGGCTGTCTACGATTAAAGACTTCTCACTTTTCTTTCCCGTTCTGTTTGCGTACACGATTTGTTATATGCCGACCACTTCGCTGGCCAATTCCATCTCGATGGACAACCTGAGTGATCCGGGCAAGGAGTTCTCGCGCGTACGCCTGTTTGGCTCCATTGGCTGGGTGATTGCCGGATTCCTGTTGAGCGGGTTAAAGATTGAAGAAACGTCCATTCCTTTCCTGATTGCCGGAGGCGCCTCGCTTGTGGGTGCGGCCTATGCCTTGTTCCTGCCGTATAAAGCGCCGGTCAAGAGTACGGAGAAAGTATCCTTTGTCAAACTGATCGGATTCGATGCTTTCAAATTGACCAAAGACCGTTCATTCCTTTTGTTGTTGGTCTTCTCGGCTTTGATCTGCATCCCGTTGGCTTTCTATGATTCGTTCACCAACCTGTTCCTCAATACTTCCGGTGTGAGCCATGCGGCAGCAGCGATGAGTCTGGGACAGATTGTGGAGATGATCTTCCTTTTTGCCTTCCCCTTGCTTTTCTTGAGATGGAAATACAAAAAGAGTATCATGGCGGCGGTGATTGCCTGGACGGTGATGTACGGCTTTTATGCCTACGGCGCGTTCAGCGGAAACACGGTATTGCTCTATGCCGGCTTGCCGTTACATGGATTCTGCTTTACCTTCTTTTTTGTGACCGGCCAATTGTTTGTCGACGAGAAAGCACCCGTGAGCCTGCGCAATTCGGCCCAGGGCTTGATTGCTTTTGCCACGTATGGGGTGGGGAAATACCTGGGTACGCTGGTCGCCGGGAAGGTAGTTGATCATTATACCGTCGACGGTGTCTACGACTGGGTATCGATCTGGATGATTCCTTTCATTATGGCTGCAGTCATCCTGGTTGCCTTCGTTTTATTCTTTAAAGAAGACACACGTAAGATCGTGTTATAACTAACAACTGATAATTAACAATTAATAATTAAAAATGTACTGCCTATGATGTAAGACCTTTTAGAGAATTTTTTTTATGTGAAAATCTGAATAGTGAAGCTATTCGTAATGTTTTAACCTTATATTCATTTAAAAAGAAAGAATATGAAAGTATATTCAAAATCACATTCGAAACCTGTGGGTATGATAAACAAGCTGTTAACCTTGTTCGTCGCACTATTATGCACTACCGCAGTATTCGCTCAAAACCGTTCGGTTCAAGGTACTGTTACAGACTCTACCGGTGAGCCGCTGATCGGGGTGAACGTTTCCGTTAAAGGAACAACCATTGGTACGATTACCAATATCGATGGCCATTACGGATTGGAAGTGCCGGCTAACGGCACACTTGTTTTTTCTTATGTAGGTTATGTGACTCAGGAAATCGCTGTAGGCACACAAAACATCCTTAATGTAACGTTGAGAGATGACTCTCAGGCGTTAGAAGAGGTCGTTGTCGTAGGTTACGGCGTGCAGAAGAAGGTAACCGTTACCGGATCTGTAGCCAGTGTAACCGGTGAACAACTGAAAGCCTCTCCGACAACTAACCTGACCGGTGCCATGGTCGGACGTATGCCTGGTGTTATCGGGTTCCAACGTTCTGACGAACCGGGTGGTGGTGGAACAACTATCCGTATTCGTGGTTCGAACTCTTTGGGTAGCAAGGACCCGCTGATCGTTATCGACGGTGTTCCCGGACGTAAAGGGGGTATGAACCGTATCAACCCGAACGAAATCGAATCCATGTCTGTATTGAAGGACGCTGCTGCTGCGATCTACGGATCACGTGCGGCGAATGGTGTAATCTTGATTACCACCAAACGCGGTAAAGAAGGCAAGCCGACCATTACGTACAATGGTAATATGGGATTCTCGCAACCAACCCGTTTGCCGGAGGTTGCTAACGCTTTCGAATATGCCACGATGGTTAATGATATCGACCGTTACTCAGGACGTAGCGAGCGTTTTACGGCAGAAGACCTGCAGAAATTCCAAGATGGTTCCGACCCTTGGGGGCATCCGGATACCGACTGGCACAAAGAAACCTTGAAGAGCGTTTCTCCGATCTATCGTCATGACGTAGGTATCAGCGGGGGATCTGATCGTTTCAAATTCTACATGAACCTGGCCGCTAACGGGGAAGACGGAATCTATAAGAATTCGGCTAACCGCTACGACCAGTACAGTATCCGTGTGAATCTGGATATGAAGGTCAATGACTACCTGGATGTTTCTTATGGAACAATCAGCCGTCTGGAAGTTACCAAATATCCGCCGCGCGGTGCGGGTGATATCTTCACCTCTTTGGTACGTAGTAAGCCGACTATGCCGGCATACTGGCCCAGTGGCGAACCGGGACCGGATATCGAGTACGGAGATAACCCCGTTGTACGGGCCACTCCTGAGACCGGACATGATACACAAAAGGGATATTATATCCAGAATACGTTGAAAGCTACCTTGAAAGTGCCTGGCGTGGAAGGCTTGATCCTGACTGCCAGCGGTTCGTTCGACCAGAACTTCCACAACCGTCGCCGCTTTGCGAAGCCTTTCTTGTTGTATAACTGGGATGGTAACCCCGAACATAAACTGACTCCGACTCCGAAGGGGGTTTCTACTCCTGAATTGGAAGAAAGACGCGACGACCAGACCGACTGGATGGCTAACTTTATCGCTTCTTACGACCGTTCATTCGGCGATCACAACATGGGTATCTCTTTAGGGATTGAAGCAGAAGATAAGAAGTTCCGTCGCGTACGCGCTTACCGGAAATACTTTATCTCTGACACCTTGGACGAGTTGAACAATGCACCGATCACCGACCAGGAAACCGAAGGTTACTCTTGGGAAGAAAATCGTTTGAACTATTTCGGTCGTTTGACGTATAACTACATGGAGAAATACCTGTTGGAATTCGTGTTCCGTTTAGACGGTTCGTATCGTTTCCCGAGTGGTGACCGTTATGGTTTCTTCCCCGGTGTTTCTGCTGCCTGGCGTGCTTCGGAAGAAGACTTCTGGAAAGAGAACTTAGGCTTTATCGAATACTTCAAACTGCGTGGTTCACTGTCGCAGACAGGTAATGACGCCTTGTTAGACTCTGACGGCAACTACGACAGAACAATCCAGTATCTCAATACCTATGGTTTTGGTACTGACTATCTGTTTGGTAGCGGCTTGAGCAAAACATTGAAACCGACCCGTACGCCTAACCCCAATATTACCTGGGAAGTCGGTACGACTTATGACATTGGTTTCGACTTCAAATTCTTACAAAACCGCTTGAGCGTGGAAACCGACTTGTTCTACCACAAACGTACGAACATGTTGATCAACCGTAACGCTTCTCTGCCGCATACATCCGGTATTACGCTGCCGAAGGAAAACCTCGGTGAGATGGAAAACAAGGGTATTGAAGGTTTGGTTTCCTGGAACGACCGCGTAGGTAAGGTAGATTATGATATTTCTGCCAACGTAACCTATGCCCGCAACAAGATCCTGTTCTGGGACGAGGTGCCGGGTAGACCTGATTATCAGAAAAGTACAGGTCAGACGATCGATACCGAACTTTGGTACATCGCCGACGGTGTATTCAATACGCAGGAAGAACTCGACAGCTATCCGCATTGGGCGAACGCTCGCTTGGGTGATATCAAGTATGTCGACTACAACAAAGACGGAAAGATCGACGCCGACGACCGCGTACGTTCCAGCAAAAACCGCGAACCACGCTTTGTGGCAGGGGTAACAATGGGATTGCGTTGGAACAACTTCGACGTCATGTTATTGTTCCAGGGAGCTACCGGAGCGATTACCTATATCTGGCGTGAGCGTGCCGGTGAATCGGGTAACTTCTATAAGTTCATGTACGAAAACCGTTGGACGGAAGAAAACTGGCAGGTGGAACATCCGCGTACGTACGACCGTTCTAACGAGTATTGGGCAAAAGAAGGTAACGGTGAGAAGAACACCTACTACCAGAGAAATACCGATTATCTGCGTCTGAAGAATATGGAAGTTGGTTATACCTTTAACTTCCCGGCAATTCGCAATGCAGGCATCCAAAATCTGCGTCTGTATGTGAGTGGTTCTAACCTGTTTACCATAGACAACGTGAAGGTACAAGACCCGGAACAGAACAATACCGGTAAAGACTATCCGCAACGTCGTATATTTAACGCAGGTCTTTCTTTAACATTCTAAAAAAACGAGAGAACATGAAAAATTTGAAATATATCTTAGCAGCCGTTGCTCTTGGAACGACCATTAGTTTGACCTCTTGTTCGGATTTTATGGATTTGGAGCCGACGGGGGAATATACGGAAGAGTTGGTATTCTCGGATGCCGCTTTGACCCAGGCTTTTGTTTTTGAGCTGTACAACAATATCCACCCGGGAGCACAAGAACACTCATTGGACGGATTGACGGATGATGCTTATTTCACCCATAATTATGGCCAGCGCGACGTGAATGAGTCGAAGGCTATCAACGAAGGGAACGTGCAATGGTTTAATAACAATAACAACCCCTTCAAATGGGAGCTTCGCTACCGGGGTATCCGTTATGCCAATATCATCATCAACAATATCGATGCGGTTCCTGAAAAGGTGGGAATCAGTAAAGAACGCCTGAAAGGGGAAGCTTATTATATGCGTGCGCATATGTACCATGAATTGACCCGTGGTTTCGGCGGTGTGCCCATCGTGACGAAAGACTTCTCCCTGAACGATCAGGAAGAAATGATGCAGGCACGTAACACCATCCGCGAATGTGTGGAGTTTATGATGGCCGACCTGACTATTGCTGAGCAAACCTTGCCGGCAACTGTTTCGGGTGCGGAAGTAGGACGTGTGACCAAGTATGTAGCCACCGGATTGAAAGCGCGTATCGCTTTGCATTTCGCCAGCCAGCTCTATGCTGACCGTACAATCAACACGTTGAATGTAAACCAGTACGACGGCGACCGTATGGCACTCTATCGCCAGGCGAAAGAGAACGCCATCAAGGTGATCGAAGAAGGCCCGTTTGAATTGATCGACTGTTCTGTAGGGATCAATACCGAAAGAGCTGTGACGTTCAAGACCATTATGACAGATAAGTCGAACAGCGAACAGATGTTTGTCCGCAGCTATTCTACGGCCGGGGGTGCTAAAAACCGCATGGGCTTGTGGCACGGACCGAACGGTTACAGCAACTGGGCCGGAACGACTCCGACACACGACCTGGTGCAGGCGTTCGAATTCGAAGACGGATCAATCGTAACCGGTTTGATCAAACCGGGTGAATTCCAGAAAGGTAATCCGTACAACGGACGCGACCCGCGTATGTATGCTACGGTAGCGACCGACGGTAACGAGTGGGGACGTCCGCGTTCAGCGGGTGCTGCGCTGGACCCGACGCCACTGGGACGCTTGCAGGCCGGTAAATACGAAGTGACCGACGGTGACGTGAAGGATCTGATGTACGAAGACGGCGTGGCCAGAACTTCTATGTGGGGGATCGATACCCGTAAGGGTCCGATCGAAGACTGGAACGGTTCCTGGACAGGCTACTACGAAAAGAAACTGATCGACACGGCTGTAGATGCACAATACTATCCGCAGGAAGTACCTCATGTGTACATGCGTTTGGCTGAGATGTATCTGATTGCTGCCGAAGCTTGCGTGGAATTGGGCGAACTGGAAGAAGCTGCGAAGTGGCTGGATGTGTTGCGCGGACGCGTAGCCTTGAAACCTGTCAGAGAAGCTTTGACTGCTCGTGGAGCTTCATTCAATCAGGCCGACCTGCGCGAATTTATACGTCGCGACCGTCGTGCTGAATTGGCTTACGAACAGCATCGTTACTTCGACGTACGTCGTTGGATGATCGCCGACGTAACCGGCAACAAGCCGATCACCGGTATTACGGTAGAAGGTATCCTGAAACCGGGACAAACCCAATACAAACCGTATATCCACAACGAAGAAAAGTACGATTACTACTACTATGTACTCGACTTGAATAGCCGTGAGGTACGGGCATGGGATAACAAGATGTATTTTGCTCCGATCCTGTTGGACGAAATGCGTCGTAACCCGAACCTGGTACAGAATCCGGGTATGTCTTTATAAGCTGTATATATCGTTTTAAAGATATATATTAGGGATTTTAGAGAATCCGGCTCTTTCGAGAGCCGGATTTTTTTCGTATGACGGGCATGGGGAACTGACGGATCACATGGATTAATCCGTTCATTAATGTAATTTCTAAACCATTGAAAGTGAAGCGTTAATATCCCCTTCGCAAACTACCGGTAGTTTGCGCACCAAATACCGGTAGTTTGGCGACAAACTATTAGTAGTTTGCGCGCAAAGTACCGGTAGTTGAAAAAGGGGGGCTGAAACGATTTGGAAATCTCTTTCAGGCCGTTAAAAGGCCGGCAGCCTTTTATAAAACTCCGGCGGCCTTTTGGGAAACCCTGCCGGCCTTTTCGGGAAAGGCGGCGGTTTGGGTTGTCAAACAACAGATGTCAACAAATGCAAACGCCAAATAGTGCTAAACCGATCATTCCGAACAGAGTTTTTCATTAAAATTAGTCATTTGGCGTGACTCGGCATAATCCAAGTAAACTTGGTTTCTGCGCTCGCTACTTCAAATGTTCATTTTTTTACTACCATCATACAGCCGGAATAGGCAACAATGTTAAACCGATCACAGCCGAGGCTCGCCAACAGGTATCAGAAAGTTACTTACAGGAATTTTGGTGTTTTTTAGGCTATTTGAAATAGTTATACGGCTGATATACAGGGATGGAAGGAAATCCTGTATGATGTAAGTAAAAAAACGAAAAACTCTGTTCGGAGGGTATTTTTGGGGATTCCCGTTCGTAAACAGCGCGCGCAGCGCGTTTTCAAATATTTTGAGATGTGAAGGTTTACGATATCGGTATCTCGGCTCCTCTTCTTAGACAAGAAGAGGGGGACCACGGCTTGCCGTGGTGGAGCAGTTTGATCTTCTGACAAATCATAAATACCTATCTCATACAAAATTAGGATCAAACTACCCCACCATCGCCTACGGCTCTGGTCCACCCCAATTCCCCTCCTGCCCGAGGAGGGGTGGCACGCCAGAGGCGTGACGGGGTGGTGGGAGCTAAGAAGGGGAGCCAGAAATGTCCATCTGCTATTATCCTACACCTTCACATTTTCTTCAATCTACCGCTCCGCGCCTACCAACTACCAACTACCGAAGAAAATCTTCCGATTTTCTTCTTTTCCCCGCCCTGCGCCTTCTATCTTCTATCTTCTATCTTCTGAAGAAAACGGTTCGGGCTGATCCCTCATCTGCTCCGTTGGATTAGAATCCAAATAAAAAAGGTTGCCTTTTCTAAAGCAACCTTTTTTATTTCTTTTCTTACGGAGTATTAATCGGCAAGTTTCTTGTTGATGATGATGTGTCCGAAATAACCGATAAGTGCAACGGTCATGCCGGTTGCAATTAATGTGTTTGACGTACTACCGTTCATCAGATACGGTACGGCTAAGATTGCCACACCTACAAGGACAACAAATACTCCAATGTATTTAAGTAATGTGTTCATGGTTGTATATATATTTATGTTTGTTTCTTAATGCTTCCGCGAACTCTTTTCTTTTCTCTTTGCAAATAAAGTAATAATAACCCGATTCCGAAAATATTTTAGAATAAAAATGCTGAAAGAGTTCCTGGCGGGTCCTGCCCTCTTCTGCGAACTGGCGGAAAAGAATCGGAGGATTGGTGGATATCCACAGGAATGATTATCTTTGTAACAGATACTATCGTGTTTGTTAATGCGGTAATTATGATTTAATAGATACTATTGTATGTCTTTACTGTACAATTTCGACCTGGAATCAACCGAAGATCTACTGAAAATAGTAGCAGAGAATCTTCAGAAAAGGCGATTGGAAAAAGGATGGTCCCGCAGTTTCCTTTCGGAAATAAGCGGTGTGCCTTTGGCTACAATTGCAAAGTTTGAACAAAAAAGCACCATCTCATTGTCGTCCTTTGTCGCCTTATCTAAAGCATTGGGTTACACGAAAGAAATCAAACAATTACTCTCTCAGCCGCAGTACAGTACGATGGAAGAATTGGATCAGATCAACAAAAACAAGGATCGAAAAAGAGGAGGGCGAAATAAATGACTATTGTCTCCCGCGTATGATCTGACCCGCAATATCGAAGGGTATAAGGGTGAGCATGCCACGTCTGTCAATGGAAACGGATTACCAACGATCGAGGATATGCTTGCTGTAGGTGAGACCATTCGAATTCCCCGCTCTGTCTTTTTGCCCGGAAAGCTCCGGCCTCTTCAAAAGGCTACCGGGAATACATTTTATTTCTTTGGGATATAGTATAATTCTTTACTTGTAGTTATCTTTGTGGAAACAACGAATGATGCTGCGGCTATTATATATCATTTATACTTGGCTGGTTTTTGTGCCCATATTCTTGGTACTGACTATCCTTACGGCATTGGTTACGATCGTCGGGTGCCTGTTGGGGGGAGAACGGGTTTTTGCTTATTATCCGGGCATGATCTGGTCGCGCCTGACTTGTTACCTGGCATTGTGTCCGGTGAAAGTCAAGGGACGTGAACATATCGACCGAACAAAATCCTATGTCTTCGCGGCGAATCACCAGGGGGCTTTTGATATCTTTCTGATCTATGGCTTTCTGGGTGTGCCTGTCAAGTGGGTGATGAAATCGGGCATCGGCAAGATCCCTTTGGTGGGGGCTGCCTGCCGGGCTGCCGGTTTTATTACGGTCGATAATTCAACACCCAAAGCCGCGCGGCAGAGTATCATCGAAGCGGAGAAGAGCCTCAGTAAAGGGGCTTCGGTGGCGATCTTCCCCGAGGGGTCGCGCACGTACACCGGCCGCATGATCCGCTTCCGCAAAGGGGCCTATCAGATGGCGGTCGATCAGCATCTGCCCGTTGTGCCCATCACGCTGAATGGCCCTTTTTATGTCTTGCCGATCGGAACGCTGAACCTGCGCCGCCACCGGATGGAGATGATTATCCACGCCCCGATGCATTGGGACGAGAGCGAGTTCTCGAACAAAAAGCTGCAGCAGATGGCCGATGAAACGCGGAAGATAATAGAGGCTGACCTATGGGATGCGTTCCGATAAGTGTGTGTACCTAAGCCTCCCTTGGGGGAGGTTGGAGGGGCCTACCATTTCTTTAAGATCCCTTGTTTCTTAATACTCAGGCTGAAGCCGAAGCTGCGGTCGCCGACTACATCACCCGTATCCCCGCCGAGGGAGCCGGTGAACGACCAGTCGCGCAACCGGGTATGCGTATAGTGGGCTTCGACAAGGAATGACGCGCCGGTTTGTTTTTTCAGGAAAGGCTGATAAGGTGTGCCCCAGCCGTTCATCACAGTAAATAATACACGGTAGGAGAGCTGCCGGCTGAGATCTCCTTCGATGCCGAGATGGAAATCCTGGATGCGCGTACTCTTAAAGCCCAGGCTGCCGTCGGCGTTGTATTCGGGCGAGATCAGTAAAGGAGTGCCTTTGCTGCGGTTGAAATAAGAGTGTCCCGTCCGGTATTCCTGGTTGTTGTAGTAGTTGTCGGCACCACCGCCCCGCCCGGGGTGGGCGTCGTGGTCGAAATCAAGGTAGTGGAACTGGCCGCTCTGGTCTTTGGTGATGATATATTCCGCCACCACCTTCCGGATCCAGCGACATTGGGATAGATCCAATTGCAGGCCCCACAATCCATCGGTTCCATTATACATCAAAACGCCCGATTTGTCGGAGGCAATATGCTGATAATAGGCTTGAAGCTCCCAGTTCGCTTTGGCAAAGCCGGCATGGAAGTTGTACGAGATATGGTGAGCGCCCAATACATTGACCTGATCGGAGAGGCTGGCTGTTGCGTTTCCCGCTTTGGCGAAGAAGATACGCGCGAAGTCTTTCAATGACTGTGGCTGTTTGCCTACCTCCGGATCCGTCGATCTGCCTCCCCATTGCGCCGTATGGCTTATTCCGAATGAGAGGTAGGCGGGGAAGTGGGAGCGTGTATCGCGCAGCCGGATGGTCAGCGATTTGTCATGCCATAAGACATCGCGGTTGTACACCTGATTGGTCTTGACGAAGTCGTCCAGGTAGTCGCTGTCCAAGGAACGGCCGACCGACAGATAACCCCGGAAATGAAACCAGCCTTTGGTCAGAGGCACAGTAAGAAATTCAGGGATGGAGATATGCGCCTCCGGAGTTGGACGGGCATTGGCCGACTGGATCATATCGCCGCTGCTGAGGCGCTGATCCCAGCCGGAGGTGTATTTTTCTTTACTGCCCAGGGTGAGAAGCAGGCTTTTGTAGCCGATCTCGGCATAAAGCTGTTGCAGATATACGTTCCGGTAGCGGGGAGCGGTCACGACGGCATCGATGCCGGCGGCCCAGTGGAAGCCATCGCCGAAAGATTGACGGTGATCGATGCGCGGACGCAGATACCCGTTGCCCGCCTCTAATGGAACCACCCCGTAGCGATTGCTGGTCATCCAGAACGGTGTATAACTGCCCGTTGCCGCCGAACCGAATGTCTCTACCGCGTAGGTCGTCACGTTCGTGTCCGATGCGTTTTGTGCGTAGAGAAAAGGAATAGGTGCTCCCGCCAATAAAAGAATGAAAATTAACCTTACAATCTTCATGATCGATCTTTCGCTTTAGGGAAGCAAAGATAAAGATTTGAGCCATTCGGCCATCACTTTGTAAGTGTATTTTCGGGGTTCGGGCTGCGATAAGATCAGATCGTGTACGCCATCGGGGATCCGGTGGCGGGTCACTTTATCGCCGAGGCGGGCGCCATACCTTTGAATATCTTCCACATCCAATACCATGTCGGAGACGCAGAGCTCCGCCCAGTCGGCGCTTTCCGAAGCGGATTTGTCCGACGATAAGAGCAAGATCGGGCAGTGCAATTCTACTTTCTTCTGCACCTTCCGATGCCCCTGATGGATCGCCCGTAGCCAGCCCGCCCGCTTGGGATGACCGTTCTCCTTTTTCCAGGTTGTATTGAAAGTCCATTCCCCCCGGTATTCGGCCAATAGCGTTTGTGCGTAGCGGTTGGAACCCGTGCCCTGGATCACCCACCGCGGGAACATCCAGCCCAGGAAAGAGATCAACGGCAGGCCGATCGCTTCTGCCATGGGCGACATATACATATCCAGGAACGGGCTGTTGAGAATCAAGCCGTTGACCGGCAACTCTTTCCGCGCATCCACGTAAAGGCTAGTGATCAACCCGCCGGTGGAATGGCCCATCAGGATGATGCGTTCGTTGCCCTCCCGGCGGATGATGGCGATGGCCGTATCGATATCGGCGAAGTATTCCGTCAGATCCTTGCAAAAGAAAGCATCCTGGTGAGGGAGGAGGGAGCGACCGTATTTCCGCAGGTCCAAAGCGTAGAAATTCTGGCCCCACGCCCGGATACTATCACCCAATGCGGCCTGGAAGAAATAGTCGTTGTAGCCGTGGATATACAAAAAAGCTTGCTTTACCTCCGGCAAAGCAGGCTTTCGGATAAGGGTACAAACCACTTTCCCTTCGTAATCATCCGGCATCCGGATCGTCCGGCTCTGATAATCCGCCCCCAGACAATCCGGCGTATACTGTGCCCCCGCCGAGAGCGGCGCGAGCAACAGCAGTAAGCCGAAAACGTAAGCCTTGATCCTCATGAGTCTGAATTATTTCTTCTCTTCCTTCAGCAGGTCACGGATCTCCGTCAACAACTGAATGTCCGCGGGAGGCGCAGCCGGTGCTGCCGGTTTCTCCTCTTCTTTCTTCTTGTGCAAAGCATTGATGCCTTTGACCATCAGGAAGATGGCAAAAGCGATAATGATAAAGTCGAACGTCACCTGCAGGAACTGCCCGTAATTGATGGTCACAGCCGGAGCCACCTCCTGCCCGCCTTCGACGATCGCCTGCTTCAAGGTGACCTTCAGATCCGTGAAGTTCACCCCGCCGACAAACAAACCGATAGCCGGCATAATCACATCAGCCACCAACGACGAAACGATCTTCCCGAACGCCCCACCGAGAATAATACCCACAGCCATATCGACCACATTGCCCCGCATGGCAAAATCCTTGAACTCTTTTAACATGTTTCCCATATCTTTCCGATTCTTTTTATGAATAATGTAATTTATCTGTTCTCTCTCTCCGTACAACCGATCTCTTATATAACACATATAATCGATCCCCTATATAATATAGGTATAGAAAGCCAGCCCACCTTTCCCCTTTACAAATACAATAGACTCCTTCTCCGCCTCTCACTGAAAGCCTCCTAATGTATTTCAAAGCTTTTTAATGTATTCAGCCTTCTAATGTGTTCAAAGCCTCCTGATGTGTTTCATCCTCCTAATGTATTTCAAAGCCTCCTTAGTCTTATAACTAAAAACAAAGGCATTTGGTTTTTCCTGCCGCAAAGATAGTGTCTTTTCTCTTTTTTCCTCCATACTCTATCCTCAGATTCCCCTTCTTCCCCTTATCCCCCTTACTCCCCTTATCCCCCTTCTTCCCCTTTTTTTCTTCTCCCCCTAACCCCCGCCAGATGAGCCCTATATGATTTCTTTTGTTTTTTTCTTGCAAAAAACCTTCGAATTAATTTGGAAGTAT
>NZ_JAQFIN010000005.1 GCF_029504695.1 Parabacteroides sp. PF5-6
GGGTCAGCCCCAGCCAAGAATGTCCATCTGCTACCCCGGAAAAACCTTCACTTCTCACGATATTTGACCCGCCAAAACCCCCTTTTCCAAAACATTGCACTTTGCGCGGAAAAACATTACACTTTGCGCGAAAAAACATTGCGCTTTGATCGAATAAAGTGCAATGTTTTTTTGGGAAGGGATAAACGGAGAGAAATTGAAAAACCGGCAGTCCCCGCGAACGGGGCTGCCGGAGGATAATAATGCCGGGTTAGTCTGGTGAATATCTTTATCAGTGATAAGTCTTTAGTAATTAATAATTAATAATTAACAATTATCAATTAATCATTAACCATCACCTTCCACGTCTGTGTCCCGGCGCGGACCACGTAAACGCCAGCGGGCAAAGCAACTGTTTTTGAACCGCGAAGTCCACGAAGCTGCACCACGTTTTGGCCGGTGACGCTGTAGATAGCGATGTCGACTGCATTGGCCATTTCATTGTCAATTGTCAATTGTCCATTGTCCATTGCCACGCGGATCTTGCCGGTGGCAAGAGAGGCGTGGCCCGTGGTATACCCTTCGAGCGTGATGACGATCGGGCCTTCCACCTTAGCGATGGTATATGTATACGATTCGGCACGCAGGGCGTTGGCTGTCAGTTCCTCTCCATTGACAAATACCTTCATTGCCGACAGATCGAGTGTCGGGCTACTGATCGTAAAGGTGAACGGCTGGCCATAGATCGCTTTCCCGCTGGTGGTGATAGTCAGTCCTTCGATCTCCGGCAGGGTCACCGGATATTCGCGCAGGGCGATCACCACATCCAGGTCTTTCTCGATCGGGTTGAGGATATAACTGCCACCACGTCCGTCGACAGATGCATTGAATGCCGTCTCCACGCCATCGATCAGGAAGAGGATATCGGCTGCTGTCAGTGAGGCCTCTTCGGGGAAGAAGGAGAGGAAGAGGTGGTCGCCTTCGGCAATGGTATGGCTACCGGTCGCGTAGTCACAGGTGATACCATCGGTAACGATCAGGCTGATGGTGTGGTAGGCCGTATCGACAGCTGTCACCTGAATGGCAAAGGGGGCAGAAATGAAATAGCTATCTTCCCCTTTATACACTTTGATAGAGACATTATGTGTGCCGACTGCCATTGAACCGGTGAGCTTTAGTGTCAGCACATCATCGATCAGCTCGGCTTCCATGGCTCCGATCACTTCACCCGCCTCATCCAATACTTCGGTTCTATAACCTTCAACGTTTTCGTCAAAGCCATAGAGCTCGATATTCTCGAATGTGACTGATGCTCCCGTTGAAAGTGTACCACTTTGCTCGCCATCGACTTTGACATAGGTGTCGATAGCGTTGCCGGTATAGGTTCCTCCCGACGCGTTTAGCGTGCTAAAGAGAATTCCGTTATTGGTCAGTGTCGCATTCGTGTTGTTTTGAATGCCCGGGCTGGTTTCATCCTTGGTGCCGATCACTCCTCCTGGCTGGTTGGTCAATGTGGCCGGTTTATCGGAAATTCCTGTGTTGCTGATGGTTCCGCTTCCGGTTATCTCACCGAGAGCGGTATTGATTAATGCGCCGTTATTGGTCAACTCACCATTATATAAGTATATATCTCCCACGTTGGTCAGTGTCGCCCCATAGGCATTGATAATCGCCGGAGGGGTGGGAGCTGTGCGAAGTGACAGAAGCTGTGGTTGCGTTCCGTTATGAATAACGCCTGTCGTATCGTTGGTGAAGCTAGAGTTGTTGGTGATGACGCCCAGGTTGCTGATGAGACCTTTATTGACTATGGAATCATTGTTTTCAAATGTACCCTCGATCACCAAGGTACCTCTGTTCGTTATTGAATTCGCTCCGGGATAAGAACTGCTCGTGTTTACATTCAACTTGGCAGTGCTATCCGCAGCTATATGCAGTATCCCCTCTTCTTCAATCTCTAAAGCACTTCCGTATTGACCGATAGAGCCACTGACGCTAACCTTTCCTTTGATGATTTTCGAACTGGTTCTCAGGGCGATATTAGTTGAAGAAACTGTCAAATGAGCATTCTTATGGTTGAGTTCAAAAGGACTTTCTATTCCCACATAATTGCTTGATATAGAAATTGGAGCATTGGTATGGATATAGGATCTGCCACTCATAGCATAGTATCCATTCATATTTATCTTCCCATTTGTGCCTATATCTCCTACGATATAAAAACCACCTCTATTACTTGTCATTGCAGTCGCAGAACCGGAAACCTCAGCAGTAAGTGTGCCGGTCATGCCGGTCACATCAAGCGTATCACCCACCATCAGTCCGCCTACAGTGCTCGCCGCTGACCGGTTTGTTGCCCGGAAGGTCGTATTTCCGGAAGTCGAGACTTCCAGGCTACTGAGATGCATATAAAGGCCAGCTTTATTCACTTTTGCCGCTGTTTCAAAAACCGGTGCGGAGTTTCCCCGGATGATTATTTTTTCTTCTTTGTTATAATAATTATTTTCGTAGTAAAAGCCATGCCCTATCGCACTCTTAAATACTGGAGCAGTCGCTTCAATGATCACCTGGAAACCACTATGGATATGCACTCCATGGCCATAGTACCCATTTATCGCTTGTTCGGCAATGCTTTCAAAGCAGATATCACTTCCACTGATGGTGAGTATTCCGGATACACCAGAATGTATTATTAGGGCATTCCATCCTTTTAACGTCACATCTCCTCGGCTGTGGATTGTATAATCACCCGATTTCACCAGATCAATAGCCGATTGGGAATGGCCATTTGCCTGGATTGTAATGTCCTTTAAGTTCAACTTGATTGTTCCTGTTAAAATGATTGTAAGGCCAGTCGCTGTCATCCAGCTATGGTCATTCCCGTTGATGGTTAATTCTGTTACCGTTTCTGGAATAGTTAGAGATTTAGTAACGTCAGCAGTGAGGTTGATCACATCTCCGGTTTGTAATGTTACATTTTGGAGAGTACTTAAATCTCCACTGACATCATACGTTGTGGCTGTGGTCCGGCCCACGACCAGCGCCAGTAGCGCCATCGATAATAGTAAAATACGTTTCATCATACTTCTTTTTTTTTAGATTGTTAATTATATATTGTAAATACTCGCTTTGTTTGTTTGGTGCAAATCTACGGGTGCGCTGCCGCAACGACCTCTCAAATCTGGAAAAAAACCTCTCAAATCTGGAAAAATGGGCCTAAAAGAGTTAATAAAGATTAACGACGGTGGCAAAACTATCAATAATGGGGTGATAGTTTTGCCACCGTTTATAAGCCATGGACATGGAAGAAACGCGATAAGTCTTAGCGCGCATCTTCACTTCTCAAACCACTTGAAAGTGCCACGCAGCGTGTATGGATCTCCTTTAGCTTTTGGCAAAGCGGCGGTATTCCGACGGTCCCATGCCATAGGCGCGGGTGAAGAGGCGGTGGAAGGTGGGGTAGGAGCTGAAACCGGCATCGGTGGCGATGGCATCGATCGGTAGATCGGGCTGGCTGATCAACAGGTCGAGCGAGTCCGTGAGCCGCAATTGGTTGATGTAGTTGTTGAAGGTATCGCCGGCTCCTTCGTGAATGGCTTCGGCAAGGTAGCGCTCGTTGGTGGCCAACCGTTCGGCGATCATCCGGCGGTTGACGTCCGGGTCGGTGAAGAGGCGTTCGTTTTTCATCATCAGGCTAAGCTCGCGGAAGAGGCGCATCTCGGCCGACAGTTCTTCCTGGGGACGGTTGATGAGTGTCTCTTCGTGGGCGATACGGTATTGATTACGCGCCCGGATCTGTTCGTAGAGCGCCCGGTTTTTGGCCTGTAAGCGGCGGGAATAGATGATCCAGATCGTCAGGGCGATGGCCAACAGGCCGCAGCCGGCGAGGGCGAAGATAAAGTAGTTGCGGTTGCGCTCTTTCTCGAGGATATGGCGGTCGACTTCGTATGTGGTGCGCAGTTCATCGAGCTGGGCATTCACCTCCACGCTTTTGATCGAGTCGTTCAAGGCGATCAGTTCGAAGAAGGCATCAAACATGATATCCGCATCTCCCAGGTCCTTGGCGATATTGACGCGTTTATAGAGTGTGTTGGTCATTCCTCCTGCGTCTTCGTATGTTTTGCGTTGTTGATAGATCGTGTCACTGAGGGCTAAGGCTTCGCGGAAATGTCCTTCCGCCCGGAGCAGTTGCATGCGTGCATCAAGCAATGACGTACGCGAATGGGTGGAGATCTTCAACATGGGTGAAGTTTCCATCTTCTCATAATAACGGCGGGCATTGGGCAGGTCTTTGAATATAAGGTACACCGCTACATATTCATTGTATAACTTAAATGCCGGGCTGATATAACGTTGTTCGATTCCTTGGGCAGCCTTTTCCTGATCCGCCTTTTCGATCTCTTTCTCAAAGGCGTGTAACAGAACCAATAGGTCGTCGTAGCGTTTCATGTTACGCAAGACCAGGCTGTAGCTGCTGTAGACATCCATGCGGGCGACCGGATTGGGCAGGTCTTTCATCACCTCGAGGGCTTCTTTGTAATTCTTCTCCGCATCCTCAAAACGGTGCAGGTTGTTGTTGATCCTTCCCATCCAGTAAAGCGCCAAGCCTTCGCCGCGCGCGTTGTTTTGCTCTTTCGAGACGGCGTACACTTTATTGATCTCAACAAAGGCTTCCTCATAGCGTTTTTGTGCAGATAATTTGCCGATAAAGAGGTTGAATATATGGGCGTAAGCGTTCCAGTCGCCGTGCTGCAGGGTGAATTCCATAAAAGCGGGCGCTACCTGGATCAGGCTGTCGTTGAAATTGTGGTTGTTGTAGAATGTGGCCCATTGCGCGCGGATGAAGCATTGGTCTTCAATGTTCTCCCGCTTCTCGGCATCCTGCAGGTAGGTCTCCAGTTCGACGCGATACAACCAGATATTCTCGTCTTGTTGCAACAAGGCCAAGAGCATGTCGTACGTTTTTTGTCGGTCATTGCCTGTTTGGGTGGATAGAAGTGCCCGGAGGGAATCGGTTTTTTGCGTCGTTGTCGGGTGCTCTGCCCACACGAAAGCGTGTGCCGATAACGTAAGAATCAGTAATATGATCCAAGCTTTGAGCCTGATGAAGTTGTAAAGTGTATGCATATCAGATGCAAAAATAAAAGAAACTTCGATAGCGACCTAAAAGGTGCTACCGAAGTTTTTCATAATTGTATATAAAAAGGGGGGGTATTTGCTTTAACCGTTAATTTTTAACCGTTAATCATCAGTTTCCAGGTCTGTCCACCGGCACGTACGATATAGATACCCGTCGGTAACGCGAAGGTTTTTGAACCCCGAAGTCCACGGAGCGACACCACGTTTTTGCCGGTGATTGAATAAATCATTACATCCACCGCAGGGCCCGAATTGATAATTGATAATTGATAATTGATAATTGCAATCTGGATATTTCCGGAGGAATGATCCAGATTGCCCGTCGTGTCAGGGTCGGGATCGGGATCAACAGCGCCTTCGCGCAGGCGGATCTCGACGTAGCAGTCTTTCTCGATCGAGTTGAGGATGTAATTGCCGCCGCGGCCGTCGACGGATGCGTTGAAGGCAGTCTCTACTCCGTCGATCAACAAAACGATATCGGTTGCGGTCAGTTCAGGGTTCTCTGCGTAGAAGGTCAGGAAAAGGTGGTCGTCTTCGGAAATGGTCAGTGTGCCGGTCGAATAACTGCAATCGATGCCTTCGCCTACAATCAGGCTGATGGTATGGAAGACCGTTGACTGCAAGTCCGCAGTCGTGAATGTCCAGGTGATATCTTCGGGGTACGCGCTGAAAGCCTCACTGAAAAGCGTTACGGTATATTCCGTGTTATGCTTTAAGCCTTCGTGTTCGATCGTTACGATATATTCAATCGGTTTATTGCTGTAAGTCAGGGTGTCGTATTTGCAGGTGAGCGTACCTTCGTACGGACTTAGATCAGCAGTAATCGTTGCGCCCGCTATCTTTACCGGATTGGTAGGGAAAACGATCGTAATGGGCGTATTCACAGCCACTCCTTTGGCATCAATGTCGGGAGTCAATATCGCTTTTTTAATAAACACACCGTGCAACGCCCAGTCTTCCGTTACCTCAGTCGCATTCTCCCATTTCTCGAACCTGATTTGATCGGTACTCCATCCTCTAAACAAACATGCTTCTTGTGTGGGGGTAGGAAGGAGGTCGTCGATGGTTGTGCCTGACGCTACATCGATAAATCGATTTCCTTCTAACTCCGCTTCGACAGGTAAATTTAACGTGATCCGGTAAGAGGAGGCTGTGTACTTAAACGCGTTTTGCAGAAATGTCCGTCCTCCGTATGTTTCAATCAGGACATCGACAATATCCCCTGCCTCTCCTGCGGGTATTTGTATGTCAAGCTTTGTTTGATTACTCCCATCGAGGACTATGGCCTCTTTGCCGCCTATCCATACTTTGGCCGTATCCGAAAGATTCACTCCGTGTAACGTGACTACATCTCCTAAAACGACTTCTTCTTTGACAGGTGCTCTATCAGCCATCACAGGTGCCGGTCCGTTATTGTATTGTAGCGTTCCGCCCACCATCACGTAGTTTCCACTTCCCTTGATCGGGTTCGTGGCGGCATTATTGGATAAAAAGAGATTGCCACCTTTGATTTCCAGTGTATGTCCATTGTCTATCCAGAGGGCGCCGCCGGCGCCGGTAGAGTTGGCCGTAATCGTGCCTTCGTCTTCGAGATCTATGATGGATGTGCATTTATCCCTTGTCAGTAGTATGCCGAATGCGTTTTCTCCTGTCACATTGGCGTTTATCTTTGTCTTCCCGGTCGCCGCCAAACCCTCCGCGGCATAGAGCGCGGCGGCCTTTGCGGTAAATAAACCATTCTCCACTTTGCTTGAGTTCGATGTCTGGAGATCCAGCCTGCCGTCTTCTATGGTTAAGATCCTTTGGCTATACAAAGCGTGTTTTTTTTCATCGTCGCCGGTATATATAAGGGTCAACTTTCTATTGTTCTTTCCCTGTATCGTGAGCGCCCCATCGCATCGGAGAGGTGTTGTCCCCGTACTTTCAATGGTGATATTCGCCGTGTAAACCAAGGTTATACTGTCTTTATTCGCACAGTTGATATAAATGGCTTTAGCCACATAGCCGGTATCCAGCGCGAGAGTCGAAGTCTTCGCCGTCCATTTCCAACCGGGTTCTCCGGTTTTCTCTTGGTCCACCGATAGATCATAGTCATTTTCCCCGATGTATAACGTCCCTGTCGAGGTGTTATCTCCCACTGCGTAGAGGTTTATTCCGCTTGCCAAGGCAAGGATTACCATTGTTAGTTGTACAATCTGTTTCATGATACACGTATTTTAATTGTTAATAGTTAATTATGTAATACCCCGAAGTCCGTATTCAGGTCTTTCATCTCGGGGTTTATATGTTGTATATAGCTGTAAAGAGAGTTTGTCGAGAGGTTCTCCAATAGGAGCTTATGGGCCAGGGCCTCGGCCACCTGGGTAAACTGGCGGTAGTAGAGCAGATCGGCCTGGGGTGCATGCTGCAACATCTCTTTGGCCATCAGGGAGAAGGTGATGCGCATCGTACCGGGCGTTTGCCTCTGCCGTAGGATGTAGATCCAGCAGTTGGTGTTGATAAATAGATTTCCTCTGTCGATCATATACATGGCTCTAACGTTTGCACAAATGTAGACCGAGTGGGTGTGGCGTACTTTGCAAATCACGGGAAGTATATGTCAAATCGCGGAAATCTCCGTACGGAGGCACCGCAAGGAGGGTATTCGTCTCAGGAATGAGAGGAATGCAGCTTGACTATGAGCGAGCGCAGCGAATGCTAACGGCTAACGGGCAAAATGTGTGTTTATCTTGCGGTATTCCGTTGGGCTCATGCCGTAGGCTTTGGTGAAGGCGCGGAAGAAGGTGGAGTAAGAGGCGTGGCCGGAATCGAGGGCTACGGCTTCGAGGGTGAGCTCGGGATGGTCGTGCAGTAATTCAAGGGCGTAGCGCAGGCGCAGCTGGGCGATATAGCCGCTGATGGTCATGCCTGAGCCGGCATGTACGGCTTCGATCAGGTAGCGTTCGTTGGTGCCCAGTTGTTCGATCAGTCGGTGACGGTCGAGCTCGGCGGAGAGGTATAAGTCGCCGGTCAGCAACAGGTTTTTGAAGGCGACAAACAGCTGCATCTCTTTCGACAGCTTTTCCGGGGCGGCCTCCACCGTTGTCGTTGTCGTCTCTTTCTCTAAGCGGCGTTGCTTTTCGATCTGTTGGTAGAGCGCGCGGTTCTTCCGCCGCAGGCGTTGGGAGTAGACGATCCAGACGGCCAGGGCGATCACAAGCAGTGTGCAGGCAAGCAGCGCCATCAGGAAGTAGATCCGGTTACGCTCTTTCTGGGCGGTGATCTTATCCACTTCGTAGATCGTATGCAGGTCGTTGAGCTGGGCGGTGAATTGGGCGTTCTGGATCGAGTCGCGCAGTTGAATGGCTTCGCGGTAGCCGGCAGCGGCCAGGGCGTACTGGTTGGTTTGTTCTTGTATGACGGCTTGTTTCTCCAATAGCGCAGCTACGTTGGCGGGCGAGTCGTACTGGCGGAATGCCTCGAGCAGGGTGGTGAGCAGCGGTTGTGCCGCGGCATAGTCTTTGCGGTGATAGGCCAATTCGAACAACGCCTCGTCGATGTAGAGCTCCCAGGGGCCGAAGTCTTGCTGTTGCTGCATCTCTTCGACCAACAGGCGGCAGGAGTCGGCTTGGGCAAACTGCTGCAAGCCGGCATAGGCACGGATCAATAATAGGCTACGGTCGAGCCGGCTGTATAAGGTGTTCTTTAATTCACCCACAACCCGCCTTTCGAAGTCTTCCTGCTCGGCGATAGCGTGTAGCCATTCGTCGCAGAGCGCCAAGGTCTCGGTGTATTTCTCCCGGTCCATCATGCTGCGTCCGTAGAGTACATAGATATTCTGCAACTGGGCGATGCGCCGTTCTTCTTTTTCTACCTTTTGGGCAAGGTCGAGCGATTGGCGGAAGTATTCTTCGGCTTTCTCGAACTGGCGCGACAATTCATAGCTCTGTGCCAGACAGAAGGTGAGGGTCGACATGCCGATCCGGTCGTTGTCGGCACTTGCCTGAAGGTAGAGCTCCTGGGCGCGGCGGATGGCTGTTTCGCTCTGTCCCTGTTCGAGGTAGAGCTCATTCGCCATGCGCACGGTGTTGTAGTAGCTGGTCATCTGGAAGTTGTCCTGCCCGTGTCCATGGGCATACAAGAATCCTTGCACCTCGGGCAAGCGGGCGAAGAAGGCATCGTAGGCATAGGCATTTTTATAGACCGTCAAGATAAAGGTACGGGCACTGGCCTGGTGAGATACTACCTGCTGGCGGTCGGCCTCCTTCTGGTAGCTCTCCAGTGCCTCGATCTGTTCCTCCAGCTTCGCCTCCGAGTTCGACAGCATATAACACAGGCGATGATGCGCTTTCAGTTTATCGATCCCTTCGACCTGCTCCACCTGCCGGCGCAGGCTGTCGAGCAGGGCCTGCCCGCTTTGCGCCTGGGCAGCCAAGGGGCATATAATAAACAGTAATAGCGGTAATAACAACCGCCATGGATGGACGGGAAGATTCCCTTTCGGGCGTAATGATTGGATCTGCCGGTGATTCATATCGTATCTTGTTAAGTGCTACAATGCCTCTTACCCGTTCACCTTCTTGTGGTCGGCCAGGAAAGTAGCCAGTCCGCTGTCGGTCAACGGATGTTTCAACAGGCCTTTGATCGCTCCGAGGGGGCAGGTCGCTACATCGGCGCCTACCTCGAGGCATTGAATGATATGTTGGGTGTGGCGGATCGAGGCGGCAAGCACCTGGGTGTTGTAGTCGTACGTGGAGTAGACCTCAACGATCTGCGCCACCAGCCCGATGCCATCGGTGGAGATATCGTCCAGGCGGCCGACAAAGGGGGAGACGTAGGTCGCTCCGGCTTTGGCTGCCAGCAGGGCTTGTCCGACGGAGAAGATCAGGGTGCAGTTCGTACGGATGCCTTTCTGGGTGAAGTAACGGATGGCTTTGATGCCGGATTCGATGCAAGGCACCTTGACGACGATCTGTGGATGCAGGGCGGCCAGCTCTTCGCCTTCGCGGATCATACCTTCGTAATCGGTGGCAATCACTTCGGCGCTCACATCCCCCTCGACGATCTCGCAGATCTTCAGGTAATGCTCCCGTTGGTTCGCTACTCCTTTGATGCCTTCTTTAGCCATCAGCGACGGGTTGGTGGTTACGCCGTCTAATACGCCCAGATCGTTTGCTTCCCGGATCTGATCCAGGTTGGCGGTGTCGATAAAGAACTTCATTGATTTGTCATTTTAGTTATAGTAATTGTTTAAGCTAATCAAGCGCTAATATACGAACTAACTATTAGAATCAGCATTCAATCCTTTTCTTTTTACGACTTTCTGTAAATTCTCTGAACCTTTTCGGAACTTGAAAAGCCTTGTGTTATGCGTTTGTGATAAAAGAGGCGATCCAGTCGCCTACCTCGCTGGTCGAGTATGCCTTGCCGCCCGAAGCGATATCTTCGGTCACTACGCCCGCGTCCATCGAAGCGGCAACGGCCTGACGGATCACTTGTCCTTCTTCGGGCAGGTTGAACGCATATTCGAACATCAGTGCCGCACTCAGGATCGTAGCCAATGGATTGGCGATGTTCTTGCCGGCCGCCTGCGGGTAGGAGCCGTGGATGGGTTCGAACACGGAGGTATGGATGCCGACGGAGGCCGAGGGCAACATTCCCAGCGAACCGGTGATCACCGAAGCCTCGTCGGTCAGGATATCGCCAAACATATTCTCGGTCACCATCACATCGAAGCTCTTCGGCCATTGGATCAGGCGCATAGCAGCGTTGTCGACAAACATATATTCGGTCTCCACCTCGGGGTATTCTTTCTCGATCTCCTGCGCGATCTGGCGCCAGAGGCGGGAAGTGGCCAGGATATTGGCTTTGTCGACAACGGTCAGCTTCTTTCTTCTTTTCTGCGCATATTCGAAGGAGAGGCGCACGATGCGTTCGATCTCTTCGCGGGTGTAGACGCAGGTGTCGTAAGCCGTGTTGCCGTCTTCGCTACGTCCTTGCGGGCGACCGAAATACAACCCGCCGGTCAGTTCACGGATACACATGAAGTCGGCACCGTCGACCAGCTCGGCACGGAGAGGTGACTTATGGATCAATGACGGGAAGGTGGTCACCGGACGAATATTGGCATAGAGCCCCAGCTTTTTGCGCATCGCCAGCAGTCCCTGTTCGGGACGTACCTTGGCGGACGGGTCGTTATCGTACTTCGGCGAACCGATAGCACCGAAGTAAACGGCATCACTCTGCATGCACAATTCGTGCGTCTCGTCAGGGTAGGGGTTGCCCGTCGCGTCGATCGCGGCAGCTCCGACCAACGCTTCTTTATCACTCAGTTCGTGTCCGAACCGTTCACACACGGCTTTCACCGCTTTCATCCCTTGTTCGATAATCTCCGGGCCGATGCCGTCACCGGGCAGGAGGGCGATATGTAGTTTCATGTATCTTAATGTTTAATGATTAATGTTTAATGATTAATGGAAGCCCTGGAGGGCTTTTCGTGTCTATGGCTTTGCCATTAAACATTAATCATTAAACATTAATCATTTGTTTTTTTAGCGTTGAAAATGTATATATTTCGGTTCCATCGGTATGTAGTTCTCATCGTCCCAGAGGGAACTGGTAATCATCAGGTCGGCGCTATACCGGTTGCAGGCAATAGGCACATTGTGTACGCGGCACTGGCGGAGCAACATCTGAATGTCGGCTTCGTGGGGCTGCGGGTTAAGGTCGTCGATCAGGAAGATCGCCAGGTCGATCTCTTTGCGTACCACCATAGCGGCAATCTCCGCGTCACCGCCCAGCGGACCGGAATGCATCCGCGTCATTTCGATATTAATCCCTTTTTCCTGGAAAGCGTCATACACCATTCCTCCGGTCGTTCCGGTACATACCAGGTGTTGATGAGCGAGGAAATCCGCATTATGAACGGCCCATTCCACCATATCTACTTTTCGTCTGTCGTGCGCTACGAGCGCGATTTTTAGTTGTTTCATTTTGTTCTGTTATTTAATTTCTTTTGTCATGTCCTCCGGGTTGCGTCGGCAATCCCATACGGAAATCATGCTTCTTCATCCCAGATTAATCTCATAATGCCATGATTCGCCTACGAATTTCTTCATGAGGAATTCCCTCACCTCTCTCAAAGCGAGCCTCTGCCCTGTCAGCTCTTGCATTCAATTCTTCACGGGTATACCGGCAAGGTGCCTTATCTCCCATCCGGATGGTATAATCAACGATATCGAGTTCCTCCAGCTCCTCTTCCTCTTTTGCCTCATCAAGAAGGAATTGGCTAAGCCTTAATTTGAGGGCGTTTGCTTGTGTCTCACTTATAGGGGGAACTTCATCGAGCGCGTAGCTTACGCCATCTTGCCAGCCGTAAGGTGCTGTGGGCTCATTTGTTTTCGACTCGTTATGAGGGAAACGTTCTTCTTTTTTGCCTTCTTTCCGCTTTCGCTCTTCGAGTATGAAAAGGCGTACATTCTCAAAGTATTGAAGATCTACCGTTGAGAGGTTCTCATCCATCAGGGTCCGGAGGATCCGGACTTTCCGCGCGTTCATTTCTGCTTGAGTCATGACTATTTAGTTTTAGTTACCTCACAAAGGTACGTACTTAATGGTTAATTGTTAATTATAAATTGTTAATTGTAAAAAGGAGAGAAGCTGTTTCTCTTTTCCATTAATCATTGACCATTAACCATTAGTTTTCAATCTTGTTGAGCATCTTCAGGGTTGCCTTGATGGCCGACTCGGTCTGGTCGACATCGAGCCCGCGGGTTTTGAAGTCGACACCGGCGTAGTTCCAACTGATGATTGTCAATACGAAAGCATCTGTTCGTCCACCGGGAGGGATCGATACCGAATAGTTGGTCAGCATCGGGAAGGGGCGCCCCAGGTCGGTATAGATCCGGCGTACGGCACGGACGAAGGCGTCGTATTGGCCGTCTCCCGTGGAGGACTCTTCGTAGGTCGCACCGTTGATTTCCATCTTTACCGTTGCTACCGGGCGTAGACCTTGCGCCAGCGATAAGGAGTAGTTCAAGACACGGATCTTTTCATCCTCCTGTGTCGATTGATTCAATACATCGCTGATAATATAAGGCAGGTCGTCCTGGGTAACCATCTCTTTTTTATCACCCAGGGCGATGATGCGTTCGGTGACTTTGCGCATGGATTCATCGTCCATATCGATACCCAATGCTTCGAGGTTCTTGCGGATATTCGCCTTGCCGGAGGTCTTGCCCAAGGCGTATTCGCGGATACGGCCGAAGCGTTCGGGCAATAGGTCGTTGTAGTACAGGTTGTTCTTATTATCCCCATCAGCATGCACACCGGCACATTGCGTAAAGACAAACTCACCGATAATCGGTTTGTTGGGAGCGATATGGATGCCGGCATAGGTCTCCACCAGGCGGCTTACCTTATTGATCTTCTCTTCCCGGATGGTCGTTTCTTCGCCCAATTGATCTTTGATCACGGCAATCACACTGCTCAATGGCGCGTTACCGGCACGTTCGCCCAGGCCGTTCACCGTCGTGTGGATACCTTTGACTCCGGCACGGATAGCACCGTAGATATTACCCACCGCCAGGTCGTAATCGTTATGCGCATGGAAATCGAAGGTCAGTTCCGGGTAGTGGTTGACCATCTTACAACAGAACTCATACGTTTCTTCGGGGTTCAGTATACCCAATGTGTCGGGAAGCATAAACCGTTTGACGGGCAGGTCTTTCAATCCGTCGAGGAATTGAAACACATATTCGGGAGAATGTTTCATGCCGTTCGACCAGTCCTCGAGGTAAATATTCACATGGATCTGCTTCTGTGTGGCCAATTCGACCACGCGTCGGATATCAGCAATATGCTCTTCGGGGGTACGGCGCAACTGTTCGGTCACATGTTTGTAAGAACCTTTGCACAATAGGTTCACCACCCGGCATCCCGCCTGTTCGATCCAGTTCAATGAGAGGTCGCCATCGACGAACCCGAGCACCTCGAGCTTATCCAGATGCCCCGTCCGTGCCGCCCACTGCGCCACTCGCTTGACGCCTTCGAACTCCCCGTTCGACACCCGTGCCGAAGCGATTTCTATCCGGTTTACGCCCAATTCGCCCAATAGCATCTGTGCGATGCTTAGCTTCTCGTGCGCCGCGAAAGCGACCCCGGTTGTCTGTTCCCCGTCCCGCAGGGTTGTATCCATTATTTCTATCATGATAATCTTTTTATTAGTGAACGCAGACGATTTAATGTATTGATTCGTAGGCCTCGATCTTAGACTTATTCGCCAATAGATAATCGATGTCGTCGAGTCCGTTGACTAAGCAGTCTTTTTTGTAGGGGTTGATATCGAAGGACTCACTTTTGCCTGTTTCGTTGTTGGTGATGGTCTGGGCAGGCAGATCAATTGTCAATGTGGCTTGTGGGTTGTTCGCGCACGAAGCGAATATGCCGGTCAGGAACTCCGGAGAGACAACAACGGGTAATACACCGTTATTCATCGCGTTATTCTTAAAGATATCAGCAAAAAAGCTACTTACCACCACGCGGAACCCGGCACCGGCAATTGCCCAGGCGGCATGCTCGCGGCTCGAACCGCTACCGAAGTTCTTGCCCGCTACGAGTATCTCACCTTTATATACGCCCTGGTTCAATACGAAGTCGGGATTCGGATTCCCCGCCTTATCATACCGCCAGTCGCGGAAGAGGTTATCCCCAAAGCCCTCTTTGGTGGTCGCTTTCAGAAACCGTGCCGGGATAATCTGGTCCGTATCCACATTCTCTAAAGGTAACGGCACATACGTGGATGTTACTATATTGATTTTTTCTTTCATTGTTGTTGCATTTTTATGAATTATTGAACGCAGACGACGCAGATGGCGCAGACAAACGCAGATTATTCTAAATATAATTTCTGCGTAAATCTGCGAATTCTGTGTCGTCTGCGTTCCATAATATTCTGATTCTCATATTTATATTAGTTCGCGTGGATCGGTTATTACTCCCGTAATGGCAGCGGCAGCGGCCACTAAGGGGCCGGCAAGGATGGTGCGGGCACCTGGTCCCTGGCGGCCTTCGAAATTGCGGTTTGAGGTCGAGACGGCGTACATGCCGGCAGGCACCTTATCCTCGTTCATCGCCAGGCAGGCGGAACATCCGGGCTGGCGCAGTTCGAAACCGGCAGCTTCGAATACTTTATCCAGGCCCTCCGCGCGGATTTGTTTTTCTACCATCCAGCTGCCGGGAACCAACCAGGCAGTCACGTGATCGGCCTTTTTCTTTCCTTTCACCACGGAAGCGAAGGCACGGAAATCTTCGATGCGTCCGTTCGTACAACTGCCTAAGAATACATAATCAATCTTTTTACCCAATACCGGCTCACCGGCAGTGAAGCCCATATAATCCAATGATTTCTTAAAGGAGATGCGCCCGGCTTCGTCGATACTTTCCAATGTCGGGATGTTTTCTCGGATACCCATTCCCATACCCGGATTCGTACCGTAAGTCACCATCGGTTCAATATCTTCGGCTTTGAACACGATCTCTTTATCAAACGTCGCGCCGGGATCGCTATACAATTGGCGCCATTCGGCGACTTTCTTTTCCCATTCCTCGCCACGGGGCGCAAATTCACGGTCTTCCAGATAGTCGAACGTCGTTTGGTCGGGAGCGATCATGCCACCGCGTGCACCCATCTCGATCGACAGGTTACAGATCGTCAGACGCTCTTCCATCGTCGCGCGACGGATCACCTCGCCGGCATACTCCACAAAATAACCCGTTGCCCCTCCAGTACTCATCCGGCTGATGATATACAAAGCGACATCCTTAGCTGTTACGCCCGGTTGCAGTTGACCGTCGATGGTGATACGCATCGTTTTCGGCTTGCGTTGCATGATGCATTGGGTGGCCAGGGTCATCTCCACTTCGCTGGTACCGATACCAAAGGCAATCGCACCCATCGCCCCGTGAGTCGAGGTGTGTGAGTCACCGCATACCATGGTCATACCCGGTTGGGTGAGTCCCGTTTCCGGGCCTACCACATGGATAATACCGTTCTTCGGATGCAACAGCCCATAGTAGGGCAGTCCGAAATCTTTGGCGTTCTTTTCCAATGTGTCTACCTGGTTTTTGGATACCGGATCCTCGATAGGACGGTCCTGATTGAGGGTCGGAATATTATGATCGGGAATACAGGTGACCTGTGCCGGACGGAAAGGTTTCAATCCTCGCTCCCGCAATCCGGCGAAAGCCTGCGGGCTGGTCACCTCATGACAGTACAGGCGATCGATATACAGTTGGATCGTGCCATCCGCCAGGGTATCTACTACGTGTTTGTCCCAGATTTTGTCGAATAATGTCTTCATATTAATTATTAATTATTAATTATAAATTATAACTTTAAATGGCTGATTGTTATCGTATTTGGGCTTTCCAATTTACAATTAATAATTTACAATTAACCATTTAAACAAATTCATCATACGATGAATTTGTTTATCGCATCCACAAAAGCTTCCACCGAAGCCGCGATGATATCGGTATTGGCAGAGAAGCCGTAATAGATACTGCCGTTGTATTCCACTTGCATATGGACTTTTCCGGTGTCGTCGCTGCCTTTCGAGATGGCCTGGATCAGGAATTCCTGGATGGTCATATCGCTATTGCTGATTGCTTTTTTGACGGCTTTGATACCGGCATCGACCGGCCCGTTACCTGCAGCTGCTTCACACCGGCGCACGCCTGCCATATTCAGACAGACACTTGCCATCGATTGCAAACCAATGCCGCTGGTCACCTGCAGATGCTCCAGTTTGATGCGGTGCATTTCTGTGCGGTCTTTGCCGACAAGCATCAATACGTCGTCATCGTTGATATCCTTTTTGCGGTCGGCCAGTTTGAGGAATTCCTGGTACACCTTGTCCAGTTTCTCCTGATCGAGCTCAACGCCCAATACAGACAACCGGTGTTTCAAGGCAGCCCGTCCACTGCGTGCCGTCAGTACGATCGCGTTATCATCGATCCCGATCTCTTTCGGATCCATGATCTCGTAGCTTTCCCGGTTCTTCAGTACTCCATCCTGATGAATGCCTGACGAATGCGCAAAGGCATTGCGTCCGACCACCGCCTTATTGGGCTGCACCGGCATATTCATCAGGCTCGAAACCATACGGCTGATGCCGTAGATCTTCGTGGTATTGATATTCGTCACAATCTCTTTTTCTTTATGGCTCTTGAAGATCATGGCGATCTCTTCCAATGAGGTGTTGCCGGCACGTTCGCCGATGCCGTTGATGGTCACCTCCACCTGGCGGGCGCCGTTCAGTACGCCCTGTACGGTATTGGCCGTAGCCATGCCCAGATCATTATGGCAATGCGTGGAAAGGATCGCCTGATGCACGTTCGGCACATGTTCCATCAGGTATTTGATCTTCGCACCGTATTCATCCGGCAGGCAATAACCGGTCGTATCGGGGATATTCACCACCGTCGCACCCGCTTTGATCACCGCTTCGACCACCCGGGCGAGGTATTCATTCTCGGTACGTCCGGCATCTTCGCAATAGAACTCCACGTCCTCGACGTAACGCTTGGCATATTTCGTAGCGGCAACCGCCCGTTCGATAATTTCTTCCCGCGTGGAATTGAACTTATACAGAATATGTGGATCGGATGTCCCGATGCCCGTATGGATCCGGCCTTTCTTGGCATACTTCAACGCCTCGGCCGCCGCGTCGATATCTTTTTCCACCGCACGGGTCAACGCGCAGATCGTCGGCCAGGTCACCGCCTTCGAAATCTCCACCACACTGTTGAAGTCGCCCGGGCTCGATACCGGGAACCCCGCTTCAATCACATCCACACCGAGTCCCTCCAACGCGCGTGCTACCTGAATCTTCTCTACGGTATTCAACTGGCATCCCGGAACCTGCTCTCCGTCGCGCAGGGTGGTGTCGAAAATAAATAATCGGCTCATGTTAATTGTTAATTATAAATTGTTAATTACTTTTTTCTCCTTTCTCTTTAGCCTCCCTTTCGGGGAGGTTGGAGGGGCTTACAAGAAAAAAGCCTCTCTCACCAGGAAGTGAGAAAGGCTCTTTTTATTCTTTATATGTTTAAACAACACACAACATTCTCACTTCCTATCCCGTTCCCAGAGTAGAATAATAATAGAAATGTTAATAATATTGTTTATTGTGTTACGCATCTTCTTTTGCTTTAATGCTGCAAAGATATACTCTTTTCGGGAAATGCAAAATAAAAAAGAAATTATTTTCTTATTTTCTCTTACAAAACGCAAGGAAAGAGGTTTGGTCGCTGATAGTTTATAATAAATAAAAGTTGTACTTTTGGGGTGTCTATTAAGAGTAAAGCGCCTGTAGATAGTTGATGAATAAGATACAATCCTTTTTAAGTCGGCCAGCAGTGGCGAATAGGAGACCCTGGGTCATTGTTGGGGTTTCTTCTCTGTTGGTATTTTTCCTTTTGGGAGCTTTTCAGCCTTTCGGGCTGGAAAACCGGTCGGATATCAAATGGTTTGCCATCACCGGTTTTGCCTTGGTTACGGCTTTGGTTACTACATTTGTGGGTTATGTCTTTCCATTGATTTTCAAACGTTTTTATGATCCGAACAAATGGACGACGGGCAAGAGCCTGTTAAATCTATGCCTTCTGATCCTATTGATCGGGTTTGGGAATTTCTTGTTCGACTGGATCATATCTGATCGGCCTGCGGAGACTTTTTTTGCCGTATTGACGGCCTATATGTTAGTCACCTTTCTGATCGGGCTTATCCCGGCAACGGTTTCGTCTGTCTTGGTGCAGAATTACGCATTGAAGCAAAACCTGCGCGAGGCGAAAGAGATCAACAAACATCTGATGAATGGTTTATCAAACAGGCAGCCCGCCACGGAAGAAAAACATACTCTTGTATTGACCGGAAACACGAAAGATCAGATCGAACTCAACCCGGACGATCTCCTTTATATGGAAGCTTGCGGCAATTATGTGCGGATCAATTACCGTATGTCGCCGGAGCAGGGCGTTGGCCGGAAACAACTCCGCACCACTATCGCGCAGTTGGAGAAGGACCTGGCGGACTACCCGGCCTTTGTCCGTTGTCACCGTGCTTTTATTGTCAATGTCTCGGCCGTCTCCAATGTCGAAGGCAATTCACAGGGCTATCAACTGAGCCTGCGCGACACGGATGAAGAGGTGCCCGTATCGCGTTCCTATACGAAAATCATTCGCACCCGGCTGAATATTACCGTCTGAAAGCATAGTATTTCATCCCAAAAACCAGGGATGAACAGCCTTTTCCGCGTATTTTATCCCATTTCGGGACGTCTGTCCCTGTTTCTTTTTTCGCTTATTTCATGACTTTATCTTTGCCCGACAAACAAAAAAAATAAAGTTATGAAAACGAATTTATTCTTCATTGTATTTCTGTTGTTCGCCCAGGTCGTAGGTGCCCAGATGGACGAAAAGTTTTATCACCCCGACAAAGAGTGGCTGCCTCTGCCGGCATCGCTCGATTACCGGGAGATTGTATTAACGGCCGACGCGGACACCGTTCATTCCTTATTAATCAATCCCGCAACACCGGCAAAGGCTACCGTCCTTTATTTTCATGGGAACGGAGGAAATATCTCCAAATGGATCGGGCATATCAAGCCACTGATTGATGAGGGTTTCCGGGTGTGCCTGTTGGATTATCGGGGATACGGAAAATCAACCGGCAAACCTACTCACCTGAATATCGCCCACGATGCGCAGCTCTTGTTGGATACTTTGTGGACCGAAACGGATATCCGGCAGGTTCCACTGATCGTGTATGGCGTCTCTATCGGCACACAGGTGGCCACCCATCTGGCCCGGAATAACAACGAACGCATCGCCGCCCTTGCCCTGGATGGTATGATGGCTTCTTTTACCGATGTGGCTTTGTTGACTTCCCCTGCTGAACATCATGAGGTGATCAAACAGTTTGTCACTTCGCCCTATTCGGCTAAAGAGGATATCCGCCACCTGAAAAACCTCAAACTCCTGGTTATTCATTCGGAAGAAGACCCTATCCCATTATCGGACGCGCAGGCGGTATATGAAAGTGCCGAATGCCCCAAAACATTCTGGCTCTATAAAGGCGGACATGTGGAGGCTCCATTGAAATATCCGGAGGATTTTGTTCATTTTTTCCTGGGACTAATCACTTGTTGATAACCGTCAACACATTTGTTGACAATTGTCAACAGATCTGTTGATAACTATCAACAAATCTGTTGATAATTATCAACAAATAAATACTCCCTGTGAAAAGACTTGAAACCCGCAGGGAACCAGCGATTTATAGGGTGGAATGATTTATTGCTTTTCCGTCAGGTATTTCCAGAAGCGAACGGGCATGTGTTGGCGTTGAAGTTTGGGGTTGGTGCGTTCCTTGATGGCGATGGATCGGAAGTATTGTTTCCAGAGTTGTTGGAAGAGTTTTTCGTCTTTATCCATCAGTTCTTCATTCAATAGGCCGGTGAGTAGGTGTTGCTCTTTTTCTTCGAAGCGGACTTCGATCACTTCCGTCAGGTCGTAATAGTAGCCATATTCGCGTTTCAGGTCGTAGACCAGCCATTTCTGATCGGCGAAGCGGTCTTTCAGAAAAGAAATATTCAGAGGCAGTACATTATACAAAGGCTCCATGGCGGCAAAGAAGGTGCCGTCGGCAGCTTTCTGAAAACGCAGGAACTGGCCCATGCGCTCTTTTTCCCGTCCCACCTTTTTCCAGATTTTAGAGAGTTCCAATACGTCGGGGTCGCCGAAATTCATCTCGATAGCACGGGGCGCGTCGATATTCTTACGGATATAACGGAACAACAGACTGTCGATCTCCGGCAACTCAGACAACCAGCTGACCGTGATCATAGATAAAGCCACTTTGGAGAGCTTCTTTTCCAACGCCCGCCATACCCGGTTGGCCTTTTCTTCGTCCGTGGTTACGGTGTACACTTCATCGTAGAAGAGGGGCAGAGGCTCGCCTTCTTCCAATAACCGGTCCGGGAAAGTCTTGCGGGCGTAGGCATCGAACACAGACGTTAGTAATCCCTCCAAGGTTTTATCGTAGATGAAGATATTCATGGGTGTTATTCCTGATCGGCAAACGGAAGGATGAGTTGGCGATCGTCCTGTTTGCGGTTGTTTTTCTGCACCAGTAAGCGGCGTACATTCTCTGGGCGCAGGTCCTGCACGCTTTGCATGGTCAGTTCGTTACAGGTGATGAAGTATTGCGCTTTCTTCATCACAATACCTATCTTTTTCAATTGCTCCGTGCCCAATCGGCCATGCCGGCGGGAGACGACGATCAACTGAGCCGACTTGACTCCGATGCCCGGCACGCGTAGGATCATTTCATAATCCGCTTTATTGATATCCACCGGGAAATGTTCCGGATGACGCAATGCCCAGGCCAGTTTCGGATCGACCTCCAGATCGAGATGCGGATAGGCATCGTCGACAATCTCTTCCACTTTGAACTGATAGAAGCGCAACAGCCAATCGGCCTGATACAATCGGTTCTCGCGCACCAAAGGTGGTTGTTTCAATGCCGGCAGACGATTGTCGTAGGCATTGACCGGCACGAAGCCCGAGTAATAGACCCGTTTCATCGTCGGCCGTTTATATAGAGCCGAGGAAACCCAAAGGATATCTTTATCGGTCTCGGGCGTGGCACCAACGATCATCTGTGTGCTCTGTCCCGCCGGGGCAAACCGGGGCGCGTGACGGAACCGTTTCCGGTCTTCGGCACTCTGAAGCACTCCCTGCTGGATATAGCGCATGGGTGCAAACACACTCTGGAAATCTTTCTCCGGCGCTAAGATCTTGAGACTTTCTTCTTTCGGGATCTCGATATTCACACTCAGGCGGTCGGCATACAAGCCGGCCTCCTGCACCAGTTCCTCGCTGGCACCGGGAATACTTTTCATATGAATATAACCGTTGAAACGATGGACCTGCCGCAGGTCTTTCACGATACGCACCAGGCGTTCCATCGTATAGTCCGGATTGCGAACGATACCGGAGCTGAGAAACAAACCTTCGATATAATTGCGGCGATAGAACTCGATGGTCAGGTCGACCAATTCGGAGACGGATAGTGTCGCCCGGGGAATATCATTGCTTCGGCGATTGATGCAATACGCGCAGTCATAAATGCATGAGTTTGTCAGCATTATTTTTAATAACGAAATGCACCGCCCGTCTTCCGCGAAGCTATGGCAGATGCCCCAGCCGGCAGCACTGCCGATCGTGCCTTTCTTGTTCGATCGGGAAGTCCCGCTCGAAGAGCACGACACATCATACCGGGCGGATTCGGCAAGGATCTTTAGCTTTTCCAATACATTTTCGTTCATACGTACGGCGCATTATCTCTGAACAAAAATAAGGAAAAAGCAAGGAGTAAGATGAAGGATTGGGGGAAAGTTATCAACAAAGCTCCTTAATCACCCTACAAGGATTACCTGCCGCCAGGCAATTGGCCGGAATGGATTGAGTCACTACACTGCCGGCGCCGATCGTCGTATTGTCGCCGATCGTAACGCCCTGCAGGATAATTGAGCCGCCACCGATCCATACGTTATTTCCCAATGTGACCGGTGCGGAATGGATTTTCCAGGCACCCATCGGAGCATTGATCTCTTTGTTCAACCGTTCGCGCGGATCGACCGGGTGGCTCACGGCGTAGATCTGCACATTGGGTCCGATCCCGCAATTATCTCCGATGGTTATTTTGTTGCAATCCAGGAATACGCAGTTCATATTGATCTCACAATTGTCGCCGATATGGATATTCTCCCCGTAATCGACAAAGAAAGGGGCGGAGATCCAGAGATTCTTGCCTTTCGATCCCAATAACATCTCCAATAGGTTGTTGAGTTTCCGTTCGTCCTGTGTGTCTGCATGATTAAACTCTTTCATAATTTTTTTCGCCAGGTGCCAACGGTTAAGTAGTTCCTTATCCGTCGGGTTATAGGATTCCCCGGCGAGCATCTTTTGCTTTTCTGTCTTCATGGTATTTATGTGTTTTTTAGATTTGGCATTCAAAACCGGCTGCAAGATAGGGAAAAGATTTTGCTGCAACAAAACGGAAGACTGCCTTGTTGTATGAATAAAGTAAAACAGATTGTTTAACCGTATAAAAAAAGAAAGTTATGGGATTAGGTATTTTATGGTCGATTATTATCGGCATCTTGGCTGGTGCGATTGCCGGCTGGTTGATGAAAGGTAGTGGATTTGGTTGGTTGATGAACCTGGTTGTCGGGTTGGTCGGTAGTGTATTGGGTGGTTGGATCTATGGATTACTGGGATTTTCTACCAGCAGTATCCTGGGCGCTCTGGTGATGTCGGTGATTGGTGCGGTGGTGTTGCTTTGGGTGGTTTCGTTGATTAATAAGAAAAGGGGATAAGGGGCTTAAGGGGCTTAAAGGATTTAAGGGGTTTAAGGGGTTTAAGGAATAAGCTTTAAACCCCTTAATCCCCTTAAACCCCTTAATTCCTTAATTCCTTAATTATTCTCCGGCCGCAGTTTTCTCACCACAGCGCCGGCACGCCACATCTCGCTTTCGCGTAATGCTTTGAGTTCTTTCTCCAGACCTTCGCGGTAGTCGGGTTTGCTGTTGGTGTCGATCGAGCGTTGGGCTTCGTTGCCGCAAGCTACTTCGGCGTACAGCTTCGCAAATACCGGTTTGCTGGCATCGTGGAACGGACCCATCCAGTCCAAAGCGCCACGCTGAGCGGTCGTCGAACAGTTGGCATACATCCAGTCCATTCCGTTTTCCGCGAACAGCGGCATCAGTGACTGCGTCAATTCTTCTACCGTTTCGTTGAAGGCTTCCGAAGGGCTATGTCCGTTTTCACGCAATACCTCGTACTGTGCCAACAGGATTCCCTGGATCGCACCCATCAATGTACCGCGTTCGCCGGTCAAATCCGAATAAACTTCTTTCTGGAATGTCGTTTCGAACAGGTAACCGGAACCGACTCCGATACCCAATGCAACCACGCGTTCCCAAGCCCGGCCGGTCGCATCCTGAAAGATCGCGTAGCTCGAGTTCAAGCCGCGTCCTTCAAGGAACATCCGACGCAAGGAAGTGCCCGAGCCTTTGGGTGCTACCAGGATCACATCCACATCTGCCGGCGGAATGATATTGGTGCGTTCTTTATACGTAATACCGAAACCATGGGAGAAATAAAGCGCTTTCCCTGCCGTCAGATACGGTTTGATGCGTGGCCATACTTCGATCTGTGCCGCGTCGGACAAAAGATACTGGATGATCGTTGCCCGCTGACAAGCCTCTTCGATCTCGAAAAGTGTTTCGCCCGGTACCCAACCGTCGGCTACTGCTTTGTCCCAGGTCTTGCCGCCTTTGCGCTGTCCCACGATCACATTGAAGCCATTGTCGCGCAGATTCAAGCTCTGTCCGGGGCCTTGCACACCGTAACCGATCACTGCGATTACCTCATCTTTTAATACTTCTTTTGCCTTCTCCAAAGGAAATTCTTCGCGGGTGACTACATTCTCTTCCACCCCGCCAAAATTCATGATTGCCATTCTTTTTTTGTTTTATTTGTTAGTAATACCTAAGTTCTTATTTGAATTATGAATTATGAATTATGAATTATGAGAAGAAAAGAAACAACCTTGTTCTCATAATTGGCTAAGGCCGATCTTCGATTCATAATTCATAATTTCCATGTCGCAGCAGCCCTGCAAATCGCCTTCCCCTCATGGCAGATCGCCAGATTATATTTATCGGCCTCTGTTTCTCCTTTGTGCAGGGTGAGCGGCATACCGTATTTGCCTTCCGACTGGTAAGCGATCTCGAAGCGGCTGATCTCTTTTTCGCGGAACAGTTCCAGATCGAAAAGATCCAATAGATGTTCCATGTATTTGATGCTGTTCAGATGTCCGTTGATATCGATATCGCTATATTTGATCTGGTAAGGGATCGCTTCGCTTTTGCCTTCTACCGGCGCGATCTTGCCTGGCCGTTCGATCGGGCAGGGGCGGTCGGAGAGATAAACACTGAGCGCTTCGATATCCAGGAGTGTCGGACGGCGTGTCTCCATATCGATCGCTGCCCAGATGGAACGGGCGAACCCGATACTTCGGCCGCTCTCGTCGGCCAGCTCGAAGCAACGGCTGGTAAACAATTTGCCTACCTCGTCGATCCAGGTGTACAGCGTGATCTTCTCCGAGCGTTCGGGATAGCGCATGATCTCGATCGCCAGCCGCGACAAGACCCAGGCGGTATGCTTCTCGTTCATATCACTGAACCCGAAACCGCGGGTCGCCGCATGATTGGATGCCGCGTGGATCAGGTAGTTCCCGATCATCGGTATCGTCACCCTTCCCCTGAAATCCAAGAGATATTCTTCTGTAATGAAATGAAATTTACCTACTTTCTCCATAACTCTTGAGTTATGAATTATGAGTTATGAATTATGAATTATGAGAACAGGGTTGTTTCTTTTCTTCTCATCATTCATAATTTATAATTCATAATTCGTCAGTTTTAATTTTCTTTTCCATCGTCGCCAGCATATCGCTCAGTCGTTCTACCTTGCTTTTGGTGATGGCAATACGGCCGGAGCGGATGAATTGCAATACGCCGATCTTCTCACTCAGTTCCTTGAATAAGGCCTGTGTCTCGGCATAATGGCCGCTTTTCTCCAACACGACAATGTCTTCGTCGATCTCCAGTACGCGGGCGTTGTATTTGCGGATCAGCTCTTCCACACCGGGCATCTTGATAAACAGTTCCGTGCTTAATTTATAAAGCGCGATCTCCTGGTGCACCAGATCTTCGTCGGTATTGTAATACGCCTTCAGGATATCCACCCGTTTGTCGATCTGTTTGACTACCTTATCGATCATATCTGCGGTGGCAAAGGTAGTGATAGTAAACTTATGAATGCCTTTAATCGCGGAAGGAGAGACCGATAACGTCTCGATATTCAACTGCCGGCGCGTAAAGATAATGGTGATCTGATTCAGCAACCCTACCGAGTTCTCTGAAAATATGATAACAGTATATAATTTCTTGTCCATAACTATTAAGTTGAAAGTTTAACTCAGACTTCGGATTAACTATTCATTTAATTGTCAATTGTCAATTATCAATTATCAATTATCAATTCGCATATCACTCCCCCAGAATGATATGCGTCAAGCTTGCCCCTGCCGGTACCATCGGATAGACCATGCCGTGTGCTTCCACATTGGCGACCAAGAGATAGGGACCATCATATTCCAGCATTTCCGTGATCGCCTGGTCCAGATCCTCGCGCTTGTCCACCAACCGGCTACCGATTTGGTAGGCCTTAGCGATGGCGACGAAATCCGGATTGGCCATAATTGTGCCGGAATAACGTTCTTTGAAGAACAGTTCCTGCCATTGGCGTACCATGCCCAGGTAATTGTTATTCAAAACTACCATCTTGATATTCAGATTTTCCTGCATGATGGTTCCGAACTCCTGGATCGTCATTTGCAAGCCACCGTCACCCATAAAGAGACAGACCGTGCGGTCCGGAGCCCCGAATTTGGCACCTATCGCTGCCGGGATGCCAAAGCCCATCGTGCCTAAGCCACCGGAGGTCACCACACTGCGCGTCTGGCTGTACTTGAAATAGCGCACACCCATCATCTGGTTTTGCCCTACGTCGGTTACCAGTACCGCTTTATTGTCGGTCGCTTCGGATACTTTGCGCACAATCTCGCCCATCTTCAATGGTCCTTCCGTGGGGAAGACTTCTTTTTGAATGACCTTTTGGTATTCTTCTGTTTCATGCGCGTCGAAAGAGGCGATCCATTCCGCATGATCGTTTGCCCGGAGATATTCGGTCGTAGCAGCAAGCGTCTCTTTGGCATCGCCCAGTACCGGGATATTTACCGGCACATTCTTCCCGATCTCACTGTTGTCGATATCAAAATGGATGATCTTTGCCTGCTTGGCATAGGTTTCCAGGTTGCCGGTCACCCGATCATCGAACCGCATACCGATAGCGATCAATACATCACACTCCATGGTTTTCAGGTTCGGCCCCACATTCCCATGCATACCCAGCATGCCTTTGTTCAAGCGGTGGTCGGAAGGCAAAGCGGAAAGCCCCAGGGCAGTCAGCCCGGCCGGGATATTCGCTTTCTCCAGGAAAGCCTTCAGTTCTTCCTCCGCATGACCCAGGATCACGCCTTGTCCGACAAGGGCGAACGGTTTCTTTGCCTGGTTGATCAGTTGGGCTGCCGCTTCGATCTGTTCGTCTGCCCGGTCCGGGATGGGCTGATAGCTGCGGATATAATTCACTTTCTCGTAGACATAATCCACCAGTCCGACCTGTGCATCTTTGGCAAAGTCGAGCACAACAGGCCCGGGTCGTCCCGTGGAGGCGATATAGAAGGCACGCGAGACTGCCCAGGCAATCTCTTCCGGACGGCGTACCTGGTAGGCCCATTTGGTGATCGGTTGGGTGATCCCGATCACGTCGATCTCCTGGAACGCGTCTGTCCCAAGCAGTGGCGAGGGCACCTGGCCGGTGATCACCACGATCGGTGTACTATCCATCATCGCATCGGCAATGCCGGTGATCGTATTGGTCGCGCCGGGACCGGAAGTCACGATATTCACGCCCACCTTGCCCGATACCCGTGCATACCCTTGTGCTGCATGGGTAGCACCTTGTTCATGACGTACCAAGACCAGCTTCAGCTGATCGGTATAGTCGTATAAGCTATCAAAGATAGGGATGGCCTGTCCGCCCGGATAACCGAAGATCGTATCTACTCCTTCGGCGATCAATGCTTTCAATAAAGCTTCCGAGCCGCTTATTTTGTTCTCTTTCATAAATGAAAATCTTTTTAGTGCTGATACTTTTAATTGTCAATTGTCAATTATCAATTATCAATTGTCAATTACTCTCACTCCCCCCTTGTCGGCAGAAGAAACCATGCTGGCATAAGCTCTGAGTGCTTTGGAAACCGTGCGCTGGCGCTGTCGCGGCGTGAAGGCTTCCCGTCCCCGTGCCTCTTCAACGGCACGGCGTGCGGCTAATTCTTCCGCACTTCGTTCGACTTGGATGGTCCGTTCGGGGATATTAATACGTATGATATCGCCATCTTTGACCAATCCGATCGCTCCGCCGGCTGCCGCTTCGGGTGAGATGTGTCCGATCGAGAGGCCGGAGGTGCCTCCGCTGAAGCGTCCGTCGGTGATCAATGCACATTCCTTGCCGAGATGCCTACTCTTGATATACGAGGTGGGATATAACATCTCTTGCATGCCCGGTCCGCCTTTGGGTCCTTCGTAGGTGATGACCACCACATCGCCCGCGACGACCCGCCCGGCCAGAATGCCTTCGCATGCCGCCTCTTGCGACTCAAATACTTTCGCCGGTCCGCTGAAACGGAAAATACTCTCATCCACCCCGGCGGTCTTTACCACACATCCGGCTTCGGCGATATTGCCATAGAGCACCGCCAGTCCGCCGTCACGCACATACGCATGATCCATATCGCGGATACAACCCGCTGCACGGTCGGTATCCAATGTTTTGTAATACGTCTCCTGTGATCCCATCACCAGGTTGAACCGGTGGGCCGGAGCGCTTTTATAGAGTTGAATCGCTTCTTCCGTCAGCCGGGGCGACAGTACATCGTAGCGTTTGATCGCCTCCGACAGGCTCAAGCCGTCTACCCGTTTGACGGAGCCATCGATTAACCCGCCTTTGTCTAATTCCGCCAGGATCCCCAGGATCCCGCCGGCGCGGTTGACGTCCTGCACATGGTAGGCGCAACTGGGTGCCACCTTGCAAAGTACCGGTGTCTGCCGCGAGAGCCGGTCGATATCCGCCATGGTAAAGTCCACTTCGGCCTCGTGTGCAATAGCCAACAGGTGAAGCACCGTATTGGTCGATCCGCCCATGGCGATATCCAGCGACATGGCATTCAGGAAAGCTTCGCGTGTCGCAATACTTCGGGGAAGCACCGATTCGTCGCCGTCGCGGTAATATTTGTAAGCATTCTCAACAATCAACGCTGCCGCTTTTTCGAACAACCGGGTGCGATTCGCATGGGTGGCTACGATCGTTCCATTGCCCGGCAAGGCCAGGCCGATTGCTTCGTTGAGGCAGTTCATCGAGTTGGCGGTGAACATACCCGAGCAACTGCCGCAGGTAGGGCAGGCCGAGCGTTCGACTTTCTCCACCTGTTCGTCCGAGATCGTCTCGTCGGCCGCTTCAATCATCGCATCGATCAGATCCAGTTGGCGACCGTCCAGTTCACCCGCTTCCATCGGTCCGCCCGACACAAATACCGCCGGTATATTCAGGCGCATGGCAGCCATCAGCATGCCTGGCGTGATTTTGTCGCAATTGCTGATACACACCATTGCATCCGCCTTATGGGCATTGACCATATATTCCACACTATCGGCAATGATATCGCGCGAGGGAAGCGAGTAGAGCATGCCATCATGTCCCATCGCTATGCCGTCGTCGATCGCGATCGTATTGAACTCTGCCGCAAAGCAACCTTGTTTCTCAATGGCAGCCTTTACCTTTTGCCCGATCTCATGCAGATGCGTATGTCCCGGCACAAACTGTGTAAAGGAATTGACAATCGCAATGATCGGTTTGCCGAACTGCTCTTCTTTCATGCCATTCGCCCGCCACAATGCCCGCGCACCGGCCATCCTGCGCCCTTGTGTACTTTCTGAACTCCGTAGTTTCATTCTTCTATTCTTCTATAAAAAAATAGCCTTTCTCTGTTCGGAGAAAGGCTATTTTTTCTATAATGATTACATCACATCCACATACCTTTCTCCTTACCTGCTAATGACTAGAAGGACGACCACGAGAATAATATGCAAAACGTTCGTTATCACTATAAATTTCAATTAATGGCGCAAATGTAGGATATAAATGCATATCCACCAAGGAAAATGTAAGTTTTTTTGCCGCTTTAATGTCAATTGGTAAGAAAAATTCACGCATGGGTGGAGACTTGTTAGTTTGTCGTTTCTTTGTTTACCTGGGAGGTGGCGCGTGAAAACCGATTATTTCCCGGCTAAAGTAAATAACAACAAAACAAGGAGTGTGTATGATTTATGGTTATGTTCGGGTAAGTACCGATAGACAGACAGTAGAAAATCAACGGTTTGAAATCAATCGTTTTTGTGGGGAGAAAGGGTTAAAGATCGATCGCTGGATTGAAGAAACAATCTCCGGGACGGCCGCAGTGGAAAAGCGCAAACTGGGCAGGCTGATGGGGCGCTTATCCAAAGGAGATGTGTTGATCTGTGCGGAGATCTCCCGCCTGGGTCGAAATTTATTGATGGTCATGTCGATCCTGAATTATTGTATGAACAACGAAGTGCAGGTCTGGACCATCAAAGACAATTACCGCCTGGGTGATGATATCCACTCGAAGGTATTGGCTTTTGCTTTCGGCCTGTCGGCGGAGATCGAGCGCAACCTGATCTCCCAGCGCACGAAAGAGGCTTTGGCCCGCAAAAAGGCGGAAGGGGTGATCCTGGGTCGTCCGAAAGGCAGTCGGTCGAAGAACAAAAAACTCTCCGGCAAAGAAGACGAGATCCGGGACTTATTGAACCGGCAGGTTCCCAAAAGCGCCATTGCCCGCAAATACCAGGTACACCGGATCACCCTGGACTCTTTTATCAAAGAGTTTGTTTTTTGAAAGAGGCCTGGGTAGAGGCTTGTAATTCATAATTTATCATTACATTTGGGGCATGGACCAAAAAATGACTTACGCCTATTTTCGCCGCGATATCAGCTGGCTTTCTTTTAATTACCGGATCTTACTGGAAGCGGAAGATGAGAGTCTGCCCATTTACGAACGGATCCGTTTCCTTTCGATCTATTCCTCCAACCTGGAAGAGTTTTATGAGATACGGGTGGCCGAGCACCGGGGTATTATCATGCAAAAGAATTTCGCGGAAGAGAGTGTCACCGAAGCGGAAGAGACCCTGGCGGCCATCACCCGTGAGGTGAACCGCCAGCAGCGCGAATACTACCGGATCTTCTCCGAGAGGATCCTGCCCGAGCTCGATCGCCAGCAGATCATCTTGTATCAGGACAGCGAACCGCTGGCGTTCCATGCCGATTTCGTGCGCGACTATTTCAATGAAGAGGTATTCCCATTTCTCTCGCCCGTGATGATCCAGGCGGGTGATATCCGTACGTTTATACGCGACCGCCGCCTGTATCTGGTGGTGCGCATGACCAAGAAGAAAAAGAAACAGCCGGAGACGACCGTCCAGCCCGAATATCATTATGCGATCATGAAGATACCCCATGCCAAGGTGCCCCGTTTCATCGAACTGCCTTCGCACGCGGGGAGGCACTATATCATGTTCAGCGACGATATGATCCGCGCCAACCTGGCGACGGTCTTCCCCGGGTATGTGATCGATAGCTGTTACAATATCAAGATCTCGCGCGATGCGGATATCTACCTTGAGAACGAGACGGGTGGCGATATCGTGGAGAATATCCGGAAGAAGGTGCAGAAACGGAAGATCGGTGCCTTGAGCCGTTTCATGTACGACCGCGCCATGCCCGATGATTTTCTGGCGTTTATCTGCGACGCGTTCAGTATCCATCCCGATGATCTGGTGGTGGGTGGGCGTTACCTGAACCTGCAAGACCTGGCTCATCTGCCTAACCCCCGGGGTAAGGCGCTCGAACAGCAACCGCCCGCACCGATGCGTGTGCCCTATCTCGACGAGGCCGGCTCGGTGATGAAGGTGTTGAAAAAGCGGGATATCCTCTTGCATTTCCCGTATCAGTCGTTCGACTACCTGATCCGTTTCCTGATGGAAGCGGCTTTCGACCCGAAGGTGGAAGCGATCAAGATCACCCAATACCGCGTGGCGGAGAACTCGGCGGTGATCAATACGCTGATCAGCGCGGCACAGAACGGCAAAAAGGTGACGGTCTTTGTCGAACTCAAAGCCCGTTTCGATGAAGAGAACAACCTGAGCACCGCCGAGCGCATGAAGCAGGCCGGTATCCGCATTATCTACAGCATCCCCGGCCTGAAGGTGCATGCCAAGGTCGCCGTTATCCTGCGCAAGGATACCGCCAAAGGCGAGAAACGGCGCAATTATGCTTATCTCAGTACCGGCAACTTCAACGAGAAGACCGCCAAGATCTATTCCGATATTGCCCTGTTGACGATGAACCGGGAGATTATCAACGATATCAACCAGGTATTTGCCGTCCTGGAAGGGCAGGAGCCTCATCCCGTATTCCGCCATCTCTTGGTCGCCCAGTTCAATATGCTCGACGAGCTCAAACGCCTGATCCGCCGGGAGATCGATCATGTGCAGGCCGGCCGCCGTGGTTATATCATCCTGAAGATGAATGGGCTGCACGACCAGAATATGATCAACGAACTGTATCACGCCAGTGAGAGTGGGGTGGAGATCGACCTGATCGTGCGTGGCATCTGCTGCCTGGTGCCCGATCAGCCCTATAGCCGCAATATCCGGGTCACCCGTATCGTGGATATGTTCCTCGAGCATTCCCGCATCTGGTATTTCCATCACGATGGGGCGGAAGACCTCTACCTCACCTCGGCCGACTGGATGCGCCGCAACCTCAACCGCCGCATCGAGACCGCCTTCCCGATCCTCGACCCGGCGCTGAAGCAACAGGTGATCGATCTGTTACATATCCAATTGGCCGACAACGTCAAAGCCGTGCGCCTGGACGAACACCTGAACAACCACTACAAACACGATGACAATCCGGTGAAAACGCGGGCGCAGATTGAGATTTATCGGTATTTGAGTGAGCTTGAATAATGTCTGAATCAGGAACCAACGGTCGCTTAGCGAAGCGTAAAGCAATTTAAGGATTTAATAATACTCCTCATTCCCAATATGAACATACCCGTCAAGCTCTATGGCTAAACGAATACCCGGACAATAAAAATCAACAATATATTGACCAATACCATGTTGGCGATGAAATACGATACCCTCTTCCCTAAGCCCTCTCAAAAGTTTCCACAATTCTTTCTCGGCCGGGGTTGCCTTACGCCGCAAGGCGTTACGTTTGTCTTTCTGATCCTTGCGGTTCATTAGTTTATCATTTTCATTTCTCATAGTTGTTCTTGTTAGGAATATCGTAATATATTGAGGATCAAACTACCCCACCATCGCCTACGGCTCTGGTCCACCCCCTTCTTTTCTAAGAAGGGGAGCCAGGATACTTTTTTCGCATTTCTTCACTCTTCACTCCCCATAAGCTCCCTGAGCTTTTGCGCATCATACCCCATCTCTACCGCTTTGGCAAAGTCTTTCATGGCGGCTTCTTTTTCGTATTGGGCCAGTTTGATCTTGCCGCGCAGGACGTAGAGGAAAGCAGAGGGTTTGCTCTCGGCGAAGATCTTATGGATATCGGCCATGGCACGGGCATTCTTGCCCATCTGGTAGTAGAGGTCGGCGCGCCCTTCGTAGAGGCTCCAGTCGCGAGGGCGTTTGCTGATCAGGAAGTTATAGATCTTTTCGCTCTCGTCGTAATTGCCACGTTTCTTCTCCATCAGGGCATAACCGAGCCGCCCTTTGACCGTTTTGTCGTTCACCTCGAGGATATGGGCAAAGTCCTCTTCGGCCAGCAGCAGGTTGTCCTCTTCGAGGTAGAGCAGTCCGCGGTAGTAGAGCACTTCCTGATCGTCGGGCTCGAGATGCAGGATGGTGGTGAAGTCGTTGATCGCTTTCTCGTTGTCTCCCAGTTCGACATAGAGTGAGGCACGCGTTTCGAGCAGGTTCTTGTTTGCCGGTATCCGGTTGAGGGCCGCCGAGTAGGAGAGCAGCGCCTCCTGGGCTTTACCCAGTTGCCGTTGCACCGTGCCCAGGTTGGTCAACAAGGCAAAGTTATTCGGATGGGCCGGCTCCTGTTTGAGTGCATTCTGCAGACTCACTTCAGCGGCCGCTAAGTCATTCTTTTCCAGGTCATCAAAACTTTTTTCGATCCATTCTTCGTAGCTCTGAGCATTCACTCCGGCCACCAGCAGGAAAAGACTTGTAAATAGCGCAAGGATTTTCATTCTATTATGTTTAATTGGGAATTTTTCCCGTTGCGCAAAGTTCTCTAATCCGGCAACGCGAAACAAACTATTACCCCTAAATAATTCATAAAAACAATCATCCTTCTATTTTTTTAACCACTAAGTTGCAAGGAAATTTTTTTTCTAACCACGAAGTGCACGAAGAGCACAACGTACGAGTCGATTCAGATCACTACTTATATATATATAACGTTGTGTTCTTTCCCTCCCTTTTCAAAAACCCTGCCGGCCTTTTACACAACTCCGGCAGCCCTTTGGCAAACTCCGGCGGCCTTTTCAGTGAAGGAGGCAGCTTTTGTAGTCAAAGGGAAGATGTTGACAAATGCAAACGACAAATAGTGGTAAACCTATCATTCCGTCCATAAAGTTTACAATTTTTACTTCCATCTTCCATATCTCACCGAATAATACGCTGTTAAATCCCAAAAAGCAGCCTTTATTTATGGAAGTAACTCTGCAAGTGATGCCAAGCCGGAATGATAGGTTTAACGTTTTGTGATTATATAGTATGGAAGATGGAAGTAAAAATTGTAAACTTTATTTACGTTTGGGGTGTTCGCATGGCTTTATCCCCTTCTCTCTTCTAAATGATCACTTCGCCAATTCCTTTGAACGTATTCTAAAACAGATAGATATGTGTTTTGTGTGGGTGTTTGTTTGGGGGGTGTAGATTGGTTTCGTTGGGTAAACGGGGGTTTTCGTACAGAAAACGGCTGTTTATGGATAAGAAAGCCCTTGAAAAGCCAAAAAAAAGATATCAAATGATTGCGGATATAAAAGTTATGTTTACTTTTGCTCACGATATAGTGGGGTGAACTGTTTACTTTAGGGTTCCGATCCCCTTGATTATGTGGATTTAGATTAGAATAGAACTTATTTACTTTAGTATTAATATTAATTTATTTATTATGAACAAAAAGTTTTTTACACTCTTGGTCGCACTCTTTGCGATGATTAGTTTTGGAGCTTCTGCGCAGCTCTTAGAGGGTAGTGCTGTAACAAGCGGTGCCTATTCGAGCACAACTTCTTACTTGCTGAAGACCGCTAATGGCAACTATTTGGCTGTAGATGAGGCTGGAACAAGCTTGATCCTTTTGGATGCAGTTCCTGCAACTTATGCTGCTTCACAAAGAGCTTTATGGTATGTGAAAGCAAATGCAGCTTCTGCTGGTAATCCTGTTTCATTGGAATACACCAATGCTTCAAATGGTGTTAAGTTGGCTTTAAACTCTGCTGTTGCTTTAGCTGCCGATAAACCTGCGGCTGCAAATGCAAATGCCTTAGGCGGAGATGTTGAGAAATGGACACCGGAAGGTGGTAAAACAACTGCTGCTGCAAGCCAGGCTTTGTATGCCATTATCAATGATGGTAGTAAGGTGTATGCCATGTTGGAAGCTGATGACAGAGTTGTTATTGTTATTTACAATGATATCGCTGCTGCTGTTGATGGTGCAATGAAGGTTTCTCCTTTCAAAATCAAAGGTACTGCTGCTTTGACTGCTAACGATTTGAATACGCAGTTTGGTAAAGCTGGTGTTTATGTACCTAATCAAGGTATTATGGCGACCAACGAAAGCTATTTCGGCTTGACATTTGGAACAGCTAATACGGAAGCTTCTCCGTTTACTCATACGTTGCAAGCACAAGCTGTTGAGCGTTGGGAAGTTGAATACGGAACAGAAGATACTCCTTTCATTCCTGAGGCTGGTAAAGGCACTTATATTTCAATGTATCCGAAAGGAACCTTGGAAGGCGATGAATTTGCTGCTGTAAGAGATCAAAGCAATGAAGCTTGGATCGCTCTTTATTCAAAAGATGACGAAAAATATTTGGTTGTTGATACCAGCTATGTTCCCGGTACTGCTCAGGCAGGAAATGCACGTATCCAGGTAACTACCGATAAATTGTATAACGCTAAGAATGCAACAAAATATCGTTTGCCGGAATCTTATCTGTTCAAATTCATGTATAATGCAGATAAGAACTCTGTAGTCATTATTTCCAAAGGATATGTGAAAGAAATTGCAACTCCGACAGCCAATCAAACGAATAATGCTGCTTATTATTCAGGTGTAGCTGAAAATTTTGCACATGATGATGACAATGCTTATCATACATTCAACCCGATGATCAAGGGTTCTGTATGGCCGAATACGCTTGCTGAAGAAGCAAGAACTGCTATTAATGCTGGAACGATGGCAAATGAAGCTGCTTATGGCGCAAACCAGAATCTGGTATTTGCTAAATTGGCAAGCTCTGTAGCTTATACGTTCGGTATGGATGCTCCTTCTAACCTGACAATCCAAATGTCTACTCCGGCTCAATACAAACCGAACCGTGTAACAACAGGTGCTTATGTATTGAAAGTAGTTGGTGTATTTGATCCGGCTAACAAAGACCGCGTAGGTAAATATCTGAAGATGAACCTGGTTGGCGAATCTGAATTCGTTACATTGGAAAAACGTCAGAATTTCCAGGAAATGCCTTCTGCACAGTGGGTTATCGAAACAACTGGTACTTCAAGCTATTCTACAACTAAGATTACTAACCGTGAATTTGCTAGCGAATTCTATGTGGAATTTGACGTAGAGGGAGATTTTGTGAACAGACCTTATTTCAACGTAGGACAAACTTACGGAACAGAAACTGCTAACCAGTTCTTCTTCTTAGGTGGTGATACGATTGCTTTTGAAAAAGTAGCTGCTCCGATGGATAAGAAATTAGGTTACAAATATGTTGATGTTGACAATATCGACCTGAACCGTTATGAGTTCCGCTTCTTGCACGAACTGCAGATGGATAAACCGATCAGCACATTGACCGACAAAGATTCTGCTATCTGGGTTGACGTAAACGATGACGCAATCAAATTCCAGTTGGTAAAAGTAGCTGACGATACCTATGGTTATACTTATAACGATAAAGTTCTGGCTAAATTGGAACGTACGGCTTATCAGCTGAAAGTTTATTATTCTTCTAACTTCGAAATGGAGAACCGTTATGTAACTTACGATGCAAAGAATAAGAAATATTATTTGCAAGAAGGTGCTGCTGGTGCTTCTGTATTCTTGATGAAGGCTAATAACTATGCAAATGACCTGAATTACTATATCTTGCTGGAAGCAAATACTTCTTTGGGATTGGATTTGATTAAGGTGAAAGATATTAAAGCAGATGCAAATGATGATAATAAGATTAAATTTGCACTTGACGGTGGTAAATTGGCTAATTTGATTTTTGACGCTGATGTTACTGCTAACTTAGATGCAGGTAAAGCTTATGTTATCGCTGGTCAGACTAAAGTAGCAGATGAAAATGGTATTCCTCAAGATGCTTGGACAGCTAAGGTGTTTGAAAACAGGGATGCGGTAGATGCATTTATTGCTGCAAATCAAGAGGCACTTTATGCTGCTTACTATTTCTTCCCTATTCCAGTTGATGGTGGCTATTTGTTAGTTGTTGTAGGTGGTTATGATAACTATGCTTCTACGAAAGTAGCTGTAGATAACAATACCTTGTCATTGACTAACGGTGAAATCGATGATTATGCTTGGGGTGAAGTAAACAACTCTGCCTTCAAGATCGAACGCGACGAAACGATTATCTATCGTACATTAGGTGTAGAAGAAGATGAAGAAGAAGATATCAATATCGTTAAATTCTTCCGTATGAATTCTGCAGGTACAGGTAAAGAATATCTGTATGAAGATGCAAACAGCGTTTACTCACAAGGTATCGGCATGAATATGCTGGGCGTTGAAGGTAAAGGTATGGATAAAAACGCAGCTATGCAGGCTCGTTATACTTCAGGTGATATCATGCCGCAGTATCTGATTTCTTTAGGTGAAGAAGTAGTTCCTGGAACTGATCCTGTTCTTTGCCCGGAATGCCAAGGTTTGGATCCGAACTGTACGCATAATATCGACGGAACAGAAGGTTATATCACTGGTCGCTTCTTAGTGAACCTGATTGACTCAATCGGTAAATACGAAGGCACTGCTATTGCAAATGACTTCCAGTGGGAAAAGAAATATACTCGCTTGGCATTTGTTGACGGTATCCTGAATATGGACGAAGACGAATTGACAATCCTGCACGATCAGAAGAAATTTGATCTGACCAAGAATGCTCATTCACCGGTATTGTTCCAGTTCCGTCTGTTGGAAGATGATTCTAACGACTTCCTGATCGAATCAGAATCTTGGAAAGATGGCAAACCTTTCGCTGGTGGTATCGCTCCGACAACCAATGGTGGTTGGGTGAAAATCCAGAATGGTGTTCCGGCTATCGTGAATGGTGGTGTATCTGAATTCGCTTACAATGAAGCTGAAATCTTCAACCTGGAAGTAACGGAAGAAAATCCGACTTCAAACGGTATGATCGATGCAGCTAAGGTTGACGTAGTGGCTGGTCAAGGTTTTGTAACGATCAAGGGTGCTGCCGGCCAACAAGTGGTTGTGGCTAACATCTTAGGTCAGGTAGTTGCTAACGTGGTTCTTGACAAAAACGAAGCTACCATCGCTGCTCCGGCAGGTGTAGTAGTTGTTTCTGTTAACGGCGTAGCTACGAAAGCTTTGGTAAAGTAAATAAGTGATTTCCTGTAAAGGAATTCGATAAAACGAAGGGCTCTTCCATGCGGAAGGGCCCTTTTTTTATGCGCGAAGCGAATGGCTGTAGGCCTCTCTTTTGGAGGGTGTGTCAAATTCACGGCAGTCGTCCTGAAAGGACAGTGAGCGCTGAAAGCGCGTTAGCCTTCAGCCCGGGGTCAGAACCTTGAAGAGGTTCGCCACCCCGGGTTAAGGATATATATAAACGGAGCGCTGAAAGTGCGAAAGCAAATCTTTCGCGCTTTCAGCGCTCGGTTGTGTGTGGGTGTGCTTCGACCCAGGGTGGCGCAGACCTAACGGCCTATTTGCCCTGGGCTAAATTCTGACGCGCTTTCAGCGCTCCCTGTCCTTTCAGGACGACTGGCTCGACTTACCTCGGTGGGGGTGGTTGTCTCAAGTCGTTTGAAGAATGAAGGTTCTACGTTATACTACACAATTCAAAATGGCTCAGAAAATAAATACCAAAAAGCGTAATTGTTTTACCAAATATTGGTATATTTGAACAGTGATAAGATTGTTATGAGAAAGAATACATCAGTAGCATTAGGAGATTATTTTGAGAATTTTGTGGAAAGCAGGATCTCTCAAGGGCGTTACAAAAATGCCAGTGAAGTTATTCGTGCCGGCTTGCGGCTTTTAGAAGAAGAGGAGATGCGTAGGGCTGCCTTGAAAGCTGCGATACAAGAAGGTATAGATAGTGGAGTCGTTCTTGATTTTGATCCGCAGAAACATCTGCAATCCTTAAAGGCAAATAGAAAGGATGGGCATTTATCATTTAACGAATAAAGCGATAGAAGACTTGTCTGATATCTGGAATTATACTTTTACTGCCTGGTCGGAAAAGCAGGCTGACCGTTATTATGAAATGTTGATCGCTTCTTGTAAGGCGATCGCTAATAATCCGTTTTTAGGGAAGAATTCAGAGGATATATTTGAGGGGCTGTATGCTTTTATTGCCGGACGCCATATTCTCTTTTACCGGATAATTACTGAAAACGAAATTGAAATACTTAGGATTCTTCATGGCAGTATGGATTTGAAAAGACAATTGACGAGCTAACCCCTTTTCTTCTGTAATGCGAATGTCCCCATAATTTATTCAATCCGGTGAATCCTGATTCAGGCTTTTTTCGTACTTTGCGCGGAATTATGAATATCTACGATTCAAAACAGCGGTTTAAGCTGGGGGTATGGTGGAGCGATTTATACTTTTGTTGAAATGGAAAGGCGAATGAAAGTGATAGCGTTAATCTCCCGATTTAAGGAATTGGGTATTGACAAGCAGGTAGATTATGATAAATTCTACCTCTATTCACTTATTACCCATTCTACGGCCATTGAAGGCTCTACGGTAACCGAACTGGAGAATCAGTTATTGTTTGATGAAGGCCTGAGTGCCAAAGGACGTTCTATAACAGAACAACTGATGAACCTTGACCTGAAAGCGGCGTATGAACAAAGCCTGATCTATGCGAAAAAACATACGGCGATTACTATAGACAGCCTTAAACACTTATCATCGATCGTGATGAAGAATACCGGGGCAACTTATCATACAGCCCTGGGTAGTTTCTCTTCGGCGGATGGTGATTTGCGATTGCTGAATGTTACTGCAGGAGTTGGGGGGCGTTCGTATATGAATTTCACAAAGGTGCCGGTAAAGCTGGCTGAGTTTTGTGAACAACTGAACCTTCAGCGACAGGCTTTTGCCTCATTAGATATAGTACAACGCTATACGGTAAGTTTTGATGCCCATTATCATTTGGTGACCATTCACCCCTGGGCTGATGGGAATGGGAGAATGTCAAGGCTGTTGATGAATCAATTGCAATTTGAACTGGGCTTAATCCCTTCACGGGTGGATAAGGATCGCAAATTAGCGTATATCGAATCACTTATTTCAACACGAGAGAGTGGTGATATAGAAATATTCCGAGATTTTATGTTTGATGAACATGCCCGTAACCTGGAGCGAATGATTCAGGAGTATCAGAAATCTATGGATGAAGAAAGCGTACAAGGAGGAGATGTCCCTGTAAATGTCCTTGTAAATGTCCCTGTAAATATATCTGAACGGCAGAGACGAATGCTGCATTTGATGAAAGAACACAAAACGATAACTATTCAGCGGTTGTCTGAAGAGCTGGATGTGAATGAAAGAACCATTCGGCGGGATATTACTTTTCTAAGGCAGAGAAACCTGCTTGTTCGTCTTGGCGCGGATAAGAATGGAATGTGGGAGGTGCGGTTATGAATATCTACGATTCAAAACAGCGGTTTAAGCTGGGGTTTATTGTTGTGGCGATGGTGATTGCTGTGGTTTCGATGGCGGTGACGAATTCGCTGACGAAAGATCTGGCGCGCGAAGAGCTGCAGAAGATGCAGATCTGGGCAGATGCGCAGCGGGTGACTGCCTCGGAAGGGGAGGGGGATTACCTGATGCTGATCCTGACCATTCTCGAAGGGAACCAGACCATTCCCGTTATCCTTTCGGGAGCGAACGATTCGATCATCTATTATAATAATATCGAACTGCCGGAGCATGATTCGGAGGCTTTCCTGAAAGCGAAACTGCAAAAGCTCAAACTGAAGAACCCACCGATCCTGCTCGATCTGGGTGGTGATCTTATACAATATATATATTATGACGATTCGACGATACTGAAACGGTTGAGCTTCTTCCCGTATGTGCAGTTGGGTGTTTTGTTTGTCTTTATCCTGATCGCGTTTCTTGCTTTGTCGAGCACGCAGAAAGCGGAGCAGAACAAGGTATGGGTCGGCTTGTCGAAGGAGACGGCGCATCAGTTGGGCACGCCGATCTCTTCCCTGATGGCGTGGGTGGAGTATCTGCGGTTGAAAGAGATTGATCCTTCGCTGTTGAATGAGATCGAGAAAGATGTGAACCGCTTGGAGATGGTGGCCGACCGCTTCTCGAAGATCGGCTCCAATCCTGATCCGAAGCCGGTGGATATCGTGCAGTCGATCCATACGGCGTTGGAGTATTTGGGTTCCCGGATCTCTTCGAAGGTGACGATCCATACGGAAGAGCTATCTGCCGGCCCGATCTGGGTGCGGATGAACGATTCGTTGTTCTCGTGGGTGATCGAGAACCTGGTCAAGAATGCCGTGGATGCCATGGAAGGCAAAGGAGAGATCAGTTTCCGTATCGAAACGGGACGCCGTACGGTGAAGATCGATATCACCGATACGGGCAAAGGCATCCCCAAATCCAAATTCAAATCCGTATTCAGTCCCGGTTATACCACCAAAGCCCGGGGGTGGGGACTGGGCCTTTCGCTGGTCAAGCGCATTGTCGAGTCGTACAACAACGGAAAGATCTATGTCAAGCATTCGGAACTGGGACGGGGGACGACGTTCCGAATTGAGCTGCCGCTCAATTCGAATTATGAATTGTGAATTATGAATTATGAGAAAAACACTAAAAACACTAAGCTATGGGAGAGAGAAAATGTAATGTATTAAAGGAGAAAAGCTTCAACTTTGCTTTACGGGTAGTGCGACTCTATAAGTTTTTGACTGAAGAGAAGAAGGAATTTGTGCTTTCGAAGCAGTTGCTCCGATCCGGTACGGCTGTAGGCGCTTTGCAGAGTGAAAGTGAAAATGCGGAAAGTGATGCTGACTTTATTCATAAACTGGCGATTGCACAAAAAGAATGTAATGAGTCCCTCTATTGGATTAAGCTTCTGTTTTATGCTGATTATTTAGACGAGAAGGCTTTTCATAGTCTGTATGCCGATGCAGATGAACTGAAGCGGATTGTAACGGCGATTATAAAGACAGCGAAGAAGAATAGGCAATGAGAATAGAGAGTTATGAATTATGAGTTATGAATTATGAGAAAAGGTAGGGAAAATAAGTGAACTCCTTTATCTACCCTTCTTAAAGGGCTTTAGGGCTTGTGAGGGCGTGTTTTTGTCTCCCTTTTCTCATAATTCATAATTCATAATTCATAATTAATCTTCCTCTTTCTTGCGTAGTTGTTTTCTTTTTTCTTACCTTTGCAAGGTTTTTACAATAAAGGGCTTTGGGAAAGTTTGATTTATACAAAATAGATTTAAGAAATCTGGCTCCGGGAGTACATACATTGACGTACAAACTGGATAATACCTTTTTTGTGAATATCGATGGTGATGAGGTGCAGAAAGGCAAAGTGAATGTGGAGCTTACGCTGAAACGGACTTCGGTAGCTTTCGAGATGGACTTTCAGTTGAACGGGATGGTGATGGTGCCGTGTGACCGGTGCCTGGACGATATGGATATTCCCGTGGAAACCCAAAACCGGCTGGTGGTGAAGTTCGGCACAGCGTATGCCGAAGAGAGTGACGAAGTGGTAGTGATTCCCGAGGACGAAGGCGCGATAAACCTGGCCTGGTTCCTTTATGAGTTTGTCGCATTGGCGGTGCCGATGAAACATGTACATGCTCCGGGCAAATGCAATAAATCCATGACATCGAAGTTAAAGAAACATACCAGTCGCAACAGCGGTGATGATTCGGACGATGAGTATAGTGATGATTCGACAGATAACACTATAGAAGACGAAACGGTAAACGAGACCGATCCGCGTTGGGATGCCCTGAAAGGTTTGATAGAAGAATAATTATAATTAAATAAATTAGAAAATGGCACATCCTAAAAGAAGACAAGGCTCAGCCCGTCAGGGCAAGCGCAGATCGCATGACAAGGCTGTTGCTCCTACGATGGCAATCTGCCCGAATTGTGGAGCATGGCACATTTATCACACCGTATGTGGTGAATGCGGCTATTACAGAGGTAAGTTAGCAATTGAAAAAGAAGCAGCGTTATAGTTTAACGCGTTTCTTTCATTCATACGGATCATACTGTATGAGACACGGAAACACGGAGTTTTGTATTAATCAATGATTAAACCTCGGTGTCTCCGTGTTTTTTTTTGGAGCCCCACCAACCTCCCCCAAGGGGAGGCTATAGGGGAAAGTAAATGCCAAATGATAAAGTGTTAATTAAAATAATAGCGCCTTTGCGCCTCCCCTTGGGGGAGGTTGGTGGGGCTTTTGATTATGGAAAAGATAAATGCGGTAATAACAGGTGTGGGTGGATATGTCCCGGAAGATGTGATCACGAATGCGGATCTGGAAAAGATAATCGATACATCGGACGAATGGATCACTACCCGCGTGGGGATTAAAGAACGGAGAGTATTGAAAGGGGAAGGACGTGGCGTATCTTATATGGGTATTCGCGCGGTCAACCAGTTATTGGAGAAGACCGGTGTCGATCCCAAAGCGATCGATATCATCCTTTGCGCGACAAGCACCCCGGATTTCGGTTTCCCCACTACGGCTTCTCTTATCGCTTATGAGACCGGTTGTCACAACGCCGGAACGTTTGATATGCAAGCGGCTTGCTCCGGTTTTATCTATGGACTGGAGACGGCGGCCAACTATATCCGTTCGGGAAAGTATAAAAAGGTAATCCTGGTGGCCGGCGATAAGATGACGGCGATCACCAACTACAAAGACCGGAACACGGCGCCTCTTTTTGGCGACGGTTGCGGGGCGATGCTATTGGAGCCGACTACCGAAGATCTCGGCGTGATGGATTGTATCCTGCGCACCGACGGCGTGGGTATCGACCACCTGCATATGCGTGGGGGTGGCTCGGCTTATCCTTCTTCGTATGAGACGGTGGATAACGATATGCACTATGTGTATCAAGACGGAAAGTTTGTGTTCAAATACGCCGTATCTTATATGGCGGATGTGGCGGCTGAACTGGTGGCACGCAACGGACTGACCAATACGGATATCAACTGGGTGATTCCGCACCAGGCCAACCTGCGCATTATCGATGCGGCGGCCCGTCGCTTGGAGGTGACACCCGAACAGGTGATGGTCAATATCCAGCGTTACGGTAATACGAGCGCCGGCTCGATCCCTCTTTGCCTGTGGGACTTCGAAGAGAAGCTCCATAAAGGAGATAATATGATCATGGCAGCTTTTGGCGCCGGGTTTACGTATGGCGCAATCTATGTGAAATGGGGATATGACGGAAAGAAAGCATAAATCCGGATTTGTCAATATCGTAGGAAACCCCAATGTGGGGAAGTCGACGCTAATGAACCGCCTGGTGGGTGAGCGCATTTCGATTATTACTTCGAAGGCGCAGACCACGCGGCACCGCATCATGGGCATTGTCAATACCGACGATATGCAAATCGTTTACTCGGATACGCCGGGTGTGTTGCAGCCGAATTATAAGTTGCAACAGTCTATGCTTAACTTCTCCCAGTCGGCATTGGGCGATGCCGATGTGTTGTTGTATGTGACCGATGTGGTAGAGACGATCGATAAGAACGAAGCGTTCCTGAAGAAGGTGCAGGCGGTGGATTGTCCTGTCCTTTTGTTGATCAATAAGATCGATCAGAGTACGCAGGAAGATCTTGAAAAGCTCGTTGCCCATTGGAAAGAACTATTGCCCCAGGCGGAGATCCTGCCGATCTCGGCGTTGAACAACTTCAATATCGAGTATATCCGTCAAAGGGTAGAGACATTGATGCCCGAGTCGCCTCCTTATTTCGAGAAAGACGCATTGACCGACAAACCGGCGCGTTTCTTTGTCACGGAGATCATCCGTGAGAAGGTATTGCTTTATTACCAGAAGGAGATACCCTATTCGGTGGAGGTGATCGTGGAGTTGTTTAAAGAAGAGGAAGACTTGATCCGCATCAAATCGTTGATCGTGGTCGAGCGCGACTCGCAGAAAGGAATTATAATCGGCCATAAAGGTGCGGCACTGAAGAAAGTCGGCGCCATGGCCCGTAAGGATATCGAACGTTTCTTCGGCAAGAAAGTCTTCCTGGAGATGTTCGTCAAAGTGGAAAAGGACTGGCGGAACAGGGATAATCTATTACGTTCTTATGGTTACCAGCTCGACTAAGAAAATGTTTAATGATTAATGATTAATGATTAATTTGAGATGCAAATCTCTGTTGATTGTGATATCCTTGTCTTTAAACATTAAACATTAAACATTAATCATTAACAATTTATGAGTAATATAGTAGCAATAGTAGGAAGACCCAACGTCGGGAAGTCCACCTTGTTTAATCGCTTGACGGAATCGCGGCAGGCCATTGTCAATGAGGAGGCCGGTACGACGCGTGACCGTCAGTACGGACGGGTCGAATGGGGCGGACGTGATTTCTCCCTGGTGGATACGGGTGGCTGGGTAGTCAACTCGGAAGATGTTTTTGAAGGGGAGATTAACAAGCAGGTACAGGTAGCGATCGAAGAAGCGGATGTGATTCTTTTTGTGGTTGATGTGATGAATGGCATGACCGACCTGGATGAAGAGGTGGCGCGTATCCTGCGTCGCTCGAAGAAACCGATTATCGTGGTGGCCAATAAGGCGGATACGTTCGATCGCCATGCCTATGCGGCGGAGTTCTACTCCTTCGGGTTAGGCGATCCGATGTGTGTTTCGGCGGTCAATGGCTCGTCTACCGGTGATCTGTTGGATAAGGTGGTCGAGATTCTTCCTGCCGAGAAGAATGAGGAATTGGATGAAGAGCTGCCGCGTATCGCGATCGTGGGTCGTCCGAACGCCGGAAAGTCTTCGTTGATCAATGCCTTTATCGGTGAGGAGCGGCATATCGTGACCGATATCGCCGGAACGACACGTGACTCGATCTACACCAAATACAATAAGTTCGGCTTGAACTTCTACCTGGTCGATACGGCCGGGATCCGGAAGAAAGGCAAGGTGAACGAGGATCTGGAATACTATTCGGTGATCCGTTCGATCCGCGCGATCGAGAACTCCGATGTCTGTGTGTTGATGCTCGACGCCACGCGGGGCATTGAAAGCCAGGACATCAATATCTTCTCTCTGATTCAGAAGAACAAGAAAGGCTTGGTGGTCTGCGTGAACAAATGGGATCTGGTGGAAGACAAGACGCAGCAGGCGATCAAGCATTATATCGAATCGATCAAGGCGCGCCTGGCACCGTTTACGGATGTGCCTATTCTGTTTATCTCGGCTTTGACGAAACAGCGCATCCTGAAGGTGTTGGAGACAGCCAAGGAGGTGTACGATAACCGTCGCCGCCGGGTGACGACCGGCAAATTGAACGAGGTGATGTTGCCGATTATCGAAGCTACCCCGCCGCCGGCCTGGAAAGGAAAGTATATCAAGATTAAGTATATCACGCAATTGCCTGCCGGGCAGGTGCCCTCTTTTGTGTTCTTCTGTAATCTTCCCCAGTGGGTGAAGGATCCGTATAAGCGCTTTCTGGAGAATCAGATCCGGGAGCATTGGGACTTTACGGGGACGCCGGTGAATATTTTTATTCGGGAGAAGTAAGGATTTAAGGGGCTTAAGGGGTTCAAGGGGCTTAAGGGGTCCAAGGGGCTTAAAGAATTTAAGGAGTTTAAGGGGTGAAGCCTTAAGCTCCTTTTTTATTCCCTTAAACCCCTTAAGCCCCTTAACCCCCTTTAATTCCTTAAAGAGAATTCAACACCTTCCTCCCCTCGCGGACCATCTCTCCGGCATTGTCGGGCGTCAGGTTTTCGTGGATAAAGGGGGCGACGGCTTTGTTGAGGCGGTCGAGTTTGTTTTGTTGGTTTTTGGATTGGAATTCTTCACGCAGGATGCGGATCTTCTCCGCGTCTTGAATCCCTTCGATGATACGTTCCCAGCGGATGCTGCTGCGCGGACCGGGATAGATCTGGTAGCAATCGCCGGCCGCCCAGGTGCGGAAGCGGCTGTCGCGTAGCGGATCCGTGGTCCAGCTGTTCCATGCCCAGCGCAGGAAGCCGTCGTAGTTGCCGGCCGCGGCGTGCCAGAAGGTCCAGGTCGCTTCTGCCGGCGGACAGAAGGTGAAGATATTAGGCAACGCTTCGGCGCAGCAGGTATAGACATTGCTCAGCTTGCCGGCTTTGGCGCGTTCCTCGCGCACGGCAGGCGGATATTGGTGGCCATAGGCAATCGCCAGGTCATAGAGGTCGGCTTGTATCTCATCGTGGTAGTTGCCTGCCAGTCCGATCTTAAAGTCGGGATCCGCCTTTTTGATAATCTGGATCGCCTCTCTCATATCTTCCATGCGCCGCTCATCCATGGCGATGGTGGTGATCTCGAACCAACCTTTGGCTTTGAGGTGACGGGCAAAGTCGGTCAGGAAATTGCCCCAGTAGTCCTGGTATAAAGCATCGCCGGGTTTGGCTTCGACATAGAGCACCCGACTGGTTGCCTGATCGTAATAATCGAAACTCAAGGCCCAGGGTATCATCGTGTAGCAACTGATCTGCTGGGTGATGCCCACTTCGTTACGCATAAACTCGATCCAGCGGTCGAACACGGTATAGTCGTACGCCCAGCTGCCGTCGAGCATTTTCATTTTCCCCACCATACTGTCGAAATGATCCTCGGTCTGTCCCGCCCAGGGGCGATGCATGATACTTGCCGTGACGACCTTCTGCCCGGCATCGGCCAGCATCTTCATGATCGGCAGCATCGCGTCGAAATGCTCCCGGCTCCATAATGGAACCTTGTAGTAGCGTGCCACCGAATAAGGATTTTGCCAGAAATCGACGTGAAATTTCCACTCTTTGGGTGCCGGCAGCGTACGGTTCATGACTTCTACCTCCATTTGCAATTGCATCTCTTGGAAATTCGCGCCTGCAACCGTCAGTGTTCCTTTGTATTTACCGGCTTTTATGTGCTGCGGGATCCAGATGTTTACCCAGATCGGTTGGGTTGTCAGGGCTTGAATATCGTGTATCTTGATGATATCGAGCGCATCGGCGACCATCGAAGAGTCCCAATCCGCTTTGTTGTCGCGGTGTCCGCAACCCGTACTGCGGTCTTTGCTCAGTTCGTCGGTCATCACGTAACGCACGAAGCTCGCCGAGGCGGCTGATGCCGGGATCAGGTTTGAACCGTTCCGCAGGTCGCTCACCGTCAGGGTAGCGCCCGAAAGATCCGTTGTGGTCCACACCACCGCCTGGGCATTCACCCGTTCGCCTTTCCAGGCTTTCGTTTGCCAGCGGTTGGTTTTCGTCACTTGCGGAATACTTAGTTTCGGGTAACGCACATCCGTACTGCCCCAGCTGATCTGGGTTGCCGCCGGTTGGGCGCGCCAAACCGCCTCGCTATCGTGTGGCTTGGTGTCGGTCAGTTCCGTGAAGTTATCCCAGAGTAAACGGGGCGTCTGTGCCCCAAGCCCCAGGCTGATTGCCCATAGACTGAAGAAGATCAACGTTTTTTTCATGATTCTAAATTATTTATGTCAGGTAAATTTGCTATATAATAAGATGTATAGATGAATGTGTCCGGCAAATATAGTGAAAAACTATAAGCTTCAAAGTGCTTTCGACTGCACTTTTAGATGGTTTCACAGGTGTGGAGCAACCGGCCCACAGCTGTGGAGCAAGTGGCCCACAAGTGTGAAACATCCGGCCCACAGCTGTGGGCCGGTTTAATTCTGCGGGGTTTGAATGAAATAGATTAGGGTTTGGGGCTTATAGTTGTAGGGGAAGTGCCTAAGGAATGCTTAATTAAGTAGGATTTAGAGGTAAAGTCTACTATCTTTTTCTACACCTGCAAATTGTAAGTGACTGTAAGAGGAAAGCCCGAAAGGGCTTTAATATGGATAACCCCTGGCGGGGTAATAGCTTATCCCTTTTGTTGTGATAACTCCTTTTAGTTTTCTTACCACCGTTAATTATCCTTAATATTCTGGAATATATCTATAATATATAATACGGCCAAGCTTGAAAAACACTACCTTTGCACCGTTTTGGCGCATGCTGTATGCATTTTATAGACGTAACTCATTGATGTTACGAGAATAATGCGTATCTTTGCAGCCCTGAAACACGGAAAGCGATTAAGAATTTTTTGAGATATATTAAGTTTAAAAGAAAGAAGAAATGCCTACAATTCAACAATTAGTTAGAAAAGGAAGGGAATCTTTGGTAGTAAAAGGTAAATCACCGGCACTGGATGCTTGTCCGCAAAGACGTGGCGTATGTGTACGTGTTTATACTACTACTCCGAAAAAGCCGAACTCTGCCATGCGTAAGGTAGCCAGAGTACGTTTGACGAACGGTAAAGAGGTGAACTCTTACATTCCGGGCGAAGGTCATAACTTGCAAGAGCACTCCATCGTATTGGTGCGTGGTGGTCGTGTAAAAGACTTACCGGGGGTACGTTATCACATCGTTCGGGGTACATTGGATACAGCAGGTGTGAATGGCCGTACGCAACGTCGTTCCAAATACGGCGCCAAACGTCCGAAGGCTGCTAAGAAGTAATTCATCCCCTTCAAACTGAGATTTAAGTAAAAAGTAATTAAAGCGGTTTGAGTATTTGGATATATCGGTTGAGTAAACGGCTAAGCGTAGCTTGTTGAAGACAGACCAACCAAAGACAAGAACAAAAATGTTTTGAGAAAATGAGAAAAGCAAAACCAAAGAAAAGACAGATCCTTCCGGATCCGGTCTTCGGTGATGTAAAGGTTACACGTTTCGTGAACCATTTGATGTATGATGGCAAGAAGAGTATTGCCTTCACGATCTTTTATTCCGCTCTGGAAACTGTAAAGGCAAAACTGCCTAACGAAGAGAAATCCCCGCTCGAGATTTGGAAAGCCGCACTCGATAATATCACTCCGCAGGTCGAAGTGAAATCCCGTCGTGTAGGTGGAGCTACCTTCCAGGTACCTACTGAGATCCGTCCGGATCGCAAAGAGTCCGTATCCATGAAAAATATGATCCTTTATTCGCGTAAGCGCGGAGGTAAGACCATGGCTGATAAGTTGGCTGCGGAAATTGTTGATGCATTTAATAACCAAGGAGGTGCATTCAAACGCAAAGAAGATATGCACCGCATGGCGGAAGCTAACCGTGCATTCGCTCACTTCAGATTTTAATCTTTAAGGCAAATTAATAGGAAAATAGTAAACGATGGCAAGTAAAGCTGATGAACAATTAAAGTATACCCGGAACATTGGGATCATGGCTCACATCGACGCGGGAAAGACGACGACTTCAGAGCGTATTCTTTTCTATACCGGTCTGACACATAAGATCGGTGAAACGCACGATGGTACAGCAACCATGGACTGGATGGCACAGGAGCAAGAACGTGGGATCACGATCACTTCTGCCGCTACCACCACGTTCTGGAATTACACAGACGATAAGTATAAAATCAATTTGATTGACACCCCGGGACACGTGGACTTCACCGTAGAGGTGGAACGTTCACTGCGTGTACTGGATGGTGCGGTCGCCGCATTCTGTGCCGTGGGTGGTGTTGAGCCCCAATCGGAAACGGTATGGCGTCAGGCCGATAAATACAACGTACCAAGAATTGGCTATGTAAATAAAATGGACCGTTCGGGCGCGAACTTCTTTGAAGTAGTGCGTCAGGTGAAAGATGTTTTAGGTGCAAGCCCCTGTCCGATCCAGATCCCTATCGGGGCGGAAGAAAAGTTTCAGGGCGTTGTCGACCTGGTAAATATGAAAGCGCTTTACTGGCACGACGAAACCATGGGTGCGGAGTATTCCGTAGAAGATGTTCCTGCCGACCTGTTGGCAGAAGCTGAAGAATGGCGCGACAAGATGCTCGAAGTACTGGCTGAATGCGATGATACGCTGATGGAAAAGTATTTCGACGATCCTTCTACGATCACCGTAGAAGAAATTATGGCCGCGATCCGCAAAGGAACACTGGCGATGCAGATCAATCCGTTGATCTGTGGATCATCCTTTAAGAACAAAGGCGTTCAACCGCTGTTGGATGCTGTTTGTGCTTATCTGCCCAGCCCGGCCGACGTAGACGTTATCGAAGGAACCGATCCGAACGACTCGGAAAAGGTAATCACGCGTAAACCGATCTACGAAGAACCCCTGACCGCGTTAGCGTTTAAGATCGCAACCGACCCGTATGTAGGCCGCTTGTGCTTCTTCCGCGTATATGCCGGAAAGCTCGACGCCGGTTCTTATATCTACAACAGCCGTACCGGCAAGAAAGAACGTATCTCCCGCTTGTTCCAGATGCACTCCAACAAACAGAATCCGATGGAAACGATCGGTTGTGGTGACATCGGCGCAGGAGTAGGTTTCAAAGATATCCGTACAGGTGATACCCTGTGTGATGAAAATCACCCGATCACCCTGGAATCCATGGAATTCCCCGAACCGGTTATCGGTATCGCTGTAGAGCCTAAGACGCAGAAAGACTTAGATCGTCTGGGTATGGGCTTGGCGAAACTGGCTGAAGAAGATCCCACGTTCCGTGTACAAACAAACGAAGATACAGGCCAGACTGTCATTAGTGGTATGGGTGAGCTTCACCTGGATATCATTATCGACCGTCTGAAACGTGAATTCAAAGTAGAATGTAACCAAGGACGTCCTCAGGTAACTTATAAAGAAGCGATCTCAGAAGCAGTCGAACTGCGCGAAGTGTACAAGAAACAATCCGGAGGTCGTGGTAAGTTTGCCGATATCATCGTTCGCGTTGAGCCGGCAGATGCTGACTTCGAAGGCACACTGCAGTTTGTTGATGTGGTGAAGGGTGGTAATATTCCGAAAGAATTTATCCCTTCCGTACAGAAAGGTTTCGAGAAAGCCATGAAGAACGGTGTATTGGCCGGTTATCCATTGGATCAACTGAAGGTGACACTGATCGATGGATCTTTCCACTCGGTCGACTCCGACCAGTTGTCGTTCGAGATCGCTGCGATCCAGGCCTTCAAAGAAGCGGCCGCTAAGGCAGGTCCTGTCTTACTGGAGCCGATCATGAAGATGGAAGTCGTTACGCCGGAAGAAAGCATGGGTGATGTGATTGGCGACTTGAACAAACGTCGCGGACAAGTAGAAGGTATGGAATCAAGCCGTACCGGTGCCCGTATCGTAAAAGCGAAAGTGCCACTGTCGGAAACATTCGGTTATGTAACCGCTTTGCGTACGATCACATCCGGACGTGCCACCTCTTCTATGCATTTCTCTCACTACATGCCGGTATCTTCAGCGATCGCTCGCGAAGTACTCAAAGAAGTGCAGGGACGCGTAGACCTGATAAAATAAAACTTAGAATGGGGGGAGGAAATGGCTCTTTCCCCCATAATTAATAATTAATAATTAACAATTAGTTAAATGAGCCAAAAAATCAGAATTAAACTGAAGTCTTACGACTACTCCCTGGTTGATAAATCAGCTGAGAAGATCGTGAAGACCGTAAAGGCGACAGGTGCAGTAGTCAGCGGGCCGATCCCTCTGCCGACACACAAGCGTATCTTTACCGTGAACCGTTCGACTTTCGTTAACAAGAAGTCACGTGAACAGTTCGAACTCTCTTCGTATAAGAGATTGATTGATATTTACAGCTCGACTGCTAAAACGGTCGATGCATTGATGAAGCTGGAATTACCCAGTGGAGTAGAGGTTGAAATTAAAGTGTGAGATAATTAAATAATTAAGTGAAATGCCAGGATTATTAGGAAAAAAAATCGGAATGACATCCGTTTTCAGTGCCGAGGGTAAAAACTTGCCATGCACTGTTATCGAAGTAGGTCCTTGTGTCGTTACACAAATCAAAACGCTTGAGAATGATGGCTACCAGGCCGTGCAATTGGGTTTCGAAGACAAAAAAGAGAAACACACACCACAACCTGAGATGGGTCACTTCAAGAAAGCGGGAGTAACGCCCAAGAGACACTTGGCCGAGTTCAAGAATTTTGAAACGGAGTACAAACTGGGTGATGTAATCACAGTAGATTACCTGGAAGATGCCGGTTTCGTGGATGTCGTAGGTACATCCAAAGGTAAAGGGTTCCAAGGTGTTGTAAAACGCCATGGTTTCGGTGGGGTAGGACAAGCTACTCACGGTCAGCACAACCGTCTGCGTGCGCCCGGTGCTATCGGAGCCTGTTCGTATCCAGCCAAAGTATTCAAAGGAACACGTATGGCCGGTCAAATGGGGAATGAACGCGTAACCGTTCAGAACCTGGAAGTGATAAAGGTAATTGCGGAACACAATCTTTTATTGGTTAAAGGATCTGTACCGGGAGCAAAAGGTTCAATCTTATTAATTGAAAAGTAATGGAACTGAGTATATTGAATATTAAAGGTGAAGATACCGGGAGAAAGGTTACTTTGAATGATGCGATTTTTTGCATTGAACCTAACGACCATGCGATCTATTTGGATGTAAAGCAGTATTTAGCAAACCAACGCCAAGGAACTCACAAATCGAAAGAAAGAAGTGAGATCGCCGGTAGTACGCGCAAACTGATCCGCCAGAAAGGTGGAGGCGGTGCTCGTCGCGGGGACATCAAATCTCCGGTATTGGTAGGTGGTGGACGCGTTTTCGGACCGAAACCACGCGACTACAGCTTTAAGTTGAACAAAAAAGTAAAGGGTCTGGCCCGTAAGTCAGCTCTTGCTTATAAAGCTCAGGAAAATGCTATCGTGGTAGTGGAAGACTTTGTCATGGAAACACCCAAGACAAAAGAAATCATCGCCATTGCTAAAGGACTGAACGTAGAAGGCAAGAAATTGCTGTTCGTTTTGCCTGAGAAGAATAATGCGATCTATTTGTCGGCACGCAACCTGCAGAAGACAAATGTTATTCAGGCTTGTGAGTTGAACACGTATGGTATTCTGAATGCCAACAACCTGGTGTTGACCGAAAGCTCACTGGCTATTATTGAGAAACTTTTTAATGCATAAGGAGTAAAGAGAAATGGGAATAATCATTAAACCTATCGTAACAGAGAAACAAACAGCGATCACGGATAAATTTCCTAATCGTTATGGTTTTCGTGTCTCTCCGAATGCCAATAAGTTACAGATAAAGAAAGCTGTTGAAGACATGTATAATGTAACCGTTGTGGATGTAAACACAATGAATTATGCAGGCAAACTGAAAAGCCGTTACACCAAATCGGGTGTGATCAACGGTCGGATGCCGTCGTTCAAGAAAGCTGTTATCACGTTGAAAGAAGGAGACATAATTGATTTCTTTAGCAATATCTAAAAAGAAATGGGAATACGTAAATTAAAGCCCACGACACCGGGGCAGAGACACAAAGTTATTGGTGCATTTGACAAGATCACTGCAAGTACACCAGAGAAGTCTCTTGTAACAGGTAAGAAACGGACAGGTGGCCGTAACAACACAGGTAAAATGACTATGCGTTATATCGGTGGTGGCCACAAACAACGTTACAGACTTATCGACTTCAAGAGAAATAAAGATGGCATTCCTGCAACAGTAAAGAGCATTGAGTACGATCCGAATCGTACGTCACGCATCGCTTTACTGTATTACGCCGACGGAGCAAAGAGCTATATCATCGCTCCCAACGGATTGGAAGTAGGCCAGACAGTGGTCTCAGGTAGCGACGCCGCTCCTGAAGTAGGGAACTGCTTGCCGATGGCAAACATCCCTGTGGGTACTATTATTCACAATATCGAGCTTCGCCCGGGACAAGGTGCCAAGATGGTACGTTCGGCCGGTGCATTTGCTCAGCTGACTTCTAAAGAAGGCATGTATGCGATTATTCGTATGCCTTCGGGTGAAACAAGAAAGATTCTTGCTGCTTGTAAAGCTACCATTGGTAGTGTAGGTAATTCAGACCATGGTCTTGAAAAATCAGGTAAAGCCGGTCGTTCACGCTGGTTGGGTCGTCGTCCTCGCGTTCGTGGGGTTGTGATGAACCCGGTTGATCACCCCATGGGTGGTGGTGAAGGACGTGCATCGGGAGGACATCCTCGCTCACGCAAAGGCTTATATGCTAAGGGCTTGAAAACAAGAGCTCCTAAGAAGCATTCTTCCAAGTATATCATTGAAAGAAGAAAGAAATAATCTGATTAATTAAAGAAACTATGAGTCGTTCACTAAAAAAAGGCCCGTATATTAATGTAAAGCTTGAAAAGAAAGTTCTGGATATGAACGAATCAGGCAAGAAGAATGTCATTAAGACATGGGCAAGAGCTTCAATGATTTCTCCTGACTTTGTCGGGCATACAATTGCAGTTCACAATGGTAATAAATTTATTCCTGTTTTTGTCACTGAAAACATGGTAGGACATAAGTTAGGCGAATTCTCTCCGACACGTACGTTCCGCGGCCATGCCGGTAACAAGAAGAAATAACAGGAACTCAGGAATCTAATAAAAAGAATAGAAAATGGGTGCTAGAAAAAGAATATCAGCTGAAGCAAGAAAAGATGCTCGCAAGACCCAATACTTTGCAAAACTACGGAATGTACCGACTTCTCCGCGTAAGATGCGTCTGGTTGTAGACATGGTACGTGGAATGGAAGTATTCCGTGCTTTGGGTGTTTTGAAGTTTTCCAATAAAGAAGCTGCAGCAAGAGTAGAAAAGTTGCTTCGTTCGGCTATTTCCAACTGGGAACAGAAGAACGAACGTAAGGCAGAAGCCGGTGAGTTGTATATCTCCGCCATTAGTGTGGATTGCGCTACAACTTTGAAGAGAATGCGTCCGGCTCCGCAGGGTAGAGGTTACCGGATTCGTAAACGTTCGAACCATGTAACATTGTTTGTAGATACACTAAGTAACAACGATAGTCAAAATTAATTTAGATGGGACAAAAAGTTAATCCAATTAGTAATCGTTTGGGTATCATCCGCGGATGGGACTCCAATTGGTATGGCGGCAAAAACTACGGTGACACCTTGTTGGAAGACAGCAAGATCCGTAAGTATCTGAACGCACGTCTGGCCAAAGCTAGTGTATCTCGTATCATTATTGAACGTACGCTGAAATTGATCACAATTACAGTTTGCACATCGCGTCCGGGCATTATCATCGGAAAAGGTGGTCAGGAAGTGGATAAGTTGAAAGAAGAGTTGAAAAAGATTACCGACAAAGAAGTTCAAATCAACATCTTTGAGGTAAAAAGACCTGAATTAGACGCTGTCATTGTCGCAAACAATATTGCTCGTCAGTTGGAAGGAAAAATTGCTTACCGTCGCGCTATCAAGATGGCTATCGCATCAACCATGAGAATGGGAGCCGAAGGTATTAAAATTCAAATCTCTGGGCGTCTGAATGGAGCGGAAATGGCTCGTTCGGAAATGTATAAAGAAGGTCGTACTCCGTTACATACTTTCAGAGCTGATATCGATTATGCTCTGGCAGAAGCGTTGACAAAAGTGGGATTGTTGGGTGTTAAAGTTTGGATCTGCCGTGGGGAAGTGTATGGAAAACGCGACCTGGCTCCTAACTTCACACAACAGAAAGATTCCGGCCGTGGCGGCAACACCGGTGGTGGCCGTGGCGACAGAAGAGAAAGAGGAGACAGAGGGGACAGAAACTTCAAGAAGAAGAGAGAGAATCGTTAAACATTAGAACTTAAGAAAGATGTTACAACCGAAAAGAACCAGATTCAGAAGAATGCAGAAAGGGCGCATGAAGGGCGAAGCTCAACGTGGCAACCAGATCGCATTCGGATCATTTGGAATAAAATCGTTAGAGAATAAATGGATTACCGGTCGTCAGATCGAAGCTGCCCGTATCGCTGTAACCCGTTACATGCAACGTCAGGGACAAGTATGGGTACGTATCTTCCCGGATAAACCGATTACGAAGAAGCCCGCCGAAGTGCGTATGGGTAAAGGTAAAGGTAACCCCGAAGGGTTTGTGGCGCCTGTTACTCCGGGCCGTATCCTTTTCGAAATCGAAGGTGTTCCCTTTGATGTGGCCAAAGAAGCATTGCGCTTAGCCGCTCAGAAGCTTCCGGTAACGACCAAGTTTGTTGTGAGACGTGATTATGACATGAATAATCAAAATGCGTAAGGGTTATGAAGATTGCAGAAATTAGAGAACTAAGTACAAAAGAATTACTGGAAAGAGTAGAGGCTGAAGTAGCCGCTTACGACCTGAAAGTAATCGGCCACAGCATTTCGCCTGTGGACAACCCTGCACTGATCAAAGACCAACGCAGGACAATTGCGCGCATGAAAACAGAATTGCGTCAGAGAGAACTTAACAACAAAAAATGATCGGGATGGAAACGAGAAATTTAAGAAAAGAAAGAATGGGCGTAGTGACCAGCAACAAGATGGATAAAAGCATCACGGTCGCTATTAAATGGAAGGAAAAACACCCCATTTATGGTAAGTTCGTGAATAAGACGAAGAAATATCATGCGCATGATGAGAAGAACGATTGCAATATCGGCGATACCGTAAAGATTATGGAAACTCGTCCGTTGAGCAAGACAAAGAGATGGAGATTAGTAGAAATAATCGAAAGGGCTAAGTAAGATGATACAGTCAGAATCAAGATTAGTAGTCGCTGATAACAGCGGTGCAAAAGAAGCTTTGTGTATCCGCGTATTAGGCGGTACCCGCAAGCGCTATGCAACGGTGGGTGATGTGATCGTTGTGGCGATCAAAAGTACAATCCCTGCCAGTGATGTAAAGAAAGGTGCGGTTTCAAAAGCGATCATCGTACGTACAAAGAAAGAGATCCGTCGTCAGGACGGTTCGTATATCCGTTTCGATGATAACGCCTGTGTATTGTTGAACGCAGCAGGCGATATCCGCGGCAGCCGTATCTTCGGTCCGGTAGCTCGTGAACTTCGTGCGACAAACATGAAAATCGTTTCACTTGCACCTGAAGTGCTTTAATTCGTAAATCGTAAAGTAATGAGTAAATTACATATCAAAAAAGGCGATATAGTATTTGTTAATACCGGCGAAGACAAAGGTAAAACAGGACGTGTCCTGCAGGTGCTCGTGAAAGACAGCCGTGCCATTGTGGAAGGTGTTAATATGGTATCCAAGCATACCAAGCCGAATGCAAAAAATCCTCAGGGAGGAGTAGAGAAGAAAGAAGCTCCCGTTCATATTTCGAACCTGAACGTATTGGATCCTAAATCAGGCAAGCCGACACGTATTGGTCGTAAACTGGACAGCAAGGGTAAGTTAGTACGTTACGCAAAAAAATCAGGGGAGGAAATTAAATAATGAGCAATACAGCCAATCTGAAGAAAGATTATCAGGAAAGAATCGTTCCTGCTTTGACCAAAGAGTTTGGATATAGTTCAGCTATGCAGGTTCCTGTACTGAAAAAGATCGTGATCAATCAAGGTCTGGGTATGGCAACGGCTGACAAGAAGATCATTGATGTAGCTATCACGGAGTTGACCAATATTACCGGTCAGAAAGCGGTGGCAACGATCTCTAAGAAAGACGTTTCAAACTTTAAGTTGCGTAAGAAAATGCCGATCGGTGTGATGGTTACCCTGCGCCGCGAGCAAATGTATGAATTCCTGGAAAGACTCGTTCGCGTAGCTCTTCCCCGTATTCGTGACTTTAAAGGGATTGAAAGTAAACTGGACGGACGGGGTAATTACACCCTCGGAATCCAGGAACAGATCATCTTCCCTGAAATTAATATTGATAATATTACCAAAATATTAGGAATGAATATTACCTTTGTCACCTCTGCGAAAACAGATGAAGAAGGCTATGCACTCCTGAGAGAATTTGGTTTGCCTTTCAAGAACATTAAAAGAGACTAAACGAAGAATATGGCAAAAGAATCAATGAAAGCCCGCGAGGTGAAAAGAGCCAAGCTGGTTGCCAAATATGCTGAGAAAAGAGCAGCGCTGAAAGCCGAAGGCGATTACGAAGCTTTGCAGGCACTGCCTAAGAACGCTTCGCCGGTACGGATGCACAACCGTTGCAAACTCACCGGCCGTCCGAAAGGATACATGCGTCAGTTCGGTATTTCACGTATTCAATTCCGTGAAATGGCATCCAACGGTTTGATCCCCGGCGTACGGAAAGCAAGCTGGTAAGAAGAGGCTATACCTCGGAAAGGGAAGAGCCTGTTCTCCGCTAAGGAGAGAGGCTGTTCCTCACACAACAAGAAAGATTGAGTTTTTAAATATTGTCCCGACAGCCGGGATCAATTTAATTAAAATTATTTATGACAGATCCTATTGCAGATTATTTGACGCGGTTGCGCAACGCAATCAAAGCGGGCCACAGAGTAGTGGAAATCCCTGCGTCGAATGTGAAAAAAGAGATCACAAAGATCCTTTTTGACAAAGGCTACATCTTAAATTTTAAGTTTGTAGATGATGGTCCTCAAGGCAGTATCAAGATTGCCTTGAAGTATGACTTAGTAAACAAAGTGAATGCTATCAAGAAACTTGAAAGAGTTTCGAAGCCCGGTTTACGTAAGTATACAGGTTACAAAGAGATGCCGCGCGTATTGAACGGCTTGGGTATTGCAGTTGTTTCTACTTCCAAAGGGGTGATGACCGACAAAGAAGCCCGCGATCTGAAGATCGGCGGTGAAGTATTATGTTACGTTTATTAATGAGGAGGGAAGAAGAATGTCAAGAATAGGAAAATTACCCATCCAGGTACCCGCGGGAGTAACCGTGACGATTAAGGATAATGTAGTAACAGTGAAAGGGCCGAAAGGTGAACTCAAACAAGAGGTTAATCCTGAAATTGCTGTTAAGTTTGAAGACGGAACAATTGAAGTGTCCCGGCCGACCGACGAGCGCCAACATCGCGCCTTGCACGGCCTGTATCGTTCGCTGATCAATAATATGGTCATCGGTGTGAGCGAAGGATACAAAAAAGAATTGGAACTGATCGGGGTTGGTTACCGTGTTTCCAATACCGGACAGTTATTGGATTTCTCTTTGGGCTTTACCCACAACATCTATATGATGCTGCCGCCGGAAATTAAGGTGGAAACGAAGATGGAGAGAAATAAAGCTCCGCTTATTATCCTTGAGTCGGCTGATAAACAATTAATCGGACAAGTTTGTGCAAAGATTCGTTCATTCCGTAAACCGGAACCGTATAAAGGGAAAGGTATTAAATTCGTGGGTGAAGTACTTCGCAGAAAGTCTGGTAAATCAGCTGGTAAGTAATCGACGTAAACTGAAATTATCATGACAACGAAAGTATTAAGAAGACTTAAAATAAAGAAAGGCATCCGTGGGAAAGTATCAGGAACTCCTGAACGTCCACGCCTTACTGTGTTTAGAAGCAACAAGCAGATCTATGCACAGGTAATTGATGATACGACCGGCAAAACTTTGGCCGCAGCCTCTTCTCTGAAAATGGAAGACAAAGCTCCGAAGAAAGAAATCGCAGCCAAGGTAGGTGAACAAATCGCGAAGAATGCACAAGAAGCGGGTATTCAGACCGTAGTATTCGACCGTAACGGTTATCTGTATCATGGGAGAATTAAAGAATTAGCAGACGCAGCACGTAAAGGTGGCCTTAATTTTTAAAGAAGATGGTAGGAACTAGTAATAGAGTTAAATCGACCAACGACTTAGAGTTGAAGGACAGATTGGTGGCAATCAACCGCGTTACAAAAGTAACCAAAGGGGGACGTACATTCAGTTTTGCTGCGATTGTCGTTGTAGGAAACGAAGACGGAATCATCGGTTGGGGCTTAGGCAAAGCCGGTGAAGTAACAACTGCCATTGCCAAAGGCGTGGAAGCTGCTAAGAAAAATTTGATCAAAGTGCCTATCCATAAAGGTACGATTCCTCACGAGCAAGTGGCAAAATTTGGTGGAGCTCAGGTATTCTTGAAACCTGCAACTGCCGGTACCGGGGTTAAAGCCGGGGGTGCTATGCGTGCCGTGTTGGAGAGTGTTGGTGTAACTGACGTTTTGGCAAAATCAAAAGGATCATCAAATCCTCATAACTTGGTGAAAGCTACGATTGAAGCATTAGCTGAGATGAGAAGTCCGTTTATGGTTGCCCAGAACAGAGGTATATCTGTAGAAAAAGTGTTCAAAGGTTAATTAAGGGAGGATATTTATGGCAACTATTAAAGTAAAGCAAACTAAAAGTAGAATTAAATGCCCGAAAGACCAAAAGAGAACTTTGGACGCATTAGGTTTGAAGAAGATGAATCAGGTTGTAGAACATGAAGCATCTCCAGCTATCCTGGGTATGGTAAATAAAGTGAAACATTTGGTTTCCGTAGTAGAGTAATAAATAGGTTAAAACATAAAGATATGAATTTATCAAACTTAAAACCGGCTGAAGGATCTACCAAGACCAGAAAAAGAATCGGACGTGGTCCGGGTTCAGGATTAGGTGGAACTTCAACTCGTGGACATAAAGGGGCTAAGTCTCGTTCAGGATATTCCAAGAAAATTGGTTTCGAAGGTGGACAGATGCCTATCCAAAGACGTTTACCGAAGTTTGGTTTCAAGAATATTAACAGAGTAGAATATAAAGCAATCAATCTCTCCACCTTACAACAAATGGCAGAAGCTCAGCAGCTGACTAAGATTGGCGTGGAAGAATTGATCAATGCAGGATTTATCTCTTCTTCTCAATTGGTTAAAATTCTTGGTAAAGGTAGTCTTACCGCAAAGTTAGATGTTGAAGCACACGCTTTCTCTAAAAGTGCAGAAGCTGCCATTCAAGCCGCAGGTGGAACAGCAGTTAAACTCTAAGTTATGAGAGCAGTTGAAACAATTAAAAATATTTGGAAGATAGAGGATCTGAGAAACCGGATCCTCACCACTCTTTTGTTCGTGGCGATCTATCGCTTCGGAACATACGTGGTGATTCCGGGGGTAGACCCTCAATCGTTGACCGCTCTTCAAGAACAAACCCGTGGGGGTCTGTTAGCCTTATTGGATATGTTCTCCGGAGGTGCGTTTGCCAACGCGTCCATTTTTGCATTAGGTATCATGCCTTACATCTCTGCTTCGATCGTGATGCAGCTGTTGGCTATCGCAGTGCCTGCCATGCAGAAAATGCAACGCGAAGGGGAAAGCGGACGGAGAAAAATCAATCAATACACACGTTATCTGACAATCGCTATTCTTTTATTGCAAGGACCGACTTATCTGGTGAACCTCAGTGTTCAGCTTAGATCCGTAGGAGCAGCTTTGCCCAGTGGGATATTCTTCTCTATCTACGCTACGATTATTCTGGCCGCAGGTAGTATGTTTGTGCTCTGGTTAGGTGAAAGAATCACGGATAAAGGGATTGGTAACGGTATCTCATTCATCATTTTGGTGGGTATCATTGCTCGTCTGCCGCACTCCTTGTTCCAGGAATTTGTTTCCCGTACAAGTGAAAAGACCGGTGGTCTGGTGATGTTCCTGGCTGAAATCGTGTTCCTGTTGTTTGTAATTGCAGGTGCTATTCTTTTGGTACAAGGCGTACGTAAAGTGCCCGTTCAATATGCCAAACGGATCGTTGGAAATAAACAATATGGCGGCGCTCGTCAGTACATTCCTTTGAAAGTGAATGCAGCGAATGTGATGCCGATCATCTTTGCCCAGGCAATCATGTTTATTCCGATCTCCATTATAGGTTTTTCAAATACAGGTGAAGTAAGTCCTTTCTGGGCAGCCTTCATGGATAATACAGGGTTCTGGTACAACTTCGTATTTGCCTTGATGATTATCTTGTTTACCTATTTTTATACGGCAATTACAATTAATCCGACACAGATGGCGGATGACTTGAAGCGGAACAATGGTTTTATACCGGGAGTGAAGCCGGGTAAGTCTACCAAGGATTATCTCGATGCGATCATGGACCGTATAACCCTTCCGGGCGCGTTTTTCCTGGCATTGGTAGCTATCATGCCGGCGTTTGCCCGTATCTTTGGGGTAAGTATGGAATTCTCTCAATTCTTTGGGGGTACCTCCTTATTGATCCTTGTAGGGGTAGTGTTAGATACGCTGCAACAAGTGGAAAGCCATTTGTTGATGCGTCATTATGATGGATTGTTGAAATCCGGTAGAATTAAAGGCCGTGCAGGTTCTGCAGCTGCTTATTAAATAGAATGGTTTATCTAAAAACAGATGAAGAAATAGAGTTGATGCGTGAGGCAAATCAACTGGTAGGCAAAACGCAAGGCGAGTTAGCCAAACATATTGCTCCAGGTGTCTCCACGCTTCAATTAGATCAAATAGCGGAAGAATTCATTCGCGATCACGGAGCAACTCCGGCCTTCCTGGGATACGGCGGTTTCCCAAATTCAATCTGTGCTTCAGTAAATGATGTCGTTGTGCACGGTATACCTTCGGCCAAACAAATTTTGAAAGAAGGGGATATCATCTCAGTTGATATCGGTACGACTTTAAATGGATTTACTGGCGACTCGGCTTACACGTTTTGTGTGGGAGAGGTGAGCCCCGAAGTGAAAGAACTGTTGAAAGCAACAAAAGAGTCACTTTATATCGGGATCAAAGCAGCGGTAGAAGGCGCACGTATTGGGGATATAGGGCATGCGGTGCAGACGTATTGTGAAGCCAAAGGTTACTCTGTTGTCAGAGAACTGGTGGGACATGGTATCGGACGAAGTATGCATGAGGAACCGGAAGTGCCGAACTACGGACGCCGGGGATACGGTCCCTTGTTGCGGAACGGTATGTGTATATGTATCGAACCGATGATCAACATGGGACGTCGGAATGTGATCATTGAAAAGGATGGATGGACAGTCAGGACAAGAGACAACAAATATTCGGCTCATTTCGAACATTGTATCGTTATTCGTCCGGACGGACCGCAGATCCTTTCTTCATTCCAGTTTTTAGAAGAAGTTTTAGGCGATAATGCAATTTAAAATATATGGCTAAACAAGCAGCAATAGAACAAGACGGAGTAATTGTAGAAGCGTTATCAAACGCTATGTTTCGTGTAGAATTGGAGAACGGACATGAAATTACCGCCCATATCTCAGGAAAGATGCGTATGCATTATATCAAGATCCTGCCGGGCGATAAAGTAAGAGTGGAAATGTCTCCATACGATCTGACGAAAGGAAGAATTGCTTTTAGATACAAATAAAAATTACAAGATATGAAAGTAAGAGCATCTTTAAAGAAGCGGAGCGACGACTGCAAGATCGTTCGTAGAAAAGGCCGCTTGTACGTGATTAACAAGAAAAACCCGAAGTTTAAACAACGTCAGGGATAATTTATTAATTTTGCAAATTAATTAAAAGTATATGGCTATAAGAATAGTTGGTGTTGACTTACCACAAAATAAAAGAGGAGAGATTGCCTTGACTTATATCTATGGTATTGGTCGTAGTGCTTCAAACTCTATCTTAGAAAAAGCTGGTGTTGATCGCGATATCAAAGTAAAAGACTGGACAGACGACCAGGCTGCAAAAATACGTGAAGTAATTGGCGCAGAATTCAAAGTAGAAGGGGATCTTCGTTCAGAAGTTCAATTGAATATTAAACGATTGATGGATATCGGTTGCTACCGTGGTGTTCGTCATCGTATCGGTTTGCCTCTTCGTGGACAGAGCACAAAGAACAATGCTCGTACGCGTAAGGGTAAGAAGAAAACAGTTGCAAACAAGAAAAAAGCTACTAAATAATAAGAGTTAATATGGCAAAGAAAACAGTCGCAGCGAAGAAGAGAAATGTAAAGGTTGACGCAATGGGTCAAGCTCATATTCATTCTTCTTTTAATAACATTATTGTAACGCTTGCCAATAGCGATGGTCAGGTGATCAGCTGGTCTTCTGCCGGTAAGATGGGATTCCGTTCTTCTAAGAAGAATACTCCGTATGCCGCTCAGATGGCTGCACAGGACTGTGCGAAAGTAGCGTACGATCTGGGCTTGAGAAAAGTGAAGGTATATGTAAAGGGACCGGGTAACGGACGCGAGTCTGCTATTCGTACGATCCATGGTGCAGGAATTGAAGTAACGGAAATCGTTGACGTTACTCCATTGCCACATAACGGTTGTCGTCCTCCTAAAAAGAGAAGAGTATAATTAATCATAACGTTTCATTCTGAAGGAGTCTCGGATTGTGAATAGATTGCATATTGACCTTTCCCTCTCTGTAATCGCGGCTGCACGGTTCCTGATTTCTACGAAACAGTAAAACAATTAAAAAATGGCAAGATATACTGGACCAAAAACAAGAATTGCCCGTAAGTTCGGTGAACCCATCTTCGGACCGGATAAAGTACTTTCAAAGAAGAACTATCCTCCGGGCCAGCATGGTAATTCTCGCAAGAGAAAAACATCGGAATACGGTACGCAGCTGAAAGAGAAACAAAAAGCTAAATACACGTACGGTGTATTGGAAAAACAATTCCGTAACATGTTTGAGAAAGCTTCCCGTTCGAAAGGAATTACCGGTGAAGTGCTTCTGCAGTTACTGGAAATACGCTTAGATAACATTGTATTTCGTTTAGGCATTGCTCCTACACGTGCGGCTGCCCGTCAGTTAGTCTCTCACCGTCATATTACGGTTGATGGTAAGGTGGTAAATATTCCTTCTTACTCGCTGAAGCCGGGACAGGTTGTGGGTGTACGTGAAAAATCAAAATCTTTGGAAGTTGTGGCCGATGCTCTGTCGGGCTTCAACCACAGCAAGTATCCATGGATTGAGTGGGATCAGGCTTCTATGAGCGGGAAATTACTGCATATGCCCGAAAGAGCTGACATTCCTGAAAACATTAAAGAGCAGTTGATCGTAGAATTGTATTCTAAATAATAATTGATTTCCATGGCGATATTAGCATTTCAAAAACCCGATAAAGTATTAATGTTGGAAGCGGACAACTTTCACGGCAAGTTTGAGTTCCGTCCGTTAGAACCCGGTTACGGTATTACTATAGGTAATGCTTTACGCCGTATTCTCCTGTCGTCACTCGAAGGTTTTGCTATTACATCCATTAAGATCGAAGGTGTGGAACATGAATTTGGTACCATTCCCGGTGTGATTGAAGATGTAACAAACATTATCCTGAACCTGAAACAAGTCCGTTTCAAGCATATCGTTGACGATATAGAGAATGAAAAAGTAAGTATTACAGTTTCGGGCTCCGAAGTGTTCAAAGCCGGTGAGATTGGCAAACAACTGACAGGTTTCGAAGTATTGAACCCTGATCTGGTGATTTGCCGTTTGGAACCGAAAGCAAGTTTCCAACTCGAATTAACGATCAATAAAGGCCGTGGTTATGTGCCTGCCGATGAGAACCGTGAACTTTTCACTGATCCTCGCGTTATTGCGATCGACTCCATCTATACGCCGATCCGTAATGTGAAGTATGCAGTAGAGAACTTCCGTGTGGAGCAGAAGACTGACTACGAGAAATTGGTGATCGACATCGAAACCGATGGATCGATCCATCCGAAAGAAGCGTTGAAAGAAGCGGCAAAGATTCTGATTTATCATTTCATGTTATTCTCAGATGAAAAGATCGCGATTGAAACGGCTGATGTCGATGGCAACGAAGAATTCGATGAAGAAGTATTGCATATGCGTCAATTGCTCAAGAGCAAATTGGCAGATATGGATCTGTCGGTACGCGCGTTGAACTGTTTGAAAGCTGCTGATGTAGAAACACTGGGTGAACTGGTTAAATTCAATAAGAATGACTTACTGAAGTTCCGTAACTTTGGAAAGAAATCGCTCACCGAGCTGGATGAATTGCTTGAGAGCCTGAATCTTTCATTCGGTATGGATATCACAAAGTATAAATTAGATAAAGAGTAACTAAACGATGAGACATAATAAGAAAATCAATCATCTGGGTCGTACTGCCTCTCACCGTGCAGCAATGCTTTCCAATATGGCTTGTTCTTTGATCAAACACAAAAGGATCTTCACAACAACAGCCAAAGCGAAAGCGCTACGGAAGTATGTCGAGCCCATTATCAATAAGTCCAAGACGGACACAACACATTCCAGACGTGAAGTCTTCAGTACTTTGCAGGATAAATATGCTGTAACCGAACTCTTCCAGGAGGTAGCACAGAAGGTAGCCGATCGTCCGGGTGGATACACGCGTATCATCAAGACCGGTAACCGTTTGGGCGACAATGCAGCCATGTGCTTCATTGAACTGGTAGACTACAACGAGAATATGTTGAAAGAGAAAGCAGCCAAGAAAGCGAGAACCCGTCGTTCGCGCAAGAAAGCCGATGCTTCGGAAGTTGCTCCGGCAGCTGCCGTACAGGAAGAAGCACCGGTGGCCGAAGCCGCTGCGGAAGCTACAGAAGAAAAGGCAGCTGAATAATCAGGCTGTACTAAGCTATAGAGAGAGGGATCCCAACTGGGGTTCCTCTTTTTTGCTTTAGCCTCACCTCATTCTTCGTCTCAATCTGCGTGGACTCTGTCGGCAGTCAAAGACTGTTGTGATGACAATAGCCTCATTTTGCTCGTCAACAAAATAAACGATCTTATAATGCCTGCGAACGATTAGTGAACGATAGATCACTTCTTTGTCTATCAAGAGATCTTCTACTTTGGCCAATAAGGGGAAGGATTTAAGTCGCTCAGCAGCTTGTTTTATATCCGCGAATAGTTTTTTGGCAGCTCGTAAACTCTTTTCTTCATAGTATTGACAGATCTCTTCGATCCTATCATCGGCTTCGGGTGTCCAGATTATAACCCTCTTTCATGCTTCTTTAAGAATTCTTCGTGGGAGATTGTTTGTCCGTTTTGGTATTGCCGGAAACCTCTGTCGACCGAATTTCGTAGCTCTTCTGCATTCATTTGGCAAGGAGGTTCTGGCGTCTCTAAGATTTTGACGCAACTAAGCTTCTGCAAAAAGCGAAGTATTTCCTGCCCTTCCTTCTTTGTTTCGTCGATAATTACTGTTGTCATCTTGTTTTGCGTTTTTTATCGTATAAAAGTACATTTTTTCTCTGATATCTCCTAAGAAACTATCGCCTATTCCTTTTTATTTGCTAAATTTGCGATCGCGTTCCGCCGAGGCGGGACAGGAGCGAAGAAAGATATGGTATTTATATATAAACTAACTAATTAAAGGTTTTTTCAACATGGAAATTGTAAAAGTAACAGGTAGAGAGATTCTGGATTCCCGTGGTAATCCGACGGTAGAAGTAGATGTTCTTTTGGCTTCCGGCGCTTTTGGCCGTGCAGCTGTGCCTTCTGGTGCTTCAACGGGTGAAAACGAAGCGATCGAATTGCGCGATGGCGACAAAAAACGTTACCTGGGTAAAGGTGTTTTGAACGCTGTGAAGAACGTAAACGAAACGATTGCTCCGGCTCTTCTGGGTATGAACGCTTTGAACCAACGGGAGATCGACTATAAGATGATCGCTCTGGACGGCACGAAGACAAAATCCAAACTGGGAGCTAACGCTATCCTGGGTGTTTCTTTGGCGGTTGCCAGAGCAGCAGCTAACTACCTGGATCTGCCTTTGTATCGTTATATCGGTGGCACGAACGCTTATGTATTGCCGGTTCCGATGATGAATATCATCAACGGTGGTTCACACTCTGACGCTCCGATCGCATTCCAGGAATTCATGATCCGTCCGGTAGGCGCTTGCTGCTTCCGGGAAGGTTTGCGTATGGGTGCTGAAGTATTCCACGCATTGAAAAAGATCTTCCACGATCGTGGCTTGAGCACGGCAGTGGGCGACGAAGGTGGTTTCGCTCCGACATTGGAAGGAACAGAAGACGCGTTGAACTCTATCCTCAAAGCAATCGAAGCAGCCGGATATGTACCGGGTAAAGACGTAACAATCGCTCTGGACTGTGCCGCTTCTGAATTCTTCAACAAGAAAGATACCTACGACTACAGCAAATTCGAAGGCCCCAACGGCGCCAAACGTTCTTCTGCCGAGCAAGCGGAATACCTGGCTGAACTGGTAAGCAAGTATCCTATCGACTCTATCGAAGACGGTATGGACGAAAACGACTGGGAAGGCTGGAAACTGCTGACCGACAAGATCGGTGACAAATGCCAGTTGGTAGGTGACGACTTGTTCGTAACCAACGTTGACTTCCTGCAGAAAGGTATCGAAACGGGTTGCGCCAACTCTATCCTGATCAAGGTGAACCAGATCGGTTCGTTGACAGAAACAATGGATGCTATCGAAATGGCTCACCGCAACGGTTATACTTCCGTTACTTCTCACCGTTCAGGTGAAACCGAAGACGCTACGATCGCCGATATCGCTGTAGCAACCAACTCAGGTCAGATCAAGACCGGTTCACTGAGCCGTTCCGACCGTATGGCTAAATACAACCAATTGCTCCGTATCGAAGAAGAGCTGGGCGATTTGGCACGTTATGGCTACAAAACGTTCAAGAAGTAAGGAATTATTTCAAAGTATAGGAAGGCGGCTCCACAACGGGGCCGCTTTTTTTGGATCCTTAGGGCAGAAAAAAGAGTAAGAGGTACCTCAAAAATAATTATGACGTACCTCTAAACAAATTATGAGGTACCTCAAAAACAATTATGAGGTACCTCAAAACAATTTATGACGTACCTCATACCGGAAATAGCCGGTCGGATGGGTTGCATTTCTGCCGAAAGTGTTGTACGTTTGTCCGGCAATCTATTGAAAACAACCTAATTGCTCTGTTATCATGAAAAAACCTGCTCTTCAACGTTTAGAGTCGCTGGACGTGCTCCGGGGCTTCGATTTGTTTTGCCTGGTGGCTTTGGAAGGGATCATGCATCCGTTGGCGCGTGCGGTGGATGCGCCGTGGTTCGATCGTTTGATGTGGAATTTCAGCCATATCGGGTGGGAGGGGTTCTCGACCTGGGACCTGGTGATGCCTTTGTTTATGTTTATGGCCGGCGTGTCGATGCCTTTTGCTTTGTCGCGCTACCGGGAATTGCCCGATAAGATGGCGGTCTATCGGCGGGTTATCAAGCGGGTCGTTTTGCTTTGGATATTCGGAATGATGTGTCAGGGCAATCTTTTGGCGTTGGATCCCGATCGAATCTATTTCTACTCGAATACGTTGCAGGCCATTGCGATGGGCTACCTGATTGCCGCGCTGTTGTTTCTGCATGTGGGCATCAAGGCGCAGATCGCTACCGCTGCCGCGCTGTTGTTGGGCTATTGGGGGCTGATGCAGTTTGTGACGGTCGACGGTTTCGGCGGAGGCAATTACACGGCAGACGGCAACCTGGCCGAATGGGTCGATCGCGCCGTACTGGGCCGCTTCCGCGACGGTGCCCGTGTGGAAGATGGGGGCGTTGTTTTTTCTCCCCGCTACCGCTATACCTGGATCCTGAGCAGCCTGAACTTCGGGGTGACGGTACTCAGCGGTGTCTTTGCCGGTCATATCCTGAAAAACAAGGTGACGACACAGAAACGGAAATTGATGCTCTTGTTTGCGATCGGTGCCGCCCTGGTCGCCGCCGGATGGCTATGGCACCTGCAGATGCCGGTGATCAAAAAGATCTGGACCAGCTCGATGACCCTGGTCAGCAGCGGCTATTGCTTCCTGTTGATGGGCTTGTTCTACTACCTGATCGATTACAAAGGCTACCGCCGGCATACGACCTGGCTGAAGGTCTACGGCATGAATTCCATCGTGGCCTATATGCTGGCCATGTGTGTCAGTTTCCAGAGTGTCAGCCACTCCCTCTTCCGTGGATTCGAGCAGTATATCGGCGCCTACTACCCGGCACTGATCGCCGCAAGCAATGCCGCGATCATTTACCTGATATTATGGCTGATGTATAAACGCGGCGTCTTTTTGAAGGTCTAAAGCCGGGCAAGACTTGTTTTTTTCGTATTTTTGTAAACACAAAGACATGAAACGGTGTATCTATATAGGAGAAGCCTTGTCTACTCTTTGATTGAATTAAGTATTAATTAAAAATGTTATCATGAAAACTAAATCTTTGGTCTTTGTACTAATGACTTGCTTCCTGTTTATTTGTGGGGAGGTAGTAGGTCAGATGATTAAAACTCCAGTGCCTTCCCGCCCCGCAGGTCAGAAAGATGTATTACGCTTGACAGCCGATCCGATTCCGACGGTACGCGTAGCCTTTATCGGTTTGGGTATGCGCGGTCCGGGTGCGGTAAACCGTATGGCCCAGATCGACGGCGTCGAAATCGTTGCCCTTTGCGACCTTCGCCAGGAACGCGTGGAAGCGGTAAACAAGAACCTGGTCGAACGCTTTGGAAAACCGAAAGCGAAAGAATTCTATGGCGACGCTGAAATCTGGCGTCAGGTAACGGCTCTGCCGAATGTCGATCTGATCTACATCGCAACCGACTGGCTGAACCATGCCCGTATGGGTGTTCAGGCCATGAAAGACGGTAAGCATGTCGCTATCGAAGTGCCTTCGGCATTGACTATGGAAGAGATCTGGGAGCTGATCGATACCTCGGAGAAAACCCGCAAACACTGTATGCAGTTGGAAAACTGTGTGTACGACTTCTTTGAGCTTACCTCATTGAATATGGCGCAACAAGGCGTGTTCGGTGAGATCCTGCACGGCGAAGGCGCGTATATCCATGGCTTGCAACAGTTCTGGGGATCCTACTGGAACAACTGGCGTATGGACTTCAACCGCAAACACCGGGGCGACGTCTATCCGACACACGGACTGCTGCCCGTCGCGCTGGCGATGAACATTCACCGCGGCGATAAGATGAATTACCTGGTGTCTATGGATACGAAAGCCGTAGGTAACCCGGCGTATATCAAAGAAACAACCGGCGAAGAGGTGACCGATTTCCGCGCCGGCGACCATACGATGACAATGATCCGTACCGAAAAGGGGAAAACAATCATGATCCAGCACGACGTGACCTCTCCCCGTCCTTACAGCCGGATGTTCCAGCTGTCGGGTACCCAAGGCTTTGCCAACAAATACCCGATGCCGGGCTTCGCTTTGAATGCCGGAACCGTCGACTCGGAAGGGGTGCCCAACCATGAAGACCTCAACGCCCACCGCTTCGTGAACGAAGATACACGCAAAGCTTTGATGGAGAAATACAAACACCCCATCGCTAAAGGCATCGAAGAGAAAGCGAAACAGGTCGGAGGCCATGGCGGTATGGACTTTATCATGGACTACCGGATGATCTACTGCCTGCAGAACGGATTACCCCTGGATATGGACGTGTACGACCTGGCCGAATCCTGCTGCCTGATCCCGTTGACCGAGATCTCTCTGGACAACAACTCCGCACCGGTCGAAATCCCCGACTTCACCCGTGGCGCCTGGAACAAGCTCACCACCGTTGAATTCTCTGAATAAGCATTCAAACACAATATTCTCAAGCCGGCTGCACTCTCTGCAGCCGGCTTTTTTCATGCATTCAACCGCATACGACTCATTTATTACTATCTTTACGAACTTTACTAAACCTATGCGGCAAAGAATCTTTATATGGATGATAACTTTTCTGGCTTTGGGCTGGGGCAGTGTGCAAGCCCAGTCCAACCACGTGGATATTGAGCCGGGCCAACACACGATAGAAGAGGTGATCGAACATATCGAACGCAATAGCGACTATATCTTTTTCTACAATACCAACCTGCCCGATCTGGCGGAGAAGATCGAGATCACCCGGCCGAAAGACACGATAGAAAACCTGCTCCGACAGATCACCCGGGGGCGGAATATCCGCTATTCGATCGTTGGGCGACAGATTGTGCTCTACAAGAATCAAAGCCCTGAAAACCATGCTGCCGATGAACGCAAAGTCGTTATCCACGGGCGCGTGAATGACCCGGGCGGAATCCCCGTTATCGGCGCCAATATCATCGAAAAAGGTTCTACCAACGGAACCGTTTCCGACAACGAAGGCCGTTTCAGCTTCTTTGTCCAGCCCGACGCGACAATCCAGGTCTCCTATGTCGGCTTCGTCACCCAGGAAATACCTATCACCACACACGACCGCCCTTTGCTCATTTTTCTGCAGGAAGATGCCAACCTCTTGAACGAACTGGTGGTGATCGGATACGGAACGATGCAAAAGAGACAGGTGACCAGTGCTATTACCTCCCTTTCGAGCGATGATCTGTTGAAAGGAACAGCCTCTTCTACAGTCGCCGCCTCTCTGATCGGGAAGATCACCGGATTGGTATTGCATGAAACGTCGAGTGTGAATGCCAATGCCACGCTTCAATTGCGCGGGGTGGGCTCAATCAACGCGGAGAAGGAACCGCTGATCGTTGTCGACGGTATGCCCGGCGCCGATATCCGGTCGGTACTGCCGGAAGATATCGAATCGATCGATGTCTTGAAAGATGCTTCCGCCGGAGCAATCTATGGCTCGCGTGCTTCGACCGGTGTGATACTGATCACCACCCAATCGAGTAGAATAACCAATGGAGCCATTAAACTCAACTATTCGAGTGAAGCCGTTCTGAAACAGGCAACCAATAAACCCAGGATGCTTACCGCTGAAGAATATGTGCAATACAATCGCGGGACGGACTATGGATCGAAAGCCGACTGGTGGAACGAATCGATGAACGACGACAAATGGTCTCAGCGCCATGTCGTCTCCCTGCAAAGCGGCGTGCACAACTCCCAGATCTATGCTTCCATGTCGTACGAGAATATGAAAGGACTGAAGAAGTTCGAAGAAAGTACCCGTTATTCCGGACGGGTGAATGCCAACTTCAAACTGTTGGACGATTGGGTGGAGATCAAAACGCATGTCGATTACCGCCAGAACACCCGCCAGGGAGTAGGGGCAGAGTATACCCCAAACTTAGACCAGGCCTTGCGAAACAATCCGACCCGTTCCCCTTATGATCCCGATAGCCAGACCGGATACAATATCTGGCTGAATGAAAACCTCGACTATAATACCATTGCCGATGCGGCAACCTCCACTTCGGAAGGGCTGGACAAATGGTTTAAACCGGATGTGACCTTGAAACTGAACATCCAGTCTTTGCCCGGACTCTCCCTGCAACAAACCATCGCTTACGAGAACCGGCAGTGGGAACTGCATCAATGGAAGTCGCGACATCACCGCGAACAGTTGGAATACGGATACACCGGGAAGGCCAAGCTGGACTTCAGCAAGACCGAGTTCCTGACATCGGAAGGTTTCTTGAACTATATGAATACTTTCGGCGATCACACAATCACTTCCGTAGGCGGATATAGCTATTGGGAGAGGAACAATGAATCGTTCGGAGTGGAAAATCAAAACTTCACGAACGACCGGGTGCAATACTGGAATATCGGTGAAGGCAAAGACCTGAGAACCGGCGAAGCCGGTATGTATTCCTCCAAAAGCATCACCGAGAAGCTACTGGCCTATTTCGTGCGTGCCAATTACGCCTACCAAGATAAGTATATGCTGATGGCAACCTACCGGCACGAAGGCTCTTCGAAGTTTGCCGCCAATAACCGGTGGGGAAACTTCTGGTCGCTCTCGGCCGGTTGGCGCTTGTCTAAAGAACCGTTCATGTGGAATTGTTATTGGTTAGACGATTTGAAATTCCGCTTGGGATATGGCGTGGTAGGGAATAACGGTTTCAAAGCCGAATACGCAGCAACCATGTATGGCTCGGACGCTTTATGGACACTGCCCGGTGGAACCTGGTCGTATTCGTACGGCAAAGTAAACAACCTGAATAAAGAATTGAAATGGGAAGAGCAAAGAGAATGGAATATCGGTTTGGATTATTCTCTTTTCAAGCACCGGTTGTATGGAAAGTTCGATCTGTTTCGCCGAAGAAATCACGGGTTAATCTTTGAAGTGCAGGTATCGCAGCCTCCCTATGTTCATCAGACCATGTTTAAGAATGTAGGTGTGTTGTCCAAGAGAGGATGGGAGTTTGAGATCGGTTACGATATGGTTCGTAATAGAGACTGGCAGTACTCGACCAACATCGGATTCTCATCGCTGACGCAGCAAGTCGAATCGCTTTGGGGCGATCAGTCTTATTTCGATGAGGCCGGCTTCCCTTCGCCCGGGACACCGGGCAATGCCATCCGGATAGAAGAGGGAGTGAAGATCGGACAGTTCCACCTGTGGAAGTTTGCCGGATTCGATGAGAATGGGAACTGGCTCCTATACGATAAAGACGGAGAAGTGATACCCGCCAGTCAGAAAAGGAACGAGGATAAACAGTATATGGGGAATTATTATCCCCGGTTGACCGTCAATTGGAACCACGCGCTTACCTATAAAAACTTCGACCTGAGCCTGACACTATTGAGCTATATCGACTTTGATATCTATAATGCGATCGATATGTACTATGGAATATCCAATGTCAGCAACCTCAATGTTCTGAAGAAAGCCTATACCGACTATGCGCATATCAAAGGCGAGAAAGAGCTCTGCGACTTCTTCCTGCAGGACGGCAGTTTCCTGAAGATACAGAATATCTATCTGGGTTATACCTACAACCTGAAGAAACACTCCCGGCTGTTGGATAAGATTCGCTTTTACCTGTCGGTTAATAATGCGTACACCTTTACCCGCTACAAAGGAAGCGACCCTTCTACCGTCAATATCACCGGCCTGAACCAGGGCATCGACTGGCATAACGACATCAATCCCATGGCCCGCACCTTCTCTTTTGGGCTTAATATTACCTTATAGATATGTCTTGCTTTTGACTCAACCTTCTGCCGTAATTCGTTGTTGGTAGTTCGTGGGATGTTCACTATCTTTGTCCATTGAATTTGCATGGTTGCAAAAAGTAAATAAGTACGTATGCCTAAAGAGTTCCGGGATGAGGTAGAAGTGTGGCGGCAGTTTAAAGCCGGTGATGCGGATGCTTTTGCTGTGTTATTCGAGCAAACGTCAGATAAGTTGTTTCGCTATGGCAGTAAATTTGTGCAAGACGACGAGCTGGTGAAAGATTGTATCCAGGATGTCTTTGTGAAATTGCACCAACGGCGCGCCAAACTGCCGGAGGTGGAGAATCCTTTCTTCTATTTATGCGTCTCGCTGAAAAATACCCTGGTCGACAATCTGTCGCAAAACGGGCGCATCGTGCCTCTTCCCCCCGAAGAACTCCCTTTTCTTATTGAATTTACCTACGACGATGAACAGCCGGAAGAAGATATCCAGGAGCGTTTCGAAACGGTGATGAACCTTTTATCCGATCGCCAGAAAGAAGCCATCTATCTGCGCTACCAGATGGAACTCTCCTACGAAGAAATCTCCAAGCTTTTGGGCATTAGCTACCAATCGACCCGTAACCTGGTGCACCGCGCCCTGGAGAAGGTCCGCACTTCGATGGACTTAAAAGTCTTTATTCTCCTTGTCGGATTATACCTGAAGTAAGTTTTGCCATGCCGTTGGCAGAAGTTTGCCATGCTGTTGGCAGAAGTTTGCCATCAGGCTGACAAAACTTTGCAACCTGTGTGGCAAAACTTTGCCAAGCTTATGGAAAATATTGGCAAACCGCTTTTTTTATCTTTGATGATTATTTTTTTGTATTGGAGTGAGTACAAACGGAAGGATAAACCGTCTATAAAGTAAATCGGTCGACTACTAACGTGAAAAACGAAGAACAAATAGCGCGCTACAAGAGCTTATTGGAAGATGAAATGATCTTCCATGCCTTGTTGGATTTGTTGGCCGGCGATAATACATTATTGAAGCAAATGAAACAAGATAATCCGGAAAAAGAACAAGATATAAAAGATCTGCAGCAGGCTTTCGGCCGGTTGAAGATTGTCGAGAAAGAACTCTCCGCGTACGACAAGGCGCGATTGTGGGACCGGATAGAGGCGGAGCGAAAACGAGGACGTAGCCTGCGGATGATACGCAACGTATTGAAATATGCAGCAGTATTGATCCTTGTCCTTGCCTCTTCCCTTTATTTCCTTTGGGAGAAGACAGCCGTTGAGATTCCGGTCGATTATGAATCGATCCTCTCCGAAATGGCCCTGGCGGAAGACTCGGTGCAAAATGTCCTGTTGGTCTTCTCCAATGAGCAGAAGATCGAAATGACCGATCAGAATGTCGAATTGGAATATGATGCCGAAGGGAATATCTCGGTCAACTCTTCCCGGATCGAGAATATCGCCTCTTCCGATGAGCATACGATAGGCTACAACCGCTTGTATGTCCCGTATGGAAAAACAATGCAAGTCTCGATGAGCGACGGGACAAAGGTGTGGGTCAACTCGGGCAGCCGACTGATCTATCCGGAATCGTTCTCGGGTAATAAGCGGGAGATCTACCTCGAAGGAGAGATCTATCTTGAAGTGGCACGCAATGAAAAGGTGCCGTTTGTGGTAAAGACCAGCCAGATGGTAGTCGAGGTATTGGGGACTGCGTTTAATGTTTCGGCCTATCGAAATGACGAAATTCAATCTGTTGTCCTGGCCAACGGATCTGTTGCGATAAAGAATAAGATCAGCGATACCCCTACGGTTATCAAACCCAATCAGCGGTACACATTGACCCAATCAACCAATGAAATCCACCTCGACACGGTAGATGTGTTTTATTATATCTGCTGGAAATACAACCTGATCATGTCGGAGTCGGAATCTTTGTCGGCGATCCTGAAGAAACTGGAACGTTATTACAATGTACAAATAACTTACAATTCAAATGAGATAGATCCTATTCAGGTCAAAGGTAAACTGGATCTGAAAAACACCATTGAAGAGACCCTGCATGTGATCTCGCTGACTACTCCGATCAATTATTCTGTAGAGAACGAATCAATAAAACTGAATGTTAAACCTTAAAAACGAATACTGCATGGATATAAACTAAGGAAACATCTGTAAAAAAACCGGAGAGTACTGCGAATACCCTCCGGCGGCAAGATCAAAAAAAACATTTTTTTAATCCTAAAACATTACAAAAGTATGAATTTTAAATCTATTAGCAGCGCATTCTGTCAAGAAATGCGTCGGACTTTAAGTATTATGAGATTCCCACTCGTTATGCTGCTTGCGATCTCCTTTACGCAGACAGTGAGTGCTTCCGCTCTCGCGGAAGAAAAGGTTTCTGAAACCGCTCAGCAATCGCTGATTACTATTCGTGGGACAGTGGCCGACGCGCACGGTGAACCCATTATCGGCGCGAATGTTTTTGAAAAAGGGACCACACGTGGCTCAATCACAGATATCGACGGTGGCTTCTCATTCAGCGCAAATCCGAACGGGACTTTGGTGGTCTCTTATGTCGGATTTGTGACACAGGAAATACCTATTCGTAACCATGCGACAATACATATTACGCTAAATGAAGATGCGTATTTGTTGGATGAGGCGGTAGTCATCGGATATGGTACGATGCAAAAGAAGCAGGTGACCAGCTCGATCTCTTCGCTGAAAGGCGACGAATTATTGAAAGGGGTAGGCGGCTCGACCGTAGCGTCCGCCCTTATCGGAAAAATCACCGGTCTGGTCTTGCACGAAAGCTCGAGCGTTAACTCCGGTGCCGATATACAACTTCGTGGTATGGGGTCGATCAATGCGGCAACCTCTCCGTTGGTGGTTATCGATGGTATGCCGGGTGCCGACCTGCGTTCGGTATTGCCGGAAGATATTGCTTCGATCGATGTGTTGAAAGATGCTTCGGCAGGGGCTATTTACGGAACACGTGCGACAAACGGGGTGATCCTGATCACGACCAAAGGAGCAGAAAACACAGGAGGCAAAGCCCGGTTGACGTATGTGGGCGAAGCCATATACAAACAGCCGACCAACAAACCCGATCTGCTGTCGGCCGAAGAATATGTGGCGCATAACCGGGGCACAAACTATGGCTCCGCAGTAGATTGGTGGGATGAGTCGCTGAATACCAACAAGTGGTCGCAACGCCATGTGGTTACTTTACAGGCCGGTGGCGAGGCCGCGAACATCTATGCTTCTATGTCGTATGAAGATATGGAAGGGGTGAAAAAGTTCGATAGTAGCCAGCGCTATTCCGGACGTGTCAATGCAAACTTTAAATTGCTTGACGGCTGGTTGGAAATCAAAACGCATGCCGACTACCGACAGAACTCGAGAGGGCAGTATTCTCCCAATTTTATGTATGCCCTGGGCAATAACCCTACGCGTTCGCCTTACGATCCGGATAGTCAGACCGGCTACAATGTCTGGCTGAATGAAACGTTGGAAGTGAATACGATTGCTAACGCAGCTCTGAATACCAATGAAGGACTGGATAAATGGTTTAAGCCGGATGCTACGGTTAAAGTAAATATCCTGGCGGTCCCCGGCCTTTCTGCCACGCAGACAGTAGGGTATGAAAATCGCCAGTGGGAACAGCATCAATGGGATTCCAAATACAGTAAAGGACAGCTTGAAGACGGACGTACCGGTTGGGGACGAATGGCATTCAGTAAAGAAGAGTATTTGAATACGGAAGGATATCTCAATTATGTTAATTCTTTTGGCGACCATACGATCAATGCCACTGCCGGATACAATTACTGGGAGAAAAACAAAGAAAGTTTCGATATGGAGAATTGGAATTTCACCAATGAGCTGGTTCAATTCTGGAACATGGGTGAGGGTAAGTTCCTGAAATCCGGTGAAGCTAAAATGGGCTCCAATAAAGATATCAGCCAGAAACTGATGTCGTATTTCGCACGTGTGAACTATGCTTATAAGGATAAATATATGGTCATGGCTACGATTCGCCGCGACGGATCGTCCAAGTTTGCCGTGAACAACCGCTGGGGTAACTTCTGGTCTCTGTCGGGCGGTTGGCGTATATCCGAAGAATCGTTTATGCAGGATATTCCCTGGGTGAACGACCTGAAACTGCGTGCCGGTTATGGTGTGGTAGGGGATAACGATTTCGACGCGAGTTATTCGGCAAATATGTACGGCTCGGATACCTATTGGTTATTACCCAGCGGTGCATGGGCCAATTCGTATGGTTCGACCCGGAATATCAACCCGGATCTGAAATGGGAAGAACAGAAAGAGTGGAACATCGGTCTGGATTATTCGCTCTTCGATAACCGCATCTATGGTAAGTTTGATATCTACGAACGCGAACGCGACGGTATTATTTTTGAAGTGCAGGTGCCACAGCCTCCCTATACCCAGCAGACCATGCATAAGAATATCGGGGTGAAATCGGAAAAAGGATGGGAATTTGAGATCGGAGCCGATATCGTACGCTCTAAAGATTGGAACTATACAATGAATGTCGGGCTTTCCCGCTCGAAAGGGAAAATTGAAACCTTATGGGGTGATCAATCTTATTTCAATAAAGGAGGATTCCCTTCTCCGGGAACACCGGGTGATGCGTTTCGTATAGAAGAAGGATCAAAGATCGGACAATTCCATCTGTGGAAATTCGCCGGCTTTGACGACGAAGGCAATTGGTTGTTGTATAACGCGGAAGGTGAAGTGATCCCCGCCAGCCAGAAGAAATACGAAGATAAATACCATGTGGGTGATTATACGCCTGACCTCTTCCTGAACTGGAACCATGCCGTAAGTTACAAGGACTTTGACCTGTCGGTTTCGCTGGTCGGCGCTTTCGGGCAAGATATTTATAATGCGGTGGATATGTATTATGGTATTGCCAATGTCGGTAACCTGAATGTGTTGAAGAAAGCGTATGGCGAATATGCGCATATCAAAGGAGAAAAAGAATTATCAGATTTCTTCCTGCAGGATGGTTCTTATCTGAAGATCCAGAATATCAACCTCGGATATACTTTCAACCTGAAAAAGTACGCGAAGATGTTAGACCGTGCCCGTCTCTACCTTTCTATCAATAATGTTTATACCTTTACCGGATATGACGGAAATGATCCGTCGACGGTTAAAACGTCCGGATTGGATAACGGTATCGACTGGCATCAGCAGGTAGATAACACACAGGGTTTGCAGCCTTTGGCACGTTCGTTTACTATGGGTTTACAGTTTAATTTTTAATACAGGAACATTATGAAAAGAATGAAATTATATACAATTATAGGAAGTCTGTTCGTGCTGTTTGGTATGACCAGTTGTGATATCGATGCGGAGTATTATAGCCAGACCGTTCCCTCTACTTTCTATGATTCACAGGATAATGTATGGCAACGGTTCAATCGTCCGTTTACACACTGGAGATGGTATGTCGGCAGTGCTTCGGAGAGATGGTGTATGCAGGAACTGGGAACAGATGAGGTGGCTCAGCCTACCCGGGGGAGCGACTGGTACGACGGAGGACAATTCCTGCGTTGGCATTACCATGAATATAGCGCGGAGATGTCGAACATCTATAACGGATTCTATGGCTTTGCCATGGGAGTGGCTTTAGCCTGGGATGCGTTGGAAGATATCGAAAAATATGTGGATTTTGACGCGATGGGCTTTCCGGCCGGAACGAAAGAGTCCATGTTGATGCAACAGCAAACCCTGGCGGCTTCACTTTATCTGGATGGGTTGGATTTCTTTGGAGGCGTTCCATTATACCTCTCTACCCAGGAAGAGATGAAAGGCCGAAGTACGGCATTGGAAACCTTCAACTTTATCGACTCTTTGTTGACCGATGCTATTCCTAACCTGCCGAAAAAGACCGAACTGGGCGCGCAGGAAACCGGAAAGATTAATCAGGCAACCGGAGCAGCATTGAAAGCAAAGTTGTATTTCGGCGCTCAACAATATATCGGCAAAGATATGTTTGCCGAATGCGCACAGATCTGTCGGGATATTATCAATGGAACGTATGGCGCTTACAAGCTGGAAGAGGATTGGACCAATGTCTTTGGGTTTAATAATGACGTCAGTACGGAAATTCTTTGGACAGTGCCCAATGATTTCTCCGGGCTGCAAACCGGGGCTTATTATGATCGCTGGTTCCATTATAACTCCCGTGTTTATCTGGGGAATATCGACCAGAACGGGAATAATGGTTTTGCTTTGATGCCTTCACTGGATCCGACCGGGAAAATATATCCGTATACTTTAGGAAGTGTTTACTCCAAATTCCATGATCAGGATATCCGGAAACAACCTTATGTGTATGAAGGCAATGGAAAATACCGGGGAATGTTTATGGTGGGTGAACAGACCAATCCGATCACCGGGGAATCGGCTATGGGTGCTCGTGAGTATTCCGGGCAAGTATTGAATCTTGTCGATCAGATTGCTCAGATGAGTAAGATCGGAACAGCGGAATATCCGACGGCAAATGATCTTCCTTCAGGGATGATGCTGGCGGAAGAGAATTCGGGAATCCGTCTGATTAAAAGGGTGCCGATACCCAATCAGACTGACCGTACGATGAAGTTTAATCCCGATGTACCTATTATCCGTCTGGCAGAGATGTATTATATGTTGGCCGAATGTGAATACCGTGCCGGTAATGCACAGGAAGCGGCCAACCTGTTCAATGCCGTTCGTAAACGTTATTTCCTGGGTGCTGACCCGGATCCCTGTACGGCTGCCAACCTGGATAAATACCGTATCCTGAAAGAATGGCAATTGGAATTCCTGGGTGAAGGACGCCGCCGTACGGACCTGATCCGTTGGGATGCTTACGTCACCGAAGACTGGTGGGATCATAAAGCTACCAATAATAAGAACTTGGAACGTTTCCCCATCCCGGAACGGATCATGGGATCCAACAACCTGATCGAACAGAACCCGGGTTATTAATCCCGGCTTATGTATAAAGACCAATTGTAAAAATCAAGGGGCTGCCTCATGTACGGGGTAGCCCCTGTTGTTTATTGCCTGATATCGGAATGCGGCGAATAATGCGTATATTTGTTGCGCAAATACTTTGAACCCAAAGAAATTATCCCTACCTTTGCCCCGCTAAATTTTATTAATCAATTAAAATAAAACAGAGTTTATGAACAATTACGAAACCGTTTTCATTTTAACTCCCGTTTTGTCTGATGCACAGATGAAGGAAGCGGTAGAAAAATTCACGACTCTCCTGAAGAATGAAGGGGCGGAAATCGTGAATGAAGAGAACTGGGGCTTGCGCAAGCTGGCTTATCCGATTGAGAAGAAAACCACTGGTTTCTATCAGATGGTTGAGTTCAAAGCGAAACCTGAAACCATCGCGAAGCTGGAGATCAACTTCCGTCGGGATGAGCGGGTGATCCGTTTCTTGACTTTCCGTCAGGACAAATATGCCGCAGAATATGCAGCGAAGAGAAGAAATTTGAAAGCGTCTAAAGAAACAGTAAAAGAAAATTAATTATGGCAGCTCAATCAGAAATCAGATATTTGACTCCGCCTTCAGTGGATGTAAAGAAAAAGAAATATTGCCGTTTCAAAAAGAGCGGTATCAAGTATATCGATTATAAAGATCCTGAATTCCTGAAGAAATTCCTGAACGAACAAGGGAAGATTCTTCCGCGTCGTATCACCGGTACTTCTTTGAAGTTCCAACGTCGCATTGCGCAGGCAGTGAAGCGTGCCCGTCACCTGGCGTTGCTTCCTTACGTAACCGATTTAATGAAATAATAATAAAGAGAGGAGACAGAATATGCAAGTTATTTTGAAAGAAGATGTAGTAAACTTAGGCTACAAAGACGATATCGTAACAGTGAAAAGCGGTTACGGACGTAACTTTCTAATCCCTCAGGGTAAAGCAGTGATCGCATCTGAATCTGCAAAGAAAGTATTGGCTGAAAACCTGAGACAACGCGCTCATAAATTGGCTAAGATCAAAGAAGATGCACAGGCATTGGCCGCTACGCTGGAAGGCGTTTCGTTGACTATCGGTGCAAAGACCAGCTCAACCGGTACCATCTTCGGTTCCGTAGGGAATATCCAGGTGGCAGAAGCCTTGGAAAAACTGGGTCATAACGTAGACCGTAAGATCATCTACATCAAAGAAGCTGTGAAAGAAGTAGGTAGCTACAAAGCACAGGTGAAACTTCATAAAGAAGTATCGGTAGAGATCCCGTTCGAAGTAGTATCTGAATAAGATCAAAGCATAAAGAAGAAAGAGGGTAGTCCGATGGGCTGCCCTTTTTTGTTGGTGAAGCGGTGTGTGTGTTGCCGATGAAAGCGCAATGTTTTGTCTGCGAAAGTGCAATGTTTTGTTTGCGAAAGTGCAATGTTTTGTTGACGAAAGCGCAATGTTTTGTATTCAAAATATAAATGCTTGCAAAAAAAGAGTACTTTTGCCTCTGATTTATAAGAGAATGAAGACGTGAAGACGAAGCTTTTTCTGTATATAAACCTCTTAGTTGCGCTGTTTTTGTTCGCGCCTCATGTCGCGGCGGGTGGGAAAACGTTTACAGTTGTGATCGATCCCGGGCATGGGGGAAGTGATCCTGGTGCTATCGGTGCCTCTTCTAAAGAGAAAGAGATCAATCTGGCTGTGGCCCTCAAGGTGGGGAATCTGATCTCGGCGAATCATAAGGATGTCAAGGTGGTGTATACCCGCAGTACAGACCGTTTCATCGGTTTGGATGATCGTGCATTTATCGCCAATAAGAATAAGGCGGATCTTTTTATCTCGATTCATACCAATGCGGTAAAGAATGCGGCGGTCAGGGGGGCGGAAACTTTCACCATGGGGTTGGCGCGTACGGATGAAAATCTTCAGGTAGCTATGCGCGAGAATGCGGCGATCTTATTGGAGGATGATTATATGCAAAAGTATGAAGGCTTTGATCCGAAATCCTCTGAGTCGTATATCATCTTTGAGTTTATGCAAAATAAGCATATCGAGCAAAGCATCTCTTTAGCCTCGGAGATCCAGAAAGGTTTTGTTGCCTGTAAACGATCGGATAGAGGGGTGCGTCAGGCCGGATTTCTGGTGCTTCGGAAAACCAGCATGCCCAGTGTCCTGGTGGAGTTGGGTTTTATCTCGAATAAAGAGGAAGAGCGATATATGAAGTCTGCCGAAGGGCAAAACAACCTGGCCAAAGCGATTAGTAATGCCTTTACGGGTTATAAACGTGAATATGACCGGAAGCAGGGTCGTCAGGTGGCTGCCCCTGTCGCTGCAACGGCGAAAGAAACAGCGCCGAAATCTTTGGGCAGTACGCAAACGGCAACGGCGGCAACGGCGACAAAAGGTGTTGTCGTCTATAAGGTGCAGATCCTGGCGTCGAATAAAAAATTGGGTGTTAAAGCTAAAGAATTGAAAGGCTATTCGAGCGAGAATTATTATACGGAGAACGGAATGTATAAATATACGCATGGCGAAACGACTTCGTTGGCCGAAATCAAAAAGATCCGACAGCAGGTGTTGAAAGATTTCAAAGATGCGTTTATCATATCCTTTAAGGATGGGAAGAAAGTCAAATAGGATTAGTCAAAAAGAAATAGATTGAAGAAGATGAAACATTCATTTACAAAAGAAGCGAAGATAGGGTTGGTGACGATCATTAGCTTGGTGTTGTTGTATATCGGGATAAACTTCCTGAAAGGAATCGATTTGTTTAAACCGGTGAACCATTATTTTGTGTCGTTCGATAATGTGAAAGACCTGACGGTTTCGAGTCCGGTGTATGTCGAAGGGTATAAAGTCGGGTTGGTTCGCAGTATTGCGTATGATTATAAGAGTGCGGAAGGTCGTATTGTTGTGGAGATCAGCCTGGACAAGGAGATGAAAGTCAATAAAGACAGTTATATTTTGATCAGTAAGAGCTTGTTGAGTGGGGCCGAGCTGCACCTGCACCTGAATAAGTATGTTTCGGAGTATCTGAAATCCGGTTCGGTTATCGAAGGACGTATGGAAGAGGATATGATGGCTTCCATACAGGAAAAGATCCTTCCGGGTGTCGCGGAGATGCTTCCTAAGATTGATTCTATCCTGGCCGGGCTTGAGGCGATTGTGAATCATCCGGCATTAAGCCAGTCGCTGACGCATATCGAACGGACGACTTCCAACCTGGAAGTCTCTACCCGGGAACTGAACCGGTTATTGGATCATGATGTGCCTGTGATTGTCGGAAACCTGAAAACGATGACTGATAACTTCTCGGTGGTGAGTGGTACGATTAAAGACCTTGATTTTGCTACGACTATAACGGAGATAAATGCCACCCTGGCAAATCTGCGGATGACGACGGAAAAGCTGAACTCGAATGATAATAGTTTAGGTTTGCTGATGAACGACAAAGCCTTGTATGAAAACCTGAATAAGACGACTCAGAATGCATCTGACCTTTTGTTTGATTTGCGGCAGAATCCAAAACGTTATGTGCATTTTTCTATTTTTTAAATATGCAAAAGAAATAAAGACTTTAATCTTATTTAGAATTGTTCTAATTAGGTCGGAATATGATTTTTCGCTTTTGCCGGTATAAGACGTTCAATTAAAGTGAGATAGAAAAGACTTCCCTTCCGTGCGAAGGGAGGTCTTTTTTTTGTCTCTTTGTTTGGAAACCTCTATTACAGAGGTTCTTTCTTTTTGCTGATGGTTCAAAGGGTTGTTTATCAATGTCTTGAGCGTAACCTGTTGAGGGTAAATAGAGTATTGGAGAGTGTAATTTGGCAATCCTGACCGCGCTTTTTTTTTTCGAATTAAATCTACAACTTTGTCTTCCCATTGAAACAGAAATAGAAGTTATAGAGAGATATTAAAATGCAGAAAGACCATCACATTTTGTGGAATAACTGTCTTGCAATTATTAAAGACATAGTGCCGGAAGCCGTTTTTACGACTTGGTTCTTGCCTATTGTACCGTTGTCATACGAAGAGAATAAATTTACCGTACAAGTCCCCAGCCAATTTTTTTATGAATATCTGGAAGCCAAGTATGTGGATGTTTTGCGTGTAACGATCCATCGGGTAATCGGTCAGGGTACGATCCTTTGTTATCGGATTACTGTTGTCGATAATACTAATGGCGGAACAGTTGATTATCCGGCAGCGAATGCATCTACTGCGCCGGCCAAGCCGCAACAGGCAAAAGATATTACGAAAGCGCCGACACCCTTTGCGCAACCGACAAATTTGGATCTGGATCCGCAGTTGAACCCGAAATACACCTTTGAGACTTTCTTTGAAGGAATGAGCAATCGCCTGGGGCGTACTGCCGGAGAGGAAGTGTCCAAGAATCCGGGGAAGACCACCTTCAATCCGCTCTTCCTTTACGGACCATCCGGTGTGGGGAAAACCCATCTATGTCATGCCATCGGTGCGCGTATCCGGGAACTCTATCCGGAGAAGAAAGTGTTGTATGTCTCTTCGCATCTGTTCCGTATTCAGTACACGGATGCTATTCGTAAGAATACAGCGAATGATTTCTTGAACTTCTACCAAGGTATTGATGTCTTGTTGTTGGATGATATCCAGGAACTGATCGGTATGGATCGCACACAGAATACCTTCTTCCATATCTTCAACCACCTGCATCAACTGGGAAAGCAACTGGTATTGACCTCCGATAAGGCACCGGTTGACCTGCAAGGGATAGAGGAGCGCCTGATCACCCGTATGAAATGGGGGCTGACTGCTGAGATGGTACGTCCCGATCTGGAACTGCGTAAGAAGATTCTGCGTCATAAGATGGATCAGAACAGTATCCATATTCCGGAAGATGTGTTCGATTTCATTGCGGAGAATGTCACTGAAAATGTACGTGACCTGGAGGGAGTCCTGGTTTCCCTGATGGCACACGCGTTGATTAATAATAGAGAAGTCGATCTTTCGTTGGCTAAGCGTGTGATCAATCAAAACGTGAAACTGGAGAAGAAACAGATTTCCGTTCAGACGATCCAGAAAGTAGTCTGCGATTATTATAACCTGGATTTATCGCTTATCCAAACCAATTCGAGAAAACGGGAAATTGTTCAGGCACGCCAGATCGCGATGTATTTATCGAAGAAGTATACGGATTATTCCTTCTCGCATATCGGAAAGATTGTAGGGAAGAAAGATCATGCGACGGTCTTGCATGCCTGTAAAATGGTAAAAGATCAGATTGAAATCAGCAAATCGTTCCGTTCGTCGGTCGAAGAAATCGAAAATCTATTGAAGAAGAATTAAACCGAAAAGAATATTTCAGGAAAGAGAGCCTCCGTTGGGGTTCTCTTTTTTTTGTTGTTGCTTGGAATGTTTGGTTTTTCTTTTTGGACAACTTTTCCTGCTCCTTGAAGTTGTAAATAATTGATATTTAGTTGCATTATCTGACGTTTTGGAAAACTTTTCAACAAGCACGCTTTTTTTTCTTTGATAATTTGGTCAATAACCAAACAATTACTAATCTTGCACTATGAAAATAATTCTTACTTAAAACATATAGCCGTGAGTTCAAAAACGTACACCTTTGATGAAGCCTTTGAAGCTTCCATCGATTATTTTACCGGTGATGAGTTAGCCGCAAAAGTATGGGTAAATAAATATGCCCTGAAAGACGCCTTCGGGAATATTTACGAGAAGTCGCCGGATGACATGCACCACCGTTTAGCAAAAGAAATTGCCCGGATAGAAAAGAAATATCCGAATCCTCTCTCCGAAAAAGAACTATTTGATCTTTTTGATCATTTCCGTTATATCGTACCGCAGGGAAGTCCGATGACCGGCATTGGTAATAACTACCAGATCGCGTCGTTGTCGAATTGCTTTGTGATCGGGATCGACGGGCTGGCCGATTCGTACGGTGCGATTATCCGGATCGATGAAGAGCAGGTGCAGTTGATGAAGCGTCGGGGCGGGGTAGGGCACGACCTGTCGCATATCCGTCCGAAAGGTTCTCCGGTGAAGAACTCGGCGTTGACCTCTACCGGTTTGGTTCCTTTTATGGAGCGCTATTCCAATTCGACCCGCGAAGTGGCGCAAGATGGTCGTCGCGGTGCGTTGATGTTGAGCGTCTCGATCAAACATCCGGATTCCGAATCGTTTATCGATGCCAAGATGACGGAAGGCAAGGTGACCGGTGCCAATGTATCGGTGAAGATCGACGACGATTTTATGAACGCGGTGGTCAATGGCGTGAACTACCAGCAGCAGTATCCGATCGATTCGGACAATCCGACCACGGTAAACGCGATCAATGCGCGGGAGTTGTGGGATAAGATCATCCACAATGCCTGGAAATCGGCCGAGCCCGGTGTGCTTTTCTGGGATACGATCATCCGCGAGTCGGTGCCCGATGTGTATGCCGACCTGGGATTCCGTACGGTCTCGACCAACCCTTGCGGCGAGATTCCGCTTTGCCCGTACGATAGTTGCCGCTTGTTGGCTATCAATCTGTATTCTTATGTGGTCAATCCGTTCACGAAAGAGGCATACTTTGACTTTGAGCTTTTCAAGAAGCATGTCGGACTGGCCCAGCGCATTATGGATGATATCATCGACCTGGAAGCCGAGAAGATCGAAGAGATCTTGAAAAAGATCGATGCCGACCCCGAAACACTGGAAGTGAAAGAGGCGGAGCGTCATTTATGGGAAAAGATTCAGAAGAAAACCCTGGAAGGCCGTCGTACGGGAGTCGGAATCACGGCCGAAGGCGATATGATCGCGGCTTTGGGTTTGCGTTATGGCACCGAAGAGGCGACCGAATGTGCCGAAGAGGTACAAAAGACATTGGCGCTGGCGGCTTATCGTTCATCGGTTGTGATGGCCAAAGAGCGTGGCGCCTTTACGATCTATGATGCCAAGCGCGAAGAGAAGAATCCGTTTATCAATCGCCTGGCCGAAGCCGATCCGGAGATGTATAAAGATATGGTGAAGTATGGCCGCCGCAATATCGCCTGCCTGACGATTGCTCCGACGGGAACCACCAGCCTGATGACGCAGACCACCTCGGGCATCGAGCCGGTCTTCCTTCCGGTCTATAAACGTCGCCGCAAGGTGAACCCGAATGATGCGTCTGTCCGCGTTGATTTTGTTGATGAGACGGGCGATGCTTACGAAGAATTTATCGTCTTCCACCATAAGTTCGTCACCTGGATGCAGGCCAATGGCTATTCGGTGACCAAGAAATATACTTCCGAAGAGGTCGATGAATTGATTGCCAAGTCACCTTATTATAAAGCTACTTCCAACGATGTGGATTGGTTGCAGAAGGTTCGCATGCAAGGACGGATCCAGAAATGGGTCGACCATTCGATCAGTGTGACCATCAACCTGCCGGCCGAAGCTACCGAAGAACTGGTGAACACCTTGTATATCGAGGCATGGAAATGTGGTTGTAAAGGTTGTACGGTCTACCGCGACGGTTCGCGTTCCGGTGTATTGGTGGCCGCAAGCGATAAGAAGAAGAAAAAAGACGAGGACTGCATGGAATTGCCGGTGATCGTCTCTACCCGCCCGCGTATCCTGGAGGCTGATGTGGTGAAATTCCAGAACAACAAAGAGAAGTGGATCGCTTTTGTCGGTCTGTTGAACGGCCGTCCGTATGAGATCTTTACCGGTCTGGCCGACGACGACGAAGGTATTATGTTGCCCAAGAACGTGACCAAGGGCTATATCATCAAGTCGTACGACGAAGATGGCGACAAACATTACGACTTCCAGTTCCGCAACAAACGCGGTTATAAGATGACCATCGAAGGCTTGGACGGCAAGTTCGACCCGGAATACTGGAACTACGCCAAATTGATCTCCGGCGTCTTGCGTTATGCCATGCCGATCGATCAGGTGATCAAATTGGTACAGGGCATGGAATTGGATAGCGAGTCGATCAATACCTGGAAGAACGGGGTCGAACGGGCACTGAAGAAATACCTGCCCAACGGGGCCGAAGCCAAAGGACAGAAATGCCCGACCTGCGGATACGAAACGTTGATCTACCAGGAAGGCTGTCTGATCTGCACCAATTGCGGGGCTTCCAAATGTGGTTGATCAGTTGGTAGTTGGTAGTTAGTATAGAAGGAGTGAAAACGTTTGCGGTATTCTTAGAGCGAATACCCTGCGGTTTTCACTCTTTTTCATGTATATATTTTTGTACATTCGTAGCAAACAAAGAAAAACAGCATGAAGGTTAGCTTTCACATCAACTTCCACACCGTGTGGGGACAGAGAATATGTATCGTCGGTTCCATCCCGCAACTGGGTTCGTGGGAGCCGGCTTTGGCTCGCGAAATGCATTATACCGAAGACGGCAACTGGCAGCTCGAGCTCGATATCCCGGCGGATACCCCTTCGCTGGAATACCGCTATTTCCTGAGTGTCAATGATAAACAAATCTTTGAAGAATGGGAAAGGAACCACCGGGTCACGTTCGACGGGCGTTCGCAAAATTATTCCCTTTACGACTACTGGCAGACCTGTCCGCAGAACCTGCCGTTTTATTCTTCGGCCTTCACACAGAGCCTTTTTGCTCATCCGTGCAATACCTACGAACGGGTGATCTGTAGCGGACAGAAGCTGATGATCAAGGTCTCGGCGCCGCGCGTGGAGAAGAACCAATGTGTGGCGATCGTGGGCAATCAACCCGTATTGGGCAACTGGCAACCGGAACGCGCGCTGCCGCTGAGTTGCGACACCTTCCCCGAATGGCATATCGACCTGGATGCCGGCGAACTGACCTATCCGCTGGAATACAAATTTATCCTTTGGGATAAGGACACACAACAACCGGTCTACTGGGAAACCGGTGAGAACCGGGTCCTGCATCTGCCGCCGCAGAAGAAAGGCGACACAACGATTGTCTCCGGCCTGACTTTCAATGAGAACCTGCCGCTCTGGCGATGTGCGGGAACGGTCGTGCCCGTCTTCTCTTTGCGCTCCGAAGAGAGCTTCGGCGTAGGTGATCTGGGCGATCTATATAAATTGGTCGATTGGGTCAAACGCACGCGGCAACGCGTCATCCAGGTCCTGCCGATGAACGATACGACCATGACGCATAGCTGGCGCGATTCTTATCCTTATAGCGCCATCTCGATCTACGCCCTGCATCCGATGTATATCTCCCTGTCGTGGCTGGGCGCCTTGAACGACAAGAAGAGCGCTGCCCATTATGCCGCGCTGCGGGAAGAATTGAACAAGCAGGAATCGGTGGATTACGAACGTGCCAACAGGGGCAAATTAGACTATTGCCGGGCGTATTTCCGGCAGGAGGGCGAGGCGATACTGGCGACGCCGGAGTTCCAGGCTTTCCTGCAGCAGAACGAGGGCTGGCTGATGCCTTATGCCGCCTATTGCTATCTGCGTGATACCCACGGCACACCGGAATTTACCCGCTGGGGCGAAGATGCCGTTTATTCGCCCAGCCGTATTCAGCAGCTCTGTGCACCGACCGGTAAGGCGTGGCCCGAAATCTCCTTCTCCTATTTCCTACAATACGTATTACATATACAGTTCAAACGGGTGTCCGACTATGCCCGCCGAAACGGGGTCGTATTGAAAGGCGACCTGCCGATCGGCGTGAACCGTACCAGTATCGAAGCCTGGACCGAGCCCCAGTATTTCAATATGAACGGACAGGCGGGAGCGCCACCCGACGACTTCTCGGCGATCGGGCAGAACTGGTCGTTCCCGACCTACAACTGGGAGGTGATGGAGAAAGACCATTTCTCCTGGTGGAAGAAACGTTTCCGTAAGCTTGGCGACTATTTCGACTGTTTCCGCATCGATCATATCCTCGGTTTCTTCCGTATCTGGGAGATTCCATTGGATTATATTCAAGGGCTATGCGGACATTTCAATCCGGCGTTGCCGCTCTTGCGCAGTGATATCGAACATTACGGCATGCCGTTCGACGAAGAACGCTATACCACGCCGCATATCCACCGCAAACACCTGGCGTATTTCTTTGGCGAACGGGCCGATGAGGTGGAGTCGACCTACCTGGCACGATGGGCTTCGGACTACCTGATTCTCAAACCCTCGTGCGATACACAGCGTAAGATCGCCGCCCTGTTCGAAGGGCGCGACGACGAGCAATCGCAGCGGATCAAAAACGGTCTGTTTGCCATTGCCAATGAGGTGCTTTTCCTGCGCGATCCGCGTGAACCTTTTAAGTTTCATCCGCGCATCTCCGGCTCCAGTTCGCTGATCTATCAGGAACTGAGTGGAGCCGACCGCTATGCCTTCGATCAGATCTACTGGGACTTCTTCTATCACCGCCACAATGGTTTCTGGAAAGTACAGGCCATGAGCCGGTTGACCCCGCTGGTGACCTCGACCGATATGTTGGTCTGCGGCGAAGACCTGGGCATGATCCCGCAGTCTGTTCCGGAGGTGATGAACCGCCTGCAGATCCTAAGCCTGGAGATCGAACGGATGCCAAAGACCGCCCACCGCGAGTTTGCCGATATGTTCAACCTGCCGTATCATTCGGTCTGTACGACCTCGACCCATGATATGTCGCCCATCCGCAACTGGTGGCAGGAAGACCGCGGCAAGATTCAGCGCTATTACAATCATGTCCTGCAGCGTCCCGGCCAAGCGCCCGAGGAATGTACGACGGAGATCGCTTCGCAGATCATCTCCAACCACCTGGCCACCCCGTCGATATTGGCCATCATACCGATCCAGGACTGGTTTGCTATGGACGACGCGGTCAAACGCCCCGACATCACGCCCGAACGCATCAACGTGCCCGCCGACCCGAACCACTACTGGCGCTACCGCATGCACATCACCCTGGAAGCCCTGATGCAAGCCGACACCCTAAACGAAAAGATCATCTCCCTGATCTCCGGATCGGGGCGAAGATGAAAGAGGAAAAACCGGAGGTTTTTTCAGTAGTGGGTAGTTAGTAGTTGGTAGTTGGTAGGCGCGGAGCGGGGAATGGAAGGAGATGTGAAGATTTCTGAACTCTGATTCTACTGATTAAATGATTTACTATGAGTCAGGATTTGTGTACGATCGTCCTGAAAGGACAATGAGCGCTGAAAGCGCGTAATACATCAGCCCGGGGTCAGAACCTTGAAGAGGTTCGCCACCCCGGGTTAAGGATACATATAAAAACGGAGCGCTGAAGGCGCGAAAGCAAATCTTTCGCGCTTTCAGCGCTCCGTTGTGTGTGGGTGTGTCCCGACCCAGGGTTGCGCAGACCTAACGGCCTGCTGACCCTGGGCTGGGCTCTAACGCGCTTTCAGCGCTCACTGTCCTTACAGGACACAAACAAAATACATAAATCCGTGTGGTCCGCGGCTAAAAATCTTCACATCTCAAACTATTTGAAACGCGCCACGCGCGTGGCGCGCAGTTTGCGAACATATTAAATCCATGTGATCCGTGGCTAAACCCCCAAAATACCCTCCGAACAAAGTTTTTCGTTTTTTTACTTACATCATACAGGATTTTCTTTTGCCTCTGTATGTCAACCATATAGCTATTTCAGATAATAAAAAAAGCAGTGAAAATCCTGTAAGTAACTTTCTGGTACCTGTTGGAGAGCTCCAACAGTGATCGGTTTAACATTGTCGCCTGTCCCGGCTGTATGATGGTAGTAAAAAAACGAAAAACTCTGTGCGGAATGATCGGTTTACCACTATTTGTCGCTTACATTTATTAACATCTGCCATTCGACTACCAAGCCGCCTCTTTTACCGAAAAGGCCGGCAGGGTTTCCCCAAAGGCCGGCGGAGTTTGGCCAAAGGCCGGCAGGGATTTTGTGGGACTATTCATTTGTTGATAATTATCAACAAATGTGTTGACGGTTGTCAACAAATAGCTACTCCTTGTCTTTGCTGCCGTAATCCCCCTTTTTCAAACTACCGGTAGTTTGCGAACAAAGTATTAGTAGTTTGCGAACAAACTACCGGTAGTTGGTGCGCAAACTACCGGTAGTTTATGAAGAGAATATTAGCGCTTCATTTTCAGTGGTTTAGAAATCGCATTGAAGAAAATCGGAAGATTTTCTTCAGTAGTTAGTAGTGGGTAGTTAGTAGTTAGTAGGCGCGGAGCGGTAAATAGAAGGAAATCGGAAGATTTTCTTCAGTAGTTGGTAGTGGGTAGTTAGTAGTTAGTAGGCGCGGAGCGAGAGATTGAAGAAAATCGGAAGATTTTCCGGTGATAGCAGATGGACATTCCTGGCTCCTCTTCTTGTCTAAGAAGAGGAGCCTGGATACTGATATCGTAAATCTTCACATCTCAAACGATTAGAAGATCCTAAAGATATCAACTGGTAGTATCTAAGCTCCTCTCCTGGACAGGAGAGGGGGACCGCCGCTTGCGGGGGTGGAGAGGTTGTCTTTGTTTGCAAATAGCTAAACATCAATAAACTGTCAATAAAGACAACCACTCCACCGCTGCAAGCAGCGGTCCCCCTCGCCTGTCCAGGCAAGGAGCCGAGATAGTCCATCTGCTATTATCTGAAATATTCGAATATCAAACTATTTGACCTCCGGCACAACCCCCTTTTTCAAAACATTGCACTTTATTCGAAAAAACATCACACTTTGCTTGACAAAACATTGCGCTTTGGACGGCGAAACACCGGTACTTCGTTTCTGACTGAACGTAATCTTGCCTGACGCGGCCGTTCTGCAACCTGCATCGATACGGTATATAATAATGTACGCGTACATTAACATATAGGCCAAAATGAAACTTGGGGTTTTATTTAGAAGTGGGGGATGACTAATGATAATGAACAAATAAAATAGTCAATTGCAAAGGTAGATAATTCTTTTTTACGAACAACGCTTTCTATCTCTTTTTTCGCTCCTGCAAAGGCTTTCTTATCAATGGCATAGGCATTTCTGTACGAAACCCCGCCTTTCCCCAACGAACCCCCTCCCGCTCCTGTACAGAAAAATCGTTAGTTTATTATAGCTATATTCCGCCATAGGGCGATGACAACGAACATATTATTTTTAGTATTAATATTAATTTATTTTATTATGAACAAAAAGTTTTTTACACTCTTGGTCGCACTCTTTGCGATGATTAGTTTTGGAGCTTCTGCGTTAAAGATCGATCCCAACGGTCCAGCAGATGGCGACAAGTTTGTCTCAACTAAGAGCTATTTACTTGGATTAGCAAGTGGTTACACTGGAGAGGCTGCTGGTGCCGAATTCTTAGCTGTAGATACAAAAGGTGAGAAGTTAGTGGCTATATCTATGCCTGCAAGTTTGAATGAGTTTCAACGTGCTAGCTGGAAAATCACCGTTAAAAATGGCGTTTATCAATTTGTAAATGATTTCACTGGCACTGTTTTGACTTTGAACTCTGCAACTGCAGCAGAAGAAGTTGGTGATATCGACAATACAATCGGTGGTGATATCACTGAGTGGATTGCTACAACTGTGGTGAATACCGTACTGGCAAACCAAAAGTTTTTCTCTCGTGTAGCGGATAGCGATGAAATTATTGCATTGGCTATTGATGGGGGTAAAATCGGTGCTATGATCTTTGAAGATGAAACAAAGATGAGAGCTTCTGGTGATGTCCTGGAATTGACTCCGTATACCACAACAGGTACATTTGTTTTAAGCCCGAATGAACTGAATACGCAGTTAGGAAAGACTGGTGTATATGATGCTGATCGCGGAGAACTGGTAGCAACAATGGAGTCTACATTCTCGTTAACTCTTTCTCCTGCACCGACAAACGGCTCTCCGCTGGAATTGTCTCTGCAAGCTCAGGCTGTTGAACGTCATGAATTGGCTTATGGTGAAGATCCTACGAAATCTAAAAAACATGTATGGTTGACATCTTCACTGGGTAACCCGGGTGCAGGTGACTATTGGAAAGAAAGTGTAGATAATGCTAATTTTATCTCTATGTATCCTTACGGTACATGGCAAAAGGACTCTGATCCGGAAATGGCAGTAAAATATAAAGGTGGTGATTGGTATGCATTGAAAGCTGGTGATAAATATCTGGTTGTGGATACTTCTTATGTAGACGGTACAGGTCAGGTTAACAATGGTCTTATTCATTTGACTACTGATGATCTATATAATTCAAAAGATGCGAAGACTCGTTTGCGTCATCCGGACTCTTATCTTTTCAAGGCTTACTATAATGCTAACGGAACACTCTCTTTGGTTTCTAAGCTGTATATTACTAAGGCCGCAGCTAATGGTCAGGTAGCGGCTGATAACACAAAGGCTTCTGATTATTATTCAGGAAAATATGTAGCTCCGATGGTGCTGAAGGGTGCGATGTGGCCGGCAAGTGCTGCTGTTGATTTCCAACAGGCTGAAAAAGAGTTAACTTATGCTCGCTTGGGTTCTACCTATGTGTATACTTTGACAAAGGATAACGCTGAGCCTGAAAAAGGTATGGTTATTAAAATCTCTGATTCAAAGGAATATACAGTGGCTAAGATCACTAACGGAGCTTATCTGTTGAAAGTTGTTGGTGTATTTGACGCGAAGAATAAAGGCCGCATCGGTAAATATGCGAAAATGTCTCTGGACGGAACATTCGAATATGTAGAGAAAGCTCCGCGTCAGAACTTCCACCATATGCCGGCTGCACAGTGGGTATTTGAAACTACCGGTTCAAGCACGTATGCTACAACTAAGATCACAAACCGTGAATTTACTAATGTTCAGACTGAAAACTTCTCTAATAACGGCGTAACGTATAAAGGAAGCGCAGACAAAACATTCTTCTTCTTAGGGGGTGACACATTAGCTTATGAAGCTGTAGCAGACGTTAAAACTGCAACAATCGGTTATAAAGTTATTCCGGCGGAATTGAACTCTCGTTATATCCTGAGATATCTGCATAATCTGGCTATGGACAGACCGGTTGATGCAAAGAGTGATCTGGATTCTGCAATCTGGGTAGCTTCTGATGCTGATAGCAAAGGTATCCGCTTTACAATTGAAAAACAATTTACGGATGCTTATGGCTATAAAACGACTGCTGTTGCTGGTCTGACACGTGATGTTTACAAATTGAAAGTAACAGATCACTATCAGTTTGGCGGACGTTATGTAACGTATAACAAAGATTCTAAGAAGTATTTCTTGACAGAAAAAGCAGCTGATGCCACTCTGTTCTTCCTGAAAGAAAACAATGAAGTAGAAGGTGGCGATTGCTATTATACTTTGGTTGAAGTGAACTTCATCAAGGATTTGGCGAAAGCTAAAATTGATCCGGAAAATCCTGAAACATTGATCGCTGACAATTTGAACAGCACGACTAAGTTTGGTCCGTTTGTTTATCACAATGGTAATCTGTTTGGAAACGGTTGGCTGTATGTAGAAGGTACGAAAGGTTCTGCTACTAACGAAGGTGGTGTAGCATTTGACACTTGGGTGCCGAAAGAATATTCTGGTGCAGAAGATATCTGGGAAGATGATCCTAACTTTGTTAATACAGGACGTGAAGATTCAAAAGGACAGAATATCTATTACAGATGGTATAGAGACAACCAATACGCAAAATCAAAAGTATCTGTTGACAACAATACATTAGATTTGACTTGGGGTATCCTGGAAGATGCTAATAGTAGCGAAATTGTAAACTCTGCATTCTCTATTGAAGTAGACAAACAACCGTTGTATCGTGACCTGGGTGAAGACTTGACAATTGCTAAGATCTTCCGCGCGAAATCTGAAGCTACAGGTAAAGAATATCTGTACGAAGACGCTAACAGTGTATACTCAACTCCGGTGAACGGTGAAGACAACAAAGATCGCGTATCTCAGATCAACTTCTTAGGTGTTGAAGGTAAAGGTATGACGAAGAACTCTGCCATGAATATCAAATATCAGAGAGGTAGTATCATGCCGCAGTATCTGATTGGTTTCGACTTCAAAGATGTTGAAGATGAAGTGGTAAGTGAAGTATGTGACGAATGTCAAGGTTTGGATCCGAACTGTACGCATAATAAGACTGAAAAAGTTAATTATATGACCGGTCGCTTCCTGGTAAGCTTGGCTGACTCTGTAGCTGCTTATACAGGTGCTGACAAAGAAAAATTCCAACTGGAAAAGAAATATACTCGCCTGGCATTTGTAGAAGGTAAGTTGGTGAAAGACGAAAAAGACGTAGAAAGCTTGGTTATCGCCAGCTCTGCTCTGGAAGCTAAGAAAAACACGATCGATGTGTCTACAGTTGATAAAGACAGCAAAGAAGGTGTACATACTCCGGTATTGTTCTCTTTCCGTCTGATGAACGACGAAGAAGCTGCTGACTTTATGATCGAATCTAAAGCTAACGCTGTAGCCGGAACAACTGGCGAATGGGTGAAAATCCAGAATGGTGTTCCTGTATTGACAGGTTCTATCTCTCTGACTGACGCTATGGGTAACAACGAAGCTGAAATCTTCAACCTGGAAGTAACGGAAGAAAATCCGACTTCAAACGGTATGATTGATGCAGCTAAGGTTGACGTAGTAGCTGGTCAAGGTTTTGTAACGATCAAGGGTGCTGCCGGCCAACAAGTGGTTGTGGCTAACATCTTAGGTCAGGTTGTGGCTAACGTGGTTCTTGACCGTGACGAAGCTACCATCGCTGCTCCGGCAGGTGTGGTTGTTGTTTCTGTTAACGGCGTTGCTACGAAAGCGTTGGTAAAATAATAAGATATTTTTAATAAATAAATTATATATCTCATGCACGCCTGTGGGCGTAAGTACCTTGCGAAAGGGAACGAATGAGATCAAACTAAAGTAAATATTCATCAGTAGCTTTGTGAAAAGCGAAAATGAAAAAAATAACGACCCGGCAGGTTTCCTGCCGGGTTTGTTTTTTTCTTAGAAGATAGAAGAAGGGTATAAAAAGTCTCCTAAAGCTCTCCTCCTTTGAAAAGGAGGAGTACCCGAACGAAGAGAGGGGGAGGTGGTTAGACTATCTGGCTATTTATTAATAAGAAAATGAAGAATCTAACCACCTCCCGGCTCGTACCTCGCCGTACTCCTCCTTTTGGCTAAGGCCGATCTTCGATTCAAAGGAGGAGAGCTTTGTGGTTCAAAAAAAATCTGTCTAAATGTGGTTTAGCGATATGCGCAGGATTAAGCTTGCGGAGTGACCTCGCCCGACATAACGCAGCTGCCGTTGAAGCGGGCGTTGGGTTCGATCTCGATGGTTTGGGTTTGGATGTCGCCTTTGATCACGGCGGAGGCTTTGAGCACCAGTTTGGCTTTGACAACGATACTGCCGTCGATCTCGCCCATGATTTCCGCGTTGTCGGAGATCACCTTTCCGGTCACTTTGCCTTTGGGGCCGATCACTAATTTGCCACTACAGGTGATATTGCCTTCTACCCGTCCGTCTAAACGGAAATCGTTCTCGGTCAGGATATCGCCTTTGACCGTGGTGCTGGAAGCCATGGTATTATGCAATCCGCCTACCGATATTTCTTCTTTCTGCTTTAGAGCCATCTTTAAAATCGTTTAAATAGGTAAGTATTCAGTTCAAAATACCGAATAGTTACAAATATAGAGTATATTTTTGTAGAAAGGTTTAGTTTTGTGTAGATTTTAGAAGAAGGAAGATAGAAGATGGAATCAACAATTGAATTACGGCAGATGAAGTTTTACGCCTATCATGGCGTTGCCGAGCAGGAGAGGGTAGTGGGCAATCACTTTGTGGTGGACCTGGCGTTGACGGCGCCTTTGATGGCGGCAGTACGGAGTGATGAACTGGAGGATACGATCAATTATGCCGAGGTGTATGCCCGGGTCAAAGAGGAGATGGAGATTCCTTCCCGGCTCTTGGAACACTTGGCCGGACGGATCCTGTCGGCCTTGAAAGCGGCATTTCCGCAGTTGACGGCTATCGAGGTGAAGGTGGCCAAACTGACGCCTCCCTTTGGGGGTGATGTCGAAAGTGCTGTGGTTATTCTGCGCGAAAAATATGTTTAGTAACATTTCTTTATTTACCTTTGTCCCCGGAAATAAGAGTTAATAGTAGAGGTTTCGAAGGTCTTCTAACTCCTAACTTCTAACTTCAACAGAATTTATATGGCATTTACCAATAATGTAATGATCGTGCGCCACGAATTATTGGCGCGTTTGGTGCGATTGTGGAAAGAGAATCGCTTACTTGAAGATATAGACCGTTTACCTATTCAGCTGACGCCAAAAAGAGCTAAAGTACAGGGACGCTGTTGTGTACACAAAGAACGGGCGGTATGGCGCTATAAAACGCTTCCGCTATTGGGCTTGGATATGTCGGACGAAGAGGATGAACTGACGCCATTGTCCGAATACGCCAGGCGAGCCTTGTCGCGGCAGGGCGAAACGAAGGAAAACCTGATGTGCGTGATCGATGAGGCGTGCTCTTCCTGTGTTTCGGTGAACTATGAGATAACGAACCTTTGCCGGGGCTGCGTGGCGCGTAGCTGCTATTTCAACTGCCCGAAAGAGGCGATTCGCTTCAAGTCGAACGGACAGGCGAAGATCGATCATGATATTTGTATCAACTGTGGGAAATGCCAGCAGAACTGTCCTTACCACGCGATTGTGTATATCCCGATCCCTTGCGAGGAGGTCTGCCCGGTGAAAGCCATCACCAAAGACGAATACGGGGTGGAACATATCGATGAATCCAAATGTATCTATTGCGGCAAATGTATCAACGCCTGTCCTTTCGGGGCGATCTTCGAGATCTCGCAGGTGTTTGATATCCTGCAACACCTGAGGAATGGGGAACAGATGGTGGCGATGGTGGCGCCGGCGATACTGGCACAGTTTACCGCGCCGGTGGAACAGGTATATGGCGCGATCAAAGCGTTGGGCTTTGCCGATGTTGTTGAGGTGGCGCAGGGAGCGATGGAGACGACTCGCCTGGAAACGGAAGAGCTCCTGGAACGGATGCACGAAGGGCAGCCGTTTATGACTACCAGTTGCTGCCCGTCGTATACGCAGTTGGCCGAGAAGCATATCCCGGACCTGAAGAAATATATCTCGTCGACCGGCTCGCCGATGTATTATACCGCTAAGATTGTGCGCGAGAAGTATCCGGACGCCAAACTGGTGTTTATCGGGCCGTGCGTGGCGAAACGGAAAGAGGTGCGGATGAATCCGGAGGTCGACTTTACGATGACTTTCGAAGAGATCGCTTCGGTCTGGAACGGGATGGATATCCAACTGGAAGAAACGCAGCCTTATTCGGTCGTGTTTGCTGCTTCGCGCGAAGCGTATGGGTTTGCGCAGAACGGTGGGGTGATCAATGCCGTGAAGACGAATCTGAAAGAAGGGAATGTGAATGCGATACAGATCGCCAACCTGACGAAGAAGAACGTGAGCCTGTTGCGTGCCTATGCCAAGACGGCGAAAGCACCGGCTCAGTTTATTGAAGTGATGGCGTGCGAAGGCGGTTGCGTGACAGGGCCTTGTACCTTTGCTGATAAGATGTCGGCGCAGAAGCAGTTGATCAAAGAACTTACTAAATTCTAAACAAATCAATACGTATGGAAACCTTATTGCCTTTTGCTCTATTATGTTTTACCTCGTTCTTTACCCTGACCAACCCGTTGGGCACGATGCCTGTGTTCCTGACCATGACAAACGGATTGGATGATACCGAACGCAAAGCCATTGTGAAGCGGGCGACGATTGCTTCGTTTATTACATTGATGACTTTCACCTTCTGTGGGCAGTTGTTGTTTAAGTTCTTCGGCATCTCGACCGATGGGTTTCGTATTGCCGGCGGGATTGTGATCTTTGCCATCGGCTACGATATGCTGCAGGCCAAGTACGCGAGTGCCAAACTGAAGAAAGAAGAGATCAAGACCTATGCCGATGATATCTCGATCACACCACTGGCTATCCCTATGATGTGCGGGCCGGGAGCGATTGCCCAGGGCATTATCCTGATGGAAGATGCGGATACGATGAGTATGAAAGCGGTACTGGTCGGCACGATCGCCGCGGTTTATCTGATCTCCTTCTTTATCCTGCGCACTTCGACCCGTCTGGTGAAGGTGTTGGGCGAGACAGGTAATAATGTGATGATGCGCCTGATGGGCCTGATCCTGATGGTGATTGCGGTGGAGTGCTTTGTCAGTGGCGTTCGCCCGATCCTGGTGAGCATACTCAATCAGGCAGGAGCCTGAACAATTACGAATTACGAATTAAAAATTACGAATTAAAGGGTGGTAATTTTTAATTCGTAATTTTTAATTTTTAATTCGTAATTGTAAAAGATAAGATATCCTTATTTCTTGCCGAACAGGCTGCCGACAGCATCCATCAGTCCGCCACCACCTTTGGAGCTTCCGCCTGCCAGGCTTCCCAAGAGTGAGCCGAGGTCTAAGCCGCCACCTTTACTCTCTTTATTCAAATAAGAGATCACGGTCGATACGATAATACCTGCCACGCTGTCGGCCACGCCTTTCGATAGATTCGCTTTCGAGGTGAGGGCCGATGAGACCGCGCTCGCGATACTTTTCTGCAACGAACTCGATGCGCCGCCGCCCAATAACGAGGCTAACGACGAGGCGTTGCCGCCCGATGTCTGCTGGGTTAATACATCCAGGAAAGAGGAGGTTGCGGCGTCTGTTGCTTTCTTCTTTTGCGTAGCCGGGATTTCTTTCTGTTCCGAAATAATCTTTCCGATCTGGTCGGTAACCAGTCCTTTAAGTGCTTCAATCATTTTCTTTTGTTTTTAATTCGTTTTCTTCTGTTTCTAATACATTCTCTACTATGGTACTAACATAATCACTCTCGTTAAGGTTGCGCGTTTTGATCGCTTTCTGCTCACAACGGCTGCATAAGCTGGTGATTTTACGGGCTTCGTGCGCGTTGGCGACTGTGCCTTCGAAGATTTCATCCGTACGGTCTGTGTTTATGTATGAACAATCGGAATAGAGGTGATATACCGTGCCTGACTTTGTCCAGTACACAAAATCATTTCCTTCATTAAGCCACTCCACCCGGTTTGCCTCTTCGGTATATTGCTCCACGGAAGGCGGCGCGAAATCGACACCGAACAACATCGCGATCACAAGGGCTACACCGGCTATACCACCCAGAATGCCTTTTTGCTTGGCATCGATGTTCTTATTCGTCAAGATCACCACGATCAGCGGCAAGAAAGCTATCAAAGCAACCACCATGCCCAATTGACTCTGCATAAAGAATTTGAACTTCTGCTCTTTAGATGCCGGATCGAACCGGTTGGATTTCTTCCATAACAGCGCTCCCGTGATGGCCGCCGCCAAGTCGATTACGATGGCTACGATTATGAGTGTCATGTTTATCGGTTGCTGGCGCAGCAACAATACGATAGCCGCCACCTGGGCTACGATAGCCACAAGCCACGACAAGCCCGCGAACAGACGCAATGTGTTCGCCTTCGACTGGCTCTCGGCAGTGGGTTTAAACTTCTCTCTCGGAGCATTTGAGCCCGTAGGCTCGTTGCCCTCTACACGTGTGATTTTCCTTTTTGTTGTCATACATTGAAGATTTAAAGTAGATTAAGCTACAAAAATAAATAATTTTCCAAGAGCACAAGTCGAATTGCCTGATCCGCTCCGTAATTCTGTAGAATTCTGTTACAATTTAGATTATTCGTATGCGCGCACTCCCGAAAAACTCCACTCTCTATATATGATGGCTTGAAATGCTCCTGTTGTGATAGCTTGCAATGCTTCTGTTGTGATGACTTGAAATATTCTTTAGCCAATCAGGAAAGGAAGTTTCCCTCCCCCTTACTGCTCACCCCGTCACCCCCGTTTTATAATAAACTGGATATCAATAAGCTTACTCTTTTAGATAAATTTTTATCAAAAAAAGTTTGCACAATCAAAAATAATCCCTACTTTTGCATCCGCAATCAAGAGCGATTGCCCTTCAAAAAACAAAAATGGTGTGGTAGTTCAGTTGGTTAGAATACCTGCCTGTCACGCAGGGGGTCGCGGGTTCGAGTCCCGTCCATACCGCCAAAAGCCTACGATAAGAGGCGACAAAATATGTTAAACCCTACAATATAAATGTATTGTAGGGTTTTTCTTTTTCTGTCCTAAGACAAAATAGGACACGATTTGGACAGGAAAAGACAAAAGTAATCCCCCAAAGTGTTCACCCTCCTAAGAAAAAGTGTTCACCCTTTGTTTCTTGCTAAACCTTAAGTTAGATTTCCGTTATTTCAATTGCCCTCTTTGTTTTGCGATCTATTACAGATTAATTTAACCTATTTTCGTAAAGAGTTAAAAATATGTTTTCACCGCAAATTCAAATTGTTCAATGAATACCTTTTTGAAGGCAGAGATATTATTCTGTTCATAGAAAAGCAACATCGCCTTTTTGTAGTCTACCGAATCTACCGAACGAAAAGATATAGGGCAGTAGTTGTTCGCTACGAGAATAGCATTACTGGTGATGCGAGCAGTCCGTTGTTTGAATTCCAGTCATCAATTCCGTTCTGGATGATAGCGGGTTAAAATGCAGATACTGTAATATTTCTACTTCAATAGTCATGATTTGATATTTTTATCGGCTCAAAGATATTCATTTACAATCAGTTGGTCGAAATTTTGATGTTTTACTATCATTAGAAATTTGAATTATGCTGAGGCGCATCCTATCTTCGATTTGCAGAAACAAAGATAGTGAAAGCCGAACGCAGAATCAAGCTTGCTTGAGTTATGCTGAGGCGCATCCTATCTTCGATTTGCAGAAACAAAGATAGTTAGAAAGAAATGCTTATTTTTGTTCGATCAATGTATGCTTTAGTCATCTGCTGAATCGATTAGATATGGAAGATCAATTACATCGCCTGTTGTTGGAAGAGATTAAAAAGACGCAACTGAAAACGAATGAGGTTGTTCGCGTGCTTATGGAATCCTTATCTCTGGGTAAAGAGGCGGCCTATCGGAGATTGAGAAGTGATGTTCCTTTTACCTTGCAGGAAGCAGCAGTTATTGCCAAGAAGTTATCGATATCGCTGGACGATCTGATCGGGGTCGATCTGGAAAAGAGTAAGACGCTGCGAATCAAGCTCCCTGATTTTGTTGCCCCGGATGAGAGTGGACGTCATATGTTTACTGATTTTATTGCCTTCTATGAGTCGATCAGTCAGATGAAAACGACGGAAACCGGTATGGTTACCAACGCACTGCCGCAGGAGATCTTTTCGAAGTATGATTTAATAACCAAGCTGAATATCTTTCGCTGGCAATATTACTACAGTTATGAAAAGCGGGTTCCGTTTAAAGATTTAGTCGTTTCGGAATGGGTGACGGATGCGTTAAAAAGACAATATGTGCTGGCCAAAAATTTCAAGGATTCATACTATGTTTTCGATCAGCGTATTTTTATTCGTTTGGTCAAGGAGATTGATTTCTTTGAGAGTATCGGTTTGATTGACGAGCAGAGCGTGCAACAGATCAAAGAGGAGTTATTGGCTTTGGTCGGTTATTTGGAGGAATTGACCATAACCGGCGAGTTTACAGAGACGGGCAATAAAGTCTCTCTTTATATCACGGATATCGAAGTGCCTTTTAGTTGTGCGTATATCAAAGCCGATACGGTGGAATACACATTGATGAAAGCATTTATAATGACCTCCGTCACGTCGTTTGACCGGGAGGTGTTTGCCAAAATCAGAGACTGGGTCTTTTCTTCCATCAGGGCCTCCACGCTAATCACCAAATCGTCGGATATCGAGCGGATTGCCTTCTTCAGCCGGCAGCGGGAGCTTATCCGGGCCTTGCGCTGACGGTGGGCACGCACACTCTTTTATCAACCAAATCTATATGTTCATAAACCGGGGAATGATTATTATGCCGATCTTTGCGTAAAAGTGTGTAAGATCGTATGAAAAATAATGGAGTGACCCAGCAGACTTTCCCCGTCATGGAGATGAGTTGTGCCGCCTGTGCCGCGCGGGTCGAAAAGGTATTGAATGCGCAGGAAGGGGTCTTGAAGGCCGGGATCAACTATGCGGCAGCCACGGCGACAGTTGAATTTGATCCGGCGGAAACCTCTCCCGAACAATTGCGGAAGGTGGTGCAGGATGCCGGTTATGATCTGTTGATCGATCTGGATGAGGATACGCCCGATGAGGTGGAGCAGGCACATCTCGAAAAGTATAACACATTGAAAAAACGGACGATCTGGGCCGTTATTCTCTCCCTGCCGGTGGTGGTCGTCGGCATGTTTCTGATGGACATGCCGTATGCCAACGAAGGGATGTGGCTGTTTGCCACACCGGTGGTCTTTTGGCTTGGCCGCGATTTCTTTATCCATGCCTGGAAGCAATTGCAGCATGGTTCGGCCAATATGGATACGTTGGTGGCGCTGAGCACGGGCATTGCTTATCTCTTCAGTTTGTTTAATCTATTTTTTCCGGACTTCTGGCTTTCCAGGGGCGTACATCCGCATGTCTATTTCGAAGCGGCCAGCGTGATCATTGCTTTTATCCTGTTGGGGCGCTTGTTGGAGGAAAAAGCGAAAGGTAATACCTCTTCGGCGATAAAAAAGCTGATGGGGCTTCAGCCCAAAACGGTTACGGTCGTCGATGACTGGGGCGATCAGAAAGAGCTGCCGGTCAATCGGGTACGACCGGGCGATCTGCTTTTGGTCAGGCCGGGTGAGAAGATTGCGGTCGATGGGCGGGTGGACGATGGCAGCTCGTATGTCGACGAGAGCATGCTGAGTGGCGAGCCGGTGCCCGTACGGAAAGAAAAGGATGACCGGGTGTTTGCCGGAACGATCAACCAAAAAGGCAGTTTCCGGTTCAAAGCCGAGAAGGTCGGTGCCGAAACGATGCTGGCGCAGATTATCCGTCTGGTACAGGATGCGCAAGGCAGTAAGGCACCGGTACAGAAGCTGGTCGACCGGATCGCGGCGGTGTTTGTGCCCGTCATTATCGGCATTGCGGTGTTCTCTTTTGTCGTGTGGCTGTTGTTCGATCCGGCGGATGGCTTCACGCATGGCCTGTTGGCGATGGTGACGGTGTTGGTGATCGCCTGCCCGTGTGCCTTGGGATTGGCTACGCCTACGGCCATTATGGTCGGTATGGGCAAAGGAGCGGAGCGGGGCATATTGGTCAAAGATGCGGAAAGTCTGGAGACGGCCCGGAAAGTGAATGCCATCGTTTTGGATAAGACCGGCACACTGACCGTCGGCAAACCTATTGTGACCGACCTGATCTGGCTGGATGCGAACGATCGTGCCGCGAATATCCTGTTGAGTCTGGAGAAAAAATCGGAGCATCCGTTGGCCGAAGCGGTGGTCAATTATTTGGATGATCGGGCGGAAGCACCGGTGGATGACTTCCAAAGCCTTACGGGCAAAGGCATCAAAGGCCGTTCGGAAGGCCTGACCTATTATGCCGGGAACCGGAAACTGATGGAAGAATACGCCATTACGCTGGATCCCTTGTTGCAGGCGGAGGCCGAGCGACTGTCGGCAGAGGCGAAAACGGTGATCTGGTTTGCCGATGAATCGCAGGCGCTTGCCGTGGCCGGCATTACAGATACCTTGAAAGATAGCTCTGTCCGGGCGATCGCGCAATTGCGTTCGTCGGGCATTGAAGTGTATATGCTGACCGGCGATAACGACGCGACAGCGCGTGTGGTCGCCGCCCAAGCCGGGATAGAGAATTATAAAGCGGAAGTCCTGCCCGACGAAAAGGCCTTGTTTATCAAGCAGCTTCAGGCAACGGGCAAAACGGTCGCTATGGTTGGCGACGGCATCAACGACAGTGCCGCCCTGGCGCAGGCCGATCTGAGCATCGCCATGGGCAAAGGCAGCGATATCGCGATGGATGTGGCGAAGATGACCATTGTTTCTTCCGACCTGACCAAGATCCCCGAAGCGATGCGTCTGTCGAAACTCACCGTGCGCACCATCCGCCAAAACCTTTTCTGGGCCTTTATCTACAACCTGATCGGTGTGCCCATCGCCGCCGGGATACTTTATCCCTTTAACGGCTTTCTTCTGAATCCCATGATCGCCGGAGCCGCCATGGCGCTGAGCAGTGTCAGTGTGGTCACCAACAGCCTGCGCTTGAAAGCGAAAAAGATCGGGTAAATATCAAAAAAAGTACAGGAGAGAAAAAGTGCCGATAATTATCGGCACAAGTGTCGACAATTATCAGCACTTCTTTTCTCCTGTTATTTGCAACATATTCCCTACGGATTTGAATGCGAAAAGTCTGCCAAAAGGAAAGAAAAATGTGATTTTTCGGATATTAATGAAAGGGGATAGGGGATATGTGGTATTGAATTGTTACTTTTGCGGCAGAATAAAAAAAGGAGAATATGGAGGTTGCCATAATCAAATACAATGCCGGGAATATCTACTCTGTCGATTTTGCGTTGAAGCGTCTGGGCATCCAACCGGTCATTACGGCCGATAAGGAGATTTTGCAGCGGGCGGATAAGGTGATCTTTCCGGGTGTGGGCGAGGCGCAGACAACGATGGAGCATCTGAAAAGCAACAGGTTGGATGAGTTGATCCGGGAACTGAAACAGCCGGTACTGGGCATTTGCCTGGGTATGCAACTGATGTGTCGCCATTCGGAAGAAGGGGATGCCGACTGCCTGGGTGTTTTTGACGCGGAAGTCAAACGATTCATTCCCGAACGGCAGGAAGAGAAAGTGCCGCACATGGGCTGGAACACGCTTTCGGATATGCGGAGTGCGCTTTTTACGGCCGAGCAGGAAGAGCAGTATGTCTATTTCGTGCACAGCTATTATGTGCCGGTGAATGCCTGTACGGCTGCCACGACCCGTTATATTCTTCCGTTCAGCGCGGCCTTACATAAGGATAATTTCTACGCCACCCAGTTCCATCCCGAGAAAAGCGGGTCGGTGGGCGAAACGATATTGAAAAACTTCTTAAACCTATAATGATCCATGATCGAACTGATTCCGGCAATTGATATTATTGATGGGAAATGCGTACGTCTGACGCAAGGCGATTACGCAACGAAAAAGGTGTACAACGAAGATCCGTTGGAGGTGGCCAAATTGTTCGAGGATCACGGGATGCGCCGTTTGCATGTGGTCGATCTGGATGGCGCGCGCCAGGGACGGATCATCAACTACCGGGTGTTGGAACGCCTGGCGGTGAAGACCGGTCTGGTGATCGACTTCGGTGGCGGACTGAAACGGGATGAAGACCTGGATATCGCCTTCGAATGCGGTGCCCGGATGGTGACCGGCGGCAGTATTGCCGTGAAGAACCCCGAGGTGTTCGCGCAGTGGATCGAACACTATGGCGCCGAGCGGATTATCCTGGGTGCCGATGCCAAAGACAAACGCATTGCGATCAGCGGATGGGAAGAAGATACCCGGTTGGAATTGATCCCTTTTATTGCTGATTATCATGCAAAAGGCATCACGAAAGTGATCACCACAGATATCAGCCGGGACGGGATGTTGCAAGGACCGGCGGTCGATCTCTACCGGGAGATACAGGAAGAGGTGCCCGTCTATGTGATTGCCAGCGGCGGTGTCAGCTCTGTTGCCGATATCGCGAAATTGGAGGAAGCGAATATCCCGGCGGTGATCTTCGGCAAAGCGATATACGAAGGACGGATTCAGCTGAAAGAGCTGGAACGATTTTTGTAATGGATTATGAGGTGGAAGATGGAACAAATATTTGAAGGTGCCTTAAGGCCGCGTAGCGGCTATCTGTATTCAGCCCCGTGCGGAAGCGCGGGGTCAATGGGGGGAGTGTCGGCAGCGCCACGTGGTGGTGCTATGTGTAAAAAACAAACACATAACACCACTACGTGGCGTCTTTCTTTTTGATATATCCTTAACCCCGCGCTTCCGCACGGGGCTGGACACAGATAGCCGCTATGCGGCTTCAAAAATCAAGTTTCAAACAGCCCGAGAGTATAGGATATAGAATTGATTAGATTAATAACTATAATTAGAAATAATGCTTGCAAAAAGAATAGTCCCCTGTCTGGATATCAAGGACGGAAAGACGGTAAAAGGAGTGAATTTCGTGAATTTCCGTGATGCCGGTGATCCGGTGGAATTGGGTGCGCAATACAGCCGGGCAGGTGCCGATGAACTGGTTTACCTGGATATCACCGCTTCGCACGAAGGGCGCAAGACCTTTACCGAACTGGTCAAGAAGGTAGCGGCAAAGATCAGTATCCCTTTCACCGTGGGTGGCGGGATCAATGAATTGCAGGATGTCGATCGCCTCTTGAGTGCCGGGGCGGATAAGGTGTCGATCAACTCTTCGGCCTTGCGCAATCCGGCTTTGATCGAAGAGATCGCCCGTAATTTCGGGAGCCAGGTCTGTGTCGTGGCTATCGATGCGAACTACGAAGACGGTCAGTGGCAGTGTTACCTGAACGGTGGACGCGTGCCGACCGGGAAAGACCTTTTCCAATGGGCGGCCGAAGCGGAAGACCGGGGCGCGGGAGAGATCTTGTTTACCAGTATGACCCACGACGGCGTGAAAGAAGGCTACCCCAATGAGGCGTTGGCGCGCCTGGCCGATCAATTGCATATCCCGATCATCGCTTCCGGTGGAGCCGGCACGATGGAGCATTTTCGTGATGCCTTCCTGTTGGGAAAAGCCGATGCCGCTCTGGCTGCCAGTGTTTTTCACTTCGGAGAGATCCGGATTGACGAATTAAAAGCGTATCTTCGTGGGCAGAATATAGCCGTAAGGTAATGGACAATTACGAATTACGAATTACGAATTACGAATTACGAACAATAATGAATTTAGACTTTAAGAAACAAGGAGGCTTGATCCCGGCGATCATACAGGACAATACAACCAGTAAGGTGTTGATGCTGGGATTTATGAACGAAGAGGCATACGAAGAGACGGTGAAGACCGGCAAGGTTGTTTTTTATAGCCGCACCAAAGAGCGGTTGTGGATGAAAGGCGAGACAAGCGGCAATACATTGGAGGTCGTTTCCATCAAAGCCGATTGTGATAACGATACGTTACTGATCAAGGCGAACCCGGCAGGCCCGGTCTGCCATACGGGCGACGATACCTGCTTTGGCGAGAAGAATGAAGAAGAGGTGATGTTTTTCAAACACCTGCAGAACTTTATCGAAGTGCGTCGCCAGGAGATGCCCGAAGGCTCGTACACGACCTCGCTCTTCCTCAAGGGCGTGAATCGTATGGCACAGAAAGTAGGAGAGGAGGCTGTCGAGACGGTGATCGAAGCGACGAACGGCACCGATGACAAACTGATCTACGAAGCCTCGGATATGCTTTACCACCTGATTGTCCTGTTGACCAGCAAAGGACTGCGTATCGAAGATCTGGCGAGAGAACTGAAGAAAAGACACAAATGAGAATTATGAATTATGAATTATGAGAAAAAGGAGATAACCCAATTCTCATAATTCATAATTCATAATTCATAATTCGATTTACTATGGATTGCTTGCTTTCCCTTGAAAATGTAGAGATCTGTCGGGATGAGAACCTGATCTTGCGCGATGCGAACCTGACGTTGCGTAACGGCGAGTTTGTGTATGTGATCGGAAAGGTTGGCTCGGGTAAGAGTAGCCTGTTGAAGTCGCTCTATGGCGAGATCCCGGTGAAAAGTGGAAATATCCGGCTGATGGAATATGATCTGCAGAAGATCAAACGGAAAGAGATCCCTTACCTTCGCCGGAAGCTGGGGATTGTCTTTCAGGACTTTCAACTGTTGACAGACCGGACGGTGATCAAAAACCTCGAGTTCACCCTGAAAGCGACCGGCTGGAAGAAGAAAAGCGAGATCAATGCCCGGATCGATGAGGTATTGCAGCAGGTCGGTATGCAAAACAAAGGTTATAAGATGCCGCATGAACTCTCGGGCGGTGAGCAGCAACGTATTGTGATTGCCCGTGCCCTGTTGAATAACCCCAAGCTGATCCTGGCGGATGAGCCGACGGGTAACCTGGATCCGGAGACCAGCGGGCAGATCGTTCAACTGCTCCACGATATCTGCGAGAAAGGAACAGCCGTAATTATGACAACGCACAACTATACATTGGTACATAATTATCCCGCGCGTATAGTCAAATGCGAGAATGCACAGCTAAGTGACATCGGAGAATGATTTTTTGCGTAACTTTGCACGCACATTATATATATTTAATACATAAAGAAGAAAATGAAAGTTTTAAAGTTTGGCGGTACTTCTGTTGGAACAGCACAGAGAATGAAAGACGTAGCAAAACTGATCGTCGGTGATCGCAATATCATCGTACTGTCGGCCATGTCGGGTACAACCAACTCGTTAGTCGAGATTTCCGACTACTTGTACAAAAAGAACCCCGATGGTGCTAACGAGATCATCAATAAACTGGCGATGAAATATTATGGCCATATTGAAGATCTTTACACGACGGACGAGTATAAACAGAAAGCCAAAGAACATATAAAAACGATTTTCGATTATATCCGCACCTTTACCAAAGACCTCTTTACCTTGTTTGAAGAGCGCATCATCCTGGCACAGGGTGAATTGCTTTCTACCGGTATGGTCAATCTGTACCTGAATGAGCTGGGTGTGCATTCGGTCATGTTGCCGTCGCTGGAGTATATGCGTACGGACAAGAACGCGGAGCCCGATCCGGTGTATATCAAAGAGAAACTGACGAAGCTGTTGAATGAACATAAGGATGCCGACCTGTATATCACCCAGGGTTATATCTGCCGCAATGCCTATGGCGAGATCGATAACCTGCAACGCGGGGGAAGTGACTATACTGCTTCGCTGATTGGTGCGGCGGTGAATGCCGATGAAATTCAGATCTGGACAGATATCGACGGCATGCACAATAACGATCCGCGCATGGTCGACAAGACTGCTCCGGTGCGCAACCTGCATTTCGAAGAAGCTGCCGAGTTGGCTTACTTCGGGGCGAAGATCCTTCACCCGACTTGTATCCTGCCGGCCAAATTGAATAATATTCCCGTACGTTTGTTGAATACGATGGAGCCGGAAGCACCGGGTACCCTGATCTCGAACGCGACGGAAAAAGATAAGATCAAAGCGGTCGCTGCCAAAGAGAATATTACGGCGATCAAGATCAAAAGCGGACGTATGCTTCTGGCGACCGGTTTCCTGCGTAAGGTGTTCGAGATCTTTGAGAACTACCAAACGCCGATCGATATGGTGACCACCTCGGAAGTGGGTGTTTCGGTGACGATCGATAACCGCAAACACCTGGATGAGATTGTAGACGACCTGAAGAAATTCGGTACGGTAACAGTCGATTCCGATATGGTGATCATCTGTGTGGTAGGCGATTTGGAATGGGAGAATATCGGTTTCGAAGCCAGCATTATCCATGCCTTGAAAGATATCCCTGTGCGCATGATCTCTTACGGCGGAAGCAATTACAATGTGTCGCTTCTGGTCAGAGCCTCCGATAAGAAAAAGGCGCTGCAGGCGCTGAGCGACCATTTGTTCAATAAATAGGCCCCTCCAACCGAATAATAAACAAGCTCCCTTATAGCCTCCCCTCGGGGAGGTTGGAGGGGCTTTTAATTTATAGTATATGTTAAAAGGAAAATTCCCTTTAGAGAAGTTCAAAAAGATCCCGACTCCCTTTTATTATTATGATATCGAACTCTTACGTGAGACGTTGGATACAGTAAAAGCGGAGGCCGGAAAATATAACTACCAGGTGCATTACGCGATCAAAGCGAATGCCAATCCCCGTATTCTTTCAATCATTGCCGACTATGGTTTTGGCGCTGACTGTGTGAGTGGCGGTGAGATCCGCGCGGCTTTGGACGCGGGCTTTCCGGCGGATAAGATTGTTTTTGCCGGGGTAGGGAAGGCCGACTGGGAGATCAACCTGGGGTTGGATAATGATATTTTCTGTTTCAATGTCGAATCGGCTGTCGAACTGGATATCCTCGATGAATTGGCGCGGGAGAAAAACAAAGTGGCCCGCGTGGCGCTTCGTATCAATCCGGAAGTCGATGCCCGTACCCATGCCAAGATCACGACGGGCATGAAAGAGAATAAGTTTGGCATCAACCTCAGCTTGTTGGGAAGTGTGTTGGACCAGCTTTCCGGTCTGCCGAATGTCAAATTGATCGGTATCCATAGCCATATCGGTTCCCAGATCACGGATATCTCTGCTTTCCGCGGCCTGGCCATTCGCATGAATGAGATCCAGGAAGAATTGGATAAGCGGGGCATTACGGTCGAACATGTGAACTTCGGCGGTGGTCTGGGTATTGATTATGATCATCCGAACCACATGGCGATCCCTCCTTTCGATAACTACTTTGCCGCGTTCCACAAACTCTTGAACGTGCGTCCGGGACAGCAGGTGCATTTCGAACCGGGCCGTTCCCTGGTGGCCCAATGTGGTAATCTAATTTCCAAAGTTTTGTATGTCAAAGAAGGGGAGGTGAAGAAATTCGCAATCCTTGATGCCGGTTTCACCGAACTGATCCGCCCGGCGATGTACGATGCGTACCACCGGATCGAGAACATCAGCAATGATGAAGCCGTTGAAGTCTATGATGTGGTCGGTCCGATCTGTGAGTCTTCCGATGTCTTTGGTAAAGAGATCGAATTGAACCAGGCGCACCGGGGCGATTTGCTCGCACTGCGCTCGGCGGGCGCTTATGGCGAGGTGATGGCTTCGCAATACAATTGTCGCCAGCTTCCTATGGCATATTATTCGGACGAATTATAAGTATAGATAATTGAGGTAGGGATATAAAAGGCTTGAAATGGAAAATCTGTTTGTTTTTACTCCGCTGGAAATCATTCTTCTTATTGCAACCGGATTCTTTTTTCTGATCCAGTTGTTGTATTGGCTGGTTACTTATGCCCGACCGCTGCGTAAGCTGAAGAAGATCCGGGCAAGCGAGCCGGAGCAATGGCAGGCGATATCCGTGGTGGTCTATGCCAAGAACGAATCGGAGAACTTACGCAAGCACCTGCCTGCCCTGTTGACACAGGATTATCCCGAGTATGAGGTCGTTGTGGTCAACGACGGCTCGACCGACGAGAGTGATGAAGTGTTGAAAACCCTGGAGCAAGAGTATCCCCACCTGTATCATACCTATATCCCGGAAGATGTCAAGTATCTGAGCCGCAAGAAGCTGGCCTTAACGGTGGGCATTAAAGCGGCGAAACATAAGTATATCCTGTTTACGGAAGCCAATTGTGAGCCGTTGACGAACCGTTGGATCCATTCCATCGCCAAGGCATACCGTCCGGATACCGAGATCGTACTGGGTTTTTGTGCCTACCGTTACAACCGGGGGCTGAAGCATCAATTGATTGCCTACGATAACCTGCTCGATGGTTTGCAGTATCTCTCTTCGGCACTGAAACGCCATCCGTTTACAGGCAATGGGCGTAACCTTTCGTACCGCAAGGAACTCTTCTTCGAACATAAAGGTTATCAGAAATCGTTGGGACTACATGCCGGCGACGACGATCTCTTTATCAATGAATCGGCCAACCGGGAGAATACGAAGGTGACCTATACGCCGGACAGCATTACGCAGATGTCCAAGATTGAACGCTTCCGGGTGTGGCGGGAAATGAAAGTATCCCGCGCCGCCACCCAGCGTTATTACAAAGGCACGGCGCTGACGTATTACCGCCTGGAGCCCGTGACCCACCTGCTTTTGTTATTGGCGACGGTGGCAACGATCGTTGTAAGCCTTTCCGGCAACTGGCTGGCCGGGGTGATTGCCGGTGTTTTGTTGTTGTTGCGTTACCTGACCAAAGCCGTTATCCTGCATAAATCCGCCAAGATGTTGCAGCAAAAACCCACCACCGTCTGGCTCTTCCTGTTGGAGATCATCAAACCGATCTTCAGCCTCTACACCCGCATCTACCGCCTGTTCCGCGGAAAGAATGATTATACGTTCCGGTTGTCCTGAGGGTTTCTACTTTGTCCAGGCCTTATAAGACTTGGCCAGTTCGGGCATGAAACTATCTAAGGTGGGATATTTGTCGCGTTGCTGTTCATAGCTTTCCAATGCGTCGGCCAGGTTTTCTACCCAGTAAAAGCCAAAGCTGTACTTGATCAGGTTGATCCAAGCCTCGATCTCCGATTGCTCAAAGTCATGGTCTTTCATATATTGGATGACGGCGGCGTTGATCAGTACCTCGTCGAGTATGACTTCCCATGAAGTGTATGCCTCAGCACTTTGACTTTCCTGCAGTGCGGCATAAATCTTCTCGCCGCTTTCCCGGAACGCTTCCCGGTGTTTTTCCGTCAGGTGATCGACAAACGGATGGCAGAACTCGTGTGTCAGTATGCCCAGGTCCGGAAGTGTTGAGAATTCAGGAAAGCCCGTCTGATCAAACATCCACATCCCCATAACAGCATAGACCTTCCGCTCGCCGTTGAGGTAGTCCACATTCACTCCGAAGCAATTCCCCAAAATACCCGGCCCGAGCCGTATGGCAAAGGTCTCCGTCGGCTTTTTGCCGAAGAAAGAAGCATACCAATCCAGGTCTACCTGTTCATAAATGGGTGTAAAGCGCCTGGCCAACTCCGCGTACAATTCCTTATTCTCCTTGAAAAAGCGGTCGAACTGGCTGTCTTCGCGAAACTGTTGCAACAATAAAACAAACTGATGTACATTCTCTTCCGTCCACCGCGGATCGAGTTGCCAAACCTCCTTGACCTCGGGCAGGAGTTTCAAGTCTTCATCCAGGTGAGCCGCCAGCCACATGGGCCCATCAAAAGCAATATCGTTTTCTTTTATGATAAACCGGGTGAATTGGATCAATTCATGATTTTTATACTCCTCAAAGTGACGGTCAATTCTATCGGTATAAAGTTTAAACTCTTTTTCCGCATACTCCTGCTTCTCGGCTAAACGAAAAACAAGACTAATCAACTCCACTCGTTTGTCGACAATCGGTGGTTCGATCCGGACATTCTCCTTTGCACACGCCTGTGGCCAGAGTGTGCTCAGGAGAATGAGGGTTATTCTTACAATGGAAGACACGGTTTTTATGTTTTTAAGCGTTTATTCCTCCGTCAGCGTTTCACTATTCTTTGCCAGCGAAGCCAGGCCGCCGATGGCGCCGAGGTTCATGGTGTCGAGTGCCGAGCTGGGCACGATCACCATGGAGCCTTTTTCTTTCAGTCCTTCGAACAACATATTCATGCCTCTCAGGTGCAAGGCGACCGGGTTGTTGGTGTATTTGCGGCTGGCCTGTTCGAACTTCTCGGCAATCTCCGTTTCGGCTGTTCCCAGAATCACGCGGGCTCTGCGTTCGCGTTCGGCCTGTGCCTCTTTACTCATGGCATCGGCCAGGTCGGCGGGGATAGCAATGTCGTTGATCCCTACGGTCTGGCAGGTGATGCCCCAGGGGTTGGTGTTGTGGTCGAGCGTCTGTTGCAGGTCTTCGGCGATCTTATCGCGCTCTTGCAATAGGGTCGACAGTTCGTGCTTGCCAATCGTATCGCGCAGGCCGGTCTGGGCGATATGCTCGATGGCCTTTTGATATTCCTGTACTTCCAGGGCGGCTTTCTCTACATCCCAAACCGTCCAGTAGACTACCGCGTCGACATTGACCGGCACGGTATCTTTGGTCAGGGTCTGCTCGGCTTTGAAGGTACTTACCCGCACGCGCTGGTCGATATACGACGGCACACTGTCGATAATCGGGATGATCATAAAGGGACCGGGGCCTTTCAATCCTTTGTATTTCCCCATGCGCAGTACGACCGCCCGTTCCCACTGGTCGGCAATGCGGATCGAGGTTGCTATCAATCCGGAAACAACTAATAATGCGGCAAAGAGCGACTCTCCAATTATATCTGAAGCATATAAAACAACCGATCCAAGGATCAGTACGACCAATACGGATAAAGAAATGGGATTAAACCATCCCTTGTTGATTAGATGTGTTGTCATAATTGTAGTATTTTAGGGGTTTTCAATGTTTTTCAATTCCTGCATCACCTCATCGAGGCTGAATCCATAACTCAGGGCAACGGACGAGAACTGCGTGCAGATCTCTTTCAGTTTGTCTTCCCGCTCTTTCTTGGGCACCACCTGCTTGGTCTTGTTGATAAAAGTGCCCGTTCCCTGCTGGGTCTCCAGAATATTTTTGATCTCTAACTCTTTATACGCCTTGGAAACCGTGTTGAGGTTCACCTTTAACTCTACGGCAAGCGCCCGAACGGTGGGCAGTTGCTCCCCCAGTTTGAGTTGCCCGGAAGCAATGCCAAACCTGATCTGGTCGATGATCTGACGATACACCGGAACCCCGCTGGAGTAGTCTAATAGAAACGTAATCATATTCTTTTCTTTTATATTATTAAGCTATTGTACTATATGAATAGGACAAAGGTACAAGAAGCGCGGAAACTTCCAAACGTTCAGGCAAAGTTTTAACAAAATTTGTTAGATGTGATACACATAAAAGTTTCACATCCCCCTTCCACCTTTCACCCTTTCCCGAGATCCCTGTATTGATCAGCGTTTCAGGTGAAGGATTGGAGAAGATCTGCGTCAAGTATGGAGCCCTCCCAAAAAGGCCGGCAGGGTTTTCCAAAAGGCTGCCGGAGTTTTGTAAAAGGCCGGCGGCCTTTTGGAAAACTCCGGCGGCCTTTTTCGGGGAGCTGTCATTTTTTAAGGTATTCCTTTACCTTTCACCCGAAACGCTGATCAATACAGGGATCTGGCGACTGGGTGAAAGGTGAAGACCGGGATGAAAATTTTTATGTGGTAAACTACCGGTACTTTGCGCGCAAACTACTAATATTTTGTCGCCAAACTACCGGTACTTTGCGCGCAAACTACCGGTAGTTTCTGAAGAGAATATTAACGCCCCATTTTCAATGGTTTATAAATCTGCGAAGTCCATTCGCATGGAAGAAAATCGGAAGATTTGAAACATACGTTTGTGAATAATACAGGCTGATTTTTTGGGCTTCGGCTTTATTCGAACCGGATGGTCTTGGCAGGTTCGATCTTGGTGATCAGCCAGGAGGGGGCAATCATCATCAAAAGGGTGAAAAAGAGGGTGCCGGCGTTCAATAATAACAGGGCAAAGAGGCTGAGGTCGATAGGCACGGCGTCGAGATAGTAGGTTGCCGGGTCGAGTGGGATCAGGTGGAAGCGGGATTGCACAAAACAGATGGCCAGCCCGATCACATTGCCCCAGATCATGCCTTTGCCGATCAGGAAAAAGGAGACATAAAGGAATACTTTGCGGATCCGCGTATTGTCGTGGCCCATGGCTTTGAGGATACCGATCATATTGGTGCGCTCCAGGATGACAATCAACAGGCCGGAGATCATCGTAAAACCCGAAACCAACACCATGAGGATCAGGATTACGATCACATTCGTATCGAGCACCTCCAACCAACTGAAAATCGCCGGGTTCAATTCTTTCACCGAGCGGGTGTAGTAGGCATTGCCCGCGCGATCGGTTTTATCCGCCATCTCAAAGAAAAGATCTTCGGCGATCCAATCCAGGTGGTCGTAGTTGTCGACCAATAGTTCGATACCGCTGACCTGATCCTTGTCCCAACCGTTCAGGCGGCGGACCTGTTTGATATCAACCAGAACAAACAATTTGTCGTAATCCAGAAATCCCGTTTCGTAGATGCCGCTGATCTGAAAGCTGCGGGGGCGCACATCGCCGTTTTCCTGAATAAAGTAGGAGAGGAAGGTATCGCCGACCCGTAAGCCCAGGCGGTCGGCCAAGGTCTGCGACAGGATAGCGTCGGTCGAGTTCTTTTCCGGATCGACCTGGAAGATTTCCCCTTCTCTCAGGTTTTGTTGAAAGAAAGTCCAGTCGTAATCCGCATCTACCCCTTTGAGGATGATGCCTTGAAAGTCTTCGTCGGTCTTCAGTATGCCGGGTTTGGTCACAAAGGTTTCCGCATGGGTGATGCCGGGGAACTGGCGGAGTGTTTCCAGCAGGGTGTCGCTCACCGCTATGGGCGTATATTCAAAGGATGAGTTGTTGTCGAAGTTCGTGATCTGTATATGCGAACCAAAGCCGATCACCTTATTGCGCACCTCCTTCTTGAAGCCGACGATAATGGCCACCGACAGGATCATCACGGCCAAACCCAAGGCAATCCCGATCATGGCCACCTGTACGGCCGGCGAGACTACCCGTTTTTCACCATCCTGGCGGAAATGGATCTTCTTAGCTATGAAGAGCTCTAAGTTCATTGTATGTTTCAAGGGCTTTCGCCAGCACCTTAAGTGCTTTGCCCAGTTCTTCTTTGTTCAGGACATAGGCGATGCGCACCTCGTCTTTGCCCAGGTCCGGGTGGGTATAAAAGCCCGAAGCCGGCGCCATCATCACGGTCTGCCCTTCGTATTCGAATTCGCTCAGGCACCAGGCGCAGAACTTATCGGCATCGTCGATCGGCAGGCGGGCTACGGTATAGAAGGCGCCCATCGGGATCGGCGAGTAGCAGCCCGGGATGCGGTTCAATCCGTCGACCAGGAAATTCCGGCGTTCGAGGTATTCATTATATACATTGAGCATATAGTCTTCGGGTGTATCCAACGAGGCCTCGGCGATGATCTGTCCGATCAATGGGGGACTCAGGCGGGCCTGGCACCATTTCATCACATTCTCCTTCACCTGTTGATTCTTGGTGATGATCGCCCCGATGCGGATTCCACATTCGCTATAGCGTTTGGACACGGAGTCGACCAATACCACATTATTCTCGATCCCTTCCAGGTGAAGCGCCGAGATATAAGGCGCGCCCGTATAGCAGAACTCGCGGTACACCTCGTCGGAGAAAAGGAAGAGATCGTATTTCTTCACCAGATCGCGAATCTGTTCCATTTCTTTGCGGGTGTACAGGTAGCCGGTCGGGTTGTTCGGGTTACAAATCAGGATGGCTTTGGTGCGGGGTGTGATCAAGGCTTCGAACTTTTCGATCGGCGGCAGGGCAAACCCTTCTTCGATGGAAGAAGGCACCGTTTTGATCACCGCTCCGGAAGAGATGGCGAAAGCCATATAGTTGGCGTAGGCAGGCTCGGGCACGATAATCTCATCGCCCGGATCGAGACAGGCCATAAACGAGAAAGAAACGGCTTCGGATCCGCCGGTGGTGATAATGATATCGTCCACACTCACTTGGATATTGAACTTATTGTAGTACTTGACCAGTTTTTCGCGAAACGAACGGTTCCCTTCGCTGGGTGAATACTCCAACACTTTCCGGTCGACGGCTCGCATCGCCTCCATGGCGACTTCGGGAGTCGGAATATCCGGTTGTCCGATGTTCAGATGATATACTTTAAGACCTTTAGCCTTAGCCTGGTTAGCCAAGGGCACAAGTTTGCGGATCGGAGAAGCCGGCATATTGACTCCTCGTTGGGAAATATTGGGCATGTTCTTGATTTTTGTCGCAAAAATAGTGTAAAAGGTGTTATAATGCAAGCGTAAGCCCGCCTTTATTTGCCCGGAGGTGGAGAGTCTTTGCTGGCGTGCATGGTGGAAACGAAGGCATGGGGATCGACTTTCTTGATTTCCTCTTTCAAGCGCGGCATATCTTTGCGCTCGGCGATGGTAAAAATGATCTCCCGCTCTTTGCCTTCGAACATACCCCGGCCGTGCAGGAACGTACCGCGCATATTCATCTTATTGACAATAATATCTTTGACTTCTTCGGTCTTGGGCGTAACCACAAAGACCGCCCGGTTGGGGTTCTCCGTCTGGAACATCTCCACCACCTTGCCGTAGACGAAGATGGTAAACCAGGAATACAGAGGCACTTTCCAGTCGTTGAATGCCAAGAGCCCGAAGATCACGATCAACGAGTCGAGGATAATGATCAGGTTACTGACTTTCAGGTTCGAATTGGCGGCAATCACCCGCGCCAGTACATCGGTTCCGGCACTGGTACTCTGCGCTTTGAACACACAGGTCACACCCACGCCGAGGATGGCTCCACCGTAGAAGGCCGCGATGAAACTGTCGTTCTCCAACAACGGTTCGCCGAAAAGCAGCGAAAGCCCGTCGGTAAAGAAAGAGATCAGTAAAAAGGTTACGACTGTTTTCGGACCGGACGACAAACCCAGCTTTTTGATCGCCAGGATCAGAAGCGGCACGTTGAAGCACAATGCGGTGATACCCATCGGCAAGCCGTCGGGCATAAACTCGAACATGCCTTTGGTCACATGATGCAAAACGATAGAGATCCCGTAGACACCGCCCGGTACGATCTTGTAGGGCGCCAGGAAAAGGACATAACTCAAGGCTTGAAGGAAGGCTCCGACTACAATCAGCGAGTAATCACGCAGATAATTCTTCCAGGTAACGGTATTCGACAGAACAAGTTGCTGTTTCATGTCAGGTCTGTATTTATGTGTTTGTGTTGTTTAGTTTCTAAGACGGAGCAAAGATATGGAAAAAAAAGAAGTTGTATCTAAAAACGATACAACTTCTTACTCCTTCACTTCTCAGCCCGAAGGTAGGAGTTGTTGGTGACGTTCAACAGGGTAACGTATTTGCGATACTGATCTGTTGACAATACGTCGCGCATGAGTTTCAAGTTCCCATAGACCGCATTCTCCTTTTTCCTTGTTGCCAATGTCCCGCGGAACCGGCTACTTTCCAATTGATTGTCGATAAAAGCTTCATTGATCAGGGATACCTGTGAAGCTTGATACGCATCCAATTCCAAATACTTACTTAATCGTTCCAGACTAACCACCATGGGTTTGGCACAAATCTCCGGCTTCTCCTGAGCATAACTCAGCGACGCGCACAGCGTCAATACCATAATAACTACAATTAAACGTTTCATAACTACAATCTTTTTTTTTACCTAAAACCTATTAACCAAAAACTAAACAATTCTTTTTACCTTAAAGACCAAGTTGCATAACCCTCTGTCTTGCTTTGTACTTCTTAGACTTAAAGGTGGTTAATAGTTTAATAGACAAGATGTAACAATCGACGTTTCACCCCAATCAATCGGCAAAACCGGGGAATAGACCGACGAAAGGGATTCGGCGTGAGTCGCCGTTTTCAGAAAATTAACGCGAAAACGCGCGATGCCTTTGATAAATCTCTACCTTTGTGCCTGCAAACAGCGATGTTTGCTTTTAATTCTTTCTCTTAGTAATACTAATTCAGCATTATGAATTCATTTTTTATTGGTAAGTACGAAATTAAACTGCCTATTATCCAAGGGGGTATGGGCGTTGGTGTGTCTATGTCGGGCCTGGCTTCTGCTGTTGCAAACCAGGGTGGGGTAGGCGTTATCTCGGCTGCGGGAATCGGTTTGTTGTATCCGAAGCTCCGGGGTGATTATATGGAAAAATGCATCCTCGGCTTGAAAGAGGAATTGCGCAAGGCGCGCGAAAAGACCAAAGGAGTGATCGGTGTGAACATTATGGTTGCCCTTTCCAACTTCGCCGACCTGGCCCGTACGGCCATTGCGGAGAAGGCGGATGTTATTTTCGCCGGCGCCGGATTGCCGCTCGACCTGCCTTCGTTCCTGCAAAAGGATAGCAAGACGATGCTTGTTCCTATTGTTTCTTCTTCCCGTGCGGCAAAGATCATTTGCGATAAATGGAAGCAGAACTTTAATTACCTGCCCGACGCGATTGTCGTGGAAGGACCGAAAGCCGGTGGTCATTTAGGCTTTAAGAATAATCAGATCGAGGACGAACATTTCTCGCTGGAAGAGATCATTCCCGGCGTATTGGAGATCGCCGGTCAGTACAAGGATGAAAAGAATATCCCTGTGATTGCTGCCGGTGGGATTACGACCGGTGAAGATATTGCCCGTTTCATGAAGATGGGCGTGTCAGGTGTGCAGATGGGCTCTGTCTTTGTGCCGACGCACGAGTGTGACGCTTCGACCGAATTTAAGAATGTCTATATCCATTCTTCCGAAGACGATATCCGCATCATCCAGAGTCCGGTCGGTATGCCCGGCCGCGCTTTCGACGGGGAGTTTATCCGGAGTGTCGCCGAAGGAAAAGAGAAACCCAAACGGTGTTCTTTCCATTGCATCAAAACGTGCGATTACGAGAAGAGCCCTTACTGCATTATCAAAGCGCTTTATTATGCAGCCAAAGGCAAACTGGATAAAGGCTATGTTTTTGCCGGAAAGAATGCCTATCTAGCCGAAAAGATCAGCAGCGTAAAAGAAGTGATCGACAAATTACGGAACGAATATTCGCTTTCGTTGAAGTAAGATCGCTCTTCAAAAAAATAGTTAAGCCACGGATGGCACGGATAACACCTGCCATTCGTGGCTTTTTTAGTTTAAAGTATTTCTTTCATCCATTCGAACAAGTCGTCCAGGTTGTAGTCGCCGCTATGTCCCCGGTTCCAGGGGAGGGCGAAGTCAACGTTATAGCCGTTGTTGATCAGTTTGGTGTACAGATTGATCGAGATCTGGAAACCGGTGTCGCGGTCGATGGCCCCGTGGCGGATGTACCAGTTGGGCGTCGTCCGGCTGACGCCATCGCCGATAAACGACATGGGGTTCATTAGTCTTACCTTTTCTATCGTTGAAGGATCCGGCGTGGCGGAAGCATGGCCGGTTGCTTTTTGCAGGCTGAACGCGGTGAAGTTGACCGCATTTCCTGTTTCATCGCCAAAGACACTGTTTTCGGGCGAAGGACGATCGATCAATACCCCCGACTGATCGAATGCCGGCGGCGTTTTCAATTGTCGTTTATTGAGGATATAGTTGAAATAGACCTCGAGATCGATATCCACGACAAACTCACCGGGCGAGCCGCGGAAGCCGGTATTCAATTTGACGCCTGTCTCCGGCGGGATTTCACATCCTTCATTGCGTGCTTTCTGTGCCGACCGGATCAGGAAAGATTTCATATACGCGATGTAATTGTCGGCTGTCAAAGGAGACCCGTCGGGTTTGCGGAGGTTGAGGCTGTTCAGGTAGGCCGGGTATGATGCGGCCAAGGCATTCGAAATGGCGATTTGTTCGGGAGAGAGTGATCGTGTTCCGGTGTTGGTTGGGCTGTATAGCCATTCATAAGCCATATCGGCATGTTCCAGGTCGGTGATCGGGCAGTAGCAAACGGCGGCGAAAACATCATCGCGTTCGTTCGCGGCGCCAACAGCTTTCAGGTAGGGCTCGTATGCCGGGTGGTTTCCCGTGGCTCCGAGCAGGGAAGACATGGCCCCGCCGGCGCTTGTCCCGTCGGTAATGATCTTTTCGGTGTCGCCCGGGATCGTCGCTTTGTTGTGGCGCAGGTAGCGGATGGCCGATTTCAGGTCGATCAATCCGGCTGGAGCTCTGCCTGTCCAGAGCGTATCGCCGGCTGCTCGGATCACGGTCGAGTTCGATCCCCGGGCACCGGGTATGACCACAATATATCCTTCCAACAGGGCGCGGCCGGTGGCATCGGTCGCCGATGGCTGCGACGCTTTACTTGCCATGTACCCGCCGACGTTTGTCTTTAGAAAGATCGGGGTTTGCGTATTATTTCCATACGCTGATTCGGGAACATACAGGTTCAGGGTCTGATAAACGGGATCCACAACATGGGCTACATAGTATATATGTTCGTAAGCCCGGTATTTTACAGATTTCCCATCGGGAAAGTCCAATGTTCTCTCCGGCGCATGCATACCGGGATCAAACGCCAACGGATCGGCTGTGAAAGCCCGATTCTGTGTCAGGATAAAGGCCGTCAGGATTAATAATAAATAGGTTGTTTTACTCATATTGATATACTATTTTGTTTAACGTAATTTATTTCTTTGGAAATAAGCTGCCGATCGGATGGCGAAATAGATCAGGCCGAGAAGCAACAGGCAGGCGCAGATAAAATAGAGCCATTCGAAATTCAGTTTGTCGATGATCAGGCCTCCGGTGGCGGTGCCCAGTCCTATGCCCAGGTCCCAGAAAGTGAAATAGGTGGCATTGGCTGTTCCCCGCTGATTGTGTTCGGCCAGATTGATAAACATCGTCTGAAATGCCGGGTTGATATAGCCCAGACCTATCCCCAACAGGAAAGGGATCAGGTAGAGTATCCAGGCACTGTAACAAACCGTAAATAAGGCAAACGAAAGGATCAGGAAGGCCCCGCCGATATAGACCATCTGAATGATCTTGCCTTTATTGATCGACCGGGCGGAGATCAGACGGGCCAGTACGATGCCGGCGGACAGGATCACAAAGAAAGCGCCCGCATGATATTCGAAAGGAGCCGCTTCGCTATATACACCTACATAGTTCAAGACCGAGCCATAACCTAAGCCGGTGATGAAAAGAAAAGCGACGCATGGCAGGGCTTTGAGCAGAATGAAACGGTCGAGCGATAGAGCCTGCTTCGTGGCGGGCACCGGATGGATTTTCTTGATCGGCTTGATCCATAGGATGGTGAACAACCCGACCAGGCTGGAAAAGAACGCGGCGAGAAACAAGGCGTCGAAAGAATAATGGGCATGGATATACAAGCCGGAGACAGGCCCTACCGCCATCGCCAGATTGGCCGCCATGCCAAAGTAGCCGATCCCTTCGCCACGCCTTTCCGATACCATCAGGTCGACGGCGACCGTGCTTCCGCTGACCGTACTGATCCCGAACGCAAAACCATGCAGAATACGCAGGATGATAAACAAGATCAATGTGGTGGCCACGACATAGCCGGCGAAGATCGCGCAGAAAAAACCGTAACAGATCAGATACAAAGGCTTGCGACTGAACATATCAACGATAAAACCGGAGAAAGGGCGGATCAACAGGGCCGAGATCGTATAAAGTGCCAATACGATGCCGGCAACGGAACCGCTTGTCCCGAGGTTCTCCATCAGATAGAACGGAAGAACAGGGATCAACATATAAAAGGAATAGAACAAGAGTAGATTGGAAATGAAAACCAGGATAAAATCCCTGGTCCATAATGTGGGGCGCGTTGTCTTTTTATTCATCGGAGTTCGGATTGTTGTTTATTAAGATCTGAAGCGACTCCAGGAATTTTTCTTTATCGATGCCGGAAAAAAACGTACGGTCGATTTTCAAGGCGAGTTCTTTCCCACGTATGGCCTTTTCGACGCCCGCTTCCGTCAGCGAAAGGGTATACGCCCGTTTGTCGACCGGATGGGTGTGGCGCATCATCAAGCCTTTTTCGATCAGTGTTTTGACCACATTCGATACCATGGCTTTGTCCAGGCGACGCTTGTCGGAAATCAGTTGTTGGGTCACGATCTCGTCGATACTCAGTTCCAGCGTTCCGGCCAGGATGATAAACTGGATATAAGTAATGTCCAGTTCTTTCAGCGTCGCATTGATGATCCGTTGTTTCAGAAAGGATACCTGGGTAAGTAGATAGCCCAGTTGCTCATCGGGTTTGTCTATTTTCTTTTTCATTTGGGAATGCGCTTAATTGTATCGCAAATATAGTTTATGTGTAAACTATATCCAAGCGATTCCCATTTCTTTTTTATCATAGAAGCCACAAAAATCCCGGCTTGAACCCGAACGGGCTTGCCCGGATTTTTTGTTCTTTTGGGGGGAGTAGTTGCTTGTTGATAATTATCAACAAATAATTACTCCCTGCGAAAAGAAGAAATACTCTCCCGGGAAGCCCATAAAAAAGTTTGATATGGAAGGCGGGTATTTCCGAAACAAAGATAACTTTGTGGAATAATTTAATATCCATCTTATGAAAACTACAAACATCCTGATGAAAACTACAAACATCCTTAGGAAAGCGACACATTATGGTTTGATCGTCTGCCTGTTTCTGGCGATCTTTTGTTCGGCAGAGGTATTGGCACAGCAAAGTCGGATGATCGACGTGCGCGTGGCACCTGAACATGCCGATTGGTTGTACCAGACCGGTGAGAAAGTCAAATTTAATATCGAGGTGACCCGGAATGATGTCAATCTGAAAGGGGTAGAGATCCGTTATGAGATCTCCGAAGATATGATGAAGCCGCTTCAGACGAAGACCTTGGTGTTGAAAGACGGAAAAACAACGGTGGATGCCGGTACGATGAAGAAACCGGGGTTCCTGCGCTGCATTGTCTATGCGAAATACGACGGGAAGGAATACCAGGGCATGGCTACTGCCGGTTTTAATCCGGAAAAGATACAGCCGACCACGACTTTGCCTGCCGACTTCGTGGCGTTCTGGGAAAACGCCAAAATAGAGAATGCGAAGATCCCGATGGATGCGAAAGTGACTTTGCTGCCGGAGCGCTGTACGGAAAAGGTGAATGTGTATCACGTGAACTTGCAGAATTTCAGACGGGGCGCTCGTCTTTACGCGATTATATGTGTGCCGAAAGCGCCGGGGAAATATCCGGCTTTACTGCGCGTGCCGGGTGCCGGAACCCGTCCTTACAATGGGGATCTCCTGAATGCGGAGAAAGGCATGATCACTTTTGAGATCGGTATACATGGGGTGCCGGTGAACCTGCCGGTGTCTTTTTATAGTGAACTGGGCAACGGACCGTTAAATGGATATATGCATTCCAATCTGGACAATAAGGATGAATACTACTACAAACGGGTATATCTGGGCTGTGTCCGGGCGGTGGATTATATCTACAGCCTGCCGGAGTTCGACGGTACGAATGTCTATGTGGCCGGCGGCAGCCAGGGTGGTGCACTTTCGATTATTACGGCTGGGCTCGACTCCCGCATCAAAGGGCTTATCGCGTTCTATCCGGCTTTGTCGGATCTGACCGGATATGCCAACGGACGTGCCGGGGGCTGGCCTCACATGTTCCGCGAGGCGGATAAAAAGGATCCGGTTACTGCGCGTAAGATCGAGAACTCGAAGTATTATGATGTGGTCAATTTTGCCCGTTTGGTCAAGGTCCCCGGCTTTTATTCTTCGGGATATAACGATATGGTTTGTCCGCCGACTTCCATGTATTCGGCTTATAATGTGATTACGGCTCCCAAAACGATGTTGATTGTGGAGGAAACGGCGCATTGGACGTATCCGGAGCAGTGGGAGAAGGCTTGGGAGTGGATGTATGAAAAACTAATTGATAATTGATAATTGACAATTGACAATTACTTCGTTAAGCGAACGTTGTTTGACAATTAAAAAGGAGAGGATAGAGAAATGAAGAGAGTATTGTTATTATGGATTTGTTTGTTGCCTTGCCTGGTGATGGCGGAGGTACGGTTGCCGGCTGTTTTTTCGAGTCACATGGTTATGCAACGGGATCAGAAAGTGAACGTATGGGGCTGGGCAGATAAAAATGAAAGGGTAGAGGTTTTGTTTAACGGACAGACCAAGCGGGCGAAAGCCGATGCCGAAGGGAAATGGACGGTGCAACTGGAACCGATGAAACAGGGTGGACCGTATACCTTGACGGTCAAAGGCAGAGCGAATACGATTATCCTGACAGATATTCTTCTGGGCGATATCTGGGTGTGTAGCGGACAGTCGAATATGGAGTGGACCGTGAAGGATGTGAACGATGCGGCGCGTGAGATCGCCGAGGCCAATCATCCGATGATCCGCTCTTTTAATGTGGTGAAGAATATCAGTTTCAAACCGCTGGACGCGTTGGAAGGGGAATGGACCGTCTGTTCGCCGACGACCGTGCCCGACTATTCGGCGGTGGGTTATTTCTTTGCCCGCAAACTCCATCAGGAGACGGGTGTACCGATTGGCATTATCAATTCTTCGTGGGGCGGAACCGACGTCGAAACCTGGACCAGCGCGGATGCGTTCAATACGTTGCCCGGCGAATTCAAAAAGCGGTATGAAGCGGTAGCTATCCCCGCCGATCTGGATGGTTTCCTGGCGGAGAACGAGCGGAAGAAAGAATTATACCTGCAAGCCCTCGCACAAGAGAAGGGGCTTCGGGAGGAATGGTTTGCTCCGACGCATGATATCTCGGCCTGGCGATCGCTCGAAGTGCCTAAGCTCTGGGCGCAGACCGAACTGGGCGATACGCATGGCATGGTGTGGTTCAACCTCGACCTCACACTCCCCGCCGGAGTGGACGGAAAGGCAGGCGAACTCAGCTTGGGCATGATCGATGACAATGAGATCACGTGGGTCAATGGTGTGAAAGTGGGTGAGACCAACGGTTATAATCTCAACCGGGTCTATGCCGTTCCGGCCGGAGTCTTGAAAGAAGGCCAGAACCGGATTGCCGTTCGCGTGTACGATACCGGGGGAGGCGCCGGCTTCTATAGCGAGAGTGGACAATTATCCTTGAAGATCGACGGGCGGACCTATCCGTTGGCCGGGCAGTGGAAATACCGCGAGGGAGCGACCAACCAACAGTTTGGCTACCAGGAGTTCTCGCCCAATCTGTATCCTTCGTTGCTCTATAATGCGATGATCCACCCGATCATTGCGTTTGCGATGAAAGGGGCGATCTGGTATCAGGGCGAAAATAATGCCGGGGCCGCTTACCATTACCGCACCTTATTCCCGTTGATGATCAACGACTGGCGCGCGAAGTGGGGAAGAGAATTTCCGTTCTACTGGGTGCAGCTGGCCAATTATATGGCGAAAGAAGAGCAGCCGGTGGATAGCGACTGGGCGAAACTGCGCGAGGCACAGACGATGACCCTGTCGTTGCCGCAAACGGGCGAAGCGGTGATTATCGATATCGGTGAAGCAGATGATATTCATCCCCGAAACAAACAAGATGTAGGGCTTCGCCTGGCATTGAATGCGCTAAATAAAGATTATGGCTTTACAGACATAGCTTATGCCAGTCCTATCTATCGGTCGATGGACATTCAGGGCGATCGGGCAATCATCACCTTCGATCATGCCGATCAAGGCCTTTCGGCACGGAATAAACACGGGTATGTGGAAGGATTTGCCATTGCCGGCAGCGACCGGAAATTCTATTGGGCCAAAGCGGTGATCGAAGGAAATAAAGTGATCGTACAGAGTGACCAGGTGAAAAATCCGGTAGCCGTTCGTTACGGATGGGCCAATAATCCGGATGTGAACCTGTATAACGCTGCCGGATTGCCGGCCACTCCTTTCCGTACGGACGATTGGTGATAAATAAGTATATTATGAGAACAACCATTCTTTTATCCATCCTGTGTCTGTTCCTGGCTCAAGGAGAACTAAGGGCACAACAAAGTACTTCGCAAGCGGAAGTCTTGAAGACTGCTGTATTGGTGAACGATTATTTTATGAATAAATATGCCGATTACACCCAACCCTCGTATGTCAACCGTTTCCGGCCGAGTAATATCTGGACGCGCGGGGTTTATTACGAAGGACTGATGGCGCTCTACCGCATTTATCCCCGGGAAGCGTATTACCGCTATGCCTATGACTGGGCGGATTTCCATAAGTGGGGCATGCGCAATGGCAATACCACCCGCAATGCCGACGATCAGTGTTGCGGACAGACCTATATCGATCTCTACCGGATCAGCCCCGACTCTCCGGCGATGCTTCGGAATATCAAAGCCACGATGGATATGCTGGTCGGTACGCCCCAGGTGAACGACTGGACCTGGATCGACGCCATCCAGATGGGGATGCCCGTACTGGCGAAGCTGGGACGGACGACAGGCGAAGAAGCCTATTATCATAAGATGTGGGAGATGTACCGGCATTCCCGGAATAGCGAAGGCGGAAAAGGGCTATACAATCCGGCGGACGGATTATGGTGGCGGGATGCCGACTTTGTGCCGCCCTACAAAGAACCGAATGGAGAAGATTGTTACTGGTCGCGTGGCAACGGTTGGGTTTATGCCGCTTTGGTGCGGGTGTTGGATGAAATCCCGGAAACGGAAACACACCGCAACGACTATATCGCCGACTTCCTTTCCATGAGTGTGGCATTGAAGAAATGTCAGCGTACGGATGGTTTCTGGAATGCCAGCCTGCACGATCCGGGAAATTACGGCGGCAAGGAAACGACGGGTACTTCGCTCTTCGTCTATGGCATGGCCTGGGGCATACGCCAAGGCCTATTGAACAAAGAAGAATACCTGCCCCTGGTCGAAAAAGCCTGGCATGCGCTGGTCAAGGATGCGGTGCATGCAAATGGTTTCCTGGGTTATGTGCAGGGAACGGGCAAGGAACCCAAAGACGGGCAACCGGTTACCTATACAAGTGTCCCGGACTTTGAGGACTATGGCGTCGGCTGTTTCCTCCTGGCGGCAACAGAGATCTATAAACTGGGACTTTAAGGAGTGAAATAGCTGATCAGGGAAGCGCGATCTCTCGGATCGGATCCCAGAATACCTGGCGCCAGTTGACGATGCGGTCGTTGACGACCTGTATGCCTTCGGCTTCGAGCATACGTTGCATCTCATGGGAGGCGCCGAAGGCTTCTTTGCCGGAGAGTTGCCCCTGGCTGTTGACCACCCGATGGGCGGGGATCCCGTTCGAGGCGGAATCGCAGGAAGCCATGATCTTGCCGACCAGGCGAGAGTGCATCGGATACCCGATCGCTTTGGCGATGGCGCCGTAGCTGGTGGCTCTGCCGTAAGGGACGGTCTCTACGATCTCATAGATGGCCAGCCGGATAGCGTCTTTCTCCGAAGGGGTTATTGCCATTGCAGCCAGTCGTTGAAAAGTTTGACTTTGGTGGAGTTCCTTCGGAGCCATTCCTCCGAACTATTGTTGAAGCTGTGGCTGATGTAATGGCAGAACGCATCGGTATAGGCTGCGGATGCCATCGCGGAAAAGAAAGGGATATAGAATTCCCAGTAGAGTCCGGCCTCTTTGTTTTTCTTTTGCTGATCGCCCAGATCGGTGAAGAAAGCGCCGGTGGTGCGGATAAAGATTTCCATATCGCCTATCCGGTCGAATTCCAGGTTGTGGCGTGCAATCTCATTGAGAATCATATCCGTAGAAGAGAAAGGATCTTTCGGATCGAACTGACGGGCGGTGGCGTCGCTGAGTTGGAGTTGAATGGCATTGTAGGCCCATTCGGCCCGTTCGGTATCCGTTTCGATGAAAAGGAAATAATAGAGTGACAGCAGACTCTCCACCCGGCGGTTGAGATTCATCATCGTACGTCCCAGGTTCAGGTGGCTTCCGCCATGCTGGGGGTTAAGGTCTAATGCGATAAGAAAAGCCTCTTTGGCCTCTTCGTATTCTTCCAGGTTACGGTAAGCCAAGCCGAGATTGTAATAAAGCAAATGAAATTCATCCTCTTTCTCTATGCCTTCGAGGAACACATCGATCGCCTCTTCGGTTTTTCCCAGATCGTTCAGGCAGGATCCTTTGGTGTTGTAGGCCAGTATGGCGTATTTATCTCCCCGGTCGATAAGTTTGTCGCAGTATTCAATGGCTTCGTAATGAGCGCCTGTCTGCGCCAGGGAGATGGCCAGTTCATAGAGAACGATCTCTGCGTTCGGATCGATCGTCAGTGCCTGGCGGTAGAACGTGATGGCTTTTTCGTATGCTCCGGCATCATGATGTTCGATGCCCAGATGCACCAGGCTATCGATCGCTGTCTCTTGCCCCAGAAGAGGCAGGGATAAGCTTAGGAGGAGGAGGGGGAGGAGGAGAGGTTTCATTTGAGAGTGGGGATTTATAAGAACTCATAAGAATTCATAAGAGCTCATAGGAACTCATAAGAAAAAGAACTCACAGGAATTCATAAGAGCTCATAAGAAAAGGAACTCACAGAAATTCTTAGAACTCTTATGAGTTTCTATGAATTCCTATGAGTTCCTAAACTCTTTTACAACCCTTGCCCATGGCAAGATTTATACTTCTTCCCGCTTCCGCAAGGACAGGGATCATTCCGGCCGACTTTCTTCTCGGCACGTATCGGCGCTGTCTTTTGCTGCGAACGAACCGACTGCATCGCTTCCGCGTTCGGATTGTATTCGGGCGCGTTGGTGGCGCCGACCTCTGCCTTTTCCGTGCGGTAACGGCTCATGTCCTGGCGACGCTCGGGCGCAGCCTGCTGCACGGCAATGCGGCGTGAGGCGGCAGCGGCAGCCTGCTGTTGCTGGGCGGCGGCAGAAGGTTGCTCTTCGCGTACCGGGAGCTGTCCGCGCATCAGGATGGCGGCTGTCTTCCGGTTCATCGCATCGACCATGTTCTTGAACAGGTTGTACGATTCAAGCTTGTAGATCAACAGCGGATCTTTATTCTCGTAGCTCGCGTTCTGTACCGAGTGGCGCAGTTCGTCCATCTCGCGCAGATGCTCTTTCCACGATTCGTCGATCGTATGCAGGGTGATTGATTTCTGGAAAGCTTTGGCGATCGCTTTACTTTCCGTATCGTACGCCTCTTTCAGGTTCGACTGGATGTTGTACATCCGCTTGCCGTCGGTGATCGGGATCAGGATATTCTCATACTGCGCACCCTGATTTTCATACACATGCTTGATCACCGGGTTGGCCACCTGTACCAGGCGTTCCATCCGGCGTTTGAAGGTTTTCAGGACTTCTTCGAATAGTTTTTCGATCAGTTCCGGCGCTCTCATACTCTTGAATGTCTCTTCGTCGAAAGGCGACTCGATGGCGAAAGAGCGGAAGAGCTCCAGTTTGAAGCCTTCGTAATCGTGTACGTCGGCATGTTGCTCTACGATATTCGTCGTCGTATCGTAGATGGTATTCAAGACGTCGAGTCCGATACGCTCACCCATCAGGGCATGCCGGCGGCGGGTATAGATCACGTTACGTTGCGAGTTCATCACGTCGTCGTATTCCAACAGGCGCTTACGGATACCGAAGTTGTTTTCTTCCACCTTCTTCTGTGCCCGTTCAACAGACTTGCTCAGCATATTGTGTTCCAATACTTCCCCTTCCTGGAAGCCCATCCGGTCCATCAGGCCGGCGATCTTTTCGGAGGCGAACAGACGCATCAGATCATCTTCCAATGAAACGAAGAAGACCGAAGAACCCGGGTCTCCCTGACGTCCGGCACGTCCGCGCAACTGGCGGTCGACACGCCGGCTTTCATGCCGTTCGGTACCCAGGATCGCCAAACCGCCTGCCGCTTTCACTTCGGCGGAGAGCTTGATGTCGGTACCACGACCCGCCATATTGGTCGCGATCGTAACCATTCCTTTCTGTCCGGCCTGGGCCACGATCTCGGCTTCCCGCTGGTGCAGCTTCGCATTCAATACATTATGGGAGATCTTACGCATATTAAGCATACGACTCAATAACTCGGAGATCTCGACCGAAGTAGTACCGACCAGTACCGGGCGTCCGGCTTCTACCAATTCGCTGATCTCTTCGATCACCGCGTTGTACTTCTCGCGCTTGGTCTTGTAGATCCGGTCGTTCATATCCTTACGGGCGATCGGGCGGTTGGTCGGGATCACGACCACATCCAGTTTGTAGATGTCCCAAAGTTCGCCTGCTTCCGTCTCTGCCGTACCGGTCATCCCGGAGAGTTTGTGGTACATACGGAAGTAGTTCTGCAGGGTAATGGTCGCGAATGTCTGGGTTGCCGCTTCCACTTTCACCCGTTCTTTGGCTTCGATCGCCTGGTGCAAGCCGTCGGAATAACGGCGGCCGTCCATGATACGTCCGGTCTGCTCGTCGACGATCATCACCTTATTGTCCATCACCACATATTCATCGTCTTTCTCAAACAAGGTATAGGCTTTCAATAATTGGTTGATCGTATGTACACGTTCGCTCTTGACGGAGTAGTTCGCCAGGATCTCGTCTTTCTTGGCTTGTACTTCTTCTTCTGTTCCCTGGATATTATCCAGTTGGGAGAGTTCGGCAGCGATATCGGGCAAGACGAAGAACTGCGGGTCGTCGGACTTACCGGTCAACAGGTCGATCCCTTTGTCGGTCAGTTCGATACTGTTCACCTTCTCGTCGATCACAAAATACAGATCATCCGTTACCAGATGCATATTTCGCATATTCTCCGCCATATAGAGCGCTTCGGTCTTCAGCATCTGGGTCTTCACGCCCGGTTCGCTGAGGAACTTGATCAAGGCTTTGTTGCGCGGATACCCTTTGAAAGAGCGATAGAGTAGGAGGGCACCCTCTTCTTGTACTTTCGGATCGTCGCTTGCCATCTTCTGTTTGGCTTCGATCAAGAGTTTGGAAGTCAGGTTCTTTTGTGCGTTGACCACCACTTCCACATTCGGGCGGAATTGTTCGAACAACTGTTCTTCGCCTCGTGGGATCGGTCCGGAGATGATCAATGGCGTACGGGCATCGTCGATCAATACGGAGTCGACCTCATCGACAATCGCGTAATTGTGTTTGCGTTGCACTAGATCGTTCGGGCTGATCGCCATATTATCACGCAAGTAGTCGAAACCGAATTCGTTGTTTGTTCCGAAGGTAATGTCGGCATTGTAAGCCGCGCGGCGGGCATCGGAGTTCGGTTGATGCTTATCGATACAGTCGACAGACAGTCCGTGGAACATATATAACGGTCCCATCCACTCCGAGTCACGCTTGGAGAGGTAGTCGTTCACCGTTACCACATGCACCCCGTTGCGTGTCAACGCGTTGAGGAATACCGGCAGGGTCGCCACCAGGGTTTTTCCTTCCCCTGTCGCCATTTCGGCAATCTTTCCTTTATGCAAGACGACACCCCCGAAGAGCTGCACATCGTAATGTACCATATCCCAGTGGATCTCGTTCCCACCGGCCGTCCAGTGGTTGAGGTAGATCGCTTTGTCGCCTTCGATACGCACGAAATCGTGCTTGGCCGCCAGGTCGCGGTCGAAATCATTGGCGGTAACCACCGTCTCTTCGTTTTCTTTGAAGCGGCGGGCGGTATCTTTGACAATCGAGAAGGCTTCGGGCAATACCTCTTCGAGGATCTCTTCCATCTTCTCGGTGATCTCTTTTTCGATCTTATCGACTTCGGCCCAGATCGCTTCCCGTTCTTCGAGTTCTTTGTCGTCGATGCCTTCGCGCAGTTTGGCTACCTGTGCCCGTTCGTCGGCTACATAGTCCTGTATGCGTTGTTTGATCTGGTCGGTACGCGCACGCAGCTCATCATTGCTGAGTACTTCGATCGACGGGTAAACGGCTTGTATCTTTTTCACATAGGGAGTGATCTCTTTCAAGTCCCTCTGCGACTTATTGCCGAATAGCTTGGTCATGAATTCATTAAAGCCCATAGTTCTTATTTTAATTGATAATTGATAATTGCTTTACGCTTTGCTAAGCGACCTTTGGTTGACAATTGACAATTAATAGTGTCAATGCGCAATTCGTGCAATTATCGTTCGTTAATATTCTGAAATATAAGGAGTACTGTGTTTGGCCTTCGCCTCTTCGCTGTGGACATTTAATTGTCAATTGTCAATTGTCAATTCGAAAAGCGGCAGCTTTTCGCTCGCGTTCGGTGGCCGGATACGCAGGACATGCGTCACGGAAGGAGCAATCTCGGTTGCTTTGACTTCGCGGTAGATTTTTTGTGGTTTCACGCCGTTGCCCATAAAGATCAAGGGGGTGATCACGGCATTGTTGCGGATTACTTTGACTTTTTCGCCCGGATTGTCGAAATTGATTTTCCAGCCGGGTTGCAGTTCGATGATCAGATCGCCCCGTCCCAGATGGTGTGTACCCTGGCGGAACTTGGCGGTCCCTTCGTTCCAGTCGCCGGTCAATAAGGAATGGTCGGTGGTGACTAACTGTACGCCACTGAATTCCTGCACGAACGCGGCTGCTTTCTCCTGAATCGCTGTCAGGTCGATCTTCGCGTTTTCGATCGCTTTGCGGTTGAGGAAGATCTGGTTGTTATAATAACCGGTTACCCAGTTCTGATCCTGGCCGTAGATGGCCATCAGGTACATATTCAACAAGGCAATGCAACGTTTCGGATGAAACTCTCCGCCACCCAGGGGCAATCCTTCGGGATACTCCTCTTCGCTACGGAAATAACCGGTTCCGGTAAAGACAATCAAGGTGTTCTTCAATCCGACCTTCTTATCCACCGCATCTAATAGTTCTTCGAGATCCTTATCCAATTGATAATACAGATCCTGGATTTCCCGGTTGTATTCCTTGTTCATCAACGGACGGTAATTGCCGGCATAATACGTAACCGCCAGCATATCCGGGCAGGAGCGCGTGCCGAATGCGGCATATTCGAGGAATTGCTTGGCCAACCGGTTGATTTCTTTATTGATAAAAGGAGAGGTCTTCAGGCTGAGGTACACATTCGCCGTTTTCTCGCTGAACGTGTATTTGAAAGGCAATTCATCCAGTACGTAAGGAAAAGCATTGTAACGTTCCAGCGGCAGACTGGGTGTCCAGGTCATGGTTGCCAGGCGGGCGGACAGGGCTTCCGCACCGTTATTGTAGCGGTCGATATACCAGGGAACCCCTTTGTAATAGGTCGTTGTTGCCCATTTCCCGTTGTAGTTGTCCATCCAGAAGGCACCGTTTGCCGCATGTCCGGCAGACAGAATGGCAGCCTCCGCGTCAGGGGCAATGGCAAAAACATCGCTCCGTCCTTTGGAGGCGATCTTCAGTTCATCACCGATCGTGGAGCTGATCAATGCTTTGGGTGAATAGTTTTGCGGGGTGTAATTGCCCAGAAATTCCGGGTCGTTCAGTATGGAAACTTCCCTTTCTTTATCAAAATCATAGATGTTATTGCCGTGAACGCCATGAAAGGCGGGATTGGAGCCGGTAAAAAGGGTAGCAAACGCGCTCGCCTGGTCGATATCCGAGAATTCAAAGCGGATGTTCTGATACATCAGCCCTTCGTTCATCAGGCGCTTGAAGCCCCGTTCGCCGAACGTATTGTAGAAATATTCGATATAATCGCCCCGCAGTTGGTCGACCGTGATACACACCACCAGTTTGGGAACCTCTTGTTGGGCGCCCAGATTGGTGACTGCCAAAAGCATGATAAGCGACGATAATATCTTTTTCATTTATTCTTCTTATAACAATATACGTGCCACCCTGAACGGAATGCCAATGTGGCAATCAACGGAATAAACGCCGCGTTCATTTGCTGGGGGATAATAAACCAACCGGCCAGCAAGAGCAAAAGCGTCGCAAAGTTAATAAAATGATAGCAATATGCCGCTTTCTTCGCCTTTTTTAGCGCAAACAAAACGACCCCGATCAGGTGGAAGGGATGCAGCCAGACGACCGACCAGTTGGGCCAGATCGCCGGGTGCTCGGAAATGAAGCAGAGAAAGAACAGGACACAGCCTGCGATTCCGGCGATGGAGAACAAGAGGATATCGATGCCGCGGAACGTCTTTCCCTTTTTTAATCCACAGAATGATAGGGCGATAACGATCAAAAATAAAAGCCATCCGCATACCACCGGCGTAAAGACCGTGTCCCAGATCGCTGGCGCTTCGTCGTCCTCGATCGCTTTGATGACATTCGTCTCGGCAATCAACGGATATTCTTCGCCTTCCGATGTATAGACAGTCGCCTCGCCCAGTTCCTGTTTGACATATTCCGGCAGGAACATCATCTCGGCCGGCGTGATCGGTCGGTCGGTCGCACTACCCAATGCCAGGTCGATGCCGAAAGTTAGCCAGCGGTGCGCATCCGTACAGTCGTGTACCAACTCGCGGAACGTCTTCGGATGCGGCGGGTTATGATAAATCAGTTCTCCTTCGATCGAACGTTCGATCATCGCCGGCAGGCGGGTGGCGCAGTTGTCGTAAAAGAAGTTATAGCGGTAGACCCGGTTCTTGGGTTGGGCGTTCAACATCAAAGCGGTATACAATGCGTTTTTGTCTGTCGCGTTCAGGTTCAATACCTGTTCGGTCACATCACTTCCCCGCATCTGGTATTCGGCAATATAAGAAATATACCTATTCACCCCCAGGATATAATCGGTATGCCCCAAGGCAAAGCGCAAGATAAAGTTGGGTTTGGAGAAATCAAAGATACCGTAATTAAACACCATATCGTAATCAAATGCCGGATCATAAACCCGGAAGGCTGCATGCCCGAAAACCGTAAACACTGCTTCGTCATGCGGCGCGCTGGTCAATATACTGATCTTTGCTTCTTCGCTCAATTGCCATTGTGCTTTCAGGGGAAACAAAACGGTCCACAACAGGCACAATACAAGTATTTTCTTCATGGTTTTCTATTAAAATCAATGAACAGTGCAAAGGTAGTGAGTATTTTAAATTTCCCCGGGGAATCACCCCAGAAAGTTGTGAAATGTTATTCTGTGACAATATAATATGTTAAAAAACGTTTCTATATATAGTGCTAGCTCATACTATATGTAGTACGGCGTCACACTATAGCTCGTACGCGTGCATACTACCTATAGGAGTTTGCAATATGTCAAATCGCATTTCCATAAGATTTTCAACGCCTCAAATAATACTTAGCGTTATTACTATCATAGCCAATATAAGATTTATCATAAGCATAAGAGCATTTTTTATTTGAATTGATAATAATTCGACCAAGAATATACATTTGACAGCAAATTGGCGATCTCTGATGTCGTTTTGCAATATATTTATCGTCAATGCATTTTTATTTGCTACAAAACAAAATATCAATCATTTTAAATCGTTATTTTTGAATTGACAAAAAGATTGAGCGGTTATGATTTATTAACAAAAACAAATTGGCTGTATTTATTGGGTCATTTATATTCGGCAAGTGTTAACTTAAAAAAATAAATATGAAAAAGAAAGTTGTATTCACTATGGTTATTTTGTTATTTATGCAATATTGCGTAAGTGTTATTGCGAGTAATCCTCCAACGCCTCCTCCTCCTCCTGGGCCATCTGCAACATGTTCATGGGAGAAAACAAGTTGTCCTGGACTTTTTGGCACTTCCCGAGAGATATGCGTAACAAGCGGGAATGGGAATAGTTGTTCATGTGGGGAAGTTACGAGGAATTGCAAGTAGTAAACAATAATTATCAACCCATTTAGCAATTAGTAATGATGTAATAGATTATACTATTGCATCATTATTTTGTGAAATTATGTCAAAAGAGAGAGCTGTCGTTATATTGCTAACGCTAACAATTTGTCTGTATTTGGTATCAACTTACTTTTTTACTAAAAAAGAGTATCGATTGAGACAGGAAATAGCAACGTTAGAAAATACTTTATTAGATACAGATATTAAACAGGAAGAAACTCTTGAAATACTAAAGTCTATAATGTTAAATGAACCTAAAGTTTATGCTGATATTGATAGGAAATTAAATTGCCCCACTCTAATTTTAAGATTGCGTGATGCATCTGCATGAACTGTTACTCTAAAGGTATTAAATATTTTTTTGATGCAAACTTAAAGAGTGAAAACATTCTGATTATCGGGTCATACCGCTTCAACTCCTTATTGGAAAAGGAGTTAAGTTATTACGACATGAAAGGTATGAAATCCATTAATATGCCAAGTGAAACAATTTGTTCTCTAGATGCGCTATCTGCTCCTTACCTATTATATGTAGACGAAAATTGTAACATCCTTAAATGTTATGTTTTTTTTAAAAACAGTAATATCCTATTGGAATATTTTATAGAGAGCTTGAATTTAAACACATAACGTGAAGTGTATGAATATAAAACAAATATGTGATTGTTGGATTTTAATAAGTATTTTTTGCCTTTCCGGTTGTCGCACAGAAAATACGAAAGAGAACCTGTTGATAGGAAGTTTGACCGAAATGGTCCCCAAAAATTTGCAGGCGTCAAATCTGTTTGATGGGGTTACTTTTACTGCTTTAGAAACGACTGATAGTTGCTTGATCGGGAACATAGATCAGATAAAAAAGCGAAACAATTGTTTTTATGTGCAAGCCGACCGGAGAGATCTTTTAGTGTTTGACCATAAAGGAAGTTTTGTTCGGCGAATAGGACAAATCGGACATGGACCGGGTGAATATGCTATTCTGTCTGATTTTGAAGTGGATGAGAAGAACATCTATCTGATGGGACTGAAAAAGATTTATGTGTACACCTTAGCGGGGGATTTTGAACATGAGATACCGCTTACAATCAATGCCCGGTCGTTGCGCTTTGCCGGAGAAAACATCTTGACTTTTGTCCTGGGGGAAAAAGGTGAAAATGTGGTTTGCGTGATTGACAGAAAAGGGCATGTCCGGGAAGGTGTGTTGAAGATGAACGAAACCCTTCGTTTGGCTCGTCCTCTTCCTTTGGTGAATTGGGGAGATCATAAATTATTATTCCATCAGGGATATTCAAATGACTTGTTGATGTATGATGCGCAATCCGGACAGTTTATGCCCATGCGTATTCTGGACCATCACCGGGCAATGTCGATACAGGAAAATGAAAAAATGGAAAGAGAGGGAAGAGAGATAAATAAGTATCCGGGATTTATTTTTGATGGTTTAAGCTCTTCCGCGACCCTACTGGCATTTGGTTGTGTGGAAAATGGAGAAAAAGTTCGATTATACGTGGCCGATGAGGCAAAAAGAACTTATATTTCTTTTCCCTTGGATAGACTAATTGATGATGTGACCTTCACTTCCGGATTCTTCCTGAACTACTTTATGCTCTGCAATAGTTCGGAAGAACGTTTCATCTCCTATATCGAACCTTATGTTTTAGAAGAGGCCTTGAGTAGTACCGCAGCTAAAGCGGATAGTGAGTTTTACCCATTGCTGTGGGAGATTATAGATTCCATAAAAAGTGAAGAAAGCAATCCGATAATAGTCGAATTCAAATTTAATATGTAACAAAAAAAGGCACTCAGAAGTCAATTCAGAGGAGAGGTGTGAGAGATGTTAAGTTCTTTATGTACAGGCTGACCCGGATGATCGGGGTTTATTTGGGTCCGTTTCCGGATCACCCCGGAAAGTTGTGGAACACTTCCTTTCGTTCCCCCTTCTTTTGCCAAAAGGCCAATATGGGTATTTCGCGGGATATTCAAGTATTTTGAGAATTGAAGATCCCATTGTCTGAATCAGGATTATCAGGATTGAATATATTTACAAGATTAGAGGCGAGCGAAGCGAGTGTCACAGGCTTTAATCCTGCCCATTTATTCAATCCTGATAATCCTGATTCAGACAATTGAAATCAAATCTTCTTCGACGCGAACTTCACGGTTTTATAAACCATTGATAATGAGATATTAATATTCTCTTCAGAAACTACTGGTAGTTTGCGCACCAACTACCGGTAGTTTGTCGACAAAATATTAGTAGTTTGCGCGCAAACTACCGGTAGTTTCCCACATGAAAGTTTTTAGTCCGGTCTTCACCTTTCATCCGGTCGCCAGATCCCTGCATTGATCAGTGTTTCGGGTGAAAGGTAGAAGGATACTTAAAAAGACAGACCTTCCCGGAAAAGGCCGCCGGCCTTTTGGAAAACCCTGCCGGTCTTTTGGAAAACCCTGCCGGTCTTTTGGGAAACGCTGCCGGCCTTTTCAGTGAAAGAGGCTATTTTTTTGTAGTCGAAGCCGGATGTTAACAAATGCAAACGATAAATAGTGGTAAACCGATCATTCCGCACATAGTTTTTCATTTTTTTACTTACATCATACAGCCGGGACAGGCAACAATGTTAAACCGATCACTGCCGGGCTCGTCAACAGGTATCAGAAAGTTAGTTACAGGAATTTTACTGTTTTTTTGCTGTTTTGAAATAACTATATGATTGATATACAGCGATGAAAGAAAATCCTGTATGATGTAAGTAAAAAAACGAAAAACTCTGTTCGGAGGGTATTTTGGGAGGTTCCGTTCTCCAATAACTCGCTTCGGATCTGCAAATAGTTTGAAATGTGAAGATATTTCCAGAGGCCAACGGCCTCCGAGCAACAGCATAGGGCATCGCCCTATGGCAGGCGTCCCTCTCAACCCATAAGCCCCCTCCCACCACCCCGTCACGTCTCTGGCGTGCCACCCCTCCTCAGGCAGGAGGGGATTGCGAAAGCTTTGAGGGCTTCACCCTCACATTTAATATGTTATCATTACGTAGGGCGTTGCCCTACGCTATTGCTCCAAGGCCGTTGGCCTCTAAAAAAAAATCTTCCGATTTCCTTCGATGCGAACGGGCTCCACAAGATTACCGGATGATCCCAGTTTGGCGGGGGTAAAATGGGGTTATAAAACAAAAAAAGGACCGCATTTCTGCGATCCTTTGATTTTGAGTTGCGGAGGCAAGACTCGAACTTACGACCTTTGGGTTATGAGCCCAACGAGCTACCACTGCTCCACTCCGCGATATAGTTGCATTCATTACCTGATTGCGAGTGCAAAGGTATGGCTTTATATTTAGAAAACAAAATTATCGTAAGTTTTTTTTAATCCGCTTGCTTATTCAAGCCCCTTTGTCTATTTTTGCGCACATATTTGATGAAAATGTGCAATTAGCCCTATGACAGTGTCGAAAACAAGAGATATGTTAGTGGATGTGGCCAGACAGTTGTTTGCCCGCATGGGAGTGGATAATACGACCATGAATGATATTGCACATGCTTCGCAGAAAGGCAGAAGGACGTTATATACCTATTTTAAGAGCAAGAATGAGATTTATCTGGCGGTGATCGAATCGGAACTGAATAAATTGTATATGATGTTGGTGGACGTGGCCGGCAAAGAATTACCGGCCGACGAGAAACTGATCAATTTCATTTATACCCGGTTGGATACAATCAAATCACTGGTTTTCCGAAATGGTACATTGCGTGCGACCTTTTTCCGCGATATCTGGCGGGTGGAGAAGGTACGAAAGAACTTCGACCTGCGCGAAGTGGATCTGATCAAGAACATACTGGACGATGGGGTGAAAGAAGGGGTGTTTCAAATGCCCGATACCGACGTCACGGCCCTGGTTCTTCATCATAGTCTGAAAGGCCTGGAAGTGCCCTATATCCGCGGGGTTATGGGCGATACGATCCAGCAGCGTATCAAGCGTAGAGATAACGTGATTAATTTGATATTCAACGGAATAAAAATAAAAAATAGTTAGAAAACTATGTATATTAATGCATCCGGTTATTATATACCTGAAGAGCGTGTAGATAACCAACATTTTCTGGAACTGAACGGATTAACTAGTGAGTGGATTGAACAACGTACAGGAATCAAAACCCGATCCAAAGCCAGAGCTGAAGAAAATGTCAACACCATGGGATTGGAGGCGGTTCGCCGGGCTTTACCCCAATTGCCTTATGATATTACAGAAGTAGACTTGATTATTCAAGCCTCTTACTCTCCTTACGATACGGTAGCTACCGGAGCACATGTGGCGCAACGCGAATTTCATATCGTCAATGCAAAAGCGATGTATCTTTCTTCCGCCTGTTCGTCTTTTCTGAACGCATTGGAGGTGGTCGAAGGTTATTTCTGCATGGGAAAAGCCTCCAAGGCTTTGATTATCTCCGCCGATAAGAACTCGGCCTATTCGAATGAGACCGATCCGAAAGCCGGACATCTCTGGGGAGATGCGGCAGCCGCCTTTTTTATCTCGAAAGAGCGTGTGAAAGAGACGGATGCGGAAGTGCTGGAGATTGTCACCCAAGGCCTCGGACATATCGGAAAAGGTCCCGAAGGCGTGCAACTGCGTCCGCGCGACGGAGGAATTATGATGCCCGAAGGGCGCGACGTATTTATTCAGGCGTGTACCTATATGCCGAAAAATGTGCTTTACCTGTTAGATAAAAACGGCTATACGCTGGACGACCTGACGTATTTCGTCGGTCACCAGGCCAATATGCGTATCATGTCGAACATTGCCAAGCAGTTGAACCTGCCCGACGAGAAGTTCCTGCAGAACATCGAAGAGCTGGGCAATACCGGTTCGGTCAGCTCGGCACTGGTCTATGCACAAAACGCGAAAGATTTCAAGAAAGGCGACCTGATCGCCATCACCGTCTTCGGCGGAGGTTATTCCGCAGGGGCCGCGTTGATCAAATTGTAACCGGGGCCCCACCAACCTCCCCCAAGGGGAGGCTAAGGAGTGGGTACTTGATATAGAGATAAGATTAATTATATAAACTGCCCTTTTAGCCTCCCCTTTGGGGGAGGTTGGTGGGGCTAAATAGTATGGTATGAAATTATTGGAAGGAAAAGTAGCGATTGTAACCGGTGCCGCTCGCGGTATTGGCAAGGCGATCGCGTTGAAGTTTGCTGCCGAAGGCGCAAATGTAGCGTTTACCGATTTGGCGATAGACGAGAATGGTTTGGCTACACAGGCTGAGATTGAAGCCTTAGGCGTAAAAGCAAAAGGCTATGCTTCGAATGCGGCGAATTTCGACGAAGCGCATGCGGTAGTGGCGGAGATCGTGAAAGATTTCGGTCGCGTGGATATCCTGGTGAACAATGCCGGTATCACGCGTGACGGGCTGATGATGCGTATGAGCGAACAGCAATGGGATATGGTGATCAATGTGAATCTCAAGTCGGCATTCAACTTTATCCATGCCCTGACTCCGGTGATGATGAAGCAGAAAAGCGGCAGCATCATCAATATGGCGTCTGTTGTCGGCGTATCCGGTAATGCGGGACAGGCCAACTACTCCGCGTCGAAAGCCGGTATGATCGGTCTGGCCAAGAGTGTAGCCAAGGAATTGGGATCACGTGGTATCCGTGCCAATGCGATTGCTCCGGGTTTCATTATCACAGAGATGACCGATGTATTGTCGGAAGAAGTAAAAACCGAATGGGCGAAACAAATCCCGTTGCGCCGTGGTGGAACGACCGAAGATGTAGCCAACTGCGCTACCTTCCTGGCTTCCGATCTGTCGGCCTACGTGACAGGGCAGGTGTTGCTCTGTGATGGGGGGATGCATATGTAGATCAATTATGAATTATGAATTATGAGAGCAGGGTTGTTCCTTTTTTCTCATAATTCATAATTCATAATTCATAATTCCAATGAAGGTTCTTTACGAAGACAACCACCTTATCGCCGTTTCGAAGACCTGCCACGAGATTGTGCAGGGCGATAAGACGGGGGATGAACCGCTGTCGGAAACGCTGAAAGCCTGGCTGAAAGAGAAATATCAGAAGCCGGGCAATGTGTTTTTGGGCGTTACCCATCGCCTGGATCGTCCGGTGACGGGTCTTGTGGTCTTTGCCAAAACGAGCAAAGCCCTTTCCCGCCTGAACGAGATGTTCCGCCTGGGTGAGGTGAAGAAAACCTATTGGGCGATAGTCAAGAAACGTCCGCCACAGGAAGAAGGCGAACTGGTGCACTGGCTGGTGCGCAATGAAAAACAAAACAAAACCTATGCCTACGATAAGGAGAAGCCGAATGCAAAAAAGGCTATCCTTCACTACAAAAGAATAGCCTCATCGGATCATTATCATTTGTTGGAGATCGACCTGAAGACCGGGCGCCACCATCAAATCCGTGTGCAGCTTGCCAAGATGGGTTGCCCCATCAAGGGTGACCTGAAATATGGCTTCGACCGCTCCAATAAAGACGGAGGCATCAGCCTGCATGCCCGCAAGGTTGAATTTTTGCATCCCGTATCCAAAGAACAAATTCGAATCGAAGCGCCGGTACCGGAAGGGGAGGTGCTTTGGAAGGCGTTAACAGTCTGAATCAGGATTATCAGGATTTAATAAATTAGCAGGATTAGATTACTAACTGATTGCATGTCAGCGGTAACTTAATCCTGCTAATTTGTTAAATCCTGATAATCCTGATTCAGAGAATTGTCACCGCTTCAATCACAATATTCTCCAGCGGCCGGTCTTGTTTGTTGGTCGCGGCGTTTTGGATTTTATCCAGGATCTCCAGGCCTTCGACAACTTCTCCGTAGACTGTGTAGTTATTATCTAAGAACGGTGTTCCGCCAATGGTTTTATACGCTTCTTTGACTTCTTCCGACATCTTGCATTCGTCCTTGCGTTTTTCGGCTTCCAACTGGGCTTTGCCGATCAGGGTGTCGCGCAGGATCATCATCTCTTCTTTGTTGCCGCTGCGGTAGAGCTCCATGATCTTGGGTTTGTTCTCCGTTTGCAGTTGGTTGAAGATGGATTGCACCAGTTGGCTTTCCATCTGTTTCTCCATTTGTTTGATCTCCCCGTCGGAATAGGTCTTGCCGGTCACCAGATAAAACTGGGAAGCGGAAGAGGCCTTTTGCGGATTCTCGGTACGGGCAGCGCATAAGGCCCCTTTCTTGTGGAAATACTTCGGATAAACGAACTCGGCGGGCACGGTATATCCCAGGTCGCCGGAACCCAGTTGTTTGTTGATCGGCGCGTCTTTCGAAGTCACATCTCCACCTTGTATCATAAAATCCTTGATTACGCGGTGGAACAACAGCCCGTTATATGTACCTTCTTTTACTAATTTGAGAAAATTATCCCGGTGAGCCGGTGTCTCATTGTATAATTTTAAGGTGATCGGACCATACGAAGTCTGCATCACTACCTTTGTTTCTTTTTCCATTTTCTTCTAATTCCTATTATCTACTAACTACTAACTACTAACTACTAACTACTCTCTCCCTTATTTCTCCACAATCGTCATCGTCTTGATCCGGATATTCTTCAGTGGGCGATCCTCTTCATTGGTTGGGACGAACTGCATTTTATCCACTACCTTCATGCCGCTGACTACTTCGCCGAAGACTGTATAACTGCCGTCCAGATGCGGGGCACCGCCTTCGAGCATATAGGCTTGTTTTTGTTCCTCGGTCAGCTGTTTGCCTTCATTCTTCTCCATCTTGTCCAGCTCCATCTGTGTGAAGTGCTTACCGGTCACGATATAGAACTGGGTCGCGGAGGATGCTTTCTCCGGATTCTCTTCATCGCTGGAGCGGGCGGCACACAAGGCTCCTTTTTTATGGAAATATTGAGGATAAACAAATTCGGCGGGTATGGTATAACCGGGATCACCGTCGCCCAGGTGGGTCTCGATCGGAGCGTCTTTCGAATTGATATCTCCTCCCTGCACCATAAACTGGCGGATAATCCGGTGGAAAAGAAGCTCGGTATAGACCCCTTCATTTACATTCTTAATGAAATTGTCACGGTGCAGGGGCGTCTCATTGTAAAGCTTCACCTTGATCTTCCCCATATCCGTATCAATCAATACCAGTGTTTCCAAATCCTGCGCTTTCAATACGGAAGCGCCTGCCAATACCATAATCAGCCATATTCCAAAGGCACGTTTCATCATCATTTCAGTTGTTTTTGTTTTTTATAAAAGGGGGTTAAGGGGATTAAGGAGTTTAAGGGGATTAACGACTTTAAAAGGCCTTAAACCCCTTAAACCCCTTAAAAGCCTTAATCCCCTTAAACCCTTAAAATAACTTCGCCGGATATTCCCCGGCATCTACCAGCGCCTGGATCTTGTCTACGACTCCCTGACGGTCGGCGGCGTAAGTCACGCCAAACCATTTGGAGGTTGTATCCAATACTTTTACCTTCGCCGTGCCGTTTGTGATCAGTTCATTCACCATCAGGGGGATGAAGTATTCACTCTTCAGGTTGCCGGCATTGGTTTTGAGGAAGTTCACGAAGAAATCTTCCGAATATTGGAAGTAGTCGGGCGTAAAGCCCCACATATTCATAGACACCGGAGTCTTTTCATCCAAAACGACTTTCTTTCCGTTCTCGTCGATAAACTGGATCTCACCGTCGATCTTCTCAATGGCGGTACGTTCTACCACACCGGTCAGGTAGTCTTCAGCGTTGGTCTCGCAAACGCCACGCGCCACCGATCCACTCTCACTCAACGTATTGCCTACGCGATAGCCCACCATGCAATAGTCGTTCTGCGTGCCTGCCATTCCGGAAAGTTGTTTGCCCAGTACGGCAAAGCTGTCGCGGCCATAGAAATCATCGGCATTGATCACGGCAAAAGGTTCGTTGATCACGTCTTTGCCCATCAATACGGCATGGTTCGTGCCCCAGGGTTTTTCTCTTCCTTCGGGAACACTAAATCCTTCGGGCAGGTAGTCGAGTTCCTGGAATACCACTTCTACCGGAATATGATTTTCGTACTTGGAGATGATCTTTTCACGGAAATCCTGTTCGAAATGTTTGCGGATCACAAACACCAGTTTGCCGAAACCACCCCGAATCGCATCGTAAATGGAATAATCCATAATCGTTTCCCCGTTAGGTCCCAGTCCGTCTAATTGTTTCAAACCACCGTAACGGCTACCCATCCCGGCAGCCAATACAAATAAAGTAGGCTTCATCGTATTTATCTTTTAGAGTTATAATTAAGCTGCAAACTTAATAAAAATGTGGTTAACTTTGCCGTTGCTAAAAAAAAGAAATCCATGTACAAGTATATTGCTTCTCTCTCTCTCTTTCTATTTACCTGTGTTTCTCCGATCTCATTGAAGAGTCAGGAGTTACTTAATCCGTTTGACTACGCCATTCTATTGAGTGGCAATTTCGGCGAGCTGCGCACGAACCATTTCCATGCCGGTATCGATTTCAAGACCAAAGGTGCCGAGGGCAAACCGGTACATGCCGTGACCGATGGCTATATCTCCCGCGTCTCGGTCAGTCCGGGTGGCTATGGGAACGGATTGTATCTGACCCATGCCGACGGTACGACCACGGTCTACGGCCATCTCCAACGTTTCCTGCCCGCGGTGGCCGACTATGTGAAAGAAGAACAATACGCGCAGGAGAGTTTCTCCGTCAACCTCTATCCCGAAGCCGACCGCTTCCCGGTGAAAAAGGGAGAACTGATCGCCTGGAGCGGCAATACCGGAAGCTCGGGCGGACCACATCTGCATTTTGAAGTGCGCGATACGAAAAGTGAAGAGCTACTCGATCCCATCCTTTTTTATAAGAAACAGATCCGCGATACCCGTCCGCCCCGTATCCAGGGCGTGATGCTTTATCCGGTGGAAGGCGAAGGCGTGGTGAATGGGAAGAAAGCGAAACAGGAATTCAAAAAACTGAGTCCGAAAGATGGAAAGCAAACGTTAACGGCGAAGCTAACCGCCTGGGGACGGATCGGTGTCGGCGTAAAGGCTTACGATTATATGGACGACACCCACCATGTGTACGGCGTGAAAGAGATCGTGCTGAAGGTCGACGGCGATACGGTTTTCCATTCCTATATCGACCGCTATGCCCTGAATGAGAGCCGCTACCTGAACAGCTTTGTCGATTATGCCGACTGGATCGATAACCGTTCTTTTTATATGAAAAGCTTTATCGAGCCGGGCAATAAGCTGCGTTTTATCAAAGGCAAAGACCGCGGTTATCTCACGATCGACGAGGAGCGCCCGTATCTGTTTGAATATATCCTGACGGATGCTTTTGGCAATTCGGCTTATCTGGAAATGCAGATCGAAGGGAAAGAACAACCCATACCCGCACCCGAAACCGAAGGGCGTGAGCTTTTCAGCTGGCGGTCGGAGAATAAGTTCGGCGCGAAAGGCATCCGTTTGACTATTCCCAAAGGCAACCTCTACGATAGTTTCTATTTCAAGTACACAGCAAAAGAAGGGGAAACAGATCTGAGTGATATCCATCAGTTGCATAACACCCCTGTCGCCTTGCATCAGAATGCCCAACTATCGCTCCGCCTGTTGACGGATTCGTTGGAGAACAAAACACAATATGGCATTGTGCATTTACACAAAGGACGTCGCGCCTGGATCGGTGGTACCTACCGCAACGGATGGATCGACGCCACGATCCGCGAACTGGGGCAATACAGCCTGGCTGTAGACACCGTCCCGCCAACAATCACGCCTATCGATCCCGCCACCTGGAAAAATAAACGCCGCTTTGTCTTCCGCCTGTCGGATAACCTGAGCGGCATAAAAACCTACCGGGGAGAGATCGACGGCACATACGCCCTCTTTACACGCGACAACCGCTCGGTCATCACCTACCATTTCGACCGCGAACGTCTGCTACCGGGCGAACACAGTCTCCGCCTCACCGTCCAGGATGGCTGTGGTAATGAGACGGTTTATACACAAGTCTTTATTATGAATTAATATCCCCCATCGCCACCTGATACTCCTGCCAGAGCGCGTCGATCTGGTATTCTTTGCCTAAAACGAGTTTGATGGCCTCGTCGAACGACCAGGGGATGATCTCCAATGTGCTCCGATTGAATTTACGCAGGAAGTCCGGATCTTTATTGTCGCGCAGCCAGACAAAGAAATAACCGGCACGGCGGTATCCATCCATATAATTTCCCCCCTTGGGGCGGTCTTCTTCGCCGTTGAAGCCTCCGTTGGCTACCCGCACCGCATCGGCCATGCCTTCGATAAAGGCCCAGAATACTTTGTTGGTGCCATACGAACCGATGCCCTGAGGCTCCAATTGGTAGGCGTGAGTCAGTTCGTGCAATAATACCCCGCGGGTTTCGAAGAATACCTTTGCGGTGTCATTGTTCGCAAAAGACTTTTCGATATGGCGGGTGCTGTAGAAAATCCCAATCTCGCCGCCACCGCCGCCTTTGGCCGATACGCCGTCGGTATCTTCCAATTTGTAATGCAGGTTGTTTACCGGAACAATGCTGTCAGCCGGACTGTAATACAAAGTGTTTAATACTGTCCGCGCCTGCTCGGCGATGTAAGCCTGCGGATCGACGATGATACTGTGATAAATGCGTGAACCCTCACTCTGCGGCGCTTTGTCCTCGAACAGGATATTGCCCACAAAATAATCTTTCCATACCTCTTCGGCTGTTGCCTGATTACTGCCCGCGGAGCCTTCGGTTTTCGCCCCGGTTGTTTGGGATGTGCATGCCGAAAGGCCTATACAAAGCCCTGAAGCAATGAATAAAAACTGCTTTTTCATGTGTTTTCTTACGTTGTCTAATATGCTATCTAAAACTTGGATAGCGCAAAGATAATGCAATTCTTTCTGTTCGGCAGATAAAAAACGGATTATCCGCGGGAATAGTCGGCTTTTTTGCCGGGAGTATTTGTTTGTTGATAACCGTCAACACATTTGTTGATAACTATCAACAGATCTGTTGACAATTATCAACAAATCTGTTGACAATTATCAACAAGTGAATACTCCCTCCATTTCGCACGCGTTTTGTGGTGGGGATGAGCGTAGATCTGCGCGGTTTTTTAGCGACAGAAAGCGGTGATATCCATATTTTTTATGTATGTTTGCTCGTTCATTAAAAAAGAAAACAGAGAATAAATTAAGGTTTTAAACCCATAGATAGTTAAGATGGAAAATAACGATTTACTGGAAATGGTTCGGAGTAAGGCCGAAGGATGGCTTACTGAAAGTTATGATGCGGAAACCCGCGCGCAGGTACAGGCTTTATTGGATAATGAAGATCCGACGGAACTGATTGAAAGTTTCTATAAAGATCTGGAGTTTGGTACCGGTGGGTTACGGGGAATCATGGGAGCGGGAAGCAACCGGATGAATATTTATACCGTAGGCGCTGCCACCCAGGGACTTTCCAATTACCTGAAAAAGGAATTTGCCGACCGCGAAGAGATCAAAGTGGTTATCGGGCACGACTGCCGTAATAACAGCCGAAAGTTCGCCGAGATCTCGGCGGATATCTTCTCGGCAAACGGGATCAAGGTGTATCTTTTCGAAGATCTTCGTCCGACACCGGAGATGTCGTTCGTCATCCGCCGCCTGGGATGCCAGAGTGGTATTATCCTGACCGCTTCGCACAATCCGAAAGAATACAATGGCTACAAAGCCTATTGGGACGACGGCGCGCAGATGATCGCTCCGCACGACCGCAATACAATCGCTGAAGTGAATAAGATTCGCAATGCAGCAGAGATCAATTTCAAAGGCAATAAGAGCCTGATTGAAATTGTCGGCAAAGAGATGGACGCGCAGTATATCCAGGCATTGACCACGCTCTCGCTCTCGCCAGAAGCGATCCGTCGGCATAGCGATATGAAGATTGTGTATACGCCGATCCACGGGACCGGTGTAGAGATGGTACCGGCAGCCTTGAAAGCGTTTGGCTTCACGAATATTATCCATGTGCCCGAACAGGATGTGGTGAGCGGTGATTTCCCGACTGTGGTTTCGCCCAACCCGGAAGAGCCGGCAGCCTTGTCGATGGCCGTTGAGAAAGCCAAAGAAACGGATGCCGAATTGGTATTGGCGACCGACCCCGATGGTGACCGTGTAGGTGCCGCGGTGAAGAATAACGCAGGCGAATGGGTGTTGCTCAATGGCAACCAGACCTGTCTTTTGTTTGTCTATTACCTGATCACCCGCTGGAAAGAGCTGGGCAAGATCGAAGGCAATGAATATATCGTCAAAACGATTGTGACCACCGAAACGATCCGTACGATCGCTGAAAAGAACGGTGTGCAGATGTATGATGTCTATACCGGATTCAAATGGATTGCCGATGTGATGCGTAAGAACGAAGGCAAGAAGGCGTATATCGGTGGAGGCGAAGAAAGTTATGGCTTCCTCTGTGAGGATTTTGTGCGCGATAAAGACGCGATCTCTGCCTGTGCAATCCTGGCGGAAATGACGGCCTGGGCGAAAGACCAGGGCATCACGCTCTATCAGTTGTTGCAGAAGATCTATGTCGAATACGGCTATTCGAAAGAGATCGGCATCTCTGTGGTCAAGAAAGGCAAGAGCGGCGCGGAAGAGATCGAAGCAATGATGAAGCGTTTCCGGGAAAACCCGTTGACGGAATTGGCCGGTTCGAAGGTATGCCTGTTCAACGACTTCAGCACGCTGAAGGGACATAGCTATCCGGATGATGAAGTCTTAACGTTGGATATGCCGACCACGTCGAATGTCTTGCAGTATTTCGCGGAAGACCAGACCAAGGTGTCTATCCGTCCTTCGGGCACGGAACCCAAGATCAAGTTCTATTGCGAAGTCTATTCCAAAATAAACAGTGTGGACGACATCCCGGCAGCAGAAGCTGCCGCAGCCGAAAAGATCGAACGGATCAAAGCTTCGCTGGGTATCTGAAACGCAAGTAAAACATTTTGATTTGCACCTCTTATTCAATAACTTATCAATATAAAGAGATGAAGAATACGTTAACATTAGTAATGATCTTCTTTGCCGCTATATTCACGGCAAACGGACAGTCTGAGAAAATCAAGTTCGTGGAGTATGATCTGTCGAACGGATTACATGTGATCCTGCATGCCGACGATCGCACACCCAACGTCATGGTATCGCTGATGTACCATGTTGGAGCAAAAAATGAAGACCCTTCCCGTACGGGCTTTGCCCATTTCTTTGAACACCTGATGTTCGAAGGTTCCGATCATATCGGTCGGGGAGAGTATTTCAAAATGATCCAGGCTGCCGGAGGATCTCTCAACGCCAATACGTCGCAAGACCGGACCTTTTATTTCGAGAATATGCCGTCCAACCAGCTCGAGCTGGCTTTGTGGATGGAAGCAGAACGTATGTTGCACGCCAAGATCGATACCATCGGGGTGAATACACAAAAAGGGGTGGTGATCGAAGAGCGCAAACAATCATACGACAACCGCCCTTACGGTACGTTTATGGAAGAACTGGGCAAGCGGGCGTTTACCGTGCATCCCTACCAGTGGCAGACCATCGGTGATCCGGAGCATATCCGGGCAGCGACCTTCGACGATATCAAGAATTTCTACGATACGTATTACGTACCCAACAACTGTGTATTGGTGATCGCCGGTGATTTCGAAGAGAAACAAACACGCCAGTGGGTCGATAAATATTTCGGTTCCATCCCACGTGGAACCCTTCCGATGTATCGCCCGGAGATTGTCGAACCGATGCCGACGCAGGAGATCAAAGACGTGGTGTACGACAATATCCAGTTGCCGGCCCTCTTTATGGCTTACCATGCGCCCGAGATGGGCACACGCGAAGCTTACGCCATGGATATCCTGACGCAGATCCTTTCCGGAGGAGCTTCTTCCCGCCTGAAAACCAATCTCGAAGATAAAGGTTTGACGTTGCAGTCGCAGGCGTTCAACTTCCAATGCGAAGACCCGGGATTACTTTATGTCCTGGCGATTCCCAATATGGGCACGCCGTTGGCAGATGTCGAAGCAGCCTTGACCACGGAAGTCGAACGGATGTCGAAAGAATTGGTTTCGGAAGAAGAGTTCCAGATGGCTATGGCCGCGAAGGAGTTTGAGGTAGCCGCTAATCTGCAATCGCTGGCAGGTAAGGCACAAGCGCTTTGCGATGCCTATACCTATTTCAAAGATGCCGAACGGGTGAATAAAGAACTGGCCACTTTCCAGTCGATTACCCGTGAAGATATCCAAAATGTGGCACGGAAATACCTGCAGACCAACACCCGCGTCGTATTGCACTATGTGCCGATGGCAGAGAAGAACGAATCGAATACGAATGATTAATACGAATGGAAATGAAAAAGATAATATATAGTCTGTTGGTTCTTGTATATTGTGCGCTTGCCGTAAACGCACAGACCTTAGATCGGAGTATCCGTCCTTCGGCCGCTCCTGCGAAAGAAGTGAATATCAAAGACGCTCAGGTCTTTACCCTGAAGAACGGCTTGAAAGTGTTTCTGGTGGAAGACAAGAGCACTCCCCTGGTTTTATACTCCTTGCAGTTGGATGTCAAACCGGCATTGGAAGGCGATAAGGTGGGATTGAAAGACCTGTTTACCGAAGTATTCGGCAAAGCCACGAAAAACAGATCCAAAGAACAACTAAACAAAGATATCGACCTGATCGGTATGCGCGGCGGCGTACACCGTAACGGCGGTTATGCCTACGTATTGAAGAAATACGACGAGAAGGCATTGGATATCATGACCGATATGCTGTTCAATCCGGTATTCCTGCAGGAAGAATTCGAACTGGGACTGAACAAATACAAAACGGCACTTGCCAGCATGGGCGATGATCCGGGGCAGCTTACCAACCGCTTGGCTTCGGCTTTGACCTACGGCAAAGGATTTCCGGCAGGTGAACTGGAAACGGTGGAAACACTGGGGAACGTCAAACTTTCCGACCTGGAAGCGTATTATGCCGCCTATTTCGCGCCTAACGTAGCACGCCTGGTGATCGTCGGCGACCTCTCGAAGAAAGAAGCAGAAAAACAAGCCGAGAAGTATTTCGGTAAATGGCAGAAGAAAGACGTGCCCGTAGCCCAATATACGATCCCGACGGCTCCGGCCGGACGCAAAGTCGCCTTTATCAATAAACCCGGCGCGGTGCAATCGGCTATCGATATCTGTTATCCGATCGCCTACAACCTGAGTGCAACGGATTACGACGCCGCAGCGATCATGAACCAGATCCTGGGTGGCAGTGGAACGGCTCGTTTGTTTATGAACCTGCGCGAAGACAAGAGCTGGACCTACGGTGTGTATTCCAACCTGAGTGCCGGCGAAGAGATCGGTTCAATGTCATTGGGTGCCGGACGTAACGCCGCTTCCGTCAAGGCTGCAGCTACCGATAGCGCGGTGTACGAGATCCTGAAAGAGTTCAACCGCATGATCAACGAGCCGATCAGCGCCGAAGAATTGAAGAACGCCGTGACTTTCAGCACCGGCAACTTCTCCCGCTCACTGGCCAGCTCGGAAACGATGGCGCAGTTCGCTGTGAATATCGACAAATACAACCTGCCGAAAGACTACTACCGCAACTACCTCAAACGATTGGAAGCCTTGACTCCTGCCGATATTCAAGCGGCAGCGAAGAAATACGTCCGTCCGGAGAATGCCTGGGTCGTGGTTACTTCCGACAAACAATACGCCGATGGACTGGCCGCTTTCGATGCCGAAGGAAAGGTGCAATGGTATGATGTGGATGCCAACCCGATCGAAGCCCCCAAAGCGCAAGCCGTTGATATCTCTGCCGATGACGTGATTGCGAATTACGTGAAAGCGATCGGTGGCAAAGCCGCAGCCGAAAAAGTGAACGATTATAAGATGGTTGGCGAAATGCAGGTGATGGGACAGACCGGAACGATCGAGATGTGTTTCAAGAAACCCAATCTATCCTCAAACACGATGTCACTGCAAGGCATGGTCTTGCAAAAGATGACGTTCGACGGCAAGACCCTTCGCGTATCCGGCATGCAAGGCAGCCAGGAACTGACGGAAGGAAAAGAATTTGACGCGATGAAGAACAACACAGGCCTCTGCGCGGAAATGAATTATGCGGCCAACGGATACACCCTTTCCGTGGAAGGCATCGAACCGGTCAACGACGAAGAAACCTATGTCCTGAAGCTCGAAAAGGATGGCGTAACTACTACGGAATACTATAGCGTACAGAGCGGCCTGAAGCTGCGCAGCGCCCAAACCGTACAAACGCCAATGGGTGAAATGCAAAGCCTCACCGACTACGTAGACTACCGGGAAGTCAGCGGTGTCAAAGTCCCGTATTCCATCAAACAATCCGCCATGGGCCAAATCATCGCCACCGTCATCACCACCGTCGAAATCAACACCGGCCTCGACGACGCGGTCTTCAAATAAAAACGACATTAGCGATAATAAAAAATACCCGTGTGAACAAGAGTGTCACACGGGTATTTTCTTTAGGAAGAGATCCAATCAATGGGTCAAAACCACTCCGCCCTCGGGTTGGATTACCAATTGAACTTCGCCGTTGGCTTTGATGGAGATCTCATTCATTTTTGGTTCCCGCTTCTTATCGTCGACGTATTGCGTCACCTTCTGTCCGGCAAACATCGGTAGGTTTACGTTTAATGTGATGGCTTCTTTCTGGGCGTTGATGCCGGCGACGTACCATTTGTCCTGATGGCGACGAGCCAATATACAGTATTTTCCGGGATAACCGTCGATGAAACATATATCGTCCCATGTTGTAGGCACGTTTCGCATAAAATCAATTTCAAAGGCGGGCACATCGGTCAGGTTATTGGGCGCCAGCGCAAACATTTGAACCGGACTTTGGAAAAGGATCGCGGTGGCCAACTGGAAGATATCGGTAGTAACACGTGTCGTTCCACCGTCGTTGGTCCGGTTGTGTCGTTTGTTTAATAAGACCGGGCCGAACTCCATGATGCCGACCGTATTGCGGATAAAGGGATGCAGGCAGGCGTTATAGGCTTCGTTGTCGTTGGCATGTTGGGTGAAGATCAGGTTTTCCGAAGCTAATACCGCTTCGCTGCCTACGTAATTGGGATACATCCGTTCCCAGCCGCGGGGTAGGGTACAGCCGTGGAAGATGATAGTCAGGCCATATTCGTTGGCATCCACCAGGATATCTTCGTATAGTTTCATTGTTTCCTGCTTGTCGCCACCGAAAAAGTCGACTTTCAAGCCTTTTACACCGACGCTTTGCAACCATTTCATCTCTTTGTTGCGGGCAACCGAGTTACTCATACACTGCTTCGGGCCTTGCGGAGCATCACTCCAGTATCCGTTGGAATTGTACCACAGGCAAACATCCACGCCTTTGGCATTGGCGTATTTAACCAGTTCGGGAATACGTTCGCGCCCGATATTCGTATCCCACCAGTTATCAACCAATACAAACTCCCAATTCAGTGCGGCAGCCAGATCAATATATTTGATCTGATCGTCAAAGTTAATGCTATTGTCCTGCCACATGATCCAGCTCCAGGTTCCCCGGCCGAATTTGTATGCCTTGGAAGGTTCATATAAAGGTTCGACCACATCGAACGGGATAGTCGTTTCGACGATCGGTTTCAGGTTGTCACCGACGGTAAGCGTCCGCCAGGGCGTTTCTCCCGGCAGGGCAAGACCTGCGGTGGCTGTTCCTATGCCATTGTTCTCTTTCGGATCGGGGAAGCTGAGCGTATAAAGCCCGTCTTTGGTGCCTTCGCTCAGGCGCGAACCGCAATACAGGCTACTGACTCCGGTCTCGGAAACCAATACCCAACCTTCATCGCCGATATGAAAGAGTCCCGGGAAAGTATAACCATAACCGTATTTGGAAGGGGTGCCGATCGGTTCATCGGGCACGTATTCCTCTTCATAACTGGGTTTGGTGCGTTTCCAACCGATCATCGGTGTAGACTGCGGGGTCAGGAAGGTGGTTGTCTGTTGTGGAAAGTCAAAGCCTGTCGCTTCTCTTTCGATCACACAACAGGCCGTTTCCCCATATGGAGGCAGTTGATACTTAAAGGCAATATCGTTATTGCTTATCCGAAACAGGATGTCGATCTTTTTCCCGTCTTTATTGGTGAAAGTGCAGATCAGTTCGTTTGCTTTGTAATGATTCTGCGATCTTTTTATCCGGTCTTGTGTATAACTGTACTCCACCGGTTTCGCTTTCGACTCGACAAAAGTCAAACCCGTACTGAAGTCTCCGATATTGGTAACTAAACCCAAGGGCGAGTCTTCCAGAAATACTTTGCCTTTGTATTCCACACTATAATAAGGGATGCCGGCTTTCAGGTTTACTTTGAGTTTCAGATAACTATCCGGTCCGGAAACACTGGCGATCTGTCCCCGCAAAGGGAGAGCCAGAAGCACTAAAATGAGGTAAATAAATCCTTTCTTCATAACGTATAGATGACACTATTGTTTTAACAGTGTCAAATATACGTTTTTTCTAATACAAACGTAGGTTCGATATATAAAATGTGCCCATCAAGAGGAAACACTAAAAAGAGTGTAGCCGAAGCCAGATGGCCAGGAAGTGATCGTAAATAATATATCCTTCTGCTGTTCTATAAACTAACTCGTTTTGGAGCAACTTCTTGAGTGCTGTATTTACACTGCTCGCTGCTTTCAGCTTATATTGAGCAATAAACTCACCGGAGTTGATCTCCTTTACCGGCTGTGATTTGGCGATTGCTTTAAGTAGCTTTATACTCATAGAGGGATAAGCTGTCAGCAGATTCTCATATGTATAAGTCGATTCGTCTACAATCTCTGAAATCGCTTCATCGACTCGTTCGATATCAGGCTGGCGGTGGTAGGCGTAGAGTCTATTAAGGATTGCTTGTATATACCAGGTATGACCGGAAAAAGAAGTATAGATGTGATGAAAAGTATCCGAATGCATATCGAAAGATTGTTCTTTGAAGAATGCGGCCGCAAACTTTTCATACTCCGTTTCGTTTATGCAGTCGATCGTAATGGTCTGAGTGCTTTGGTAGAAAGGACGTTTAGCCGACATGAACATTTCTTGCATGATATGCTGTTTACTACCAGAGAAAATGAAATTCACATTCGGAAGAAACTGAGTATACGATCGTAACAAGGCTTCGAGACCCTTTTCCGGATATTCATTGATCTGCTGGAACTCGTCGATAGCTATATAACAGCGTCGCTCTGAAGAACCAAGATAGTCAAAGATTTCTTTGATCGTTATCTGTTCATTTTCGGGGGTAATATCGATCGTTACTTTAGGAGTACCCGTTAGTTCATCAAAAGTGAAGACCGGTCGACAACTTCTGATAAATTTGGAAACCCGACTTACCGCTTTCTGCGGGATGGTATCAAGGGAACCTAAAACAGTATTGGCAAACATTTGAACGAAATCAGCCGTGTTCTGGGTTGAAAATATATCCATATACAACGTAACTATTTCGGCTTTTTGCTCTTTTAGCTTGTAGAATACGTTTTTTATCAGCCCGGTTTTTCCCATGCGGCGAGGAGCTATCAATGTGATGTTTCGCTCATTGTGTAAAGCATCGGTCATAATCGCAGTTTCACGCACACGATCACAGAAATACTCAGGGCTATGATAACCCGTAATTAGAAAAGGATTGTTCGGCTTCATATTCATTAAAATTAGTCGTTTGGCGTGACTCGCCATAATCCATGCAAGCACGGATTCTGCACTCGCTACTTCAAACGTTCTTATCTTTTATGCAAATTGCGTAACGCTTTTAACGTTACGCAATTTACGCAATATTTCTAAGATGCCAAATGAACGGGCAATAAATCGGTCATTTATCATTCTACTTCGCCTTAAAGAGCCAGCGGTGGCTGACAGGAGAAGGACTCCTATCATAAAGTATATCTTATTCATTGTTGTTGTTTTGAATTACGAATTACGAATTAAAAATTACGAATTGAAGGCAATAAGAAGTATAAAGCAATTCCAACTTGGAAAGGCTTTATGCCTTAGCATTCGTAATTTTTAATTCGTAATTCGTAATTGTATTAGTATTCCGCAAACATCCTCTGTATCTCCTTATAGTCATTCGTTTTCGTCAATGCCAGCATCAACAATACGCGGGCACGGTACGGATTGATAAACCAGGAGGCAGTAAAACCGTGGGCATCGTCATCTACCTCGTCCCACTGGGCCGTTGGGCCGGTCATGATACGGGAAGAGCGCACAATGGCTACGCCGTTTTCTACCAGGCGCTTAAAAGCACACATAAAAGTTTTGCACCCCCTTTCACCTTTCACCGATCGCCAGATCCCTGTATTGATCAGCGTTTCGGGTGAAAGCTTGGAGGGGGATGGAGGCTTTCCGAAAAAAGCCGGCAGCCTTTTCCAAAAGGCCGCCGGCCTTTTTTAAAGGGCTGCCGGAGTTTTGGAAAAGGCTGCCGGCCTTTTTTGGGAAGCTTCCAGTTTGTCGTTTTTTTTGAGGTATTTTTTTACCCTTCACCCGAAACGCTGATCAATACAGGGATCTGGTGATCGGTGAAAGGTGAAGACCGGGGTGAAAACTTTTATGTGGTAAAAATACCGCGTGTATCTCAATCCAACGCATTCGCATAATTGCAAAGATCGATCACTTGCTCTACAGAATCCATATCGATCTTTTTGTCTTTAATAAATGCTTCCAATGCAGCGGTGCGTTGTTTGGGATAGATTTTCAAAAATTGGTTGAATGAAAGGAAAGATTTTAGTTTTCCTTTATACTCTACCTGGTATTTTTTCTCAATGCCTTTAATTATCCAGCGGTCGTCGCCTTCTAATTGGTATCTTAACCCGCCGGATTGGAAAGAAGAAAAGGAATCGATCGAGGACGTTTGGGAACGGCCACCGTATGCCGATTTCTTTCCCCGGTCGACCAGTTTTCCTTTGTATTCGACCAGCACCCTCGGATTTTCCTGTTGCACCACCTCGCTGGCTTCCCCTTTATTGCCGATCATAAAAATACGATCCTCCGTTTTGACGATCCCGACCTTTTCGGGTTCACCAAATTCCTTTATCGTATTATTGTCGCTCACGTCGATAAAAACAAAACGATTAGATACCAGGCTGAAATTTATTTTCGCGTTATAAACTCTCCCGTCTTTATAGAGTATCTGCCCGTCTTGGAAGTCCTGAAAAAGATACTGTGCCTGCTTTTCCTCTGCCCATACCATCACTGTACTAAAAAGACATAGTAAACAAAAAGTAATTAACCGTCTCATAATGTATGTTTTTGATGATTTGCATACAATATTCGGAAAAAAAAAGGATAAAAACAATAATTTCCCTATCTTTGCAGTGAGTAATAGTTTTTTCATAATTAAAGGAAAAAAGTTTAGGCGTCCCGGACTTGTGATAAGTCTGGGCGTTTTTTTATGGGCTGTCGGCAAAGTGAGGTGTCTTATAAGGTATTGAAAATGAGACATTAATATCCTCTTCAAAAACTACCGGAAGTTTGCGCGCAAACTTCCGGTAGTTTGGCGACAAAATATTAGTAGTTTGCGCGCAAAGTACCGGTAGTTTGAAAAAGAGGGTCTGCCCCGGATCAAAGTTCCCCTTTAGCCTTATGGTATTCGGTGCGGCTGAGTTCGCGTTGGGCTTGGGCGTTGATGTGATCGGCCTGGGCTTTTTGCCAGACGGCCTGGGCTTCCAGGTGGTCGGCGATGGTTTCCATGCCTTGCTCGTAGAGGTTTTTGCTCAGGCGCATATTCTCTTCGGCTTGCTGGATGGCGCGGTAGGTGAGCTCGGTTTCAAACCGGGCTTCGTCGAGGGCATTGTATGCCTGCGCCACTTCCAGCGACATCTTTTCTTCGGCATCCTGGCGTTGCAGGGTGGCGATGTTCTCTTCCACCCGGGCGGAACGTATCTTATTCCTTCCTTTGCCCCATTCAAACAAGGGGATGTTCACGGAGAACAAAGCGGAGACGCTACCTTTGGAGATCATCTTGTCGTCGTTCAGATACAATCCGTCGAGGTAGTTGTAACCGGCACGGACACCGACGGTCGGCAGATAGTCGGCGCGTGTCAAGCGTACTTCCTGCTTCTTCAAATCGATCTGTTGGGATAGCAGCTGATATTCGGGGCGGTTGGTGATATCTGCCTGAAATGAAACGTTTTCCATGCCATTGCTCTCCGGAAAGGTGCCGGATACTTCAACCGGCGTGTCGAGCGGCAGTCCGATGACCTGGCAGAGGTTCATCCGTGCCAGGCGGATCGCATTCTCCGCGCGCCGCAGTTGCAAGTCTGCCTCATTCAGCTTGACCTGTACTTTCAATACATCGTTTCGTTGCTTGAGCCCGACAGCCTGCGCTTTCTCCACATTGCGCAATAGCTCGCTGACAACCTCTTTATAGGCTAAGACTGTCAGATGCAGTTCACGCACCTGCACACAGGTCCAGTACGCCCCGTCGGCAGCAACCATCACTTCCGCGTGTGTCAGTTCGCGATTGGTTTTCGCCATCTCCCGGCCGATTTGCGACATACGGTAAGCCGCCGTGATCTTCCCTCCGGCATAGATCGGTTGTTCCACCTGCACGCCGGCGATCAGTGTTTTGTTCAGGCTAAATTCGAGTGGCATATTCATCAACATAAAATCAGACTGGCCCGACGAGAAGTTGTACATGCCCGAGGCGGAGAACTTCGGCAGGAAGTTTGCCCGGTAGGCACTCACCTCATAACCGGCTCTTTCATTGTTCTTCAGGGCGATTGCAGCCTGTTTATTGTTCTCTAAAGCCATTTCGCGACATTGTTCCAGTGTCAGGGATTGCTGTGCCCCGGCAGTTACGGAGAACAAAAGAAGGAAAACGGCGTAAATGATTTGTTTCATTGTTTATTATTTATCTGATTTGACATGAATGCGGAAGAAGACCGCATATAAGACCGGAATAAAGATCAGGGTGATCAGGGTGCCGACCAATAGTCCGCCCATGATCGTCACCGCCAGCGAGCCGAACATATCGTCCGACAACAACGGGATCATGCCCAGGATCGTAGTCATCGACGCCATCATCACGGGACGGAAACGGCTGGACGAGCTGTCGAGCAAGGCCTTGACCGGTTCTATGCCCGCATTGAGCTGTAGGTTGATCTCGTCCATTAGTACGATCCCGTTCTTCACCATCATGCCGATCAGCCCGAGTACCCCGACAATGGCCACAAAACCAAAGGTCTTTCCCGAGATCAAGACCGAGAGCACCACCCCGATACAGATCAGCGGGATGCAGCAGAAGATAATTGCCGGCTTGCGGTAGTCCTTGAATAAGAGGATCAGGATGGTGATCATCAGGATAATCGCCAGCGGGAAGTTCTTAAATAGGTATTTCGTTGCTTGTGCACTGGCTTTCTGTTCGCCTTCCCACTGCAGTTGGTAGCCCTCGGGTAGTGGGATGGATTCGATTTGCCGGTGGATGTCCTGTAATACTTCGCTGGCGCGGTATCCACTGGCAGGGTTACATTGGGCGCGCATGGCCCGTTGCCCGTTATAGCGGACGACCACCGGATCTTCCCATTTGAGTTTGACTCCGTGGGTTGCCTGGCTCAGTGGAATGGTACGTAACACGCTCTCGAGCAAGTCTTCTTCGGATATGCTTCCGGTGATCAGTCCCTGTATTGTCTGTTTATCCAGTTGTTGCAGGGGCGGGATCATACTGAAGATCGGGGTGTTCTCTAATGATTCGACGGGTTTGCCATCCGAATCGACCGTTTTGAGGTAGATCGTGCGGCTGTGTTGCCCCTCGTAGAAGGTGGTGATGGGGATGCCTCCCGTTGCCGAAAGCACGGAAAGTCCGACATCCGACCGTGTCAGCCCGATATCCCGGGCGACAGCCTGGTTGTAGTCGATCATCAAGACCGGCGTTTCGGGTTCCCAGTCGTTGCGGATCAACATCGCACCCGGAGAGTCTTCCATGATAGCCTCCGCTTGTGCCGTCAGGTCTTTGAGTACGGCCGGATCGGGACCGCTGAACTGGGCCTCGATGGGGTATTTCTTATACATTAAATTATAACGCTTGAGGCGGACATAGGCTTCGGGATAGGTTGCCGTCAGGTATGCCTGCAACTCATCGATGGAAGCGACCAGCGCTTTAGGTGATACATAGTCGACAATCAATTCGCCGTACGAAAGCGATGGATCGGCAATGCTCCGCACCAGGTTGTACCGGCTGGGCGTACCACCGATCGAGGTGGTCACATGGGTAATATCCTCCCGCCGGAGCAGATAGTCTTCGATCTCTGCCAATTCGGCTTTCACCTGCGTGCTGTTGCTCCCTTCCGGCAGTTTATATTCAATGTATAGTTGATCGTAATTCATGTCAGGGAAAAACTCCTGCGGCAAGAAACGGTAACAGAACGCGCTGATGGCCACAAGGACAACGGCGATGCAGATTGTAACCGTCTTATGGCTTAAGTTCCAGTATAAGACCTTGCGCAAGAGCTGGTAGTATTTGCTACTATAAGGTTCTTGTCCTTCTTTATTCACTTTGGGATGCAGCATCCGGTCGGCATCGATCGGCACTTGTGTAAGCGCCAATACCCAACTGATAATCAGCGATACCGCCAATACGATAAAGAGGTCGCGCACATACACCCCGGCGGTGTCCGGTGAAAGGAAGATCGGGAAGAACGCCAGGATGGCGATAGCGGTAGCGCCAAGCAGAGGTACTGCCGTCTTACGCCCGATGTTTGTCAAAGCTTCCCGTCGAGGAATGCCCCGGCTCAGGTCGACCAGTATGCCATCGACAATCACTATCGCATTATCAACCAGCATACCCATCGCCAGGATAAACGAGGCAAGGGATACGCGCTGCAGGGAACCGTCGAAGAAGTTCAACACCAGGAACGAGCCGAAAACGATGATCACCAGACTAAGTCCCAGGATCAATCCGCTCTTGAAGCCCATCGTAAAGATCAGGATAAGGATCACGATCAATACCGACTCGAGCAAGTTGATCAGAAACGTACTGATCGCATTGTTCACCCGGTCGGGCTGAAAGAATACTTTATGGAATTCTATTCCTACCGGAACACGACCGGCCTGTATCTCTTCCAATTTCTGCTCGACCTGTTTGCCCAGCTTGGTGATGTCCGTGCCACTCTGGGCGGAGATCGACAAGCCCAGTGCTTTGCGGCTGTCGTAGCGTAATTCGTTTCGGCTGGGTTCCTCGTAATCCATGCGAACAACGGCAATATCCTTCAGACGTAGCTGGTCTTGTTCATGGCCTTGCAGGATCAGGTTCTCGATATCGGCCACCTGGCGGTAGCGGTCGTTGACCGAGACACGCAGGCGTTTGAAATCGCTCTCGTAATATCCTGAATAGATAGTTTGGTTTTGTCCGTTCAATGTGGAAAGCACTTCGGCCGGGTGCACACCCAGGTTTGCCATCCGGTCTTGCCGGAGTTCGATATGGATACATTCCTCGCGTTTGCCGTAGATATCCACGCGGGATATGCCGGGAATATTCTGTATCTCCCGCTTGGCCAATTCGGCATAGTCGCCCAGCTCGCGGTCGGAGAAGCCGTCGGAAGTAATCGCGAAAAACATGCCGTAGACATCACCGAAGTCATCGACCACCGCCGATCTGCCGGTGCCTTCGGGCAGTTGCGACTGCACGTCGTTGACTTTCCGGCGCAATATATCCCAGTGCTGCTCGATCTCACTGTCGGAAACCGTTGTCAGCAATTCCACCGTGATCATGGATACGTCGTTCATCGAACGGCTTTGCACATTATCGATATTCGGCATCGAACGGATACTTTTCTCCAGTACGTCGGTTACTTCCAATTCGACCTGATGCGCCGATGCGCCGGGATAGGTCGTAACGATCATCGCCTGCTTGACCCGAATCTCCGGATCTTCCAGTTTGCTCATATCATAAAAGGAGAGGATTCCCCCAACCACCAGGACAACGATCAGGAAGTAGATCAGTTTCTTATTGTCGAGCGCCCAACTGCTAATGTCGATCATAATAATCCTCCGATATTAGTGGATGAAACATTCGGCAAAAGGCGCACCGTCTGCCCTTCTTTCAGGGCGTTCACTCCGGCGGTGACTACGATCTCGCCCGGTTGCAGGCCTTCGGCAATCACCACCGTGCCGTTCGTTAAGATCTGCTTGGGTGTAACCTTACGGATTGAAACTGTTTGGCTTGCCGCATGGTAGATCCATACGGAAGAGGCTGTCTCTTCACCAAACAAGGCGGTCAAAGGAATGGCTGTCAGCATCGACTCTTTCTCGTGGTAGCTCAGGGTGACGGTCACACTCATGCCTGGTGTCGGCAGAGGTTGTGCCTGTAGGGGTTGCATCTGCAGGCGCATCGTATAGAGTTGGTTCAGGTTGGCTTTTTGTGTGATGGCCGACCGCTCGAGCGGGATCACTACGCCAGGAAATACTTCAGACACACAACTATAAGTATCAAACTGATCCCTCCGGATATAATCGGTTGCCGGGATATTGATCTCCACCTCGGGATGGCGGTTGTCGATAATGGCAACGACCGGCATGCCGGCGCCCACTGTCTCTCCCGTATTGAAAAGACGTTTCTGCACATAACCATCGAAGGGGGCCAATAGGCGGGTGTCGTATAGTGCGTTCTTATGTGCTTCGTATTTGGCCGTGATCTGTTGCAGGCCGTAGAGCGCTTTCTCGTAATCATTCGGGGCAACGCTTTCGCTCTCGTAAAGGGCGATGATGCGTTCCGCTTCACTTTTAATTTGTTTGTATTCTGCCTCAGTCGCGGATAGTTGGATTTCATAATCCCGGGGATCGATCTCCGCCAACAGATCTCCTTTCCGCACGTAGCTGCCGGCATCAACCGGCACGCGTAATAGCGTTCCACCGACCCGGAATGCCAGATTTACATCGGTCGCGGCCTTCACTTTGCCCGGGAAAGTGACCGACAGCTCCTGCCCATACACCTGGACCGTATCCGTTTTGATCGTCGCTACGGTCTCCTGATTTGCTTCCCGCGACGAGCAGGAAAGAAAGAGAACCAAACATAAGGGAAATAGACTCCCCGTTTTCCATACCTGTTTCATACTTTTTGCCTTTTAATAAAGAAAAGCCTATATCCACCTTAAAAAACTCTTAGATGTTTTTAGGCCTTGATTTGTATCACGTTGCAAAAGTACGGAGAACACCAGAGATAGTTTAGTCCCAGTAAACGGCAAAAATGTTCCGATTAGGAACTGTAGGCTATGGATATTTGGATGCGGAGCAAATAAATACCTATTTTTGTGGCAAAGGAATGTTCAAATGGAGAAATGTAAGAAAGGACAATCGGAGATAGAACCGCTTACGATTATAGAAAAAGAAGATGTTTTCTTTTTCACCTTCAAAGGGTATGAAGATGATGATATCCTGGGACTCAAAACGATGCCGCGCCTGATCAATGCGGCGGGGATCTGTTTGTGTTTGCAGGGAGAATTGGATTTGGTCATTAACGCGCAGGTGTATCATCTGGTTGCCGGTGATCTCTGTGTGGTGACGCCCCATACGATCTTGCAGGTGTCGCGCTTTTCGGATGACTTCCAGGGATATACCGTGGCCTTCAATAAGGAGTTTTTCAATAGTGTGAATATTCCGTCGTCGACCTCTATCTACCTGAATGTGAAAGAGACCCCTTGTGTCTCTTTGAATGAAGAAGAACAGAAAGAACTATTGGGTCTTTGTGAGAACCTGAAGGAGCGCGACCGGCGGGTGGATCATCCGTTCCGCGTGGAGATCTCCGAATTGTTGATGCTGGCGCTTATCTATGAGATCATTGCGATCTATCAGCGGAAAAAACCGATCTCCCATCAGCCCTATTCCCGCAAGCACCGGTTGTTTCTGGAATTTCAGAAGCTGATTGCCTTACATTATAAAGAGGAACGTACGCTGGAGTTCTACGCCGATAAGTTATGTATCACCTCCCGTTACCTCTCGTCGGTCTCGAAAGAGATTACCGGAGTCACCGCCGCCGACTGCATCACCCGGGTGATTATCCTCAACGCGCGGGTCTTATTGACCACCACCGAAATGACCATCTCACAGATCGCCGACGAACTGAACTTCCCCAACCCCTCGTTCTTCTCCAAATATTTCCGCAAAAACACCGGCATCACCCCCAAAGCATACCGGGCAAAAGGGCGGAGTACCGGGTAGAGACTTTCAATAGATTGCTTTCGCCACTTTATACACGCTATCGGATGCCAGGTAGGTGTAGAAGTGCAGGCTGGGCACGTTGTGCGCCATCAGGTCTTTGCATTGTTGGATGCACCATTCGACGCCGAGAACTTTGGCTTCGGCATCGGTCTGGCATTTGCGCAGTTCGGAGGCGAAAGGTTCCGGGATGTCCGAACGGAAGACCTTGGGCAATACGTTCAACTGGTTTTTGAACACGATCGGTTTGATGCCCGGGATGATAGGTACCGTAATGCCCTCTTCGCGGCAGCGCTCGACAAAAGCATAATACTTCGCGTTGTCGAAAAACATCTGGGTCACCAGGTAATCCGCGCCGTTGCGCACCTTTTCTTTCGCGTAAAAGATATCGGCTTCCATATTGGGGGCCTCTTCATGCTTCTCGGGATAACAGGCCATGCCGTAAGTGAAAGGTGTTTCGTTGGCTTCAAACGAAGAACCGTCGACGGCGATGCCACGGTTGAAGTCGTTCACTTGTTGTTGCAGTTCGGTGGCGTAGTTGTGGTAGAGTTTCGGATCATGCGGCGCATCCAATGTCTTGACATCTCCCCGAAGCAATAATAGATTGTACACTCCCAGGAAGTTCAGGTCGATCAATGCGTATTCCGTCTCATCTTTGGTAAAGCCTTTGCAGATGATATGGGGAACGGCCGGTATGCCGTATTTATGTTGCAGGGCGGAAGCGATCGCCACCGAGCCGGGACGTTTGCGGATATTGACGCGCTGGATCGTACCGTCGGGTAAGGTCTTGTATTCGTTGTCGCTATGATGTGAAGTGATATTGATGTACTGCGGATCGAATTCGCGTAGCTTATCGACCACGTTATATACCATTTGTATGCTGTTGCCTTTCAACGGAGGAAGCAATTCAAAAGAGAAGGCCGTTCCTTTACTATTATTTATCAGATCGATTACTTTCGTGCGTATCATAGGGGTGAGAATTATTTTGGGCAAAAGTAGCAATTATACTCTTAAATAGCTTACTTTTGCCCGTACAATCTAATTTAACTACAGTTATGGAAAATATGAATTGGTCAGATCTGTCGTTTGGTTATATGAAGACAGATTACAACGTGAGATGTTACTACCGTGACGGTCAGTGGGGAGAGTTGGAAGTCTCTTCTTCTGAAATCATTAATATACATATGGCGGCCACCTGCCTCCACTATGGCCAGGAAGCCTTCGAAGGGCTGAAAGCTTTTAAGGGGAAAGACGGCAAGACCCGCATCTTCCGTTTGGATGAGAACGGCAAACGCCTGCAGGCTTCGAGCCGGGGCATCAAGATGGCGGAATTCCCGCTGGAGAAATTCGAAGAAGCGATCCTGAAAGTCGTTCGCCTGAACGAACGCTTCGTGCCGCCTTATGGCAGTGGCGCTTCGTTGTATATCCGTCCGTTACTGATCGGTCTGGGAGCACAGGTAGGGGTTAAACCGGCGAGCGAATATATGTTCCTGGTGTTTGTTACACCCGTAGGCCCGTACTTCAAGTCCGGATTCCTGCCGACTAAGGTATGTATGTTGCGCGGATACGACCGTGCAGCGCCATTAGGCACGGGAACGATCAAGGTGGGGGGTAACTACGCTGCCAGTCTGGCTGCCGGAACCCTGGCCCAATCCAAAGGCTACGCCGCTGTACTGTTCCTCGATCCGAAAGAAAAGAAATACCTCGACGAATGTGGACCGGCAAACTTCTTTGCGATCCGCGGCAACAGCTATATCACGCCGAAGTCAGACTCGATCCTGCCTTCGATCACCAATAAGAGCCTGATGCAACTGGCCGAAGATATGGGACTGACCGTCGAGCGCCGTCCTGTACCGGTGGAAGAACTGGCTACCTTCGAAGAAGCCGCCGAATGTGGAACGGCAGCCGTAATCACTCCGCTCTCTCAGGTAGACGACCTGGACGAAGGCAAATCTTACATCTTCACCACCGACAACAAACCCGGTCCGATCTGCACCCAACTCTATAAGAAACTCACCGGCATCCAGTGTGGAGACGAGGAGGATATCTATAATTGGGTAACCGTACTTTAGGGAATTATGAATTATGAATTATGAGAAGGACGTGACAACCCTGTTCTCATAATTCATAATTTCCTAATTAAATCTTACAATTTACTGCTATTTTTGCAATCTCCGCATTGCAATTCGAGAATGTTTCCTATCTTTGTACCCGCGATACTAAAGCGGATAATGACAAGTGGAATCATTCTATAAAACACATAAGTATCTTATTGAACATCTGTACTCTCCGGTACGCCGGGGGCTGATGGATGAAATCAACTGGAACGACCGGTTGATCGGTATCAAAGGATCCCGCGGCGTCGGGAAAACCACCTTCCTCTTGAATATTGCCCGGGAATACTTCGGGCCGGACAACAAAGAATGTCTGTATATCAATCTGAATCATTTTTACTTTACGGAACGTACGCTGATCGACTTTGCCTCTGAGTTCAGGGCGAAAGGCGGACGGGTATTGTTGTTGGACCAGGTGTTCAAGTATCCTGACTGGTCGAAGGAGTTGCGTTACTGCTACGATCACTTCACCGACCTGAAGATCATCTTCACCGGCTCTACCGTGATGCGCTTGAAAGAAGAGAACCCGGATCTCTCGGGCAAGGTCGCGTCTTATCACCTGCGGGGCTTCTCGTTTCGGGAGTTCCTCAATCTGATGTCGGGCAATACGTTCCCGATGTACACCTTCGAGGAGGTGATGGCCAATCATCAGGAGATCGCCAAGCGGATCTGCTCGGTGGTCAAGCCGATGGCCTACTTCCAGGACTACCTGCATCATGGCTTTTATCCCTTCTTCCTGGAGAAACGCAACTTCTCGGAAAACCTGTTGAAGACCATGAATATGATGCTTGAGGTGGATGTGCTCTACATCAAACAGATCGAGCAAACCTATCTGCCCAAATTACGTAAACTACTGTATCTTCTGGCTACAGCGGCGCCAAGCACGCCCAACGTCAGCCAACTGAGCAAAGACATCGAGACCTCACGGGCGACGGTGATGAACTATATCAAATACCTGGCCGATGCCCGGTTGATGAATATCCTCTATCCGGTGGGCGAAGCCTTCCCCAAGAAGCCGTCCAAGGTATATATGTACAGTTCGAACCTGATCTATCCGATCCGCCCGGAGGAAGTGAATCAACAAGGCGTACGTGAAACGTTCTTCTTCAATCAGTTGATGAAAGACAACCAACTGAATGAAGCCACCCGCAACGCGCACTTCCTGGTGAACGAAACCTATAACTTCCGCATCGAAGAAAGTATCAAGGTGAAGAACAACCCGGACTTTTATTATGCAATCGACAAGACCGAGATAGGCGAAGGGAATATGATTCCACTTTGGCTGTTTGGGTTTTTATATTAGGAAAGCCTAGGAACCCTAGGACTCCTAGGACTCTTAGGAAAAAAAATGAATAAAATAAATAATTTATAAATAAGACAATTCTCCACTCCCCCTCCCTTGTGGGGAGGGGGCAGGGGGGAGAGGTCGGTACTAATAGTTTATTGGTTTATGACAAAGCAAAAGAAATTTTTAACCTGTGATGGTAACCAGGCTGCTGCGCATATCTCGTATATGTTCAGTGAAGTAGCTGCGATTTATCCTATCACACCCTCTTCCACGATGGCAGAATACGTGGATGAATGGGCAGCCGCCGGACGTAAGAACATCTTCGGCGAAACGGTATTAGTGCAGGAAATGCAATCGGAAGGCGGAGCAGCAGGTGCGCTGCACGGTTCGTTGCAAGCCGGTGCCTTAACCACAACGTACACCGCCTCTCAGGGGCTGTTACTCATGATCCCGAACATGTATAAGATCGCAGGTGAGTTGCTTCCTTGCGTATTCCATGTATCGGCTCGTACATTGGCTTCTCATGCCCTGTCGATCTTTGGTGATCATCAGGACGTGATGGCTTGTCGTCAGACCGGTTTCGCCATGTTGGCCGAAGGTTCCGTACAGGAAGTGATGGACCTGGCTGCCGTAGCGCATCTGTCGACATTGAAGTCTCGGGTTCCTTTCGTGAACTTCTTCGATGGCTTCCGTACCTCTCACGAGATACAGAAGATCGAAGCTTTGGAAAACGAAGATCTGGCTCACCTGATCGATCAGGAAGCGTTGGCGGAGTTCCGTTCACGCGCTTTGACGCCTGAGAACCCTGTTGCCCGGGGTATGGCTGAGAACCCTGACGCGTTCTTCCAGCACCGCGAATCAAGCAACTCTTTCTACGACGCTGTTCCGGCTATCGTAGAAGAATATATGAAAGAACTGTCGGTAATCACCGGACGCAAATACGGCTTGTTCGATTATTACGGCGCACCGGATGCCGAACGCGTGATTATCGCGATGGGTTCCGTTACGGAAGCGATCCGCGAAGCCATCGACCACCTGACTGCTCAGGGCGAAAAGGTTGGTTTGGTAGCCGTTCACTTGTATCGTCCATTCTCTGCGAAGCATTTCCTGGCCGCTGTGCCTAAGACTGCGAAACGCATTGCCGTACTCGACCGTACGAAAGAACCGGGAGCCAATGGCGAACCGTTGTATCTCGACGTGAAAGACTGTTTCTACGGAGAGGCTGACGCTCCGGAGATCGTAGGTGGCCGTTATGGCTTGTCTTCTAAAGACACTACGCCGGCTCAGATCCTTGCCGTTTACGAAAACCTGGCGATGAAGATGCCGAAGAACCACTTCACGATCGGTATCGTCGACGATGTGACTTTCACTTCTCTGCCTCAGAAAGAAGAGATCGCCATGGGCGGCGAAGGCATGTACGAAGCGAAGTTCTACGGTCTGGGAGCCGATGGAACAGTAGGTGCCAACAAGAACTCGATCAAGATTATCGGTGATAATACTGATAAATACTGTCAGGCTTACTTCTCTTACGACTCGAAGAAGTCGGGTGGTTTCACCTGCTCGCATCTGCGTTTCGGAGATACGCCGATCCGTTCGACTTACCTGGTGAATACGCCGAACTTCGTGGCTTGCCACGTACAGGCTTACCTGCGTATGTACGACGTAACGAAAGGGTTGCGTGCCAACGGTACGTTCCTGTTGAACACCGTATGGGATGGCGAAGAATTGGCGAAGCACCTTCCGAACAAGGTGAAACGTTACTTCGCTCAGAAGAATATCACTGTGTATTATATGAACGCTACACAGATTGCATTGGAGATTGGTCTGGGTAACCGTACCAATACCATCCTGCAGTCGGCCTTCTTCCGCATTACCAATGTAATTCCGGTTGACCTGGCGGTTGAACAGATGAAGAAGTTTATCGTGAAGTCGTATGGAAACAAAGGCGAAGCGATTGTAAATATGAACAATGCAGCGGTTGACCGTGGTGGTGAATACAAACAACTGACGATCGATCCGGCTTGGGCTAACCTGGCTGACGACGAAGCCGTAGCGAATAACGATCCGGCATTCATCAACGAAGTGGTTCGTCCGATCAATGCACAAGATGGCGACCTGTTGCCGGTTTCTGCTTTCAAGGGAATCGAAGACGGTACCTGGATGCAAGGCACAGCACAGTACGAAAAACGGGGTGTGGCTGCCTTCGTTCCGGTATGGAACGCAGAAAACTGTATCCAATGTAACCAATGTGCTTATGTTTGTCCGCACGCTTCCATTCGTCCGTTTGTGTTGGACGAAGCCGAGATGGCCGGCGCTCCGCAGACCGACTATCTGGACGTGAAAGCTCCTGCACAGTTGAAAGGTATGAAGTTCCGTATCCAGGTCGATGCTCTCGACTGTCTGGGTTGTGGTAACTGTGCCGATATCTGTCCGGGCTTCAAGGGCAACCAGGCGTTGAAGATGGTTCCGCTGGAATCACAGTTAGGCGAAGTACCCAACTGGGAATATATGACGAAGAACGTGAAGACCAAACAACACCTGATCGACACGAAGATGAACGTGAAGAACTCGCAGTTCGCCACGCCGTTGTTCGAGTTCTCAGGCGCTTGCTCAGGTTGTGGGGAAACACCGTACGTGAAACTGGTGACTCAGTTGTTCGGCGACCGCCAGATGGTAGCCAACGCAACCGGATGTACCTCGATCTACTCCGGTTCGGTTCCTTCTACGCCTTATACGAAGAACGAAAAGGGACAAGGTCCGGCATGGGCAAACTCCCTGTTCGAAGACTTCTGCGAGTTTGGTCTGGGTATGCAGTTGGCCAACGAAAAGATGCGCGAACGCTTGGTGATCAAGACGCAGGCATTGATGGCTATCGAATGGACCAACCAACGCGTGAAAGACGCCGCTCAGGCATGGCTCGACAATATGGAAGATACGGGCGAAGCCGGACGCAAAGCAGCCGACGAATATATCGCCGCCCTGCAATGGGGTATCATGTCGATCGACGAGGTGATTGAATACTTTGAAAAATCAGGTGCCGAATACGCTGAAAAGCTTGCAGAGGTAAAAGCGAAGAAAGCTGCTGGTGAGACAACCTGTTCTTGTCCGGCTTGCACATTGTGTAAGGAACTATTGGAACTGAGCCACTATATGGTGAAACGCTCGCAGTGGATCATCGGTGGTGACGGTGCTTCTTACGATATCGGTTACGGCGGTCTCGACCACGTGATCGCTTCGGGTAAGAATGTGAATATCCTGGTTCTCGATACGGAAGTTTACTCCAACACCGGTGGACAGTCTTCCAAAGCTACTCCGGTAGGTGCTATCGCGAAGTTCGCGGCAGCCGGTAAACGCGTACGGAAGAAAGACCTGGGTATGATCGCTACTACTTACGGTTATGTCTATGTGGCTCAGATCGCGATGGGCGCCGACCAGGGCCAGACCCTGAAAGCGTTGCGCGAAGCGGAAGCCTACGACGGACCGTCTTTGGTGATCGCTTACGCTCCGTGTATCAACCACGGTATCCGCAAGGGTATGGGTAAGAGCCAGGCCGAAGAGAAAGAAGCCGTAGCTTGTGGTTACTGGCACCTGTGGCGCTACAACCCCGCGTTGGAAGCCGAAGGTAAGAACCCGTTCACACTCGACAGCAAAGATCCGGACTGGTCGAAGTTCCAAGACTTCCTCAAAGGCGAGGTACGTTTCGCATCCGTTGCCAAACAGTATCCTGCCGAAGCTGCCGAACTGTTCCAGGCTGCCGAAGACAACGCGAAGTGGCGCTACAACAGCTACAAGCGTATGCTGAGCCTGAACTGGGACAATGAGTAACGGTGTTCACGGTGAATGATTAATGGTTAATGATCAATAATTAGGAGGAATAATCCCCCTAAGCCATAAAGAGAGGCGGGCCCGCATGGGTCCGCTTTTTCTGTTTGGGATTGTTTGCCTTTTGCACCTGTTCCGGGACGAATGACTCGAGTAGGGTGAGATGTGAGGATTTGCAAGTCCGGTAGGACTTGTATTTGGATAACCCCGTGCAAGCCGAAGGCGTAGCTCGGGGCAAGGAACTCCCCTCACACAGGAACTCCGAAGGAGTTCAACAATGTCTCATGTAGCACTCCTACGGAGTGCGTGGAGTGGTGATGTCTTCACCCCGAGCTGCGCCTTCGGCTTGCACGGGGTTATCCACATGTAACGCCTACGGCGTTCACCGTCGCGATCTTCAAGTTTTCTTCGATGCGAACTTCACGGATTTATAAACCATTGATAATGAGATATTAATATTCTCTTCAGAAACTACCGGTAGTTTGCACGCAAAGTACTGGTAGTTTACCACATAAAAGTTTTTAGTCCGGTCTTCACCTTTCACCCGGTTGCCAGATCCCTGTATTGATCAGCGTTTCGGGAGAAAGGAGAAGAATACTTAAAAAAAAGACAGACCTACCCGAAAAAAGCCGCCGGCCTTTTGCCAAACTCCGCCGGCCTTTGGGAAAACTCCGCCGGCCTTTTCGGTAAAAGAGGCGGCTTGGTAGTCGAATGGCAGATGTTAACAAATGCAAACGACAATTGGCGGTAAACCGATCATTCCGAACAGAGTTTTTCGTTTTTTTACTACCATCATACAGCCGGAATAGGCGACAATGTTAAACCGATCACTGTTGGGGCTCTCCAACAGGTACCAGAAAGTTACTTACAGGATTTTCACTGTTTTTTTTATTATCTGAAATAGCTATATAATTGATATACAGATGTAAAAGAAAATCCTGTATGATGTAAGTAAAAAAACGAAAAACTCTGTTCGGAGGGTATTTTTGGGTTTTAGCCACGGATCACATGGATTTAATATGTTCGCAAATTGCGCGCGAAGCGCGTGCCGCAGGCTCTCTCTTGCCGTCAGTTTCAACTGACGGTTAAAATAATGCGAGGCTTCGCCTCACCCCTCTCCCCCCATTCCTATCACCCGTCTATGCCATTCCTATCAATCTGACCTAAACCTCTTCACTTTTTCGAGAATCTGAACAAATTTTTCGAGAATCTGAACAAAGTCCTGATGGCATTTCTTCACTTTTGCTCCTGTCGAAAGGACAGAAGATCCGGCGGTGTTTTTCTTCCCGACACCTTTATCAATTAAAGAATAAAAAAGATGATAAACGATCTCTATTGGGTGTATATCACCTGTGATCCTCGGGCGGACAACCGATTGCAAGCGGCCCTGGCGCCCGACCTATCCCGGATGTTGCGCGACAGCGCCCATCGGCCCGTGATCTATTACCGGCAATTCCCGATCACTCTCGATGCCGTCGCCCACAAACTCCTGTTGGGCAGCCTCGAGAAAGAGACACTCAACCACCTGATCCGGAGCGTCAATCCGGCGATGACGGATCTGCGGGAGGAGTTTGAGATGAAATAAAATATTATCCTGTTGTGTAGGAATAGTATATATATAATGAGTGAATGAAACGAATACAAAAGAATCTATGGAAAAGAAAGATGTGCATTTGCATGAAAAAGTAGGTTTCGTCCGTTTGAAAAATCAATCCGGCTCGATCGTGAAACTGGAATGTTTTTTCAAAAAAGAAGAAAGCAACGATCCGCAAAGAATTGGAGAATCCGATTACTACGAAGTGGGCCAGGCTCGTGAATTGAACGTATCCGAATTAGGCCTGGCAGAAGGCGTTTGGGTAACAGCGTATGCTAATGTTAAAGCAGGTAAAGACGATCAGGGAACTACCTGGCTTCAATATGAGAAAGGGAATAAACGAAAAGCAGAGTTTATCATCAGTGGAGTGATCAACTTCACAGATGTAGCATTTAATGGTATTATTGAACCAGAAGAATGAAGAAAAGTAAGGTTTCTTTTCCGGGAAGAATAACATTCTTCTTGCATGCTAAAAGAAACCTTTAATCTCTCATATTCCTGCACAACAACTTTTTCAATATGAAATTTACTAACTATTTAAAATAAAAAGACATGAAACGGATATTTACATTTGGAATAATAGTTCTTTCCCTTTTTATCACCACAGGCTTAAAGGCACAGGAAGTGACCACCTTAAAATGGAAAGGAGGAGCAAGTGGAGATCTAATTATTGGAGCAACTAAAGGAGTGAATAATGTAGAAATTGATTGGGGTATTGATGTTCCGAATTCAGTATATAGTGGAAACATAGGAGAGACTAAAAGTCATAAACTCCCAGAATACAATGATCTTGATAAAGAGTATACAATAACCATTACAACAACAAAAAACACTTCTCTTTTGCATCTGGGATGTTTTGATAAAGGATTATTGGAATTGGATATTTCTCAGAATATTAATCTACACCACCTAGGTTGCTCCGATAACACGAGCCTATCCACTCTGGACCTTTCGAAGAATCAAAATTTGATATATCTAAACTGCTACAACACAAACCTATCCACTTTGGACCTTTCGAATAATAAAGAATTGACAAGACTAGAATGCTATAACACAAACCTATCCACTCTGGACCTTTCGAAGAATCAAAATTTGATATATCTAAACTGCCACAACACAAACCTATCCACTTTGGACCTTTCGAATAATAAAGAATTGACAAGACTAGAATGCTATGACACAAACCTATCCACTCTGGACCTTTCGAAGAATCAAAATTTGATATATCTATCCTGCCACAACACAAACCTCCCCTTTGACCAGTTAATCAATATAGATAATTCTTTTACACTGGATATTTTTAATTATGCCCCCCAATCCATCTTCTTAGATGTTTCTCCGGGGGAAGTGCTGGATATGGAAGCGTTGGGATTATACATTGACGATGCAGAAACCCGGTATCTGACGGATGACGAGGCTGGCGAAGGAACCGTATTGAAAAGAACGTTTACAGTACCAACCAACTGGGGAATAGGGAGTTCCTATAATCTCAACATGTGGTTGGAAGGAGACAAGCTTCCAGAGTTTAAAGAATTTCCTCTGGAACTGACCCTGAATGTTAATGTTCCTCCCACTCCCACCATCTACCACACCGTCGATCTGGTTTTAGCTCCCGGTATCAACCTGCAGAACCTGTCAGCCGGTGAACTGACAATAGAAGACGGCGATCATCTCTTCCTGCAGTTCTGGCCTGAAGACCCCACACTGACGGCCGACGATATCCTACTCCTGATAGACGGTGTGGAGACAGCGTTTACACCATCAGCCGACGGACGCGGGGGCAGCTATATCCTCAACCCGATCGAAAAGGATCATACCATCGAGATCCGCCTGCGGGAAGATCTGGGAGATCCCGATCCCAACCCCGACATAACAGGCAATGCGGATCTTGCCGAAAACGGTATTCAATTACGAATTACGAATTACGAATTACGAATTATCAATTCTGGTCCTGCGGTGGATGTGGCGGTTTACAATATCACCGGTAAAAACTTCGCGCAACTGCGTGCCCTTCGGGGTTCAAGAACCATCGCTCTGCCCGCGGGGATCTATATCGTAAAAACACCCGATGCGGCCGTTAAGATAGTAATCCCGTAAAACAGGAAAGACACCCGACCCTCTTTTACATACAATCCTCCCTTTCAAAGGAGCGAAAGAGCATTCTTTCGCTCCTTTTTTTTATCTTTACCCCCACACCACGATAATTATACTTGTATGAAGACATTCCACACTGTTTGTATCCTATTGGCATTGGTCCTGTTGACCACCCCATTGTTTGCCCAAACCATCAAGAACCGCGACCAGGTGATTGCTTCGGCGGTCGAGGATGTTTCCGTCGAGCGGATGAAAAGCCTGATCGAAGACCTGGTAGGCTTCCACAACCGGAACAACCTGAGCAGCATGACCCATCCGACACAGGGACTGGGTGCGGCGGCGGAATACCTGTACCAGAAAGTAAATACGTATGTGCCGGCTTCGGACGGACGGCTCTCTGCGGAGAAAATCTTTTATACGGCCGGCGGACCGGATACCCGGTTGGGAAGGGAAGTGAAGCTTTGCAATGTGATCGCAACGATACAAGGCAGCGATCCGGACGACAACCGGGTGATCGCGCTGCTGTCGCATTTCGACAACCGCAACGGCGAAGGCAACGACTCCATCCGATACGCGCCGGGAGCGAACGACGACGGTAGCGGCGTGGCCTGCGGGATGGAGATTGTCCGCCTGCTCTCGCGCGTCGACCTGCCCATAACCGTAAAGATCATGTTCCTCTCGGGCGAAGAGCACGGGCTCAACGGCGCACAGTTTATGGCGGAAACGGCCGAGCGAGCCGGCTGGAACCTGATCGCTGTCGTGAATAACGATATGATCGGCAACGGCAATGCCAGTGAAACGAATACGCACAACAACACGATGATCCGCGTCTTCTCCGAGAATATCCCGGCGACGGAAACGGAAGCGCAACGGCGCGTGCGGGTCTATAACTCCGCGGAGAACGATAGTCCTTCCCGCCAGCTGGCGCGTTATATCAAAGAGACGGGCGAACGTTATGTCGAGAATACTACCGTCAAACTGATCTACCGCAACGACCGCTTCGGACGGGGTGGCGACCATACGCCGTTCAGCCGGAAAGGATTCACGGCGGTGCGGATCTGTGAGATGCACGAGAACTACGACCGCACGCACCAGTACGTGCGCGAAGAGAACGGTATCCAATACGGGGATGAGATCGAAGGCATCGACTTTGAATACCTGCGTAAGAACACGGGCATCAACCTGGCAGCGGTCGCCAACCTGGCACTGGCGCCTTCCGTACCGGTGAACGTACATCAGGAAGTATCCCAACTGACCAACTACTCCATCCTGCGGTGGGAAGCCCCCAAACAGGGCAAGCAGCCGGCGGCCTATTACGTATTGATCCGGGAGACCGACCAGTCGCAATGGCAAATGAAGATCCGCGTTGAAGGAACGGAAGCCCGCCTGCCCTACAGCAAAGACAATTACTTCTTCGCCGTGCAGAGCGTCGACGCCGAAGGGCATGAGAGCCTGGCGGTGTTTGCGGAGGCAATTAAGAATTAAGAATTAAAAATTAAGAATTACGAATTAAGAATTGCGAATTATTCTTAGGAGTCTTAGGATTAATTCGTAATTCGTAATTCGTAATTTTTAATTTACTTAAGGTTTGCTACCGCAAACCTTAAGTACTGCTCCCAGTCGTACGTCGTGATATCGTGTTTGCCGGTGCGGATATGATAAGTTACGCGCTGGCCGACAGGGGTGTTTACTTGGGGCATTTCTTCCGTGGTGATGCCTTTATAGCCATAGAGCCTATAGACTTCCGAAGCATATTTGGCAGAGAGGAACTCCCCCCGGGGATCGGCCCAGCGGTCTTCTTCGGCGCTGGCGACATAGAGCGGACGTGGAGCGATCAAAGCCAAGAGTTCATGCTGATCGAAAGGCAGGGTTTCTTCGTTATTGCCATACGCCTTGAAGTTCTTACAGAACCAATACGGGAACTTGGTGGTGATGATATCGATCGTTTCACCAAAAGCACGCTTCGACAGGGCTGCGCCTCCGCATCCCGACTCGTTCGATACCACAGCGGCAAAGCGGGTGTCCTGCGCCCCGGCCCAAAGGGCGGCTTTGCCCAGACGGGAATGGCCGATAGCAATGACTTTCGTGGCATCGACCTGCGGATCGGTCTGCAGGTAATCCAACATACGGCTCAAGCCCCAGGCCCAGGCGCTCATCGCCTGCCCCGTATTCGGCTGAAGATCGGCTTCTTCCTGGATCCCAAACAAACGCATCACACTCTTGGGCAGCCCTTCCGGGTTATCGGGAAATACCTGGTTGCAGTCCACCGTAATCACACCATAACCCGCCGCCAGGATCTTATCGAGCGGCCATCGCGACTGGGCGGCACCGCGTTCCCGTTCCGAGGTCGGCACAATCTCCGGATCGGGATGGATCGTCTGGTTCCCACCGAAGTTATATCCCATGAAAACCGGCGCCTTGCCTTTTACCTGGTTGGGCAGATACATCAGGATCACAACCGGACGTTCAAGGTATCCTTTCTTGAAAGTGATCTTCACCTGCTTGCTGGTCGCCTTGCCGCCCAAAGCCTTGGCGTTGGTGGCCATCACCTCGTATCGCGTTTCAAACTCACCCGCGGGCATCACGCCATATTCCTGATCGGCTAGTAATGAGAGGATCTCCGGACGGCAGTCGCGCTCCCACTCCTGCGCACTGGTCACGCGCTTGCCCTCTTCGTTCACCAACAAAGGCGGCAAAATAAATGCCGGAACTTTCGATTCATCGTAATTGGCTTCCGTCTGCGCGACAGCAGAGAGAAAAGGCACCCCTAACAGGCACAAACAAACTATTATCTTCTTCATAACCGAACGTTTTAGATTTAAACTATGATCTGAGAGGGTGAATATACACTTTTTTCAGCATCTATTAAGCGTTTGCCGCATTGTTTTTATTTGAGCTAAAAAGAGAGAGCCGATCATTAAAGAAAAGGTTATATTTGCAAAAGTATGAGAGCATCTCTCGTTATTTAATTTCGAATATCATGAAGAACCTGTTATCCTTATTCCTGTTTCTGGCGCCATTCATTACTTACGCTCAGGAAAGTCTTTATTTTGCGAGTCAGCCTGTTTTATCTCCGGATGCGCAGGAGATTTATTTTTGCTTCGACGGAGGGATCTGGCGTGTGCCGACCGACGGGGGCACAGCTGTTCGCCTGACGGCAATGGCCGGTTATCAAACGGATCCGAAGATCTCGCCCGATGGCAAATGGATCGCTTTCAGTTCCGACGAACAAGGGAATGCAAACGTTTATATAATGCCTACGGCGGGCGGCAGTGTGCGGCAACTGACATTTCATGAGTCGGCGGATATCGTCGCTTCGTGGTCGCCCGATTCCAAGCGGATCTATTTTGAATCGAACCGGCAGAACGGACGCACGACCTACCAGGTCGGTATCGACGGAGGCACGCCCCGCCGCCTCTTCGACGGCTATTTCAATACGATCACCCAACTGGTGGAGAACCCGGTGGACGGCAGCTACTACTTTGTCGACTCGAACGAAGGCTACGGCTCGCCCACCCGCAAAGGTTATAAAGGAGCAAACAACCCGGACATCAAATACTGGCATCCGGCACGCAAAGCATACAAAGAGATCACCTCGTACGCAGGGAAAGATATCTGGCCCACCGTCGACAGTAAAGGCAACCTCTTCTGGGCAAGCGACGAGAAGAACGGGCAATACAACCTGACCACACTCGAGAACGGCAAACCCCGTACCTTAACGAACTTCAAGACGGCTATCCATACGCCCCAAGTGAGCCGGAACGGCGAGAAGGTGGTGTTTACCAAAGATTACCGCATCCAGGTCTACGACGTCAAGACCGGCAAGACAACCACTCCGGCGATCAAGGCGTATGAGAACAACCGCCCAGATATTGCCGTTTCCTACAATGTAGAAGGCCAAATCAGTCGCTTTGATATCTCGCCCGACGGGAAGAAACTGGCGTTTGTCTCCCGCGGCAAGCTCTTTGTGGCGGATACCAAAGGCTTGTTTATCCAACCGATCCGGACCGAAAAGAAAGAACGCGTCACCGATGTGAAATGGGCCAAAGACAACCAAACACTTTATTACACCCGGACCCGCCAGGGCTGGAACAACCTCTATAAAACAACGGCCGACAAACCTTCGGACGAGAAAAGTATCTATACACCCGACCAGACCCTCAGCAGCCTGCACATGAGTAACGACCGCTCGATGATCGCTTTTGTGACCGGCAGCGACAAGGTTGAATTGCTCTATACCGAGAAAGACAAGGTAGAGAAACTTGCCGACAATGAGTTCTGGTCGTTCCAGAGCTACGCGATGAACTTCTCGCACGACGACAAATACCTGGCGTATACGGCGATGAACCTGTTCGACCGGGATGTGTTCGTTGCCGACCTGCAGACCAAGAAGGTGACCAACCTCACCAATAGCGCTACGCCCGAGAGCTCGCCCGCCTGGAGCCTGGACGGGAAGTATCTTTACCTGACCGCCAACCGCTACAGTCCTTCTTTCCCCCAGGGCGCGCAGAGCCGCCTCTACCGCATCCGCCTGGATTATACCGACAGCCCGTACGTGGCCGATCAATACCATGAACTGTTCTCGACCGACACCACGAAGAAGGTCACTCCGCCGATCACGATCAATACGGAAAACATCCAGCGCCGCTGGGAGAACGTACTGCCGCAAGCCGGACAGTCGAATGTAGAAGTCTTCAAGAGCGGCGAGAAAGAATACCTGGTGTATGCGTCGAACCACGAAGGAAGCTGGGCAACCTATGTGCAGGAACGCAAAGACTTCGATCAGCAACCGGCCAAGAAGATCGCCGACCTGCGCTCGCCTGCGTTCAGCTATAACGGGAAAAACCTCTACGCCCTGCAAGGTGGGAATCTCTATTCGGTCGATCTGGCGGGCGCTTCGGCCAAGAAAATCGAGATCAAACACGAGTTTGAGCAAAACAACCGCAATGAGTTCCAACAGATGTTCCACGAAGTATGGGCATTGATCGCCGCCAACTTCTACGACCCCACGTTCCACGGCATCGACTGGAAAGCCAAACAAACCTATTACGCGCAATTCCTTCCGCACGTCAAGTCGCGGCGCGACTTCCGCGCGATGGTCAATGATATGCTGGGCGAACTCAACTCTTCGCATCTCGGCTTCAGCTCTTCGGGCAAAGAGGAACGCAAAGAGACGGCGATGCGCACGATGCTGACGGGGGTAGTCTTCGATAACGATTCGCCTTACACGGTTTCCGCCATCCTGAAAGGCTCGCCGGCGGATGTGGTCGGGCAAAAGATCCTGCCGGGCGATGTGTTGACCGCCGTCAACGGCAAGAAGGTCGATCCGCAGACGAACCGGGAACAGTATTTCACCTCGGCGGCCGGAGAGAAAGAGATCCGCCTGAGCTTCAGCCGCGGAGCAACCGCCTACGACGCCCTCCTGCATACCGCACCGTCCTATACGCTTTCAAACCTCTACTACACCCAGTGGGAAGACGACTGCCGCGAACGGGTAAGCCAAAAGACAAACGGCCGCATCGCCTATCACCACATGCGGGATATGGGAGGCGAAGCATTGAACAACTTCCTAATCGATATGCAGACCGACGCGGTGCACCGGGACGGATTGATCCTCGACCTGCGATACAACAACGGAGGCAACGTGCACGATCAGGTACTCGAATACCTCAGCCGGAAGAAACACTTCACCTGGAAGTACCGCAACAAACAGGACAATACCCACCCGAATCATACGCCGGGCGACAAGCCGATCGTCGTCTTGATCAACGAACGCAGCCTGAGCGATGCCGAAGTGACCTCCAACGGGATCCAATCCCTGGGCATCGCCAAGCTGATCGGCACGGAGACCTATCGTTGGATTATCTTTACCTCCGGCGCGATGTTGGTCGACGGCTCCTTCTGCCGCCTGCCCGGCTGGGGCTGTTACAACCTGAAAGGAGAAGATATGGAATTCGCCGGCGTAGCCCCTGATATCTATGTGAAGAACACCTTCGTCGACCGCCTCAACGGCAACGATCCCCAACTGGACCGTGCCATCGAAGAGATCCTGAAGGAGCTCAGATAAATGTAGAATTTTAACATTTAATCACGGGTCTACGCGGAATCAATTAACTGATTTTCCGTAGCTTTGTAGAAATTATTAACCCATTTACAGTATGAGTATGAAAAAACTTCCCGCTTCGTTAAGCATTGCTTTGACCACCAAAGCGGTGAATCGGGCCTTTAAAAAGCGGATGAACGGATTGAGTCTGGACCTGCCGGCCGACTCGTTCCGGTTATTGATGGTGATCGATTACAAAGGGGAAGTGACGCAACAGGATCTGGCCGATTTCATGAACAAAGACAAATCGGCGATCATGCGCTTGCTCGATGTGATGGAGGAACAGGAACTGGTCTCGCGCTCCATCGATGAAGAGGATAAACGAAAGAATATCATCGGCATCACCAAAAAGGGGAAGGTATTCCTCAAGGAGATCAACCTGAAAGAGAAGAAGATGTTCAAGGAACTCGGCAGTGGCATTACGGCTGCCGATATGATTATCTTCAACCGCGTACTGTTCCAGATCAGAGAGAATGCCAAGTTATTGTCGTAAATAAGTAGATTTGCATGCGATTGATTCCTGTTTTGTTGATGCTCACCGTCATCCTGGGCGGTAATTACTATGTGTTTCTTCGTTTGTGGCAGATGTTGCCCCCTTCCCTGGTCGGACGCCTCCTGTTCGTCGTGGCGGCGGTCTTCCTGATCGCCTCTCCTTTTGTGAGTATGTTGGCGGGAAGTGCTTTCCCTCCCACGCTGACGGCGGCCATGTATCGCATCGGCACGTCGTGGCTGATTGCGTTTATGTATCTATTGCTTGCGTTCCTCGTGTTGGATATCATTCGCCTGACGCATCTTTTCCCCATCGATACCTATCTGCGCCACAGTTGGATCGGGCTGGGCACGCTGGCTGCCGGATTGACTATACTATTAAGTATCGGTTATTACCGGTACACGCATAAAGACCGGGTGGAGCTTCAGCTATCGGTCGACAAAGAGATTGCCGGCGAGTTGAAGATCGTCGCCGCCAGCGACCTGCACCTGGGTTATGGCATCGGACGGAAAGAGTTTGAAAGCTGGGTGGAGCTGATCAATAAAGAAAACCCCGATATCGTATTGATCGCCGGGGATATTACCGACAACAACGTCGCGCCCCTCTACGAAGCGGATATGGGTGCAGTCTTTTCACAGATCAAAAGCCGGTACGGCACGTACGTCATCCCGGGCAACCACGAGTATATCGCCGGCGGCGAACCGGCGGAGACTTTCCTTCGCGCGGCGGGAGTGACCTTCCTCAAAGACTCCGTCGCCCTGGTCGATGACCGCTTTTATATCGTCGGCCGCGACGACCGGAGCAATCCGCAACGCCAAACCATCGCCGCCTTGACCGCCTCGCTCGACCCTTCCAAACCTATAATCCTATTGGACCACCAGCCCTACCACCTGGAGGAAGCCGAACAAAGCGGTATCGACCTGCAACTCTCCGGACATACCCATAAAGGACAGGTATGGCCCATCAGCCTGGTCACCCGCTTCCTGTTCGAGCTCGATCACGGCTACAAGCAAAAAAGCAATACCCACTACTACGTCAGCTCCGGCCTGGGCATCTGGGGCGGCAAATTCCGCATCGGCTCCCGTTCGGAATATGTCGTGATCCGATTCAAAGGGAAGTCCTCCCGATAACACCCCTTTTCCAAACATTGCACTTTGGGCGAAAAAACATTGCACTTTGGTAAAAAAAACATTGCGCTTTGGCCGAGCAAAGTGCGATGCTTTTTTTGGGCAGCCTACACATAAAAGTTTTACACCCCTCTTTCACCTTCCACCCGGTGCCAGATCCCTGTATTGATCAGCATTTCGGGTGAAGGCTTGGAGGAGGATGGAGACTTCCTGAAAAAGGCCGCCGGAGTTTTGCAAAAGGCTGCCGGCCTTTTCTAAAAGGCCGCCGGAGTTTTGCAAAAAGCCGGCAGCCTTTTTCGGGAAGCCTCCGGGAGGTCTGTCGTTTTTTTGAGGTATATTTTACCTTTCACCCGAAACGCTGATCAATACAGGGGTTTCGATGAAGGGTGAAAGGTGAAGACCGGGCTAAAAACTTTTATGTGGGAAACTACCGGTAGTTTCCGAAGAGGAAATTAGAGTCTTATTTTCAATGGTTTATAATTCAACGAAGTCCATTCGCATCGAAGAAAATGCGAAGGTCTTTTAGGTCTTTAAAGTCATTAAGGTCTTTTAGGTTTTTCACTGACCTAAAAGACTTTAAAGACCTAAAAGACTTTAAAGACCTATGAGTCGCAAATCTTCCAATTTCACAATATTTGAAACCCGCCAGAACCTCCTTTTCAAAACATTGCGCTTTGACCGACGAAAGTGCGGTGTTGTATCGGAGAGGAAAAACTACTCATTTTCCTGCAACGACAGGCGGCGGAACTCCGCGGGGGAGAGGCCGTAGTGTTTGCGGAAGAGAATATGGAAAGTGGTACGGGTACCGAAGCCGGAGTCGAGGGCAATGGCTTCGATGGTGAGGGTGCAGTGTGGGTCGGCGAGTAACCGACGGGCATGGCGCAGGCGGTAGGTGGTGATCAGGTCGGATACCGTCTGGTTGAAATGCTGTTTGATCAGGTCGCTGAGGTAGCGGTCGTTGGTATTTAATCGAGCGACTAAGGTGGCACGGGTGAGCTCGGAATCGGTATAGACCTCATCGTTGAGTAGGGCGATCAACCGTTGGTAGAGCGGATCGGTTGGTATGGCCGTACCAAGGTCGTCGGGTTGAATAGCCTGTAGCTGTTCCAGGCGCAGAGCGAGGGCATCCTGTTCGCGCAAGCGACGCACCAGGTTACGGTTTTTCTCTTGCAACCGGCGCGAATAGACGATCCAGATAACCAGTGCCACGATGGCCAGTGCGAAGCCAATGGTTGCCAACAGGGCATAATTGCGGTTACGCTCTTTCTCTTCGATATGCCGGTTTACTTCGTATTGCGTATGTATCTCATCGATTTGCCGGGCGTAGTCGATGTTACGCAGGGAGTCGTTCAGGGCGAGTGCTTCCTGGTAGAGCACGGTAATCTCTTCGGCCTGGTGCATCCGGGCGAGCACATCGACTTTCAATACATTGATATCGTATAACTCGGCGAACTCGGTTGTGCCGGCTCTTTGTTCGGATACTTTCTCGATCATCTCCAACGCCTGCGCGTACTCTCCCCGTGAGTTATAGATATGCGCCCGGATCCGATAGATATCGATCTTATAGGCCGGAGCGCTGACCACGTCTTCGATCTTTTGACAGTATTCCTCCGCTTTGTCGAAGTCTCCGGTATAACAATAATACTTGGCGTAGATCATCCAGAGATTGGCCCAGTCGGAGATCACGGTCATCTTCGCATACGCGTCATAGCCTTGGTTGGCTTTTTCGTATCCGGCGGCAACTTCCAACAAGTCGTCGTAGCGTTTGGTCTTGATCAGCGCTTCACACAAAAGATGATGTGCATCGACTAAGATACGGGAAGTATGTTCGTCGCCTGTGGCCAAGGTGATACACTGCCGGCAGCATCGCTCTACTTCTTCATATCTTCTTTGTCTCTGATACACCGTGGCCATAGCATATAACGCGGTTGCCATACCGCTTTTGTTTTCCAGCTCCTCCGCTTCCCGGTAGAGGATACCGGCATGGGTGATACCCTCTTCATAGTTGCCTCGAAGCATAAAAGTCATGATATACCGGGAGTACACATTGAAATAATGCTTCCAGGCTTTATGTTCCTTGATGAAACGCAGATGCTCGGGGGCGACTTCAATCAGTCGGTCGTACATGCGCGCGTTGAGGTAGACCCCTAAGATATTGCCCCGGGCGACGGCACAGAAATTGTAATCTTCCTGCTTCTGTGCTTCCGCGTCCATCTCGGTATAGAGGGTCAAGAGCGTATCCATCTTCAACTCATCCATACCATCCATATAGTATAGGCTTGCCAGCTTGTTGTACGACAGTAGTTTATCTCTTCCCTCTTCCCGGTTGATCGCTTCCCGGATCGAGTCTTTCTGGTGTTGCAGTTTTTGTTTGTAGGTGGAGTCGTCTTGTGCCATGGCTTGGGCCGACAGCAACAGGCTGCAGATCACTAAGGGGTAGAATGGATTTTTCATAAGGATCGTTTGTGTGTGTAGCCGTAAAGATAGGAAAAAATTTATAAAAAAGAAGAGATACGTATCACAAACCCTTCGTGGCTACGCACATTAAAGACCCTATTGTCGTCGAAGATCAGGTATTGGCCTTTGATGCCGAGAAGTGTGCCTTCGAACCGGGGGATCTTTTTGAGGTTTAATGTATTGACTTTTTGGGGGTAGTGGTTTACCGGATATTCCAGGTGATGGATCGGCTGATCCTCCAGGATATACGGTTGCAAGTCTTGGGGAATAAGATGCAATATATTTTCTTTCAGGGTGGCCAGGTCTTCAAAAGGGGCAGGCTGACGCAGCATCTTCCGGTAGTTGGTTTTGTCGGATAGGTGTTGCTTGAGCGCCACTTCGATCAATCCTGCTTCGTACCGGTTGGTGGTCTCGGCCAGACAGAGGGCATATTCGGCTCCCTGGTCTATCCAGCGGGTGGGGATCTCTGTCTTGCGGGTGACACCTACCTTGATACCTCCCGAATTGGCTAAGTAAACGATATGGGGTTGCAACTGCATCTGTGTTTCGACTGCCAGGTCACGATCGGCCTTGCCCAGGTGGGCGGTCGATAGTTCCGGTCTGACAATCCATGCGCCGGCATAGGGCGAGGTGAAATAGCAATTCTTGCAGTATCCCATCGCAAAGATCTCTTTCTCCCGCTCGCATGCCAGGCATTGGTAATGAGAAAATTCGATCGTTAGTTTCTTTCCCAATAGTTGATTGACCGAAAGGGTTTCTTCCTTAAAGTTTAGGCAATACTGAATGGGAGAACCCATCTCAGCGTGCATTTTTGTTAGGAGTCCGGTGATTTGCATGGCGGATATACTTTGTGAGATAAATAATCTGGATCTCTGCGCGTATCCCAAACGGAAGTAATGAAGAGAGTCCCTTTTTCGATATAGTAAATAAGCTTGAAATGTTTTTCAACGACAAGTGAGCGATAGCTCTTTTCCCGATTGACCAGAAGGGGTTCTATCGCACCAGCATAAGGCATAGTCCTTAACGGACGGTCTGCGAAATATAGCCTGTTCACCATCATCTCCGCAATGGTGGTACTTTCAGTAGCATAAAACTCGTAAATCTCGTCCAGATCAGACAATGCTGTTCCTGTCCATCTTACTTGAGTTTCCATTTCGGATACATTTTACGAACTTCTTCGGTACTGTAATGCCTCCCGTTGTTTACATCTTTTTCGGCTTGGTCCAAACGTGCATTCAATTCTTCTAAAGTGTATTGGCAGGGGGGAGTTGTCATAGGGGGGCGATCTGCTTTCAGGCCATACGCAGCTTGTGGCTCATTGACCTTTTCCGGTGTTTCGTGAGGAGGATTATTTAGATGATTTGCCATAGCTGGTCGTTTATTTATTGAGATAGGACAAAGTTAATAAAAATAGGGTTATATCTTGTATGGGTAGATGTTTTTTGTATCTACTTAAACTGTTCCTGATAAAGCTTATAATATTTCCCTTGTTGGGCCAGGAGTTCTTCGTGGTTGCCTTGTTCGATGATCTCGCCGTTTTCGAGTACGAGGATCAGGTGGGCGTTGCGGATTGTCGAGAGGCGGTGGGCGATGATCAGGCTGGTACGGCCTTCCATCAGTTGGTCGAGGCCGCGCTGGATGAGGATCTCGCTGCGGGTGTCGATATTGCTGGTGGCTTCGTCGAGCAATAGGATCGAAGGATCGGCTACGGCGGCACGGGCGATATTCAATAACTGGCGTTGTCCCTGGCTGAGGTTGGCGCCGTCATTCTCGAGCATGGTGTCGTATCCGCGCGGCAGGCGGCGGATAAAGGAATGGGCGGCGGTCAGTTTGGCTGCTGCCACGACTTCTTCATCGGTGGCGTTGAGGCGGCCGAAACGGATATTCTCCCGCACGGTGCCGGTGAACAGGTGGGTGTCTTGCAAGACGATCGCCATCCGTTCCCGGAGATTTTGCCGTTTGATGCGAGTGATCGGATAACTATCAATACTGATCTCTCCCGAACGGATATCATAGAAGCGGGGCAGGAGGTTCATGATCGTAGTTTTTCCGGCACCCGTAGCTCCCACCAGGGCGATCTTACATCCGGGACGGGCGTGTAGGGATATGCCTTTCAATACGGTTTGATCCGCATCGTATCCGAAGACAATCTCCTGCATGCAGACTTCTCCTTTCACTTCATTCAGGGCAATGGCATCGGGTGCATCCACCGGCTCGGGTTCTTCGTCGATCACCTGGAAGATACGCTCGGCTCCGGCAAGGGCAGACTGTATACTGTTGTAAAGGCTGGCCAACTGGTTGATGGGACGGCCGAACTGACGGGAATATTGCAGGAAAGCGGCCAGGCCTCCCACGTCGAATCCGCGGAAAAGCGCCAGTAATCCGCCGGCGATGGTGATGATCACAAAGTTCAAGGTATTGAGGTTCTGCATCACCGGCATCATCAGGCCGGAATAGAATTGCGCCTTCTGCGATTTGCGGTTCAGATCCTGGTTGAAGGCTTCGAAGTCGGCTTCGACCTTTTCTTCGTGCCCGAAGAGTTTGATGACCTTTTGCCCGCTGATCATTTCTTCGGTATAGCCGTTGATATCGCCCAATGCGGCTTGTTGCGCCGTGAAGTATTTGCGGCTTTTCCCGACGATAAAACGGGCAAAGAATACCATCAGGGGGATCGTGATCAGGGATACCAGGGTGAGTAATGGGCTGATGTAAAGCATCATCACGAATATACCCGTGAGCATCAATACGCTGGTCATGATCTCCGCCAGGCTGTCGGTCAGGGCGTCGCTGATCCGGTCGATGTCGTTTGTATAGCGGCTCATCAGGTCGCCATGCTGGTGGGTGTCGAAATACTTCAACGGCAGATGTTCCATCTTCGCGAACAGTTCGGCACGGATGCGGGTGACGGTTTGCTGGCCGATCACATTCAACAGGCGGTATTGTATCCAGGTGGCGGCTACGCCCACGATGTAAATGCCACCCAAGACCAACAGGATCCGGATGAGGCCGGGGATATTGCCGGGCATGATATAGTCGTTGATCACCGGACGCAACATATACGAACCGGTCAGGCTGCAAACGGCTTCGATCACAAGCAATACGGCGATAAAGAATAATATCTTCTTGTCGGCACGCAGATAGGAAGCCATGCGGAATAGCGTTTTTTTGCTTTCCCGGGGCTTGTCGGCTTGTTTGTGTTTGCTGTGTGCCATTTTTAGGATTTTAAGTCTTTTAGGTCTTTTAGGTCCTTTAGGTCGTAAATGACCTAAAAGACTTAAAAGACCTATTTCTATGTATTTCTTTGTGAGTTATAGATTTCCTGATAGATCGTTGAACTAAGCATCAACTCTTCCGGTCTGCCTATGGCGTCGATCTCGCCGTCTTCGAGCACGATCACCCGGTCGGCCGACTGCATGGTGTGAATCCGCTGTGTGATGATAAACAAGGTTGTATCTTTCAACAGGCGGTTCAGGTTGGAACGGATCTTCAATTCGGTCTCACTATCGACCGCACTCGTACTGTCGTCGAGAATCAATACTTTCGGTTTGCGCAATAAAGCCCGCGCGATGCAGAGCCTTTGCTTCTGGCCACCGGAAATATTCACGCCGCCACGTCCCAGGACGGTGTCGTATCCGTCGGGGAATGACGCGATGAAATCGTGGGCTTCGGCTGCCCGGGCGGCTTCTTCTACCTCTTCTGCCGTAGCGTTGGCATTGCCCCAGCGCAGGTTCTCACCGATCGTGCCGGTGAAGAGCTCATTTTTCTGCAAGACGACTCCGACCTTGTGATGCAGTTCATCGAGCGCATAGTCTTTTACGTTGCGCCCGTCGATCAGTACCTGGCCTCCGGTCACATCATACAGGCGCGGGATCAGTTGCAACATCGAACTTTTGCCCGATCCGGTCATGCCGACAACCGCAATGGTTTCACCCGGCTGCACGTCGAAATCGATCTGGCGAAGCACATCCGTCTCTCCTCCGGTGTACCGGAAACTGACGTTGCGGAAGCTGACCCTTCCCTCGCGGATCGCATGATGGCCCTGTTGACCTTCCGGCGTATCGCTCAATGACGGCTCTTTATCCAATACCTCGACAATGCGTTTGGAGGAAGCCGACGCCCGCGCATAGGTCATAATCACCATCGAAAGCATCATCAAGCCCATCAATACCTGCATCAGGTAGTTGACGAATGAGATCAATTCGCCCACCAGTAGCTGACCCGACATCACCTTCACCCCGCCAAACCAGAGGATCGCCAGGATCGAGAGATTCATGATCAACTGCATCATCGGAAACATGGCGACAATGATATTGGACGCCTTGATCACCATATCGCGCAGATCCTCGCTATTGCGCACGAACTTCTCGGTCTCGAAGTCCTCGCGTACAAAGGATTTCACGACACGGATATTGATCAGGTTCTCGCGTACCACACCATTCAACGCGTCGATCTTCTGTTGCACGATCAGGAAGAACGGAAACCCTTTGCGCAGGATCAGGTACACACTGATGGCCAGTAGAGGCACCGAGGCGGTCAGGATCAACGCCAGGTCCGTATTGATATGGATAATGAAAAAGATAGCCATCACCAGCATCATCGGCGCGCGCAGCATAATGCGCATAGACATCATAATGACCTGCTGGATACGGGTCACATCATTGGTCAGGCGGGTGATCAGCGAAGCGGAACTGAAATAGTCGATATCGGGAAAGGCCAGTTGCTGAATCTTACGGAAGAGGCTGCTGCGCAGGTCGGTACCAAAGCCGATAGAGGTGCGGGAAGACACATAGATATTGATCACGCTGGCCGTCAAACCCAGGATCGAAACGGCGATCATCAGGATCCCGGTCCGTGTAATCACCGACAGATCATTCTGCATCACCCCATCGTCCACAATACGGGCCATGAAATAAGGCTGGATCGTCTCACCCACCACCCCTATAAATACAAGGAACGGGCTAAGCCATAAACTTGCCCGGTATTTCTTTAGTATTTTCCAGTATTTTTTCATGCTTTTTTCGCCCGTACAAAGGTAAACAATTCTTCAAAATGTAAACACCTGTATGCGAGCATATTGTAAGGAGTATTTATTTGTTGATAATTATCAACAGATTTGTTGATAGTTATCAACAGATCTGTTGACAATTGTCAACAAATGTGTTGACGGTTATCAACAAGTAAATACTCCCGGCAATTATAAGAAATACTCCTATCAGTTCGCGCGGCTGACTATCTGACCGAATGGCTTTGTTTTTTCGTTTAGAATTATTATCTTGTGCAGATTAAAAAAAACTAAACTATGGAATTGATATTAATCCAATCCAAAATTTATGAGATCCGCGGTTTGAGAGTAATGCTCGATTTTGATCTGGCAGCAATGTATGGGGTCTTAACCAAACGATTGAATGAGCAAGTTAAGCGTAATATAAGACGTTTTCCTCCTGATTTCATGTTTCAAATCACAAAAGAAGAATGGGATAACTTGAAGTCGCAAATTGCGACTTCAAGTTGGGGCGGAAGCCGTAAATTACCTTATGTCTTTACTGAGTTGGGAGTGTCTATGCTCAGTAGCATCCTCAGTTCGAATATAGCTATTGATGTCAATATCTCTATTATGCGTGCCTTTGTAGCTATTCGCAATGTATTGACAGTTGCCAAAGAAAAAGATGAACTATCAGAGTTGATAACACGTGTGGAGTTATTGGAAGAAATCAGCGAAGAAACATTAGTAGCTATCAATGATCTATCGGAAGATACCCGGAAAGAGTTTGAGGATATTTATATTGCTCTTTCCGAGTTGAGTACTCGCCAAAAGCAATTGTCTAAGCCACGTAATCCGATAGGATACAGAAAATAAGGCGAAGAATAAAACCTCCAAGCGTATGATAAGGAAAGCGGCGAATGATTAGTGATTGAAGAACTGAAAATTATTGTACCTTTGCTTTCATAAATCGAAGATAAGACGATTTGTTCGTAAAGAAAAAACAGATGTATTTCAGAGATATTATTGGTCAGGAAGAGGTGAAGGGGCGTTTGATTCAATCCGCTAAGTTGGGGATCGTTCCTCATGCACAATTGTTTACAGAACAGGGGGGAGCGGGGGCTTTTGCGCTTGCCGTGGCCTATGCCCGTTACCTGAATTGCCGGCAACGGTCGGATACGGATGCCTGTGGCCGATGTCCTTCCTGTCTGAAATATGATGAGCTGGCACATCCCGACCTGCACTTTGTATTTCCGATTGTTTCGAAAAAAGATAAAAAAAAGGAAGTCTGTGATGACTACCTGACCGAATGGCGTGGTTTTCTTCAGGGCCGACCTTATTTCTCCATCGATCAATGGCTGGAATATATGGACGCGGGAAACTCACAGGCGATTATTTACTCCAAAGAAAGCGATGAGATTATCCGGAAGCTGACGCTGAAAATCTATGAAGCGGATTACCGGGTCTTATTGGTATGGTTGCCGGAAAAGCTGCATCAGACCTGCGCCAATAAACTGTTGAAAGTGATCGAAGAGCCGCCGACGAATACGATTATCCTGATGGTTTCGGAAGCACCCGACCTGATCATTGGAACGATCCAGTCGCGGGCCCAACGCATCAATGTGCGTCCGATCAAAGAAGACGCCGTTCGTGAAGCGCTTATCCGGCAATATCATCTGGTGGAAAAGGATGCCAAGCGCATTGCCCATCTGGCGGCGGGCAACTATATGAAAGCGATGGAAGCCATCAGCATGGGGGAAGAGAATGAGTTTTTCCTCGAACAGTTCAAAACGATGATGCGTAATTCCTGGGCGCGTAATGTGAAAGGTATGCGGGCGATGGCCGATACGATGGCGGCGATCGGGCGCGAGCGGCAGAAGAATTTCTTTGCCTACTGCCAGCATCTGATCCGGGAGAACTTCGTTTACCGCTTCCAGTCGGCCGAACTCAATTATATGAATAAAGAAGAAGCCGGTTTTGCCGTTAACTTTGCCCCGTTTGTGAACGAACGCAATGTGTTCGACCTGATGGAAGAGCTGGCCAAAGCCGAGCAACATATCGCGCAGAATGTGAATGCGAAGATGGTCTTTTTCGATCTCGGACTGCGTATCACTGTGTTGATAAAGAAATAATAACCCTTCAAAGGAATTACGGATATGAACATTCGAATCTTATTTACTTTTCTTCTGTTTTTCTCCTTCACCGGATGTAGTGCATATGCCCGTCCTTCGGCGGAACCCCTGTCTGTGGATCGGTTCGATCAGCGCCTGTTGGAGTATATCGAGAATCCGGATGCGAGCCTGCAAGAGGCGCTCGTACGTGATTATCCGGTGATGCTCGATCTGATCGGGAAAGGTATATTGAATATGAAGTCGGTCGATGCACCCGGCTTCTTCGAGAAGCTATCCGCTTATTATTCCAATCCGGCGTTGCTGGCGCTCTATAAAGAATCGGTCGCGCGTTTCGATCAGATCGAAGCCGTTGAACAGGGACTGGGCGATGGCTTCGCTTATCTGCAGGCGTGTTTCCCGGCGATGCAACCGCCGCGTGTGTATATGCATGTGTCCGGTTTAAACCAGAATATCTTGACGGGCGAGAATACCTTGTCGCTCTCTATCGATAAATACCTGGGTGTCGACTATCCATTGTACGAAGAATTCTTTTACGACTACCAACGCATAAAGATGCAACCGCGGTCGGTCGTGCCCGATTACCTGACGGGCTGGCTGATGAGCGAATATGCTTTCGCCGGAAAAGAGAATGTCTTGCTGGAACGCATGATCTATGCCGGGAAAATAAAATACCTCGTGAGCCGGGCTTGTCCGGAACATGCTGCCGAACAATTGATGGGCTATACCGAAGAGCAAATGCAGTTGGTAAAGCAAAACGAAGGGGTGATCTGGCAAACGATAATTGAACGCAAACACCTGTATACCCCCGACCATATCGTGACCAATCAGTATTTCGAAGAGCAGCCTTCTCCTTTCTTTACGGACGAGATGCCGGGAAATATTGGGGCTTTTGTCGGTTGGCAGATTGTGGAACACTATATGAAAGAAACGAAGAGTACGCCGGAGCAGTTGATGCAAAGCCATAATGCGCAGGAAATACTGTCTCTTTCACGGTATAAGCCATAAAAAAAACCGCCCCATTCTCACGAACAAGACGGACTTACCTAATTAAACCTAATTCTAATACCATGAAAAACACTATATCTTAATAACAAGGTAGGATTGAAAATGTTCATGATAATCAAAGAAAAATTATTTTTTATTGAATTGACTCGGAGCTATTCCGAAAAATTTGGTAAAACAGCGTGTAAAATACTTCGGATCATTGAATCCTACTTCATAGGCTATTTCGGAAATATTCATCGTCAAGCCTTCGCCGATTTCCAATAACTCTTTTGCTTTATTCAAGCGGTAGGAGCGAATGATCTTTACCGCTGATTGCCCGGTGAGCGATTGTAATTTGGAGTGTAACAGACTTTTGCTCATATTCATCTCGGTCATTAACATGGAAACGTCGAAATCCGTATGCTGATAATTATTCTTTAAAACATTCATTAAGTTTTCCAGGAATACTTTATCCGGCGAGCGTTCTTCCATTTCCAGTCTTTTTACATCCATATTATTACTGAAATCATTATGCAGCCGGTGACGTAATTCCATTATATTTTCAATCCGGGCGATTAAAAGATCGGCATCAAACGGCTTGGCGATATATCCGTCGGCTCCGACTTTATATCCTTCTATTCGCACCGGAGTCGAACTTTTTGCTGTCAGGAGCAATACCGGAATATGTGAAGTGGAAAAGTTATTCTTTATCTTTTTACAGAATTCCAATCCGTCCATGACCGGCATCATCACGTCGGAAATGATAAAGTCGGGTAAGAACTTCAATGCTTTCTGCAGTCCGGACTCCCCGTGTGGCGCTTCCAGTATATCGAACTTCTCTTCCAGAATCGAGCGGATATAGATACGCATATCCACATTGTCTTCCACGATCAACAATCGGGGTTTTGTTCCTCCTGTCGTATCTTCATATTCTTCGTATGTCTCTTCCGCATAATCCATTTCCGGCATCTGATAGGCTTCTGCCGTATCTGCGGTCAGATCCTCCGGCAAGATCGGCAATAAGACGCGGAACGAAGTGCCGCCACCCGGATTGTCTTCGACCCATATCCGTCCGTTAAAGATCTCGACAATTTGTTTGCATAACGATAGTCCTATGCCTGTACCGCTCTGTCCCTGCATCGGATAGATCATTTTATTATCTGCCTGGAAGAAACGCTCGAAGATCTTTTCTTTATATTTCTCGGGAATACCGATACCCGTATCGTTTACGGAAATATAAAGCCAGTTGCCTTCTTCCGGATTCCGGGATACTGTCGTGATATAGGTCGTGATCTTGCCCCCGTCGGGCGTGAATTTTCCCGCATTGGAAAGCAGATTGCTCAACAGGCGTTGCAGCATCTCCGGATCGAAGTTGAGGATCCGGGGTTGTATCCGGTAGAATTCTTTCAGGGTGATTTGCCGGGGTTTAATGGCCACCTGGAAAGGTTGGAGAATGGTAGTAGCGAACTCTTCCAGGTTGCCGGGCTTTTTATTTATTTTCAATGCCCCTTCCTCTGCTTTGCGGAAGTCCATCAATTGATTGACCAGCGATAAGAGGTATTTGGAGTTCCGGTGTACGAGGTTCAGTTGATCGACCACTTTCGGATTCTGGCTCAGTTTGAGCGCCTGCTCGATCGGTCCCTGGATGAGGGTTATGGGGGTTTTGAATTCATGGCCGATATTGGTGAAGAAGTTAATCTTGTCTTGTGTCGCCTGATTCAATTGTTTACTCAATACCTCCAATTGCTCTTTCTGGCGGGTTATCTTATCGTTCTGTTCCAATAGCTGTTTGTTCTGTTCCGAAATCTCTTCCTGGTGCACCATCAATTGATGCAGTGTCTTTTCCAGATCGCTGGCCTGAGCCGCGAGACGTTCTTTCTGTCGCTCAATCTTCTCTGTCCGTTCCGCCACATTCTTTTCCAGCCGTATCTTTTGCTTTTGCAGGTCCCGCATTCTCTTGCCGCTGAAGAAATAGACCAGTAACACGATAAAGGCAAAACAACAGAACATAAACCATTTCTCTTTGTAGAAAGGCGGAATGACCCGGATCGGCAATTCGGCAATATGCTCCGACCATTCGCCGTCGGGACGGGTACATTTGACTTTGAAGATATATTTACCGGCCGGCAGATTGGTGTAATTGGCAAAGCGGCGGTTGGCATCCACTTCGGTCCATTCCTGGCTAAAGCCATCCAATATGTAGGCGTAGCGGATTTTCTCGGGAGCGATATACGATAAGGCAGAGAATTCCAGCCCGAACGATTTGTCTTTTTCCCGAAGCCGCCATCCTTCTTTCAGGATATCCGGGCTGACCTTCTGGTTGTACAAGGTCGCTTTGACTATGCTTACCTTCCCTTCGTTTTGGTTGTTTTCGGTCACTTGGGGATGAAAAGAAACGACGCCGTTCAGATTCCCGAAAAATATTTCACCACTGCGGCGCCTGCAGGAGGCCACCCAGTAGAACTGATTGGTGGAGAAGCCATCGGAAGCATAAAAATTCATGGATTTCTTTTTCACGGGAGAGAAGCAGGATAAGCCGGAATCCGAACTGATCCAGAGATTGCCTTCGTCATCTTCCTGAATGCCATAGATGACATTATTCGATAAACCGAAGTCGGTATTATACAATTGGAAGAAAGGTTTGCCGTCTGCGTCGTATTCCATGTGCGCTAATCCGTATCCGTAGGTGCCGACCCAGATCTCTCCGTTTTTTGTTTCGAAGATGCAATTGATCTTTTCGTTTACCGAACCTTTGGCACCGGCCGGAAGGATATTGTATCGCTCCGCTTCAACTATGCCGTTCGCGATGTCCGACGCATTCAAATCCAGGCAATAGAGTCCAAACCCGGTGCCGACCCACAGGTGCCGTTTGTTGTCGAGGCATAAGCCGAATACTTCTTTGATCCTTTTCCCATACTCCATATCCTGCAAAACAGGAGTGGTTTTGCGTTTCCTGATATCATAAAACTCCAAACCGACATGCGACCCGATCCAAAGCGCCTCCAATACTTCGTCGTAGATAATCCAGGAGACGAGGGGAGAGATAAAAGCTCCTTCATCCAATAGGTCTTCGGCCCGGTCGAAATGCCCTTCCCGGTTCAGGGACATACGGTTGAGCGACTGCCCCCAGGTGCCGATCCACAGGTAACCACCGCCTTCGGTAATGTAGCTGACCGTATTATGGGAAAGGGAATGGGCGTCGTATCTGTCGTTCCGGAAATGTGTAAAATGTCCGGATTGTTTGTCCTGCTTGTTGAGCCCGCCTTCCACGGTCCCAATCCATAATGTCCCGCGTGAGTCTTCGTAGATGGAGTTTGCAGCCCCTACGGAAAGCGAACCCGGATCGGAAGGCCGGTGATTGATTTGGGTAAACATGACCTGCTTGGGAATCATCTTATTGACTCCTCCTTTTTCCGTGCCGATCCAGACGGTGCCGTAGTCGTCCTGATAGAGGCAGTTGATGAAATTATTGTTCAAGGTAGTATTTGCACCGGTTTCTTGTGCGACCGGGAAAAAGTGACCCGTCTGGCGGTCATAACTGCATAATCCGAGAAGCGTAGCGATCAGTAAGTCGCCGTTTTTAGTGATGAATAGGTCCTTGACGCAGTTCTGGATGATCGAGTTCGGATCATTCGGGTCATGAAGATAGTGGGTATGGGTTGCCGTTGCTTTGTGATAACGAATCAATTCGGCGTACGTGCCGATCCAGGTATAGTCTTCATCATCTTTTATCGCGAAGACTTCGCCGATATGCGCATCGGCCAGTGTTCCGGGAGCTTTCGCCAACCGGAATTCATTTTTATCGGTTGTCTCTACGATCCGTACTAAGCCCGACCGGTAGCCGACCCAGATTTGTCCGCTTCGGTCTTCCCACAAAGCGGTAACATCGTTTCCGATATTGTTTTGCGGTATGTCGATCGAAGCAATCTCTCCTGTCTGGTTCAACCGGATCAAGGTTAGCCCGCCGGTCGAACCGATCCATATCCGTCCCGCCTGATCTTCCAGAAACGAATAGACCGGATCTTTAAAGACCGGATGGCCGGCAAACGGATACGTCTCGCTGTCTTCAACATCCCCGGTATAGATATTGATCCGGTTTATCCCCTCTTCGGTCCCGACCCATAAATAGTTGTAGCGGTCTTCCAATAGAACGTGCACGAATAAACTGTTGATCGCATTGGGCTCCGACTGGGTGGTGTAGTGATCGAATTGATATCCATCATAGCGGTTGAGCCCGTTCCAGGTTGCAAACCACATAAAACCGCGACTATCTTTGTATATATAGTCCACCATATTCTGCGACAATCCCTGGTCCGTCGTCAGGTAGTTGAAATTGTAGGCCTCCGGACGGATTTGGGCATTAACGTCGAGAAACGATAATAATAGAAACAAAAGGAATATGACCTTACATGATAAGTATCTTTTCAGTTGATGGCGCATACATAATAGTATTTAATTAATAGCAAATATATACTAAATACAGAAACACCGTTTATAAGGCTCGACAAAACATTGCACTTTTGTGAATAAAACATTGCACTTTTGCGAACAAAACATTGGGCTTTTACCGACGAAAGTGCAATGTTTTAAAAAAGAAGAATGGGGAGCCTGCGAATAGACGTAAAAAAGCTCTCTGTTATACGGAGATAAAGAGAGCTTTTGTCTTTATAATTGAACTGTTAAGGTGGATCAGTTACTCAATCTGACGGGCTCCGTATAGATCATCGCATCGATTCCTTCGATCTTCAATCCCAAGCGGGCATAGAACACGCCGGTTGAAGGGAATGAGTTTGCCGTGGAGTTGACTGCCAGTCCGCTCAGGTCGACCTGGAGCAATACCTGGTCGCCGGCTACGGCTGCAGTCGTTGCCGAACCGAAATTATATGCGTTGTCCACAATGATATTGCGTCCGGCATACAGTCCGACATACTCGATCTTACGTCCTCCCGCAACTTCCCGAACGGAGCAGCTCCCGGATACGATTCTTCCGCTGTTGGAGATGTTCGTGTTCGTGAGCAGATAATAAGGCGTAACCTGCATTTCAACCACTTCTTTCTTCTTGCACTTATCGATAAAGATCGTATCCGAAGCAGTCGGGTTTACCCACGGACCGATATTGTCCTGGCGGATCAACCGATAGCTTTTGCCGGAATAGACACTGGCATTGAATGTACCGTCTTGTGCGACCTGCACATTCATATACGTACTGGCCGACAGTTCCCAGCCCGGTTCGTACAGGCGGAAAGTGACCTGGTTGTTCTTCACATAAATGGTCTGTCCTTCATACACGACCTTTCCGGAGATCGTGGCTTCCGGTTCGTCGAAATTGTCGTATTCACAACCGGTGAAAACGAACGGGAGGAACAGCAAGAGGAATAATTTTATATTTTTCATACTGTGTTATATTTTTAGAAGTTGGGATTTTGTACCAGTTTCGGATTCTTATTCAAGGCATCCGTACTGAATGAAGAATAATAATTCCCGATGCGGAAGTTACGTGGCGCGCGGAAGCGGTAAGCCACATGGCGGTCGAAGATATACTTGCCATTGTCCGGTCCACCGATCACGCGGAAAGGATAGAGGGCATACAGCATCGTGTTTTCCGACTGGATACCATTCCATTGCTGGTGCGCTTTGCGCAGGCGTTTCATGTCCCAGAAACGATGATCTTCGATCACCAATTCGCAACGGCGTTCGCGCAAGAGATTGTCGATGGTCAGATCGGCTTCGCTCCAGGAATTGGCACCGAAACCGGCGCGTTCGCGGATCGCATTGGCATAACGCAGGGCTTTCTCCGTTTGTCCCAGTTCCATCGCTGCCTCGGCTGCATTCAGATACACTTCGCCCATCCGGAAATACACCCACCAGATATACGAACCTTGTCCGCGAGCGGAAGAACCGGCTGCTTCGTCTACGAATTTACGCAGGTTGAAACCGGTATTCGTATAGGTCGCGCGCGACAGGGGACCGTCTTTTCCGACAAAAGGTCCGCCATCGGCATTCGGATGGTCTTCTGCCGGAACGTAGGAGCTGTTGGCTTCCGATCCTTCGATCAACAGATACGAACCATTGGACTGATAGATCGCAACGCCCGCCAGGACATCGAGTTTTGCTCCTTTGAATGTTTGCCCCGGCAACAGGCAGGTGCCTTGCAGACGGTAATCGCGTCCGGCGAAAATATCGGAAATATTCTCATACGCGATATAATTCCCATTCGCATCTTTATCGGCTAATCTTCCCGAACCGCCATTCAATGGCAGATACGATTCGACCAATCCCAGGGTGGGGCAGAGGTCGGAGCCATTGTCATTGTCTTCATTCATCGACCAGGCGATATTGGCAAAAGAGAATGTATGGAACTTACCGGAAGAATAGTCTTTGCTCCAGATCACTTCCCGGTTATTGTCTTTCGAACAAACCGCATGGTAGAAATCATCCGATGAAGCGGTTGCATGGAGTTGGAAGACGCCGTCGTTGATGATCTCTTCGGCGGCCGACAATGCTTTCTCGTAATATCCGTTGGGGGATGTGCCGCTCATACCGACTACACCCGATTGCAACGGCGAAGAGATGGGGTTTGCCATCGATGCGTTATACTTTGAAATCGATCCGGCATACAACATCGCCCGGCTTGCCAATGCCAATGCGGCATATTTATTGGCACGAGAGACGTTGGTTATCCCATTGTTTGCCGCCAGATATTCTTTGATCGCCATACATTCGCTGTACACAAAGTCATAGACCTCAGCCTCTGAAGAACGGGCAACCTGTAATTGGGTAATATCCATTCCCGAAGTATAACTCTGTGTTTCCGTCACAATAGGCACTCCTCCCATACGGCGAGCCAGTTCGAAATAGACATAGGCGCGCAGGAATCGGAATTCGCTTTCGAAAACAACAATATTATCTTCACTCAAAGTCGACTTCGCCAGCTTTTCAATACTCTGGTTTATCTTATAGATATAACCATAATCATAATAACGGAGGAAATCGTAGGCGTAAGCCACCATCTGGTTACGAGCCGTCTCCACGTCGGTATTCATCAATCCGCACCACATCACGTCGTCGATCAATGAAAAGTTTACGTCGTCCTGCAGGGAGCCGTTCATTGGCACATTGTCATATAAATTCGCCAATACGCCAAGGATCATGGAATTGTCGTTCCACACCTGCTCGTCGGTCAGGAAGTCGGTTGGCGTACGATCCAGGAAACTGTCGCAACCGATCAGTTGGCCGCTCAACAGAATGGATAATAGATATATAAGATTCTTTTTCATGATGTACTCAGATTAAAAATTAAGATTGAAACCAAAACTTACGGTGCGTAGGTTAGGAGTAACCAATGCGCTATTAGACGAGATCTCCGGATCGAGCTGGAACTTCGACATATTATCGATGCTGAACAGGTTGTATGCATTGACATAGAAGCGCAAGCGGTCGACTAAGAATTTCCGGGAGATATGCTGTGGAATCGTATAGCCTAACTCCAGCGTACGCAGTTTGATGTAGTAGGTATTATGCATCCAGAAATCAGAATAACGATTGAAGCTGGTATTCGCTCCGGCATAGCGGGTGGCCGGGAAATAGCCCGAGATCCAGTCGCTGTTGGGATCGGTCGGATCTGCGCGATGCCAGGAATCGGTCAGCAGATAGCGTGTGGAGTTGCCATCACCCTGGAACGGATAGGCTACCTCCCAACACATGTGGTATGATTGTCCCATGGCAGCCGAGAAGTCCATCTTCAAATCAAAATCCTTCCAGGCAAAAGAGGTGTTCAAACCGAAGTTCAGATAAGGCAATTGGCCCAGTCCGTAACCGATCGGGCGTTCGTCGAGTTCGTTGATCACTCCGTCGCCATTGACATCCTTGAAGATCAGGTCACCCGGTAACATGGTGGAGTTTCCTTGTCCGTCGTTATCCACCGGATATGCCTGGATCTCTTCGTAGCTCTGAAAACGGCCGGTCACCTGGTATCCCCAGTTGACGTTTGCCCAACGGTTCTCGATCGAGTTCCGGTATTCATTCCAGCTCGAACCGAAGCGAGGTTTGTAGGAATCCCCGTCTTTCTTACGAGCCAAGGTGACATTGAAGCCGATATCGTAGCGGAAATCCTGTACCTGGTCGCGCCAGTTCAGCGCTAATTCAACCCCCTGATGATAGTCGGAGTTCAGGTTTTCCTGTGGCAGGGTGAATCCTACTTCTTCGGGGATCAACACGTCGTAGCGGGATGCCGGCAGTCCGGTGCGTTTCCGTTGGAACACATCGAACGTACCGTTCAGGCGATTGTCTAAGAACCCGAAATCAACCCCCACATTGAATAGGGTCGCTTTGATCCAGGATAAAGAAGTGATGGGCAGGCCACGATAGCTGACACCTGTGGTGGTCGTGCCGTTCAATACCGCACTTCCGTTTCCATAGCTATATCCGTCTAAATAAGAATAGGGAGCAACGATATAGTTGGGCATGCCGTGATCACGGATGTTATTCAGGTCGTCGATATAATTGATGATATCTTCTCCCATCTGTCCCCAGGATGCGCGGATTTTAAAGTTGGAGAGAGAGATTTTATCTTTCAGCCCTTCCATAAACGATTCTTCCGACAGTCTCCAACCCACAGACGCAGAAGGGAAGAAACCCCAACGGCTGCCCGATTTATACAGGTAAGATCCATCGTAGCGTCCGCTGAACTCTGCGAAATATTTACTGGCGTAATCATAAGAACCACGGAAGAGAAAACCGGCGCGGGCGCTTTCTGTCATCACAGTCTCGATACCCGTCAAATCGCTATGGTTATTCGTCAGCGGAATATAGTTGTTGGTCGGCATGATATTGTAGAGCAGATAATCTCTTTTCTCTTCGATCGTTTCCATCCCTAATAATCCGACCACATGATGGTTTTCATTGAAGGTATGATCGTAGTTCAGGCGTGCCTGGAAAGTTTGTTTGATGCGTTCGTCTTTCACGCGCCGACGCCAGGGGTTCTGATTCCCTCCGGTTATATTGTACACATCGTTTTCTTTGTCGTAGGTGTACACATTGTAGGTGTATTCGAACTCCTCATCCGTACGGTACTGGATATTGTAATCGTACATCACCGTTCCTTTCAGACCGGGAATAGGAAAGCTGTACTCGGCAAAGACATTCGCCGACATCGCTTTCCAGATATCGTCGGTATAACCCGTAATGTCTTTATCGAAGATCGCGGCTCCGGTTCCGTTATTACGCGTATTGTTCACATAGTCGGGATTGCCGTTGGCATACGCCTGCTGGGTCGGCCAGTTCTGGAACATGGCGTAATACGGTTGCCAATAGTCGTCGAGACCGGGAACCCCTACATTGTGACGCTCTTCCAGGCGGCCGTTAATGCGGGTACCTACTTTCAGGTTGTTCGTGATATTTGCTTCCACATTACTCTGGATATTGGTTCGTTTGAAGTTGAAACCGTTGATCATGGATTCCTGATTGGTATGCGCCAAGGCGAAATAATAATTGATCTTCTCCGAACCTCCGCTGGCACTGATGTTACCGTACATGATCGGTGCGTTTTCATTGGTGATAAACTTCTGCCAGTCCATATTCTTGTAGTCGCCCTGTCCTTGTTTCCAGAGGTTTAGTTCCTCCATATTACGGGAAGTCGAACCATACTGGTTCAGGTCGGCTTGCATGCGTCCTTCATAGAATTCGGCAGCGTTCGCCACTTCCGGATAGCGCATAAAGTTCTGGATTCCATAATAACCGGTGGCGCTGATCTGGTTCCTTTCTTCCCGGCGTCCGGCTTTGGTGGTCACCAATACGACCCCATTGGCCGCACGCAAACCATAGATAGAAGCCGAAGCGTCTTTCAAGACGGAGATGTTCTCGATATTGTTGATGTCCAGGTTGTTGAACTGTTGCTCTTCTGCCTGGATCCCATCGATCACATAGAGCGGAGTACCCATGTTACGAATCTGTATCCGGGCACTTCCTCCCGGGCGTCCGTCGGTCTGACGCGCCGTGATACCGGCCACCTTACCGACCAGGGCTCCGGCGGTGGTGGAAGTGGTGGTGCGTACCAGTTCTTCCGATCGTACGTTGCTGATGGCTCCGGTCAGTGAGCTTTTCTTCTGGGTACCGAAACCCACAACGACTACTTCTTCCAATGTCTCGCTGTCTTCTTTGAGCTGGACTTGCAATGTATTGCGTCCACTAAGGGAAACTTCCTGTGTCAGATAGCCGATATATGAAAATACCAGTACCTTACCATCTCCTACATCCAGGCTGAATTCACCGTCTATATTCGTGATTGTACCTATTGTAGGTGATTCTTTCACCACTACGTTTACACCGATCAGCGGATCGCCGTTGGGATCGGTTACAACGCCATTCACCATTTTGTTCTGAGCTGCCAACTGCATACAGGCGGCAACGAATGCCAGCAGTAAGACCGGCCATCTCAGAAATCTTTTCTTTTTCATACGCATTAAATTGAATGTGTTAATCTCTCATATTACAAGTTGATCGTCTTATTTTACACGTTTACCCCAGACCGAGAAACCGTGGCTTTCCAGTCCGGTGAAAAGGATTGTTTTTTGTTGGTTTTCCCAATCCTGCCCCAGGTGTGGGATCAGGCCGGTGATCTTTTCTTTGCCCAATTCGAGGGTGAGTGTGTTTTTGCATTTGTCGTAACACCAGCTTCCGGATTGTTCGCCGACAATCTTCCCATCGGCGGTGAAGGTGTACGGAATGGATACATTGACTTCGTCGGCCTGCAATTCGCCTTCTCCCCAGAGGATTTGTCCGGCAGCCAGGTTTCTTTCGTATTTGCTGTCGCGGATCAGGATGATCTCCCAGTCGCCCACGAAGTCGGCGGCGATCAGTTCCATCGCCGGGATACCGGCATAGCGCTGCGGCGAAACTACCGGCCAGCCGTCTTTCGTCCAGAACATTTCACGGACATGCAAATCCATCATCTGATTGCCTGGGCTCAACCGTCCCTGGTGCATCATGAAAAAGCGCCCGTTATCGTTGATCACCCCGCAATGGGCTACGCCTGCCCAGCCCGGATGACCGGCAAAGCGGTAGGGGTGGGTCAGAACCGGAAAATCGTTCTTCTCCTCGCGCATATCATTTCCGTTGATATCGTAGAACGGACCGGCAGGCGAGTCCGAACGCCCGACGCGCACATTGTAGGTAGTCATCAATGGATCGTAGGATACGAATAGAAAATACTTTCCGAATTCCGGATTGTAGATGATCTCCGGCGCCTCGATATTGTCTTTCTTGCCGTTGGCCCGGCGGGCAATCAGGTGGCCCTGGTCGCCCTCTTTCAATGCCAGCCCGGTTTCAGGATCCAGTTGCAATGCAAACAAACCGCCGAAGTACGAGCCGTAAACCATCCAGTGTTCCCCTGTTTCGGTAACGGCAATGCTCGGATCGATGGCATTCATGACTGAGGTGGTGTCTGTCTTGACTACACAGCCTTTTAAATCCCAGGGACCTTCGGGCGAATCCGCTTCGGCCAGCCCGAGGTAAGAGACCGACTGGGCAAATGCCGACACGCAATAATACAAGCGATACTTGTCTTTGTATTTGACCACGTAAGGCGCCCAGATATTGGTTGCTCCTTTGCCGTCGGCATGCGAGCGGACGTGTTGTATGGCTTCGGCCGGGATCTTGGGGAATGCCCATCCGTGGAATTCCCAGTTGACCAGATCTTTCGATTTGCGCACCTGAATATACCCCAGGGGTACGCCCGCAGCCGCCGCTTCCTCTTTGTCTTCCCGGTAGATGGCATCGGTTGAATACACATAAAAGGTATCGTCCACTTTCAGGCAAGCCGGATCGTGCACATTATAAGGCCCCCATTGTTTGTAATCGGTCATGGCGGAAACAGCCGTGTAATCGTCGGCCCAGGGATTGGACCGGGCTTCCGGTACGATGGCTTCACGCTCCGTCTGGCAGGACGTGAACAGGACGCTCAGGCCGGTTAAACACAACGCTGCCGTGATAACTTGTTGTTTCATAAATCCCTGTATTATTTCAGTTCGATCGTTACCAATGATTTGGCGGGTAATTTGAAACGCAGTTCCCCGTTCTTGTAAGAAGCGCCTTTGAAGGCAGCCAGTTTTACCTTTTCGGGTTGAGCAAACGTATTGTAGGTGCGTACATTTTCGCCGGTGATGATCTGGCTACTCGTGATCTTATTGTTGCCGGCGCCGCGTACCGGGCAGGTGATTTCGATATCATTTGCCGGGTCGATATTGACAAATGAAAGATGTATTGCCCCGTCTTTATCTTTGGAAGCCGTCACGCTGATTGCCGGCAGGCTGCGTTCGAGCCGGTCATACGTGCCGCAACGCACATCCGCCGGAAGCAGAACTGCATCCTGATGCACTTTATACATATCAAAAACGTGGTAGGTCGGTGTCAATACCATTTGCTCGCCTTCCGTCAGGATGATGGCCTGCAGAACGTTCACCATCTGTGCGATATTGGCAATCTTCACGCGGTCGGCATGGCTATGGAATATATTCAGGGTTAGTCCGGCCAGGATCGCATCCCGGAGGGTGTTTTGCTGATAAAGGAATCCGGGATTCGTTCCGGGTTCCACATTGTACCAGGCTCCCCATTCGTCGACAACCAGCTCGACGCGTTTCTCCGGGTCGTATTGATCCATAATGGCCGAATGGCGGGTGAGGAGTTCGTCCATGTGAACCGCGTTCTCCAACGTGCGGAAGTATTCATTGTCGTCAAAACCGGTGGCATTGCCTTTGTTGGTCCAGCTGTCGGCAAACGTATAATAATGTAAGGAGAGTCCGTTCATCATGCCCCGGGGGATATTTTTCATCAGTGTTTCCGTCCAGCGATAATCGTCCACGTTCGGTCCTCCGGCAATCTTAAACAGGCGATTGTCGCCATAGTTGCGGCAATAGGTGGCGTAACGGCGATAGTTTTCGGCATAACCGGCCGGGCTCATATTTCCGCCGCATCCCCAGTTCTCATTGCCTACGCCCCAGAACTTTACTTGCCACGGTTTCTCCCGTCCGTTCTCCCGTCGCAGGTTGGCCATTGGGCTTTCGCCGTCGAAAGTGATGTATTCCACCCATTTCGACATCTCTTCTACGGTTCCGCTGCCCATATTGCCACAGATATACGGCTCGGTCTCCAGTAATTCGCAAAGATTCAGGAACTCATGGGTGCCAAAGCTATTGTCTTCGACTACGCCACCCCAATGCGTATTGATCATTTTGGGGCGTTCACTGCGCGGACCTATCCCGTCCATCCAATGGTATTCGTCGGCAAAGCAGCCGCCGGGCCACCGCAGATTCGGGATTTTTATTTGTTTCAATGCTTTGATGACATCGTTGCGCACCCCGTTGGTGTTGGGGATCGACGAGTCTTCGCCCACCCATAAACCACCGTAGATCGAGCGTCCCAAATGCTCGGAGAAATGGCCGTAGATGTGACGACTGATCGTTTGTGTACCTAAATCTGCATTGATGATCACTTCCGCTTTTTCCTGAGCGGAGACAAAGGATGCTATGGCCAGGCATAGCATTCCATACAAGAATCCTCTTCGTTTGTTCATGATATTTCCTTTAATGTTACTTGTGCTTTCGGGAGCAAATGTATAAGCAACACTTTATGGAAAGGTGGACATTTATACGAATTAGGTGGACGAAAAAAATCCACCCGGATAAATCCTCTGGGACTATCGTCCGGGAACAAAAAAAACCGGGCGATTTTTCCCGGTTTTTAGCGCGTATTATAAGAACTTGTAAATAAGTGAAATATAAGGGGTGTTTATTCCAGTTCGCCTTGGTTTTGCATGTGATTAGCATCACAGAAAGGCTTGTTTTTTGATTTTCCGCAGCGACAGAGGGTCACCCGGTTTCGGACCGGATACCGGTTGCCTTCCGCATCTTCAATGGGAATACCGCCTTTCACCCAGATCGGGCCGTGGGCTTCCGCCGGCATATCTTCCAATAGGCTGATTTCCTGCGGCAGTTCGGGATCTATGATCTCGCCTGCTTTCGTGACGGGCGTCAGGCGTCCGCTCGGGCAGTCGGCACATTGTTTTTTGATGATATCGATTGCAGCCGGATCGGTACTGTTTTCGACCAGTTCCCAGGTGGTTCCGTAGGTGTCGCAAAAGCGGGCTACGGCACATAGATCTTCGGCGTCCAATAAATCGATTTGTTTGCCTTCCAACACTTCAGCCATCTCTTTGTAGGTGGCCCGTGAAGCGGTCTCTGTTCCGTCGAAGGGGATTCCGGCGAGGTGCGAGCCGTCGCAAAACGGATGATTATTGGTGCGTCCGCATCGACACAGGTGATAGGTTTCGCTTGTCTTGTACTGCTGAATCAGCTTGTATTCGGTAGAAGCTCCTTTCTGATCGGAGACATAACGCAATTGATTCAACGGGATATCCCCGCTGACTGCATACGGACCATTCGGTAATACTTTAATCTTCTTTTTGTTTTCTGGGCGCATAACTATTGTATAATTTACTCTGTATAAAAGAAAACAATTAGAATGGGATTTTGTTTGTTTTATTCAAAGAAAAAGTATGCCTATCTTTGCAGCCTTAAAAAAGCAATTATGATATCAATCGACGGACTTACAGTAGAATTTGGCGGGAGTGCATTGTTTTCAGATATATCTTTTGTTATTAATGAAAAGGACCGGATCGCCCTGATGGGGAAAAATGGCGCCGGTAAATCGACTTTGCTCAAGATCCTGGCCGGAGTCAGGGAACCGACCCGGGGAAAAGTGTCCGCCCCGAAAGATACGGTGATTGCCTATCTGCCGCAGCATCTGATGACGGAAGACGGACGGACTGTGTTTGAAGAAACAGCCCAGACGTTTGCCCATCTGCACGCGATGGAAGCGGAGATCAATGCGATCAATAAAGAGTTGGAGATCCGGACAGACTATGATTCGGAGAGTTATTACGAACTGATCGAACGGGTTTCTACGCTGAGCGAGAAATTCTATTCGATCGAAGAGATCAATTACGATGCCGATATCGAAAAGACCTTATTGGGCTTGGGTTTCAAGCGGGCTGACTTTACGCGGCAGACCAGTGAGTTCAGTGGTGGATGGCGTATGCGCATCGAACTGGCCAAGTTGTTGCTGAAGAAACCCGATGTCTTATTATTGGATGAGCCGACGAACCACCTGGATATCGAATCGATCCAATGGCTAGAAGATTTCCTGATCGACAACGGGCAGGCGGTGGTGGTGATCAGCCACGACCGGGCTTTTGTCGACCGGATCACCACGCGCACCATCGAAGTGACCATGGGCCGGATCTATGATTATAAAGTGAACTACAGCGCGTACCTGCAACTGCGGAAAGAACGACGTGAGCAACAGCAGAAGGCGTACGACGAACAGCAGAAGATGATCGCGGAAACGCGTGAGTTTATTGAACGTTTCAAAGGCACGTATTCCAAAACCCTACAGGTGCAAAGCCGGGTGAAGATGCTGGAGAAATTGGATATCCTGGAGGTCGACGAAGAGGATACCTCGGCCTTGCGGTTGAAGTTCCCGCCTTCGCCCCGTTCGGGCTCTTATCCGGTCGCGCTGGAGAATGTATCGAAAAGTTATGGCGAACACCTGGTCTTTCAGAATGCCAACCTGACCATCGAAAGGGGCGACCGGATCGCTTTTGTGGGCAAGAACGGGGAAGGGAAGTCGACGCTGGTGAAGTGTATCATGAAAGAGATTGAACACGACGGCACGCTGACATTGGGACATAATGTGATGATCGGTTATTTCGCGCAAAACCAAGCTTCGCTGTTGGACGAAAACCTGACGGTGTTCCAGACGATCGACGATGTGGCCAAAGGAGAGATCCGCAATAAGATCAAAGACCTGTTGGGCGCCTTTATGTTTGGCGGCGAGAATTCGACGAAAAAGGTGAAAGTATTGTCGGGCGGCGAGCGTACCCGCCTGGCGATGATCCGCTTACTGCTCGAACCGGTCAACCTGTTGATCCTCGATGAGCCGACCAATCACCTGGATATGAAAACGAAAGATATCCTGAAGCAGGCGTTGATCGATTTCGACGGCACACTGATCGTTGTATCCCACGACCGTGACTTCCTGGACGGACTGGTGACCAAGGTCTATGAGTTCGGTAATAAGAAAGTGACCGAACACCTGGAAGGCATCTATGAGTTTATGCAGCGCAAGAAGATGGAGAACCTGCGCGAACTGGAACGCAACAACTAAATGCGATAACCCACGCTCAGCATCACGTCGTAGGTTGCTGTCTGCACATTATCGAAATACTTATACCGCGTATGGCGGGAGAAGTGCCGGTTGGAGAATACAATATTCCATCGCTTACTGGAGTAATAGGCCAGTTGCGAGGTGAAGATCGTCAACCGGGCATTGCTTTTCTCACCCTGCACATTCAAGCGCTCGAGGTTGACCGTGCTGAAGTCCAGATCCGGATCGTATCCTTTCCAGGTGAAGATGTGATAGTTTTCGAGGCTTAACAGGAAATTCCACCGTTTCTTGTAGGTCAGTCCCGTAAAGGCTTTCACGCTGTATCCGCTTCCCAGGTTGTAATCGCGCTCTTCGAGTTGCAGGTAATCGGAGATGCTGGTACCCAGGGCAATGCCGTTTATGTAGATCTCGCTATGGATATCCACCGGATCGCCCGGCGACGATTTTTTATTGTATAATACGCCTCCGCCGACTGCGGCCGCCTCCGAGATGCGATAGGGCGGCACGGTGTGCGTGCTGTTCGAACGCAGCTCCGAATCGTAATAATCGAAATGCTGGAATACCCCGGCGGAGATCGTCCGGTTGCCTTTGTTCCATACCGGCTTGCCCCATAACGCACCGATGGCGCTGACCTGGGTGATCACCGGCTGCGAAGAGAACAGGTCGAGCCCGGCGCGGAACTGAAACCATTCGTAGGGTTTATAGAAGTCGTCGTCGAAAGGATTACCGTAGTCCAGGCGGAACGTGAGGTTCATGCTGGTCGTGCCGTATTTGGAATCTTCCTGCTCGGCAAGGAAACGCGGGCCTACGTTCACGATGAAGTTTACCGGGACGGAAGGAAACGAACGCCCTTTATTCGGGCGGTAACGCCAACTGTCGCCGTCCAACAGGCGGTTGATCGCCCGCATAGGCGAGAATACGGCAGCCAATAACTCACGGGCTACCCGTTCGGCGCCCGTTGTCCGGTCGTCCAAGAATAAGTCGGAAATGCGAAAGGTGACCTCGCCCAATGCCACGCCGCCAAACGAGGTAGCGAGCATATCGTTGATCGAAGGCGGCTCTGCCTCCATAAAGAATTCCCACATCAGGCTGCCGCCCGCCGTATAGGGAATCGACTGCCAGAAGTTCATGCCGTTGCTTCTTGCTGCGTTGAAATATAAGGAGCCATGATAGGGGTGGGAGATCAGGTTGGTGGTGAACTTATCCGTATCCCAGATCGGGCCGGTCCGAAAATTGTCTTTGATCGTGTGTTTGTTGATCCGTGCCCAGGGCTCGTTGGCGATATACCGGTCGAAGCCCCATACGACCGCATTGACCCCGAAGGTCTCGACCCCGGCACGCCAGGGACGATAGGGTAGTATGCGGGTCGAATCGCTCACATACTGTCGCGGAACGGATTGTGGAATATACTGGCCCCATGCCGACAGGGCACAACATAGCCCTAAAATACCTATTAAAACCTTTTTCATCTTTTGCCTGATAATGAATTCAACTTCTGTAAATCATCCGCTTGCTGTGCAAACCTACTTATAATAACGCAGGGGATATTCGTTTAGTTTAAATTAATCTTAGGTATTCTTACGGAAAATGATATTATCTCAAAGTGATTACGTATTTTTGCAGCAAAAACAAAATGATAGATTTTATCACCTTCTGCAACTATGCCGGTACTTTTGCCTTTGCAATTAGTGGTATCAGACTGGCTTCCGCCAAACAATTTGATTGGTTTGGCGCTTATGTGGTGGGAGTGGTAACGGCTATAGGCGGCGGAACAGTCCGTGATATCTTGTTAAATGCCACGCCTTTCTGGATGGAAGAACCGGCTTATCTGATTGTTTCCGCTTTTGCCCTTTTATTTGTTATTGCATTCCGTAAATACGTCATTAAACTAAATAACACCTTTTTTATCTTTGACGCCATTGGTTTGGGACTTTTTGTGGTTTCTGGTATTGACAAGACTTTGAATTTCGGTTTTCCAATATGGGTAGCTATCGTTATGGGTATGGTTACCGGTTCTTTCGGGGGAATGATTCGGGATATCCTGATCAATGAAGTCCCGCTGATTTTCCGGAAAGATATCTATGCCCTGACGTGCGTACTGGGAGGTTTCGTTTATTACATCTGTATGAAACTTTCGGTGTCGATCCTTGTGACCCAATTGGTTACCGCTGTCACGGTCCTGGCAGCCCGGCTTATCGCCGTGAAATATCACATAAGTGTCCCTGTATTGAAAGGTGATGAATAGAATTATTTATTAATTTTGTACGCTATGACTGTACACGAGAACAATCAGCACGAAAATGCCTCTATTTTATTGATCTACACCGGCGGTACTATCGGTATGATGGAAAACCCTGAAAATGGGGTTTTGGAACCACTCAATTTTCAACATCTCAAAGACAATGTGCCGGAATTGAAAAAGATGGGATATGCAGTCTCCAGTATTCAATTCGAACCTCCGATCGACTCCTCGGAAATGGGTCCCGAGAACTGGCAGAAGCTGGTTCGGATCATTGCCGGCAATTACCAGCAATACGATGGGTTTGTGATTCTACACGGGACGGATACGATGTCTTTCACGGCATCCGCTTTGAGCTTTATGCTGGAAAACTTAGGCAAACCGGTTATCCTTACCGGTTCCCAATTGCCTATCGGGATCTTGCGAACCGATGGAAAGGAAAACCTGATTACCGCTATCGAGATTGCCGCCGCGAAAGAAAACGGGCATCCGCTTGTGCCGGAAGTCTGTATCTTTTTCGAAAATAATCTGCTCCGAGGTAACCGTACCAATAAGGTGAGTGCCGATAATTTCAATGCTTTTCGTTCGTACAACTATCCGCCGCTGGCGCATGTTGGCATCCATATCAAATACGACCTGCCCCAGATCTTTCATCCGATCTCCGATAAACCCCTGAATCCGCATTATTCGCTCGACCGGAATATTGCGATCCTTAAATTGTTCCCGGGAATGTCTCCGCAAGTGATCGAGAGCATCCTGAATATACCCGGACTGAAAGGGGTGGTGATGGAGACGTACGGAAGCGGGAACGCACCCTGCGAAGAATGGTTTCTGGATATGCTGAAAGAGGCGATCGATAAAGGTCTTGTGATTGTTAATGTTACCCAATGTATTGCCGGAGCAGTTGAAATGCAACGCTATGAAACCGGGCATAAACTATTGGAAATAGGTGTTATCAGTGGTTACGACAGTACGACGGAAAGTGCGGTGACCAAACTGATGTTCCTTTTCGGACATGGAATGAGTGCTGAAGAAGTGAAGGAACACATGAACTATTCACTTATTGGCGAGATCACCGTACCGGAGAATGCTCGCCTGTAAAAAGAAAAGATGAAAAGATGAAACTAAGATTTGTTAGTTTGGCAAGTGGAAGCAGTGGAAACTGTTATTATCTGGGAACAGCCGAATACGGTATCCTGATCGATGCCGGTATTGGTATACGTACCATCAAAAAAGTGTTGAAAGATTACAATATAGATTTTTCCCAAATCATCGCCGTATTGATCACGCACGATCATGCCGATCACATTAAGACGGTAGGCTGTTTGGGCGAGAAATTCAATATCCCGGTATATACCACTGAAAGTGTGCATAACGGGATCGATAAAAGCCGTTATGTCGAAGAAACGCTCTACGGTTCGCGCCGGATCATTCACAAAGAAACCCCGTTTCAGATCAAAGATTTTAATATCACAGCCTTTGAAGTGCCTCACGACAGTACGGACAATGTCGGCTACTATATCGAATACGGCAACCACCGTTTCACTTTTGCTACGGATGTGGGCCATATCACCGATACGGTCAGTAAATATATCTGCCAGGCCAACCATCTGATTATCGAGGCCAACTACGATGAAGAGATGTTGCGTTTCGGCTCTTATCCACTCTTCCTGAAAGAGCGTGTCGCCAGTCCGACCGGCCATCTGAGCAATAAGGAAGCCGCCGAATTTCTGGCTACCCACTATCACACGGGACTGAAAAACATCTGGCTCTGCCACCTCAGCAAAGACAATAACCATCCGGAACTGGCCTACAAAACAGTAGATATCCGCCTCTTCCAGGAGGGCATACGGGTCGGCAAGGATGTCAATCTCATCGCTTTAAAGCGCACGACCCCTTCTGAGATTTTTGAATTTGATTGAATGTGATTTCCGCGTCTGATTAAAAATATCCCTATAGACCGGGAAAAAAGAAGAAAAATATTTGTCGAAAAATAATTTAAAACCTATCTTTGCACCCGCATCGCAAGAATGCCCAACGACTTGGTAGCTCAGCTGGTAGAGCAATTGACTCTTAATCAATGGGTCGTGGGTTCGAGCCCCACCCAGGTCACCCTCAGAAGCCGCTTTTTAAGCGGCTTTTGTTGTTCTGGGATGCGACGACCCTTCCGATAGGGAAAGAATGAAAAAATATCCGCTTCCTTGCGTTCGTAACTAAAAATAGTTACATTTGCGTAAACAATTAAGCAATGACAGCAAAAGAGAAGTTGATAGCTCGCTTTAAGACTTTACCTAAAGACTTCACCTATGATGAATTATGTAAGCTCTTGAAAGGGTTTGGATTTGAGAAAAGCAACAAAGGTAAGACGTCCGGCTCTCGTGTCCGTTTTATTAACGCAGAAAGCAAGACCATTATAGATTTGCACAAACCTCATCCCGGTAGCATTATGAAAGAGGGGGCTTTGAAAGATGTTTATGTTAAGCTTGTATTGAATGATTTTATAGATAAATAGGAGAAATTACTATGGATAATTTGGAGTACAAAGGATACTTTGGAAGTGTCGAATATAGCAAAACAGATGATTGCCTGGTCGGTAAAGTTCTTGGTATGAGCAAAGATTCTATCACCTACGAGGGGAAAGATATTGCGGAACTCAAAGCCGATTTTGAAGCAGGAATAGACAGCTATATTGAAGGATGTGAAGAGTTAGGCATTAAACCGAGAAAAGCCTTTAGTGGCTCTCTAAATGTGCGCATCTCATCCGAGATACATAGCCGGGTGGCTATGCTTGCGGAAAAAGCGGGTATTTCTATTAATGCTTTCATCAAAGAAGCATTAGAGGAAAGGCTTCACGCTTTTGAATGAAACCGGGTAAAGGTTACATCGGAATTTTCACCCACCCAGGTCACCATCAAAAGCCGCTTTTTAAGCGGCTTTTGATGTTCTGGGATGCCCCTCCCCTCTGCCATAGATTAATAGCATTATGAGGATTACGGTAGGCACCATAACAGCTTTTCTTTGATCTGTACCTTATATGATTTTGCTGAAAAGTTGTCAGATATGAAAACTTTTGCTATATTTGCGTCATGGGGAAAGCGCGAACCATAATAGCGTATAAGCACTACTCAATGGCTTTCAGAAAAAAACACAGAAGACCCCGACAGCAGAAATTGATAAGGCGTTAAAATTGAAAGAGGAATATTATGGAACTAAAAGAAATAAGTAAAGATATTTACGATGTAGATGCATGGCTGGATCAGCAGTATGGCAAAGTGGGTACCTCTGAACGAGAAGAGTTCCGAAGAGAAGCATATGCATATTGTATGGGTCAAATTATTCATGATGCACGCAAGCAGGAGAAGATGACTCAAACGGAACTTGCGGAACGGATCGGTACGAATAAATCTTATATTTCTAAAGTAGAAAAAGGGGTTGTTGAGCCCGGAATAAGTACGTTTTGCCGGATCATAGATGCACTAGGGTTAAAGATTGAGATTGTAAAGCCTATCGTGTAACCATTAATATGCAAGCTGCCTACAATATGCAAACGGCACGGCGAGACAGTCGCTTGTCTGCGAAGCTTGACCAAATACGTAAAGCAGTTGCAATACTGTAAATACTACCCGGACTCCTTAGGATGCTCCGGGTTTTTTATGCGGATTTGACAAATACTTTTAAATATGTCGTATTGATATTATGTGTATATTTACCACACAAGTAAAAAGGCGAGTATAAAGCGATAAATGATATGATGGATATAATAAGTGGAGTGGTACAATATTTCTCAAACAAGAGTATTTCTTTGGTCCCCAAAATAGTAATTCCGTTGATTCTTATTTTGTCGGCTTATTTGATCAATGATTATTATGGTTTATTATACTACTATTCAAATGGTCTGAAGGTCGACTATATTGCTAAAATAGAGGAAGCAAAAGCGATGAGCGACTCAACGTCGTTGACGTATATTTATTTGGATGAGATGGGTTATGAAGCGATACATCGGGAAAATGTTTTTCAAAAGACTTTATCACTCTTTAGTGCTTCGAATAAACCTGCGGGAGTTGATAAATCGATAAAAATAGGCGAAGAAAATCCTCCGATGAATAGCAAGGATGCGGAACCGAATTGGCTTAATCAAATATTTCCGCCACTGGAAAGAACACCCTTATGGCATACCGTAACATCTACCACCCTGTTGATCCTTCTTCTCCTGGTGTGTGCGATATATCTCATTTCACTCCCATTCCCATTTGTCGAAGTCGACAATAAATGGCTTTCCTTTCTTGGGGTTATACTCTGCATGGCTTTTCTTGTCGGTCTTGTCTGGGTCGTTCAATGGTTGTTTGGCTTAATCCCCGTCATACTGAGTAGGGCATATCTGAATTATACATTCGCTGTATTCGTGCAGTATCTATGCGGTGTGATTGTGTATCGGAGATTGAAAAAGACAAACTAATATGCCGCACACAGCTGTCGGTAAGATTGATCATCTGTGTGCGGCAATACCTATTGCTTATTCGTCTTATTCGTTGATAGGGGCCGCTGAAGGAGGGGGCAGGGTCGTTCCCCAGGATTTATTGGCTACGGGGCCCATTTCGAATTCCAACAGGCCGCCTTGTGCGATGTCGGCATGGTTGAACCAGGCCTGGTTGAGCGGTTGGCCGTTCAGGTGCGCGGACTGAATGTATTTATTCTCCGAAGAGGCGTTGTGGGCTTTGATCTCTAATGTTTTGCCGTTGCCCAGATCCATCTTTACTCCCGTAAACAATGGCGAACCGATATTGTAAGTCGGCGAACCGGGTGTCACCGGATAGAATCCCATCTGGCTGAATACCACAAAGGCCGACATGCCTCCACCGTCTTCATCACCGGGAACACCCATCAGGTCGTTGCGGAACCATTGATCCAATAGCGTGCGGATGCGTTTCTGTGTCTTCCACGGTTGACCGGCATAGTTATAGAGGTAGGGGATATGCAGACTGGGCTCATTCGCCATGGAGAATTGTCCGACATTTCCGGTATGATCGGGTAGGGTGGCGTAGAATTCCCATTTCGATTTGCCCAGCGGCTCATTGAACATTTGGTCGAGAGCTGCGCAGAATTTTTCATCACCTCCCATCAGGGCGACCAGGTCGCCGATATTGTGCTGCACGTCCCACCGATAGATGTATCCGTTGTTCTCATCGTAATAATCGCGTGCGCCCAGACCGCCCGAATAGCGATAATCCAGATCCGGGATGAATTGTCCTTCTTCATCTTTTGGATGGAAGAATCCGGTTTCGGGATGGAACACATTCCGGTAGTTGTAGGAGCAATGGAGATAATAATCGGCTTCTTTTTCTTTCCCCAATTCGAGGGCGATTTGGGAGAGACACCACTGATCGTAGGCGGTTCCCAGGGTGACGGCGATCGGTTGGCGTTTCTCCCAGGAATGCACATTAGCGACCGTCTCTTTTTGTCCCGGCTTCAACGCGGGGAAATAACCTTTCTCGCGGTAGAAGTCATCCAACACACCGGCGGGAACTTCCACCCACGGGATCAACGATTTCTTTTCCATCGCGTCCTGGCAGGCCTGGTAGGCTTTTGTCAGGTCGAACCCTCTGACTCCCTTGCGGTAGGCGTCGATCACCATCGAGACGCCATGGTTCGAGTTCATACAGTGGGCATCGCCCGTCACTTCCGGAAAGGTCGGCATCCAGTTCGTGCCTTTTTGTTCGGCCATCAATAAGTAGGAATGGATGATGTCGCTTTGCACTTCTCCGTCGATCAATACGCGCAGGGGATGTGTTGCCCGATAGGTGTCCCAGATCCAGTCGTCGGTATAGAAAGGACGTCCGTTGTCGGTGTGGACCTTACCGTCGTACGCACTGAAATACTGTCCATCTTCACTGATACATACCGGACGTTCGAAGCAGCGGTAGAGCGAGGTGTAGAAAACCGCTTTGTCATCCTCCGTACCGCCTTCAATCCGGATTTTATTTAAGGCTTTGTTCCAGCTTTCGCGTCCTTTCTGTGCGACCACATCCAGATGGTAGCCCTGGATATCCCGGTTGAGGTTGTTCTTCGCCTGCTCCACACTGATCAGGGATACGCCGTAGCGGATACGGATCTGTTCGCTACCCTCCCGAAACGAGAGGACTGCCGTTGCGTTTCGGCCTTCCATCGCGGGTTGATCGAAATCCGGTTGGCCTTCTTTCAGGATCCCGTTTTTAACCGGTACCTGATCCGTTTCGGCATAGATATATAGGCGGGTGTTGTTGGCAATCTGCTGGTATCCGCTGATCCTGTTTCCTTCGCTCCGGATCTCGCCGTTGCGGCTGCAAAACAAGAGGTAGGGCGTTTCCCGGTTCTCGAACTGAAAACTATAGATCGCGCTTTGCACCGATGGGGCGAAGCCGATCTGAATATTCGCATCGTCGAGATACACCTGGTAGGAGTAGGGGGTGATCTTCTCGCGGTCGTAGCTATGCGAAACGGTAGGTGTCATGGCTGTCTCCGCTCCCTGATAGGGGCTGACCAGAAAACCGGAGCCTCTCCGGTGATTGGTTACCATCAACGGCAATCCGTTCAATCGATCTCCCGTGAAATCTCCGCGGGAAGGGAAGATACGCATCATCGCGTTCGGCAGTTGCACCGTCGGGTACGTCGGGACCAACAGGTGGCTGATATTGCCCATATAGGGATTCACGTAGTCAACCGGTTCTTTTCTTTCTGTCGCATGGGAGACAAAAAAACCGGATAATAGCAGGAAGCCTGCTATTACCCGGATATTTATTTTAGAAGCTTTCATTACTTTCCGCTCTTTTCGTGGACTGAGAATGAATAAGGCATATCGGCCGCCTGCGTTCCGCGTTGTTTGTTCGGCTGGGCGCCCATCTTGATATTCACCGTACCGCCTTTAAAGATATCACCATGGGTCAGGTAATTCTTTGTATAGGCAGTACCGTTGAGTTGCATCGATTCGATATAGATATTCTTCTGGCTGTTTTCGGGAGCGTTGATCACGAATGTATTTCCGTTTTCCAGATGTATCGTCGCTTTCTTGAACAGCGGAGCGCCCATCACATACTGGTCGGTTCCCGGACATACGGGATAGAAACCAAGCGCTGAGAATACATACCAGGCGGAAGTCTGTCCGTTGTCTTCGTCGCCGCAATAGCCATCGGCCTGTGGGGTGTACATCCGGTTCATCACTTCGCGCAACCAGTATTGGGCTTTCCAGGGTTCGCCGGCATAGTCGTACATATAGATCATGTGCTGGATCGGCTGGTTGCCATGGGCGTAGTTACCCATATTCATCACCGTCATCTCCGTTATTTCATGGATCGGGAAGCCATAGTAGCTGTCGTCGAACAAGGGCGGAACGGCAAAGACGGAATCCAGCATATTAACGAACGGTTTCTTACCGCCCATCAGGTCGATCAGTCCCTGCGGATCATGGAATACCGACCAGGAGTAATGCCAGCTATTGCCTTCGGTAAAGGCATCGCCCCATTTCAATGGAGAGAAAGGTGCCTGGAAGCTGCCGTCTTCGTTGCGGCCACGCATCAGGCTGCTTTCTTTGTCGAAGAGATTCTTGTAGTTCATTGCCCGTTTAGCAAACAGATCGATTTCTTTCTTCGGACGTTTCAAGTCTTTTGCCAGTTTATAAATACACCAGTCGGCATAAGCGTATTCCAGCGTGCGGGCAGCATTCTCGTTGATCTTTACATCGTAAGGCACATACCCCAGTTTGTTGTAATATTCATGTCCCAACCGGCCGGTAGAGCTGACTTTCGGATGAACGTTCTCGGTGCCGTGGATCAGCCCTTCGTACAAGGTTTCCAGATCATCCACTTTCACGCCTTTCATATACGCGTCGACCAATACGGAAGCCGAGTTGTTACCCACCATACATCCGCGATGTCCGGGACTGGCCCATTCGGGGAAGAATCCACTTTCTTTATACGTATTGATCAGGCCTTCCTGCATTTGTTTGTTCACCGACGGATACATCAGGTTCAGGAAGGGGAACAAGCAACGGAAAGTATCCCAGAAGCCGGTGTCGGTGTACATATAACCGGGTAAAACCTGGCCATTGTACGGGCTATAATGCATGATATTGCCATTGATATCGATCTCATGCAGACCCCGTGGGAAAAGTACCGAGCGGTAGAAGCAGGAATAGAACGTGCGTAGCTGATCCAGGTCTCCGCCTTCCACTTCGATCTTGCCCAATACGTCGTTCCACGCTTTCTTTCCTTCGGCCATTAATGTCTCGAAATTCTTATTGCCCAGCTCTTTCAGGTTTAATTCCGCCTGCTCGAAACTGATGAAAGAAGAGGCCACGCGGGCATGCACCTGTTCGCCTTTTTTCGTTTTGAAACCAATCACCGCGCCGGTATGGTCTGCCTTCTGTTCTTGGGCAGCGACATGCAAGGTGGAATCGGTAAAGGTTGCCGTGTAGGTGAACGGTTTGTCGAACTCAACGACAAAATAATTCTTGAAGTTCTCCGGCACGCCACCGCTGTTACGGGTCGTATAACCGATGATCTTGTTCTGTTCCGGAATCACTTTGATGTAGGAACCGCGATTGAAAGCATCGACTACGACGTAAGAGTTATCGTTTTCCGGGAAGGTGAAACGAAAGAGGTTGGCACGTTCGGTCGGGGTAAACTCGGTTACCACATCGTGTTCCGCCAGGTACACCTTGTAGTAATACGGTTTAGCCACCTCGCCTTTGTGCGAGAACCAACTGGCGCGTTTGTCTTCGTTGAACTCCGGCGTTCCGACGACCGGCATCAGAGAGAATTGACCATAGTCATTGATCCACGGACTCGGTTGATGCGTTTGTTTGAAACCACGGATCTTATTGGCCGTATACACGTAAGTCCACCCGTTACCCATTTTACCGGTCTGCGGTGTCCAGAAGTTCATACCCCAGGGACGGGCAATTGCCGGATAGGTATTCCCTGTGGATAATTCAAAGGAAGATAATGTTCCCATCAAAGGGTTTGCATATTCTACCGGATCAAAATCATTTTCGGCTGCTTGAGCCTGCTTCGAATGAAATAATAACACTACTGTCGCGCACAAAGCGACAATCCATACATTTTTAACGTTCATAGTAAATAAAGTAAGTATTTCTAAAACTTGGAATTAACGTACAAAGAAACAAAAACAAAAGACTACAGGAAAGAGGTTGATCTTTATTTTTATGAAAAAAGAATTAAAATTATCTTTGCAACAAAACGTCAAAGATGAAAGAACATAAAAAGCGAAGAACTTTTCCCCTTTATCTGCAGATTCTGGCCGGGATGCTATTGGGTATTCTGATCGGATTAGTTGCGATTCCTCTGAAAGGGGAACAAATTATTCAGGACTGGATCCGTCCCTGGGGAACTGTCTTTATCCGTTTGTTGCAACTGATTGCTGTGCCTTTGGTTTTCTTGTCCCTGATCAAAGGTGTCACCGGATTGAATGATATCAAGAAGTTCTCCCGCCTGGGAGGAAAGACCATTGCGATTTATCTGGCAACCACAGCCGTTGCCGTCGTTCTGGGGCTATCGGCAGGCTTGATTGTGAAGCCCGGCACACTGGTGAACCGTGAGCAGGTGGCGCATTTGCAAGAGAATTATCAGACGGTGGCTGCCGAGAAAGCGTTGGAGGCCGAATTGACGCACGACCGGGGGCCGCTTAACTTCCTGGAGGATATCGTACCTAATAATATCGTTAATGCGTTGAGTAATAACTCGGCGATGCTTCAGGTGATCTTTTTTGCGGTCTTCTTTGGTATTGCCGCTTTGATGGTGCCGCGGGAGAAAGTCGAACCGATCCTGGTGTTGGTCGATGGCTTGAATGATATCATCCTGAAGATGGTCGATTATATTATCCGCGTAGCACCCGTTGGGGTTACGGCTCTGATGGCGGGCTTGGTGATTGACTTCGGGGGCGATCTCAGTATGTTCGGCGCTTTGGGCGTGTATGCCCTGACGGTAGCCCTCTCGCTCCTGGCGTTGATCTTTTTGTTTTATCCGGCTTTGATCCATTTCTTCTCCAAAAAGAAAGCGAAGAACTTTCTTCGGGCGATGTATCCCGTGCAACTCTTTGCCTTTACCACCAGCAGCAGTGCCGCGACCCTTCCGGTAACGATGGAGACGGTAGAGAAAGAACTGAAAGTATCGAAAGAAACGGCGTCGTTTGTTTTGCCGGTCGGCACGACGATCAATATGGACGGGACTTCTTGTTATCAGGCGATTGCCGTATTGTTTATCGCCCAGGTGATTGGTATCGATCTGACGCTGTCGCAGATCCTGACCGTGTTGGCGATGACGATCCTCTCGTCTATCGGTACCCCGGCCATTCCGGGAGGTAGTTATGTGATCCTGACGATGGTACTCACTTCCGTAGGCGTTCCCGCCGAAGGGCTGGCACTTATTCTGGGCATCGACCGCCCGTTGGATATGCTGCGCACGGCTGTAAACGTAACCGGCGATGCGGCAGTTGCCTCTATTGTAGATCGATCAAGCGATTAATCAACGTTCAAAAAGAAACGACCAGTCTTCGCGGGGTTCCGGAGTATAGGTGCGGATGCCTAAAGCTTCAGCGGCTTTGCAATTGACTGCGGCATCGTCGATAAAGAGGGTTTCGTGTGGTGAGATCCCGGCGTCATTCAATACGTATTCGAAGATTTCCGGATTGGGCTTTTCCAGGTGTAATTCATAAGAAAGGTAGATCTTGTGGAAGAAATCATCGACACGATGTCCTTTGTAGTTGAAAATGTTTTGCTTGGCCCATTCCCAGTGGATACTGTTGGTATTGCTCAGTAGGAAGGTGTTGTATTCTTCTTTGAGGCGTAATAATAAGTCCAGTTTATAGTCCGGCACATCAGCCAGCATCGCGATCCAGGCGTCATCGATCTCTTTGTCCGTCAATATCCGGTTGGAACGTTGGCGGATCCCGTCACGGAATGCAGCCGGCGATAGTTCGCCAATCTCTAAATGCATAAACAGGTCTTTGTGGTGGTAGATACTTCCCAATTGTTCATGAACATCCACGCCCAACTGCGCAAAGGCTTCAATGCACCGGTTACGCGTCAGGTTGATAATCACCCCACCAAAATCGATCAGTAGATTTTTAATGCCGTCCATAACGTTCTTAGATTCCATTCCGTAAAAGTTTCGCAATATACAAAAAAAGAGACCATTCCCGGATGGAACAGTCTCTTTTTATGGGGATGAAAGAGATTAGAATCTCTTTTCTTTGATTCTTGCTTTTTTACCGGTAAGTGCACGCAGATAATACAGTTTCGCGCGGCGTACTTTACCAATCTTGTTCACGGTAATGCTGTCGATAAACGGTGAATCCATCGGGAAGATACGTTCTACACCTACGTTCTCCGACATCTTGCGAACGGTGAAACGTTTTTTGTCGCCATGTCCAGAAATGCGGATCACTACGCCTCTGTACTGCTGGATACGTTCTTTGTTTCCTTCTTTGATACGGTAAGCCACGGTTACGGTATCACCACTTTTGAAAGCGGGAAGCTCCTTCGCTGTGCTAAAAGCTTCTTCGGCAATCTTAATTAAATCCATTGTTTTATAGCTTTTTAATTGTTGTTTTTAGAAACGCAATATATCGGACTACATTTTTCCGACAGCGATTACGTAAAGCGGATGCAAAGGAACGAAACTTTTGGCAATAAACCAAGAACTGTTTGTTTTATTTTTAGTAAATGCTTTATGGAAAGGAATATAAAGTTAAATTTCAGAAAGAATACGGAATTATTCGGGAGGCTTTCACTATCTTTGCTTCCCTAACAACAATAAAACGACCCGATTATGCGACTTACCTCTATTGCAACTCTTGTCACTCTATTTGCTTCTTTTTATTTCTTCGCCTCTTGCGTGAAAGAAGAGTCGGAAGATACACCCGATGAGGTGATTAATTATGTAGAGGTGGGCGATGTCTTGCCCGATTTCTCTGTTACAGACGGGATGGGCACAACGTTGACCGACGAGGATTTCAAAGGAAAGAAGTCTTATCTGGTGTTTTTTGTTACGACCTGTGGCGACTGCAAACGGGAATTGCCACGCATCGAGCAGCTCTGGCGTCAGTTGAAAGACGAGCCCGACTATCAGGTGGTCGCCATTGCCCGCAAGCAAGGCAAAGACGAAACCGATGCCTACTGGAATGCCTCAGCTTTTACGATTCCTAAATACCTGGATCCCGACCGCACAGTCTATGCGAAGTTTGCCAACAGTATGGTGCCCCGGATCTACCTGGTCGACCGCCAGGGTGTGGTGCAGTGGATGGGCATTGAAACCTTTACCCCTTCCGATGCCGAATTGCTGGAGAAGATCAAATCCCTTCCGTAAATAGCCGGCAGCCTTTTAAAAATCCCTGCCGGCCTTTTCCAAAAGGCTGCCGGACATTTCCAAATCCCTGCCGGCCTTTTCAGTGAAAGAGGCCGCTTTTGTCGTTAAATAGCGAATGTCAACAAATCGAAATGGCAAACAATGGTAAACCAATCATTCCGCACATAGTTTTTCATTTTTTTACTACCATCATACAGCCGGAACAGCCAACAATGTTAAACGAATCACTATTGGGACTCCCCAACAGGTGTCGGAAAGTTACTTACAGGGTTTTTGCTGCTTTTCTCGCTGTTAGAAATAGCTATATAATTGATATACAGAGCTGAAATAAAATCCTGTATGATGTAAGTAAAAAAACGAAAAACTTTGTTTGGAGGGTATTTGACGTCTTTTAGGTCTTTAAAGTCTTTTAGGTCAGTGAAAAAACCTAAAAGACCTTAATGACTTTAAAGACCTAAATGACTTTAAAGACCTAAAAGACCTTCAGATTCCCTTCGATGCAAATAGATTCCACAGAGTTGCTTTACGCTTCGCTAAGCGACCTTCGGTTCGGGCTGACCCCTGATCCGTGTGTCTTGATAAAGGCGTATGGAAGGTGAGGGAAGGGGATAAAAGTCAAAAAGAGGCTATCCTCGCGGACGTCCTCTTTTTTGCACAAGTAAAACAAAGTGTGTGCGCCATAGTTCCAATTCACTACAAAGTCATAATCCAAAGTAGGTTCAATACAGACAGATGTATAAACCACCTTGTCTAAGCTTTAGTTTAGTCATCACGACCAACTATCGGTAAACCTTTCCAACTGATAGGGCTCGGGTTAGATCAAATTATCCCATTTTACCATAGAAAAGACACGTTTCTGCACTTAAAGACACTTTTCCTATACCTATTTATTTCCCATTTCGTTTATTCCAAATGTAAGTGGAGATGGCGGTATTTTAGTGCTATTCATCCGCTTTTTCCACTTTTTTTGCAACAAAAAAGAGAAGAGCTTCGCTGAAAATGCTCTAAAAATGAAACAAAGCAGGCGTTCGTGAAAGCGCAATTGCGATTTCACGAACAATTCCTCCTTTTTCCTGTGGAAAAAGTATTTGTTGCCAGACCGGATTTGAAATTGAATTTATGAGCGGGAGGACCGTACTTTCTTACAGGCCAATTCCTCTTCCGATTGGATCGGAGGAAGTAAGACCAGGAAAGAAAAAAGGCAGCAAAGTACAAAGGATAATCCGACGGTCAGGATCGACCCGTTACTGATGTAATTGGATACCAATGAACAGATGAAAGCGACCATCAACTGGATGGATCCGAAGAGGGCGGATGCCGTGCCGCTATTATGGATAAACGGGGTGATGGCCAATTCGGTGGTCGTCGGAAACAGGATCCCGATCGGGAAGACATAGAAAAACAGGATCGCCAGGATGGGGATAATGCCTGCGTTCATATACATGGCGGCAAACAGGATGATGCTAACTGCTCCCATGAATACCAAAGTATATTTAACCAATACATTCGTCCGGATCTGCTTTTGCAAGACCGTCGTGATATACGATCCCACCATCAGTCCCAACGCGTTGATCCCGATCACCAGGCTGAACACATTGCCCGAGAACCCGCCATAGTCCATGATCAGAAACGGTCCGTTGGCCACATAGATCATCAACGCCCCGTTTGCCAGGCCGGCCAGGGTGGAGTAGACCAGGAATTTCCGGACTTTCAATATCTGCCAGTAACTCTGCCAGACGTTTGTTTCTTTTGCTTTTTCTCTTCCGCGGAAAGTCTCCGGCAAACCCAATAAGGTCAGGACAAACAAGGCGATGCCCAATACAACCATGGCATGAAACAAGCCGATCCAATGGAAGGTGTTTAATACCGCATTGCCGATCGCCGGGGCGACGATAGGCGCTACGCCCATGATCAGGGCCAACAGAGCGAAGATCTTGAGCGTATTGTCTTTGTCGAAATAATCGGTGACCACCGCCCGGGAGATCACCACACCGCCGCATCCGCCAAGGGCTTGAATGAAGCGGACCACCCACAATTGTTCGATCGTCCGCACATACAGGCAGGCGATCGAAGCCAGGATAAAGATCAGGAGAGAAGCCAGGATGGGTTTTTTCCGACCGAACCGGTCGGCCAGCGGACCCCAGATTAATTGCCCGATCGCGAACCCACCCAGGAAGGTGGTCAGCGAAATCTGTACGCGGGCGATCGGAGTAGAGAAGGCTTCGGCAATCTGGATAAATCCGGGCAGATACATATCGATACATAAAGGTTCGAGAGCGGTCAGTAGCGACAGGATAAGGATCACTGTCCATTGCATAAAGGTAAACTGTTTCATTCTTTTATCTTAGTTTTATTTTTTCATCTTTCTTCTCTTTCCAGACCCGGCCATCCTGCCGTATATGCCAGGAGGAGGAGTTATCGATCGCGTAGATGATTTCGTAAAGAGAAGGGGTCGTATGGATGGTCAACTTCTTTAATTGCCCGGTGGGGAATATCTCTTCCGCTTTCAGGTTCGCCAGCGAAGCACTGTATTCGTCATACGCCTGCCGGTATTCGCGCTGGCGGTAATAGAGTTGGCGGAGTTTTCCTTTCAGCTCTTCCTCCGGATCGTTCCGGAAAGCCACTTCGCCATTGCCTGCCGCCTGGTGGGTGAACTGCACATATCCCCAGTATTCGGGCAGGTGGATATTGATCACTCCCGTAGGCGCCCATACCCAGTTGTGTTCCCGTATCTTATCTTCTCCCGGCATGGGGATCTTGACATATTTTCCGTCTTGTATCTCGGTATGCCATTGCACGCGCGAGAAATTGACGCGCATCTGTTGCCCTTCCGCCGGCTGCCCTTTTTGGGAGATCACCTGCATAAGCGACTTCCAGGGAATAAACACTTCGAGGCTCCAGTATTGGTCGGTATCCGACGGGTCGTTCAATGTGCCTTCCACATGTACGGCCGATCGCATACCGGCAAATTCCCAGTCGTTCAATACCACCGGATTGTCGCGGTAGGGTTTCGAAAGGAAGAGATCCCATTCCGTGCCCAATGCGTTGATCTCGTATTCCAGGTAGTTATGCGTATCGTTACCCGGATTGAGGAAGATTTCGAAGTCGTTGTCGTGGTAGATCACGGCATCGTGTTCGGTGACAGTGCCCCATACGTGGGGCTCTTCCAGCCGGGCGGCGAAATACATGCCTTGCTCATCGTGTGCCATCTTTACACGGGTCTGGTGGTAGGGCAGGGGCTGGCCGTCGCCTTCGATATCCACAAAGTCGGTTGTCCAGGGGATGGCATCCCATTCCTCCGGCGAGAGTTTCCCGTCGAGGGTGATCGGTCCGGGTGTGGGGTGGCAGACATAGGTCGGCGCATTCAGCGGTGGCCGTTCGGCGTACCAGAGTTCTTTCGTCCGTTTCTCTTTACAGGATACGGTGAAAAGAAGGAGAGTAATAGCTGATAAAAGGAAAAATCTGTTCATGAGTAATATATGTTTATTGAGATGATTGGATAAGGGCGAGTCCGGCACTGAGCCAGGTGTCGATATCGGCGGGGTAGTGTTGCGCCGTCCGGTCGTCTGCCCTGCGGTGACCCAGGCGCACGATGACCGCGTTGTGTTCCGGAATGGCCAAGACGTATTGTCCCAGGATGCCGCGCATATAAGAGACCGGCATACCGTCGTAGGTGAGGTGCCAGAACTGGAAACCGTAACAGCGGTTTGTCTCGTTGTAATCCTTATAGATCAGGGTTGTATCGGGCGTCAAGGCTTCTGTCATAAACGCTTCCGAAACCAGTCGCTTCCCGTCCCAGGAGCCTTTGTTCAACATCAACTGCCCGAACCGGGCAAAGTCGCGGGCGTTACTGTTGAAGCAGCAATAGGCCTTTTCGATACCCTCCGCTTTATCCAAACTCCACAAGGCGTTCTCCTCGGCATGCATGGGCGTCCAGAGTTTGCGGGATACGTAGTGGCTGATGGATTCGCCGGTCGCTTTTTCGACGATAAAAGTCAGTAGTTGAGTCACGCCACTCTGGTAGACGAAATATACGCCGGGCGCTTCGATCTCTTTCATGTGGAAAGTGACTTTCCGCAGATCGTTCCCGTAGTACAGCTGGGTTGTGGGCGAGAAAGGAGAGGTGTAGGCCTCTTGAAAATCTACCCCGGCGCTCATGGTCAACAGGTGACGCAGGGTCAATAGCTTTCCGTCATATCCCGGAAATTCGGGAAAGAAATCGCTCACGGGCTGGTCGACATCGCGGATATATCCGTCGTCGATCGCGCAGCCGATCGCTAAGGCTACAATGCTTTTGGCCATCGAAAAGGAGTTGCTATGGGATTGCGCGGAATAGTCTTGCCAGTATTCTTCGAAAAGCAATTGGCCGTCTTTGATCACCACGAAGGCTACCGTACCGTATTTCTCGAACGCTTCCCGGTAGTGCTCGGGCAGCGACAATTGATTATACGCCGCTGCCGTCGGCCAGGGCTCCGGATCGCTAGCCTCGATCACCCGGTTCTCGAAGATCGGATACTGATCGATCTTGGGGGTCAGGTGCACCAGCGCCTTCCGCAGGTAGTCATTCGATGGCAATGCCAGGAATACTCCGACAGCACAGATCAAAACGATAATCCCAATAGCCGCTTTTTTCATTCCTCTTCTTTATACCACGACGAATACATATGATAATTCTTTGCAATCTTCTGATTGATCTCTTTCGATTGCTCGGGATCTACTTTCTTAACGAATTTAGCAGGTACACCGGCATAGATGCTTCCGGGCTCAACAATCGTTTTGCTCAATACCACCGAGCCGGCAGCGATAATCGCTCCTTCGCCGATCACCGCATGGTCCAATACCACCGAACCCATGCCAACCAGCGCGCCACTGCATATCTTCGCCCCGTGGATCGTCACATTGTGACCGATCGAGACATCATCTTCAATCTCCGTTACCGATTTCTCATACAAGGTATGGATCACAGAACCATCCTGAATATTCACTCCATCGCCGATCCGGATCGAGTTCACATCGCCACGCAAGACCGTGCCGAACCAGATACTGCATCCTTCGCCGATTTCCACATCTCCGATGATCGTGGCATTATCTGCCAGATACGTATCTTTTCCTATAACGGGCGTAAAGCCACGTACTGATTTTATTAGAGCCATTAATTTCAATTACGAATTAAAAATTACGAATTACGAATGAGTGAGAATTACGAACTAAAAGAATTATGAATAGAGGACTCCCCCCCCCCCTCAATTCGTAATTCGTAATTTTTAATTCGTAATTGCGAAATTTGAGCAACGCTCAAATTTCGCGTGTCTTTTCTCTAAGCCAAGCCTTTTCCTCTTCGTTGAGGTGGGGGCTGAGGCGGTCGTACACCATCTGGTGGTATTTGTTGAGCCAGGCGTGCTCGCGTGTCGAGAGCATCTCGGGAATCACCAGGCGGGTGTCGATAGGACAAAGTGTGAGTGTTTCGAACGTAAGGAATTTTCCCCATTGCGTTTCGCTGTCTTCGATGATCAGGATGATATTCTCCGTGCGGATGCCGTATTCGCCGGTCCGGTACATGGCCGGCTCGTCGCTCATTACCATGCCTTCGCGCAGGATCACGGGGTTCTCTTCCATACGGATGCTCTGCGGCCCTTCGTGCACGTTGAGGCAGTGACCGACGCCGTGGCAGGTGCCGTGCAGGTACTGGATACCGGCATCCCAAAGCGCCTTGCGGGCAAATACATCGATCAGGCAACCGCGAATGCCTGCCGGGAACTTACATTTGGCAATGCCGATCATGCCTTTCAAGGTGCGGGTGAAGTCTTTGCGCATCTGTTCCGTCGGCTCGCCCAGAGCGATCGTACGGGTGATATCGGTCGTGCCGTCCATATATTGTCCTCCGGAATCCAAGAGGTACAGGCTGTCCGGCAATAAGGGAATGTCGCTCTCCGGCGTCGGCGTATAATGCACGATCGCACCGTGTGCGCCGTAACTGCTGATCGCCCCGAAGCTATCCATCAGGTATTGCGGCTGCTCGGCACGTAGCGCCGTGAGTTTTTCCGCCGCACTGAGTTCCGTCACCCGCTCGCCGGCCGCCATTTGCTGCTCCAGCCAGATAAAGAACCGGGTCATGGCGATCCCGTCTTTCACCATCACGTTGCGGAACCCTTGGATCTCCGTTTCGTTCTTGATACTCTTCAGGTGGTTTGCCGGTGTGATGTCTTCGATAATGCGGCATTCCTTGGGGATGGCATGATAGAGCGCCAGGTTCGTCCGTGCCGGGTCGAGACAGACGGTATAATCGGCAGGCAGTTGCGCCAGGTAAGCGCCGATCTTCGTATAGTCGGCCAACGTGACGCCTTCGTTTTTCAGGTGCGCCGCGATCTCTGCCGTTACCTTCTTCGGATCGATAAAGAGTACGCTCTCTTTTTCGGATACAAAACCATAAGCCACGGCCACCGGGTTGTATGTCACGTCGGTGCCCCGGATATTAAAGGTCCAGGCCACCTCGTCCAACGCCCCTAAGATCAGGCAGTCGGCTCCGGCTTTATGCAGTTGGTCGTTGATCTCATTCAGTTTGTCGGTCACGGATTTACCACTGAGCTCCACCGGCATCTCAAAGATCGGATGGGTGGGGATCGAAGGACGGTCTTCCCAGAGCGGGTTGATCAGGTCGTAAGCCGTCTCAAGCTTGATCCCCTTTTGCTGCAGTTGCTTCTCGAGCTTCAATCCGTCGGTAGCGCTATAGGTCGCCCCGTCGAATCCGACGGTCTGCCCTTTCGTCAGTTCTTCGCATAAGAAATCCAGGATTGTCGGCGTCTCCGGCAACGAAGCCTTATAGAGTTCAATACCCGTATCCGCCAGTTGCATCTCCGCCTGCAGGAAATAACGCGAGTCGGTCCACAAGCCGGCTTTATCAGCTGTAATCACCACCGTGCCGGCCGAACCGGTAAAGCCTGAAATCCAAACGCGCGATTTCCACCGGTCGGCAGGATACTCGCTCAGGTGCGGATCGGAACTCGGCACGATATACGCCGCTATCTCTTTCTCTTTCATGGCCTGCCTAAGGGCAAACAGCCGTTCGGGAATATTCGTTATCATCATTGTTGTCTTTTTGTGTTTTTCAGACAGCAAAGATAACTTGTTTTTTGAAGTAACCGGCAAAAAACGAACGTTTGAAGTAGCGAGTGCAGAATCCGTGCTTGCATGGATTATGCCGAGTCACGCCAAACGACTAATTTTAATGAACGTTTGAAGTAGCGAGTGCAGAATCCGTGCTTGTATGGATTATGCCGAGTCACGCCAAACGACTAATTTTAATGAACTTCATAGCTAAATCTCTAATCTCTTTTTATTATCTTTACACCAAGCAAAAAGCAACTCAATATAGTTCAAAGAGGCTTGACTATACATCATTTTTTCTATATTAATGGAATGAGGATAAAAGGCATAAAAAAACCCGGATTCATCACCAGCATCTAAGATATCTGGGAGAGGAACTACCGGGACTGCATGGCAAATATAGCAATATTATGGCATACAACAAACAATATTTCGAAAAAGTTTTCTCCAATGAAAGAATGGAGCGGTATTTTCTTATACATCGGGATGAAGATTTAGCGATCAAACATTATCGTTGTAACCTGGAATTGGCCGAATCCTTTTATATTAGCCTCTCTGTATTTGAAGTAGCGTTGCGAAATGCATTGAATCGTGAACTCGAAACTATGGCAGGACGTGAGGACTGGTATATTATGTTTTCCACTACACCGGGTCTGGAAAACTTAAGTCGATATATTTCACAAGCTGTAAAGCAAATTGTCGGGAGGCGCGAAGCTGTTACTCCGTCGAAAATTGTAGCCGAACTTACACTGGGTTTTTGGGTTTCATTGTTTAATAGTGAATATGAACGGTTGCTTTGGAAGCACTTGCGTCGTGCATTTCCCTATATGCCAAAAAGCGAGCGGCGGCGAAAAAATATTTCGGCGCCGCTTAATACTTTTCGAGGCTTTCGCAATCGAGTATTTCATAATGAATCTATCTGTTGGAATCTTACCCGTGTAGCTGAAATCCATAGCGAGATAATTCAGGTTATGGGGTGGATAAATAAAGACCTTCCAGCATGGGTGGAACCCTTTGATCGTTTTCCGGATGTCGAAAAAAGTATTCGCCAACGTTTGAAATGGGAGTAGAATACTCGTTTTTACCCCACCGCCACAAAAATCTTCCGTGTACCTTTTCCGACGGAGGCGATGATTTTTTCTTCGACGAATGTATCCAGGTCTTTTTGTGCCGTATAACGGGTGCAGTTGTTTAACCGGGTGTATTCCATGCCCGTGATATGTCCGTCCTTTTCCAGCTGTTTGAGCATCCGGGCTTTGCGTTGTGCCTGTGAAGATTCGGCCGGGCTTTCTTCAGGGTATTCCTCGATCTTGGTCGTTTGGCGGATCTTTTTCTTCAATTCGGGATGGGCGCGGAAATTCACTCCGTCGATCGTGACCTCGGTCGCCGGTTTGTTGGCGGCGTTGATGATCTGTTTGCTGCGAACCGACAACGAGAACGTACCCAGTTCTTCCCACTCGATATGATACCCTTCCTGCAAGGATTTGCGGGTGTACTGCACCAGCCCGTCTAAGATCCCTTTGATCTGTGCCGTGTTCAGCCCCATCGGAACCAATGCTTCACAGATATCATCCAATCGCAATGTGCCTTTCGAAACAACGCGTGCGTGTTGTAATGCTTCGCCTTCCCGGTCGTTCGGGCGGGGTGTGTTGTAAATTTTTACTTTTACTGCCATACTCTTCTTTATTTAGTTGCCATTATTTATTTGTTGACAAATATAAACAGATTTGTTGATAGTTATCAACAAATCTGTTGACAATTGTCAACAAATCTGTTGATAATTATCAACAAGTGAATGCCCCTGCCGAAACAAAAACCTATTCGCCTGACTTTGTGAAACTTCCCGTACCTTCGTGCTCGATTCAAATATTAACCACCACGAGCACGAAGAGCACAACGCTTTTTTTGTTTCTAATATATTTGCTGGATAATCGCGGAAAATTAAAAAACGTTGTGTTCTCCGTGTTCTTCGTGGTGCTGAAAAAATAGCTGTGGTTTATACCGGGGCGTCAATTAAAATGTTTTTCTTTGTAACTACCGGAACATTCGAGTGCAGAATGTCTTAACCTTAAGCAAATATAATTTATGAAATACAAAAGATGTCAATCTTTGCTAATCGTCTGTTTATTAGTGTATTGTGGTTTTTGTTTTTCTTCCTGTCGGGAGGATCCGGCCACTACCCGGTTATTGCAGGAAGCCGAGGCCGCACTGGATAGTGTGCCCCAGAAAGCTTATACCCTCTTAAAAAACGCGGATTCCATCGCCGTTTTTAGTACCGCCCAACGTGCCGAGTGGAACCTATTGATCACCCAGGCGATGGATAAAATCAAAGAGAAACCGGCAAACGACTCCATTATCCGGCAGGCGGTCGATTATTACGCCCAAAAAGAGGATCCCCACCGGCAGATGCTTTCCTATTATTATTGGGGCCGAGTAACCCATACGCTGGACGACGCCCTCCGGGCACAGGAGTATTACCTGAAAGCCCGGGAAAAAGCGATACAGATCCATAACGCTCCCTATCTGGCCCGGATCAATAGTAATATCGGTATGCTTTATCTCTATCAGGAATTGCCGGAAGAGGCGTTACCTTATTTATTGGAGACGCAGGAATATTTTGTGCGACAAAATGATCCTGTAAATCAGCGTTTGGCTAATCGAAACCTGGCTCGTGCCTATTCTATACTTCACGAGCCCGATAGTACGTTGTTCTATTATAAAAAAGCATTAATATACGCCACTGTATCGAAGCAGAGAGTAGCCCTTATCAATGAGATCATCCCTATATATATCAATCAAGCGCAGTATGATTCCGCTTTTGTTTATATGCAGGAGATTCAGAAATTATCCGAATATCGGCTTTCTTTACAATCCAGTTTGGTCGTAGGCCAATATTTTGCCCATACGAATCAACCGGATTCAGCGAATTATTATTTGAAGAAATGCCTTGACACTGATAAAATTCATATACATGCTACCGCCTGTTTCCATCTCTATCAAATGGCACGAGAAAGGCAAGACCTGAAAAACTATACGTTACATCAGACCCAATATGAGATCCTACGGGATTCCATTATGGATAATACCTATACCGAAAAGCTTTTGTATCTGCAGACATTATACGACCATGAGAAAAAAGAAAATGAAATCAAACAAATAAAACAGGCCCATACCATTGCGAAGCTGGTTGGAGGCTTATTGGCCTGTACCGTTTTTGTGTTGGGGATGTTTTTGTTTCTCTTACTTTCCCGAATACAAAGGCGCAAAAAGGAATGGGAAAATCAGCAAACGCTTTGGGCGGAGAAGGAAAAGGAGCAGGAGAATAAAATTCAGGAAAGTATAAAGCAACTCAATCAAAATAACCAGGTCATAGAAATATTGGAGAAACGGCTGGATAATAAAGAAGAAAATGAAGAAGCGCTTCAAGAATTGCTTGTCGATCTAAAAGAAGAAAATAAATTGCTGAAATACAAGACAACTCCTATCAATGCAATAGATAAAAGATTGGCCTCTTCTCCTGTATATCAGAAATTTCGTGATGCAGAAAGGGCAATGTCTCTACATGAGATCGATGAGTTTCTGCATTTGATTGATCAGGTATATCCTTCTTTCAAAAGTAAAATATATGAATTCAACACTCCCCTGAGTAAGGATGAATGGGCGATTTGTTATCTCACAAAAGGGCGGTTAATAAATAGTACAATCGCAATCCTATTGAAGCAATCCGAATCGAATATAGGTAATAAAAAACGAAAATTATGTGCGCCGTTCTTTTCGATAGAGAAAGGAAGTGTTACTATATTCGATAAGCAAATACGCGAATTAGAGTAAAATAGAGAGAAGAAACGTAGTCATTCCCTTTTTGTATACTTCTAATACACAGTGCGATATGAAGTCGTGCATAAATCGTGCATAAAATCCGGGTCGAATTAAATCGAGAACCCTATTTTTACACCAAAGAATTTAAACTACTTGAAACCATGGAGCGTTTATTGATTTTTCAGAAATGGGCTTGCCCAACCGTATACAAATAGATAGTCCCATATTTATTTGTACTCCTTATTTATAAATGAGAGGTAGAGTATGCTGAATAGCATACTCTACTATATTCTTGAAAATCAAGAAAGAAGATGAATTGTGTTGGGGAAAGACTATCTTTACCGGTAGTTCGGATGTAAACTATAATCAAATCTATTGAATTATGATAAAAAAGTTAACCTATACGAGTCTATTATGGATGGTGTTCTCTTGGGTCGTCTTGGCTCAAACAGAAAGTGACACCCTTTTCCGCACCGTATCCAAGCGCTTACATGAATTCCAATACAATGCTCCCCGTGAGAAAGTGTATGTGCATCAGGATCGGACACAGTATGTGGCCGGAGAAACGATGTGGTTTAAGGCCTATCAGTCGTCTTCGCCGGACTTTCCGGTGGAAAGCGGGGTGGTGTATGTGGAACTGATCGATGGCATGAACCAGGCGGTGGCTGAAACCAAATGGAAATTGGAGAACGGCAGCGCGGCAGGACATATCGAGCTGCCCGACACATTGACCAGCGGCCTGTACCAGCTTCGCGCTTATACCGGATGGATGCAGAACTTTGACGCGGAGGGGTTCTTTACCCGGGAATTGACCATTGCTTCGCGTTATGCCGCGTCTCAGGAAAACCCGACAAACGCTGCCGAAGCCGGCAAAGCGCTTGCGGAAGATCTGCCTTTGGAGGAAATGCCGGAACGAAAAGTGGAGCTTGCTTTCTTCCCCGAAGGGGGGAACTTAGTGGCGGGACTGCCTTCGAAGATCGCTTTCAAAGTGACCGACCGCGCGGGGAAAGGTATCGAGGCCTCGGGAGTGGTTTGCGACCAGGATGGGAATGAGGTGCGTCGCTTTGAAACCCAACACCGCGGAATGGGCTCTTTCGCTTTGGAACCGGAAATAGGAAAGCAATATATAGCCCGGCTCGACGGGATGAAAGTGCAGGTGGCACTGCCCGAAATCTATGCCCAAGGGTTGGTCATGTCGTTGGGCTACCGCGACGACCGCCTGCGCATCACCCTGCGCCATAACTTAGATGCCGTGCGCACCCAGACGCCTTTTCACCTGACAATCCATCAGGAAGGTATTCCGTGGTTTAATGCCCATGTGAATATGCAGGAGCGAACGACAGTCTTTGATATTCCGAAGGAGAAACTGCCTGTCGGTCTGTTTGTGATTACCCTCTACGATGATAACCTACATGCTTATGCCGAACGGCTGGCGTTCGTGAATCACCCGGAGCAATTAGAGATACACGCCAAAGCGGATCAGGCAGTATATGCATCACGGCAAAAGGTGACGGTAGAGATAGACGTTCCCGAATTGTATGATGCGCCGCAAACAGGAGATTTCTCTGTGGCAGTGGTGAAAGCCAATCTCGAAGATGCCGATACGCAGAATAATCTCTTTACGGATTATTTCCTGACCAGCGAACTCAGAGGCCGCATTGAGCAGCCGACGTACTACTTCAATGCCAACGACACCCTCGTGGCCCAACACCTGGATCTGCTTTTACAGACCCATGGTTGGCGGCGGTACGTCTGGGATAACGTTGTTTCGGGAAAGACTCCCGAGATCAGTTTCCCGGTGGAACAACAGTTATCGTTTGCCGGAAAGATCTATCCGCGCAGTAAGAATCAAAAGATGGAAGAGGTCGAGATAACCGCTTCGTTCCGGCAGGATGCGGTAAGCGACTTCCTTTCGTTTCATCCCGATAAAGAAGGACTTTTTCAGTTTGTCTACGATGACTTCTGCGATACGGCGGAGGTGATCTTGTCGGCACAAGACCAACGAAAACGGATCCTGGATATCTCACTGATTGAGCGGCAGAAGACGCCACACAACTATTTTTCCTACGCCGAGGAGGATGCGGATGATGAGTCGCAGGAAGTCTATGTCGAACTCTTGGGGACCATCCCGCAAGGTAACCTGGTGGATATCGACCAGACGGTACATGAATTGCCGGAAATCAGTGTAACCGTCAAGCGCAAGCAGTATCCGCATAAAGATAAGGTGCACGACGAGAACCTGGCGTTACATACCTACGAGGTCCGGAGAGAAGCTTCTTATGGAAGTAGTGCAGGAGCCTTGAGTATATTATGGTATATCCCCAAAAAGCTAGTCAGAGATCTGGGAAATTATTTCATGAAGGGAGGTAGTGGAGATAACATTTATTTCTTGTTGGATGGCGTTCGGACGTCTGCGGCAAATATAAAAACAATTCCTCCCCATTTCATTGACCATGTTGAGTTGCTCTCTTTTACCACGGCTATGCGGTATACCAGTCAATATGCTATGGGAGAAACTACCTTTTACCCCATTGCTTTCTGGACAAGAGACCGGCTGTCGTATTCCGAACCGGTGAAAAGTGTTACTTATCAATTTCCGGGCTTTAGTCAAATCAAAGAGTTTTACGCGCCGGACTATGCCACAGTCAACGATGTACGAAAGGCAGACTTTCGCAACACCCTCTACTGGCAGCCCCATGTAACGATCAATGCCGACGGTAAAGCCGAATTCAGCTTCTTTACCTCCGATGATAAAGGCGAATACCTGATCCATTACGAAGGACGGTCGGATAACGGAGAAATAGGCGTGACTTCTTCATTTATTCACATACAATAAAATAGTTATGGAATCGAAAAAGATAATGTTTGCTGTTGTTTTATGGATGCTGTTGCCTTTTGTGGGAAGCGCTCAAACGGAAAGTGACACCCTTTTCCATACCGTATCCAAGCGTTTACATGAATTCCAGTACAATGCTCCCCGCGAGAAAGTGTATGTGCATCAGGATCGGACACAGTATGTGGCCGGGGAAACGATGTGGTTTAAGGTGTATCAGTCGTCTTCGCCGGACTTTCCGGTAGAAAGCGGGGTGGTGTATGTGGAACTGATCGATGGTATGAACCAGGCAGTAGCTGAAACCAAATGGAAACTGGAGAACGGCAGCGCGGCAGGACATATCGAACTACCCGATACATTGACCAGTGGCCTGTATCAGCTTCGCGCTTATACCGGGTGGATGCAGAACTTCGACGCGGAGGGCTTCTTTACCCGGGAGATCCGGATTGCTTCGCCATTTTTCGATCCCTGGGGCATTGAAACAGATTTTTCCGTAACGGGCAATATGCTTTCTGCGGCTCTGCGTTTTTTGCATAAACCGGAAGGGACGCTTCGGTACAAATTGCGTCTCAATGGAGAAGTTTCCCGGGCGTATCCTTTGAAGCTGGACGAAGACGGGGAAGTGCATCTGGATATCGAACTGCCGGAGGATACGGAGTATGAAGGAACGCAGTTCTTTATTGTGGAGACTCCGGAGGGGGATCGGGAATTCCCTGTTTCCTTAGAGGCTCCCGTACAGTTCACCCTTTTTCCCGAAGGGGGAAACCTGGTCGCCGGATTGCCTTCCAAGATCGCTTTTAAGGTAACCGACCGGCAGGGAAAAGGGCTAAATGCCGACGGGGTGATTGTAGACAATGAGGGGAAAGAGGTTCGCCGCTTCCATACCCAATATCTGGGACACGGATATTTCTATTTTGAGCCGGAAGAAGGAAAGCAATATACTGCCCGCTTGGATAATCCGGTGGTGAAGACTCCTTTCCCTCCCGTTTACCCCAAAGGGATGGTGATGGATGTCAGGCGTTCGGGCGACCGGATGCGGATAGCGTTGAAACATAATCTGGAAAGTAACCATCTGCTGTTGCCGTTTTATCTGACCATCCACCAGGAAGGGGTGGTTTGGTTTAATGCGTTTGTGGATATGAGCGAGAAGATGACGGTACTGGATATCCCCAAAGAAAAGCTGCCGGAAGGCATTTTCACGATTACAATATATGACGAAAACCTTCAGGCGTATTGTGAACGCCTGGCTTTTATCAATTACCCGGAACAATTGCAACTGTCTTTGGAGACGGATAAAACGGCGTACGGAAAACGGGAAAAGGTTGTTGTCCGGATGGATGTAAAAGATAAATACGGCTCAGTGGAGGATGGAGACTTTTCGGTTGCCGTTGTTAAATCGGAGTTGGATAAGACAGATACCCGCAATAACTTTTATACGGACTATTTCCTCCGCAGTGAACTGAAAGGACGGGTAGAGGCTCCTGCCTCTTATTTTGCCAAACGGGATACGACCGGATTAAACCAGCTTGACTTACTGCTACTGACACAGGGTTGGCGCAGGTATAACTGGGATTATGTCGTATCAGGGAAGAACCCGGATTTGTATTACCCGGTCGAGAAAGATTTGTCATTTTCGGGACAGGTGCAGTTGCGGAATAGGGATAAGAACCTGGAAGATATCTCCATCAATGCCATCCTTCAGCGCGACTCCATCGAAGAGATCGTCTCTGCCCATCCGGGCTACCGGGGCGCATTTAAGTTTGAGGGCTATGACTTCTGCGATACGATGGAGGTGGTGATCTCTGTGGTCGACAAAAAGAACCGGACCTTGTATCTTTCGGTAGTCAACCATGAAGGCCAGCCTTCGGATTATTACACTTACGGTTCAGGAATCAACCGAAGCGATAATGACTCTCTAATAGTAGAAATGAGCGGCACGATACCCATAACCCCCGGTGAAAGTATAGATAAAGCGATTCATGAATTACCGGAGGTGAGTGTGACAGCCAAAGCTAAATCGAAGGATCATCGGAGATTACACAATGAGACGTTTAATATCGGAACTTATAAAGCAGTAAAAAATCGCTCTTATGGAGGCAAATGGGGTGCGTTGGGGATTTTGTTTTATACCCCGGGAGTCACTGCGCTCGACCAGGGGGATCAATTAAGCCTTCGAGTATTTGGCGTTGGATTACTTGCGCCACCTCCCCTTTTAGTATTGGATGGCAACCGAGCAGACGATAAGACATTGACTTCTATCCCTCCGAATTTTATTGAACGCGTAGAAGTCTTAGGCCCAGCATCAGCTATGGTGTATGGTAGAAGTGGTGGCGGAGCGATTCTTTTCTTCACCCGCAGTTGGGATGATATGGTGGATATGATCCCTTCTAAAACAGTGATTCATAAGTTTGTGGGTTATACCCGCCCGAAAGAGTTCTATTCTGTAGATTACTCTGATTCCTCACCCGATCATTGGGTTCAAGACCAACGAAATACCCTCTACTGGCAACCGGAAGTGAGAATGAATGAAGAAGGAGAAATGGAATTTACGTTCTTTACTTCTGATGATAAAGGCGAATACCTGATCCATTGCGAAGGACGGTCGGATAACGGAGAAATAGGCGTAACGCATTGTCTTATAGGGATACATTGAATACGGAATAATAGACTGTAAAGATAAACTATAACCGAATTAACCACGAAGCACACGAAATACACGACGTCGAAAGAGAAAACCTCCACAGCGTTGTGTTCGTCGTGTTCGTTGTGGTTCGATTATTCCTTTGGCGGTACAAAACCTATCCGGTTACGAGGTTTTGCTGTGCGTTTGTGGTCGACTTGCAGCTCGGCAAGCGATTCGTTGATCAACTCCAATTGCATTCGGGTGTCTTCATGCAGATCGTTGTAGTCGGTAAAGACTTCTTCGATATATTCTTTGAGTTTATCGAAATCTTTTTGGGATACGCTATGTCTTTCTTCTGGCGGATTAGCCAGTCGTTGACGCAAGGCGACAAAGGCACGTATGATTTGGATATTTACATTTATCGCAATATCACTTCGCAAAACACTGGATAACATAGTTACCCCATGCTCCGTAAAAGCAAGTGGTAATATATAGCTGTATTTCATGTTTGGAGATATGTGGTCACAAATTGTGACCAGCTTATTCCATTCATTCTTAGAGAGTTCGAACATGAAATCCTCTGGGAAACGTTTTGTATGTCTCTTTATCGTTTGTTTGAGCACTTTTGTTTGAACCTGATACATCTCCGCCAGGTCAAAGTCCAACATCACCCGCTGGCCGCGGATCTCGTAAATTTTAGATTGGATGGGTGTGAGTTCCATAGTTAATCATTTTAAGTTATAATGGGATAAAGATAAGAAAAATCCTTTTTACTTCGGGTTACTTTGAAGCACTTTGTGGTTCAAAATAAACCGCAATGATCTTGTTTGATTAACCACCAAATACACCAAATACACAACGGAAGAACGCGGGTTTTTTAAGTCGTTGATTTTCAGTCTTGTAATATTGCCTTTTAAACTACTGGTAGTTTGTTCACAAACTACCGGTAGTTTGCGCACAAAGTATTAGTAGTTTGTCGACAAACTACCGGTAGTTTATTTTTTGGGTTCTACAATGGGTGAGGCGGTGGTATATTTTTGTATTTTTGCTCATTCAAATATACGTTTGTAAAATGCTCTATGGTTTGAATAATTCGGTATGTTGAAACACGTATGCATCCTGTTGCCCGGTCTTGTTTCTTTGTTTTGGACGGCTCTGTTTGCCGCTAACTGGCGAAAAAATTCCCGTTCCCAGCATATCTGGACTATTGTGATGGCCTTTATCACCCTTTCTATGGGTATTATGGCTTTTTTCTGGTATAGTGAGGGCAACTATAGCCTGTATTACAAAATGGATATCCTGGATTATGTGGCCACCCTTTCGTTTATCCCGTTTATCTTTCTTTATTTCCGGGAAGTGACGGGCGATACCGGTCGATGGGCGAAAGGGAAAGCCGGATTGCTCTTTCTGCCTCCTGTCGTCCTGGGATGCGTGACGGCAACGGTGTATTTCCTGTTGGGCGACGAGCAGGCGGCGGCTTTCTCGCGTGCCACGGTGGAAGATCCCGAGAGTTTGCGGCAAACGTCTTTCCTTCCCTATAAGATTCTTTATTTTGCCGGCGAATATCTCTATAGCATTTCTATCGCTATACAGGCTATCGTGGTGTTTGTTTACGCCTTTCGCCGCCTCTACCGATACCGTTCCCATCTGGAGGATTTCTTTTCGGATACAGAAGATAAAGACCTTAAATATCATTGGGCTGCATTGAGAGGACTTTTTGTTTTATTATTGTTGACCCTGGCTGTTGCCGCCTCGGGCTACCTGCAGTATATTCCATACGATATCTGGGTTTCGATTATTCCGGCAGTTATCGGAATTTGTCTTTTTATTATTTGTTACCATGTGTCTCTTTCGCATTATACGGCCGCCAGTTTTGCCCGCGAATTACTTCTGTCGGATGAAAAAGCGATCATTGAAGAATCGGAAAATACCGACGACGCGCAAAATACCTACCTGAAATTCCTTCCCCGCTTCAATGAATTGATGGATCAGGAACAGATCTTTCGGCAAAAGAAACTTCACCTCGACGATGTGGCGACATTGGTGGGCACCAACCGCGCCTATCTCTCTTATCTGTTGCGCGATGAATATCATACCGGCTTTGGAGAGTTTATCAATCGCAAACGGATAGCCTATGCCAAAGAGCAAGCCCGATTGAATCCGGAGCTTACCGTCGACGAACTGGCCGAGTGCAGTGGCTTTTCCCACGGCTCCACCTTCTGCCGCACCTTCCGCCAATACGAAGGGGTTACTTTCCGCACATGGCAGAAAAGTGCTTGATAATCATGCCCTTTCAATTGGGTTTTTGCTGATTTGCTAATTTTTTTTGTTGATTTGCTAATAACGGAACTCCTTTAACCTCCTACTTTTACACCCACTTTCAGACAAACCACCTTGACGCTAAACCGTTTGAGGCCGTAAGAAGCAAAATTATTCTATTAACTTACATAAAATAAAACAAAATGAAGAAAGTTTTTACCTTGTTATTTGCCCTTTTGGGGGTATCTATGATGTCTTATGCACAAACTGACGTAACTCTTACTGTTAAAAAGGATAATAGCGCTTATGCGTCCCATGAAAAGACTTTTCACTTATGCCAAGGGGCTGAATCTCAATATACAGGTTCAGGCACAGGAGGTACGGTTACTTTTTCCGATGTTGTCGTCGGTGCTTATGATATTTATGAAGGAACAGCGGATACGGGAGTTGATGCAATAGTATCATCCGATGCGAATTCATTTACTGTAGACTATTACACAGTAACATTTACGGCAACAAAAGCGGGTGAAGCGACTGATGCAAGTATAACGGCTACTTATGATGATGAAGAGATTGCAAGTGGTGATGTACTTATAAAAGGGAAAAAACTTGTATTGACCGCTAATGGATCTGGGGCCTCTGAATATACCTATGATTGGGTCTTGTTTATTTCAGGAATGCTATCTAGTCACAAAGGAAAATCTTTAACAATAGATCCGCTTAGTGTTTGGTATGATTTTACCTGTTATGTAACAGGAAAGAATACTACTCCCCCTTCCATCTACCACACCATCCACCTCGAAGTAGCCGACGGTATTGATCTTTATAATTTCTCTGCCGGAAACCACCAGGTAGAAGACGGGGCTCACCTGCATTTGCAATTCCTGCCCGAAGACCGTACGTTGACTGCCGATGATGTATTGTTCCTAATCGATGGCATTGAAACCTCATTTAATGATTTTGGCGCAGGCAATTATTACTCCCATATCCTGAACCCGATCGAACAAGACCATACGGTCCTGATCGCCTTGCGCGAATATCCGGTGACCCTGACCGAAACAGAAGGGGTAACCTATTCTATCGGTGCCGGCACGCATCAGGTGGCTTATGGCGAGAAATTCAGTTTCAGCCTGACCCTGGCCGAAGGTATTGATCCGGCGGATGTACATGTGATTGCCAACGGTATCGAGATCGAACCCGACGCCCTGCGTGCGGCTGTATTGACCTATACGATCGACAAGGTGATCAGCCCGATCACCGTGGTTATTGAAGGAACCGGCGGAACAACGGGTAATATACAAGCCGGTGAAACCATCCGCCTTGAAATTGTCAATTGTCAATTGTCAATTATCAATTCAGGTCAGGCAATAGACGTAAACGTCTATAGTCTGACCGGTAAGCACGTGGTGTCGCTTCGTGGACTTCGTGGTTCGAAAACCCTTTCACTCGAACCGGGCATTTACCTGGTCAAAGCGGGTGATAAGGTATATAAAGTCAGTGTTTATTAAAGACGTATATACTTCATAACATACCTGTTCCTCGCCCGACCGGGCGAGGAACTTATTTGGATTTAACCTTTCTCTCTGTAACTTTAAACTATAACTATTTTATTGATGCTTACCAACCTTATATTACTTTTCAAGGGGGAGAACCCGAGCATCCCTCATTTTTTAGAGGCAACCCATCTCCTTAGCGAACAGGAAAAAATGTTGTGGCGACAGGAGATCTTCCGTCTGGCCCTGAGCGGATGGACACAAGCCAATAAAAATTACCGGCATTTCTTTAAGAGTATGATCGTAGCCTATCGGCAACAATTTATCGATTACTATCACGCGCAAACCGTGATGGGCGAACTGGCCTTCCCGGTGGGCGAGCCCGATACGATGATTCTCTTTTCCAAACTCTGGTATGAATACGAGGGATACAAAGGAGCTCCTTTCCGTCAACTGGCATTCAATCTCTCCTTAAGCTTCGAACAGCATTATTCCCTTAAAAGTATTTGTACCCTTTCCTCTGCACAGATGATCGATCCGGGCGATCTGTTGGATATTTATGCCCGGGCACGGATCGGTAATTGTTAAATCTTTCTTTCCGAATATTTATTGTTGTTTCTTTATGAGTCAGTATATCAGTGTGTTATATTGATCGTGTCCTCTTTTTGTCTTCCGGAGTATGTTAAAAATACATGGAAACCTACCCGCGTAATATGACGGAAATTATTCATCTGTTTTTCTGTATATTCTTGTTAATTAGCTGTTTGTGTGTTTTTGTTCGCTCTATTTTCGGACATATTACGTCCATAACGCCCAATCGCAGGCCTATATCTTTGCTTCCGTAAGCTTACAAATGAATTGACAATTGACAATTGATAATTGACAATTGACGATGGAGAGAATTTATCATTAATCATTAATCATTAAACATTAAACAAAATGGCAATTCAATTTAGATTAGTAGAACGTAAGAATCTTGGACTGGACAATGGAACTATCCCCAAGAAATTGTATGTACATAGCCGGTCATCTTTTAAGGTGCCGTTTGAAATGCTCCTGGAAGAAATCGCGGATGCGGGTGTGCCTTCCAGTATGGTGCGGTCGGTGATCGACCGAATGAACTTCCTGTTCCGTCGTCACCTGGCGCAAGGGCATATCATTCAATTCGGCGACTTAGGTAATTTCCGTTATTCTCTGGGCTCGACAGGGGCAGAGACGGAAGAAGAATTCAGTAAGGATCTGATCAAACCTCCGAAGCTGGTGTTTACTCCCGGGAAAACGTTGTTAAAATCACGTGCACTGCTTGAATTCGAGCGTGTCGAACCGGAAGTGAAAGAGGTGGTTGTTGAAGACGAAGGCGGTAATGAACCGGAAGGTGGTGTATAACCTGCAACTGATCATGGCGGTCCTGCTCACTTTGAGCGGGATTGCCCTGCTCTTCTGTGGATTCTGGGTGGATCCCGAAGGAGAGATCGATCAGAGTGTGTTGATTGCGTTCGGCGAGGTGATGACGTTTGCCGGGGCATTGTTTGGGGTGGACTATTCTTATCGCGTGAAGCGCGATAAAATGGACAATTGACAATTGACAATTGACAATGAATTTAAGATATGAAGAATTATGAAAGGGAAAATAACAACACACTTCAGTTGGGAAGAGATGATCCGGAGCCGGACGGCTGAGGCAAACGGGATAGAAAACCGGCCGGGGACAAGTGAGATGGTGGCGTTGGAGCGGCTGGTTGTAGAATTATTACAACCTCTGCGGGATACGTACGGCAAACCGATACGGATCAGTAGCGGGTATCGATGCGCGGAACTGAACCGGCTGGTCGGTGGCGTCGCCTCCAGCCAGCATACGAAAGGGGAAGCGGCGGATTGTGTGACGCGCGATGCCGGTGAACTTCTACGGGTCTTGAAGGACAGCGGACTGCTGTTCGATCAGGCGATATGGTATACGAAAAGAAATTTCCTGCATCTGTCTCTGCGGAAGGCAGGAAACAGAAAACAATTTATCGTTTACAACACATAAGGGATGATGAAACCGATTCTATATATACTAATTGCGACCTGGCTTTGCGGGGGATGTGCAGTGCGAAAAGAAAAACGCGTGATCGATCAGGAAGAACGCCTGATGCAATGGAGCAGTAGGGATAGCTTGTCCTGGCATAGGCTGTTGGAAACGACAGAATGCCGGGTGATAAACCTGCAGCAGTATAAACTCTCCAAACCGGATAGTTGCGGGCTGCAACATCTCGAATATCTCACCCGGGCAACGATCAGTGATCAGACAGAACAGACCGAGCGTGTGCAGGTGAAGAACGAAACCCAGGCTTCAATGCAAGAGCAGTCTCTGCAATTCAGTGCCGAACAGACCGAAAGTCGGACTTCTTCCCGCGCTTGGCTGTACCGGATAATTGGCATTATTGTTAGCCTCTGTCTGTTGTTTTTGTTTTCTTTTTTTGTGCGGCTAAAAAAATAACGTTATCTTGTCGGATCTATACACCGATAATCTGATCAGCGTATGAAACGAGCGATTTCTCTTGCAGATACGGGTCGAAGAAAGGAGGGGCCGATGAAACGGATAGGACTTTGTGTGGGTATCTTAGTCTGGCTGTTGAGTAGTGTGAGTTGTTCTACCTATTATTATTCCACACTGAGCTCGGCCGACCGGGCGGGTGATCGGACGCCTGCCGGAGAATTTGTGCAGGAGAACGATACGGCTCGGGTGATCTACCGTTTTTCCGGCGAAGACGCTCCCGTACATATTACTATATATAATAAGTTGGACGAACCTTTGTATGTCGACTGGCGACGGTCGGCTATCATTATCGACGACCAGGCGACGAGCTACTCGCCGGATGCCTTGTTGTTTGAAGATGAAGCCGGTTTGACTTCTTCCGAATTGGCGATGATCCCGCCGCGCGCGATGATTCAGCATCAGCCGTTGACCCTGGCCGATTTTTCGTTTAATAAAATTCCGAAGAGTGAATACCGGCAAGTGAAGTTTCCGGATGCCAAAGGCGATTATGCCGATCTCTATGTAAAAGAGTATACGCTGGAGGATTCTCCGTTGTATTTCCGAAGTTATATCACGCTGTTGACCGGCGGCCGGGGCTACGATCTGCCTCAAAGCCTGGTCTTTGAAAAGAGTTTCTATATCTCCCAATTGGTCAGGGCCGGAGGCCTTTCTCCCAAACATTTTACGCCTACGGCACAAAATGCGGGGGATACATTTTATGTTCGTTATGTCAAGGGACGTACTTTGGGATATACGATGCTTTCGGTTGTTATCATAGCCGGTGCGGTTGCTGTTGAAGTGGCCGTAGATCCGAATGAGCGGTATTGATCCGGGCTTAATTCGCTGATCCTCTTTCCGGTTTTGCGTTGTCTATGTCTTTGTCCATGTTGTGATAATGGAGCGCGTATGATCTCTTTTTTATATTTATGATCGTTAAACGTAATGTAGAAAAATCATGAGTGAAAAATTACAAGCAAGAAAGTTGCGTTACTGGCTGGAAGAGGAGAAGGCTTATCTGCGGAAAGACCTCAAGCTGACCGATGCATCCGAAGCTATACCGGTGAACCGGACGTATCTGTCCCGTATATTCAACCGGCATTTCAAATGCTCTTTCAGTGTTTGTCTGTTGAAGTATCGCTTGGAAGAGAGTAAGCGATTATTGGTGGAATATCCCGAGTTGATGGTCTGTGAAGTGGCAGAACGTTCAGGTTTTCGGACACAGGCTACCTTTTATCATGCCTTTAAGCAACATGAACAGCAGACACCGGGGCAATACCGCAAACTACAATTGAAACACCGAACCTTTCTTCCGAAAGGATAAAAGCCTGTGAATATGAAGAGGAGCCAAACAAAATGACTATTTTAAAAATAATTTGCCGGAAAGTTTTGCGAATAAAGAAACAATCCGTAATTTTGCTGCCCGTTTTACGGATGTAAATTTTCAAATAACATATAAAAAACAATTATGATTGTAGTACCATTAAAAGAAGGCGAAAACATCGAAAAAGCGCTTAAAAAATTTAAAAGAAAGTTTGAGAAAACAGGCGTTGTTAAAGAACTCAGAAGCCGTCAGGCTTTCATAAAACCTTCTGTAACTAAGAGAAAGCAAAATATGCGTGCGGCTTATGTTCAACAGCTGCAGCAGGCTGAAGAGTAAAATAATCCTTTCCGGGGTTTGTTTTATTAAATAGTTTTTGTTATATTCGTTGCATGTTATGATGGTGTGACGAAATTATGTATATTGATGCGTTTTTGAAATATCTTCGTTATGAGCGGAACTATTCCGAACATACTGTTCAGGCTTATGCAAAAGACCTGATGCAGTTTGAAGCTTATGCAAAAGAGCATCAGGAAGGTGTTTTTAAGCCTGTGTTGGTCGACGCAGATATCGTCCGTAACTGGATCGTTTATTTGCTGGAAGATCATATACAGGCTTCGTCGGTTAATCGGAAATTAAGTTCTTTGAAATCTTTTTTTAAGTACCTCATGAAGCAGGGCATAGTCTCTGCCAATCCTCTGCGCCTGGTGAACGGGCCGAAAGCAAAAAAGGCATTGCCTTATTTTGTGAAAGAGAGTGATATGGAACAGTTGCTCGACGGGGATGGATTTGATGAGGATTTCGAAGGAGTAAGAGATCGTTTGATTATTGAGTTGTTATACGACACCGGTATGCGGCGCTCCGAACTGGCCGGTTTGAAAGATGTGGATATCGATTATGGATCTATGTTGATCAAGGTGACGGGGAAGAGAAACAAGCAGCGGTTGATACCGTTTGCCGATGGGCTGAAAGACATGCTGTGTATCTATGTTGAAAAACGTAACGATGAAATAGGAGCGGTCGGTGGTTCTTTGCTGGTGAAAAAAAGCGGGAAACCGATAAACACTTCCGATATATATACTGTTGTAAAGAAAAGGCTGGGAGAGATCCCGACACTTTCAAAACGCAGTCCGCATGTGTTACGTCATTCGTTTGCGACAAGTATGTTGAATAATGGGGCGGAGTTGAATGCAGTCAAAGAATTGCTTGGACATAATAGTTTGGCTTCTACCAGTATTTATACGCATACAACCTTTGAAGAATTAAAAAAAGTGTATCATGCTCATCCTCGAGCTAAAAAAGAAGGAGGTCATTATGGAAATTAGAATTCAGGCGATCAATTTTGATGCTTCAGAACAATTGGAAGCGTTCATTCAGAAGAAAGTGACTAAACTGCAAAAGTTTTTTGATGAAATACTTTCTGCCGAAGTAAACCTGAAGGTGATTAAACCGGAATCGGCTAAAAATAAAAAGGCGGGAATCCGGTTAAATATCAAACACGGAGAATGTTTCGCAGAGAAAGAAAGTGACACTTTCGAGGAGTCCATAGATGAATGTATACAAGCATTGGAGAAGCAATTGGCGAAAACCAAAGAAAAAATCCGCACCAAATAAAAAAAACAAGAAAGAAGTTTGGTATGTAAGAAATAATACCTAAATTTGCAGCCGTTTCGCCCGTGTGACGAAGCGGCTTTTTCTTGAAGCCTTAATGCCTCTTTAGCTCAGTTGGCCAGAGCACGTGATTTGTAATCTCGGGGTCGTTGGTTCGAATCCGACAAGAGGCTCGGAGTGTGCAAAGCGCACGAGTTGAAAGTGGAGAGTTGAAAGTTGAAAGTTAAATACATTCTAAACTTACAACAAAATAAATCATACAAATGTTGACAGCGGTCAACGTTTTTCTTGAAATACTGATTATATCAATTTGTTGATTGTCGAATTTGAAGTTGTAACTTTCAACTCTCAACTTTCAACTTTCAACTAAATAAAGAGGGGTAGTTTCCAGAGTGGCCAAATGGGGCTGACTGTAACTCAGCTGTCTTTCGACTTCGGTGGTTCGAATCCATCACTACCCACAAATCGACCGAATGGTCGATTTGAGTTGAAAATTAAAAGTTGAAAATTGAAAGTGAAATAAAAGCTTTCCACTTTCATCTTTCACCTTTCAACTATTTGCACTGCGTGCAAAATCTGCGGAAGTAGCTCAGTTGATAGAGCATTAGCCTTCCAAGCTGAGGGTCGCGGGTTTGAGCCCCGTCTTCCGCTCTAAATTATGCCTGTGTAGCTCAGTGGTAGAGCACTTCCTTGGTAAGGAAGAGGTCCCGAGTTCAAATCTCGGCACCGGCTCAATACAGAAATGTAAGAAAAGAGTATAGAAAAAACATGATCATTAATCAAATAAAGAACAATTAAATTATGGCAAAAGAAAAATTTGAAAGATCGAAACCGCACGTAAATATCGGTACGATTGGACACGTTGACCACGGTAAAACTACTTTGACCGCTGCTATTACTACAGTATTGGCAAAGAGAGGTCTTTCTGAACTGCGTTCTTTCGATTCTATCGACAACGCTCCGGAAGAAAAAGAAAGAGGTATCACTATCAACACTTCTCACGTAGAGTATCAGACAGCTAATCGTCACTATGCTCACGTAGACTGTCCGGGTCACGCCGACTACGTTAAAAACATGGTAACGGGTGCTGCTCAGATGGACGGTGCGATCATCGTAGTGGCTGCAACCGACGGTCCTATGCCTCAGACTCGCGAGCACATCCTGCTGGCTCGTCAGGTAAACGTTCCGAGATTGGTTGTTTTCATGAACAAATGTGACTCTGTTGATGATGAAGAAATGTTGGAACTGGTAGAAATGGAAATGAGAGAATTGCTTTCTTTCTATAATTTCGACGGTGACAATACTCCGGTTATCCGTGGATCTGCATTAGGTGGATTGAACGGTGACGCTCAGTGGGAAGAAAAAGTAATGGAGCTGATGGAAGCTTGCGATACTTGGATTCCGCTGCCTCCGCGTGAAGTGGACAAACCTTTCTTGATGCCGGTTGAAGACGTGTTCTCTATCACAGGTCGTGGTACAGTGGCTACCGGTCGTATCGAAACAGGTATCATCAAAACAGGTGAAGAAGTTCAGATCATCGGTCTGGGTGCTGAAAATATGAAATCAGTAGTAACCGGTGTTGAAATGTTCCGTAAGATTCTTGACGAAGGTCAGGCTGGTGACAACGTAGGTCTGTTGCTCCGTGGTATCGATAAAGATGCAATCAAACGCGGTATGGTTATCACTCACCCGAACAAGGTAAAACCTCATTCAAGAGTGAAAGCTGAGGTATATATCCTGAAGAAAGAAGAAGGTGGACGTCATACGCCGTTCCATAACAAATATCGTCCGCAGTTCTATATCCGTACATTGGACGTAACTGGTGAAATCACTTTGCCGGAAGGAACTGAAATGGTAATGCCTGGTGATAATGTAACTATCAATGTAGAGTTGATCTATCCGGTAGCATGTAGCGAAGGTCTTCGTTTTGCTATCCGTGAAGGTGGACGTACAGTAGGTGCAGGCCAGATCACAGAACTGTTAGACTAATATTCGTTCAAAAATAGAGCCAGCCTTCGGGCTGGCTTATCTACGGAAGTAGCTCAGTCGGTAGAGCACTGGTCTCCAAAACCAGGTGTCGGGAGTTCGAGCCTCTCCTTCCGTGCAAAAAATATGAATTCGATGAAAAAGATATTCAATTATATTAAAGAATCCTATAACGAACTTGTATATAAAGTTTCTTGGCCAACGAGAACAGAGCTTTCCAACAGTGCGGTAGTGGTTATGTTTGCTTCCCTTATCATTGCTGCATTAATCTTTGTTATTGACATGGCTTTTGAAGGCGTGATGCGATTCGTCTATGAGAGAATTTTTTAATCGGTTTTAGGTATGTCTGATATCCAGAAAAAATTTTATGTTCTTCGTGCCATTAGTGGTAAGGAGAATAAAGTTAGGGAATACTTAGAAGCTGAACTGAAGAATACTGACTTAGGTGAATATGTGTCACAAGTCCTTATTCCTACAGAGAAGACTTTTACGATTCGTAATGGTAAGAAGGTGATGAAAGAAAGAGCCTACTTACCCGGTTATGTATTGGTAGAAGCTGCTTTGGTGGGAGAGGTCGCTCATCGATTACGCAATATCCCCAATGTGATCGGATTCCTTGGCGGATCCGAGAACCCGATTCCTCTGCGTCCTGCTGAAGTCAATCGTATCTTAGGTACGGTGGATGAATTACAGGAACAACAGGATGATATGGATATCCAATTCTATGTGGGCGAAACCGTAAAAGTAACCTACGGGCCTTTTAACGGTTTTAGCGGTATAATCGAAGAGGTCAATGCCGAGAAAAAGAAACTCAAAGTGATGGTTAAAATCTTCGGACGGAAGACCCCCCTTGAGTTAGGTTATTTACAAGTTGAGAAAGAATAGTACTTTTTTGTTACGAAAGTGCTTCCCCCTTTCTTTGAGTTATTGATGTTTATATTTTAAATTTAAGAAAAATGGCTAAAGAAGTTGCTGGACAAATCAAATTGCAGATTAAAGGAGGAGCAGCAAACCCTTCTCCACCAGTAGGACCGGCTTTAGGTTCTAAGGGTATTAATATTATGGAGTTTTGCAAGCAATTCAATGCCAGGACTCAGGAAAAGGCTGGTAAGATATTACCTGTGGTAATTACTTATTATGCTGATAAAACATTCGACTTTGTTGTTAAAACCCCTCCTGTAGCAATCCAATTATTGGAAGTGTCTAAACAGAAGAGTGGCTCTGCGGAACCGAACCGTAAAAAGATCTCAGAAATTACCTGGGATCAGGTGAAAGCGATTGCAGAAGACAAAATGGTCGATTTAAACTGCTTTACTGTTGACTCAGCCATGCGAATGGTTGCCGGTACAGCCCGTAGTATGGGTATTACAGTTAAAGGCGAATTTCCGGGTAATAATTAAAAAAATCAATTGAGATGAGTAAACTTACAAAAAATCAAAAGTTGGCTTTAAGCAAGATTGAACCTGGGAAAGCATATACATTAAAGGAAGCATCTGCACTGGTAAAAGAAATTACCAATGCGAAATTTGATGCTTCGGTTGATGTGGATGTTCGCCTTGGCGTCGATCCCCGTAAAGCAAACCAGATGGTCAGAGGCGTTGTGTCTTTGCCTCATGGAACGGGTAAGCAGATTAGAGTTCTCGCATTATGTACACCTGATAAAGAAGCCGAAGCTACTGCTGCCGGAGCTGATTATGTTGGGTTGGATGAATATATCGACAAGATCAAAGGCGGTTGGACCGATATTGACGTGATCATTACGATGCCGGCAATCATGGGTAAGATCGGTGCTTTAGGTCGTGTGTTAGGTCCTCGTGGCTTGATGCCGAACCCGAAGAGCGGAACGGTTACCAATGATGTAGGTACAGCGATCAAAGAAGTCAAACAAGGTAAGATCGACTTTAAAGTAGATAAAACAGGTATCATGCATACTTCTGTGGGTAAAGTCTCTTTCACTGCGGATATGATCCGTGAGAATGCAAAGGAATTTATCAATACACTGATCAAGTTGAAACCGACTGCGGCTAAAGGAACATATATTAAGAGCATTTATCTTTCAAGTACTATGAGTCCGGGTATTAAAATCGACCCCAAGTCCATTGAAGAAAATTAATTAAACAATTGAACAATGAAAAAGGAAGATAAAGGCAAAGTTATAGAACAATTAACCGCAACACTTCAGGAATATCCTCACTTCTACCTGACTGATATCGAAGCATTGAATGCTGAGAAAACCAGCCAGCTGAGAAGAGCTTGTTTCAAGCAGGATGTGAAACTGATCGTTGTTAAGAATACGTTGCTTCAAAAAGCACTGGAAAACATCGAAGGTGATTTCTCACCCTTAGATGCCTCTCTCAAAGGAAATACGGCTGTGATGTTTGCACAACAAGCCAATACTCCTGCCAAACTGATCAAAGATTTTACTAAAGGAGCCAAGAAAGGTGAAGTGGCTAAACCGGAACTGAAAGCTGCCTATGTACAGGAAAGCTTCTATATCGGTGCTGAAAACCTGGATGCTTTGGTAAATATCAAGAGCAAGAACGAACTTATTGCAGATGTTATCGCCTTGTTGGAATCTCCTGCAAAGAACGTTATTTCCGCTCTCCAATCAGGAGGCCAAACGCTTACCGGTATTTTGAAAACACTGGAAGAGCGATAATATTTTATACAATTTATACAGATAAATAATCATTTAAATCATACAAAAATGGCAGATTTAAAAGCTTTTGCTGAACAATTAGTAAACTTGACTGTAAAAGAAGTGAGCGAACTCGCTACGATCCTGAAAGAAGAGTACGGTATCGAACCGGCTGCTGCAGCTGTTGCTGTTGCAGGCCCTGCTGCAGGCCCTGCTGCCGCAGCTGAAGAAGAAAAAACTTCTTTCGATGTAATCCTGAAAGCTCCGGGAGCTAACAAATTAGCGATCGTTAAATTAGTAAAAGAATTGACTGGTCTTGGCTTGAAAGAAGCAAAAGACTTAGTTGACGGTGCGCCTAGCCCTATCAAAGAAGGTATTGCTAAAGCAGACGCAGAAGGATTAAAGAAAAGCTTAGAAGAAGCAGGAGCAGAAGTTGAGCTTAAATAAAATTCATAGCCTGAATAACAGGTAGTTGGTTAAGAGTCTGCGAAAAAAGGAGACTCTTAACCTTTTTGCGTCTTTATTTTCATTAAGTTCAATAAAATCCTTTCAAATGTCTTCAACAGCTGATAAACAAAGAGTTAATTTCGCTTCAATTAAGAATCCGCTTCCTTATCCGGACTTTCTTGAGGTACAATTGAAGTCATTCCAAGACTTTTTACAACTTGACACACCCCCGGAAAAGAGGAAGAAAGAGGGATTGTATAAAGTATTTGCGGAAAACTTTCCTATTGCAGATACCCGAAACAACTTCGTGTTGGAGTTTTTAGATTATTACATCGATCCGCCGCGTTATACAATCGAAGAATGTATTGCTCGCGGATTGACCTATAGCGTCCCATTGAAAGCTAAGTTGAAACTGTATTGTACTGACCCTGATCATGAGGATTTTGATACGGTGATACAGGACGTTTACTTAGGCCCTATCCCTTACATGACGGAAAGGGGTACTTTTGTGATCAATGGAGCCGAACGGGTGGTGGTTTCTCAATTGCACCGTTCTCCGGGCGTATTCTTCGGACAGAGTACACACGCTAACGGAACGAAGCTTTATTCTGCCCGTATTATTCCGTTTAAAGGATCCTGGATCGAATTTGCTACGGACATCAACAATGTCATGTACGCTTATATCGACCGTAAGAAAAAATTGCCAGTAACTACCCTTTTGAGAGCTATCGGCTTTGAAAGCGATAAAGACATTCTCGAAATCTTTAATCTGGCGGAAGAAGTTAAGGTCACGAAAACCAACCTGAAGAAATATATCGGACGGAAATTGGCGGCTCGTGTACTGAAGACTTGGGTAGAAGACTTTGTGGATGAAGATACCGGTGAGGTTGTTTCTATTGAACGTAATGATGTAATTATAGATCGTGAATCTATCCTGGATCAGGATAATGTGGAAGAAATCCTGGAGTCCGGTACGCAACATATTCTATTGCACCGGAACGATCAGAATCTTTCCGATTATGCTATTATATATAATACTTTACAGAAAGACCCGAGTAACTCGGAAAAAGAAGCTGTATTGTATATCTACAGACAGTTGCGTAATGCAGAGCCGGCCGACGAAGCCAGTGCCCGTGAAATCATTACCAACCTGTTCTTCTCCGAAAAACGCTACGACCTGGGTGAAGTCGGACGTTACCGGATTAACAAGAAACTGAATCTGACGACGCCTGATGATGTCAAGGTATTAACGAAAGAAGATATTATTGAGATCATCAAGTACCTGATCGAGTTGATCAATTCAAAAGCCATTGTGGATGATATTGACCACTTGAGTAATCGTCGTGTACGTACAGTCGGTGAACAGCTTTATAACCAATTCGGTATTGGTTTGGCTCGTATGTCCCGTACGGTTCGTGAACGGATGAACGTGCGTGATAACGAAGTATTTACTCCAATCGACCTGATCAATGCGAAGACGATCTCTTCTGTTGTCAATTCATTCTTCGGAACCAATGCTCTGTCCCAGTTTATGGATCAGACGAATCCATTGGCGGAAATCACACACAAACGTCGTCTGTCTGCTTTAGGCCCGGGTGGTCTGTCGCGTGAGCGTGCCGGATTTGAGGTACGTGACGTTCACTATACCCATTATGGTCGTCTTTGTCCGATTGAAACGCCTGAAGGGCCGAACATCGGATTGATTTCTTCTCTTTGTGTCTATGCAAAGATCAATGACCTTGGTTTTATCTCTACTCCTTACCGTATGGTTACTGATAATCAGGTAGATTTCTCTGACGAAGGACTGAGCTATTATACGGCTGAAGAGGAAGAGGATTTGACAATCGCTCAGGGGAATGCTCCGTTAGATGATAGAGGACGCTTTATCCGTGACCGGGTTAAATCCCGTTTAGGAGCCGACTTCCCTGTTGTCGCTCCGGAAGATGTAGATCTGATGGACGTGTCTCCTACGCAGATTGCTTCGATTGCCGCTTCATTGATTCCTTTCCTTGAGCATGATGACGCTAACCGTGCTTTGATGGGATCTAACATGATGCGCCAGGCAGTACCTCTGTTGCGGACGGATGCTCCGATTGTGGGTACAGGTATCGAAAAGCAAGTGGCTATCGACTCCCGTACACAAATCACGGCTGAAGGCGAAGGTGTAATTGTATATGTAGATGCTACTACAATAAAGATTAAATATGACCGCACGGAGGATGAAGACTTCGTGAGCTTCGAAGATGCGGTTAAGACTTATATCATTCCGAAATGGCGTAAAACAAACCAGAGTACTACGGTTGACTTGCGTCCTATCTGTAAGGTAGGCCAACGCGTTACTCAGGGTGATGTCTTGACTGAAGGCTATTCCACGCAAGACGGGGAATTAGCTCTTGGACGGAATGTTATGGTGGCTTATATGCCATGGAAGGGATACAACTATGAGGATGCGATTGTATTGAACGAACGTATGGTTCGTGAAGACTTCTTCACCTCAGTTCATGTCGATGAATATATCCTGGAAGTTCGCGAAACGAAACGGGGTATGGAAGAATTGACATCGGATATCCCGAATGTAAGCGAAGAAGCAACCCGTGATCTGGATGAAAGAGGAATTGTGCGTATCGGAGCACGTATCGAGCCGGGAGATATCCTGATCGGTAAAATTACTCCGAAAGGCGAATCCGATCCTTCTCCGGAAGAAAAACTGTTGCGTGCTATCTTCGGTGATAAAGCCGGTGATGTGAAAGATGCTTCTTTGAAAGCGACGCCTTCTTTGCGTGGGGTTGTGATCGACACTGCTCTATTCTCTAAAGCCGTAAAGAAACGCAAATCACGTTTGACGGATAAAGCGATCTTACCGAAACTGGATGAAGAGTACGAAGAAAAGATTGCTGAATTGAAAGGCCGACTGGTTGAAAAATTAGTAGTGCTGACCAATGGTAAGGCTTCACAGGGAGTGAAGGATTACATGAATATGGAAGTGGTAGCCAAAGGGGCTAAGTTCACACGTAAAGTGTTGGAAGAGCTTGACTACAACGCCGTACAGGTGAGCAAATGGACTGCTGACAATGATAAGAATGAATTGATCAAACAGGTTATTCTGAACTATCTGAAGAAATATAAAGAGTTGGATGCCGAGCTGAGACGTAAGAAATTTGACCTTACGATCGGGGATGAGTTGCCAACCGGTATTGTTCAGATGGCTAAAGTATATGTTGCGAAGAAACGTAAGATCCAGGTAGGAGATAAAATGGCGGGACGTCACGGTAACAAAGGTATTGTTTCCAAGATTGTACGTCAGGAAGATATGCCGTTCCTGGAAGACGGAACTCCGGTGGATATCTGTTTGAATCCGCTGGGTGTACCTTCCCGTATGAACCTTGGACAGATCTTTGAAGCTGTATTGGGATGGGCCGGACGGAAGCTGGATGCGAAGTTTGCCACTCCGATCTTTGACGGGGCCTCTTTGGACGACCTGAATGACTGGACAGATAAAGCCGGTATCCCGCGTTATGGTAAGACCTACCTGTACGATGGTGGTTCCGGGGAACGGTTCGACCAACCGGCGACAGTTGGGGTGACTTACTTCCTGAAACTGGGCCACATGGTTGATGATAAGATGCATGCCCGTTCGATCGGTCCGTACTCTTTGATCACCCAGCAACCTTTAGGGGGGAAAGCCCAATTCGGGGGACAACGTTTCGGAGAAATGGAAGTTTGGGCACTCGAAGCTTTCGGTGCCGCCCATATACTTCAGGAAATACTTACGATCAAGTCGGACGACGTGGTCGGACGTTCTAAAGCATACGAGGCTATCGTCAAAGGCGAACCTATGCCGCAACCGGGTATTCCTGAATCACTGAATGTATTGCTCCATGAACTAAGAGGTCTTGGTTTGAGCTTCACTCTGGACTAATTAATATTAGTTGAAAGTTGAGAGTTGAAAGTTGAAAGTGAACTTTCGATGATCAGCTCCTAACTTTCAACTTTCAACTTTCAACTTTGCTTTACGCTTCGCTAAGCGATTTGCAATTCAACTCTAAAAAATATGGCTTTTAGAAAAGAAAACAAGATAAAGAGTAGCTTTTCAAAAATAACAATCGGTTTAGCATCTCCTGAAGAAATCCTTGAGAATTCAAGCGGAGAAGTATTGAAACCGGAAACAATCAACTATCGTACTTACAAACCTGAACGTGACGGTCTTTTCTGCGAGCGTATTTTTGGTCCGATAAAGGACTACGAATGCCATTGCGGGAAATACAAACGTATCCGTTATAAAGGAATTGTGTGCGACCGTTGTGGGGTGGAAGTGACGGAAAAGAAAGTGCGCCGCGAACGGATGGGACATATCCATCTGGTCGTTCCCGTAGCGCATATCTGGTATTTCCGTTCTTTACCGAATAAGATTGGTTACCTGTTAGGTTTGCCTACCAAGAAACTGGACTCTATTATTTATTACGAACGTTATGTCGTGATACAACCGGGACCTGTAGATGAAATCGTAGAACTGGACCTTCTCTCGGAAGAAGAATACCTGAATATTCTGGATAATCTGCCGAAAGAAAACCAATTGCTCGAAGATACCGACCCGAATAAGTTCATTGCCAAGATCGGTGCCGAAGCGGTGTACGACCTATTGGCTCGCCTGGACCTGGATGCTTTGTCTTATGAACTACGCCACCGTGCCAGCACAGATACTTCCCAGCAGCGTAAGAACGAAGCGTTGAAACGCCTGCAGGTGGTTGAATCTTTCCGTGCGTCTCGTGGGCGGAACAAACCGGAATGGATGATCGTGAAGGTGGTTCCTGTGATCCCGCCCGAACTGCGTCCGTTGGTTCCGCTGGATGGTGGGCGTTTTGCTACCTCCGACTTGAACGACTTATACCGTCGGGTGATTATCCGTAATAACCGTCTGAAACGACTGATCGATATTAAAGCCCCTGAGGTGATCCTACGTAATGAAAAACGTATGCTTCAGGAAGCCGTCGACTCGTTGTTCGACAACTCACGTAAATCAAGCGCGGTAAAGACCGATGCCAACCGTCCGTTGAAATCATTGTCCGACAGTTTGAAAGGGAAACAAGGACGTTTCCGTCAGAACCTGTTGGGTAAACGTGTCGACTACTCGGCTCGTTCGGTAATCGTCGTTGGTCCGGAATTGAAAATGCATGAATGTGGCTTGCCGAAGAATATGGCAGCCGAACTATATAAGCCTTTCGTTATCCGTAAACTGATCGAACGGGGTATCGTTAAGACAGTGAAATCGGCAAAGAAGATTGTCGACCGTAAAGAAGCGGTTGTCTGGGATATCCTGGAATATGTAATGAAAGGACATCCTGTATTGCTGAACCGTGCGCCGACTTTGCACCGTTTGGGTATCCAGGCATTCCAGCCGAAGTTGATCGAAGGTAAAGCAATCCAATTGCACCCGTTGGCATGTACGGCATTCAACGCCGACTTCGACGGTGACCAGATGGCTGTTCACTTGCCATTGGGCAATGAAGCGATTCTGGAAGCACAGATGTTGATGCTTGCCTCACATAACATTCTGAATCCGGCAAACGGAGCGCCGATTACCGTTCCTTCTCAGGATATGGTATTGGGACTTTATTATATCACCAAATTGCGCAAAGGCGCTAAAGGCGAGGGCTTGACGTTCTACGGACCGGAAGAAGCAACCATCGCTTATAATGAAGGTAAAGTAACTATCCATGCCCCGATCAATGTGATCGTGAACGATGTGGATAAAGAAGGTAAACCCATCAAACAGATGTTGGTGACCTCTGTCGGCCGTTTGATGGTCAATGAATTTGTACCGGAAGAAGTAGGTTATATCAATGAATTGTTAGGTAAAAAAGCTTTACGTGACATTATCGGTGATGTAATTAAAGTTTGTGGGGTAGCCCGTACAGCTCAGTTCCTGGATGACATTAAGAACTTAGGTTACTATATGGCATTCAAGGGCGGCTTATCTTTCAACCTGGCTGACGTATTGATCCCGGAAGAAAAAGGTGAATTGGTTGCTGAAGGAGATGCTGAAGTAGAGCAGATCATCGCCAACTACAGCATGGGTTTCATTACCTTCAACGAACGTTACAACCAGATCATCGATACCTGGACACACGTAAACAGCAAGCTTTCCAATATCTTGATCAAAAAACTGGCTGAAGATAACGATGGATTCAACTCCGTATATATGATGATGGACTCCGGTGCTCGTGGTTCGAAAGAACAGATCCGCCAGTTATCCGGTATGCGTGGTTTGATGGCAAAGCCGCAGAAGAGTGGGGCTGAAGGTGGACAAATTATTGAAAACCCGATCCTCTCGAACTTTAAAGAAGGTTTGTCGGTGTTGGAATACTTTATCTCTACCCACGGTGCCCGTAAAGGTTTGGCCGATACGGCGTTGAAGACTGCCGATGCCGGTTATCTGACGCGTCGTCTGGTAGACGTTTCACACGATGTGATTGTGAATGAAGAGGACTGCGGAACACTGCGTGGACTGGTATGTACCGAACTGAAGAATAATGAAGAAGTAATTGCTTCGCTTTACGAACGTATCCTCGGACGTGTATCTGTTCATGATATCCAGCATCCGCTGACCGGTGAAATCATTGTTCAATCCGGAACAGAAATCCGGGAAGATGCGGCTCGTCTGATCGAAGCCTCTCCGATTGAAAGCGTAGAAATACGTTCGGTATTGACCTGTGAATCGAAGAAAGGCGTTTGCGCCAAATGTTACGGACGTAACCTGGCTACGGGACAAATGGTTCAGAAAGGAGAGGTTGTCGGTGTGATCGCTGCACAGTCTATCGGTGAGCCGGGAACACAGTTGACACTGCGTACGTTCCACGTTGGGGGTATCGCTTCGAATATTGCAACCGAAAACAGCATTGTTTCTAAATATGACGGTATCCTGGAAATCGACGAGTTACGTTCGGTTAAGTCAGAAGAAGGCGGACAGGAACATCAGGTGGTTGTCAGCCGTCTGGCGGAAATGCGTATTGTCGATCCGAATACCAATATCGTGCTTTTGTCTCATAATATTCCTTATGGTTCCAAGCTGTATTTCAATAGTGGAGATACCGTTAAGAAAGGGAATACCATTATCGAATGGGACCCGTTCAATGCCGTTATCGTATCGGAAGTTTCCGGTAAGATCGAGTTTGAGAATGTGGTAGAAAATATCACCTATAAGGTTGAAAGTGACGAAACAACCGGTTTGAAAGAAAAGATTATCATTGAATCGAAAGATAAGACGAAAGCTCCGGCTGCGCATATCATCGATGAAAAGGGTAATTACCTGAAGAACTATTCACTGCCGTTAGGCGCCCACGTGGTGAAAGAAAACGGGGATAAGATCAAAGCCGGTGAAGTGCTGGTTAAGATCCCGCGTGCTGTCGGTAAGACCGGTGACATCACCGGAGGTTTGCCCCGTGTAACCGAATTGTTCGAGGCCCGTAACCCGTCCAACCCCGCTGTGGTTTCTGAAATTGACGGTGAAGTAAGCTTCGGCAAGATCAAACGGGGTAATCGTGAAATCATGGTTACTTCAAAACTGGGTGAAGTGAAGAAATATATGGTGCCGCTGTCCAAGCAGTTGCTTGTTCAGGAGAACGACTATATCCGTGCAGGTATGCCGTTGTCCGATGGTGCGATCACGCCTTCTGATATTCTGGCTATTAAAGGTCCGACTGCCGTTCAGGAATATATCGTGAACGAGGTTCAGGACGTTTATCGTCTGCAAGGGGTGAAGATCAACGACAAACACTTTGAGGTGATCGTTCGTCAGATGATGCGTAAAGTGGAAGTGGTCGATCCGGGAGATACCCGTTTCCTTGAGCAGCAAGTGGTAGATAAATTGGAAGTGATGGAAGAGAACGATCGGATCTGGGGCAAGAAAGTGGTTTTGGATCAAGGTGACTCTCAAACCATGCATGCCGGACAGATCGTTACCGCACGTAAGCTGCGCGATGAAAACTCCATGTTGAAACGTCGTGACCTGAAACTGGTAGAAGTGCGTGATGCCGTTCCGGCAACTGCCAACCAGATCTTGCAAGGTATCACCCGTGCCGCTCTGCAAACCAATAGCTTTATGTCGGCAGCATCCTTCCAGGAAACAACGAAGGTGTTGAACGAAGCTGCTATCAACGGTAAAGTAGACCGCCTGGAAGGCCTGAAGGAGAATGTGATCTGTGGTCACCTGATCCCGGCCGGTACCGGACAGCGCGAATTCGACAAACTGGTTGTCGGAGCCAAAGACGAGTTCGACCGCATCTTTGCCAACCGCAAGAATGTTGTTGACTTCTCGATGGAGGAAGAGTGATAGAATTGATCTATGTCAAAAAGTAGGAACTGCTTCGGGTTATTATCCTGTTTGTATTTGGGTATTCCTTTAAAGAACTTACTTTTGTAATAGATATTAGCACTATATATCTAAACTTGGAAAAACGTTTAATAGATTATTATTTTTAAACACAAAAGTATTTTTACATTGGTCTAAAGAATTGAGAATTAAAAACACAACAAAAAAGCGACTGCCTGTGAAGGTGGTCGTTTTTGTTTATGTCAAGTCGCAAACCCAAAAGCTTTGCATGGATCACCCCGGAGAGTTGTGGAGTCCATTCGCATCTCACAATAATTGATCCTAAAGAACAAAAACCCCAAAATACCCTCCGAACAAAGTTTTTCGTTTTTTTACTTACATCATACAGGATTTTCTTTCATCCCTGTATATCAGCTGTATAGCGATTTCGAATAGCCGGAAAAACACTAAAATTCCTGTAAGTAACTTTCTGGTACCTGTTGGAGAACCCCAACAGTGATCGGTTTAACATTGTCGCCTGTCCCGGCTGTATGATGGTAGTAAAAAAACGAAAAACTCTGTTTGGAATGATCGGTTTACCACTAATTGTCGTTTGCATTTGTTAACATCCGACTTCGACTACAAAAAATAGCCTCTTCCACTGAAAAGGCCGGCAGGGTTTCCCAAAAGGCCGCCGGAGTTTGGCAAAAGGCCGCCGGCCTTTGACCGACCTGAAAGAGATTCCCAAATCGTTTCAGCCCCCCCTTTTTTCAACTACCAGTACTTTGCGCGCAAACTACTAATAGTTTGTCGCCAAACTACCGGTAGTTGGTGCGCAAACTACCGGTAGTTTCTGAAGGGAATATTAAGTTCTCATTTTCAATGGTTTATAAATCCGTAAAGTCCATTCGCGTCGAAGAAGATTTGAAGATCAATTGTCTGAATCAGGATTATCAGGATTGAATAAATGGGCAGGATTAAAGCCTGTGACACTCGCTTCGCTCGCCTCTAATCTTGTAAATATATTCAATCCTGATAATCCTGATTCAGACAATGGGACCTTCCAACCTCAAACTATTTGAAACCCGTCACACCCCCCCCCTTTTTTTAACACCGCACTTTGCTCGACAAAACATTGCACTTTGGTGAACAAAACATTGCGCTTTTTTCGACGAAAGTGCGATGTTTTATTCGGAGGGGTTAAAACCCATAGAAATAAAAGGTGCCGCTGTGAAAAGTCCGAAAGGACTTTGAAACAGTTCTCCACAATAATATGGGCTGATCCAAAGCTTTCCTTATCTTTACAACAAAAAAGTAAGAATTATGGATACTAACAGATCGAAAAATGAGATTCAGGTAGAGTTATCGGAAGAGATGGCGCAGGGGACGTACGCCAACCTGGCGATTATATCCCATTCTTCCTCGGAGTTTATTCTTGACTTTGTGCGCATGGTGCCGGGAGTACCTAAGGCGAAGGTGAAAAGCCGGGTGATCCTGACGCCCGATAATGCCAAACGTTTGTTGGATGCCTTGGCGGATAATATCGCTAAGTTTGAAGAAATGAAACGAAGGGGAGGAGCACCCGAGCCGAATGGCTTTCTGCCGCCGATTGGGGGGATGAAAGGGGAAGCTTGAAAAGAGCAATGAAGAATGAAGAATGAAAAATGAAGAATTTAAGGGCCTATCTCAGTTCCCCGCCTTTGAAGGCGGGGGGGACCGCTGCTTGCAGCGGTGGGGCGGTTGAATTTTTCATTCTTTATTCTTCATTCTTCATTTCAAGAAACTACTTCTTTCATAAAGAAAGAAGTAGTTTCTTGAGTACCGCCTGTGCAGAGATCTCCCGGTTAGCGGCTTCGGGGATAACGATGCTTTGCGGGCTTTCGATCACGTCGTCGGTGACGATCATATTGCGGCGCACGGGCAGGCAGTGCATAAAGTAGGCGTTGTTGGTCAATGCCATCTTCTCCGTATCGACAGTCCAGCTACGGTCTTTACTCAATACCTCGCCGTAATGCGGATCCTGGAAGGCTGCCCAGTTCTTGGCATAGATAAAGTCGGCACCTTCGAACGCTTTCTTCTGATCGTATTCCACCCGGGCATTGCCCACGAAAGAAGGATCCAATTCATAACCTTCGGGATGGGTGATGACAAACTCATAATCCGTGGCGTTCATCCACTCGGCAAAGCTATTAGGCACTGCCTGTGGAAGTGCCTTCGGATGAGGCGCCCAGGTCAGGACCACCTTCGGACGGGCGGTCTTCTTATACTCTTCAATCGTAATCAGGTCGGCATAGCTCTGCAGCGGATGACGCGTAGCTGCTTCCATACTGAACACCGGCCGGCCGGAATGGCGGATAAACTGGTTCAGTATCTTCTCTGTATAATCATCTTCTTTGCTCTCGAACTGCGCAAACGAACGCACGCCGATCACATCGCAATAACAACCCATCACGGGGATGGCCTCCAATAGATGTTCCGGTTTGTCGCCATCCATAATCGCGCCCCGTTCCGTCTCCAGTTTCCAGGCACCCTGGTTGATATCCAGTACGATCGTGTTCATGCCCAGGTTCATTGCCGCCTTCTGCGTGCTCAGGCGGGTACGCAGGCTGGAGTTGAAGAAGATCATCATCAATGTTTTGTTCTTTCCCAGATGGGCGAATTGGAACCGGTCTTTCTTGATCTCGAACGCATCGGCCAAAGCCTGGTTCAGGTCACCGATATCTTGTACACAAGTGAAATTTTTCATCGTTTCTATTCTTTTAGTAAAGCTCAAAGATAATGCTTATTCTTTTTATTTTCGGGATTGGCCGTTTCCTTCAATAATATATTTGTAAGTAGTTAATTCCGGCAGGGCCATGGGGCCGCGGGCGTGGAGCTTTTGGGTGCTGATACCGATCTCGGCGCCAAAGCCAAACTGGGCACCGTCGGTAAAGGCCGTAGATACATTGGCGTAGACACAGGCGGCATCGACCGCTTGCTGGAAGAGGCGGATTGTTTCTTTATTCTCACTGACAATCGCTTCGCTATGCCGGGAACTGTATTGGGCGATATGGTCCAGGGCTTCATTGAGGGAAGCGACCGTGCGGATGCTCATCTTATAATCCAGGAATTCCGTGCCGAAGCTTTCCAGTGTTGCTTCTTTTAAGAGATCCTCCGGATAATGTCCGCTTAAGGCCGCATAGGCTTCCGGATCGGCATAGATCGTCACCCGGCTATCCTGCATCTTTTCACACAGGAAAAGCAGGTCTGCGGATCGATCTTTATGGATAATCAGACAATCCAAGGCATTACAAACACTTACCCGCCGGGTCTTGGCATTGGTAATGATGGCCTGCCCTTTTGCTGCATCCCCTTCTTTATCAAAATAGGTATGACAAATGCCGGCTCCGGTTTCGATCACCGGCACACGGGCATGTTCCCTTACGTAATCGATCAACGCACTGCTTCCGCGCGGGATGATCAGATCGACCAGTCCGACAGCATTTAATAATACAGCTGTCGCTTCCCGGTCGGCAGGCAATAGTGTGCAAACCGCCGGGTTAAGATCATACTTTTCCAATACCTTATGGATGATCGCCACAAGCGCCTGGTTCGATTCGTCGGCATCCGATCCGCCTTTCAACAAGCAGGCATTCCCACTCTTCAGGCAGAGCGAAAAAACATCCATCGTCACGTTCGGCCGCGCTTCATAGATCATACCGATCACCCCGAAAGGCACCGATACCTTGCGGATCACCATGCCATTGGGACGGATCGTTTCATCCAATACCTTACCTAAAGGAGAGGGTAGGGCAGCCACCTGACGCATATCTCCGGCGATCGCTTCCAACCGCTCTCCAGTCAGCCGCAACCGGTCGTACTTCGGATCGTTTTCCGCCATCCGCGCCAGATCCCGGGCATTGGCTGTCAGGACCGCTTCTTTGTCTTCGATCAATGCCTCGGCCGTCTCCCGCAGGATCGCCCCGATCGTTTTACCCGGCAATGCCAAAAGCGAACGGGAGGCCCGGGCGGTTTGTTGTATTAATTTTGTAACCATAATATTATATTTCGTAGGGGCACCCCTTGTGGGCGCCCTCTTCATTGTTTATTCCCCATTTTTGCGGATTCTCAATAATATAGGCCGTAATATTATCAAATCCCCGTTGATCCCTTATGATATGTTCATAATAATTACGTTGCCATAAGTGTTTATCAAAAGGAGGCCACCCCTTCTGTTTAACCCCGGATATATACCTAACGGTGGTTTCAGACTTAAATGCGTCCATAATAGAAGCTAAAGAAATTACATCGTCCTTGCAAATTTGAATAATGCCATGGAAGTGATCCGGCATAACAACATAGGAATGTAATCTCAGTATTGGATATTTGTTTGTCAACTCATTCCATAGCTGCTCGATCATTTCTCCCGCATCATTTAAAATCATAAGACCTTGTTCTATTCTTCCGAAGAACGGATTCTTGTTTTGACAACAAATGGTTACAAAATAAAAACCACTTTGTGCATAATTATATCCGTTCAACCGGATGGTGTTTGGCCTTCGTTTTTTTGTATTCATAATTAATGGTGTATTGTATTATTGGGCGGCCACGAGGGCCGCCCCTACAGGATGATTAAATAATCATAATGCACCAACGGCTTTTGGTCGCGGTGGCCGATCAGGGCGGTGGCTTCTTCGCTGTTGTAGTCGGCACAGCCGACGCCGATCTGTGTGCCGGCGGCGTTGAAGATGCGTACGATATCGCCTTTCTCGAATTCGCCGACGATATGGGTGACGCCAACCAATAAGAGGCTGGTGGCCTTTGGTGCGGTCAGGGCTTCGCCGGCTCCGGCGTTGACGTGTATCTCTCCTTTGGCGAAGCCTTCCGAATGGGCAATCCATTTCTTTACGCTACTCACCGGCTTGGGCGAAGGCATGAAGCGGGTGCAGACGACCTCCTCTTTTCGCGACAACAGGCGAGGCAGGATATTGTCTTTCTTGCCGTTGGCGATGATCACGGTGATGCCTTCATCGGCCACTTTGCGGGCGATGCGGCATTTGGTCAGCATGCCCCCGCGACCGAACGACGACCGGCTGGTTTGTACGTAGTTTGAGAGGTCCTGGTCTTCCGTTCCGATCTGCCGGATCACCTCGCAGGCGGGATCACTGGGGTTGCCGTTGAAGATCCCATCGATATTACTCAGGATAATCAACGCATCCATGCCAAGCATCGTAGCAATCAGTCCGGAAAGCTCATCGTTATCGGTAAACATCAGTTCGGTCACCGAGATGGTATCGTTCTCATTGACAATGGGGATCACCTTGTTCGCCAGCATCACTTCCATGCAATGCTTCTGATTCAGGTAGTGCGTGCGGCTGCTGAAATTCTCTTTCGTCGTCAACACCTGCCCGCACCGCATCCCGTGTTCGCGGAAGAGTTCATAGTAGCGGTTGATCAGCTTCGCCTGTCCCACCGCCGAATACAATTGCCGGGCAGAGACCGGATCCAGTTTCTTCCCCGCCTTGATCTCCGAGCGCCCCGAAGCCACCGCGCCGGAGGAAATCAATACCACTTCCATCCCTTTGTGATGCAACTCCGCCACCTGATCGACCAATGCCGACATCCGGGTGATGTCCAGTGTGCCATCCGATCGCGTCAGCACGTTGCTTCCAATCTTAACCGCGACTCTTTTCACTTAAATCAATTTTCATCCGGTGTATGGTCTGTAGTAATGCCGGCAGATGGTTTTTGACAACATCAAATATAGTCTCCGCATCAATGTCGAAGTAGTGATGAGCGATGATGTCTCTCATGCCCATAACCCCTTTCCAATCAGTCTCCGGGTAATCTTTTAGCCATTCTTTAGCCGTAATCTTATCTATACTCTTAACACTTTCTCCGATAGTGATAAGTAACAGACAAGTACTTTCCAACCGCTCCATTCCGGGAAGGCTCTTCAGATAGTAGTCGGGAGAAGTGATCTCCGGCGCATGCATCAGTATTCTGTTGATCGCATACTCCAACTTTTCCAATAGAGGAATGAGCAACTCTTTATCAAACATAAAGCCCGTCTTTTTCAATGCGTTTACGAAGGAAGCTGTCCATAGTGTCGCGCAAGCGTACCAAGTCTACTTTTACATTAAGCAGTTCCTGCAAATCTTCTTTGAGATGTACCATCTTAAAGAGTTCCGCAGACTCCAGCTCCACGCAGATATCGATATCGCTATCTTCGTGTTGTTCTCCCCGGGCAACAGAACCGAACACACCCAGTTGTTTGATTCCATACAACTGCATATTGTTCTCTTTGAATTGCCGTAGTAACGTTATATATTCTGCTGTTGATCTCATAGAGGCAAAGATAATGAAATTACTCTACTTTCTTCTTATCGGTTTCTCTGATCTCCACCCTACGGATCTTTCCACTGATGGTTTTCGGCAGTTCTTCGACGAACTCGATTACGCGGGGGTATTTGTAGGGGGCGGTGACGCGCTTGACATGATTTTGAAGTTCTTTGATCAGGGTGTCGCCGGCTTTATCTTTGTATTCTTTGGAGAGGATGATGGTGGCTTTGACGATCTGTCCGCGGATCTCATCGGGCACGCCGGTGATGGCGCATTCCACGACGGCGGGATGAGTCATCAAGGCACTCTCTACTTCGAACGGGCCGATGCGGTAGCCAGAGCTTTTGATCACATCGTCGGTCCGTCCGACGAACCAGAAGTAACCGTCTTCGTCGCGCCAGGCGACATCGCCGGTATGGTAGATGCCTTCGTAGCAGGTCGCTTTCGTCAATGCTTCATCGCGGTAGTATTCTTTGAACAAACCCAGAGGGCGTCCGTTGGCGTAGCGCACGACGATCTCGCCTTGCTCGCCGTCTTCCGCAGGAGTCCCGTCGGGGCGAAGAAGATCGACTTCGTATTGCGGATTGGCCTTGCCCATCGAGCCCGGTTTGGGTTCGGTCCAGGGGAAGGTGCAGATGGTCAATGTCGTTTCCGTTTGACCGAATCCTTCCATCAGTTTGATGCCCGTCAGTTTCAGGAACGCTTCGAAGACGGCGGGATTCAATGCCTCGCCGGCGATCGTGCAGTATTCCAAGGAGGAGAGATCGTACTTCGTCAGGTCTTCGCGGATGAGGAAGCGGAAGATGGTCGGCGGCGCGCAAAGCGAGGTGATGCCGTAGTCCTGGATCATCTGCAGCATATCCGCCGGGTTGAACTTCTCGTGGTCGTAGACAAACACGGTAGCCCCCGATAACCATTGTCCGTAGAGCTTGCCCCAGACGGCTTTTCCCCAGCCCGTGTCGGCGATGGTCAGGTGCAGGCTGTCGGCGTGCAGGTTGTGCCAGTACTTGCCCGTGGTGATGTGCGCCAACGGATAGGTAAAGTCGTGCGCGACCATCTTGGGGTTGCCCGTCGTGCCGGAGGTGAAGTACATCATAGAGATATCCTCGTTGCAATTGACCTGTTCGGGGCGCACGAACGGCTGTGCGTTCGTCATGCCCTGATGGAAATCCTTGAAGCCTTCGGGTATCTCCGGACCGATGGAAACCAATTGCTGAATGGTCGGCGACTCGGGCATAGCTTCCCGAACCTGGCGGGTGACATTCTCTTCGCCTACGCAGACAATCATCTTGATGTCGGCCGCGTTGTTGCGGTACACGATATCCTTGCGCGTCAACAGGTGAGTCGCCGGAATAACCACGGCTCCCAGTTTGTGCAAAGCGATGATGGCGAACCAAAATTCATAGCGTCGCTTGAGGATCAGCATCACCTTATCGCCCTTGCCAATGCCGAGCGATTGAAAGTAGGCAGCCGTCTGATCGGAGTATCTTTTGATGTCGGCAAAGGAAAAGTCGATATGTTCCTTGTGATCGTTCGTCCAGCAGATCGCCCGTTTGTCGGGATCGCTCTCCGCCCAGGCGTCGACCACATCGTATCCGTAATTGAAGTTCTCGGGGATATTGACTTTGAAGTGCTTCGCGAAGTCTTCCTGCGACGCGAACTGTGTTTGGGGTAAATATCTTTCTATCATCAGAGTATGATTGCTAAAAATTTAACTTCCTCACCGTCCAACGCTTTCATGCCGTGCGGCAGTTCGGAATTGAAATAGATACTGTCGCCGGGTTCAAGGATCAGGTCTTTGCCGTTGATCTGCAACTGCAGGCGGCCACTGACTACCATATTGTATTCCTGTCCCGGATGGGAATTGAGATAGATCGGTGTGTCGTCCGCTTTGGGGTGCACGGTGACCAGGAACGGATCGGCTTTGCGTCCGGCAAATCCGGCAGCTAGCGATTGATACTTATAGGCTTTGGTGCGTTCCACAGCGATGCCTTTGCCCCGGCGGGTGATGAAGTAGGAACTCATCTTGGGCTCGTCGCCAAACATCAATGTGGTCAGCTCCACACCAAAAGCCTGCGAGATCTGATGCAGTATGCTCACGGAAATATCCACCGTCCCACTCTCCAGGCGGAGATATTCATCGGCTGTCAGCTGCGCTTTCTCCGCCATCTCTTCCGGCGATAATTCCAGCGCATCGCGAAGGCCCGACAGCCGTTCGGCGATCTGTTTTATCTGTTCGTTCATGTTCTTTGCATTTATAAGGTGAAAATGTCGCTGCAAATATAGGAATAAAAAGCAAAAAGACAGGACTTTTACTCTTTTGGTTTCTTTGGATATATATAAAAGAAGGGAGAAGTATGTAGATGATAACCGGGAAAAAGTTGTTTGACAGCCGTGGGACAGTTGTTTGACAGCTGTGGAACAATTGTTTGACAGCTGTCAAACAGCCGTTCGACAGCTGTCAAACGCAAAATATGACGGAGCTTTCGAATAAAAGTCCTGGTTTGGCTTTCTTTATGCCCGCGGTTTTCAGTCGTTTTCCTCCGATGATAAATTATTTTAACGCGAACTGGCTTTCTATCTCAAAAAGATTTAGTACGTTTATGCGCTAAATCATTTAAGCAAACAACATAATTTTTAAAGTCATAACATGAATAACGCTATTTTTAGGTTCCCCAATCCCGGGAACGAACCGGTGAAGGCGTATGCCCCCGGATCTGTAGAGAAAGCCGAGTTAAAGAAAGCATTAGCACAACTGAAATCAGAACAATGGGACATTCCATTGATTATCGGCGGTAAAGAAGTACGGACAGGAAACACAGGTAAAGTCGTCAGTCCCCATGATCATCAGCACGTATTGGCCACCTATCACAAAGCCGGCGAGGCGGAAGTGCAGATGGCAATCGATGCCGCTATGGCTGCGCACAAGAGCTGGTCGGAACTGCCTTGGCTCGAACGGGCATCCGTGATGTTGCGTATTGCCGAGCTTTGCTCCACTAAATATCGCTACCTGTTGAACGCTTCTGTGATTCTGGGACAGAGCAAGAACCCGTATCAGGCTGAGATCGACGCGCCTTGTGAGTTGATCGACTTCCTGCGCTATGGCGTTTACTTTGCCGATCAGATCTACAGCGGCCAACCGTTCTCTGATCGCGGCATCCTGAACCGGATGGAATACCGTGCGTTGGAAGGTTTCGTGTTCACGTTGAGCCCGTTCAACTTTACGGCGATTGCGGGTAACCTTAACCTGGCTCCGGCGATGATGGGTAACGTTACAGTGTGGAAACCGTCGACTACGGCGATCTATTCAAACTACCTGTTGATGAAGATTTTCAAGGAAGCCGGGCTGCCCGACGGCGTGGTGAACTTTATTCCCGGACAGGGAAGTGTGATCGGTAAGGTGATTACGGCAAGTCCCGACCTGGCTGGTTTCCATTTCACGGGTTCGACTGCAACGTTCAATACGCTTTGGCGTCAGATGGGGAATAACCTGGAGAACTATAAATCGTATCCGAAGATCGTGGGTGAGACCGGTGGTAAGGACTTTATCTTTGTTCACCATTCGGCTCCGACGAAAGAAGTGGCTACGGCTATCGTTCGTGGTGCTTTTGAATATCAAGGACAGAAATGTTCGGCTGCTTCACGCGCTTACCTGCCCAAGTCACTCTGGCCGGCGGTGAAAGAAGAAGTGGGTGCCCAACTGAAAGACTTCAAGATGGGAACACCCGAGAACTTTACGAATATCTTCAATGCGGTGATCGACGAAGCTTCTTTCGATACCTGCATGTCGTATATCAACCACGCGAAAGAATCGGCCGATGCCGAGATCGTCTTTGGCGGAAATGGCGACAAGACGGTCGGATACTTTGTGGAACCGACACTGATCGTAGCGAAAGACCCGAAATACAAGAGTATGGCGGAAGAGATCTTTGGCCCGATCATTACCATCTATCTCTACGACGACGATAAGTACGAAGAAACCTTGGAACTCTGCGATCAGACTTCACCGTATGCACTGACCGGTTCGATCTTTGCTACCTGCCGCTTTGCGATCCAAACAGCCTTTGATAAACTGCGCTTCGCTGCCGGTAACTTCTATATCAACGACAAACCGACCGGAGCCGTTGTCGGCCAACAGCCTTTCGGTGGCGCCCGTGCATCGGGAACCAACGACAAAGCCGGAAGCATGCTCAACCTGGTGCGCTGGACCAACCCGCGTTGTATCAAAGAAACATTCGTTCCACCCACGCACTTCGGATATCCGTTCCTGGGAGAGGAATAAAACCAATTGACAATTGACAATTGACAATTGACAATGAAAAGAGAATACTCTATTGATTGTCAATTGTCTCTATTAATTGTCAATTGTCAATTATCAATTGTCAATTAATCTACTACTATGCTTGATTTCAATAACACAGAAATCGCTTTCTCCGCGAAGTCGAAGGGAGAGCTGAATAACGCCTATATGTTGTACACGGTGATGAAGTATCCCTGGATTGTTAAGTTCGGGAAATGGGCTTCGAATATCGCCATTAAGATTCACTTTCCGTTGAACTGGATCGTCAAGCCGACGCTCTACAAGCAGTTTGTCGGTGGGGAAACACTGGAAGAATGCCGGAAGATCGTGGATCACCTGAGCCGGTCGAAAGTAAAATCCACCATGGACTTCTCCGCCGAAGGAGAACAAACGCCGGCAGGCATATTAGCTACCTTCGAAGAGACCCTGCGTTCGATCGATAACGCCAAGGGCAATCCGAATATCGCTTACTCCGTGTTTAAACCGTCGACCATCACCCGCGATGAGGTACTGGCCAAGGCCTCCGAGAAGCGCGAAGAGATGTCGGTCGACGAACTGCGCGAGTTCCGCGAGTTCCGTGAACGCTTTATGGCACTCTGCCGCCGGGCATATGATAATGATGTGCGGATCCTGGTCGATGCGGAAGACTACTGCTTCCAGGATGCGATCGACGAACTGACCGACGAAGCGATGCGCGAGTTCAACAAAGCCCGTCCGATCGTCTTTGCTACCCTGCAGATGTATCGTCACGACCGTTTGCCTTACCTGCAACGGATCCTCGACGACTCGATCGAGAAGAACTATTTCCCGGGTATCAAGTTCGTGCGCGGCGCTTATATGGAAGAAGAACGCAAACGGGCTGCAGAGATGGGCTATCCCGATCCGATCTGCAAAGACAAGCAGGCGACCGATGATAACTTCGACGCCGGCGTAGCTTTCGTGATGGATCATATCGACCGGATGGAGTTGTTTATGGGAACACACAACGAGACCAGCAACTACAAACTGGCGAAGCTGATCGACGAGAAAGGCATCGACCGCGGTGACGACCGCATCTACTTCTCTCAGCTCTTGGGCATGAGCGATAACATCTCGTACAACCTGGCGCACGAAGGCTACAAAGTAACCAAATACGTGCCTTACGCCCCCGTACGCGACGTCCTGCCTTACCTGATCCGCCGTGCCGAAGAAAACACGTCCGTCGCCGGACAAACCGGCCGCGAACTGCGCATGCTACAGATTGAGATGGATAGACGCAAAAAGAAGGGCTAGCCCTTCTTTTAAATTATGAATTATGAATTATGAATTGTGAGAAAAAAAGAGATAACTCCTGTTCTCATAATTCATAATTCACAATTCGCCAGCAAGTTTACTTGCTGGCCTTTAAGCCTCGGATCACCGAAGAAGTAAAGCCTGACAATTCCATTTCGTTCAGGCCTTTGATCGTGATACCCCCCGGAGTAGTGACTTTATCGATCTCTGCTTCGGGGTTGCTTTTGTTGGCTAATAGCAGTTCGACGGCGCCTTTGACGGTATGCACGACAATCTCCTGCGCTTCGCGGGGATAGAAACCCAGTTCCACACCTCCTTCGATCGAAGCGCGCATATAACGCATGGCAAAAGCAATGCCACTCGACGCCAAAGCCGTACCGGCAGCCATCAGACGTTCTTCGATCAGCATGGCGTTACCCAGTTCATTGAAGATATCCAGGATCAGTCGGGTCTGTTCGTCGGTCGCGTTCTTGGCCGATACGAAGGTCATGCTGTTCATCACCGCAATGGCCGTATTGGGCATCACGCGGAAGATCGTGGGGGAGACCATACAATCGTAATCCGTATGTTTGGTCAGGTACGTATTCAACAGATCGAAGGTCACGCCTGCCGCTACGGAGACGATGATCTGCCGGTCGAAGTCGAGTACGGGTTTGATCTCGTCGATGATCTCTTCCACCCGCCAGGGCTTGACGGCGATGATAAGGATATCCGCGTCTTTTGCCGCTGCTTTATTGTCGTGCGTCAGGATACAGTCGGGGTTCATGATGCCCCGGATCTTGGATAATGACTCTTCCGTACGGGTCGTACAGGTAATGTCTGTGGGTTTGAACAAGGTCCCTTTCGATAAGCCGCGGGCGATAGCTGCCCCGATGCTTCCGGCTCCGATAATTGCAATCTTCATGCCTTTGCTTTTGTGGTAAATAATCAAAATACGGCGACAAATGTATGGAAAATAATCGGATGTCTGCTTTCGTTGTTGTATATTTGCGGGAAACATTTGAAGTAACGAGCGCAGAACCCAAGCTTGCTTGGGTTATGCCGAGGCACGCCAAATGACTATTTAATGAACATTAAACTTAAATGCAAATTTAGATGAAGAAGTTTGTTGCTATTGCCATGTTATTCGCATGCGCATTCACGACCGTCGGTGCACAGGAAAACGACGGTTATGTCTTTAGTCCGGTAAAAGAATTAAAGATCACACCTATTCAAAATCAAAATCGCACAGGTACGTGCTGGTGTTTCTCTACCCTGGCTTTTATTGAGTCCGAACTGATCCGTATGGGTAAGGGCGAACACAATCTGTCGGAGATGTATGTCGTTAACCATACCTATCGCGACAAAGCGGAGAAGTATGTGCGTTTGCACGGGAAGATGGAATTTGCCGAAGGCGGTGCGTTCGACGATGTGATCTACGCGATCAAACATTACGGTATCGTTCCCGAAGAGGTGATGCCGGGTAAGGAATACGGCGAAGACGTGCATGTGCATGGCGAGATGACTTCTGCCATGACCGGTTATGTCGAAGCGATCATCAAGAACCCGAATCGTAAGTTGACACCCGTATGGCAGAAGGGTTTCAACGGTATCGCCGATGCGTATCTGGGCGCGATCCCCGAAACGTTTACCTATAATGGAAAAGAATATACGCCCATGAGCTATGCCAAGGAACTGGGACTGGACAATATGGACGACTATGTTTCCCTGACTTCTTATGCGCATCATCCGTTCTATACGCAGTTCGCTCTGGAGATTCAGGACAACTGGCGCTGGTCGCGCTCGTACAACCTGCCGATCGATGAGTTTATGGGAGTATTCGATCATGCGATCAATAACGGCTTTACGCTGGCTTGGGCTTCCGACGTGAGCGAGGTAGGCTTTACCCGTAATGGCGTAGGGGTTGCTCCGGATATGGAAGCGATCGAGACCTCCGGCTCCGACCAGGACCGTTGGGTAGGCCTGAGCGCAACGGAGAAAAACAATGAGATCCGTAAGATGGTGGAGAAACCGGGTGTACAGGAAGTATGGGCGACACAGGAAATGCGTCAGCAAGCCTATGATAACTACCAGACAACCGACGACCACGGCATGCAGATCTACGGTATCGCCAAGGATCAGAACGGTAAGAAGTTCTATATGGTAAAGAACTCCTGGGGAACCGATAGCAAGTACAACGGCATCTGGTATGTATCGGAAGCTTTCGCCCGCTACAAAACGATGGATATCATCGTGCATAAGGATGCATTGCCTAAGGCGCTTCGCACGAAGTTAGGGATTAAATAATCCAAAGAAGAATAAAAAGAAAGAGCGACAGGGGAGGCCTGTCGCTCTTTTTTTAGGAACTCGTAGGAGCTCATAAGAATTCATAAGAACTCATAAGAACTCATAGGAAATCCTAAGGGTTCTTTCTCTTATGAGTTCCTATGAGCTCCTATGAGTTCTTATGAGTTCCTATGTTCTTATGAGTTCCTAAAATCATCTTCCCCCAGCCGGCAAATGCTTCAGCCAATAGTCTTCCATGCTCTTGCGCAGGTGCAGGGTGGTGCCTTTTCCTTCATTGATGCTGTGGCTGCGCATCGGGTAGCTGATCTGCGAGAAGATCTTTCCGTGCCGGATCAGTTCGTTTACCAATAGTTCGCAGTTCTGGTAGTGCACATTGTCGTCGCCCGTGCCGTGGATCAATAAGAGGTTGCCTTTGAGGCCTTCGGCATAGGTGATGGGCGAGCCTTTGCGGTAACCCTCGGCATTGTTTTGCGGCGTATCCATATAACGTTCCTGGTAGATCGTGTCGTAGGTGCGCTGATCGGCCACGAAAGCGATAGCGATGCCCGTATGGAAGAGATCGGGATAGCGGAACATGCAATTCAATGTCTGACTGCCACCACCGCTCCATCCGGTAATGCCTACGCGCGACAGGTCGATATACGGGAACTGACGCGCCAGATCCTGAATGCCCCGGTACTGGTCTTCGGCCGAGAAAGTGCCCACCTCGCCATAGATACACTTGCGCCATTCGCGTCCGCGTGGTGCCGCCGCGCCCCGGTTCTCAATGCTCACCACGATATAGCCCTGGTTGGCCATGTACTGGTTCCACAGATCGCCATTGCCCCAGACATCCTGCACGGTCGAGCCGGCCGGTTCGCCGTAGACTTCAATAATCACGGGATACTTCTTCGCCGGATCGAAACCAACGGGTTTGATCATCCAGGCATCCAGCATCAGATCGCCGGATTTCACCTTGACAAACTCTTTCGCATTCAGCCCCAACGCGGCATACTGCTCTTTCGCCTTCGCATTGTCTTTGAATATACGCACGGATTGATGCTTGGGGAACGAAACCATATCGATCACCGGCGGAGTCGCCGCGTTGCTGAATGTATGCACTGCCCATCGTCCGGTTGGCGACATGGCGTAGCGATGCTGTCCCGCCTGATCCATCGGACTGAGGCGTTTGATCTCATTCTTGCCTTTCAAGCGTGCCGAATAGAGATAGCGCTGGTTGAAATTGTCGGGCGAAGCGATAAAATAGACCAATCCTTTCTCTTTGTCCATGCCCACCGGCGAGATGTAGTCGAACGCTCCTTGCGTGATCGGCTGTATGTCTTTGCCATCGCGGCTGATGCGGTAGAGGTGACGCCATCCGTCGCGCTCGCTCTCCCAGGTGAAGTACGTATTCTTGTCGAGCCACTCGATATGATCGTTGGTGTCCAGCCAGGCGTCGTCGGTATCGGTAAAGATATTCATGGCTTCCACTTCACCGGCACGGGCAATCCATACCCGGTTTGTGTTCTGTTGCCGGTTGAGTTGCTGGATAAAGAGGTCGTTGCTCTCGGGGATAAACTCCATGCGCGGCAGGTAGTGCTCACGCTGATCACCGGGGATGCGGATCCAGGTCGTCTGTCCCCCTGCGGCGGGGATCGTGCCCACCTTAACCGCCGAGTTCAATGTGCCCGCTTTGGGGTAGGGGAAATGCACGAACGTCGGATAGATCGAGTCCACATTATTGATCATATCGAAGAAACCCGTGCCTTCCGTATCGCTTTGCCAGTAGGCGATCGTCTGTCCGTCGGGACTCCAGCGGAAGCCATCGCGGCAGTTGAACTCTTCTTCGTACACCCAGTCGAACGTACCGTTGACAATCGTCTCACTGCCGTCGCGTGTCAGTTGATTGATCTGCCCCGAAGCGAGATCCTCCACATACAGGTTGTTATTGGAGACATAAGCCACCCGCGTGGCATCGGGCGAGAACTTGGCGAACATCATCGACGCCTCGGGCAGCCCTTTGCCCAGTTGTTGCAGTTTGCCGGTATTCAATGTCAATACCCAGTAGTCGCCCCGCGTATCGTAGCGCCACACCTGACGGGTGTTGTTGTAGATCAATACCCGGCTGTTGTCCGCGCTCCAGGCAATACTGCGGATGGCAATCGGCTTACCCGTTGCCGGGTTGATTAATTGCGCGGAAGGAATCAGTACTTCCCGCCGGTTGTCTTTCGCCCGGTAGGCAATGACATCCATACCGCCGGTCTCGGCATTCCGTTCCAAGGTGCTGTAGCGTTCCCCGTCTTTCAACCAGTTGATGCCTCCGACATACTCCGTCTGGATCAACCGTCCGGAAAGAACCTCTTCCAATGTCAATGGATTTTGTGCCGTACCCACCAGTCCCAGACTGATCAACAGGCAACATACAAGTGCTTTTGTGTGTTTCATTCTATTTCCAATTTTAGCATTAAGATTAACCACAAAGAACGGAAACATCTTGTTCTTCTCCAATAAATTGCCTAATTTTGTTTTGCCATATGTTAAAAACCGCCGCCATACTACTTCCGTCTTTCGTTGCCCTGTTCTGGGTGGCGCTGTTCTTGATTAATGGGAAAGAAAACTCTCGGCCGCAACGGATCTGGATGCTGTTTCTGTTGTTTATCGGTGTTTGTAGCCAGATCTGGAGTGTGTTCTATACCGGTATTGAAGATTATTCTTTCTATTATAAATTGGATATTGTAGATGCCTTTCTCTCTTTGTCGATCTTACCGCTGGTGTATTTCTATTTCTGGTCGTTGACCCACGACGGGCCAATGGGCTGGAAGCAATACGCCTGTTTCCTGCCGGCACTATTGATCGGCGGATGTACTGCCCTGTTTTATGGCCTGATGGGCGATGAGCAATCGACCGATTTTGTGCGCCACATGGTTGAAAGCCGCGAGAACTACGTATTCCCGACGGGCTCCCTGCCCTGGGCGCTTTCCCTGATCGGGTGGGAGGGATATTATCTGTTTATCCTCGGTCAGGTGGTGGTGATCATGAGCTATTCCACTCTGAACGCGATCCGTTACCGGCGCGGACTAAAACATTATTTCTCCAACCTCGACGAGAAAGCGGTGGAGAACAACCGGGCGGTATTGATCGGGCTTTACGTCTTGTTGTTACTCACCCTCTTGATCTATGGCTCGCGCATTCTCTCGCCCGAGAAGTATTTCTCGGTCAAGTATATCTTTATGGTGGGTGTAGGCGTCACTTTGTATTTCATGAGTTACTATGTGTATAAGCTCCGGTTCACCGCCGGAGATATTATCCTTGCGATGGAAGAGGAAACGAAAGAAGCGATCCCGCCGATCGATCTGCACGATGTCTATACCGAGATCCTTCCCCAGTTTACCCACCTGATCGACGAAGAGCAGATCTTCCTGCAACCCCATATCACCCTGGAGGAGATCGCCCGTCAACTGAATTCGAACCGCACCTATATCTCCCGCCTGATCAACGAGGAGTTTCAGATGAGCTTCTACGACTATATCAACGGCAAACGCCTGGCTTACGCCAAAGCCCTGATCACCCAGAACCCCCAGTACACCCGCGACGAGATCGCCCACGCCTCCGGTTTCCTGCACGCCCAGAACTTCAGTCGCGTCTTCAAACAACAAACCGGCCTGACCTTCAGCGAATGGCGGAAGAATGTCGTGGCGAATGAAGGGTGATTGACGGGTACTGTTGTGCCCTTTATAAAGCTATTGAAATCAGCTCCTGCCCCAAGGAATGTAGCCCCTTTTGTATTTTTTCTATTTGCTCTTTGCGGGGTTTGCTTTTGCCGTGTGCATACGACCACAGTTGTTTCTGATTGATCCCCGTCAGCTTTTCTAAGGCTGAATTGGAAAAGATACCCTCATAGTATTGCAATAAGCTTTGCACATCAAATTTATATACGATCTCGTACTGACCATCCAAATACTCCGGATAGGTTCTATTATCTTCTTTCATGGTCTCTACATAAAAAGAAATCTGATCTATCATATCCTTTTTGGCTTCTTCAGCCGTATGTCCCATGCCTGAAAATAGTTCGTTCTCCGTAAAGACGCTATAACCATCCGTTGTTTTTTCTATTGTTGCTATTATTGTTTTCATATGACTTGTCTTTTTAATTCGACTTATTTAAGCCCCATCTCTTTTTTTATCTTGTTTTCTATCCCTTTTCCCACCTCTTTACTTCCATGATTGGGAACGGGGTAAGTTCGATCTTCTTTGATATAGATCACATGACTGCCTTTTTGTCGATGAACTCGCCATCCGTTATCTTGTATTAACCTATGCAATTCATTCGACTTCATGTGTGATAGCTCTTGTGTTGATAGACAAAGATAGATATTATTCTATTGTTTTGCAAGAATAGAATAGAATATTTTCTAAATTTATTTATCTGTATAAGGTACCGGTATTTTGTAATCAAACTACCGGTATTTGGTCGACAAAGTACTGCTATTTTGTTCGCAAACTACCGGTAGTTTGCGAAGGAAATATTAACGCTTCATTTTCAATGGCTTAGAGGTAGGGCGTTGTTCGTCGCTTCGCAGGTCGTTTGTCTTTGTGAAATCGATCTCAAACGAAGTTTTTCATCCTACTGATTTTATGCTTCGCTAAGCGACCTTCGGTTCGGTGTGAACCGATTTTCTCTTTATAATTTACGTATTGCGACCACCTTTTACGAATTGAGACGTAATGGCTGCGTGATTTTAATGCCCTTTTTATGCCTTCTTTTTACTTTTGTGCCACCGTTTATACAAGACCCTTCCGTTATACCTATGATAATCGAAAAAAATACTCTAAATATTCATACATTAAGAACAAGAAGAATGAAACAAAAAATGACAAAAGAACATCTTTTACGCCCCTTCAAAGGGATAAGTATTTTACTTTTTTTATTCGCCAGCGTGTTTGCGGCGCAGGCCGAGGTGGGTTATACGTTGTATTATAATGCCAGTAATGGGTTGATGTATAAAGACGCAGCATTCGATAGTTTGGCTGAGGATATAACAGGTTATAAAGCTGACGATACTAACAAAGCAATTTTTACCCTGGAAAACTTTGAGCTTACGACAACGGCAGACATTGGTCTTGTTCTTCCAGCTGGAGTAACGCTGGTGCTTAAAGGGGAGAATACAATTACAGCAACGGCTAAGGCTTTGTATGCAAAAGGAGACCTTAGTATTGAGGGTACAGGCTCGTTGACATGTACAGGAAATCTATACGGAATGATTGTGGATGAAAATCTGACTTTCTCCGGTGGAAGTGTTACGGCGAATGGGCCTAATCCGATATTCATAACAGGCCATCTTCTTGTAGAGGGAGGTACGCTGGAAGGTGCTGTAGACGAAGGTGGCGCCGGTGTGTCTGCCAAAACTCTTACCGTAACCGGAGGTGTATTAAGAGGTAAAGGGGGGACAGATATCTTTGGAATAGCAGTCGAAGGAACCCCTACGACGACTGGATGTACTATCACTGGTGGGGATGATGGCTATGATGACGACGACGAAATATCTTATGGCTCCTATGATGGTGGCAAGTTATGGGGATATATAATAAAAGGAGCGAACACCCCAGCCAAATACGTGCAGATTGCCAAGCTTCCCAATACTTTTACGTTGTATTACAATGCACAAGTTGGTACGATGTATGATGGTGAGGAAGAAGGAAAAGAGGTTACTACCGGCTTTAGCGGTAGCTATTCTGCCAGTAAGGATGGCATGACCCTGACCCTGGAAGACTTTGAATTTGAGACAACGGCAGCTATCGGCCTCAGCCTTCCGGCTGGCATTACGCTTGTATTAAAAGGGGAGAATGCGATTACGGCGGAAGAAGCAGAAAAAGATGATCAAGCTAGAGCTATATCCACAAAGGGTAATCTTATCATTCAAGAAAGCGGAAGCGGATCGTTGACGCTTACGGCCGAAAGCGGAGAGAAAGAAAATGCTATTGGTAGCGGCTTGTATGTTGCAGGAAACCTTACCCTGAAAAGCGGAACGGTCGTATGCGAAGGTGGGATGTATGCAGTGGATATTTATCAGGATCTGACAATCAATGGCGGTAGCCTGAAAGGCACGGCTACTGGAACGACTGCATCTGATTCCAAAGGAGTGGGTGTTACGGAAGATATTCTTATCACCGGAGGTGAACTAGAAGGTATCGGTGGAACTCCTGAAAGGATGTCTAACAGTTATGGCGTGTATTCTAAAAACCTTACGGTAACCGGAGGCGAGTTGAGAGGCCTGGGTGGTGATGTCGTCACTAATTTTAGCTTTGGCATAGCTGTATACGGAACAAAACCCATAGTCTCCGGATGCACGATCGTTGGTGGTGAGGATGAATCAGCAGAAAACCCGTTGAGCGTTTCAGTAATAGACGGTGTTAATGTGTATTCCGCAGACGGCAATACCCCTGCCAAATACGTACAAATCACCGGCCCGTCCGCATCTGAGCCGGGTACCTATCACTCCATCACCCTCGAAGTAGCCGGTGGTATCGAACTCTATGATCTGACAGCCGGAACGCTTCAGGTTGCTGAAGGCGATCACCTGTTCCTGCAGTTCCTGCCCGAAGACCGGACACTGGGGGCCGACGATATCCTGTTCCTGATCGATGGCGTGGAGACGGCATTTACCGCAACGGCTGAAGGCAATTATTTCTCGTATATCCTCAATCCGGTGGCGGAAGATCATACGATCCAGATCGCACTGAAGGAATATACGGTGACGCTGACCGAAACGGAAGGGGTGACGTATAATGTCGGTGCCGGTGAACATACGGTGGCTTATGCTGAAACCTTTACCTTTAGCCTCACCTTGGCCGATGGTATCGATCCGGAGAAGGTGCATGTTTTTGCGAATGGGGTGGAGATCCTGCCGAACGAGCTGCGCGCCACGATCCTTACCTATACGATCGACCGGGTAATCACTTCGATCACCGTAGTTATTGAAGGAACCGGCGGAACAACGTCGAATGCCGAGCTGACGCACGACGTTCGCGTTGTAGTTGAAAGTGGAAAGTTGAAAGTGGAAAGTGAAGGGCAAGCCATTGATGTGGCGGTTTATACGATCAACGGGCAGAACGTGGTGTCGCTGCGTGGCCTTCGCGGTTCGCATACCCTTACGTTGCCGGCGGGAATCTACCTGGTGAAGGCAGGCGATAAGGTCTATAAAGTCAGCACACACTAATCGGATCTATTCCGCGCTGGGAACGCAGCCTCTCGCAGATCAAAAAGGATCTGTGGGGGGCTGCGTTTGGCTTGAATAAAGGTTGTTTTCACCGTTTCGTCTTCTGCCACTGGCGGAAGGTCATGCCGGTGCATTGCTTGAAGACGCGGCTGAAAGAGGAGGCGTGAACGAAACCGCTTTCGATGGCGAGGCGTTCCTGGGTCAGGTCGGGATCGGTATTCATACGCTCCTGGGCGTAGGTGATGCGGCGCAGGTTGATGTATTCGAAAAAGCCGTTATTGTATTCTTCGCGCAACAGGCGGGAGACGTAAGTCCGGTTGGTATTCAACAGGTGGGCCACCTCTTCGATGCGCAGGTTGGGGTGCAGGTAAAGCTTTTCTTCATCCATCAGGCGATTGAATTCCGGCAACAGCTTCAGGTAGGTATTGGGGTGGTTGTCTTCTTCTTCTTCTTCTTCCAAAAGGTCGTCCACCTCTTCCTCTGCCTCTACTTCTTCCTCTACTTCTACTTCTTCCTCTTCCTCCTCTGCCGGGGGGAAAGTTTCCGAATCGGCTCGCGCCTGCCGGTAGGCCGACAGGGACACGCGGTAGCCTACGATATAAAGCAGCGCAGTCAGTAGCAGCATCACGATGGTGACGGCAACCGGATAGCGGACGATCAGGGTATAACCGAAAAAATGATCCCAACCGAACAAAATGGCCGCTATACCTATAAAAACAGCGGTACATAGATACTGCCGACGGGAAAGATATTTCCAGTCGAGCCACATCGTCACCACCCAAAACAAACACGCAAAGGGAGGAAACAACAAAGTCAGGTGTTGAAGTATTTGCATGGGGCAAAAGTACAAAACCTACCCCCGGAATTGCCTGTTCGCACTTAGCAAACCGTATATTTTACTTGACGGATATGCAAAAAAAGTTAGCAGATCAACAATTTCGACTACAATATCTGAAATTTAATACCGAACGAGAGACTCAGGTAATCGGAGGGTTTCAGGTAGCGGTTGCCCACGGCGGAGATGAGGTAGAGGTCGCAGGTGCTCAGCTCGTAGAAGAATGTCAGGTGGCGCTTGGGGTACCGCCGCTTGTCGGGGTAGAAGGTGAGGCGTTCACCTACGAAGATATGCGTGCGTATCCGGGTGGAGAAAGTATAATAGCCACTCGGGTAGCGGTCGGGATTGAGCACCCAGAAGTCTTCATCCAACAGGGTATTCAGATACAAGCCGCAGGTCAGGGGTTCGAACATAAACGAATCGTTCAATCGCACTTTCCAGGGCATATAGTTCTGCTTTACCGTAAAGGTAGCCATCGCATGGTGGTCGGTATAGCGGGGCACGATCCCGAACAGGAAATCGGTCTCCCAGCGGTCTTTGCCGTAGTTCCATCCCACCCCGGCGGAGATCAGGCCGATGGATCCGGCGAATTGCATCTTGGTATACTTGGGGATCAGGCTGTTCCAGAACGAGGTGTACTGGTTCACTCCTCTCTCGTAGGCGCTCAACGCAGGGGTAGCCGGCGTATGTCCACCTCCAATTCTTCCCCCCATCGATTCCTGCGCCGAGAGGGTCAGGGGCAGGCAGAGGGCGATCCATAACAGGGCTTTAAAACTCCACCACTTCATACGTATAACCTTCGGGTAAAAGAGTGAATACCAGGTAGCTGCGTTTCGCTATATTGCTGCAGCCGTAATAGAGGATGCCGTCGTTGAAGAAGTCGCTGATACTCACATGGTGTGTATGGGCATGCAGGCAGAACTGCAGGGAGGGGAAACGTTTGATATATTCCTGGAATACCTCTTTGACGTTATTATTGAACTGTTCGTTGCCCGGGGGAGCGTGCATGGCGACGACCGTGCGTTCGTAGGGCGAGACGCTGTCTAAGAGTTCCGCTTTGATAAAATTGAAATCGGGCACGGGCACGGAGTAGTCGTATTCGATCGCGTTCGTATTGAGGCAGACGAATTTGGTATTGCCGGCGATAAAAGAGAAGTTCAGTTCGCCGTAGATCTTTTTGTAGGCCGACTCGCCATTGCCGATGATATCGTGGTTGCCGATAATCGCCACATAGGGCGGAACGAGTTTGGAGAGGATCTCGTACATCCACTGGAACTCTTTGGTCAGGCCAAAGTCAGCCAGGTCGCCGCCATGGATCACAAAGTCGATATCGTCGCGCCGGTTGACGTGTTTAACGAACGCTTCCGTCTCGTCGTAGCTGCGTTGCGAATCGCCCATCATCACAAAACGCACTGTATCTTTCGCCTGGCAGATCGATTCGATCCGGGCGATATTTTTCCGGTTGAGATCGTATTCGGTATCCAACCGTCCGTCGTACGGATGATAGTCGATCAGGTCGCAAGCGCTCAACAACACCAAAAGCGAGAATAAATAATACCTATTCAAAACCATTTGCCTTTTGTTCTTTTAGAAGGTAGAAGATATCTTCTATCTTCTATCTTCTTTCCAAAGGCAAAGATCCGAATAAATACATTCCAAAAAAAGGGCGAGAAAAGGGGAATTCTGGTCTAAAAGTCGACTTTTAGACTTCCAGGAGCAGTGTCAATGCTTTGAAGTCGGCAATTACGGCATCTGCCGTTTCATCTCCCCGGTAAGGCGTCCAACCTATACTTTTCAGCCAGATCGTCTGGCAACCTAAGGCCGTGGCCGGCACGATATCTTTATCGTATGAATCACCGATCACCACACAGTTTTCCGCCGGCAGGCCGATCGCTTCGATGCCCAGGCGGAAGATCTGCGGATCGGGCTTGCGTACACCGACCACCGCCGACTCGATGATCACCGGGAAGAGATGATGCAACCGGAAGTCTTTCAAGACCGATTCGATATTGCCGTAAAAGTTGGAAACCAATACAAAAGGATATCTTTCATGTAAGGATTCCAGGAGAGGACGAGCGTTTTCGATCGCGCGAAGGGCATAGTCGTAGCACCATTCGCCCAGTTGCTCCGGCAAGCGGCATGCGATATCCGCCTCGCGCAATTTCTCTTGCTCCATCAGCCAGCCGATCTGCAGGTCGCATTTCAGATATAACATATCGCGGAAGGTATGCTCGGGTTGGATGATCGGGTTCTTACCCAATGTGCGTTCCGCAAACACATACGCCTCGCGGAAAGCCGCTTTGTCGACCGGCACCTGCAAAGCCTCGTAGGCCATCCAGATCACTTCGGCCCAGTGCATGCCGTTGCTGTCGATCGTACCGCCGTAGTCGAACAATAGTCCTTTTACTTTCTTCAGATCAAGCATATTCTTTTTCAATTAAAGTTGTGCGGTAAATTCCTTACAGATACGTTCGTGCCGGCGGATCATGTAAACAAGCATGATATTCAATACGGTCATCTCAAAAATGAAGTACAGCCAGGGCATACCGAAGAAGAGGCTGACGAAAAGAGCGATGATCCGGGTGTTGAACGAGAGCATATTGGTGTACTTCATCAACGGGAGGCTCTTTTGGCGGAAGGCCGTGCGAAACCATTCGGGCGCTTCGCCGTTGTATTTCTCGCGGATGATCTGCATCATCTGCTGAAAACGCGGAGAGAACTGTTCTTGTCCGACCGTATAATTAATGTAGAACCATTCGAAAGCTTTATAGATAAAATCTTTCTTCCAATTTAGCTTCTTATAGTTCTCCTTGAGCACGGGTGAGAAAGAAAGTTCGCTGCCCGCTTTCCCTTTGAGAAACAAGAGGTGAATGTTGCGGTAATAATCGGCCATGCTGGCCTGCTTGGCATGGCAATAGCCGGTGGCGGCAGCCAGAAGCCAGATCCAGTAGAGCCAGTCGGGCGTCAGCCGCAAACAGATCGCGGCATAGATGGTGATAAACCAGATATCTCCGCACGCTCCGTCGAGAATCCTCCCCAGTTGGCTCTTCTGTCCGGTCATCCGCGCCAGCTGCCCGTCGGCGCTGTCGTACGAATTGGCCCAGATCAACAAAAGCATACCCAATACATTGATCAGTATATTCTCGAAATAAAAACAGATACCCGCTGCCACCCCGATAAAGATAGAGGCGACCGTAACCGCGTTGGGCGAAACACTCAGTTTCTGGAAAAACAAAGCCCATTGGTAACCAATCGGGCGATAGAAATAGATATCGATGAATTCTTCCGTATCCATCGATTTCAAGGTGGATTCAAAACTGGGTTTTGTCTCTTTTTTTGTCATCTGTATCTCTTTTACTGTTTGGCCTGCTTCCAGATACATTCGGCAATGTACCGGGCGGCTTCCTCGCGGCAAGGCGCAAAGCTGGGCCAATCATTGAAGTCGATCAATTGAATGCCTTTCTCTTCCGAAACAATGCAATCGCCTCCGTAAATAAAAACATTCAATATATCGGCCGCTTTATTACACAATTCCTGCAGGCTGCCGACATCGAAAGGAATGCCTTTGGCCGTGCCGTTGATCACTTCCCAGCCGAACTTACTGTGGTTGTGGCTGCTGGGGTAGAACCAGTAGAAGAAATCCGTGCCTTTCACGCCGTAGAACTTCACCAGGTCGCCCGTCAGATGTTCGTTGATCACCGCCGAAGGGATGCCGCGGATGGCAAACTCTTTCAGGATCGAAGCGGCCTCTTCCCGGTTGCGCACGTAGGTGACGTCTTCGCGGTGCACGGCATGGAAGTCGCCCCGCTTCACCCAGCAGTTCGAGATGCCTGCCTTTTCCATCTGCTCGGTCGGATCGTCGCTGGTCGAAAAGATCAGGCTTTCCGGGTGAGCGATATGATTCTCGAGCAACAGGCGCGTCATGCGCTCACGCGTACAGTTCTCAATCCCATAACCGGAATTGATCACCGTGCGTCCCTGGTCTTCCAACTGTTGCAGTTTGCGGATCGAGGTCCAGTCGCGTGCCATATTAAAGATCACCGGTTCGTCCAGCTTCTGCAACTGAAGATCCGATTCGATATACTCATTCACCGTACAGCCATACGCCTGCAGATGCTGAGCCGTTAATGAAAAGATCGCCGCATCATTCCCCACATGATTCGGAGAAAACATATTCCCCCGGCGGATGCCGGCGATCGTTTTTGAACTTTGATTATACTGATTCATTGATTTACTATGATTTATGGGGGTAAGGCTTCATCACTCTTTTAAATTCCAGAGAGGATGCACCAAAATTAATCAACAAGCCTACCTCCAAACCGTATGCTTCCAAGTAATTAATGGCTTGTGCTAAATGCACATTTTCCAATTTCGCTATTGCCTTAATTTCTACCATTATATTATTTTCAACAAAAAAATCCACCCGTCTTGTTCCGATGTTTATACCTTTATACACTATTGGCATTTCAAATTCTCTTTCAAAAGAAATACCCTTCAATTGCATTTCGACCTCTAAAGCTCTCTGATAAATGACCTCCTGAAATCCATTACCCAATAGACGATGCACCTCCATCGCACATCCGATAATCAGTCCTGTCACACTACTATGTGGATATTCTCTCTCACTCATAGTCTATCATTTAATCAGTTCAATCACAGTTCAAGAACATCTCTGCCTTGTTTATATCTTCCGCATGATCCACATCGACAATCTTGCTGAAAGGATAGGCTTTCAACTGCATGCCTTCTTTGATGAGTTGCCGCTGGTAATTACGCATACGCGATACGCCGGATGCCAATGCTTTCTCGAGCACGGCAAACGCAGGCCGCTTCAGGCAATAAATGCCGCCGGAGATATACCGGCAGTCGGCCGCCTGATCCAGGAAATCCAAGATACGTCCATCCGTATCGGTCAGGACATACAGGGGTTTCTCATCATCGATAAAGTCGGTCACCGCCATCAGGCCATCGAGCGTTTCTTCTGCCCGAAAAGCTTGCATATACGCCGCGAACTCCTCCTCGCGGAAGATCGTATCGACGGTAGTCAGGCATATCCGGTCGCCTTCGACCACACGGCTGATCTCATAGAAACTATGCATCGAGCTGGGGGTCGACTTAACCAACAGATGAAGGGGAACCGGCAAGCGTTTCTTGCGCAGGTGTTCCTGTACCTCGGTCATCTCCTCGTTGACAATAATATGAATCGCCGTGGCCCCGTTTTTCAGGAAGACATCGATCAACCGGTCAATCAGCGGCACCCCATTCAATCGCACCAGCGGCTTCGGCCACTTCACCCCTTCCTGGGCCAAGCGGGAACCTTCACCTGCTGCTATAATACCAAAAACCATGTTATTAATTGATAATTGACAATTGACAATTGACAATTAAATGACAACCGAAAGGATCTTTCATTGTCCATTGCTTTACGCTTCGCTAAGCGAACGTTGTTTGTCAACTGTCAATTGTCAATTCGTTTAGTCTAAATAATCGATCGTTTCTTCCCCGATGATCGTGCGCAACGTGTTCTTTAAGATCGTATGCTGGATGAACAGATCGTGTTCGGGTACTTTGTTTTCCGAATGCATCGGGCTCTTGAAATAGAACGAGAGCCAGTCCTGAATACCGGAGAATCCACAACGCTGTGCCAGGTCGGAGAACAATACCAGGTCGAGACATAAAGGAGCAGCCAGGATCGAGTCGCGGCAAAGGAAATCGACCTTCAACTGCATCGGGTAACCCATCCAGCCAAAGATATCGATATTGTCCCATCCTTCTTTATTGTCTTTGCGCGGCGGATAGTAGTTGATCCGCACCTTATGGTAGATATTGCCGTACAGTTCCGGATAGACATCGGTCTGCAGGATCGTATCGATCACCGAGAGCTTGCTCACTTCTTTGGTTTTGAATGAACCCGGATCGTCGAGTACTTCCCCGTCGCGATTGCCCAGGATATTGGTTGAGAACCAGCCGTCGAGACCCAACATTCGGGTTTTCAACATCGGAGCCAATACGGTCTTCAACATCGTCTGGCCCGTCTTATAGTCTTTGCCGCAGATCGGCACTTGTTTCTCTTTGGCCAATTCCCACATCGCGGGAATATCGATACAGAGGTTCGGCGCCCCCATGATAAACGGACATCCTTCGGCGATCGACGCATAGGCATAACACATACTCGGCGAGATCACCTCCGTATTGTTCGTCTTCAAAGCATTTTCGAAAGCCGCCAGATTACGGTGTTCGTCACTCATCGGGATATACACTTCCGTGCTGGCTGCCCACATCACTACGATGCGGTCGCAATTATGCTCTTTCTTGAAATTGCGGATGTCTTCACGCACCTGCTCGGTCAGATCCCAGCGGGTAGCGCCGGTTTTTACATGTGTTCCGTGCAAACGTTTCACATATTCCTGATCGAACACCGCCTTCATGGGCCGGATGGCTTTCAGTTCGTCCTTAACTCCATCAACATCCTCTTTCTTCAATACCTCCGCATGTATCGTCGCGTCGTAGAGATCTTCCGAGAAAATATCCCATCCGCCAAATACAAGGTCATTAAGGTCGGCCAAAGGAACAACATCTTTGATCTTCGGGAAACGGTTCTCTGTACGCTTGCCCAGACGAATAGTCGCCAACTGTGTCAGTGAACCCACAGGCACACTTAGTTCTTTGCGAACAGCCAACGTACCCGTTATAAATGTCGAAGAAACAGCGCCACCCACCCCTACGAGCAGGATACCCAGTTTTCCTTTAGCTTCTTTTACTTCCATCTTTTCCATAATTTGATTATTTTGAACAATAATGGCGCAAAATTAGAAGAAATAAGTGACTTTTCGTATCCCCATTGCCGAATACTTTCGTCCAAATAGAGATAAAATTCGCTTTTATTCAATAATTCGCTTGTTTATTCAACTTAATTGCGTTCCTTTGCCGGCGACAAAACAATGGCTTATTTTATAGCCTTGTTTAAACTTAAATTATTTATTTTTATTTTAATTTCTTATGAACATTTACATTGGTAACCTGAATTATCGGGTTAGAGAATCTGATCTTCAACAGATTTTGGAAGAGTATGGAACAGTTGACTCAGTTAAATTAGTAATCGACCGTGACACTCGTCGTTCCAAAGGTTTTGCATTCGCAGAAATGCCGAATGACGCTGAAGCCAAAAACCTTATTAACGAATTGAACGGAGCTGAATACGAAGGCCGTCAGATGGTAGTCAGAGAAGCGACTCCAAGAAATTGATTTTTTAGCTGTCGGCTGAAAAAGATATCAAAAGGGAGGGGAGCGGAAGAATATTTCCGTTCTCCTCTTTTCTTTTACAATCAGATTTTATTTACGTTTGCATTCCGAATCAACGCATAGAATGACCATGAGAAGAACGATCTGTCGACTACTGTTTATACTGGGCTGCCTGACCGGTTGCGGCTCCTTATCTCCTTATGCCGCTGCGCAGATCAACGAAATCGTATATGCTTCCGACTACCGGATCGATCCGGACAGACTGGGCGAACTGCGGATCGAGATAGACAATCTGAACTTCTTCAAAAACAATGAGTTTGCCGGTGAGTTTATCAAAGGCTACTCCCTGCCCGGACTCTGGGTGCAACCCAAAGGAGTCTATTATCCGTTGGCTAACCTGAAACTGGAACTGGGTTTTCACGCCCTGATCTATCACGGCACATACAAATACCCCAGTTTTGCCTATGTCGATATCGCCACATGGAAAGGCAATCAGTTTCAGAAAGGTGCGCATATCCTGCCCTATCTCAGGGCACAGGTCGATCTGACCGATCGCTTGAGCTTAGTATTCGGGAATATCTACGGTGGCGCCAACCACCAACTGATCGAGCCGCTCTACAACCCGGAACTCAATTATACCGCTGATCCCGAAGCCGGACTGCAGCTGATCTACGACGCGCGGAAATTTCGGGCGGACATCTGGCTGAACTGGCAAACGTTTATCTTCCAAACAGATACTCACCAGGAGGCGTTTACTGTCGGGCTTTCCTCGCGGTTCAAATTCAACGACCCCGGCTCTACCTTACACGCCTACGTGCCTGTGCAGGGTGTGATCCAACACCGGGGCGGAGAGATCGACACCTTGACGGTCGGGTCGGTACAGACATTGATGAATGGGGCTGCGGGGCTGGGAGTCGACTGGAATACCGGGCATCCGGTGGTCCGCCGCGTGAATGCCGAACTGGATGTGGCGGCTTATTACCAACAGGCGGGTACGCTCTGGCCTTTCGATTCCGGCTATGGGATCTATTTCAAAATGTCGGCAGATATCCGTGACTTCCGCGTAAAAGCCGCCTATTGGCAATGCGACGATTTTATTTCGATGTTCGGCTCGCCGTTCTACGGCGCCGTTTCGACCAAAGAGGAGGGACTTACCTTTCAGAAACCGCAGCTCGTCTATTTCGGGGCGGAATACAGCAAGTCGCTCGGCAAAGGTTTTGCTTTAGGGGTTGATCTGGATCTATTCTATACCTTATCCGGCAACAGCCACCACCCGACAGAAGGCCTGCAACCCTACGGCAGCGCAACCAGCTTTACGATTGGGGCTTATTTGCGGTTTAATCCTTCTTTTTTGATTAAGAGATTTTAGCAAACACTCGACAAATAAATCAAATAAAGCCCTGCCATAATCACCGCCATCCCGGCGACGGCAGCCATCCATTCCTTCCGGTTCTTATGCTCTTTATTGATAAAGACACCACCCAATACCGCCACCACGATCGCCGCCTGGCTCACCGGATAGGCTACGGCCAGTCCGAGCTTCAACTGGGAGATCAGTAAAGCAATATTGCCTACCGCCCAGATCAACCCGCCGATGCTGTTCTTCCCCGCCATCCGGGTCATTGGGAAAGATTTATAAAACAATAAACCGATCAACACCACACCGGCGACCTGCCCGAACGATTGCGGCAGAATCGTACTCCATCCATCGATCTGAAAATATTTCAAGATACCGATATACGCCGTATAGCCCAGGATAGCCATCAGGTTGATCAATAACCCTTTCCGCCACTCGGTCTTTTCGCCGGCTTTCTCTTCTTTGTACGAGGTCAACACAATACCGCCGATAATCAGGATCAATGCCGCAAAGCCATAGGCGCGCGAGGTGGTGGTCGCCCATTCGCCCAATAATATGCCTAATAGAGAGGTCGTTACGATCTGCCCGCCATTCAGTATCGGTATCGATTTGGAGACCCCCAGGTAACGGATTGCCGCAAACTGTCCCAGCGAACCCACCGCCCAACAAAGCCCCGAAAGGAAGCTGATGATGAAAATAGAGGCATCCAGCTCCGGCCGGCGGAAAAAAAAGAAAATAAGCGCGAAAATCACGCTGCCCAGGGCTACCCCCATCGACTGCTCGATCGGCTTACCCTCTATGCGGGTAGCCACCACCGGCAGTATACCAAAAGAGAAAATCGGAATAAAGGCAATAAGCCAATCAGTTGCATTCATCATCCTTTTATTTTTAGCGTTTCAGCCTGCAAGTTTAACGTTTTTTTTCCGAACAAATTTATTCGTTTGGCTGTTTAAAAGAAAAACTTAACATCTATCACCTCAAAAACTGTTTTAGACATGACAAAAGGAAGTATTGGATTTAACGCAGGCAAAGTACTCATTCTGATTGAAGATAACACATGTCTTAGTTTCGAGACGTTAAAACAGGAAACCCAATTGCCCGACGCCGATTTATGGACCGCTATCGGTTGGCTCGCCCGGGAAAATAAAATCGAAATCAACAATTCCGCGGCTATTCCGTTCTTTAGTCCCGGACCTAATTATTATGATTAAGGGATTTATCTCTCAACCTCAGTGATAATTTTACTGTCGATGCGCATGGAAGGTACTAACGATACGCATGGACAGTATTGACGATGGGCATGGACAGTACTGACGAAGCCCATCGACAATAGTATTCCTACTATAGAATCAACAGATTATTCCGCACTTATTTTCTTCAAATCGCAATCAAAGACGAATAACCATTCCTTTTCGTGAGAAGTTCGCAGATATGAGATGAAAAGTATTTAGAATTTTCATTTTCAGCCGCTTTTTAGGAGAAAAAATAGAGAAATTTTTCTTCATTCCTGAAAATTGCTTGTACCTTTGCACTCTAATTGTATAATAGTACTTAAACATTAATTTATAATCTCATGGAACTTACACACATTGAGCATCTGGGGATCGCGGTGAAGAGCATCGAAGCGTCTCTGCCGTATTACGAAGGTGTCTTAGGACTGAAATGCTACAACATCGAAGTAGTAGAAGACCAAAAAGTAAAAACAGCCTTTTTCAAGGTAGGCCAAACTAAAATCGAATTACTGGAACCGACCAGTGAAGATAGTACCATCGCTAAATTCCTGGAAAAGAAAGGGGAAGGCATTCATCATATCGCTTTTGCCGTACCCAACGTACAGGAAGCATTAGACGAAGCAGCCGCCAAAGGTGTGAAACTGATCGACGAGAAACCCCGCCGGGGCGCCGAAGGCCTGAACATCGCGTTCCTGCATCCGAAATTCACTGCCGGAGTATTGACCGAGCTCTGCATGGAAGGAGAGAAATAAAAAACACATTTACATAACAACAAATCACATTTACAATGAGTAATCAACTTGAAAAAGTAAAAGAGCTTATTGCCCTTCGCGAAAAAGCCCGTTTAGGTGGTGGAGAAAAACGCATTGAGTCTCAGCACCAGAAAGGCAAGTACACCGCACGCGAACGTATCGCCATGTTGCTTGACGAAGGTAGTTTTGAAGAATTCGATATGTTCGTGCAGCACCGCAGTACGAACTTCGGTATCGAAAAGACGAAATTCCTGGGCGACGGGGTAGTTACCGGTTACGGAACCATCGATGGCCGTCTGGTGTATATCTATGCGCAGGACTTCACCGTATTCGGGGGTGCCTTGTCGGAAACCCTGGCCATGAAGATCTGTAAAGTAATGGATCAAGCCATGAAGATGGGTGCTCCGGTTATCGGTTTGAACGACTCCGGTGGTGCACGTATTCAGGAAGGTGTAAACGCTTTGGCGGGTTACGCTGAAATTTTCCAACGCAATATCCTGGCTTCCGGGGTAGTGCCTCAGATCTCCGGTATCTTCGGCCCGTGTGCCGGTGGTGCGGTTTATTCTCCGGCGCTGACCGACTTCAATATCATGACACGCGGAACAAGCTATATGTTCCTTACCGGCCCGAAGGTGGTAAAAACCGTTACCGGTGAAGACGTAACCCAGGAACAATTGGGTGGCGCCAGCGTACATACTACGAAATCAGGGGTTGCTCATTTTGCTGTGGATACGGAAGAAGAAGGTTTCCAACTGATCCGTCAGTTGATCAGCTTCGTGCCGCAGAACAACCTGGAAGAGACTCCGCTGATTGAATGTCATGACCCGATCGACCGTCTGGACGACGTATTGAACGAGATCATCCCCGACAGCCCGAATCAGGCTTACGATATGTACGAAGTGATCGGTACGATCATCGACGGCAACGAATTCCTGGAAGTACATGCCGACTACGCGAAGAATATCATCGTCGGTTTCGCCCGTTTCAACGGACAATCCGTGGGTATCATCGCCAACCAGCCGAAGATTATGGCCGGTTGTTTGGATAGCAACGCTTCCCGCAAAGGCGCTCGTTTCGTGCGTTTCTGCGATGCTTTCAATATTCCTTTGGTGACTCTGGTCGACGTACCGGGCTTCCTGCCGGGAACAGGTCAGGAGTACAACGGGGTGATCCTGCACGGGGCGAAACTATTGTATGCTTACGGAGAAGCGACTGTGCCTAAGGTAACCGTTACCCTGCGTAAATCATACGGTGGTGCCTATTGCGTGATGAGTTCGAAACACCTGCGCGGTGACATGAACTACGCATGGCCGACGGCTGAGATCGCCGTAATGGGCCCGAGCGGTGCCGTTGAAGTGATCTTCGCCAAAGAAGTAGCGGCTGCCGAAGATCCGGCTAAGATGAGCGCAGAGAAAGAAGAAGACTACAAAAAAGCATTCGCCAACCCCTACAACGCGGCACAATACGGTTATATCGACGATGTGATCGAACCGCGTAACACCCGTTTCCGCATTATCCGCGCGCTGCAGCAACTGCAGACCAAGAAACTGGTGAATCCGGCGAAGAAACATGATAATATGCCTCTGTAATTCTTGCAGATGATAACAGTAAGAAGTAAGAATTTAGAAGTAGTAATGACTATGTATAATCGAATTAAAAGAAACGCGGGAATTGCCTTGTTGTTTGTTTTGCTCTTTTCATTCGGAGCGCAGGCACAGCAGGTAACCTCTATGCGTATAAATGAAGTACTGGTTATCAACGAAGACAACTTCGTTGATGATTACGGTAAACGGAACGGATGGATTGAATTGTACAATACTTCGGCCGGGACAGTAAATATCGGTGGTTGTTTCCTGACAAACGACAAGAACAACCCGACCAAATACACGATCCCCAAAGGCGACGTATTGACCAAGATTCCGCCCCGGCAACACACGCTGTTCTGGGCCGACGGAAATGCCGACCACGGGACCTTCCATGTGAATTTTCAGTTTGATCCGGCGAAAGAGAACTATATTGCTCTCTACGATGCTGACGGAAGAACCTTAGTCGACGAGATCGTGATCCCGGCGACGCAAAAAGCAGATATCAGCTACGGCCGTCTGATCGACGGAAAAGAGGAATGGGGTACATTGAAAAAGGTAACGCCCAGCACAAACAACCTGACACTGGACAGAAACGAGAAGATCGATAACTTAAAAGAGAACGACCCCTCCGGTTTGGGCATGACTATGACGGCTATGGCCGTTGTTTTCTCCGGATTGGTCTTGTTGTATCTGGTCTTCAAACAAGTAGGCAAAAGCGCTGTCTCTGCCGGTCAACGCCGCGCGAAAAAGGCATCAGCCGACCCGGCCATACCGACCACGGAAGCCGGAGAGATTTCAGCCGAGACACTCGCTGCGATCGGAATGGCGCTCTACGAATTGGATCAGGATGTGCACGACTTCGAGAACACCGTACTGACCATCCACAAGGTAAAACGTACCTACTCACCATGGAGCTCCAAGATCTATGGTTTACGCGAACTCCCAAGAAAGTAATTATCTAATAAAGAAAAAGAATGAAAAGTTTTAAATATACAATCAACGGCACCGTCTATAAAGTGCATATCAATTCAGTAGTAGAAGATATGGCTGAGGTGGAAGTGAACGGTATGCCTTATAAAGTAAAAATGGAAAAACCGGCGAAGAAGCAGGTCGTTACGTTGAAAAGACCGGCTCAGGCTCCGACCACTTCGACAGGTGCTCCGGTGGTATCCCGTCCGGCAGCTTCCGCAAGCGCAGGCGCTGTACGCTCTCCGCTGCCCGGTGTGATCCTGGAAGTGAAATGTAAGGTAGGCGATACGGTGAAGAAAGGACAGACCATTATCATCCTCGAAGCCATGAAAATGGAGAACAGCATCAATGCCGACCGCGACGGAAGCATCACCGAAATTAAAGTAAACAAAGGCGATAACGTATTGGAAAATGCGGAACTCGTAGTAATCGGATAAGAATATGCAAGAAAGTCTTTTCACCTTCCTGGGGGAGAACCTTCAACTGTTCTTAACCTATACAGGATTTTACAACGCGACGCCGGGGCACTTGATCATGATTGTGATCGGGTTGATCTTCATCTTCCTGGCGATCAGATATGAATTTGAACCGATGCTGTTGATCCCGATCGGATTCGGTATGTTGATTGGGAATATCCCTTTCAAAGATGCCGGGCTGCAGGTGGGGATTTACGAAGAAGGATCGGTACTGAACATCCTCTATCAAGGGGTTACACAGGGGTGGTATCCCCCATTGATCTTCATGGGCATCGGGGCGATGACCGACTTCTCGTCGTTGATCTCCAACCCGAAACTGTTGTTGGTAGGTGCTGCCGCCCAGTTTGGTATCTTCGGTGCTTATATCATCGCACTGCAGATGGGCTTCGAACCCAACCAGGCAGGGGCTATCGGTATCATCGGTGGGGCTGACGGCCCGACGGCGATCTTCCTTTCGTCTAAACTGGCGCCCAACCTGATGGGGGCTATTGCGGTCTCGGCCTACTCCTATATGGCGTTAGTGCCGATCATCCAGCCGCCGTTTATGCGCTTGCTCACGACCAAGAAAGAACGGGTGATCCGGATGAAACCGCCGCGCGTGGTTTCTTCGACCGAGAAGATTATCTTCCCGATCATCGGGTTGTTGTTGACTTGCTTCCTGGTGCCTTCCGGACTTCCCTTGTTAGGGATGTTGTTCTTCGGTAACCTGATCAAAGAAAGTGGTGTGACCCGTCGTTTGGCTGAAACCGCTCGCGGACCGCTGATCGACACGATCACCATCCTGTTGGGACTCACCGTGGGTGCTTCTACGCAAGCCACACAGTTCCTGACCCTGAGCTCAATCAAGATCTTCGCTCTGGGAGCGCTTTCTTTCGTGATCGCTACCTGCACGGGTATCCTGTTTGTGAAGTTCTTCAACCTGTTCCTCAAAGAAGGAAACAAGATCAATCCGTTGATTGGTAACTCCGGGGTATCCGCTGTTCCCGACTCGGCACGTATCTCTCAGCACGTTGGTTTGGAATACGATCCGACCAACTACCTGTTGATGCACGCTATGGGCCCGAACGTAGCCGGTGTGATCGGTTCGGCTGTTGCCGCCGGTATCCTGTTAGGTTTCTTATCGTAAGATTATCTTTACATGAGTATAAAAAAAGGCGTCTTCGGACGCCTTTTTTTGTTTCTCCCCCTGACACCTTCGCTTTTCATGCTACAGAATCATACGCTTGAGCTCGGCGAGCTGCAAGAGCTCCACCTTTTTGCCTTTGATGCGGATCAGCCCTTCTTTGACCAGTTTATTGATCTCTTTGGAGAGGGCGGGGCGGGTGACACAGAGGTATTCGGCGAGCTGCACCTGGTTGTGTTCGATCTCGATCACCTCCGTATCGGGCTGTTTCTGCTCGAAGAGGTACACGATAAAGCGGCTGCGCACATTCTTATGCGACAGGGCATGCAGGCGGGTAACGGTGCATTTGGTGCAGTTACCGGTGATACACAGGAAGTTTTTCAAGATATCGGGATGTTCGCTGATCAGGCTGAAGACCGACTCTTTGGTGGCGGTGAAGAAGATGCCTTCGTTCATCACCGTGAACGTGGCCGGCAGCGTGCCGTCTTTCTTAAACAGGTGGGGGGTGGCAAAGGCACGGGGCGCGACGATATGCTCGATCAAGACCTCATTGCCCAGGGCGTCGATGATGTCGACCCGCAATTTGCCTTTCAACAGGATATAGAGGTGGCGGCAGATGGTGTTCTGCCGGAGGATCACCTCGTTCTTTTCGATCTCGTAGACAGCATAGTCCAATTTGTCCAACAGGGTGAGCTGGATGTTGTGTGACAGGTCGTTGAATAAGGGAATTTGGAAGAGGAGTTGTTCCAGTTCCGCTGTGCAGTCTATTCGATTCATTTGCCGTTTCTTGTGTTCTTCCGACAAACGTAGTGATTTTCTTTTATTCTTCATAAGGCTGTGGCGACAATTATTTCCCTGCCGGTGTAATTTTGATTACATCTTTTTCGCCGGATTCCGTTTTCCTTTGCAGCAATAAACCATGATTTAATCGTATGATGAAACGGATAGCTTTACTTACGTGTGTATTGGCGTTGCTGTTGGGGCACGACCTGACAGGGCAAACGCCTGAGAATGAGACTTCACTTTCTTTCCAGATCCGTCCGCGGGCGGAGTACCGTAACGGTGCGCTTATGCCACGTGGCGAAGGCGAACTGCCGGCTTCTTTTGTCAATAACCGGGCCCGTCTCTCCCTCAACTATAAACGCGCTGACTACTTGATTATGAAACTCTCCGCCCAGCATGTCGGGGTTTGGGGGCAAGATCCGCAGATCGATAAGAACGGCCGTTTCATCTTGAATGAGGCCTGGGCGCGACTCAACCTGGGCAGCGGTTTCTTTGCCCAGCTGGGACGGCAGGGGCTGGTGTACGACGATGAACGCCTTCTGGGGGGACTGGACTGGAACGTAGCCGGCCGTTTCCACGACGCATTAAAGCTGGGCTTTGAAGATCATGCCAACAAGCTGCACCTGGTCTTGGCGTATAACCAGAACGATGAGAAGACCAAAGGCGGAAACTATTATCTGCCGGGCGGGCAGCCTTATAAGACCATGCAAACACTGTGGTATCAACATGCTGCCACTGCTTATCCTTTTTCTGTGTCCGCGTTGATCCTCAACTTGGGGCAAGAAGGGGGCGACGGGGAAACGCTCCGGGGCAAGACCCGTTATATGCAGACGCTGGGGCTTTATCTTTCTTATGCGCCGGGACGTTGGAACTTTGTTGGATCGACTTATTTTCAAACGGGAGAGAATGCCGCAGGGACTGATGTGGGTGCCTGGATGGGCAGTCTGAAAGCGGCGTATGCGATCGATCGGCAGTGGGGCGTTTCCGTGGGTACGGATTACCTGAGCGGGCAGGAAGCGGGCGACAGCAAAATCAAGGCTTTCAACCCGTTATATGGTACGCACCATAAGTTCTACGGCAGTATGGACTATTTCTATGCCTCTTCTTTCCGCAGCGGATACAATCCGGGGCTCTGGGATCTGTATGGCGGGTTGACATATAAGGCTTCGCCGAAGGTGAACCTGTCATTCAACTATCATTATTTCCGGATGGCGGCGGATGTCTATGCCGACGGCAGTGAGGTGGCGAAAGGATTGGGCTCGGAGTTTGATTTTCAACTGGACTGGACGCTGATGAAAGACGTACGCCTATCCCTGGGCTATTCCGTTATGGCGGGAACAGCCTCGATGGATATTGTCAAAGGCGGAAGTCATAAGAGCTGGCAAGACTGGGGTTGGATGTCGTTGAACATCAACCCGCAGATCTTTTTCGCAAAGTGGTAAGCCGTCCGCTCAGAGCAGCTTGCGGAAACGTTGCAGGAAGTCGTTGGCTTCGTCCATCGTCAGGCAGAGCGGGGGCAATAGGCGGATGGTATGCGTGCCGGCGACTCCGGTGAATACCTTCTCTTCGAACAATAGTTTATTGCGCACTTCTTTGATCGACTCTTCAAACTCAATGCCGATCATCAAACCACGGCCCCGCACTTCTTTGATGCCGGGGAAGCGGTGCAGTTCATCGATCAGGTAGTTGCCCACCCGGGCGGCGTTAGCGATCAGTTTCTCCTCTTCGAAGATATCCAATACGGCGATGGCGGCGGCACAGGCGAGGTGATTCCCGCCGAAGGTCGTTCCCAGCATACCGTAAACGGGTTTGAACATCGGGCTGATCAATAGGCCGCTGACGGGGAAACCATTGCCAATGCCTTTGGCTACGGTGATCAGATCGGGCTGGATACCGGCATGTTGGTGGGCAAAGAACTGACCACTCCGCCCGTAACCCGATTGAATCTCATCGAGAATCAGGCAGGCTTCGTACTGGGTACACAACGCGCGCAGGTCTTGCATAAACTGATCGGTCGGCAACTGGATACCGCCCACGCCCTGGATCCCTTCGATAATCACGGAAGAGACATCACCTTTTTTCAATTCTGCCTCAACGGCGGCGGCATCATTGAGCGGCAGATAGGTCACCGCCAGGTCTTCGTTGACGGGAGCGATGATCTTCGGGTTGTCGGTTACCCGCACGGCAGCCGACGTACGTCCGTGAAAGGCGTGCTCGAAGGCCAATACCCGTTTCTTTCCGTTATGGAACGAAGCCAGTTTCAAGGCATTCTCATTCGCCTCTGCTCCGGAGTTGATCAGGAACAGCGAATAGTCATCGTAGCCGCTGGCTTTTCCCAGCTTATCGGCTAATGTCTGTTGCAGACTGTTGATTACTGAATTGGAATAGAATCCCAATTTATTCACCTGCTCAGTGATCGCTTTGACATACACCGGATGGCTATGCCCCACGGAGATCACCGCGTGACCACCATACAGATCCAGATACTCGGTTCCTTCTGTGTCCCATACCTTGCAGCCGAGACCCCGAACAATCTCAATATTAAATAAAGGATATACGTCGAATAAGTTCATAACTTTATAAAAGCCCCCTAAATCCCCCGAAGGGGGACTTCCAACTATGCGAGGGCTGGGTAGTTGGGGTTATTACATTAATTAATTTTACTATCTCCAAGTCCCCCTTCGGGGGATTTAGGGGGCCTTTAAAATCCACTGGGTTTTAGATGCAAACCTACCTTCTCTTCCAACCCGAACAACAGATTCATATTATGTACCGCTTGTCCGCTGGCGCCTTTGAGTAGGTTGTCGATCATGGAGATAATCAGGAGTTTGTCGTCGTGTTTCTCCAGGTGGATCAGACATTTATTGGTATTGACCACTTGCTTCATGTCGGGGTTCTTGTCCGTGATGAAGGTGAAGGAGTGGTCATCGTAGTATTCTTCGTAGATGCGGGTGATCTCATCCAAGCCGACCTTGCAGTCGATATAGGTCGTGGCGAAGATACCGCGAGAGAAGTTACCGCGCACGGGGATAAAGTTGATGCGGCTGTTGAAGCTGGTCTGCAGTTGGCGCAGGCTCTGATCGATCTCCGCCAGATGCTGGTGGGTGAACGGTTTGTAGATCGAGATGTTATCGTTACGCCAACTGAAATGGGTGGTTGATGATGGCTTTACGCCCGCGCCGGTCGAGCCGGTGATGGCATTGACATGCAATTCGGAATTCAGCATCAGGTGTTTGGCCAATGGCAGTATGCCCAGTTGGATACAGGTGGCGAAGCAGCCCGGGTTGGCTACGTATCGCGATTTGCAGATCGCCCGGCGGTTGAGTTCCGGCAAGCCGTAGATAAACTCGTGTTCGTCGCTCTTCATGCGGTAGTCCGTACTCAGGTCGATGATCTTCAGGTGCTCGGGGATGGTATGGCTCTCCATAAACTTCTTGGAATCGCCATGCGCCGAGCAGAGGAATAGGAGGTCGACCTCATCGAATGGCAAAGCATCGGTGAAGGCCAGATCGGTTTCGCCGAACAAACCGCTATGCACATCGGTAATCCGGTTGCCCGCGTTACTGCTACTGTTCACAAATACAATTTCCGCATCGGGATGATTGAGCAACAGGCGAATGAGTTCCCCTGCCGTATAACCTGCACCACCGATGATCCCTACTTTTATCATAATTGTTAATTGTTAATTGTTAATTATAATTTGCCTATAGAAGCTTTTGTGCTTTTAATTATGGAAGTTATCATTCTGATAAGCTCTTGTGCATCTTTATATATACTGTTAAAAGCCTCTTCATTAATATACTCTGCTTTGTGGAGCAACTCTAACCAGTATAAAGTCTCATTACTCTCTTTTTGTGCTATAGAAAGCTTATGTATAAAGTCCAATGTACTTTCCGCATGTTCACTTTCCCGTTGCATAGCTCCTATTGCTGTCCCGGATCGGAGTATTTGTTTAGAGAGTATCATCTCCTTTTTCTCTTTACAAAGATATTTGTAAAGCTTAATGATCCTCAAAGCAAAGCAAAAACTCTTATCCTTCAAAGGGTTTAAACGTATATCTTTCATAAGGCAAGTTATAATTTACAATTTATAATTTATAATTGAGTTAATGACTTTTGTCATTAACGTTGTAATATAACTTCATTTGATTGCCCAGGATACGCGTGAAGCCTTTCACGTCGTCGGCAGTCCACGCTTTTTGTTCTTCACCGTACACGCCAAAGTCGCTCTTCATCAGGTCGTGATCGCTCTCGACGCCAACCAGGGTATAGGTGTACGGACGCAAGGTGATGATTACCCGTCCGGTGACATTGCGCTGGCTGCTTTCCAGGAACGCTTCCATATCGCGCATGACCGGCTCGAGGTATTGCGCTTCGTGCAGGAACATACCGTACCAGTTGCCCAGTTGGTCTTTCCAGTATTGTTGCCATTTGGTCAATGTATGCTTCTCGAGCATCTTATGCGCGTTGATGATCAATAGCGGACCGGCGGCTTCGAAACCGACGCGTCCTTTGATGCCGATGATCGTATCGCCCACGTGCATATCGCGTCCGATGGCCCAACGGCTACCCAGTTCTTCTACGCGGCGGATGGCGTCTACTTTGTTATCGAACATCTCCCCGTTGACTCCCACGATCTCCCCGTCGACGAAGTCGATAAACATATCTTCTTCCACTTCTTCTTCGGCTTCCAGTTGGGAAGGATAGGCGGTGTCGGGCAGGGTCTGGTTGGAGTGAAGCGTTTCTTTACCCCCGACGCTGGTACCCCAAAGCCCTTTGTTGATCGAGTATTCCATCTTCACGAAGTCCGCCTCGTAACCATGTTCTTTCAGGTAGTTGATCTCGTATTCGCGGCTCAGGTTCATATCGCGGGTCGGGGTGATGATCTCGATTTCAGGAGCGATCACTTCGAAAGTCAGGTCGAAACGTACCTGGTCGTTGCCTGCACCCGTACTGCCGTGTGCTACGGCATCGGCGCCAATCTCTTTGGCGTAGTTGATAATGGCAAGCCCCTGAAATACCCGCTCGGAGCTGACCGAGATCGGGTAGGTACCGTTACGCAATACATTGCCGAAGACCATATATTTGATACTTTTCTCGTAGTATTCCTGTTCTACATTGATCGTCACATGTTTCACCGCACCCAATGCGTAGGCTCTTTCTTCGATCGCTTTACATTCTTCATCCGTGAAACCGCCGGTATTCGCCAGAGCGGTATATACTTCATAATCTTTGTCTTTGGATAGATACATCGCGCAGAAAGAGGTATCCAAGCCTCCACTGAATGCTAAAACAACTTTCTTTTTCATCTTTTTTGAGAGCCCCTCCCGACCTCCCCCCAAGGGGAGGAGAAAGAGGGATTTTTTTATTTGTTATTATTTCGTTTTTATTCTTCTCCTTAGAGCTCCCCCTTGGGGGGAGTTGAGGGGGCTTTTTTCGCCGGATCATAAAGCATCGCCGTGCAGATACAGTATTTACGTCCGGTGCGGATCAATACATCGTGATTGATACAGCCTTCACAGCCCCGCCAGAAAGCCTCGTCGTCGGTCAGCTCCCCGAAGGTGACCGGCAGATAGCCCAGATCGGTATTCATCTTCATCACGGCGCCACCGGAAGTGAGACTGAAAATCTTCGCTTTCGGCCATCTCAGACGCGCCAGGGTAAAAGAAGCCTCTTTGATCCGCTTGGCAATGCCCAAATGTCGGAACTTTTCGGGAACAATCAAACCGGAAGTGGCCACATATTGTTTATTTCCCCAGGATTCGATATAGCTGAAGCCGGCAAATTCATCGCCTGCCAACGCTATGATCGCTTTTCCTTCTTTGATCTTCGTCGCCAGATAGTCGTGCGTACGTTGGGCAATCCCTGTACCCCGCACCTTCGCAGCCGCTTCGATCGTCTCTAAAATCTCGTCGACATAAACCTCATGCGAGGCCTCGGCTACCATTACATCAATTTCAATATGGCCCCCCTCCAAGCTCCCCCCAGAGGGGAGGGATTGAGAGCCATTTTGCGAACTGTCTTTATTACTGTCCATATTTTTTTCAATAACCAATTTTCTTTTAGCCTCCCTTTCGGGGAGGTTGGAGGGGCCTCTATATAAACGCCTCCAACGCCTTGATAATCTCAGATCGGCTGATGCCTTCGCGCGGAATGATCAGGATCGTATCATCCCCGGCGATGGTTGCCAGTATTTCTTTGGGACCATGCTGGTCGATATCCCAGGCGATGCCCATAGCATAACCCGGACGGGTCTTGACCACCGCCAGGTTACCGGAAAATTCGATCTTGGGATGATTCGCCTGTTCCCCTTGGGGTTGCATAAAAGCGGTATAATCAGGCAGGCGGTAGACATAGTTCCCCTCCCGATCCGCTATTTTGACGATATTCAGTTGTTTGATATCCCGCGAAAGCGTAGCCTGGGTCGTCGAGAAACCCTTCTCATTCAGTCTGTTGAGAAGTTCTTCCTGATTCCCGATCGTCTCCTTTTGTATGATCTGCCGGATGGTCTCTAACCGTTCCTTTTTACCGTTCATCTTGTATATTTATGCAAATAATCCGCAAATATACAATGTCTGATTGAATAAATATGCAAGGTTGAGCTGTTTTTTTGAGGAAAAGTCTTTTTTGTGTGGTTAAAATCTTAGTCAGAGCGTACGATCTCTAAATTCATCGATCAGGGATTCTACGGATTGGAGTTTTTGTTTGCCTTCTAAATGTGCCTTGGCTTGCTGTAGGGCTCCACTTAATTCGGCTATAAGGTCTCGTTTATCGACAACGGTGTCTTCCATATTTATAGGGATAATTCTAAAGCTGCCTTTCTCTCTTGATTTTAAAACGATGTCTTCGCCTTTATTCGCCATCTCCAAGAACTTGGTCTGATTGGCTCTGAAATCTCTTGTACTAATAATGATCATAATTTCTGTCTTTACGGATTTGAGAGTAAAGATAATAAAAAATCAATTGGTAACCAAGTTGGACGCATTATTATTGGTTTTGTATTGTGTTCAGATACTACTAATTGCAAATCTTCCTTTCCTACGTGTCACAAAAGTTCACGTATAGGGATGAGGTGAAACAAGTGTTCCATAGAAAAAAGAAGTGAAACTATATTGAGATCTCTTTCAGGTCGTGAAGGCCGGCAGCCCTTTTGAAAAGGTCGCCGGCCTTTTTGAAAACTCCGGCGGCCTTTTGGAAAACCCTGCCGGCCTTTTCGGTGAAGGGCGTCGCTTTTTGACCTCTCCTGAAATAGGTTTACAGTTTATGGTTTAATAACTGAATAAAGTTTACACAATTTATCTTATTCCTACGTTAGGTTTACATGGGTTG
>NZ_JAQFIN010000006.1 GCF_029504695.1 Parabacteroides sp. PF5-6
AACCGTAGGATAACAGAGACCCTCAATTTTTGTATACGAACATATGGCGCACATCCGGATTTTCCGGATGTGCGCTTCTTCTTTACGTAGGACACTATTCGAAGCAATGGCAAAGCTATCATTCGGTGATAGTTTCGCCGTTGTTAATTTTTGTAACAAATTTCCCGGAAGGCTGATCAATGCAGGCGTGATAGGATTGCCGCCTTGCATGATAGCTTTGCCTGCGTGTTGATAATATCACCACTGTGATAGTTTTACCGCCTTCGCAATGCCGCCTTATACCTCCATTTCCAGTCGATCGCCGAGCCGCTCCCCCCGGCAGCTGCACCGTGCATATTTAAATACAGCAGCAAGCACCAACAAACCGACATAATTCATACCTTTGCTTTCCTAAAATACACAAAGGATGATACACAAATATGATTTCCTGGTGATCGGTTCAGGTATAGCCGGTATGAGTTTTGCCCTGAAGGTGGCTCATCAAGGAAGGGTAGCGCTGATCTGTAAGTCAGGACTGGAAGAAGCCAATACGTATTTCGCACAGGGAGGTGTGGCTTCGGTGACCAATCTGTTGACCGACAACTTTGAGAAACATATCGAAGATACGATGATAGCCGGCGACTGGCTAAGCGATCGGACGGCGGTTGAGAAAGTGGTGCGCGAAGCACCCGCGCAAATCAATGAATTGATCAGTTGGGGGGTCGACTTCGATAAAGACGAAGCCGGCAACTTCGACCTCCACAAAGAAGGCGGACATTCCGAATTCCGGATCCTCCACCACAAAGATAAAACCGGAGCCGAAATACAGGACAGCCTGATCCGGGCGATTCAGAAACATCCGAATATTCATGTATTTGAAAATTATTTTGCCATAGAGATACTCACCCAGCACCATTTGGGTATTACCGTCACCCGGCAAACCCCGGACATTGAATGTTACGGCGCTTATATTATGGGGCCGGATGGGCGCATCGATACCTTCCTTTCCAAAGTGACACTGATGGCCACCGGCGGAATCGGTGCCGTGTATCAGACGACCACCAATCCGCTGGTGGCTACCGGCGATGGCATTGCGATGGTTTACCGCGCCAAAGGGACAGTAAAAGATATGGAATTCGTACAATTCCACCCCACCGCTTTCTATCACCCGGGCGATCGCCCGTCGTTCCTGATCACCGAAGCCATGCGCGGCTACGGAGCCGTATTGCGCACCCAAGACGGGAAAGAGTTTATGCAGAAATACGACAAGCGCCTTTCGCTGGCGCCACGCGATATCGTGGCCCGCGCGATCGACAATGAAATGAAAAACCGGGGAGATGATTTTGTGTATTTAGACGTGACCCATAAAGATGCGGAAGAGACAAAAAAACATTTCCCCACCATCTACGAGAAATGCCTGGGCTATGGCATTGATATCACCCGCGAATATATTCCGGTAGCCCCGGCGGCGCATTACCTGTGCGGGGGAATTAAAGTGGATCTGGATGCCCGCTCCTCGATCAAACGCTTGTATGCCGTCGGCGAATGTGCCTGCACCGGCCTACATGGCGGTAACCGCCTGGCCTCCAACTCCCTGATCGAAGCAGTGGTCTATGCCGACGCGGCAGCCAAACACAGTGCGCATTTCATTGAGGAATGTAGTTACCAGGAAGATATCCCGGCCTGGAACGATGAAGGCGTACAAGCCTCGGAAGAGATGGTTTTGATCACCCAGAGCGCCAAGGAAGTGGGACAGATCATGAGTACGTATGTGGGAATCGTCCGTTCCGATCTCCGCCTGAAAAGGGCTTGGGATCGATTGGATATCCTTTACGAAGAAACGGAAAGCCTTTTCAAACGCTCAGTCGCCTCCAAAGAGATCTGCGAACTGCGCAACATGATCAACACCGGCTACCTCATCATGCGCCAAGCCATCGACCGCAAAGAAAGCCGGGGATTGCATTATACACTGGATTATCCGACAAAGGATACAATTACGAATTAAAAATTACGAATTACGAATTGAAAGGCCATCCTAACTTATTCGTAATTCGTAATTTTTAATTCGTAATTGCTTTTTACGCATAATTCTGCTTCATCGGCTCGAAATAGGCCTGCGGGTGTTCGCATGCCGGGCATTTCTGCGGGGCGTTCTTGCCTTCGTGTACGTAACCGCAGTTGCGGCACTGCCAGGCGATTGCTTCTTCTTTGGCGAATACCGTATTCGTTTCGATATTAGCCAATAGCTGGCGATAGCGTTTTTCGTGCTCCACCTCTACCTTGGCGATCATACGGAAAGCGATGGCGATTTGTTTGAAACCTTCTTCGTCGGCAATAGCAGCAAATTCCGGGTAAAGAATATCCCATTCTTCCAATTCACCTTCGGCAGCAGCGGCCAGGTTTTCCATTGTCGTGCCGATTTTTCCGGCCGGATAAGAGGCGGTGATTTCCACCATTCCGCCTTCGAGGAATTTAAAGAAACGTTTGGCGTGTTCCTTTTCCTGCTCGGCTGTTTCCATAAAAACGCCGGCAATCTGCTCGTATCCTTCTTTTTTCGCCACGCTGGCAAAGAAGGTATACCGTGTGCGGGCTTGTGATTCACCGGCAAATGCTTTCAGTAGATTTTGCTCTGTACGAGTTCCTTTGATACTTTTTTCCATCATGTTACTAAATTTATGTATATGTAAGATAAGATAATCAACGTCTTTCTTTCAACTGTCCAAAAATAGGTATTCTGTTCTTAACCGGATACCCTTCCGCTTTAAATTATGCCTATCAAAATATAGACACAATCTATACCAACACCTCCCCTCCTACTATAATAACTCATTCGAAGCAAAAAAGTTGCCCATTCTTAAGCCTTTTTTGCCATCAAAAACATCAGCGATTGATAATCAAAGCGTTTTTTACTTCTTTGATTTAATCATATACCAAATCGTTTTATGGTTTCGTTCTAAGTCGATTAAGTTGAACTTATTAGCTTTTATTTCAAAAGTTCCCAATATTTCTTTGTTTGATATGGGACAAACAGCCGTTCGATACCGGTCAAACAAAGAACAACCGGTGAGAAAGGAGATAAACATCCATAATCCGATAGAATGTGAACACAATTACATTATTATTCCTACCTTTGCATCTTGAAATTCAGGTGCATATTGAGATGAATAAATACACTTTCCAGCCTAAACTGATCACAGCGCTGAAGACGTACTCCAAAGAAAAATTTATATCCGACCTGATGGCCGGGATTATTGTAGGGATTGTGGCTCTTCCTTTAGCCATTGCTTTTGGTATTGCCTCCGGAGTGAGTCCGGAAAAGGGGTTGATCACCGCAATTATCGGCGGTTTCATCGTCTCTTTCTTGGGGGGTAGCTCGGTTCAGATCGGTGGGCCGACCGGCGCGTTTATCGTGATTGTGTATGGCATCATCCAGAATTTTGGTATCGAAGGGTTGGCCATTGCGACCGTCGTGGCGGGTATTCTATTGGTATTGATGGGCGTATTCAAGCTCGGGACGGTCATCAAATTCATACCCTACCCTATAGTTGTCGGGTTTACCAGCGGCATTGCGCTGACCATTTTTACCACGCAGATGAAAGACCTGTTCGGCCTGCAGATGGAGAAGGTGCCGGCCGATTTCATTAGTAAATGGGGTGCTTATTTTGAAAGTATCCATACGATCAACTGGTGGGCATTACTGATCGGCATCGTCAGTATCGTGATTATTGCCGTTACCCCGAAGTTCTCGCGCAAAATCCCCGGTTCGTTGATTTCCATTATCGTCATGACGATTATTGCATTTATCTTACGCAATTACCTGGGCATCTCTTCGATCGAGACGATCGGCGATCGTTTTACGATCAATGCCAGCCTGCCCCGCCCGGAAGGGCTTTCGTTTAATATCGAAACGATCAACCTATTGTTGCCTTCCGCTTTCACCATTGCCATGCTGGGGGCGATCGAGTCGTTATTATCCGCCACCGTGGCCGACGGGGTTACCGGTGATAAACATAATTCCAATACGGAACTGATCGCGCAGGGAGCGGCAAATATTGTGGTTCCCCTCTTTGGCGGCATACCCGTGACCGGCGCCATCGCCCGTACAATGACCAATATCAATAACGGGGGGCGCACACCGGTAGCCGGTATTATTCATGCCGTCGTACTGTTGTTGATCCTGTTGTTCCTCGGTCCGCTGACCAAACATATTCCGATGGCTTGCCTGGCGGGTGTGTTGATTATCGTGTCGTATAATATGAGTGAATGGCGTACGTTCCGTTCTCTGTTGAAAAACCCGAAAGGGGATGTGGCCGTCCTTTTGGTCACGTTCTTCCTGACTGTGATCTTCGACCTCACCATTGCCATTGAGATTGGCCTGTTGATCGCCATGTTTATCTTTATGAAGCGCGTATCGGAGACGACAAAGGTATCGGTCACCAAGAACTCGATCAATCTGTCCGAAGAAACCGAGATGCCAATGATGGACGATGAAAAACTGATTGTGCCCGACGGTGTGGAAGTATATGAAATCGACGGGCCGTTCTTCTTTGGTATCGCCAATAAGTTCGACAGTGTGATGCAACGGACGGGGGATAACAAAACCAAAGTCCGTATCATCCGTATGCGTAAGGTACCGTTTATGGACTCTACGGGACTGCACAACTTGGAAAGTTTGGTTCGCCTCTCGCGTGCCGAACATATTCAGGTGATCCTCTCCGGGGTAAATCCGGACGTGCGCAAGATGCTGTTGAATGCCGGATTAGACAAAACAATCGGCATCGAGAATATCTGCAGCAACATCAATGAGGCAATCAACAAGGCAGCCAATTTTGTGAAATACAGCGCAAGCTGATCGCAGAATCTAATCACATTATCATTTTATCCCCTTTATTGGGTCTGAAAAGTACGCAACGTATGCGTCGGATTCTTTATTTTTGTTCTGTCTAAACCGTAAAATCGAATACAATGAAACAGACAGGACGACTTCTCTCTTTGGATGTCATGCGGGGCATCACCATTGCCGGAATGATTATGGTAAACAATCCCGGATCGTGGAGTACCAATTACGCACCACTTCTCCATGCCCATTGGGACGGATTAACTCCGACCGACCTGGTATTTCCTTTTTTTATGTTTATCATGGGCGTTTCCATGTTCTTCTCCTTGCGGAAATACAATTTTACACTTACCCGCGAAAGCCTTTTCAAAGTATTGAAAAGAACCTTACTGATCTTTCTGGTAGGGCTCGGACTTAATCTTTTCGGCCTGTTCTTCCAACCGCATTTCAGTCTGGAGAACCTGCGTATACTGGGAGTCATGCAACGGCTGGCACTGGCGTATGGGATCGGCTCGTTGATCGGACTGACGGTAAATCACAAATATATATTATATGTAGCCGGGGGAATCCTGGCGGGTTATTGGGCCTTGATCGGGCTAACGGATAGTTATGCACTGACGGAAAACAGTATCGTTGCGGTTATCGACCGCTTGGTTTTGGGTGCCTCCCACATGTATAAAGACACGATGGCGGATGGTACCCGCATCGCGTTCGATCCGGAAGGGCTGACCAGCACGATCGGGAGTATCGCCCATGTCTTACTGGGCTTTTATGCCGGGAAAATGATCATGGACAGTAAAAAAGACAACGAATGCATCATCCGTAACCTCTTTATTTTCGGGGTTATCCTTTTCTTTGCCGGTTATCTGTTGAGTTACGGCTGCCCGGTGAACAAGAAATTATGGAGTAGTACCTATGTGTTGATTACCTGCGGCATGGCCTCCTTGTTCCTGGGTCTGTTGATCTGGATCATCGATATCAACGCCAAAAAGAAATGGACGTTGTTCTTCGAGTCTTTCGGTATCAATCCGCTCTATCTTTATGTGCAGGCTGCCCTGTTATCGACCTTGGCAGAAGTGAGCGGGCTCAAAGGTTTTATGTACGAACAGGTCTTTTCCCCTGCGTTCGGTAACTATGGCGGCTCACTGGCCTGGGCATTGTTTTTCGTGATCGTAAACTGGATACCAGGCTATTTCCTTTACAAGAAACAGATCTACATTAAACTATAAATATATTATTCAAATAGAGACCGAAACTTCGAAGCCCAATTCTCGTGCCCGGTCGGCAATGGCTTCCAGGTCTTCTTTGCCTACTTTCCGAAGGCCGCTGACGGGGGTTTCCCGATCGATCGTATAGATCATAACCTTTTTGGGCTTGATCTTTTGCAGCGCTTGCAGCCAACCATTGATCTCTTCTTCAGTGGTATTATCCACGGATTCACCGTTGCATTCGCCACGCAGGAACATGGTTTGGATAATCAGGTTGCCCTCGAAAAGAAGCAACTGTTCCAACAACTGGCCAAAGGTGAAAGAAGGAGAATTAGGTGCATTCAGTTGTTGGATCCGGCGGTCTAAGACCGAGTCCAGTTTCAAGATATTGTCTTCAATCTTATTCAGCGCATCAAAGACAGCAGGTTTATATAGCATCGTTGAATTGGAAAGCACAGCGATCTTCGCCTCCGGACACAATCGGTTGCGCACTTCAATCGTATCGTCGATAATCGCGCCGAAATCCGGATGCATCGTCGGCTCACCATTGCCGGCAAAGGTGATCACATCCGGCTTTACACCTTCTTCATACATCGCAAGAAGCTTGGTTTCCAAAGCCTCTTTCACCTCTTCCCGCCGGGGCATCCGGCTTCGCGTACGCCCGTCTTTATTCAGTCCGCACTCACAGTAGATGCAATCAAACGAACAGATCTTCCCATCCGTCGGAAGCAGATTAACACCCAACGAAACTCCCAGGCGCCGACTATGAATCGGCCCAAATATAATCTGATCAAAAAGAATTGTTGCCATACGATCGATTTAGTTATTGACGCTACAAAAGTACGAAAATCAAACCAACTCCAACTCCATTCCCAAAGCCTTTGCGATACGGACAAAGCTGGAGATCTGCAAATCCGTCTCCCCTTTCTCTACTTTAGCGATATAGCTTCGCTTCAGCCCCACCCGGTCGGCCAGCGATTGCTGCGTCATTTTCAACTCCTTCCGTTTGTCACGAAGTATAACGCCATAGTAATAGGCGATCGCTTCTTTTTCAAATTCTTCACGGGAAGGGGTGCCCTTTTTCCCATATTTTACATCCAACAGCACATTGGCGTTTATAAATTTTGATTCATCGTATACATTCATAATTTCAATTCCTCTAATATTGTTTTTGACCTATTTATCTGTTTCTTATAATCTTTTGTGCTCTTTTTCAAAAAGCCATTCAGCAAATACACTTTAGTTGCTTCTATGATATTATCGTGATCGACTGAGAAAACAATGGTTCTGTATTCATTGTAACCTATCTTAACCCTCATCTCATAGAATTCCGTATCTATCAATTTCTTTACAAAACTTGTATGAATTAGCTTATGATCTATAATCAAGTCTATTACATACTCAATATTGTTTTGCTCCTGAGAACCTAAACCGTCAAAAAACTCTTTAAATGCTTTACTCAAAAGAACAGTGCGCTCTTTTCCTGCATATCTATCTTCTATCATACAAATGTAATTAATTCGTTACAAAACACCAAAGAAAACACAGTCATTAACGTTCGATCATCTCCTTTAAAACTTCCACTTCAGATTCCCATAGAAATCGGTTTTTTGTTTGCTTTCGATCTCTTCCAGACCGGTTCCGATCAGGTCGCGGTCGGCGTATCGGGTGTGGGCGATCTTAAAAGAGAAGGAGAGATGCTTCAAAATATCCCAGCGGAAGGTGGCAGCCAGGCGGATGCCTCTGCCGTAGAACGAAGGCATATAAAAGGAATACAGGAGGTTGCGTTCGTACGAGCTGATGCGGGTATTGTAATCGTCGGTATAGAACCAGGCGAGATAAAGATCGCCTTGCAAAGGGAGTCTACCCGGTTTCCAGCCGATACTCTGCGCGATCATTATCCCTTTATGAGTCTCTCTACCCTTTTTTTCTTCCGCGTAAAAGACTCCATCGACCGAAGAGCGGGAGAATACGGAAGGAGAAAAGCGATACGTCAACTGGAAGCGCAATCGTTGTTGTGTATAGGGTAAGATGGTATAAGTTCTTTCCTCTTCATTTACGTTCTTTTCTTTTTGTCGGTAGCGGTAACGGATATAAGCCGACAGGTGATCGCCCGGCGTATACTGGAGCTGCACCATATACTCCTTTCCGGACGAAGGGGCATCGACACCATATTTCAACCAGGGAAAGCGAAACACATCCGCATACATCGAGAGCTTCCAATACGGGAAAGGCGTGAGTTGTAAACCCGTGTATACGCCCTGCTCGTTCTGTACCGTACTGTTCTGCCCAAAAGCACTTCCGAAATGCGATTGATAGTGTTTGTCGTAGTAGCGATGCAAAAATAGAAAAGAGATATAAGAGACGGGAGTGAATTGCAAACCATTCAATGACGCCCAGGCGCCGCTTCCCGACAGGGCTGTCTCGCCGTAGATTTTGATCCTTCGGTTCTTGATCATATAATCCACACTGACATTCGCATTCGAACTGCCCCGAAAATAGAAATGATTGTAGGGTTGATCCTGCGGTTCCATCCGATTTCGGCCGAAGGTATAACCCAGCGCAGTCAGTCCCACACAAAGATCAGGCGAAACATAACGGATATTCCCGCCGAAAGTCTGCATCGGAAGCGTACGCCGTTTCTCCCAATCGCCCACCGTACGGTGCAAGCCGTCGGTCTTAAGCGTGGTAAACCGCCCACTATCCAGTTTGGCATCCAACTGCCGATACGAATAAAACAGACTGACCTCTACCCTATCCCAGGCAAGTGTGGTGGCTACGCCCCGGAAGAAATCCGTTTCATTGGTCGAGAAATGCCGGCGGAAACCGTTATTCCTACGCTCCACCTGCGTCACCAAAGCGTTTCGTCCCGGCATAAAATCGTTGCTGATCACCAATCCCTGCCCAAAAGAAACCTTATAATCACCGATAGCCAAGCTTTTGATTCGCCCCATCTCTTTCAGAAACAAATGGCCCGAATAATAGTCATAGCCTTTGTGATATTTATTCCAGAAAGGTTCTCCGGCATCCTTCTCCGCCACCACTCCCCACTGAATTCGCTCGTCGAACGTATAGGCATATTGTACCGAATGATAAAACGCCTCCCCCAGATATTTCCGGTTAGGATATCTCTCCAAAATACTATCCGGCTGAAACCGATAGCCTTTCTTCTGTTGAAAACCCTGATCGTAGCGTACAATCAACTCATTCTTTCCTCTTTTCAACAGGTTATCAACCGTTATGGGCAAGTTATCAACCGCCGCTTCCCCCACATAAACGAAAGGAACAATCAGAGAGATCGCCTGAAAATCGAGTGCCGGGATATTCTTTAATTCATAAATAGAAACGAACTCGCCCTGTTTCTCCCGGAAGGCAATAAGGCTCTCGATCTGCTGATCGGACAAGAAAGGCAGTCTTTTCAGTTCTTCGCGTGTCACCCGGTTCAGGTCGAAAGGGTTCTGTGTCCGATCGGAGAGTTCGACAAACAAAGCTTCCAGCATTTCTGTATTTTCGGTCTCTTCCGCCAATTCTTCGATATACTCCATCCATTGATTGGTATTCACTTGTGCCCGGATCGGACAGATAAATAAGAGTAAAGTGTAAATGATATATTTTTTCATCGCTCAGCGTTAAGTATTAAAAAGAATAAGACAAACCAATCCCCGTACTCATGCCCAGTACCGGATGGTAAACCGTAGCAAGATCCAACGTAAAAGAAGCGAACCCATACCCTACCCCAAACCCGGGCAAGAGCGGTTCGGCCTGCACACCCGCACGCAGATAAAAAGAAGAGAAAGCCTGGTACTCCACCCCTAACGCACCGGTCAATTCTTCCGCTTCGCAGGTGCCCATATTCCCAGTTATCAACAGGTTGTTGATAATTTCCCAACGAAAGCCCAATTGCAGAACATATCCTGTAAAAATATCATTTTCAACCTCTTTTGTCTGAATACGGACAGAAGGTGTATTCAATATCAACATCCCTATCAACAAGTTATCAAACGGGCGGAAGCTCGCCCCGATATCCGTAGCAATCCGCCCCCGCCGCTCTTCATACAGATCCGTTTCCAGTAGCGAATAATGAATACCAACCCCCACAGCCCAGCGTTTATTCAATATTTTCCCCACACTGATCCGAAACAGGCTCTCCCGATACGCATCATAGCCAAACGAATTGATATGTAACGCAACCGGCAACAACCGGTTCGGATAAAGAAAAGCAGCACTGACCGAACCTAATTCTTTCAGTTGATACTTATTGAAGTAATTTATTTTCAACGTCTTCCGTTCCGAAAGAGCAATCAGGGAAGGATTAAACAACACACTTTCTGTCGCCCCATTATTGCCCAAAGCAAGGGTTTTCATGTCCGCAAAGCGCAGATTATCAGTGCTATACGAGTAAAAAGAAAAGCCAAACCAGAGTATCATCAGGTACCAAAATCGTATTTTTTTCATGTATTTGTGGTTAAAATCAACTATTAATAATCTAAATATCAATTAATTAAACGATAAAACCATTTTCCCGACGTCGGGAAAATGGTCGGTATTATCTCCCCATATAAGAAAGATAGTTTTAGCTATTGTCCCTTGTTTTTCAAGATATTCCTATTATCCTTTTCCAATCTCCTCTTTACTTTATTCACATCCTCGCTTTTGGGAAGATCTTCCGGTTTGATGCCTCGGTTCAATAGCATTTTACGAACGGCTGAATTATTATCAATATGTTCTTCTTCAATCGGCTTTTGTCCATATAAATCTTTAGTCTGGACATTCACATTCGTCATTTCCGCAGCCAGATCTTTGGCTTTAATGCTCACCGTGGGCAGGAAATCGGCTAAAGGTTTTTTCTCCGGAATGCCCATTTTACGCTTCAATGTCAACGTATCGATCTTAAACAAAGCTTTATCGCCTTTGGATCGGATCATGCCAAATCCTTTCTGATCAATTCCGCGCTCATAGAGAATACCGGACAGTTGCTTTTCCGTCTTGGTTAGTTTCTCCCGGGCTTTTACGCGTTCTATTTCCTGAAAACGCTGTTCAATGACTTCAGCCCGACGGGTTTGTACAGCAAAATAAGATTGAGCAAAAGCCACTTCCGGCTTCCGGCTATCTCCATTTTGCGCAATCAGATAGCAGGCATAACGAGTTAAAAGAATGTCATCAACTTGTTTTTCAACGCCTGATCCAATAGAAACCATTTTCGTAACGTCACGAAAATGGTTTTCACCCTTTTCGCCGGCAGTCAGACAAGCTTGTTTGGCTTTGACGATGACATTATTCACAAAGTTATCCCACTTGGCATAACCCAATAAAGGCTGGAGTTCACGCGCGCTCCAACACTCGAGGCTTTCAATTTCAATAGCTGCTGATTCAAACCGAACGAATAGTTCTTTAATTTCCTTCTGTTTCATAGCCTAAGGATTGATAGTTAATACTTTAGTTTGTACAAACATAATAAAATTTCCGGAAAAACAAAGGATAAATTCCACTCTTTTTACATCCGTATTGACAGGAATATTCCATCGTAATGCTGGGGATATTTATTTGTTGATAACCGTCAACACATTTGTTGATAACTATCAACAGATCTGTTGACAATTGTCAACAAACTTGTTGATAATTATCAACAAATAACTATTCCATACAATAGACTCACATTCAGTCGTTTATATTGGTTACTGAAACGAGGAATAAATCGGCGTATTTTCCTGCTATCAAAGAACGTAAAGAAGTCAAAGAGTGTGAAGAATGAAATACATACTGATTTATTATCTATTTTTGTAGTGGATGAGATGCCTAAAAGGTTATATATTAGTTGTATTCGTCCTTTTGTGTGCGGTGGTAAAGGCACAACAACCGGTGACGAACGTACTGCCCGAGGGTTACCAGCGCGCGACATTGGAAGGAACCGATACCGTAGCCGTGGTTGCTTTGCGGGAAGTATTGGTATTTCCTGAGATGAAGTTCAAAAACGAAAAAGAACGGATTGCCTATACCAAATTGGTTCGCGACGTCAAGAAAACCTATCCCTATGCCCTGTTGATCTATGATACATTGATCGAGACCTACGAATATATGGAAACCCTTCCGGATGATAAAGCGCGCCAGGAACACCTGGAACGGATGGAAAAGGAACTGTTCAAACAATACAAACCTGAACTCAAGAAGCTCACCTTTTCACAAGGCAAGCTCCTGTTGAAATTGATCAATCGCCAATGCAATCAATCCAGTTATAATCTTTTGAAGGCCTATCTGGGCAGTTTCCGCGCCGGGTTCTGGAATATCTTCGCCGGCCTTTTCGGCGCCAGCCTGAAAACCACGTATGATCCGAAGGGCGAAGACGCCAAGACGGAACGGGTGGTCATGCTGGTCGAAAGGGGGTTGATTTAACGAGTCCTTACGGATTCAATCCCAACGCCCGGATATATCCTTCTTCGATATGGTTGTTTTCGAACTTACATTGTTCGAGCATTTTCAGCATTATCGCTTTGGCTTCTTCCTGGTTGGGACGCGCATCGCGGATATCTTTATAGGTAACACGGGGTGCTTCCGAGAACTCGATGATCTTATCCCAGCCTTCGGGCGGAACGACAGAGGCAAAGCATGAGCCGTCCATCTTCTTGTAAGGCCAGAAGGTCCAACCGATATTGTTGTCTTCCATCGTTTTGCAGAAGGCGGCCATCCACTCGTTGGTGTTATGACCGATCTCACCCATATACATAGGGCGGTTCACGCTGTCGCGGAAAACAATAAAGTCGCGGATCGCGTCCGGGGTCGGTTCGCCGCCGTAACGATGGCAGGTGTACATCAGTTTGTCGTCGTTGAACTCAACATTGCGTAACGGATTGAAATTACCGTTCCACTGCGAGCCACCCAATAGGATAATATGCTCCTTATCGACCTCACGGATTGCCTTGATTCCCATCTTATACACATCTTTCATCTTGGCATTCAACGCTTCCATATTCTCGAAATACGGAGCGATCGGCTCGTTGAACAGTTCGTAACCCAGGATCACCGGTTCATATTTGTAATAATCAGCAATTTTCCGCCAGACATCACAATAGAGCTTCTGGCTTGCCGCGCTTTCGAACAACCAGGGGTAGCCGTAGCTATCGTCGATATTATCGCCGGTTTGTCCGCCGGGCGCATCATGCATATCCAGTATCACATACAGGCCTTCCGCACGACACCATTCCACGATCGAGTCGATCCGGGCGAAACCGTCTTGATTGACGGTCAGTCCCATATAATCCTCATCGGTAAACAGTTTGTAGTGGAAAGGAATACGGATCGTATTACTACCCGTTTTCTTCACAAACTGCACGTCTTTACGCGTGATATAGTTGTCCTTGAACGTCTTCCAGAATTCGGCGGTGAAGTCGGGTCCTACCAGTTGGCAGAACATCTCGTTGATAAAACGCACTGAGTTGGTCTTGCGAAAACCGAACATATAGCCTTCGGGGTTGATCCAGTTACCGAAGTTCGTACCTTTGATAAAGAACTTTTCTCCGTCGGGGGTGATCAGGTCGGGGCCTTGAACGATCATCAATTTAACTGCTGGAGGGCCTTCCGATTTCTTTTCTGCCTGGCAAGCCGATAATAACAAAGCTGCCAAAGCAAGGATTGTGAATAATGTCTTTTTCATGATTATAATTTTTTACTTTTTACCAAATATAGGTGCCTACAGCGCCTGGATTTAAGCGTACGGTTGCATACTGGCTGCGGAACTGAATACGGAAAGAAGCCGCGTTCCAGCTATTATTGGCAACCACCAACACATATTTCCCTTCCGGTGTACGGAAAGCCACATTCGGCAACACATTTTGGTTCGGGAAAGTCGCTACGCGAACAATCTCCCGCCGTTCCTCATCGGTGGTCAAAGCCACAGACATATCACCCGGATTGGTGGAACCGATGCGTACAGAGCCGGGACGAATGAATTTAGAAGCATGAGCAATCACATAATACGCCAGATTCTTCGTCACCTTGTCGTTATCGATAGTCACAGCCCCCTGACACATCGAGCAACCACCGTCGTCCGTATGCGGATCGTTCAACGGGTCGGCCGCGAAGTTCCACAGGATCACATTCCGACTCCAGTTGCGTGTCACGTCGATAATCATGCGTTTCACCTGTGCGGCGATCTCGATACGCGGACTTCCCGGGCGTTCGACCACCATCTGTTCCGTGAAATACAAATGTTTATCGGGATAAGCGGTATGCATCACTGTCATGGCACTCATATCGCCTCCGTAATGGTGAAAGCCGGAGCCATCGACATATTTCGCCGCATCGGGATCGCTCAATATGGTCAATGGATAATCCGGACGGTCGAGGTTATGATCGAACAATACGATCTTGGTTTTCAAACCAGCCTTCTGCAGTTGCGGACCGAGGTGTTCTTTGATAAAGATTGCTTGTTCCTGTGCGCTCATCCGCATACTTGGCGTATTATTTGCATTGAGCGGTTCGTTCTGAATGGTAAGGGCGTCGATAGTGATGCCATGTTCCTTCATCGCCTGGATATATTTGATGAAATAGCGGGCATATACATCGTAGTATTCCGGTTTCAACGAGCCGGCTTTCACCTTATCGTTGGTTTTCATCCAGATGGGCGCCGACCAAGGCGAAGCCAGGATCTTGATATCCGGATTGATTGCCAGGATTTCTTTCATTACCGGCACCACATCGTTTTTATCCTGTACCAAATCAAATTTAGCCAGCGAAAGATCCGTTTCCCCTGTTTTCAGGTCATTATAAGAAAACACATAACTGTTCAGATCGGAAGCACCGATCGTCAACCGGACATAACTTACACCGGCACAACTGCCATCCGTTTCGAAAAGATCCTTCAATAGAGCCGTGCGAGCAGCCGGAGTCATCAGCATCATCAATTCCGCACTACCTCCTGTGAGTGCAAAACCAAAACCATCGATTTCCTGCATCTGTAGAGATTCATCGATAACAATCGTAGCTCCTCCCCTGCCGGTCGGCCGGTCACTAAAGGAAATTTTCTCCGTTTGTTGCTGAAAAAGTTGCGAACGATCGGGTTCAGTAACCCAGGCTTCCATTGGGTATAAACCGCTCTGTTGTGCCAGACCGGAAAAACCTATCAAGCCTACCAAAACAAAAGTAATAACTAACTTACGCATAATAAATAGGTATTTATGTATTCATCTTTTTGAAGAAATCCCAGATCACAATCCCGGCGGTGACCGATACATTGAGCGAATGTTTCGTACCGTATTGCGGGATTTCGATACATAGGTCGCAGTTATCAACAACCTCCTGTTGCACACCTTTCACCTCATTACCCAGAATCACAGCGTACTTCTTTTCTTTGTCTAACAGAAGGTTATCCAACATCACGCTGCCCTCTGCCTGTTCGATTGCACACACCGTATACCCGGCCTGATGCAATTTTTCAACAGCTTCTGAAGTCTCTTGGAAATATTGCCAATCCACCGTATCTTCGGCTCCGAGAGCCGTCTTGTGGATTTCCGCATGGGGAGGAGTCGCCGTGATGCCACAAAGATAAATAGCTTCCACCCGAAAAGCATCGGAAGTGCGAAACACCGAACCGACGTTATGTAAACTCCGCACATGATCTAATACAACGATCAAAGGGATTTTTTCACTCGCTTTAAAGGCCTCTGGCGTGAGGCGGTTCAGTTCTGTTATCTTCCACTTGCGCATATCCGTATGATTTTTAGCAAAGATAATGAAACTGCTTCATTCCGGTGGAAACCCTGTTGAAAACTTAGGGATAAGTAGTGGATATCCATTTAAAAGTTTTCCTTGCATAAGTCGAAGATTTCTTTATACCAGCCGCTGAAAATAATGATCATCAAAAGTTAGCTTCTTTTTCCGACGGAGATTCAACACGCCTTATCCACTGTTTCGACCGGTATCCACATGCCGTTTTTTTCCACCCTTCCGGTTTTCAACACTTTGTTAATAAAGTCTGTATCTTACTATCTTTCAGTAAATAACATACAAAGAACCCTGTTGATAACCCGATCCAATCGATTTATATTTACTTAATAACATAACAAACAAGGATTCTTCTCAATTTTTACGAACCATTTCAACAGGCTATCATCATCATCATTTCTTTTTTTTAATTTTTAAAAGAAATAATAATAATAATATGAAATGTTGATAACTGTTTCGACCTCGATCGGAAACCTCCGGGATAAAAGTTGGGCAGAAAAGGATAAAAGTCCGTTATCTTTGCTTTATCTTTGTCTTATCTTATGTATGAAAGAGTAAAGAAAGGTAGTTATGGAAAGTCAATCAATCGGATATATGGACAGACCGGTTCCGGAAGGAACGGATTTGCGGGTGGAGATCGATAAGCTTCGGAAAGAAAAGAATGCGATTATCCTGGCGCACTATTATCAGACGGGAGAGATTCAGGATATAGCCGACTTCGTGGGCGACAGCCTGGCATTGGCGCAATGGGCGGCGAAGACAGAGGCGGATATCATCGTACTCTGTGGCGTTCATTTTATGGGCGAGACGGCAAAGATTCTTTGTCCCGACAAGAAAGTGTTGGTTCCCGATCTGAATGCGGGCTGTTCATTGGCGGATAGTTGTCCGGCTCCCGCGTTTGCCGAATTTGTCGCGCAGCATCCCGGATATACGGTGATTTCTTATGTGAACACGACAGCTGCCGTCAAGGCGGTGACCGATGTGGTGGTTACTTCAACGAATGCCAAACAGATTGTCGACAGTTTCCCGGCAGACGAAAAGATCATCTTCGGTCCCGATCGCAACCTGGGAAATTATATCAATAGCATTACGGGCCGGAATATGCTGCTTTGGGACGGTGCCTGCCATGTGCACGAGAAGTTCTCGTTGGAAAAGATCCTGGAATTGAAAGTGCAATACCCCGAAGCGGAAGTAATCACGCATCCGGAATGCAAACGTCCGATTATCGAGGTCTCCGACTTCGTAGGATCGACTGCGGCATTGATCAAACATACCATGCTGTCGGATAAGAAACAATTCATTGTAGCTACCGAAAGCGGTGTTATTCATGATATGCGCAAGAAGAGTCCGGATAAGGAATTTATCCCGGCGCCGCCCAACGACAGTACCTGCGCTTGCAACGAATGTGAATTTATGCGCCTGAATACGATGGAGAAGTTATACAATTGCTTGAAATACGAAAGCCCGGAGATACTTGTAGATCCGGAAATCCAGAAGAAGGCGGTGCTTCCGATCAAAAGGATGCTGGAATTGTCTGAACTTTGATTCTGATGATTAAGTGATTAGCTATGATATAAAAGCATCATAGCTAATCATTTAATCAGTATAATCAAAGTTCCAAATTATTTAATCACCATTATTTTACTCACCACACTCTCCCCTTTGTTGGGCTCGGAAGCTAAGACGAGGTAGATGCCGGTCGATACCCGATCGCCATTGGATTTGCGACAATCCCAGACGAATTGTCCGCCTAAGGATTTGCCCTGGACAATCAGATGACCGTTTATATCAGTAATCTTTACGTTCGAATCGGCCATCAGTCCGGTAATCACTACGTCGCCTTGATAATTGGGTCTGACCGGGTTGGGATAGGCATATACGTCGGAATAGGATGCTTCACCGGCGGTGGCTGTTCCCATATACGAAACGATGCCTTTATCGGTACCGATAAATACTTCACCGGTTTCGTGGTTAATGGCGATGCTTTCGACGTAGTTGGATGGTAAAGGTGAGTTTTCGGCCGTGAAGTGCTCGATAGTCTCCATTCCGTCGGCAGAGACGAGTAAGAGGCCGGAGTTTTGTGTGCCCAACCACTTACGGTTAGCCCCGTCGACGGCAATCGCCCGCACGGTTTCTCCATCCATAAACAAGCTGAGGTTGCCGTATTCATCTTCACGGATGATACGGTTGGCAAACATATTATCCGGATTATCCAAGGCGGTTCTTGGGTTGGGACAGATGATGGGTCCCAGGTTCGTACCGATCCAGATCTGCCCGTTCAGGTCTTCCGCCATGCAATAATAGGCGCTGGCGCTGATATCTCCGTTGATGCTGTAGAATGTTTTGTAATAAGCGGATTGATCCGAAGCTTCATCAAACACCAGGATACCGGCATAACCGCCACGCAGGATATTCACCCATTTGTGATTGGCGGAAGTGATCAGGATCTTATCGACCAGGTGTTGACCATTGGCCTGTGTATAATTGAAAGATTCCCATTTTCCATCCGTATTCATTTTTTTTATGCCTCGACTGACTTCGCTATTGGTCATCCACAGATTACCTTCTTTATCGAAACAAAGGCCTTCGACGCGGATATACTCGTATTGCGAATTATAAATGGATTGAAGCGTACTGTTTCCGGGATGATACAGGTTGACAAATTCATTATCCTTGAATTCGAAGACCCCTCCTCCCCAGGTCGAAGCATAAAAATGGGTTTCATCCTGCGGATCGACAGCAATAGAGGTGACATCTTTAAAATTATTACCCGGACTGTTTTTAGCCACATCCGCTTCGTTGACCGTAAACCATTGGGATGATTCGCTTGCCGGATCATAAATCATAATTGTTCCCGGGCGATTGAATATATCAGTCCAGCGACCACCTCCGGCCACCCATAGTTTTCCATGTTGGAAAGTCATAAAAGTGGCGTAATCGCGCTTTGGACTATCAATGCGGATACCATGTACAAACCATTCGTAATCGGTCGTCGCTCCTATCCTTCTTAATCCGCGAAGCATCTCAGTCTCCGACGCGACCCAATAGATATTGTCTTTCAATGAAGAGATATCGCTTAACGCGCCGGTGGGCAACGAGTGGTTTTCCGTAAGGGAGAAATAGACATACGCCCGGCCGGCAGTCGTGCATAGTAGTTTATTGTTTTGAACGGAAAGCTTCTTTATCTCGTTATTCTTGTAAAAAGGTTTGAACAGATTGTTCTCCTGTTGGATATAAATGCCTTGTTTGTCTACTAAAACGGCCAGTAAGTCCTGGAAAACAACGATCGTACGAGCAGTTCCGGCATCGATATCGGTATATTGGATGGCATACGGATTCCAATTGTTCGGATCGAGGAGGTTATTGTTTAATGCACTGTATAAAATTCCCTTGGAAGTGGCGGCATAGATCTGGTCTTTATGGATACAGGTCGAATAGATGGAATGACCCAAGCGATAGGTATCGGCGATCTCCCGTTCTTCCATATTAATGACCATAATGCCGAATTCAGCCGACAGATAGGCATATTGATCATGGAAATAGATGTGATTGATGGTTTTATCCGCCAGGGTGGCCTGCATAAGAAAAGGAATATTGTAGATACCGTTTTCGTTCAACAGATCGATATTACCGTTGGAATAGACGATCAACAGGGTTTTGATCGTGGAATTATAAGCGATTGTTTTGATTTGCGTATCATTCAGTTCGCCTTCTTTCTTGATATAGGTGCGATAACTCTGATCTTCTTTATTATAGCTGTACAGGGAACCGTTGGCGACGGCGAATACGTTGTTTTCTGCTTCGGCTACGGAGGTGGTGTTGTGATAAGCCATGTGCGACTTCCAACTTCCTGTTGCCTGCGCCGATATCTGGGTGGAAATACAACAGATAAAAAGGGATAGGTAAATCAATCGTTTCATTCTTTTACGGATAAAGTGGATAAAAAGTCAGCCAGCTTACGAACGGCCAAAGCCCGGTGGCTTATCGTGTTCTTAATCTCATTGCCCATTTCAGCAAAGGTCTCGTCGTAACCCGAAGGGATGAAGATGGGATCATAACCAAAACCGGCCGTTCCTCTTTCCTGATCGATGATTGTTCCTTCGATAATACCTTCGAACAGGTATTCTTTTTCGTCGAGTAACAAGGCGATAACGGTGCGGAAACGGGCATTACGGTTTTCTTTCCCTTCCAATTCACGCAGTAGCTTCCGCATATTCGCTTTCGCATCATGTCCGGGACCGGCATAACGGGCCGAATAGACACCGGGTGCATTATTCAACGCCTCGACTTCCAAACCCGTATCATCGGCAAAGCAATACAAATCGTAATGTTCCTTTACGAACAAAGCCTTTTGCATGGCGTTTCCTTCCAATGTCTCCGCTGTTTCGGGAATATCTTCGTGACAGCCGATTTCTTTTAAACTAACCAACTCGATCTCTTTGGGCAGAATAGCCTGCACCTCTTCCAACTTATGTTTATTATTGGTGGCAAATACCAGTTTCATATCTTTCTAAAACATTAAAAGCGTTTCTTTACGTATCTGAATAACGTAAAAAAACGCTTTTAATTGTTTGTTAGAATAATTATATGATTTGCCGGAAAAGCCCGAAAGGGCTTTCATGTGGATAACCCCGAGTGTCAACCCGGGGTGAATGCCTATTCCCTGCAAATCAACCCCGAAGTGGGTTGAACTTATGTTTTAATCTGATCAAACCCTTCCCCATAGACCCCGCGAACGATACTTTGGGAGATAAAAGCTTGCGGATCGATTTCTTTGACAATACGGAAGACAGTAAGTGATTCGGACTTCTTCGCCAATAATACAACCACCTTGATCGGGCGTTTGGAATATCCACCTTCGCCTTCCAGTAAGGTACAGCCGCGTTCCATATCTTGCAGGATCCGTTCGACGATCTCATCATACTTTTGCGAGAAGATCAGGAACTGCACAGACTGACGGTTGGCATTGATAATCCGGTCTAACACATAGTTATTAACCCCCATTTCAACAAAGCTGAATACGATCTTCTCGATATCATGGAAGATAAAGTAAGCCGAACCGATAATCACGAAGTCGAAGATAATCAACCCCGTACCGATGGAAACATCTTTATACTTATTGATAATAGCAGCCAGGATATCCGTACCTCCCGTACTTCCGTTCGCTGCAAAGATCAATCCCAGTCCGGTACCACAGATCGCTCCACCGATAATGATCGACATAAAGACCTGATCTTTGATAATCGGTACGCCACCCAGTACGATCTCGAATAGGGAAAGACTGAGCGACAAACAAACGACTCCAAAGATGGTCTTGATAATAAATTTCAATCCCAGTATCTTAAAGGCAATCCCCAGTAAGATAATGTTTATCAGGAAGTAGGAAAGAGATACCGGTATACTGGTCACAAAATAGATCAGTGTACAAATACCGGTTAACCCTCCTGTTACAATTTCATTGGAAAAAATGAATCCGTTGAAACCAAAGCCATAGAGTAAACACCCGATGGCAATAATGATATAGTCTTGTGCGTGGTGGTATATCTTATGTATACCTTTTTTTTGTTTCATTAAATGACGATGTTAACAATTTTCCCCGGAACGACAATCACCTTCTTCGGTGCCTTGCCTTCCATCCACTTAGCGGAATTCTCATGGCTAAGCGCTGCTTTTTCAACATCTTCTTTATTCATATCAGCCGGTAATTCCAAATTGAAACGGGCTTTGCCGTTGAATGAGATGGCGTAAGTAACGCTGTTTTCTTTCAGATATTCTTCGTTGTACTGGGGCCATTCGGCATCGCAGATGGTGTTTTCGTGACCCAATACATGCCAAAGTTCTTCCGCGATATGCGGAGCAAAAGGAGCCAATACGACGAGCAGTTGCTCCAGGATCGCCCGGCTGTTGCATTTCAGGCTACCCAATTCGTTTACACAGATCATAAAGGCACTTACCGAGGTATTGAATGAGAAGTGTTCGATATCCCACGATACCTTTTTGATCAATTTATGCAATGCTTTGAGTTCATCGGCTGTCGGTTGTTTATCGGTTACCTGCAGGTTTCCTTCGCGGTTGTAGAACAAACCCCAGGTCTTCTTCAGGAAACGATGAACCCCATCGATACCGTTTGTATCCCAAGGCTTGGACTGTTCCAACGGGCCGAGGAACATTTCATACAAACGCAAGGTATCCGCTCCGAACTTATCGACGATCATATCCGGATTGACCACGTTGTACATCGATTTCGACATCTTCTCAATTGCCCAACCGCAGATGTATTTCCCGTCTTCCAGGATAAACTCCGCCGTTTTGTATTCCGGATTCCAGTTGCGGAAAGCTTCCGTATCCAGAATATCATTGCTGACAATATTCACATCCACATGAAGCGGAGTAGTCTCATACTGGTCTTTCAGATTCAATGAAACAAAAGTGTTTGTTCCGTTGATACGATACACAAAATTGGAACGTCCCTGGATCATACCCTGGTTGATCAGTTTCTGGAACGGTTCGTCTTTATGAATTATGCCTTGATCGTACAAGAATTTATTCCAGAAACGGCTGTAGATTAAGTGTCCGGTTGCATGTTCGGTTCCACCCAGGTAGAGGTCGACATTCTGCCAATAGGCATTCACATCTTTATCGACCAGGGTTTTATCGTTATGCGGATCCTGATAACGGATATAATAAGCGGAAGAACCAGCAAATCCCGGCATGGTGTTCAGTTCCAATGGGAAGATCGTTTGATTATCAATCCGTGCTGTTTCAACGACTTCCTGGTTTACGCTGTCCCATGCCCAAACGGTGGCATTGCCTAAGGGCGGCTCACCGGTTTCCGTCGGCAGGAAGCGGCTTACTTCAGGCAATTTCAACGGCAGTTTATCCAACGGCAACATCTGCGGCATACCGTTCGCATCGTAATAGACCGGGAACGGTTCGCCCCAATAGCGCTGGCGGCTGAAGATCGCGTCGCGCAGACGGAAGTTCACCTTTACTTTGCCCAGCCCTTTTTCTTCTACATATAGTTTTGTTTTGGCAATGGCTTCCTGAACTTCCAGGCCGTTCAATACCAAACCTCCTTCAATACCTTTTCCCTCTTGCGGTGAGTTAGTCATGATACCTTCTTTGGCATCAAAACTCTCTTCCGAGATATCACAACCTTCGATCAATGGGATAATCGGCAGATTGAAATGACGAGCAAAAGCATAGTCGCGGCTATCGTGTCCGGGAACCGCCATAATTGCGCCCGTTCCATATCCGGCCAATACATAATCGCTGATCCAAATAGGAATTGCTTCGCCGGTCAATGGGTTGATCGCGTACGAGCCGGAGAATACACCGCTTACTTTCTTTTCGGTGATACGTTCCCGTTCGGTTTTCTTTTTTGTAGCGGCTTTATAAGCTTCAACGGCTTCTTTCTGTTCGGCGGTAGTCAACTGATCGACCAGTTCACTCTCCGGCGCCAAGACCATAAAGGTCACCCCGAAGATCGTATCGGCACGGGTGGTGAAGATTGTAAATTCAATATCCGAATCCTTTACCTTGAACTGCATTTCCGCCCCTTCACTCCGTCCGATCCAGTTGCGCTGGGTTTCTTTTAAGGAGTCGGTCCAGTCGATGGTATCCAAACCATCCAATAAACGTTGGGCATAGGCGGATACACGCAGACACCACTGGCGCATCACTTTCTGCTCCACCGGATAACCGCCACGTTCGGAGACACCGTTGACAACCTCATCGTTCGCCAATACGGTACCTAAAGCCGGACACCAGTTCACCATCGTATCGCCCAGATAAGCCATCCGGTAATCCAACAATACCTCTTGTTTTTCCTTTTCATTCATCGCTTTCCATTCGTCGGCGGTGAAAGCGTATTTGCCACCGTTGGCCACATTCAGTCCGCCACCGGTACCGACCTGTTCGAATGCTTCGATCAGTTCTTCAATCGGGCGTGCCTGTTGCGTATCGTTGCAATAGTAGCTGTTGAACATTTGGATAAACGCCCACTGCGTCCAATGGTAATAGTCGGGTTCGCTGGTGCGCACTTCGCGGCTCCAGTCGAAACAAAAACCGATCTTATCCATCTGCTGACGGTAACGTTCGATATTCTTTTCGGTGGTGATAGCCGGATGTTGTCCGGTCTGGATAGCATATTGTTCGGCGGGCAAACCGTAGGCGTCGTAGCCCATCGGGTGCAACACATTGAATCCTTGTAGTCTTTTATATCTGGAATAAATATCAGAAGCGATGTATCCGAGCGGATGACCTACGTGAAGCCCTGCCCCCGACGGGTAAGGAAACATATCCAATACGTAGTATTTGGGTTTACTTTGATTTTCCGTTACTTTATAAACCGCATGGGCGTCCCACCAGGCCTGCCACTTCTTCTCAATTTCTCTGAAATTGTATTCCATTTTACTTTTTATCTTCTAATAAAACAATATAGGGATACTTCTTTTTCGTATCCACTCTCATTTACAGCGCACAAAGTTAGTTATTTATTCAATGCGAACTTACTTGCGAACTTACTTTAGATAACCAACTTTGGGAAGGGGAGTTTTTTCTTTGCTTTTATCATGTTTGGCAAGTTCTGCCAAAGCGATGTATATATCGTCAAAGTGTTGTTCGTAATTTTCATGGTCTTTAGATAGGCTTTCCATATCTTCCTGAAGGACTTTTATTTGTTTCTGAAGGTCACCCAGTTGTTCAATCACTTCTCTATTCTCCAACACCAATTGACGCAAAGCAATAAAAGCGCGTACGATCTGAATATTGATTTCAATGGCAATCGGACTACGCAAAACACTGGCTAACATCGTTACACCGTGTTCGGTAAAAACGAAAGGATTTTTTCTTGTACCACCCCAACTTGAAGTCACAATTTGTGACATCAAGTTGGTAAATTCCTGATTTGTAAGTTGAAACATAAAATCAGGAGGAAACCTATTGATGTTTCTCCTGACAGCTTGGTTCATTACTTTTGTTTCAATACCATACATCTCCGCCAGATCATAATCCAGCATGACCCGTTCTCCCCTGATCTCGTAAATCTTATTTTGGATGATTTGGATTTCCATAGTTATTTGTTTTAGTTATACGACAGGATAAAAATAGAAAAAATATATCAAATGAGAGTATAAAAATGGGGAAAAACTAAACACCGGTGTTTAGTTTTTATGGGGTGAGGTGCCGAATTCTTTGCAGGTGACTTTCTGCAATTCGACCTTCCAGATCTTGACGTTCAGGACGGCGGGGCGGTTGAATTCGAATGTCTTGTCGGAATAATGCTGCATGATCAGGTTGAGGGCTTTAAGCTTTTCGTCGTAATCTTCTTCGAAAACGACACGGCCCCATCCGATCACGCTTTTCGAATGCGCGCTATAACTGCAGGCCACCTGGGGATGCTGAAATACGATTTTGGGATCGGTACAAAAGGAAAGGCATACGTTCGGATTCTTTTCCAGGATAGAGATGCTCCGGCCTTCCTGCCCGGAATGGAGGTAGACGATATTCTCTTCGTAACCGAAACTCATCGGGATGACATACGGAGTTCCGTCGGTGTCGACCATGCCGACCGAACAGACCTGACATTGGCGGATGGCTTCTTCGATAGTTGCCTGATCGGTATGTACTAAAGTTTTCATACGCTGCGTTTAGGAAAGTAATATAGATTCTTTTTAAGAAAGTAATTCTTCGATCACGTGTGGGAAATGTTCATACTCCAATATATGCACCTTTTGGGCAACCGTTTCCGGCGTGTCCTGAGCGGATACGGGGCAGTCGGCCTGGAAGATGATTTCTCCGTCGTCGTAATACTCATTTATATAATGTATAGTGATGCCGGTCTTTTTGTCTTTGGCAGCCACCACCGCCTCGTGCACCCGCATACCGTACATGCCTTTGCCACCATGTTTCGGTAAGAGCGCCGGATGTATATTGATCACCTTTTCCGGATAAGCATTGAGGAACGCTTCGGAGATGATATTCAGGAATCCCGCCAATACGATGAAATCAACCTGGTATTCCGCCAATATTTTCAGTACCGGAAAACCTTCTTCAAAATCGGCACGCGAGAAAGTAAAAGAAGGGACACCCAACTTTTTTGCCCGTTCGTGCACGCCGGCATTTGCGTTGTTCGATAAGACAACCGCAACCCGGATATGGGGGTGATTCGCAAAGTATTTGATGATATTTTCAGCGTTTGTTCCTGATCCGGAGGCAAAAATGGCAATGTTCTTCATACGTTTATCCCTTTAAAATGCACAGAAAAAGAGAAAATGTGCAGATTTTCATATTTTTAGTTGATTATATTTGTTTCGTAAGCAAAAAAATTCTTTCCTTTGCACTGCAAATTTAAGAAGTATATTTCGTAATTATTAATTTAAATTTAAAAAGTTATGTCTGAAGTTGCATCAAGAGTAAAAGCTATCATCGTTGATAAATTAAGTGTTGAAGAAACAGAAGTAACACCGGAAGCTAGCTTTACTAACGATTTAGGAGCAGACTCTCTTGACACAGTGGAACTGATCATGGAATTCGAAAAAGAATTCGGAATCTCTATTCCAGACGATCAAGCAGAAAAGATTACAACAGTAGGCGACGCTATCGCTTATATTGAAGCTAACGCGAAGTAATCCACCCTTTCCTATTTTAAGTATGGAATTAAAAAGAGTTGTAGTAACAGGTCTTGGAGCTATTACTCCTCTTGGTAACACCCTCTCGGAAACCTGGGAGGGTCTTATTGATGGGAAGAGTGGCGCAGGACCTATTACTCAGTTTGACGCATCCAAATTCAAGACCCAGTTTGCCTGTGAGATCAAAGGTTTTGATCCGTTGCAAATGATGGACCGGAAAGAAGCGCGTAAGTGCGACCGGTATACCCTGTTAGCTTTGAAGGCGGCCGATGATGCTGTTGCCGATTCTGCTCTCGACCTGGAGAAGGTGGATAAGAATCGGATCGGCGTGATCTTCTCTGCCGGTATCGGAGGCATTAAAACCTTCGAAGAAGAAGTCATGGGCTATAATGATGAGCGCGGACCCCGTTTCAATCCTTTCTTCATCCCCAAGATGATTGCGGATATCGCAGCGGGTCAGATCTCCATGAAATATGGATTTCACGGGCCGAACTTCGCCACTGTATCGGCTTGCGCCTCTTCTACCAATGCGATTGCCGACGCATTCAACTATATCCGTTTGGGTAAAGCGAATGCGATCGTTACCGGCGGTGCGGAAGCGGCTGTTTCGATAGCCAGCATCGGTGGTTTCAATGCGATGAATGCCCTTTCTACCCGCAACGATGAGCCGGCCACGGCCTCTCGTCCGTTCAGCGCCAGCCGCGACGGATTTGTGATGGGTGAAGGTTCCGGCTGTCTGGTATTGGAAGAGATGGAGCATGCCTTGGCACGCGGCGCGCATATCTATTGCGAAGTCGCAGGTACGGGCTTATCGGCTGATGCGTATCACCTGACCGCTTCTCATCCGGAGGGATTAGGCGCGAAATTGGTGATGCTCAATGCCCTGGAAGATGCAGAGATGAAGCCGGAAGAAATCGACTACATCAATGTACATGGTACCTCTACCCCCGTGGGCGATATCTCGGAAGTGAAAGCGATCAAAGAAGTATTCGGCGATCACGCGTTTAACCTGAATATCAGTTCGACCAAGTCCATGACCGGTCACCTTCTGGGTGCCGCGGGAGCTGTCGAAGCCATTGCCTGTATCAAGGCGGTAGAAGAAGGAATCATCCCTCCGACGATCAACCATGAAGAAGGAGACGATGACCCGGAAATTGATTATAACTTGAACTATACGTTCAACAAAGCACAAAAAAGAGAAATCAACGCGGCTCTTTCCAATACCTTTGGGTTTGGAGGCCATAACGCTTGTATGATCGTCAAAAAGTTTGTGAAGTAACGTGCTGTTTAAATGGCTAAATAAGAAAATAAGGCTCCTGAAGAACAAAGGCAAGGAGCCTTATTTGTCTGTTTATAAGATCGTAGGTTTTTATCCCGATGATATCCGGCTCTACGAACAGGCTTTCCTACATAAGTCTTCCTCGGTGGAAGTCCACAATGGAAAGTGGATCAATAATGAGCGGTTGGAATTCCTCGGCGATGCGATCTTAGACTCTATTGTGGCCGATATTCTGTATAAACACTTTCCCTATAAACGGGAAGGTTTCTTGACCAATACCCGCTCCAAGATCGTTCAACGGGATACGCTGAACCGCATTGCCATCGAATTGGGCATCGATAAGCAGGTTCGCTTTTCCTCCCGGATGAATACGCACAACAATCACATGAACGGGAATGCTTTAGAAGCCTTGATCGGTGCAATCTACCTCGATCAGGGCTATCGTCGTTGTTTTCATTTCATAAACGATGTAATGATCGGGCAACATATCGATCTGGAGCAGATCGCCCGCAAGGAAGTAAACTTCAAGTCGAGCCTGATCGAATGGAGTCAGAAGAACAAGATCGAGATCAATTTCGACCTGATCGAATCGTTTATGGATAACGACGGGAATCCGGTATTCCAGACCGCCATCTGCCTAGGCGAACGCCAGATCGGTATCGGTATCGGTTATTCCAAGAAAGAATCGCAACAGAATGCGGCGAAGATGGCCGTCAAGAAGCTGCGCAACGACCGTGAGACCCAACAATACGTGGCGGAGCTGAAGAAAAACAATACCGGCGAGAATACACCCGACCAGGAGTTTGACGAACTGCCGGATGAGAACGAAAATAACGATTAACGTTATCTCCCAAACATAATCCCCATCCGTTTCCCTTGCTGTATTAATTCATGTTGTGGCGGCACGATCTTAAGCTTGCCTGCTACCTCTTCGAGTGGGATGGAATCCACATGTTCCCCTTTGATACAAACCATTCGTCCGAACTGACGGCTGGCCAGTAATTCGGTGGCATGACCACCCAGGCGGGTAGCCAGGTTACGATCGAAAGGCGACGGATTACCTCCTCTTTGCGTATATCCCAGTACGGTTTCACGTGTTTCGATGCCTGTCCCCTGCTCGATTGTCGGTGTGAAATAATCCACCGGCCGCTTGGCTGGTGTATTCACACCTTCGGCCACGACAACGATCGAATAGGGTTTTCCTTTCTGCGACCGGTTGAGGATCGCTTCATTCACCTTGTCAATATCATAACCCAGTTCGGGAAGAAGAATCACATCGGCTCCACCGGCCATACCGGCATGGAGCGCGATCCATCCGGCATGGTGCCCCATGACTTCAACCACCATCACCCGTTTGTGCGAACTGGCGGTCGAATGCAACCGGTCGATCGATTCGGTCGCAATGTTCACCGCCGTATCGAAGCCAAAGGAGAGATCAGTCCCCCATACATCGTTATCGATCGTCTTAGGCACGCCGATGATATTCAGACCCATCTGTGAAAGCAGGTTGGCCGTTTTCTGTGTGCCGTTGCCTCCGATACAGACTACGGCGTCGAGGCCCATCTCCCGGTAGTTTGTCCGGATGGTATCGGCCAGATCGTTTTCGTTGTTGCGCAGTCTTTTGCGGATGCCTTTCTCGCGGGAAGTGCCCAGGATCGTTCCGCCCAGGTTCAGGATGCCCGAGAGGCTACGTTCGTTGAAGACCTCCATGTCTTTGGTGATCAGTCCGGTGAAACCGCTGTGGATGCCGACCACCTCCATGCCGTAGTGCATAAGCGCCGTCTTACCTACTCCCCGTATCGTCGCGTTAATTCCGGGACAATCACCTCCGGAAGAAAGAATACCTATTTTCATAAATTATAGAAGTTAGAAGATAGAAGTTAGAAGTTATTTTGTGAGTAGCAAATATACGAATAATAAACAATATGGCTACCTTTGCGGTTTCTTGAATAGAAACAGAAACAAGCAACTTATGGATTTTATTACCAGTCTGGCTTCTCCTTTTTTCCTTCATCGGCAAGGGAATATACGGCGATTTGAGCAGGAAAGCGAAAGCATTCAGGCTGGACAGTTGCGTAAGCTGATTACTAAGGCTCGGGATACGGAGTGGGGAAAGAAATACGACTTCAAAAGTATCCGCAACTACAAAGATTTCAGTCAACGTATCCCGCTGCAATCGTATGAAGACCTGAAACCGTATATCACCCGGATGGTGAACGGCGAGAAGGACGTGCTTTGGCCTTCGGTGGTGCGTTGGTTTGCGCGAAGCAGCGGTACGACCAACGATAAGAGCAAGTTTATTCCCGTCACCAGTGAGATCCTTTGGCGTTGCCATTACAAAGGCGGGGTCGACTGCGTAGCGCTTTACCTGGAGAACAATCCCAAGAGCCGTTTCTTCTCACGCAAAGGTTTGATCCTGGGCGGAAGCCATAGTCCTTCACCCTTGAACGCGCAGGCGCATCAGGGCGATCTTTCGGCGGTGCTTTTGCAGAACCTGAATCCGCTGGTCAACCTGGTCCGCGTCCCGCCCAAGCGTATTATCCTGATGGATGAATGGGAGAGTAAGATCCGGGCGATTGTGGAGAGTACGTGCAACAAAGATGTGAACAGCCTTTCCGGTGTGCCTTCGTGGATGCTGGTGTTGATCCGTGCCCTGTTGGAAAAGACCGGTCGGCAGCACCTGACAGAGGTATGGCCCAACCTGGAAGTCTTCTTCCACGGCGGCATCAGTTTCGAACCTTACCGCACGATATATAAGGAGTTGATCCCCTCGGACGACATGCATTATATGGAGACTTACAATGCTTCGGAAGGTTTCTTCGGCATCCAGAGCGATTTGTCCGACCCGAGCCTGCTGTTGATGCAGGACTATGGGGTGTTCTATGAGTTTATCCCGCTCGATCAGGTGGGCAGCTCCGATCCGAAGATCTTATCGTTGCAGGAAGTGGAACGGGAGGTGAACTACGCGGTGGTGATTAGCACATTGGGCGGCCTTTGGCGGTATCAGATCGGCGATACGATTCGTTTTACTTCTTTATATCCCCATAAATTCATTATCTCCGGGCGAACGAAGCATTATATCAATGCTTTTGGTGAGGAATTGATGGTCGATAATGCCGACAAAGCCATCTCGCTGACCAACGAAGCGACCGGAGCCGTTGTAAAAGAATACACTGCCGCTCCCCTTTTCATGCTGGATAAAGCCAAAGGCCTTCATCAGTGGTTTATTGAGTTCACCAAGCGCCCGAATTCGCTGACCGACTACGCCCGCCTGTTGGATCAGAACCTCAAACGCCTGAATTCCGACTATGAAGCCAAACGATACAAGGAGATTTCCCTCCAACCTTTGGAGATTGTAGAAGCCAAAGACGGCGTTTTCTACGAATGGCTCCGCCGCAAAGGCAAACTCGGCGGCCAGCATAAGATCCCTCGACTGAGTAATGATCGGGAGATGATCGAGGCTTTATTGACAATTAATAAGGAGTAAGGGGCTTAAGGGGTTTAAGGGGAGTAAGGGGTTTAAAGAACTGAAACCTTAAACCCCTTACTCCCCTTAAACCCCTTAAACCCTTTAAACCCCTTATCTCCTAACTCCCTAAAACCGCAAAGAAAGATAAACCCCTGCCCCTCTCCCATTCACCAAAGGAGCAACCACCAGCCGATCATCCGCTTTTCTCATCAGCGCATCCCGGATCGGAAAATAAATCAGATAAGAAAGCTCAACCGAAAGAATGCCGAACCCGGCTCCGGCCACCACATCGGCCACCCAATGCCTATTGTTGTGCAACCGGCTTCCGGCAACAAACAAGGCGACTGCATAACCCGAATAGGCCAGTACCGGCGACGTATCCCGGAATTCTTTATACGCTATATGGGCGCCCAGAAAAGCATTGGCGGTATGTCCCGAAGGGAACGAATGCGGGCTGCCGTCGGGACGGGTCGTATGCAATGTATGTTTCAGCCCTTGCACCATGCCGGCGTTCAACCCTTCGGCAAGGGCAACGAGAAAGAGCTGATCCGTCCAGCGGTGTTTCTCTTTTCCCATCAGGTCGCACAGGAAAACCCAGCCCAGCATGCCCCATTCGAGGTAGTTATCGATTCGGATTGGCGTCACACTGTCGCGCCGCGAGAACAGGTGGAAATCCTGCATCCCGTCAACTGCCGTGCCCACCGCCCCCAGCGTGATCAGCGAAGCCGGCAAGATCAAATGCTTGGGCTGAAAACGATCCGGCGCCTCTATCGTCTGCTTCGATGTGCTATCGGCTGCCCATGTCGCCTCCTGCCGGGGCAAGCCCCAGGCTAAAGCGCTGTACACACTCAAGATCAACAGAAGAATAGAAACTCGCATACGTATTACTTTCTTTTCGGCTACAAAGGAAGTCATTATTTATTTTTATCATGGGCTCTTGGGGCGCTTTTCTGTCGGTTTCTTTCATAAGTAAGGCTTGTTCTTTCTTTACGACCGGGGTAGTAAACCTTTACCACCGGGGTGATAAACCTTTACGACCCCGGTCGTAAACCTTTACTACCCCGGTGGTAAAGAAAGATCTAAATGGCGAAAGAGGAAAATGGCACGCAATGAAAAATATATTACCTTTGTACTTCCAAATCAGAGAAAGAGATTAAAATCATGGAGCATCCTTTACACATTTACAATACGCTTTCGCGCAAGAAAGAACAGTTCGTACCCCTGCATGAGCCGCATGTCGGTATGTATGTCTGCGGACCGACCGTTTATGGCGACGCGCATCTGGGACACGCGCGGCCGGCGATCACGTTCGACCTCCTGTTTCGTTACCTGCGTCACCTGGGTTATCGGGTGCGCTACGTGCGTAATATCACCGACGTGGGGCATTTGGAGCACGACGCGGACGAAGGAGAAGACAAGATCGCCAAAAAGGCACGCCTCGAAGAGCTCGAGCCCATGGAGGTGGTGCAATACTACCTCAACCGTTACCATCAGGCGATGGAAGCCTTGAATGTGCTCTCTCCAAGTATCGAGCCCCATGCTTCGGGGCATATCATCGAACAGATCCAATTGGTGCAGGAAATCCTGAACAATGGCCTGGCTTACGAAAGCGAAGGCTCGGTCTATTTCGATGTCGAGAAATACGATAAGAAACACCATTACGGCGTGCTCTCGGGACGCAATATCGAAGATATGATCAACACCACCCGCGCATTGGACGGGCAGGACGAAAAGCGCAACCCGATCGATTTCGCGCTTTGGAAGAAAGCACAGCCCGAACATATCATGCGTTGGCCTTCGCCCTGGAGCGATGGTTTTCCGGGTTGGCATTGCGAATGTACGGCTATGGGACGGAAATACCTGGGCGCGCACTTCGATATCCATGGCGGCGGCATGGACCTGATCTTCCCGCACCATGAGTGCGAGATCGCCCAGTCGGTTGCCTCGCAGGGTGACGATATGGTGCGCTATTGGATGCACAACAATATGATTACGGTCAACGGACAAAAGATGGGTAAGTCGTTGGGCAACTTCATTAACCTCGAAGAATTCTTTACCGGAAGTCACCGCATGCTGGCGCAAGCCTATACGCCGATGACGATCCGTTTCTTTATCCTGCAGGCGCACTACCGCTCGACGGTCGACTTCAGCAACGACGCCCTGCAAGCCTCCGAGAAAGGACTGGCCCGGTTGATGGATGCGTTTCATGCCTTGGAGAAGATCCAAGCGGGAAAAGAAACGACGGTCGATGTAGCCGGCCTGCGGCAGAAATGCTTCGACGCCTTGAACGACGACCTCAATTCCCCGATCGTCATCTCTCATCTCTTCGATGCTGCCCGTGCCATCAACACCGTGAAGGACGGAAAAGCAACGCTTGCAGCCGAAGATCTGACCGAACTGAAAGACGTATTCCAACTCTTCCTCTTCGATATCCTGGGCATGACCGACGCGACCGCTGCCGGTGGCTCTAACGTGGAAGCCTTTGGCAAAGCCATGGATCTCTTATTATCCATCCGCCAGCAAGCCAAAGCCAACAAAGACTGGGCCACCTCCGACCGCATCCGCAACGAACTCACCGCCCTCGGCTTCGAAATCAAAGACACCAAAGACGGCGCAGAGTGGAAGAAATTATAACTAAAAGGATATAAGTTTGTGCGTTAAATCGGCCATAAAGAGCGGGATGTTGATAAGATCGGCATCCCGTTTTAAGTTTTTGAGAGAGAAACGAATACTTATCGGCGGAGAATACCTTTGGCGATAGAGAGTCAAACTTCGGCTGATCGTATGGATATCAGATTTCACTTCAACAGGGATAATCTCATTCTCAAATGGAATCAGAAAATCGACTTCCGCACTCCTTTCCGAAGTCCAATATCTCAGGTCTCCAAATTGAACAGACAGACTTTCAAGAATATAGTTTTCAGTCAATGCGCCCTTAAACTCGGTGAACAACCTATTGCCTTCCGTTAGAGCAGTCGGTAGGAGATTGGATAGCTTTCGAAGTAATCCTACATCTACAACATATATCTTGAATGCAGAAAGATCGTCGTAAGCCGATAAGGGCAAAGAAGGTTTTGAACATCTATGAATTCGATAAACCAACCCCGCATTGACAAGCCACTGTAATGCATCTTCATATTCACGGGCTCTGGCTCCTGACTTAACGGTCTGATACAGGAATTTTTTGTTTTCCCGTGCCAACTGAGAAGGCAAAGAGTTCCATATATAATTAATTTTGGGAATTTCTTTCGTTTCAATGTGTTTACTGAAATCAAGAGAATAAGTAAGCAATATATCTTCCAATGTCTCCTGTACTCCTTCAATGCCTTGTTCAAGAAGGCTTACAATAGCTTCAGGCATTCCTCCCGACAGATAATACTTTTTGTAGATATCAACAATCCGGCTAAAGAGAATATCCGGGATAGCCTCAAACTTATTTATACCTTCCAGGTAATCAGATAAGCTTTTATCTACCGTTTCCAAAAACTCAAGGAAGGTGACAGGATGAACGTGCAGGAAATGAACTTTGCCTACAGGAAAAGAATTATTTCCTCTTCGTAAGGCTACCCCTAAGAGTGAACCGGCGCATGCAATGCAATACTCAGGAGCTTCTTCACAGAAATACTTTAAAGCGTTTAAAGCCTCATTACACTCCTGTATTTCATCAAAAATAATCAGTGTCGTGTCAGGATTAATGGCTCTGCCGTGTATGACAGATAAGAATTCAATAATACGAACCGGTTCTTTTGTTTTAATAAACAACTGCTTCAGTTCTGATTGTCGCTCAAAGTTAAAGTAGGCAACTTCTTCAAATGAGGTTTCTCCAAAATGCTTCAGTAACCAAGTCTTTCCCACTTGTCTGGCACCTTGTAATACCAATGGTTTTCTTCGTGGATTCACTTTCCATTGGATAAGCTTCTCAATAAATCTTCTTTTTATATACATAAATCACACATTAACTGTCGATTTTGTGATTCCGCTCACAAAATCGACAGTTGTTTCAGGCAAATATAGGTTATTTTCCAGATCTTATTACCTTTACATGCAAATATTTATAACAGAAAGTGATGAAAGAAACAAAAATGACCATACAAGAATTCCTGCAAGGCGACCGGTTCGCCTTGTTGGCTGGGGTGGAGCTGTTGGAAGTAGGCAATGGATACGCTCGGGCGCGGATGGAAATCAAACCCATGCACCTGAATGGCGGAGGCGTTTGTCAAGGCGGAGCGATTTTTACTTTGGCGGATCTGGCTTTTGCGGCGGCAACGAACAGTCATGCGCGGTTGACGTTTTCGATCACTTCCAATATAAACTTCTTCAAGTCTGAAAGCCACGGCTTCCTCTATGCCAAAGCCCGAGAAGTATTCAACCACAAGCGATTAGCCAACTGCGAAGTGCAAATCACCAACGAAGCCGGCGAATTGATTGCCACCTTCAACGGCACAGGCTACCGCAAAGACACCGCCTTGCCCTTCGAAGCGATAGAATAAGTATTTACTTTTTGCGGGGAACCACTATCCGGCTATTCAGTGGATAACGCAGGCCGGAGGCGTCTTTGTAGTAGGCTTCCATGGCGCCCAGTTTCAGTTTGGCGCGCACTTTGATGGGGAGGTGGTTGTCGTCGTCGCCGATCCAGATTTCCAACGCTTCCTTGCTCTGGGTGAAGGCATCATCGTAGATATCGACAATGAAGTAGCGGGTGGCGTATTTGACGTTCTCCCGTTCGACAATCTGTTGCCCTTCATAATGGTAGCTGATCGGGATCACGCTCTTTCCCATCGCCACCTGCAGGTGGTAATGCTTACTCTGCTCCATCTCATGCCAGTCGAAAGAGCGGGCGTACATCAACGAACCCAGGATATCCAATACGCAGTTGCCGCCCACCAATACGGTATCGGCTTTGATGCGGTTCTTATTGCGGCGGAAAGCATGGACATGGGTTTCCGCGTCTTTATAGGAATAGGTGAGATTATCGATCTGGTAGTATCCGCCTTCGTCGGAGCGCTTGGTGCTGAAGAGCAGGCGGGGTTTCTCCTGTGTCGTATAGTTGACGATCGTATCCCGGATACTGAAGAATTTATCAATCATACCGGAGGAGTATAACAAGAGTTCGGATTTCCATACGGGTTGGTTCTCATATTCGGAAGAGGTGACAGTCATTGTTGCTCCTCCCCCTTTGGTCATCAATAGGCCCCATTTGAAGTAGAGATCGAACTCGACCTTCTCGCCGTCGTGGAAGATGTCGCTGTCTTGCAGGCATTGTGCCTTTGAGGGGGAAGTGAAACTAAGTAAACAAAGGAATAACAACAGGCAGAGCCCCATTTTAGAATGAGAACCCGCCCCGATTGGAACTCGACGATTGACTTCTTCCTTCATTTCTGTAATCTCTTTGTTTCTTGGTAACCTCTTTGGGTTTATTCTTTGTAATGTCTAATGGCTTCTGCCGATCGATCGGCGTATCCAATACATGCCAGTCTTCTTCTTTATCCCAGTTGACCAAGACCTCGAATACCCCGGGGTAGTAATACACCCGTTCGGCTTGTCTTTTCTCCGCGTAATTCCCGGTATCCCATACGCCGTTATTGTTCTCATCCACAATCAGGCGGGCGTAGTATTTATCGGGCTTCAGGTCCATGAAGAGCACTCCTCCGTTACTGACCGGCACTTTCCTTACCGGCTGATCGTTTGCATTGAGCAATTCGACAAAGGCGGTGGTATCCAGGTCGTGGATATTGATATACAGGTTCCCGTATTCGTCGGCGCTCTTGATCTTCAGCTTCCCGTTGTATCCGTTATTCCAACGGCCATACACACTGAAGATAGAAGCGGAGTCGACCTCGAGCATATATTCTTCGCTGTATTTCCATTTCCGTTCGAGGTAATACCGCAACGTATTGACGGAGTCGGCTTTGAATTCGAAATCAACCGGCACCCACAGGGTGTCGACCAACTGGTTCAAGAAGAAAAGATCTTTCGATACTTCGAGTACCGGCTCGTTGAATGTAACAAAAAGCGTATCGAAATTGTTCATTGACGATGAGGTACTTACCGCCATTTCCAGGAATTGGATCGGTTCGGGTTCCTCCGTTTTCTTCTTCGACTTTTTCTTTTCTTCCGGACGACGGCGCATATTGGCTTGTATCGTGTCGGTCTGCGGAACGAGGATATTCAATGAATCGCTTTTCGGATAGGTGAACGATAGTTGTAGGCTGTCTTGCTTCCAGACCGTGGAGTCGGTGATCCAGAAGTTGACGGTCGTTCCCATATCGGCGGTCTGGATATAATACCAACTGCTGTCCTGCGGTTCGAAGTTGACCGGCACCGGAAGCGGAACAGTATCCAGCGGCGCGTTGTATTTGACGACGAACAGATGGGATTCCGGGCGTTCGGGACGCAACATATACTGGCGCGCGAATTTCTCTTTGAAGAGGAACAGTTGAATATCATCGGGCATAAAGCGGGTATAGGCAACCGTGCGGATCGTATCGATCGTCAGGCTGTCGACCCAGGTGGTATCTTCGCGGGTAGTCAGTTCGAAGGTCGGGGTGATGGGTTCTTCGTTGTAGGCGATATCTTCACCCGGCTGGTCGAATGTATAATCCCGGTTGACATCGTTCAACGCGTAGATGCGGTACGTGCCCGGAGAGATATTGCGGATGGTGAATTTCCCCCTTTCGTTGGTGCGCGAGGTACGGTCGAAAGGTGTATGGGTAAAAGCGGAATCTTCGAGGTTACGGTGCAAGCCGATCGTAATGCCGGGCATCGGTTCGAGGTTCTCCGCGTTCAATAGGAAGCCGGACACTTCGAGCGTATCGATCACATCACCGGTAGAGAAGGCGAACGTAAAGTTCTCCAATACGTTCTTTTCGTTGTTGTCGACGATGGAGTTGGTGAAGTCGATCGTATAGGTTGTATTCTCCTGTAAGGTATCCTGCAGTTCGACGGTTACCTTTTTCCCGATCGCGCGGATGATCGGCGTCTGCATCTGCGGCGGGGTGATAATCACATTCTCGGAAGGTTTCTCCAGCTGGATCAATTCATCAAAAAGGATCTCTATCTTCTTCCCTTGGTGATTGGTCTTATTGGGGACAGGCGTACTCGTGATATACTTTGGCGGCGCCTCATCATACGGCCCCCCATTCGGATTCCCTATGCTGGCGCATGAATAAATCAGTAATACAAAGAATAATCCGCTGAGTGCGGACATTATATGTTTCAGATACTTGTTTCCCATCCTTTTGAATCGATTATTCATCCAAACTACTTCAAACATTCAGCCGCGACAAAAATAGATAAAAATCCTGTGATTATGAGTAGGTAAAGGATTTTTAGCTTATTCCCTCGGGACGGCCCGTTTGAGGAAGCGGAAGCCGATGCGGCAGTAGAGGCATTTTTTGCTTTCGCAGTATTCGCGTTTGAGTTGGATCAAGGCTTGGGTGTCGCCGGCATGGCGGGTAGGGATACCGGCGCGGTTGAAGGTATAGATGATACTGTTCTTTTCCGGTGGGAGGGTTTCCAATAGGTGGAGGGCACGTTCGCAGTAGATCTCCTGACGTTTTTGCTTGCCGTAAGCAAAGAGCATAGGGATGACGGTGTTGATCAACAGGATATTCAATGAGTCTTCTCCGATCGTCTTCTCCTTCTGGGGCGAGGCATAACGGAAATGATAATGGGTTTTCCAGTATTCGGAGGGGGCTTGTTTGAGGTATCCTTTCATCTGGTTGAGTACATTGCTTTCCAGGATCAGGGAAAAGAGCGAGCCGTGCGCGGTCCAGATCGCGGCGAGCTGGGCCAACCGTTGATAGGGGAAGTTACCCGGGCGTACGCGCAGGTTCTTGAACAGGGAAGCGTCCAACGGGCGAAGATTGTACTTTTGTTTCAGGAAGTGAAACTCTCTTTGCAGCAACAGGTAGTAGGGGCATCTGCCCGGATACTCGAGCATGCCGGCTTGTCCGAACAAGAGCGCTTCGACCTGTACCGGGTTATCCCTCTGCTTGCGTATGCATTGAAAAGGAAGACTCTTCGCCAGCCACTCGAACGAATCGCTATTGATGCCGAAACCGAAGCTCCGGGTGAGCATAATATAGAATACCTCATTCCAGTCGTTATTGTAGAGCTTCAACAGGTCGAGGATATTCCGCGTTTTCCTTTCCAGTCTTTCCTGGAGTAACGCGTTCACCCAGCCCGAGAGATGCACCGGCTCGACGTCACGGATATAGGGCAGGCAAGGCATATTCGTGTCGTGGTGTAAGAGCCAGTTGATGTTATGGCTGACCGCGTCGGGGATCCGGATCACGATCTGTGGGATGATCTCTCCGGTAGTGCGGCGAATCACGGCATCGGCCGATCCGACGATATGCAGGATCACCGCGTCGTAAGCTTTATCCAGGTCGTGATGATGGACGAGCCAGTCGGAGGCTTTCTCGTGTATCTCCACACTTCCGGCCCAAACCGTTTGATCGATTTTTATTTTCGCATTGAAGAAATCCGGGCCGGCGTCCGTATTGTGTATGCCCGTATCGATTACCTGTATAGGTGTTCCGTCGGTCGTGGTCAACGCAGTCGTCTTATACAGTTTATATTTCCAAACATATTGTAATAAACGTTCCATATTCATTCAAGTTAAGATCGATTACCACAAATATAATTCATTTTCTGTATATTTGCACCTTTACAGGCAGACTTTTTTGCCTGATAATGCAGTATTTAAGCAAATAAAGATGAAAATAGCATTAATAGGTTACGGAAAGATGGGCAAGACCATCGAACGGATTGCGTTGGAGAGGGGACATGAGATTGTATCGATCATCGATATAGACAACCGGGAAGATTTTGAATCCGAAGCGTTTAAGAGTGCCGATGTGGCGATTGAGTTTACAATACCTTCCATGGCTTACGCCAATTACATGAAATGTTTTGCTGCCGATGTGCCGGTGGTTTCGGGAACGACCGGTTGGTTAAACCAGATGCCGGAGGTCAAAGCGATGTGTGCCGAAGAAGGAAAGACGTTCTTTTATGCCTCGAACTTCAGCCTGGGGGTAAATATCTTTTTTGCGTTGAATAAATACCTGGCGAAGATCATGAACAACTTCCCCGCGTACGATGTATATATCACCGAGACGCACCATATCCATAAGTTAGATGCACCAAGCGGCACCGCGATCACCCTGGCGGAAGACCTGATGGGCGAAGTGGAGCGAAAGAAACGCTGGGTGCTCGGCGCGGAGAAGAAACCGGATGATCTGGTGATCACCTCGTTCCGCGAAGGTGAAGTGCCCGGACGCCATGATATTGTGTACGACTCGCCTGTCGATACGATCCGCATCGAGCATGATGCCAAGAACCGCGACGGCCTTGCTTTGGGTGCTGTCATTGCCGCTGAGTTTACTGCCGGAAAGAAAGGTTTCCTCAGTATGCATGATCTTTTTAGCTTTTGATATACTTAAGAAAAACATCATATGAAAAAGTTTCCTACCCAATTCCCCAAAAAACAGTGGATCAAGTTTGCTATCTGGGGAATCCTTTATACGTTGTTCGCTATTTGGATGAGAAACCTGTGGTTGCTCCTGGGTTTGTTTGTCCTGGTCGATATCTTTCTGACTAAGTTCGTACCCTGGGGCGCCTGGAAGAAATCAAAGAATCCCAAAGTGCAGAATATGTTGGAATGGGTGGATGATATTCTCTTTGCCCTGATCGCGGTGTATCTGATCAACCTGTTTGTGTTTCAGAACTACCAGATCCCCAGCTCTTCGTTGGAGAAATCGTTACTGGTGGGCGATTACCTGTTTGTCAGCAAATTGAGCTACGGCCCGCGCGTGCCCAATACGCCGCTTTCTTTTCCTTTGGTGCAGAACACGTTTCCGATCACCAACTCCAAATCGTATTCCGACTGGCCGCATTGGGATTATAAGCGGGTGGCCGGCCTGGGCGAGGTGAAACGCAACGATATCGTGGTATTCAATTTCCCTGCCGGAGATACGGTGGCACTGAAAGTGCAAAACCCGGATTATTATACGCTGATCGCCCAGCATGGCAGGGAAGCGATCGCCTTGAACAAATCGTATTTCGGAGATGTAATCTACCGTCCGGTCGATAAGCGCGAAAACTATGTGAAACGTTGTATCGGGATGCCGGGAGATTCCTTGGAAGTTCGCGACAATCAGGTGTATATCAATGGTGTGGCCGGTGAGAACCCGAAAGAGATGCAATTGAACTATCTGGTGGAGGTCAGCTCTGTGTTGAGTGATCAGGAGTTTCGTCTGTTGAATGTAAGCCGGGAAGATCAAAACTTATTTGCCGAAGGGGGAACCAATGGCAAGTGGCATGCTTTTCTGGGTATTCCTGCCAATGAGGAGGGGATGTACAATATGATTCTTCAGCTTCCGCTCACGCAGGAGATGGTTGAAAAGGCAAAGAAACTACCGAAGGTAAAGAGTATACGGGTAGAACCGGAATCGATCTTCTCGAGCCTCTACTATCCGGTGGATTATCCTACCGGCTGGGGACGCGATAACTACGGCCCGATCTGGATCCCGAAGAAAGGGGCGACGATCGAACTGACAGAATGGAACATCGGTCTTTATCACCGGTGTATCCGAAACTACGAAAACAACGAGTTGGAAGTGAAAAACGGAACCGTTTACCTCAACGGTCAGCCGGCAACGACTTATACGTTCCAATACGATTACTACTGGATGATGGGCGACAACCGCCACAAGAGCGCCGATAGCCGCTCGTGGGGATTTGTTCCCGAAGATCATGTGGTGGGCAAACCGATCCTCATCTGGTTATCTCTGGATAAAGACCGCAGCCTGTTCGACGGCGGTATCCGTTGGGGACGAATGTTCAGGATGGTTCATAAATAGAATTACGAATTAAAAATTACGAATTACGAATTGCCATGGTTAGCTTATCGAATTCGTAATTTTGATTCGCAAGCGAGACTACTTATAATTCGTAATTTTTAATTTTTAATTTTTAATTGAAAAACTTTGTTTTTCTCCTTCTACTGGCTACCGGCCTGATCCTGGCTGTTCGGCAATGGTGCGTAGCTTCTTACCGGATCTCCACGCCGGCAATGGAAGAGGCTTTGCATCCGGGCGATTTTGTGTTGGTTGATAAATGGGCTGCGAAGGCGCCCAAGCGCAACGGGGTGGTTCTTTTCTCCAGTCCGCTGTCGCGTGATTCGCTTCGTTCGCCCTTGTTAGTCGGACGTTGCATGGGATTGCCGGGCGATACGGTGGAGGTGCAACCCGAAGGGTATGTGTTGAACGGGCAGAAAGTGCCGCTGGCGCCGCAATCGTTGCAGACCTGGTACGTGGGCAGCCGTTGGAAAGACGACTGCCTGAAGGCGTTGCAAACGCTTCATATCCCTTTGCGCGAATGGAAACAGGCGGACGACGGTTATACCTTGCGGTTGACCCCGCTGGAAACGGCGCGTATCAACCAGGAAATGGAACAGGAACGTGCCAAACTGCAACTCAGCGGTCCGGCCCTCTCCTATCAGGTCGTGCTTCCCCGCAAAGGACGGGCGTACCGATTGGATGAATATTCCCTTTTGTTTTGCCAGGATGCGATCATGCAGGAGACCGGCGGGCAAGCGAAGTTCCGCGACGGCAAGCTCTATCTCGATGGCCGGGAAACGACTTTCTATTTCTTCCAACAAGATTATTACTGGTTATTATCGGACAACCCCCAGGCGGCGGTCGATTCGCGCTACCTGGGCATTATCCCGGCCGATCATCTGGTTGGGAATGTTTGGTTCTGCTGGTTCAGCTCCGATAAAAATAAGATGTTAACCCGTGTATATTGAATCTATGGATACCTCTGTTTACCTCTCCACCACCTATCTGGGCCCTGTGCAGCAATACGTCAAGCTCTACCATTATCCCGAAGTCTATATCGAAACGGCTGAAAACTATATCAAGCAAACCTACCGCAACCGCTGCACGATCGCCGGAGCGAACGGAGTGCTTCCCCTCACTGTCCCGATTATTAAGCCCGATACACCGAAATGCCTAACGAAAGATATCCGGATCTCCGACCACGGCAACTGGCGCCACCTGCATTGGAACGCCTTGGTGTCGGCCTATGGACTGAGCCCTTTCTTTGAATATTACGAAGAAGACTTCGCCCCTTTTTACCAAAAGAAATATGAATTCCTTTTCGATTTCAATGAGGAGCTGCGCACCTTGATTTGTGAGTTATTAGACATTCAACCCACGATCCATTATACCGATCACTATGAAAGTCAGCTTCCCAATGACTTCCGCGAATCGATCCGCCCACGCCATCCGGGCGACGATGCCAGCTTCCGCCCCCTACCCTATTACCAGGTTTTCCGCGAACGCCACGGCTTCCTCCCCAACCTAAGCATTGTCGACCTCCTCTTCAATATGGGCCCGGAAAGCCTTTTGGTGTTAAGGGATGCTGTGATTTGAGGGCTTTAGTCTTTATTGGGCATATTCCATTTTTTCGTTTGTGAACAAGTAATGTTTGTTGTCTGATTACCGATTTGAATACGGAAATCTCCTTTTTCTATGATCCATTTTCCGTCATAACCGACATAGGCAAGGTCGGAACCCTTTACTTCCAGTGTTACCGTTTTGGTTTCGCCCGGTTTTAACTCGATTTTGTCAAAAGCGCGCAACCGACGTACATCCGGAGCCAGTGAGGCGACAAGGTCGGAACTGAACAACAAGACACTTTCTTTTCCTGCCATTTTCCCTGTATTGGTTACATCGACGGTGAAAGTAAGGATATCATCAGCAGTAAAGTCTGATTTATTCACTTTCAAATTGTTGTAAGCAAACTGAGTATAGCTTAATCCATAACCAAAAGCCCACTGAACCGATACCACCGCATCATAGTTGTAGGCCCCTTCCATTCTTTCCATTTCTTCACTCGGCTTATAATCATAAGTGATTAACGAGTTGATATACTTCGGATAGGTAAAAGGCATTTTCCCGCTGAAGTTCGTATCTCCGGCAAGTAGGTTGGCTAAGGCATCCCCGCCATAATTCCCCGGCAGCATGATGTTGACGACTGCTTTGGCTAAGGGTTCAATTTCATTGATGATACGCGGACGGCCTTGATTGAGGATTAATACAATCGGCTTTCCGGTAGTCGCCAAGGCCTTAACCAGATTCAGTTGGTTGGGTGAAAGGGTCAGATCGTTCAGATTTCCCAGCGTCTCACAATAGGAGTTTTCTCCGATACAGGCGATAATATAGTCAACACCCCGTGCTGCCGCGACAGCCTTATCAATCTGGGGAGCGTTTTCTTCCCACCAGCTACCCCCTTGTTTATAGGTAACCCCTGCTTCGTGAACAATATTGTTTGCTCCAAATTTATTCCGGAAAGCTTCAAGGATCGTATTATGGTCTGCCGCGCATTCGTCTGCCTTGTCGCCTTGCCAGGAGTACGACCATCCTCCGTTAAGTGTACGCATGGAGTTGGCATTTGGTCCTGTAAGTAAGAACTTCTTTCCTTGTGGCAGCGGAAGGATATTATCAGTGTTTTTAAGAAGTACGATACCTTCTTCAGCGGCGCAAAGAGCTACTTTCGCATGTTCATCACTTCCGAATAGAGGGAAGTCGGCATGATTATATGCCGGCGTATCAAATAGCCCTAAGCGGTATTTCAAACGTAATACACGACGTACGGCATCGTCGATACGGCTCATTTTCACTTCCCCTTCTTCAACTAACTCTTTCAATAACGTGCAGAAAGTCCATTCGTAGGGAACCATCGACATATCAATCCCCGCATTGATCGCCATCTTGATCGCTTCTTTTTTGCTTGAAGCTACCTTATCACGCGTGTAAAGATTATTGATATCCGCCCAGTCGGTGACAATCAGCCCGTCCCAGTTCAGGTCTTGTTTCAACCATTCGGTAAGCAGTTCGTAGTTCGCATGGAAAGGCAATCCATTGTTCATCGCCGAATTAACCATTACGGTAAGTGCCCCTGCCCGGATGGCTTCAAGATGTGGAGCGAAATGTTTCTCCCGCATATCCTGAACGGAGATAGAAGAAGGCGTACGGTCTTTACCTGATACAGGAACGCCATAACCCATATAGTGTTTCATGCTGACGGCCACGCTATGCGGACCGATATGATTCGGGTCTTCTCCCTGAAAGCCTAACACGGCTTCACGTCCCATAACCGTATTCACATAGGCATCTTCGCCATACCCTTCCCACTGACGAGGCCAGCGCGGATCACGGCCAAGGTCGACCACAGGCGCGTATGTCCAGGGGATACTTCCAGCCTTTGTCTCGTAAGCCGAGATACGGGCTCCTTCGCGTACCAGGGAACGGTTGAACGAAGCCGCCATATTGACTCCTTGCGGGAACAGGGTTCCTCCCATCGTATAGGTGGTCCCGTGGATTTGATCTACCCCATAAATACAGGGTATTCCAATCTCTTTCATCGACTTATCCTGAATGATCTTAATGATACGTTCCCACTCCTGGGGAGTCTGTGCAATACCGGCAGGCACATTGAGAATAGAGCCTACCTTGTATTTGCCAATGACCGAGTCGAGCAATGCCTCATCAACCTGAAAGCCTTTTTTACTTTCTATGCCTTGGATAGCCATATAGATGCCCATAAATGTTTGTTGTCCGGGCATTTCATCCGTAAGTTCAAACTGATCTTCCAAGCCGTATTTGGCAAGGAGAGCTTTCAGGTCGTCCACCTTGAAGTTCTGCATATCGATTCCTGCGAAAGGATTGGTACGCAGAGTGATGGCATCGATAGCCAATTCGGTCATCTGTCCGACCTTCTCATCAAGCGTCATTTTTTTTAGTAGTGCTTCTACTTGTTGTTCTATCTTTTCATCTTTGGGAATGGCCGGTTTTACGCTTTGCTTTTGTGTGCACGAGCTAAGTACAACTCCCATCAATAGAAGAAAAAGGAATACGTTTCGTTTCATGATATGTAATTTATATTATAAACAAAATTATTAGGGTTTCAACACGGCAATAGGTTCTTGAGGCTTTAATACGTCATTTGTCTTCCACTCCTCCACTTCGGTTATTGCAACCTCCAATGTTGCTTTTATGTTCTCCGAAGAAGAACCAATCGATAGTTTATAAGTTCCTTTATCGGTTACCCAGGCACTCCCGTTTGCATCATACGAAGCCAGATCAGCAACGGCAACAGGCATGGTCAGGGTTTGAACCTCGCCACGTTTCAATTCTTTTGTTTTTGCAAAGGCTTTCAATTCCAACGACGGCTTACCTAAAGGGCTTGCAGGAGCAGAAACATAAAGTTGAACCACCTCTTTGCCGATGGCATTCCCGGTGTTTTTCACCTCTACGGTAACCGTAAAAGCACCATCCGCCTTGTTTACTTTCGCATGGGCATACTCAAAGGAAGTATAAGACAATCCATAACCAAACGGATAAGAAACCGCTTTATTGAAGGTGTTGAAATAACGATAGCCCACATAGATATCTTCCTGATACACGGTGTAGTCAATATTACGCACCCATTCCTTTTCGGTATCGTCGCGACCTTTCATCAGATCAGACTGGTTTGATGTCGGATAATTAATAGGAAAATTAGTAGAAGAAGCTGCATCCGTATAGTTTACAGGGAAGGTCATGGTTAGTTTGCCCGAGGGGCTCACCTTCCCGCTCAATACATCGGCTACACTATTCCCTCCTTCCTGTCCGGCTTGCCAGGCTAAAAGGATTGCATCCGGTATTTCTTTCCATGATGCTGTTTCAATTACGCCGCCGATATTCAGGATAACGATTGTTTTCTTCCCTTTAGACCGGAATACTTTAGATACGGCAGTGATCAAATTTTGCTCTTCTTTTGTTAATTCAAAGTCACCGGGTATTTTACGGTCCAGAAACTCTCCCGACGTTCTTCCGATAGTAATTAAAGCAGCATCTGCATTTGTTGCCTGTTTATTCAGTTCTGTGGTATTCGGAATAAATTCACCCGGACGCGATTTAGGCATAAAAGCAGCCATTTTATCGTTTGGATCGGGAGCGTTTTTGGCGTTTTCTTCTTGTATATATTTTTCATAAGAAACCATTAGACCGATATCTAATATGTATCCTGCTTTTTCAAGCCCTTCAACTAAAGAAATAGTATAGGCTTCGTTTACATCCCCACTACCTGTTCCTCCGGCAATGAAATCATAAGACGTAATTCCATACGCCGCTATTTTTTTCACGGAAGAAGCAAGTGGCAATGTGCTGTTATTGTTCTTCAACAACACCATACCTTCAGCAGCCGATTGGCGGGTTACAGCCGCATGCGCTTTCAAATCAGGTTTATTCGAATAGTTGTAACCTTTAAACCGAGGCGATTTAAGAACTAACTCCAGGATACGTTTCACATTCGTATTTACATCAGCCTCTGCTAGTGTCCCGTTTTGCACGGCTTCCACAATATCCATTATCTGTTTCGGAGAACCAGGCATCAACAGGTCGTTACCGGCATACACTTGTGCCGAAGCATCTTTACCGCCAAACCAATCGGTCATTACCGTTCCGGTAAATCTCCATTCATCACGCAGAATGGTTGTTTGCAAATCGTGACTTTCAGAAGCATACTGCCCATTGATCAAATTATAGGAGGACATAATAGTCCATGGAGCAGACTCTTTAACCGCGATTTCGAAACCTTTTAAGTAAATTTCACGCAAGGCACGCGGAGTCAAACGACTATCATTGCCCATACGATTGGTCTCCTGATTATTCGCCGCGTAATGTTTCAAGGATACCCCTACCCCATTGCTTTGTACCCCTTTAGTCATTGCGGCAGCCATTTTACCGGAAAGGACCGGGTCTTCCGAATAGTATTCGAAGTTACGTCCGCAGAGTGGATTACGATGAATATTCAATGCAGGGGCTAAAAGAATATCCGCACCATACTCCAACACCTCATTGCCTATAGCCTGGCCCACCTGTTCCACCAGTTCCGTATTCCAGGTGGAAGCCAGTAAACTACCGACTGGAAATGCCGTACAGTAATATGTATTATCATCCCCTTTGCGAATAGGTTGTATCCTCAACCCGGCCGGTCCATCGGCCAGTACGATAGCCGGAATACCTAAACGAGGGATCGGATAAGTGGTTCCGGCAGCGCCGGGTACAAGTGAACCGGTTTCACCAACAACCGCATTTTCACCTGTAAACCCTGCCATACCAGTCCCAACCAATAGTTTCACTTTTTCATCCAGCGTCATGGCAGCAACTACTTGATCGACAGAAGCCTTACCCAATTGCGGAACCTTGTCTTCGCATGATGTGATCAACAGAGTGAAAGCTATTGTTACGAATAAACTCTTCTTCATGACAACAGGCTAATTAAATAGCATCGGAGCAAACTGTGACAGATAGATCCGCCAGTTGTCCCAGGTATGGCCACCAGTGCTTTCGTGGTAGGTATATTTGAAACCTATCTCATCCATTTTCTTCATGCTTTCGATCACGCTTTTGTAGAGGAAGTCGGTCGAACCGCAAGCGATCCAGTACAGTTTGTAGCCATTCTTTTTCTGCGTTTCCAATTTCTTTACGAAGGCGTTCTGTGCTTCTTCGGCACCTGGGTTACCGGCACCCATCATCGCAGCGATAGGAGGTGCAGAGAATACTCCGACATAGTCGAATGTATTCGCATATTGGGCTGAGATGGTAGCTGAATGCATACCGCCCATCGACAAACCGGCTATCGCGCGATTCGCTTTGCCTTTCTTCACCCGGTAGTTATTTTCGATAAACTTGATCACGTCGCCGAAGCTATCTTCCATACTGGCAACGGCTTCTCTCGGGCCGCCACCCATGGCCGGCGTGTAGGCACGGTTGGTTTCCTCCGGTGAGGCATTGTTCTGTGTATGGCCGTTGGTCATCACCACAATCATCGGTTTGGCTTTGCCCTGGGCGATCAGGTTATCCATGATCTGCGCCGTGCGCCCCAAAGCGATCCAGGCTTCTTCATCGCCTCCTGAGCCGTGGAGTAGATAGAACACCGGGTAATTTTGTTTGTTATTCTCGTAGCCGGGAGGCGTATAGATGGTGATGCGGCGGTTCTCTTGCAGGGTCGGGCTGTTGTACCAGCGGCGGGCAACGGTGCCGTGCGGCACATCGTTCACACTGTATAAATCGGCCATACCCCCTTTGATAATGAAGAGATTGGTTATCGAGGCGACGTCGCGTTTCATCATGATGTTGCTCGGATCGTTCATCTGCAAGCCGTCGACAATAAAGGTGTAACTGTACAGTTCGGAAGCCAGCGGTTCGGGCGTAGTGAATTCCCAAACGCCTTCTTTATTTTCTACCAATGCGGCTACTCCCGGCGCATCGAATTGGCCATAGGGAGTGTCCATCTTCTGCGTCGGCAGGAAGTCACCCGTCACTTCAACCTTGACGGCCTTAGGAGCGCGCAGGCGGAAGGTTACGGTGTTGTTCTCGTGGATTTCGGGAGAGATAATTTGCGAACCTCCCCAAAGAGCTTGTTGCGCAAATGTTGTTACACAGATCAACAGCATTGTTGCTAAAATTGATATCTTCTTCATGGTTTTATATGAATTTAATTATAAATAAGTATTCTATATTTTACTTTCGATTGCACTCCTAATCGGTATTGCAATATTACAAATAAAGGAGAAACAGGTTCTTCTCAAAGCATGCAAATAACTTATTCTTTTGTTTAAATAAGGTTTTCTATTTGTTCAAAGGTTTGTCTATTTATTCAAATCTGCCTAAAAACACCTTTCCAAGAGGCATTGAAGCTATGCAGAGTAGATTTTAATCTATAGATTTGTAGACCTATCGCATGAAGTAAGAACATATACTAAATAGAGGTGCACCATGATAACCCAGAGAACGCTTATTCTTTGTTTGTTCTGTTTTCTTCTTTCTATTTCCTGTGCGCAGACCGATAACAGGGAAATGGTTATTGAGACTGACCATAGGATCGCCACTACCATTTCCAATCAGCAAATCACTTCATTTGCCGAGGACTGTTTTGGGAATATATGGATTGGAACGTTTCGTGGGCTTAACAAATACAATGGATATGAGTTTCATCAGTATTTCAATAGTTCAGACTCAACGAGCCTGAGCGATAATCAGATACGTGGGTTACTTAGCGATTCCAAAGGGCAATTGTGGGTCTGTACAGTATATGGTGTATGCCGTTATACCCATCAGGATAGCTTTGAACGTATCAAAGCCGAAGTCAGTAGGGAGTATGCCTATCAGATATTGGAGAACCATGAGGAGCGGATATTCGTCAACTTTGGTATGGAAATGGGCGTATATCTGCCGGAGGAGAATAAATTTGTATCAGCAACTCCCGAGTTGGCGGATAAGAACTTGTTTATCCGGGGTTGCTTCATCGACAGTAAAAATAATTTATGGATAGTCACTTCTTCTACTGTATTTTGCTATAACTCGACAACACTGGCACTGAAGGCAAGTTTCGACCGTTCCGGCCAAGACACGCATTACGCTTTCATGAGAGACAACGATGAATTATGGTTGGCATCGCTCAATACCTTATCTATATTAGATACACGTTCGGGCAAATACATAGAAAATCCTGACGGTATTCGTCGGCACCCCAAACTTTCAGGCGCGCTTATTCAGTATATGCATCAGGCATCTTCCGACGTGCTTTTTATCAACACGAATGAAGGAATGTTTGTTTACGACATACGAAACGACAAAGCCATCCATCAGGATGACTTCGGCCTTCCGTTGAATACGCCGAATGCTAAAATCACCACAATGTTTACCGATTCACAGAAGAATCTGTGGATTGGCGGATTTGACCAGGGCTTTACGGTTCAGCACAATGCAAAGGAACGTTTCAACAATAATTACTATTTATCATCCCATACACAACACCGTTCCATTACCTCGATACAAAAAGATAAAGAGAATAACTTATGGATGACCACCTCCAGAGACGGAGTATATGTTTATGATACGCTGGCGGAAAGTATCCATGCGGTAGAAACGCGGCAATTCTTTCCAGAAAAGGATGTGCTACGAAATGACCTGTCATCGGTATTTATCGACAGCAACAATGACATCTGGCTGATTGCCCAGGCCAAGCTCATTCGCTGCCGCTACGACAAAACGACACGGGCACTTTACCAGAAAGAGGTGCACTGGATGCCGGTAGATGTAGCTGAAATAACAGAAGATAGGAATGGAACAATCTGGGCGGGTACACGAAATCGTTGCATTTATGGATTACGCCGGGGAAGTGAAGCGTTCGAAGAGCTGCAGTTACACTCTTTTTCCGCTGTTTATTCCTTTATCAATGCCATAACGACTCTTTCAACCGGCGAAATCCTGGTGGCTTCTTATCCACACAATCCACAGTTCATTGATCCGGATACCTGGAATATCACCGAAGCATTCGATGTCTATCCTTATCTTCAAAACCGGCCGACGTTTATTCCGACCTGCCTATATGAAGATTCAAAAGGCGACATCTGGATTGGTACCATTGCCAACGAGATACTGCATCACTCGCGCAGTACGAATACCACCGAATGTATCTTAGGAGCTTCCTGCACGGATATTTCGTCTATCATAGAAGATACACAAGGGAATATGTGGATAAGCACGTTGTATGGCCTGAGTAAGTACGACCAGGCCTTAAACAAATTCACAAACTATTACATTGTGGATGGAATAGGAGGAAATCAATTCAACGAGCACTCAGTGTGCCGACTGGACAACGGAATGTTATTGTTTGGAGGAACGCATGGGCTGACTTTCTTTAATCCGATAGATGTAATATCAAAGCGTAGTGTTCCTTTGTTATTCGAGGATCTGAAGATACATAATCAACTGATTCGTCCGTTTCGCAGTGCGTGTATTGATAAACATCTAAACTATGCCCCTGTTATCCGGTTGAACCACAACGAAAGTAGTTTCACTGTTTCGTTCACTGCACTCGATTATTCTGAATTTGAACGGGTTCATTATCACTACATCATGGAGGGTTATGATAAATTCTGGATTGATGCGCGCAACAATCGTGAGGCCTATTATTCTAATCTCCCGGCAGGAAAATATACGTTCAAAGTGCGGATTACAAACAATGACGAGTCTATTCTGGAAGCGGAGAACTCCATCTCTATCATTGTCCGGCCGGCACCGTGGGCTACGGGGTGGGCATATGCCTTGTACACACTCATTATCCTGGCTATCTGTTACGTTATACTACGACTATACAACCGAAACCGATTGAGTAAACTGCGCATCGCTCAAAGTGAATTGGAGAAAGAACAGGAGAGGCGGCTCAACCAGATGAACATGAGTTTCTTTGCGAATGTATCACACGAGTTCCGCACCCCCTTGACCATGATCTCAGGACCGGTCACCCAACTCTGTAATACATCGGATATTACAGGAGATAACAAACAGTTACTTCTCATCGTTCAACGCAGCGTAAACCGGATGTTGAAGCTTGTTAACCAATTGATGGACTTCAATAAACTGGAAAATGACACATTACGGCTGGCTGTCAAACGAACAGATGTTATTTCAGAATTAAACCGGCTGATTGAGGTCTTCCGTATAAGCTGTAATAATAAAGGTGTGGCGTTGAAGACCTATGGATTGGAGGATTCATTCGTCACCTGGCTCGACACAGATAAGTTAGATAAGATCAACACAAATCTTATATCGAACGCATTGAAGTTTACCGAAAAAGGAGGAAAGATTACGATCCGGTTTGATGTCATTTGCCGCGCTGAGGCATTGAAGTTGTTCGCCCTGACTGATCAAGATATGAATTCGGAATACATACAAATATCTGTTACCGATACAGGATGCGGTATCCCGGAGGATAAATTGGAAAAGATTTTTGAGCGGTATTATCAACTCAATGAACAGATGAAAGGCTCTTATAACTGGGGAACAGGTATCGGATTATATTTTACCCGTTGTTTGGTGAACCTGCATCACGGCTACATCAAAGCGGGAAACAACGAAGAGGGAGGCGCTGTCTTCACTTATATTCTTCCGACAAATGATGCCTTATATCCTAAGCAAGAGCGTCTGACGGACAAGGAAACGCAAGAAGAGATTTATCCGATCCAAACCGAAGTGCAATGGTCATCCGAAGACGAAACAAAAGAGGCGAAAGAGAAACAACACAGCGTACTTGTTGTAGACGATGATACAGAAGTCGTTCATTATCTGAAAACCTTACTTTCACCCTATTATAAGGTGACCTGTCGCTTCGATGCCGAAAGCGCTTACAAAACCCTAAAAGAAGAGGCAGCAGACATTGTATTGAGTGATGTGGTCATGCCAGGCCTTGGCGGTTATCAGCTCTGTCGTATGATCAAAGAAGACATCCAGCTCAGCCATATCCCAGTGATTTTAGTAACAGCCAAGATAACCGTAGAAAGCCAGGTGGAAGGACTCGACACGGGAGCCGATGCCTACGTCACCAAACCGTTCGACCCGACCTATCTCTTGGCACTTATCAAGTCGCAACTCAAAAACCGGGAGAAGATACAGAACCTGTTGGTGAAAACCACCCAGACGGAGAAAATAGAAGAGAATGTACTTTCGCCACAAGACAATGTCTTTATGAAAGAACTCTACAGTTTGATGGAGAACGAGTTATCCAACCCGGAACTCAACATCACCCGCATGACCGAAGTGATGAAAATATCGCGCACCAAGTTCTATTACAAGGTGAAGGGACTAACGGGAGAAAACCCGAACGTCTTTTTCAAGACCTACAAACTCAACCGTGCGGCAGAGTTACTGAAGGAAGGAAAACATAATGTTTCGGAAATTGCTGATATGACAGGATTCAGTACGTTGCCTCATTTCTCGTCGAGCTTCAAGAAACAGTTTGGCGTATCCCCGAGCGAGTATCATGCGTAAATACTTTGTAAATAAAAACACCAGTATTTTATCGACAAAATACTGGTGTTTTGTTTGCGAAATACCGGTGTCAATTTATATTCTCAGAGTCGTAAACGATCATCGCAAAGCCATTCCGTGCAATCACGATGTTCTTGTTGTCCTTATCCGGAGTATAAGGATAATACACGGCGTTTACATCTTCGCCATCGGATATGCGTTTAGCCAAATCCTTTGATTCGATGAGGTAATCCAGATCAAGTGCTTTCTTGAGGTATGGATAATGACCGCAATAGATTCGGGAGATACCCGTATCGTTCATGATCTTTTCCATGCGAACACAAGATTCATAATACACCTTTATAGGCGTATGCGGAATCGTTTGTAACCAAACCTGTCCCGATCCGAAAGCATCACCGGTATAACAATCCCCATTCTCCTTATCCAAAAGGATAATGGAACCCGGAGTATGGCCCGGCATCAGATCGACTTCCAGTTGACGACCACCCAGGTCGAAGATCTGGCCTGCTTCCATATACAGGATCTCTCCTTTATAGTCTTTGGCAAACTGTTTGATCAACACACTGTCGTCTTTGTGTAACCAGACTTTCTCAAATTGATCGATGCAACCGATATGGTCGGGATGCGCATGCGTACCGATTACGATAAGCGGTTTACTACATAGTTGTTTGACGATCTGATCTAATCCATCACATGTTGTTCCCATATCGATTAGGGCGGCTTGTTCGTTGCCCTCGATCAGATACATGGTGGTGTTGTCGAATGTTTCAAATACCAAAACATTCTCCTTAAGTACGGAAACGGTTACCTGGTCGTTTTTAAAGACCTCCTGAGCTACCGTATGGACAAAAGGCAACAGGAATAAGCAAATATATAGTTGTCGTTTCATTCTATTTCAGTATTAATTATATCCGGGATTCTGTACCAGGTTACTATTTACTTGCAGCTCGGTCTCCGGGAACGGCAGATACTCATCCCGGTTCGGCGTCCAACCTGCCATAGGCCTTTCATTGTCGGTATAAGACAGGCTTGTCGTATATTGGGCATTATAAATACCTTGTGCCGTAGTGATATCATTATTCGCATTCGGAGTGATTATGAAAGTAGGCAACTTCTTACCCTTATCCGCTAAGACGGCAGGTGCGTCGCCCCAACGTTTTAGGTCTTGGAAGCGTATACCTTCCATTGCCAGCTCCAAACGGCGTTCCAGTTTAACATCATCCAATGTCACATTCGACTTAGAGGATAGTTTAGCTCTGTCGCGCACTAAGTTCACATACTTATCCGCGTTGGGCTGATCGCCGGATAGAACACAAGCTTCTGCAGCCATCAATAATACATCAGCGTAACGGATTACCGGCGTATTACTTTGGTTTCCGCACCAATACGCCACATTCTCATCATCCAAACTGGCCAACCATTTCAATCGGAAGTAACCTTCATTACCATATCGGCTACTTGTTGCATTCACCGCAATATTCATGGCAACCACCTGATCCCAGGTTTTGATCCAACTGGTGAGGCGATACCCGTCGACTCCCTCTTCCGCAACATAAGTATCGTAGAGTGATTTGCTCGGGTTAAAATAACCGTAACCACTTGTGGTGTTGAACCGGTAATGTTGAGAAGATTCCGCTCCGGCAATAAAACCATAGCCAAAACCCCAATTCCCCAGAATACCCATCCAACCGCCCTGGGCATACATATTAGACGGATCATAATGACGAACACATTCCAAGACATACTCTTTACTCCCATTGCATACCGGATGATAGAAACCACTGATATCATCAACCAAGCCGTATTTCCCGGAATGGATCACTTTCTCCAATTCGGTTTTAGCATTCGCATACTTGCCCTGGAAAAGATACGCTTTTCCCAATAAAGCATGTGCCGCTTCAATCGTAGCCCGTGTGCCACCATCTATATCATTGATGGATGCTTTTGTGGTCAGATTCCCGGAATGAATCGCTTCATTGAGTTCAGACTCGATGAAACTCCATAAGGCTTCTTGTGTTGAATTCGCCACTTGAAACTCATCACTTGTTTTTAGTATCTTATCCACCAGAGGCGGAGTACCCCACAGGGTGGTCAACTCGAAATGGCAAAGCGCTCTGTAGAACTTAGCTTCCGCTATATTCCGGGCCTTAATTGGGCTATCGGGGGTAAACTTTTCAATGACTAAGTTGCACAGATAGATCGTTTCATATAATTTTTTGTAATAGTTTTCTACCCATCCGTTGGTTGCGGTAGTCGCACTTTCATAGATTTCCTGCGCAGAGATTTGGTCAGAACGTATCCCGCCCGTATTGAAATCGTCTGCCATAAAATTCTTCATGTAAAAACCATTCGCATAATGGTTGGCACCACTGCCTGCTCCCGAGAAAGCCCCTCGCCATGAATTGTACACGGCAGCTAAAGCACTTTCACTATGCTCGTCTGTCTGGTAGTAGCTGTTTTCGTCCTGTACTCCTTGCTGCGCAATATTCAATAAATCCACATCGCATGACTGGAAGATAAATGCACACGCTATAAAGGAACATATAATATGTTTCATTTTCATATCTTTTCGTTTTTAATTAGAATGTTACCGATAAACCAAATACAACTTTCTTTGTCATGGGATAGTTTCCGTAGTCGACACCCATACCGCTGGTAGAGGAAGCAGAAACTTCAGGATCAAGTCCCGGATAACTGGTAAACAAGAAGAAGTTATCCAAAGACGTGTACACTCTTAAGTTGTCTATTAATAATTTCTGAGTCAATGATTTCGGGACGGTATATCCCAACTGAATTTGTTTGATGCGGAAATAAGATCCGTCGAATACATACGCATCAGACAGGCTGTATTTATCTGCGTTCAACAAGCTGGGTTTCGCATACTTCCGAACGGTACTACCGTCGGCCGTCCAACGTTTGTCGTACATTTCTTTCAAAGAGTAAGAGATGGAGTTATAGCTATAAGACATAAATACATCGTTACCTACCGAACCGCTACCAAAGACAAGGAAATCAAAGTTTTTGTAGTTCGCCGTCAACGTAATGCCAAAAGTATAATCCGCCATCGGTTTGCCGATTTGCACTTTGTCGCTGGCATCGATCGTACCGTCTCCCGTATGATCTTTGAATACCGGACTGCCGTTATCATCCAGGTGATCTACCTGATAGCCTCTGAAATACCATACCGGGTGTCCGACTTCGAATGCGGAGAACGAACCGTTGGAAGCCTGTGTGGATGAACCGTCGATACGTCCGCCACTTACATTAGGATCCAGATAGGTTACTTTGTTATTCAGTGTAGCTACGTTGGCAGCCACAGAGTATTTAAAGTCGCCTATATTATCTTTCCAACTGGCTTCAAGTTCAAAACCTTTATTCTCAACATGGCCTGCATTCATCGGAGCGGATTTATTTCCAGCTTCGAACGGAATGACAATATTGGATACGATCAGGTCTTTTGTCTTCTTCTTATACCAATCCATGCTGAAACCAAACCGATCGTTTAAAGCGCGCATATCGAGCCCTATATTCAATTGTTCGGAAGTTTCCCATTTCAGGTTTGGATTGTATAATTGCGAGGGTTTTGCCGATGTGGTATAACCTAACTGACTATTGGTAAACGAATAGCCTGCTGCCGAAGTAGTCAGCGCGTTAGAATATGTATAACCACTCAGGTTGCTGGTGCTTCCGTTTTGCCCCCAGCTCACCCGTAGTTTAGCGAAGCTAATAGGCGTATTATTATTATCTGTAAAGAAATCTTCATTAGAAATCGTCCAACCGGCGGATGCCGAAGGGAAATATCCCCATCGGTTTGATGTCGGCAGAATAGAGGTATCGGCAGCATCAGCACGCAACGAGAATTGTGCCATGTAACGACTCCGGAAGTCATAATTCAATCGTCCGAAATAAGACAGTTTGCGATAAATATTATGATACCCTGCGGTTGTTTTGACCGCGTCACCTGCCGGATAAGAAACATCGGCGTAAAGAGGATCATCCATCGCTGTTTTATCTACTGCCGCGGACAAATACGTCAAGCGGGTCTGACTATACGACATACCCAGGATAGCCGCTAAGTTATGTTTATCTAATAAGGTAGTATTATAGTTCGCGAAGTTTTCCCACTGGTAATAAGAGGTCGACGTATTGGTACGCGTCGCTCCATTCCTGTCTTTGTTCGACACGGAAGCGGAACCATAAAATAAATGCGAATAAGAATAAGTATTTGCGTTTGCTTCTCTGAAACCCAGTCTGGACGTAAATACAAATCCTTTAAATGGGGTCAGATTAGCATATAACGTTCCCATCAACGTATTGCCGTAGTTCTTTCGGTCGCTCCGGCGAATGGCTACCATCGGATGGATTTGTTCCATGCTACCTAAGGTACTGTAATAATCGCCATTGTCGTTCGTGAGAAGTGTAAAGCCGTTTGCCTGGAGCGCTTGCATCGGTAAAGGAAGTGCATCAGGAGCATAGGTATCTGCGTAATAAGCCGGCATTGTCATTACGGTAGAGATCATACTCACGTAAGAGGAGTTGCCACTTCCGTCTGAGATCATCCGGCTTGTGTACTTGCCATAATTTGCGTTTACACCCACCTTCATCCAGGGTTTGATGTTGTAGTCGGCGTTTACCATCACCGACAAACGTTCGTATACATCTTTGTTTTCACGAATGATCCCATTGTCAGACAGGTTGCTGAGTGAAAGATAGAAAGATCCTCTGTCATTCGCTCCTTGCATATTGACGGTATGCCGGGTGGTAGGAGATGCGCTGAATGCCACATCGTACCAATCGGTGCTCGACACGCCATCCCATGTACCGTTGTCGATCAACTCCTGAATATTTGTATCTGTAAAGGTCGCATCCCGCTCTTTTCCTTGTCCCAAGGCTTCCTGTGCGTTGAGGAGTTTGGGGCGTCGCGACAGACTATTGATCGAGTGTTGCATATCGTATGAAATACTACTCGTCCCTTTGCTTCCGCTTTTTGTGGTGATCAATACCACACCATTACCCGCCTGCGCACCGTAGATCGCTGCCGAGGCAGCATCTTTCAACACCTCCATGCTTTGAATGTTATTCGGATCGACGGAGCTCATATCCGAAGCGATCAGGCCATCAATCACATAGAGTGGATCAGATGTACCGTTAGAAGAAAATCCACGGATACGGATCGTTGGTGAAGAACCGGGTTGTGAAGAAGTGGAGATCAGTTGCACACCGGCGGTTTTCCCTTGCAAGGCTTCTTCCACCCGTGTGATTGTGCGATTCTGGATATCTTCGGCTTTCACGGAAGAGATCGCACCGGTCAGGTCGCTTTTCTTTTGTACGCCATAACCAATAACTACAACCTCGTCTAACGCTTTAGAATCTTCAATAAAAACGATATCCATTCTTGTGGCGATGGCTTTCTTCTCCTGGGTGATATAACCAATATAAGAATATACAATGGTTGCACCCTCTTTTACAGATAAGACATAGTTGCCATCCAAATCTGTAATAACACCATTTGTGGTGCCTTTTTCAAGTACACTCACTCCGATCATCGGTTCACCTGTGGTGTCGACAATATTGCCGGAGATTCTCGTAGACCCTTGTGCCAATATGGGAGGTAACCCCATAAAGAGTAACAATACGAATACCGTCAGTCTTTTCACTACTTTGTTTTGCATAATTGTTTTTTTAAGTTTAACACTGCAATGTTACTCTATATGTCAAAGAGCGGCTTTTTCGGGTGTGTAGAAAACTTTTCTGTTTGTTCAAAGTCGTTTTCTTACTTGTTCAAATAGTTGTTCAAATGTTTAAAAGCTGCCCTTAAGCACATCATTGATGCGAAAAGGGCAGCTTTTGCCAGATCGTTTATCCCCTTGTTTAGGGATTATAAATCAGTTCTTTTGTTTCCGGATTGCGTGCGAATAGCTTAAAATAATCCCACATCAACTGTGCGGCAGGCTTAAAATTCCAATGCCCATAATCCATTACAGCCACGAGTTTGATCAATGGCACATTGCCTTTGTATAGGGAACCGGTTTCCATTGAAATATTCTTATTCGTATGTAGAGTTTGACGGTCTTTCAATTCCAGTCCAAAAAGACCATACTTATTGAAATCCAATCGATCAACAACAGTCATTCCGTTCATCGTCTGGTACGTTCTCCAGGCATGGAAGAACGTATTTTCCTGCCAGTTCTCCGAATTGGGGAACGGAACGGTTTCGTCCTCTGTACCGGTAACGGAGAAGTAGGGCATCTCCACACAGGCCCTCTTCTGGATCGCTTCATTAAACAAGGCTTCCAAACTATAGCCAAAGGCATAACGGTTAGGAATCAGACCGGCCGAATGGCCTCCTACGGCAGCAAACAGATGTGATTTACGGATGCCAAGAGCTGTTGCCGTTGCCGATCCTGCCGAAAGCCCCTCGGCATAAATACGGGAAGGATCGAGTTGTGGATAGGTTTCCAATAGATGATGAACAACCATTTCAATGCCATCCAATCCCATGGGGGCGTATCCATTGCCTTGCCATTCCAGTTCGGCCACCATAAAGTTTTCTTTGGCGCAGACTTCGATAAAGCCTGAGGTCTCTGCCTGTGTACGGGGATCGTTGTTATTGCCATGCAACAAAAGCAGAAGAGGCACACTGGCCTTTGGTGCATTCTGTATGGCCTTCGGATGGAATTCATACCACAAAAAGGTACCGGTTCCAAGCAGGTCTTTCTCAACAGCCAACCGGGTCACATTCCATTCCTCAGGCATAATATAAGGTTCCAACTGGTACGGCCCGTATTGATCAAAGCCGGTTCCGAAGTACCAGGTATGCTTGTAGTTGTTGAAGCGATAATTCTTACTGAGTAGATGTGTCCAGGCATCATCAAATATTTCTTGTAATGACTTTTGCTTGTCCGTACTCACTACCACTTGTAACAAGGGTTCCTTTTCGTTTGTATAAAAAGAAAATTCGCCCGACTTACCTTGCATCACGGCTTCATTCCGTTTGATATAAGAAGAAGCCACTCGCTTGCTATTCGCTCCGGCAATAAATGCGGGAACAGAGGCCCCAACGGATTTAAGGCCGGAAGATTTACCGTTAATAGAAACTATTCCGGCAACCGGCCCGGCATGATTGGCAATCGTGTTATTCACAAAAGTAGCCCCCGCGCCTATGCCAATGACCTTCAGGTTGGTGAAAACACGTAATTTATTCAATAGTTCTTTGTACGCATCTAAGTCCTTTACACTATCATAATGCTCCCCGATGGGGTTTACAACACTCACTGTCGCCGAATAGGTAGACAGATATTTATCGATGCCTAATTCACGGATCAGAGCTTCCGCCTGTTCTTTATCACAAGGTTTATCGGGATAGATCATAAACCAGGGTGAAAAACCCGGAAAACGTCCGTCCACACTCTTTACTGTATCACGGTATAGAAATACCTGTTGCTGTAATCCCGGAAACTCTTTCAGTGTAATATCCGAAGAAGACATGGCTCCCCCTGTTATCACAAACATAAAGGTCAGTAAACACGTAATAATTAACTTGTTGTTCATCATAATGCAGTTTTAAATAATTGATTCTGCAATATTAGAGAAATGAAACTCAAGTCTATTTCCTGTGTGATCAAATGTTTTTCTTTTTGTTCATATCACTCATCTCTTCTTTCTTTTTTCATATAATTCAAATACTTTCCTACACATTACGTTTTGCGCCATCTTTTTCCTGAGAATGACAATATGATAAGTTAAAAAGTGTTTCTATATATAGTGCGGGCTCATACTATATATAGTACGGCGTCATACTATAGGTAGTATGCGCGCGTACTACCTATAGGAGTTACAAAGTGTCAAATCGGGTGAGCTATGAAAGCCGATATTCACGGTACAGCTACCGCTTCGTAGAGGGCGTAGATCTCTTCCGGGGTACTGCGGTTGATGATTACTGTGCCGTTCTTTTGGGTCGTGAGAACCAGGTAAGGTGGTTTTCCGCTATGGAGGTACAGGCGGCTACGCCCGTAATCCTCCATTTGGAAATGTCCTTTGTGATACCGGGCAAAGCTGAGCCCGTTGTTTCGTATTTTTGCTCTGGGAATGTTTTCGGTCACTTCCGCTTTCGTAATTTCCGCCAAAGGGATTTTTATACGATAGGCGCCGGAGATATTAACCATTCCGTTTTCAATGTTGATTTTAGCCGGTTGGGCAGCCTGGATGATGCTTCCGAATACGAGAATCGTGATGCCGGCAGCAATCCAGCCTCCTATTTTGCCTGCTTTCGAACGGGGTATCTTTTTTGTGTCCTGCTTGCGATAGTTCAGGATAAAGAGGATGGCTACACCTCCGAGGGTGACCACTAGTCCAAGGTATTCGTTCCACGCAGACAGGCCTATGCGGTCCAATAGAAAGGGTACAGTCATCAGAATGAGCCCCATGATACAAAAGATCGTACGCATCCGGGAAGCGACCGGACGGATATCGATCTTCTCCCTTTCTTTTTTCGGCAGGGTGTTATACCCGCTGATCAACATCGGGAATTTATAGACCAGAAAACCCAGTACTATAAAAAAGAGACCGATCCAGAGTTCTGCTTTATCCATAATGTAAAGGTTATTTAACAACAACCTTTACCGTTTTCCGGTCGGTCTGCAAGAGATAGATGCCGGCCGGCAGGGCGATCCGGTGGTTGCCGGCGGTGAGGCGGATGTTTCTACGGGTGATGCCGTCGAAAGTCAGGATCTTCAGTCGGGTAGCTTCTGGGGTGTAGATCTCGATCTGGCCTTGTCCACCGTGGATGATAAGATCATCCGTCGCGATTCCTGTGTTGGAAGAAGGATTATCCAATGCGATCCCGTCGATAAAGATGGTCACCGAGTCGGTAACTGCTTCGAGGGTGTAGTAACCATTCCAGTCCACCTCGAGCGTGTCGCTTTTGCTGGTGGTGACAAAGGGTTCCGACAGCGAGTATTTCGGATCGAGGGAGAGGTAGAACTTAAAGTTTCCGCCATCGGGCACGATATGGGTGCCGGCTTCCGGATCGGTCGTGACGCCTTCCACCTCGGGCAGGGTCACATCGTACGACATCTTGACTTCTGCGGTGTTGGAGATGATTTCAGTTCTTGCATTCTCATATTCCGCGATGGTACGGTAGCGGTATTGGCCGGCACGTTTCACCTCATGTTCGACAGAAACAATGCGATTCATCACCGGGATATAGAGGGTGTCGATGTCGTACCACCAAAGTATGTTTTTCCGTTGGCAGATCAAGGTCAGCGTTTCAGGAAGTTCAATCGGTTGAATAATATTGGGATCGAGCTGCTGCTGGCCGACCACCAATACATGGGCAAAGGTAGCTACCGAGTCGTTATGTACTTCACTGCCTTCGATCAGGCCGGATATAACCGGGGCAACACCATTGACTACCTTGATCGAGGCGGTCGAATCGGTCAGGAAGGCATTATTGGTAACATGCTGGTCGTCGAGTTCCGGCAGGAAGGTATTGCCTTTCAGAAAAACTGTTCCGTTATTGGTGATCTTACCGATGGTGTTCTTGCCGTTTCCACCGGTCAGTTCGATAAGGATATCCACGCCGGCATCGACAGTTAGTACGTCTGTTTCTACCTCATTAAAGGTATAGGTGCCTCCCGCCCCTTCGGCAAAGGTGATGGAAGTGTGTACGCCTGTAATTGTTTGAGGCCCGGGAGTTGATATCGTTGTTTCTTGCGCCATCGCCTGAAAAGAAGAAACCGAAAAGAAGAATACGGATAAAAATACGTGTAAAATTATTCTTTGCATAATCATAATGTCTTGAAGTTCATACTATACTGATGCAATAAGAACCGGAAATGCTGCTTCCCCGGTTCTTACAAAGATACAATTATGTCTTGGATATCCTTTCCAAAGCGTGTGAAAAGAGCTATTCCATCTGGAATTTACGGCTGACCTTGATCAGGTTGGTCGTAAACATCAATACGTTTTGCATCTCGTGCAGGATGGTCAGATACAACAGGCTGGTCTTGGTGCTGCTGGCTCCGTTATCCATCTGAATGCGTTTGAGTTCGCCTTTTTTGTATTGGATCAGTTTGTTATTCAACATGCCCGATTCGGAAACGAGATTCGGCAGATTGAAGTATTCCCGCTCCCGGATCATGCCCGCGCAGTTGTGCAGGAAGGCAGTGATCTGCGGCATGAATTTCTTCAGGTCGTGAACTTCTTCTTCGCTCAGGGGGTTGAAGTTATTGTCGATATGCTCTTTGGCGGGTTCCGACAGACGCAGGATACTGTAGATCACCTCACTGGCAAAGTCGTTGCCCTGGTAGTAATACAAACCTTTGTCGACGGCGATATCATTTTCAATCTGTGTCACGCCCAGTGTGCCGACCCGTTTGATCTGCTTGAGGTGGATCTTTTTCTCCTGCAAGTCGTTCCATACCTGGCGCAGGTCTTTCAGGTTCCAGTCGATCACATCATTCACCGCTTTGTCCAGGTTTTCCGCGGCGAAGGTAAGCAACGCCTGATTTTCTTCCCGGCTATGCTTGCGGAAGAGGGCGAGCGCTTCGCGTGAGTTGGTGGTCTGGCTCAGTTGGGCTACCGTTTCGTTCACCTCCGCTTTCAAGGCTTCTTTTTTCATCTTTTTGCGGTAGGCCATCTGGCTGCGTATCAATGAATAGGCGGCAAGGGCGACCATCGCGGCCATCGCGGGAATACCTCCCCAGTAGATCAGGAGCGCCACGATAAACGCAATGCTAAAGGCAGCGCCGGCAGTGATAAACCAGCCCCCGATCACCGACAATACCCCGGTGATGCGATACACCGCGCTTTCACGTCCCCAGGCCCGGTCGGCCAGCGACGTACCCATCGCCACCATAAAAGCAACATAGGTGGTCGATAACGGCAGTTTCAGGGAGGTACCAATGGCAATAAGCAGACCGGACAACACCACATTGACCGCCGCCCGCACCAGGTCGAAGCTGGCTTTGTTCTCCAATATGATTTCCGTATGATTGAAGCGGCTGTCGATCCAGTTCTTGGTTGTCACCGGCACCACACTCAACAAAGAAGAGGATATATTACTCGCTTTGCGCACCAATACGCGGGCCACCGGTGAGGTTCCGAAATTATCATTTCCTTGTGCCTGGCTGGCCAGATCGACCGAGGTCTTGATCACATTCTGCGCTTTCTTGGAAGTAAACAACGAGATGACCATAATCGCACCGGCACCGATCAGGAAATACCAGGGTGTCTTTGCCGATTCCAAGAGGGAAGTCATCAGGAAGGTTTCGGGCGTGGTGGTTCCACCCTGCGCCATCAGGTCCATATACGAAGAATAGCCTACCAGCGGCACACCCAGGAAGTTCACCAGGTCGTTACCCGCGAAGGCAAGCGCCAGGGCGAAGGTACCCAAGAGAACAACTATTTTCAGGACATTCACTTTCAGCCAGGTCAGAACCTGCATCAGGACAGTAAAGAACACAAAGCTGCCCAACAGGAAGAGGCCGGTATAGGCATCAATATAGGCTTTGATCTCCGGTGTCATAAACGAACTGCCTTTCAAGCCTTTGATCAGCATAAAATAGATGATCGAAGTGGTAGCTATGCCGCCGAACAGGCCGCCGAAGTATTTCAACGGCTTGCGGTAGTTGAAGGTGAAGATCAAACGGGAGAAGTATTGCACAACTGCCCCGAAGATAAAGGCAATCGCTACCGAGAGGAAGATCGCCAGGATCATCGTGAACGCTTTATCCGTATTGATCAGGTTAATGAATTCAAGCTCTCCGGAGGAATGAGCCACCTTCATCAGGGCGATAGCCACCGTAGCACCCAAGAGTTCGAACACCAGGGAGACGGTCGTGGAGGTCGGCATACCCAGGGAATTGAAGACATCCAATAAAACCACATCCGTCAGCATAACCGCCAACAGGATAAACATAATCTCATTGAAATAGAAGTACTGCGGTTGGAATACCCCGTGCCGCGCCACGTCCATCATGCCGTTCGAAAGGGCGGCACCGACAAAGATACCTATCGCTGCCACGATCATGGAGGTGCGGAAAGAGGCCGCTTTGGAGCCGATTGCCGAATTCAGAAAATTGGAAGCATCATTACTCACCCCGACATTCAGGTCGAAGATCGCCAGGATAAAGATAAAGATGACTAAGAATAAATAGAATGTTTCCATACTGATATAATCTAATTTGAGGCAAAGGTCTGAAATATATATTTCAGGCAGGTTGCGCCCGTGTTACAAACCTGTTACAAAAACAAACGGAGAATAGAAATGGTTATTCAAAACCGACATAGGGTTCGATCCGTATGCGGTCGGCTTCGGTAAATTCCTCCAGGAGGATGAGGTTCTCCCACCCGGTGAGCTTCCCTTTTTGCTTGCATAACTGCTTGATTACTTTAGCCTGGCGATAGCTGATATAGGGGTGGCGCGACAAGGAATCGGCCGGCAGCCGGTTGATTTGTTTCTTCCGGATCAGTGCCGGATTGACACAAAACCATTCTTTCAGTGCGTGAAATCTTTCTTCATCGATCCCGTAGACCTCACTGAGCTGGTCGACCGAATGGAATCCGCCCAACAGGTTCCGGTATTTCACGATACGGTTGGAGAAAGCGCTGCCGATGCCGGGCACCTTTTTCAGGATCAGGGTATCGGCGGTATTGAGTTCGACCAATGTGCCTTTGGGGTACTTCTCTATGCGGGCGGGAGCTTTGTCGTAGAACGGCTTCCGTTCAGGCGTGATTCTTTCTTTTGCCGACTCTTTTTCCGGCAACACAGGCATCTCCGGCAGTTCGGCTTCCGCCGTTTGTGTGGCAGTGTTCAAAGGATAAATACATACGGGATAAAGAATTTGCCCGGCATTCGTTTGCCTTCCCGTCAGGCGGGAATGTTCCCCGGTCAACACCAAAATCAGCCACGCCACCGCAATCAAGGAAGCCAGAACAATCAACGCCCTCCGCTCCCCTTTGGAAAAATAAAAAAAGTCACGCCATTTCATAGTTTAGGGGTTTATATTTCTTTTAGATTTGATATTCTTAATGCCTTTCTTCTCTCCATCGCAGCATTAATTCCCAGCCTTCTTCGAGAGAATAGAAAGGTCCTTCGTCCGCTTTTAGAATTATAGCGTCCAATTCTTCCGCACTAATATCTATTTCGGGAAGTCGTTTCTTTTCTGGGGGAGAGACTGTTCTAGTTGACATAATGAAAACGATTTAATTCTTTACAAAGATAGTGAAAGCCGAACGCAGAGGCAAGCTTGCTTGACTATGCTGAGGTGCATCCTATCTTCTGCAAAGATAACAAAATCAACCAAATACGCAAGATCTCCATTGCTTTTTCTTCGGCGCAATACTGGAGGCTTTGATAACAAAGGCTTAGAAAAACCGCTGAATGCCCTTGATCACTCCCAGTTCGTTCAGGAAGACGATGCCGATCAATACCGGGGCGATATACTTCATAAAGAAAGAATAGGTATTGAAGAAATAAAAAGGCACGGTTCCTTCGTTGGTCAGTTCGGCTTTCAGGATCTTTTTGTCGACGCGCATACCGACGAAGATGCAGATCATCATGCCGCCCAGGGGTAACATGATCTTGGCCGTCACGTAATCCAGGAGATCGAAGAAGGTCAGGCCGAAGAGGGTGTATCCTTTGAATATGCCGAACGATAGGGAGCTGATCACGCCCAAGATCAAAACGCCCGTGGAAACCAACAGGGCAGCTTTGGCGCGGGAGAATTGAAACTCTTCATGTACATAGGCGGTTGCTACCTCATGCAGGGAGATTGTGGAGGTGAGTGCCGCCAAGCCCAACAGGATGAAAAAGATAAACGACCAGACATTGGCCATCGGCAGTTGGGCAAACACATTGGGCAGGGTGATAAACACCAGTTCGGGTCCCGCCGTGGGTGCGATGCCGAAGCTAAACACCGCCGGGAAGATCATAATACCCGCCAGCAGGGCAACCAACGTATCGAGCAGGGTCACCTGCAAGGCGGTGGTCTGCAGGTTGGTCTTTTTATTGAAATACGACGAATAGGTGATCAGGCATCCCATACCGATACTCAACGAGAAGAAGGCTTGTCCCATAGCACTTAATGTGACCGAAGAGGTGATCTTGCTGAAGTCCGGTTGGAACAGAAACGCCAGTCCTTTATCCGCATTCGGCAATGTGACGGAACGGATGCACAGGATAAAAAGAATCAGGAAAAGGATGGGCATCATGATTTTCGAAGCCCTTTCAATGCCGTTTTTTACCCCCGAAACGATGATGATATGGGTGATGGTGATAAAAGCAATCGTCCAGGCGATCGGGCGGATCAGGCCGGAAGAGAAGGCCGAGAATTCGGAGGCGAACACTTCAACGGATTTATTGGCCATCGGCGAAGTGACCGATTGCAGGATATATTCTAAGGTCCAGCCGGCGATCACGGAATAGAAACCGAGGATCAGGAAAGCCGCCAATACGCCATTGTAACCGATCAGGCTCCACCGGGTGCCCGGCGCCATGGCTTTGAACGCTCCGGCGGCGTTCTTATGGGTGTGCCGCCCGATAAAAAACTCGGTGATCATCACGGGCAAGCCGAGGATCAGGATACAGATGAGGTAGATCAACAGGAAAGCCGCGCCTCCGTTCTCGCCGAGCATATAAGGAAAACGCCAGATATTACCCAGTCCGACAGCACTACCGACGGTGGCCATCAAAACGCCTAATTTACTTCCAAAAGTGACTCTCTTGTTTTCTGTCATAACTGTTCCTCCTGTTTAAATTTATTCCGGGGTGATTATTCCGTCTCTGATATGTATGATGCGGTCGGCATTGGCCGCCAGCCGCTCGTCGTGGGTGACCAATACGAACGTCTGCTTCATCTGATCCCTCAACTGGAAGAAGAGGGCGTGCAGTTCTTCTTTATTCTTGGTGTCGAGGCTTCCCGAAGGTTCGTCGGCCAGGATCACAGCGGGATTGTTCATCAGGGCGCGGGCTACGGCTACGCGTTGTTTCTCGCCGCCCGAAAGCTCCGCCGGTTTGTGAGTCATCCGGTCGGTCAGCCCCATAAAGTCGAACAGCTCTTTGGCACGCTTCTCCGCCTGGGCCGGCTTCTCACGGGCGATCAGGGCGGGGATCATCACATTCTCCAGGGCGGTGAACTCGGGCAAAAGCTGATGAAACTGAAAGACAAAGCCGATATTCTGATTGCGAAAGGCCGACAACTCCTTATCGTTCATGCCGTGTATCCGGGTGTCGTTGATGTATAATTCGCCGGCATCGGGTGCGTCCAGGGTGCCGATGATCTGCAACAGGGTGGTTTTGCCGGCGCCGCTGGGTCCGACAATGGCGACCACTTCGCTCTTTTCGATCGACAGGTCTATGCCTTTAAGCACCTGCAGCGAGCCGAAACTCTTTGTAATGTCTTTTGTTCTGATCACTTTGTTTCAATATTTCGTATGACATGTGAAGCCAGGAAGCAACCGAAGAGGGCCGGCATATACGATACGGTGCCTGCCGTGGTTTTTTTGCATGCTTCGTCGTCGACCTCGATAATCGCGTCCATATCCGCTTTCTCTGTGGAGTAAACCACCGGAATGCCTTTGCGGATGCCCAGTTTATGCAATCGCTTGCGCACCATCTTCGCCAGCGCGCAATTGTACGACTTGGAGATATCCTCGAGCTTCACCTGCGAAGGATCTACCTTCGCTCCGGCGCCCATGGACGAAACGACCGGAATACCCAGGGAGATGGCTTCTGCCAACAGAAACACCTTGGGACTCAAGGAATCGATGGCGTCGACAATGAAATCGAACCGCCCTTCCGCCAGTACTTCGTGCGTACGCTCGTCGCGCAGGAACTCATGTAGGACCGTGAGCTTCAGGCGCGGGTTGATATCCAACAGGCGCTTCCCGACAATCTCGGCCTTGACCTGCCCCAAGGTCGAATGCAAGGCCGGCAACTGCCGGTTGAGGTTGCTTTCCTGCACCGTATCCGCATCGATAATCGTCATCTTCCCTATGCCGGCGCGGCAGATCTGTTCGGCAGCATACGCCCCTACTCCACCCAGGCCAACCACCAATACATGGCTGTGCGCCAGGTGCTCCAACCGCTCGCTACCCAGCAATAATTCGGTTCTACTGTTCCACGAATAACTCATCTGTTGTTCTTTGCAGACAAAACTATACAAAAATCCGTAATTATCTACTAACTACCCGCGACTAACTATTGGAGCAAATGCGGAGGGGTGATTGTTTTTTTCTATCTTTGTCACAAGAAAGCGAAGACAGATAAATCTAATTGGGTAAACAGTGACAAAACAGATCTTTGATACGCCTTTGATGCGGCAATATTTTGATATAAAGGCTAAACATCCGGATGCGATCCTGTTGTTTCGTGTGGGCGACTTTTACGAGATGTACGGCGAAGATGCAGTCGTTGGAGCTGAGATCGTGGGCATTGTACAGACCCGCAAAGCCAATGGCCCCGGACAATTTGTGGAGATGGCCGGTTTCCCGCATCATGCCTTGGATACGTATCTGCCGAAACTCGTACGGGCCGGCAAACGGGTGGCGATCTGCGACCAACTGGAAGACCCGAAGATGACCAAGAAGCTGGTCAAGCGTGGCATTACCGAGCTGGTGACGCCCGGCGTTTCGATCAACGACAATATCCTCAATCACAAAGAAAATAATTTCCTGGCGGCGATCCATTTCGGCAAAAGCAGTTGCGGCATCGCCTTTCTGGATATCTCGACCGGTGAATTCCTGACCGCCGAAGGTACGATCGATTACATTGATAAGTTATTGAACAACTTTTTCCCCAAAGAAGTATTGATCGAGCGCAACAACCGCAAAGCGTTCGAAGAGGCTTTCGGTGCGCGTTTCTTCCTTTTCGAACTGGACGACTGGGTGTTTACGCCCGAAGCGGCAAACGACCGGTTGTTGAAACATTTCGAAACGAAAAACCTGAAGGGCTTCGGGGTGCAACACCTGAAACAGGGCATTGTGGCTGCCGGCGCGATCCTGCATTACCTGGATATCACGCAGCATACGCAGGTGGGGCATATCACCGCCCTGTCGCGTATCGAAGAAGACCGCTACGTGCGCCTGGATAAGTTTACGGTGCGCAGCCTCGAACTGGTCGGCTCGATGAATGAAGAGGGCACCAGCCTGTTGGATGTGATCGATAAAACGGTCTCTCCGATGGGTTCCCGCATGCTGCGCCGTTGGGTCTTGTTCCCGTTGAAAGAGATCAAACGGATTCAGGAGCGGCAGGATGTGGTCGATCATTTCTTCCGCCATCCGGAGATGAAAGAACTGTTGGAAGTGCAGTTGGAACAGATCGGCGACCTGGAGCGTATCATTTCCAAGGTGGCGGTCGGTCGTGTTTCTCCCCGCGAGGTGGTGCAGCTGAAAGTGGCCCTGCGCGCGTTGGAGCCGGTCAAAAAGGCTTGTCTCGAAAGTGAAGAGCCGAGCCTGATGCGTATCGGGGAAGAATTAAATCCCTGCGAAACCATTCGTATGCGTATCGAAAGGGAGATCAATAATGATCCGCCGGCATTGATCAACAAAGGGGGAATCATAGCCCGGGGCGTCAGTGAAGAGCTCGATGAACTGCGTTCGATCGCTTATTCGGGCAAAGATTATCTGTTGAAGGTGCAGCAACGGGAAAGCGAACGCACGGGCATCCCGAGCCTTAAAATCGCCTTTAACAATGTGTTTGGCTACTATATCGAGGTGCGCAATACGCATAAAGACAAGGTGCCACCCGAATGGATCCGCAAACAGACCCTGGTCAACGCGGAACGCTATATCACGGAGGAACTGAAAGAATACGAAGAAAAGATCCTGGGTGCCGAAGAGAAGATCTTATCGCTGGAGACCAGGCTTTTCAATGAATTGATATTGAATCTGGCGGAGTTTATCCCTCCGATTCAGATGAACGCGTCGTTGGTGGGCCGCCTGGATTGCCTCTTGTCTTTTGCCAAGGCGGCACAGATGAATAAATATATCCGTCCGGTAGTCGATGAGTCGGATGTGTTAAACATCAAGGCGGGTCGTCATCCGGTGATCGAGAAACAATTGCCTTTGGGCGAACCTTATATTGCCAACGATGTCTATATGGACAGCGAGAAGCAGCAGATCATCATCATCACCGGGCCCAATATGGCGGGTAAATCGGCCCTGTTGCGGCAGACGGCCTTGATCACGCTGATGGCGCAGATCGGTTGTTTTGTGCCGGCTGAGAGTGCCCGCATCGGGATTGTGGATAAGATCTTCACCCGGGTGGGGGCATCCGACAATATCTCGTTGGGCGAGTCTACCTTTATGGTCGAGATGAACGAAGCCTCGGACATCCTGAATAACCTCTCTCCGCGCAGCCTGGTCTTGTTTGATGAGCTGGGCCGGGGAACGAGTACGTACGACGGGATCTCCATTGCCTGGGCGATCGTCGAACATATCCATGAGCACCCGAATGCCCGCGCCAAAACGCTATTCGCCACGCACTACCATGAACTGAACGAGATGGAACGCTCGTTCAAGCGGATCAAGAATTACAATGTGACGGTGAAAGAGGTCGGCAATAAAGTGATCTTCCTGCGTAAATTGGAGCGGGGCGGCAGCGCGCATAGCTTTGGTATTCATGTGGCCCGTATGGCGGGCATGCCGAAGAGCATTGTCAAGCGTTCGAATGATATCCTGAAACAACTGGAGGCGGAAAACCGCCAGGATGGTATCGGCAAACCGATGAAAGAGATCGCTTCCGGCGGCGAAGGTTTCCAACTGAACTTCTTCCAGCTCGACGACCCAATCCTCAGCCAGGTACGCGATGAAATCAAAAACCTCGATGTCAACAACCTCACTCCGCTCGAAGCCCTGAATAAGCTAAGTGAGATAAAGCGGATTATAACGGGAAAATAGAATCGGCCCCCTCCAACCTCCCCCAGAAGGGGAGGCTAAGAGAAGGCCTTTTTTCGGTTTAATGATCAGTTTTTTAATTGCGGAACCAAAAGCCTCCCTTTGGGGGAGGTTGGAGGGGCCTCTATTCCATCTCTTTCGTGATCTCCTGAATATCTTTGAGTGTGAAGTTGCCCAGGAGTTGGATGATGGTGAAGCCGTCTTCGGTGTCGGCGAGCATGATCAGGTCTTTGACCAGGTCGCCTTTCATATCGGCGTAGAAGGTGGCTTTTGTTTTGCCGTCGCGCACCCGCATCAGTTCTTCATGGCCTTTGCCGATCAGTTTACTGAAGTCTTCGCGCATCTTTGGCGCCAGGTCTTTGCGTTCGGTCGAGATCACCTGCAGCGACTCGATCTTTCCGGCCATATTGACCAGGCTTAGTCCTGCCGTCTCGAAAGCCGGCATCATTTTGAACATGGCTTTGGAGACATAGACCGACGTGACGTCGTCCATATCGGTGTATTTATCGAATAATGCTTTGCTATTCTGTGCCGCTCCCAGCTGTGCCAGGGCAAATAACAGGATGCTTAGGATAAAATATTTTGCTTTCATATTGTTGTTGTATTATGGTGTGTCTACTTCTTTAATTTGTTTGTTTACAATCTCATTGACTTTCTCCACTTCGCCTTTGGCATCGGATACCTGGTCGAGCCCTTTGTTGAGCTGGAGCGAGAGGAACGCGAGCGCCTCTTGGGCTGCGGCGGCTGCCTCTTCCGGACTCTTGAATGTATCGGCGGTGGTAGGCCGCGGATTGAAGCTTTCGGTGGGGAAGAACAAGGCGATACCCAGCAATAGGGAGGCAGCGACTCCGGTCATCCAGTAGAGCGTACGCATCTTGACTCGCTTGGCCTGTTTTTGGTGATCTTCTGCGGCCAGCTGGTCGATGTATTGCTCGAGCCTGTCGGATAATCCTTGCGGCAACTCCTGCTCTTCGCGCAGCGCCCGGTCGATCAGTTCATCTATGTGTTTATCGTTCATATATGGTTATTTTTGTGTATTGTTCGCGTATCACTTTCCTTGCCCGTGAGAGCAATGTGCGTATATTGACCGCCGTCAGTCCGGTAATCTCTTCAATCTCTTCCATCGAACAGTCGTTGAATCCCCGTAGTTTTAAGACGCGTTTCTGGTTTTCGGGCAGTTGTTCGATCAGTTCTTTGATGGTTTCCAGTTCGTTTGCCTTTTCTATCTCCCGGTCGGGGCTCGATTCGTAGGCCAGTTGCACGTTTTCGATCTGTTCTTCGTGGCGGTTGGCCCGGGGCGAGCGGAGGAAATCGAGGCAAAGATTTTTGATGAGGGTGACTGAGAAAGCTTCCGGATTCTGAATCTCCGTCAGCTCTTCCCTTTTGTTCCAGAGCTTGCAGTAGGCCTCCTGAAGGATATCTTCCGCATCGGCTTTGTTTTCGACCAATGCGTAGGCCACCCGGTAGAGTTTGGGATGAAGGGGAAGAAACTGCTCTTTGAAGCTGTTAGCATTCACCTTTCCCATGTTTTTCAACTACCTGCTCGATATCGGACGGCTTGATCTTGCCTTTGATGCGGACCAGGGCATTGGAGTCGCCTGAAGTCAGCACGATGAGTTCACGGATCATCTCGTCTTCGATGCGTACCAATACTTTTGTCCGGCTGTTGTTCTCGTTGGAGGTGACCATCGTCTCGTATTTGGCGTCTTTCAGGTTGCGTATAGCCTTGGTCAGGCGTTCTTTCACCTCACCGGGGCAGTCGTCGAAGGAATAAACCTCGATGCCATCCACACCCATCGTGTCGGTGAACAGGCCGGCGAAGCTCATAAAGAATTTCCCTAACTTCACGCTTTCCGTATTTTCTATTTTGGCAAACTCTTTGAAGAGCTGTTCTACATTCTTCTGGCTGTATCCCGCTTGACAAACGATCAGGAGCGCCAGTACGGCAATGTATTTCTTCATGTTCATGATGTATTTATTGTTTACTACTCTGTTTCAACCTTTGCTGCTGTGCACTTCCAGCGGGTTTTCAATAAGTAGACGGTAGGTGTATGGATGTTGTGACAAAATAGAATGATTTTTTTAATCGATGCGGTAAGAGACAAAAGCAAAGCGTCGGCTGTCGGGCGCCCAGGAGTTGACATTGATCGTTCCCTGCCCACCGAAGAGGGTGGCAAGCACGCGCGGCTCCCCTCCTACCGCCGGCATAAATAATAACTCTACATCTTTATTGGCCGGATGGTCACCCGGGGCGACATCGTCCTTCCGGTAGGCGATATACACAATGGATTTTCCGTCGGGCGAGATATGTGGAAACCAGGCGTTGCGCGTTTCGTCGAAGGTCATTTGCGTCTGTTCGCTACCGTCGGCACGCATACGCCAGACCTGCATCCGGCCGGAACGGACGGAGTTAAACCAGATGTACCGGCCACAGGGTGAATATTCCGGTCCGTCGTCAAGCCCTTCGGCGGTGGTCAGGCGGATTTCCTCCCCTCCTTCGGCAGGAATAAGGTAGATATCATAGTTGCCTTTGCGGTCGGCGCAATAGGCCAGGTATTTCTTGTCCGGGCTCCAGCCGTGCAGGTAAGACGGCGCGAGGGGCGTGATCAGTGTCGGCGTGCCGCCTTCAAACGGGAGGGTATAGATACGCGACTGGCCGTCTTCCCGGGTGTTGTGGCTGATGGCGATCTGCCGGCCGTCGGTCGAGAGGATATGATCGTTATTGCAACGGGTAGCAAAGCCGGTGGTGATCTCTTCCGGGGCGCTTGTCCCTTCGGGCGAGAGTTTGTAGAGCTTGCCACTGCTATTATACACCAGCCATTGCCCGTCGGGTGTCCAGTTGGGCGCTTCGATGCGGAAAGGAAATTCGTTGACGACGGTTCGCTGCCCGGTCGTTACGTCCAGTATCTCAAGTATGCTGGTCACTTGGTTGGATTGGGCATGACTTATCGACAGCGTGATAAATAGGCAAAAGAAAGAAAAGAGAAGACGTCTCATGATATCGGATATTAGTGGTTTACGGTAGCAAATATAGTCAACATAGACTCGGTATGCAAATTCATTTAATCCTCGAACATAAACAACGGAGTTCTGAAAGAACGACAGGGTAATCAACTGGCTTACAGCTTCTCTTCTGTCGTTCTTTCAGAACTCCGTTTTCCTATTATCTATAACCCAGGGTGGCGAACCTTTTCAAGGTTCTGACCCTGGGCTGAAGTCTATCGTGCTTTCAGCACTTTCCCCTATTTACGGCTGCTTGCCGATATAAGCAAGGATACCGCCGTCGACATAGAGAATGTGTCCGTTGACGAAGTTGGAGGCCTCAGAAGCCAGGAAAACGGCCGGTCCGGCCAGGTCTTCCGCGGTTCCCCAACGGGCAGCCGGTGTTTTGGCGATGATAAACGAGTCGAACGGATGGGGACTGCCGTCCGCCTGCTTCTCGCGCAGGGGCGCGGTCTGCGGCGTGGCGATATAACCCGGGCCGATGCCGTTACACTGGATATTGTATTCGCCGTATTCCGATGCGATATTGCGGGTCAGCATCTTCAATCCACCCTTGGCGGCAGCGTAAGCGGAAACGGTCTCGCGTCCCAGTTCGCTCATCATCGAGCAGATATTGATAATCTTACCATGTCCTTTCTTGATCATGCCGGGGATCACTGCCTTAGCCATGATAAAGGGGCCGTTCAGGTCGATATCGATCACCTGGCGGAAATCCTTTGCCGACATCTCGATCATCGGGATGCGCTTGATGATGCCCGCGTTATTGAACAGGATATCGACGACGCCGACTTCTTTCTCAATCTGGGCGATAGTGGCGTAGACCTGTTCCTCGTTGGTCACGTCGCAAACGTAACCATGTGCCGTGATGCCTTTTTCTTTATAAGCTGCAAGACCTTTGTCTACCAGGTCCTGATTGATGTCGTTGAACACAATCGTTGCGCCTGCCTCTGCCAGTGCGGAAGCCATCGCAAAGCCGATACCGTAGCTCGCTCCGGTAACCATGGCTATTTTTCCTTCTAATGAAAAGTTAATCATAATGTTTAGTAGTTGGTAGTTGGTAGTTAGTAGTTAGTAGAAAGTATCGCATGCGCCTACTAACTACCAACTACTAACTTCTAACTACTATTAATTATTTAATGTCTGTAATCTTTGAAAAGTCCTGATCGCCGTAATCGAGGTTCTCCCCTCCCATGCCCCAGATAAAGGTGTAGTTGGAGGTGGCGGCGGCGGAGTGGATCGACCATTCGGGCGATAATACCGCCTGGTTGTTCTGCATCCAGATATGACGCGTCTCGTCGATCTCGCCCATAAAATGGCATACGGACTGCTCTTCCGGCACTTCGAAATAGAAATACGCTTCCATACGGCGGCTGTGCACGTGCGGGGGCATGGTGTTCCATACGCTGCCCGGCGCCAGTTCGGTCATCCCCATTTGCAGTTGGCAGGTGGGCAATACCTGGTTGACCAGCATTTTGTTGATGTTCCGGTGGTTGGAGCTTTCCAGGCTACCCATTTCGGCTACGACGGCATCCGCCTTCGTTACTTTCTTGTCCGGGTAGTTGCGGTGGGCTGTCAGTGAATTGAAATAGAAGAGCGCGGGTTTGGCAGCGTCTTTGCTTTCGAAATAGACTTCGCGGTCGCCGCTTCCCAGGTAGAGGGCTTCTTTGTAGTTCAGTTCGAAGCTTTCGTCTCCGACGTGAACGATACCGGGGCCACCTACATTGTAGATGCCCATCTCACGGGCATGCAGGAAGAACGCCTGTTTCAGCGGATCGATCGCTTCCAGGTGCAGTTTCTCTGTCTTCGGCATGGCGCCTCCGACAATCATACGGTCGTACATGGAATAGACCATGTTCACTTCATCCGCGGCAAATACCTTCTCGATCAGGAAGTCTTTGCGCAGGCGGGTGGTGTCGTAATTCTTGGCATCCGCCGGGTGGGCGGCGTACCTTAACTCATAATTTGTTTTCATATTGCTTATTATTTTAAGTTTTTATTCTTTTGAAAGGGGTTTAAGGGGGATAAGGGGTTTAAGGGGAGGTCTCTTTGATCCCTTAAACCCCTTGGACCCCTTAAGCTCCTTAATCCTTAAGCGCACTATCCGCCCCTACATCAATGCCATTCCAAGCCTTCAGGTTCGTCCATTCGGTATACGGCCCTGCCCAGAACGTATGGCTGGGCGGTAAGCCCAATGCCAGCATGCCCATCGAGCAGAGATAGACGCTTCCGGTATTAATATACGATTCAGACATGTGGATTTGCTCACCGGCAAAGCCTACTTTTAACCATCCTTCACGATCGAAGTTCTTCGGCGATTGCATCTGCCGGCGGATCACAGCGGTCATCGCGCAGCGTACCTGCTCAGGAGCTACCTTCTTCGGCAGGATATCCATCAATGAGGCCTGTGCCAGGGCATGGAAAGCGCCAAAGCGGTAGACAATCGAGCGACCTACCACCGGGAAACTGCCTTCCGGCGAGATGAAACGCTCTTGCTGCTGGGCGAAACGGGCAAGCCGTTTGAGTTGCACGTCCAGAAAGTCGGCGCCTTCGATATTATGTTTCTTCATGGTCACCAATACATCGGTGAGCATCGGATGGATCACAAAGCTGTTGTAATAATCCATGTGGAACGGTGCCCCATCGCCATACCAGCCGTCGCCTTTGTACCAGTCGTCGCGGAAACGTTTCACCCCGTAGGTCAGGCGTTCCATATCACATTCGCCAGTGAATTCCAACAGCGCCGCTTCCACGGTGGAAGCGAACAACAGCCAATTGCTTTCGTACGGTTTGATGCTTCGGCTTCTCTTCAGTTCGGTCACCATATTCTTTTGGGCTTCCGGGCTGAGGTTTCCCCAGAGTTGTTTGGGCGCGCGCAGGAGCCCTTCGGCCAGGAAAGCGGCGTCGACCAGCGGTTGCGTATGCCGGTTGCCAAACGTCAGGTAATCGGGTGATTGCGGATCGACGGCATTCGTCAATCCTTTGACGGCCAGGTCGATGTATTTCTTCCGTACTTGTCCTTCGGCTGTATTGTCGGGCCCCAGTTCGAGCCAGGGCGCGATGCCGCAGGTCAGTCGGCCGACCGCTTCGAGATAAGATACCTCTTTGCGCAACGGATCGTTGGAAAGGGATTCGAAAGGCATATTCTTCTTCAGCGTATGCTGGCTGAGGTTTGTGTACACCGGATCGGCGATCTTCACCAGGGTCTCTACCCAGAAAGCCCGGTCCTGCTCACCCGTCGGTGGGTTCTGCTGTGCCGCCAAAGGGGCGGTTGCCATTAGAAGAACGGCAAAGAAAGAAAAGATTGTATTGTTCATACCTTGAAATTAAATGAGTTTCTTCAAACGCAATAATGCTTCAACATAATAATAATCGGCGTAGCTCAACGGCACGTCCACTTCGCTATTGCCCGGCAGGTTGCCCGTACTGTGCATCAACGTGAAATACTGGTTAGACCCTACTTCGGCCAGGTATTCGGGCGACGATAAAGTGCGCAGCATCTCAGTGGCCAGCTCCAGGTAAGGCTTGCCTGCCTCCCCTCCTACCAGTTCGCTCAGGTCGATAAAAGCAGAAGCCATAATCGCTGCCGCGGAAGCATCGCGGGGCACGTTCGGGATATCGGGCGCGTCGAAGTCCCAGTAAGGCACCTTATCCTCCGGCAGTCGCGGATGGTTCATGATAAAAGCGGCAATACCTTTGGCCTGTTCGAGGTATTCGGGCGCTTTGGTCTGGCGATACATCGTGCTGTAGCCATACAAAGCCCAGGCCTGTCCCCTCGCCCATGCCGATTCGTCGGCGAAGCCCTGGTGTGTCTGTTTGCAATGCGGATCGCCTGTGATCGTATCGTACGACACCACGTGGTAGCTGCTGTAGTCGTCGCGGAAATGGTGCGCGATGGTTTTATGCGCGTGTGAATGGGAGATCTCGCTGAACTGCTGGTCTCCTGTTTTTTCGGCGATCCAGTTGAAGAACTCCAGGTTCATCATATTATCGATGATCACCGGGAACTGCCAGACGTTTTTGTTGAAGTCCCAGGAACGGATGGCGCATACGGTTGAATTGTAGCGGGTCGCCAGGGAATGTGCGCCGGTAATCATCACGTCGAGGTAATCCGGGTTCTGCGTGATGCGGTAGCCATTACCGAAACTGCAGAAGAGCATAAAGCCCAGGTCGTGCGTATTGGTCAGGTTCTTGGCCGGTTCCACCCGGTCGGTGTACATCTCCGCATACTTCTTCAACTGGGGAGTCGGATTGTTCTCGTAGAGATACCAGAGTTCACCGGGGAAGAAACCGCTACACCACCAGCCGTAGTTGCTGGTTTCCAGTTCGCCCTTTTTGTTGATTGTCTTCGGTAGTTTACCTTCTTCTTTTTCAAGCTTTTCAGCCATCAATAGCGCTTGTTCCATGGCCACACCGAGTCCTCGGTCGATCATATCGGATAACGACTCGCGTTTGTCTGTCTGGCACGCGGTAAAAAGTAAGCCGGACAAGAGTAATAAAGTAATCCAGTTCTTTTTCATAAAGAGATCTAATTTCTATGTTGGCGCAAACATACGATTTTTTTCTCAATATGAGGTATAATTATTGGTCTTTCCCTGGTCTATTCTGATCAGAGTGGGAGCGAAGAAGTCTTTTTCCCTGTAGCGGTTATTTCGGTGGGAAGAAAACCACATTCATCCATTCGGAGCGCACGAAATTGCCGTCTTTGTCTCTTCCGGCTTCGATGTCTGCTTCCTGTATCAGGCGGAGCGCTTCACGGGTGAAGTCGTCTTCCTGCCAGTTTTCTTTTGTAGTCCATTCGTTGGTGGCGGAGTCTAATTCCCGGTAGCGATGGATGTAGGGGCGGGTGAGGCTTCCATCTTTCTCGATAACGGCTTTGACCATGACCTGTTTGGCCTTTTTGGGATCCCAATCTTTCAGGCGATTGTTCTGCCGGAAGTAATTGAGGGCATCTTTCTGATGGGCGGTGTAAGGTGGCATGGCATGAATGGTGGTATCTTCATCCACGACAATGGCTTCGTCCGACAGGGTGATTTCCTGCTCTACTTCAGCCCAATCGGCCACGGCTACTTCCACCGAAGCGTTGGTTTTGGGTTTGCAACTTAGTGATAATAAAAGGAAAGCCACCAGGGCAAATAAGTACGATGTTTTCATAATAAGCATTGTATTAATAAGATAATAGGCTGCTAAGGTATTTGGTTTTTCTGGGAAAGAAGGGGATTATTGTCTTAATAAAAGCTAAAAGGGGAGGTGAGGGGTTTAAGGGGGCTAAGGGGTTTAAGGGGATTAAGGATTGGGGGCTAAGGGAATTAAGGGGTTTAAGGGGATTAAGGGGATTAAGGGTTGAGGGCTAAGGGGATTAATGTCGTCCTTAAACCCCTTAGCCCCCTTAAACCCCTTAATCTCCTTACACATTAAACCTAAAATGCATAATATCCCCATCCTGCACGACATATTCTTTGCCTTCGACGCTCATCTTGCCGGCTTCTTTGACGGCGGCTTCCGAGCCGTATTGGATAAAATCGTCGTATTTGATCACTTCGGCGCGGATAAATCCTTTCTCAAAGTCAGTATGGATCACACCGGCGCATTGGGGCGCTTTGCTGCCGCGCAGGTAGGTCCAGGCACGTACTTCCTGTACCCCGGCGGTCAGGTAAGTCTCCAGATTCAGGAGGCGGTAAGCCGATTTGATCAGGCGGCTGACGCCCGATTCCTGCAAACCGATCTCTCCGAGGAACATCTCGCGTTCTTCGTAGGTCTCGAACTCGGCAATCTCGCTCTCGATCTTGGCGGCAACGATCAGGATCTCCGCATTCTCTTCTTTGACGGCTTCGCGAACGGCCTCTACGTAGGCATTGCCGTTGACAGCGCTGGCCTCGTCGACATTGCAGACATACATCACCGGCTTGCTGGTCAACAGAAACAGTTCGTGTGCAATCTTTTGCTCGTCTTTCGTGTCGAAAGTCACCGTGCGGGCGCTTTTCCCTTGTTCGAGGGCCTCTTTGAACTTCACCAGAACATCGTACGCCAGTTTCGCCTGTTTGTCGCCTCCGGTCTGTGCTTGTTTCTGCACCTTGGTGATGCGGGCGTCGACCGTCTCGAGGTCTTTGATCTGCAACTCGGCGTCGATGATTTCTTTGTCGCGCACCGGGTCTACACTGCCGTCCACATGGGTGATATTCTCGTCGTCGAAGCAGCGCAACACGTGCAGGATCGCATCCGTCTCCCGGATATTGGCCAGGAACTTATTGCCCAGTCCTTCCCCTTTGCTGGCGCCTTTGACGAGCCCGGCAATATCGACAATCTCCACCGTGGTAGGCACGATCCGTTGCGGGTGGATCAGTTCCGCCAGTTTGTTTAACCGTTCATCGGGAACGGTGATTACCCCTACATTGGGTTCGATCGTACAGAAAGGGAAGTTTGCCGATTGTGCTTTCGCGTTCGACAAGCAATTGAAAAGGGTAGATTTGCCCACGTTGGGAAGACCTACGATACCGCATTGTAATGCCATTTATCTTTTGTTTTAAGTTTATTTGCTTCTTTTTGAGGGGGCAAAGATAGGGAAAAAAGTTGACATCACGCCGACGTTCTTTTTGCACGTTGGCCCTGCCTTTTTCGCCCCGCCGGGAGGAGATTCCGGCATGACCTACCTCTATTAAAATTATGAGGTACCTCAAAAACAATTATGACGTACCTCAAAAACAATTATGACGTACCTCAAAATCGATTATGACGTACCTCATAATAAGTTTTGACGTACCTCTTACTGCTTTTTCCTTCCGGGAATCAGAAAAAAATAGGGCGAGTTGCAATAATTCTTGTTAATTATTTCTACTTTGCATTCGTAATACGTTGCAATTGCGTATATTGCGAAACATTAGTAGACTGTTAAACTAAATTATACGCATTATGAAGAAGAATAAATCTCTGGTTGGAATTAGCCTGTTGTTCGCCTTGTTGGTGATGGGCTGTGCGAAAAGTAAAGATGTGACGTATTGGGAAAACGCGCCGGTCGTGGCCGAGCGATCGGGCGAGTTGATCACATTGGATCCCGCTTTATTGAAAGATACGATTGTGTTTCCGTTGAGTTTCTTCGCCGAAGAGTTGCAGATCGTCAAGTTGGACGACCGGGAGGATGCCTTTGTCTATCCTTCGGCTGTATTGCTTTCCGACAATTATATCCTGGTGCAGAGCGGGCGCAACAATAACCTTTCTTTCGAGGAATGGCAGGCCAGCGTGCCTATGCCTTGCCGGCTGTTCGATAAGACGGGGAAATACATTACCGATATCGGTTCGATCGGGCAGGGGCCGGGCGAATACAATGATATCTACGCGATGCAGATCGACGAAGCCGCCGATCGCATTTATCTCTTGCCCTGGCAATCGGACAAATTGTTGGTGTACAGTCTAAAAGGCGAAGTGTTGGAACCCATCCGCCTGCCTTACCGGGCAAATAAAGGAGTCTTCCGCGTGGAGGGCGACCGGGTAACGATGGCGGTATTGCCTTTCCCGCAAATCCCATCGGTGGCCTGGACGCAAACGCTCGACGGCAAGGTATTGAATGAAATACCGGTGACCGAAGCGCTGGCGATGGAGTTTGATTTCAGCAACGAGATCTCTTCCTATCAGCATGCCGAGCGCATGGACCTTTCGTTTTGGTACTGGCCGACACGGATCGATACCCTGTATCATATCGACGCGGACCAGGGCCAATTGATCCCGCGCTTCACGGTGAAGTTCAAAGAAAACAAGCTCGAACCGCATTCCTATGCCGAGTGGCCGAACTACTATGCGGGCAATACGAGTACGATCGTCACGATCTCTGATGGCAACAGCCTGCGCCAGGAAGGGGAGAAGCCCGCTTATTATATTGTGGATAAAGAAACCTTACGTGGCGCGTTCTTCCGCGTTGTGAACGATTATATGGGCGGCGAAGATATGGATTGGCCGTTTATGCTGTTTGAGAAAGGGTATTACGCCCGCAATATGGACCCCGGAAACCTGGAAGAGTGGCTCGAGAAGGCGTTGAAATCCAAGACCATGTCGGATGCGGTACGCGAAAGGCTGACGACGCTCCGCCAGTCGATCGGTCCCGACGATAACAACTACGTGGTGTATGCCCGGATGAAACGGTAAACGGCAACTATGAAACGATTTTATTTCTTTGGCTTGGCCTTTGTTTTGCCTCTCTTCTTCTCCTGCAATACGAAGACGCTGGAAGATGCGCGGCTGGAGCGCCTCTCGCTGGATAGTATTCCGCAGACGGCGCTCGAGATGGAGGTGATCGCAGAGCCTTTTGAATGGGGCGATGTGTCGACACCCGATCTGTATCTGGCGGGGGATAGTCTGGTGGCATTGAGCTATTTCAAGAATGCGGCGGTGCTCCGTTTCTATGATCTGACGGGTAAAGATCTGGGGAAGTCATCGATCCGTAAATTGACCGACCGCCATCCGCTGGCGATCGATCCGGCTTATCGCGCTTCTTTCTCTTTCCTGCACCCGAATACGAATATCTTTTATGAATATACGGTCGAAGACGGAGCGTTGCGGCTCGATAATTTTACGCGCATGCGTCTGTATGGCAATTCGCCCCGGCAAGCGGTCCGATTGGATGCCGATCACTTTGCTTTTATCGGGAGCTACAAAGACGGATTATGGGGTATCTGGGAAGAATCGACACGCGAACTGACGTTTACCGGCACTTATCCGATCACGTATGAGATTGTTCCTCAGGCTCTATTGCCGTATTTCAGCGGGCGTATCGCGTTTTCCGGCGATCAGCTGGTGTATGTCTCTTATCAGTTCGGTTATATCTCTTCTTACCGGTATAAAAAGGGGAAACTGCGGAAATTATGGGAGAAGCAGGTGAGCGATTTCCTTTACCGGGAGAGTAGCTTGGGGTATACGTTTGATGAGAAGCACAAGAACGGTTTCCTTGAGGTTGCTTTTGCCGGCGATCATATCTATACGTTGTATAACGGTTGCGACGACTCGGCGGGAGAGGAGTTCACCAACGCGATCGTTGTCTTCACGCGGGAAGGCAGGCCCGTGGCCCGCTATACCCTTCCCGATATGATGAGCTATATGAAGTTCGACAGCAAAGGCGAATATGCCTATGCGACCTATTCCAAGGTAGGGTCGACGCAGGTGCTGGTACGGTTTAGGCTGCCGGGGATTTAGTTGAAAGTTGAAAGTTGAAAGCGATTAGAATATTTCTCTTTTCGCTTTCAACTTTCAACTTTCAACTTTTAATGCGCCTCCAGCCAGTTATTGCCCACCCCGCAATCGGCAATCAATGGCACCTGCAAAGCAACGACCTGTTCCATCTCTTCCAGAACGATGGCGCGAACGCGGTCGATCTCTTCCCGGTACACGTTGAAGTTCAGTTCATCATGCACCTGAAGGGTCATTTTGCTCTTTACGCCTTCCCGTTCAAAGCGGTCGAAGATCCGGATCATAGCTACTTTGATGATATCAGCAGCGCTTCCCTGGATCGGGGCGTTGATGGCGTTGCGCTCGGCGTAACCCCGCACGATGGCGTTGTTCGAATTGATATCCGGCAGGAAACGTTTGCGCTTGAATAGCGTCTCTACATAGCCTTTTTCTTTCGCCACACGGATACTTTCATCCATATACTCACGCACCTGCGGGTAGGAGCGGAAATAGCCGTCGATCAATTCTTTCGACTCCGCGCGCGGAATGCCCAGGCGCTCGGCCAAGCCGAAAACGGAGATGCCATAGATAATGCCGAAGTTGGCCGTCTTCGCCTTCCGGCGCATCTCGGCGGTGACCTCCGACACGGGGATGCCATAGATCTTGGCGGCTGTCGCGGCATGAATATCTTCGCCGCTGCGGAAGGCTTCGATCATATTCGTATCGTTGCTCAGGTGCGCCATGATGCGCAGTTCGATCTGGGAGTAGTCGGCAGAGAAGAAGACCGAACCGGCATTATCGGCGGTAAAGGCCTTGCGGATCTCCCGGCCCAGTTCATCGCGGACGGGGATATTCTGCAGGTTGGGATTGGTCGAACTCAGGCGACCGGTGGCGGTAACGGCCTGGTTGTACGAGGTATGGATCTTGCCCGTTTCCGGATGGATCAATGTCGGCAGGGCGTCGATATAGGTGCTCAACAGCTTCTTCAGGCCGCGGTATTCCAACAGTTTGCCGATGATCGGATGTTTATTGCGCAGCTTCTCCAGTATATCTTCGCTGGTGCTGTAGTTGCCCGTCTTGGTCTTCTTGGCTTTTTCGTCGATCTTTAGTTTCTCAAACAGGATCTCGCCGACTTGTTTGGTCGAATTGATATTGAACGACTCACCGGCCATCTCATGAATCTCACGTTCCAATTTCTCAAGCGAAGCGGTCAGGACCACCGACGATTGGTGCAACGCCTCCGTATCCAGGCTCACCCCGGTAGCTTCCATGTCGGCCAGGACATAGACCAACGGCATCTCGATATCGAAGAAAAGCGACTCCAAGCCCTCTTTCTTCAACAGGGGCGCGAAATGGTTTTTGAGCTGAAGGGTGACGTCCGCATCTTCGGCGGCGTACTCCGCCACCTGCTCTACCGGGATGTCGCGCATACTGAGTTGCTTTTTGCCTTTCGGACCGATCAGCTCCTCGATGGCGATCGGCGTATAACCGAGATAGGTCTCCGCCAAGTAATCCATGCCGTGACGCAGTTCGGGGTTCAAGAGGTAATGCGCGATCATCGTATCGAAAAGCGGCCCTTTCACTCGGACACCGTACTTGCGCAAGACGAGTATATCGAATTTGATGTTTTGTCCGATCTTCCGGATTTTTTCATTTTGAAGGGCAGGGGAGAAGCGGTCGACAATTTTTTGCGCTTCCGTCCGATCGGCGGGCACGGGAACATACCACGCCTCTTTTTCTTTCACCGCGAAAGAGAGACCGACCAAATTACACGTCAACGGGTCGACTCCGTCGGTTTCCGTGTCAAAAGCAAAAAAATCCTGGTCGTTCAAAAAGCGGGCTAACTCCTCCTGTTTTGTTTGATTATCAGTGAGATGATAAGTGTGATCGGTCGATTTTAAGCTTGCGAGAGTGGAATATTTGGGAGCTTCCGGCCCCTCGGGCGCAAATAAAGCAAAGAGATCGCCTTGAATCGGACCCGTTTGCGCGGGCTTTTTGGCCTCACCCTGCAGTTTGTTAATAAATGTTCTAAATTCTAATTCAGTGTAAATTTCGGTCAACTTCCCTTCGTCGGGTTTTTCGCGCCGGCATTGATTGGCATCGAAGGTGATGGGCACGTCCGTTTTGATCGTCGCCAGAAATTTAGAGAATTTGATCTGCTCCACATTTTCTTCGATCTTCGTTTTGAGTGCTCCTTTTAGCTGGTCGGAATTTTCGAGTAGGTTCTCTATACTGCCGAACTGGGTCAATAATTTCTGGGCGGTCTTCTCGCCGACACCGGGGCATCCGGGGATATTATCCGAGCTGTCGCCCATCAATGCCAAGAGATCGATCACCTGGGCGGTGGAGGTCAGGCCGTATTTATCCAATACTTCTTTTACGCCCATGGTCTCGTAGTCGCCGCCGAACTTCGGGCGGTACATATAGATATGCTCTTCGACCAACTGGCCGTAGTCCTTATCCGGAGTCATCATATAAACTTCGAAGTGTTCCGCCGCCGCCTGTTTGGCCACCGTTCCGATCACATCATCGGCTTCGTAGCCCTTGATCTCGAGGATGGGGATATTGTACGCTTTGATAATGTCTTTGATCAGGGGAACCGAGGCGCGGATGTCCTCCGGCGTCTCTTCCCGTTGGGCTTTATAGGCCTCGTATGCTTCGTGGCGGAAGGTAGGGCCGGGGGGGTCGAAGGCCACGGCGATATGGGTCGGATCTTCCCGTTTCAAGACATCTTCCAGGCTATTGACAAAGCCGAAGATGGCGGAGGTATTCATTCCTTTGGAGTTGATCCGGGGGTTTTTGATAAAGGCGTAATACGAGCGATAGATGAGCGCGTAAGCATCAATGAGGAATAATTTCATCTCTTTTATACTGTTTTAAGAATACAATCTCGGGTAAATGTACGAAAAAACTCGCTGTCTCAATAGTTTTTCTTACTTTTGCCGAATCTTTTAACGGGCCATGTATCGCCCCGCAAGCATGATTAATAAGGAAAAAATAAAAGAGCCGGTTGTTTTGGAACTGAAACAGTTTCAGGAAGATTTTGTCGCGTCCCTACAAAGCGGCACGAAGTACCTGCAACAGGCGATCGATATTATCCTCAGTCATACCGGGAAGCATATACGCCCGCTCCTTGTCCTATTGACGGCAAAAGCCTGTGGCCGGGTCAATCCGAAGACCATCAATTCCGCTGTTTTATTGGAGCTGCTTCATACGGCAACGCTGATCCATGACGATGTGGTGGATGAGACGAAGCAACGCCGGGGCGCGCCTTCGCTGAATGCGATCCTGGATAACCGGGTGGCTGTGTTGGCGGGCGATTATATCCTTTCTTCGGCTTTGGTGCGCGCGATACAGACCGGCGATAGCCGCATAGTGTATATCATTTCCAATCTGGGACGTGACCTGTCGGAAGGGGAGTTGAAGCAGCTTGAGATCGTGGAAGAGGTTGTGTTGAGCGAAGAGCGTTATATGCAGGTGATCTATAAGAAGACGGGAAGCCTGTTGTCGGCCTGTACGGAGATCGGTGCGATCTCGGCAGAGGTGTCGGATGAAGTCATCGCTCTCTGCAAGCAATTCGGTGAGTATATGGGCTATTGCTTCCAGATCAAAGACGATATCTTCGATTACGACCGGGCAGCGAAGATCGGGAAACCTACCGGTAACGATATCCGGGAAGGAAAGGTTACCCTGCCTCTGCTTTATGCCATGCGTACCGGGAATCCGGAAGAGGCGAAAAAGGCAGAAGAAATCATCAAAAAGCAAGCTTTCACCGCAGAAAATATCGATTGGCTGATCTCTTTTGCCATCGCCAATGGCGGCATTACCTATGCCGAAGAGAAGATGAAGGAGTACAAGGCAAAAGCCATCGCTTTGCTTAACCAATTGCCTCAATCCGCCGCCAAAGAATCCCTCTTGCTCTTAGCCGACTATATCGTCGAAAGGGATAAGTAGCAAAATGAAGATTTTGAAACCCTCCACAACCCCCTTTTTTCAAACTACCAGTACTTTGCGCACAAACTACTAATATTTTGTCGGCAAACTACCGGTATTTCGTTCGCAAACTACCGGTAGTTTGAAGGCGAAGTGTAAGTGATTCATTTCGAAAGAAGTGATTAGCCTAATTTCTTTTGGATATCGCCTACCAGGCTGCTTGCCCCGATGCGGAAGTAGTCTTTATTCAGCCATTCTTCGCCCAGGACTTCCTTGACGATCGTATAGTATTTCACTGCATCTTCCGCCGTGCGCACGCCGCCCGATACTTTGATGCCGATCTTCCGATCCGTGATGGAATGGTAGGTTTTGACGACCTGGCACATTGTATATACCGCCTCCAACGTTGCTCCGGGGTATTCCTTGCCGGTCGATGTCTTGATAAAGTCCGCACCGGAATAGATCGCCAGAATAGCGGCTTTCTGCACGTTGGCCATACTGCCCAATGCGCCTGTTTCCAGGATTACTTTCAGGTGGGCGCCGCGACAGCTTTCTTTGATTTCCTGGATCTCTTCGCTCAGGTCTTCAAAGTTTTCCTCCATAAAATACCCCAGATTGAGGACGACATCGATCTCGTCGGCGCCTTGCATGACGGCCATGGCTGTCTCGGCGATCTTGACTTCGACAAAGGTCTGTGAGGCCGGAAAGCCACCGGCTACCGAAGCGATCTTCACCTCCTGGGCCGTTAGCGCTTGTTTTACTGTATCTACGAATAGGGGATAGACGCAGATAGCGGCTACATTAGGTACGTCGGGGCGTGTGCCTTCGTAATCGTTGACCTGCTCAACCATTCGCCAGATGCTGTCGCGCGTATCCAGGCTGGTTAATGAGGTGAGGTCGATACATCCATGCACCAGTTGAAATACTTCCGGTGTGAGATTGGTTTTGAAGTGTTTGTCGATCAATGCATTAACCTTCTCTGTTGTCTTCTCGTCCGAAAGCGCCGGTTCAAAGCGGTCGAACGCGTCCTGATATTTCGTTGTTTCGCTCATATTTATTCTAATTTTTGATTGTTTTGATGTCTTTCTTTATCTCGTAATGTTTTCTTTTCCAGATTCTTATGGAATGCTTCCGTGAGGTCGATGCCCGTTTGATTGGCCAGGCATAACAATACCCAGAGTACATCGGCCATCTCATCGCCCAGATCCCTGTTCCGATCACTTTCCTTAAAGGATTGTTCCCCGTAAGTGCGGGCAATGATACGTGCCAGTTCGCCCACCTCTTCCGTCAGTATCGCCATATTGGTCAATTCATTGAAGTAGCGCACCCCGTACGTCTTAATCCAATGATCGACCTGCTCTTGTGCCTTCTGTATCGTAATCTCTTCCATTAATCATTAATCATTAATCATTGTTTTTCATTCCCTTGCCTGCGAGTCAATCAGGATCGTGACCGGCCCGTCATTTACCAGTTCTATTTTCATATCGGCGCCAAACTCACCGGTGGCTACCTTACGACCCAGTTGCTGGCTGATCTCGGCGCAAAAGGCCTCATAAAGCGGAATAGCGATATCGGGCTTGGACGCCTTGATGTAGGAGGGACGATTCCCCTTTTTGGTCGAGGCGTGCAAAGTGAATTGGCTGACGACCATAATCTCCCCTTGAATATCCAGGATCGACCGGTTCATCACTCCGTTTTCATCGTCGAAAACGCGCAGGTTGATAATCTTTTTGCTTAGCCACTCGATATCCTCTTGCGCATCTTTATCCTCGATGCCCACCAGAATCATCAGTCCTTTATTGATCTGTGATTTGATCTCCCCATCGATAGTTACCGATGCCCGTGTCACCCGTTGTATAACCGTTCTCATCTAATTATCAATTGTCAATTATCAATTATCAATTACCCTGGAACATTGGGCTCAGTCCAATGTTTCAGGAGCTTGGCTTTTGCCTCGCCGACTACTTTCTTTAGCTCTTCGAAATCGGCCTCGCGAATCCGTTTGACGCTCTTAAAGTGGCGTAAAAGTAATACTTTTGTCTTTTCCCCGATGCCTTTTATCTGGTCTAATTCCGAGCGTGTCTGGCTTTTGCTTCGCTTCTCTTTGTGGAAGGTGATGGCAAAGCGGTGCACTTCGTTCTGCATTTGTTCCAAGAGGCGGAACAGGGGACTTTGCTGTACCAAACCGATACTCTCGGGCGGGAAGCCAAACAGTAGGTCGGAGGTCCGGTGCTTCCGGTCTTTGGCCAGCCCGGCAATGGGGATTTTGAGTTGCAGTTCGTCTTCAATCACAGCACGTACGACCTCCATTTGTCCCTTTCCGCCGTCGGTAATGATCAGGTCGGGCAGGGGAGTACCTTCATTTATCGCCCGGGTATAGCGGCGGCGCACGACCTCTTTCATCGAGGCGTAATCGTCGGGTCCTACCACCGTTTTGATGATATACCGGCGGTATTCCTTTTTGGCCGGTTTGCCCATCAAAAAGACCACGCAGGCGGCGACGGCATCGCTTCCCTGTATGTTGGAGTTGTCGAAACATTCGATGCGAGCCGGTAGTTTCTCCAGGTGCAACATATCCTGAATCTCTTTCAACAGGCGGGTGTTTCGTTGCTCCGGATTCAGCTTTTCCGCCTGTTTCAGGCGATCCACCTTGAATTGTTTGACGTTCAATTCGGAAAGCCCCAATAGTTTCTTCTTATCGCCCCGCTGTGGGAGGGTGAATACGGCATTCTCCAGTTCGATATCCGGCAGGAAAGGCACGATAATCTCTTTGGCTGTACTTTTGAAGCGGTCGCGCATCTCGATGATGCCCAGGCTCAGGAGTTCCTCTTTCGATTCGTCGAGTTTCTTTTTGTATTCGAAGGTATAAGCCTGGATGATCGCGCCGTTTCCGATGTGCATATAATTAATGTAGGCCGACTTCTCCGTATCGGCAAAAGAAAAGACATCGATATTGTGGAGGGTGGGAGTGACCACGGTTGATTTATTTCGGAAGTTCTCGATGATCTCGTATTTCTCCTTGATCGCCTGCGCCTCTTCAAACCGCAATTCTTCCGCCAGTTTCTGCATTTGCTGGTAGAGCAGTTGGCTCACCTCCGAGCTATTCCCTTTCAGGATTTCTTTGACATGGTTGATGTTTTCCAGATACTCCTCGTGGGACTGTAATCCTTCACACGGTCCTTTGCACCGTTTGATATGGTATTGCAGGCAGACTTTATACTTCCCCTGTTGGATCGTCTCCGGCGTGAGCGGAAGGTAACAGGTGCGGATCGGATAGAGCTCTTTCAGTAGTTGTAGCATCAATTTGGCCGAGTAGGCGGAAGAATACGGCCCGTAATACGTCGATTTATCCTTGACGATATTGCGGGTCATAAACACGCGTGGGAAGTATTCGTTCTTCACGACGATGGAAGGATAGGTCTTATCATCCTTCAGCATCGCGTTGTAGCGCGGTTTGTATTCCTTGATCAGGTTGTTCTCCAACAAAAGCGCATCCTCTTCCGTATCGACTACGATGTATTTGATGTCTTTGATCTGCTTGACCAATACCTGAATCTTGCGGATCTCGTGCTCTTTATTGAAGTAGGAGGAGACGCGCTTCTTTAGGTTCTTCGCCTTGCCGATATAGATAATGGTACCTTTCTCGTCGAAGTATTGGTAGCACCCCGGCGAATCCGGAATGATCGAAAGGATATCTTTTATATGTTGGTTTATCTTTCTCTCCATGGTGAATGTTTCACGTGGAACATTTCCTTATTAACGCCCTAAAAGTACCAATAAGATATTAATATCACTGGGGGATATGCCCGGTATCCGGCTGGCCTGCGCGATGGTTTCCGGGTCGATTTTGCTTAGTTTCTGCCGGGCTTCGATCGAGATGGATTGGATACTGTTGTAATCAAATTTGCCTTTGATCCGGATATTCTCCAATCGGTTGATCTTCTCGGCGATCACTTGTTCGCGTTTGATGTAGCCGCTATACTTCAGTAAGATTTCAGCGGCTTCCACAATTTCCTCTTTGCGCGTTTCCGGCAGTTTATCCAGTTCGGCTTGTAAAGCCGGAACCATCTCTGCCAATTGCGGCAGCGTGAGTTGCGGACGCAGGACTAAATCGATCAGTTTGCATCCACGGGCGAGGGGAGTAGTGCCTGCCTGTTCGAGGGCGCTGTTCAGGTGTTGTGGTTTGACGGAATAGTTTTCCACGAAAGAGATGAGCGCATCCCGGTGTTCAATCTTTGATGTCAACAGCTCGTGTCGGTCCGTTTTGGCCAATCCCAATTGATAGGCTTTTTCCGTCAGGCGCATATCCGCATCGTCTTGCCGCAGCAGGATACGGTATTCGGCACGCGAGGTAAACATCCGGTAGGGTTCGTCCACGCCTTTGGTCACCAGGTCGTCGATCAATACGCCGATATAGGCTTCGTCCCGTCCCAAGATAAACGGATCGCCGCCATGGCAATTGATATGCGCGTTGATGCCCGCCATGATGCCTTGCCCGCCGGCTTCTTCGTAACCGGTGGTACCATTGATTTGTCCGGCGAAAAAGAGATTCCGGATCGCTTTGGTCTCCAATGTATGCTTGAGCTGGGTCGGATCGAAGAAATCGTATTCGATCGCATAACCCGGACGGTAGATATGGATATCGCGGAAAGCGGGGATCGACTGCAACGCACGCAACTGAATATCGAGGGGTAGGGAAGAGGAGAAGCCATTCAGGTAGTATTCTTCGGTGGTTTCCCCTTCCGGTTCGAGGAACAACTGGTGTTGCGTTTTGTCGGCGAACGTCACGATCTTGGTCTCGATACTGGGGCAATAACGCGGGCCGATGCTTTGGATCTGTCCGTTATAGAGCGGGGAATCGGGCAGTCCTTCGCGCAGGATCTCATGCGTTGTCTCGTTCGTGAAGGTCGTCCAGCAGCTTAATTGTTTCAATACCCGCCGCGACGTATCCATATAGGAGAATTTATGGAAGTCGTTTTCTCCCGGTTGTTCGCCCATTTCATCGAAATGCACGCTGCGTCCGTCGATGCGTACCGGGGTACCTGTCTTCATGCGTTCGACTTTCATACCCGCCGCCATCAACTGTTCGCTTATGCCTTGGGAGGCCGGTTCGGCTATTCGTCCGCCGCGGATCTGCGTGCGTCCGATGTGCATCAAGCCGTTCAGGAATGTACCGTTGGTCAGGATCACAGCGCCGGCTTCGAATGTCACGTCCATCTCCGTACGCACGCCACAAACGCGTCCGTCGCGGATGATCAGTTCGTTGACCGTGTCCTGCCAGATATACAGGTTGGGCAGGTGTTCCAGAATACCCCGCCAGGCATCGATGAAACGGGCCCGGTCGCTCTGTGCCCGCGGGCTCCACATGGCCGGCCCTTTGCTGCGGTTCAGCATCCGAAACTGGATCGCGGTTTGATCGGTTACCAAGCCCATATAGCCGCCCAATGCATCGATCTCGCGCACGATCTGCCCTTTGGCAATGCCACCCACGGCCGGGTTGCAGCTCATCTGGGCAATCTTATTCATGTCCATCGTGATCAATAAGGTGCGTGATCCCAGGTTGGCTGCTGCCGCCGCTGCCTCACAACCGGCATGTCCGGCACCTACCACGATGATATCGTATTTAAATAACATCTGTTCTTTTTTTAATTACGAATTACGAATTACGAATTACGAATTACGAATGGGGGAAATACCCTGTTCCATTCGTAATTTTTAATTCTTAATTTTTAATTGACTAAGTGCTTTATTCTCTTCCCCCTCCATAATGGCGCGTTCACCGGGTCCTTTGTCGTTGATGCCGCAAAGGTGCAGGATGCCGTGAATGATCGTACGGTGTAATTCCTCCTCGTAGGTGGAGTTGAATTTCTCCGCGTTGGTTCTGACGGTATCCAGGCTGATAAACAGGTCGCCGGCGATCGTTTGTCCTTCCGTATAGTCGAAAGTGATGATATCGGTATAATAATCGTGTTGCAGATATTGCCGGTTTACCTCCAGTATCTTCTCGTCGGAACAGAAAATATAGCTGATTTCACCGACTTTATAGCCGTGTTCCTTTGCTACGGCTTTGATCCAGTTCGTTACAGCCCGCCGCTTGATCGCCGGGGCTTTCACCTCTTCTGTATAATAATGTATTGCCATAATTAACTTATAGGTTGTTAATTGAAGGGCTTTTAGCCGCGGATCACACGGATGCCACGGATTTTGTATTTTGCTTGTGGATACTAAAACTATCTTGGCTCCCCTTCTTGGACAAGAAGGGGGGGGACCGCTGCTTGCAGCGGTGGGGCAGTTTGAATTCTTGAAAAATGATCATATACGATTAGGATCAAACTGCTCCACCACCGGCTATGCCGGCGGTCCCCCTCTTCTTATCCAAGAAGAGGAGCCAGGAATGTCCATTTGGTATTCTCTTGCATATTCAAATATCCTTCAATTAACAATATCCTTCTTATATCAAATTCATATTAATGTCTACCCAAAGAACAAATACGCCATGCCGATCGCCGCCAAGGCTCCGGCCAGGTCGGCCAAGAGGGAGTAGGAGACGGTATAGCGGGTGTTCTTGATTGCTACGCTGCCGTAATACAAGGCGACCACGTAGAAGGTCGTGTCTGTCGTTCCCTGCACGATACAGGCCAGGCGGCCGACAAACGAGTCCGCGCCATAGGTATTCATCGCATCGATCATCATGCCGCGTGCCCCACTTCCGCTCAACGGTTTCATCAGGATCGTCGGTAGCGCCTCCACAAAGTCCGTATTCAGTCCCGCCAGAGCCACCCCGCCGCGTATGCCGTCGATCAGGAAATCCATGGCGCCCGAAGCACGGAACACACCGATGCCCACCAGGATCGCTACCAGGTAAGGGATGATCGTGATCGCCGTCTTAAACCCTTCCTTTGCCCCATCGATAAAGGCATTGTAGACATTCACCTTCCGGCGTATGCCTGCCACGATAAATCCACATATGATGGTGAATAGCAATGTGTTAGCGAACAATGTAGAGTATAAAGACACCTTCTCCTCGGGCATACTGTGGAACAGGGCGATCAATCCAGCGATCAGCCCGATCAGTCCGCCGAAGAAGAGGAGTAAGTTTCTTTGTAAGATATTGATTCTCTGCTTGATGCACACCATCAGTACAGCAACCAGTGTCGAAGTAAAGGTCGCCAGCATAATCGGCAGAAAGACATCCGAAGGGTTGGCTGCCCCCAGTTGTGCCCGGTACATCATAATGGTAATCGGCAACAGCGTAAGCCCGGAAGCATTGATACAGAGAAACATAATCATCGCGTTGCTGGCCGTCTCTTTCTCCGTATTCAGTTCCTGCAGTTGTTGCATCGCTTTGAGCCCCATCGGCGTCGCCGCATTGTCGAGCCCCAAGAGGTTGGCAGAGATATTCATAAAGATGGAACCCGTGACCGGATGGTTTTTGGGAATATCCGGAAACAATTTGCTGAATACGGGTGCGCCGATCCGGGCAAACGCCTGGATCACTCCTCCCTGTTCCCCGATCTTCATGATGCCCAGCCAGAGTGTCAGGATACCCGTCAGTCCCAGGGAGATCTCGAAACCATTGCGGGCCGAATCGAACGAAGCGGCGATAATCCGGTTGAATACCTCCAGATCGCCCAGGAATAACAGCTTACACACTGCTACAATAAAGGCAATCAGAAAAAATGCGACCCAGATATAATTCAGAACCATCTTCGTTTGTTTAATCTGCAAAATTACGAATTCTTCTTGGCATTGAGGACCTCTCTTTCTTTAATTTTGACGCCTCTAATGTATTAAAAGCAAAACAGATGAATAGATCTGTCTACTGAAGCGACTATTTGTTTGTTGATAACCGTCAACACATTTGTTGATAGTTATCAACAGATCTGTTGACAATTGTCAACAAACTTGTTGATAATTATCAACAAATGAATGGTCCTTACACTACGCTCATTTACAGTTGCTTACTCCGTTATTTTTTGGCGGCTGTTTTCTGGCCTTCTGTTTTCTGTTTTTTGCTCTTCCGTTTCTATACACCCTCCTGGGTTCAGGATGAATATCCAATAGCGTTCTGTAGGCATCTGTGGGCGCGATGGAGTGTCCTGGATGAACAAAAAAGTATCCTGATCGACCTTTGGTCAATTAGGATACTTGTTGTGCTGTTTAGGATAAAAGCTTTCTGCAGGTGAATCTCTAATATTGCAATTGCAATGTGACGGCTTTTACGCAATGTGAATCCCCCGGTTGCTATGTTAACACGAAAGTATATTTATGAAGAAGTGTATTGTGGCTTTGTTAACTTTGATGCTGTTGTCCTGCCAGGCTGATCGTCCTTACGTGAATGAGCCTGCGTTATTGGATAATGATCCTTCGGTTGCCTTTACCGGGCGCGCGGGGATCAATATGATGCTGTTCAAAGACCGCTTTTCCACGCCTATACAAAATTATACGATCTACTCCAGCGGAGAAGATCCCGTGTACGATGCTTCCGACTGGACATTGAAAGGCAGTTACGACGGGAAGACCTGGGTATTGCTCAGTGAAGTGAACGATCATACATTCTGTGCCCGCTATCAGGAGAAGTTCTGTCCGATCGCTAAACCTTCTAACTATAATCAATATATATTGGAAGCCCGGACGGCAACCGGCGATACGTTGAAGATCGGCAGCGTACAATTCCTTACCAACTATGTCTCCAACGGCTGGGCAGCTTTTGCCTGTCCGGAGATTGATTTTACGATCACCGAAGAAGGTGAGGGCTATCGCCTGTACACCACCCTGGTGCAGGATCCGGAGGCGTATATACAGTATCACGCGCGTAAGGTCGCCCGCATACTCTATTCCTCCGCCTCGGAGCCCATGCCGAAAGTCGAGAAGATCAATTATAATATCTACGACTACGAAGGCATCTCGGAGAAGTCCGGACAGCCCCCGGTGATCACCATCCGCTACAGTTCGCGCTATATCGAACAGATCGGGAAAGAATCGTTATACGCCTTGAACCGGGAGACCCGGGGTGTCTTGTACCATATCCTGACCCATGCCTATCAGTACGAACCCCGAGGCATCGGCACGTATGAAACCAGCCAGGAGTATCGCGCCTGTGTGCAAGGCATGGCGTTTGCCGTCCGGGCGCAGACCGGCCTTTCGAATCCGAACGATCGCCAGACTCCCGGCGGACATTGGCTGGACGGACTGCATGTCACCGGCTTCTTCCTGCACTGGCTTACCCTGAATAAGAACCCGGAGACCGTCAGGCTATTCAACCAGACGGTCAAAAACCTCGCTATCTGGAGCTTTGATTCCGCTATGAAATCAATCTTCGGACCGGAAGTAACAATCGAAAGCCTTTGGGCTGAATATCAAATGGACATTAACAAACAACAACTCAAAGAAAACTTATTGAAAACAACTTAATGAAAAGAATTATAAACCTAAAAAAGAGCCTATGGATTAAGACCAGAAGTGAAAGTGTATGAATTAACAAAGAGACGAACCTGTCGGACCATGCGAACTCGGCAGTTCAAAGAAAACGAATTATTAATTTTTTTAAATCTAACTATTTTATGAAAGAAATGAAAGTTTCTATTATTACGTTCATTTTAGGATTATGTACATTGGTTAGTGCCAGCGCCCAGACGAGGACAGTCACCGGACGCGTATTGGATTCACAAAATGAACCGCTCATCGGTGTAAGTATTCAGGTAAAAGGAACTACCACCGGTAATGTGACCGATTTTGATGGGAATTATACCATCTCGGTAGGACCTAACGCGACGCTTATTTTCTCTTATGTGGGTTATAAAGCCCAAGAAATAGCTGTTGGCAACCAGACACGTGTGATGGTTACCATGCTGGAAGACTCTGAAATGCTGGACGAAGTGGTCGTTGTGGGCTACGGTACGATGCGTAAATCGGACGTGACCGGTTCTATCTCTACGGCTAAAGGGTCGGATATTATCAAAGGACAGTCGTTCAACGCCCTGGAAGGGTTGAAGGGTAAGGCTGCCGGTGTGAACATCTTCTCCAATACAGGTCAGCCTGGAGGTGAGTTGCGTGTGATCATCCGCGGTATTGCTACGATCAACGCTTCAGCCAATCCGCTTTATGTAGTGGATGGTGTGGTGATGCAAGACTTCCAGTTCCTCAACCCGAATGATATCGAATCAATCGAAGTATTGAAAGACGCTTCTTCGGCTGCTATCTACGGTGCCCGTGGTGCCAACGGGGTGGTATTGGTAACAACTAAACGCGGTGGTAACACCGGCTCGAAAGCCAAGATCTCGTACGACGGTTCGGTTTCACTCAGCACCATGGCCGGTTATATGGACCTGATGGATGCCAACGAGTGGATGGGTGCTTTCAAACAAGGTTTGGAAAATGCCAATGAATTCCAGGGTAAGAACTTCACGACTGACCTGTCGAAGATCTTTACCGACGAACGTCTGTTCAACGCCGACGGTTCGCCCAAGTACAATACCGACTGGCAGAAAGAAGCTTCGCGTACGGCGCTGTCGCACAACCATCAGTTGAGCATTCAACGGGGTGACAAAGACCATTCGGTAGGAGCGTTCCTGAACTATACCGACCAACAAGGTATCCTGCATAACTCATACTACAAACGTGTGAATGCGAAATTGTCGTACGACGACAAACCCACCAAGTGGTTATCTACGGCTGTGAACTTATTGGTGAACCACTCCTGGGGTAACCGTACATCGGACAACCCTTACGGACAGGGCGCTTTGCGTACCATGGTTGAGCAATTACCGTTCCTGCCGGTGATGTTGGATGGCGAATATACGCAGACCAATATCATCAAGACAACGTCTATCCCGACCGATCAGAATAATCCGAATGGATCTAAACAGGGCTTTAGCCCCGAAGGTGTGGGTAACCCCGTGGAATTGCTGAAACGTATGGAATCGATGACGTATCAGACGAAGATCTTCGGTAATGCCGCTTTGACGTTCCACCTGTTGCCGGGCTTAGACCTGAAAACACAGTTGGGTATCGACTACAACAACTACCGCAAGGCTGAATATACGCCGTTTACTCCGCGTCCGATGATCAACCAGTCGTCAACCGGTAAGGTAGCTGCTGAAAACAACAGCTCACTGTATTGGCAGGAAGAAACCTATTTGAACTATAACAAAGTTTTCGGTAAGCACTCTATCAATGCGATGGCCGGTTTGTCATGGATCGAACGCAAATGGACCAAACTGACTGCTTCTCAGTCGAACTTCGAAGACGACTTCTACGGATACTACAACTTAGGTAGCGGTATCGACCGCCCGTCGGTAGGCAACGACTACGACAAATGGGCGATGAACTCTTACTATCTGCGTGCGGCTTATTCTTACGACAGCAAGTATATGGCTACGGTAACCGGTCGTTACGACGGATCTTCCAAGTTCGGGGAAAACAATAAGTATGCCTTCTTCCCATCCGTTGGTTTGGGCTGGATGGCGTCGAACGAAGCATTCCTGCAAGATCATCCGGTGATCAGCAAATTGAAACCGCATGCTTCTTACGGTTTGACCGGTAACTCTGAAATCGGTACATACGCTTCATTGGCAACGGTAAGCCAGGGTACAACCATTATCGGTGGTGCTTTGCAGAACGTGGCTTATCTGGACAAGATGCCTAACGCGAACCTGAAATGGGAAAAGACCAGCCAGTTCGACGTAGGTGTTGACCTGGGTCTGTTCAACAACCGTTTGAACATGGAACTGTCGTACTACTATAAATATACGACCGACCTGTTGTTGAGCCGTCCGGTTCCCGAATCTACCGGTTATACGACGATTACCGACAACGTAGGGGAAGTATCAAACCGCGGTCTTGACTTATTGATCAACGCGTATCCGATCCAGGGCCGTGATTTCAGCTGGAACACGACCTTGAACCTGAGCTTCAATAAAAACAAGGTTGAAAAACTGGACGAAAGTTCTTCTGTTGACGCCGCTACCGGCAAACGTCAGATCCTGACCGACGGTTTCGTGGGTTATGAAATGTTGATCCGTGAAGGCGAAGAGCTTTCTACATTCTACGGTTACAAACGTGCCGGTATCTACGATGGTATCCCGGGTAACTGGGATGCGGCAACGATGAATATCCCGTCGACTGTAGGTGAGAAAGTAACCTACAAACAACGTGAAATCCTGGGTAACGGTTTGCCCGACTGGATGGGTTCATTTATCAATACGTTCAACTATAAGAACTTAGACTTGACTGTCGACCTGCAATTCTCTTGGGGTGCAGACATTATGCAAGAGTTCTTCCACTCTACCGAAGCGCGTTTCCTCACCAGCGGTCTCGACCGTCTCTACCAGGAAGCCTGGCATCCGACGAAGAACCCGACCGGAACGGCTCAGGCTGTTCGTCTGAACAACTTCGGACAGGGATCTAACAACCAGGCGGATGATACTTGGGTTGCCAATGGTGCTTACCTGCGGGGTAACCTGATCCAGGTAGGGTATACCTTCGACAATAAAACGTTGGCGAAATTAGGTCTGGGTGGCTTACGTCTGTACGGTAGTGTGAACAACGCGTTCCTGATCACCGCTTCTGATTATTTAGGATACGATCCCGATGGTTCAACACGTTTGGGAAGCAACAAATGGGGGGCTAACCGCCAGTTCTTTGCTTATCCGAAACCGAGAACATTCACGTTCGGTCTTAATCTGACATTTTAATACAAGCAATCAATAATAAAAGTATAAACTTATGAAATTGCAACATATATTCAAATACATCTTTTGCATGGTGACTCTCTCCTTAGTGATGAGTTCATGTGATAGTTTTCTGGAAGAAAAGCCACTGGATGCCAAGTCATCCAATCAATTCTGGGCGACCGAAGCGGATGCGCAAACGGCTGTGAACGCGCTCTACTATGGTGGAGTTCCTTACCTGCACAATACCGACGTGGATGGTGGTTGGACACCGAAAGCCACCATGTGGGGTGGGGTGATGTCAGGTCTGTTTGTCGACAAACGCAAAGACCGGATCTTCACGACCGCTTCCGAAGGCTGTAACTTCAATGTCGAAGCTTTCGATGGCGCGTCATATAAATTGTGGCATGAATACTACAAAGGGATCTCCCGCGCGAACTTTGTGATTGCTAATATCCCGACGATGACGGGTGTATTGAGCGATGCGAAGATCAATAACTACATGGCACAGGCGAAGTTCTTCCGTGCTTACGGTTATTTCTACCTGGTGAAAGACTACGGTGGTGTGCCTTATATCAGCGAGCCGTACACTTCTACGGACGGGATGTATGTGGAACGTTCGTCGGCTGATGAGATCTACAAAAACGTAGAAGCCGACCTGCTTTCAATCATCTCCGGCGACGCGTTGCCTAACAAAGCGTTCTATGACAATGGTTGCTATGTAACCAAGGCGATGGCACAGACGCTGTTGGCTTGGGTTTACCTGCAGTGGGCCGGCGCGCCGTTGAATGGCGGTGCCGAATACTACAGCAAGGCAGCCGCTATGGCGAAGAATGTGATCAGCGGTGGCCAACACGCACTGGAACAGGCTTCAGGTAGCAGCGACGACCTGAACTCGGCTTTCAACATCATCAAGACAACGAAGTCTTCGAAAGAGATCATCTTTGCCAAAGAATACGATCAGACCAACTACAACGTAGGTAACTCTTACCCGGTACGTTCAGTCGGAACAGACGCTTTCCAATGGGGCGTATTGCATCCCGGTGGTGACGTATTGTATAACGCTTACCTGCCTTGTGATATGCTGCTTAACAGCTATGCGCCGGAAGATATCCGCGGACATGAAAAGCAATTCTTCTTCCGTCACTATACCGATGCTGACGGCAATAATTACGAATTGAACAATGCCGGTAACTGGGCATGGTTTGAAGAAGAACCGCTGATCAACGGGAAAAATGGCGACAACAATATGCCGACCTTCCGTTATTCTGAAGTATTACTGATTGCTGCTGAAGGTCTGGCACGCACAGGCAATGAAAGCGAAGCTAAAGATTACCTGAACCAGGTGCGTAAACGTGCTGGTTTGGCCGACGAAACAGCTTCAGGCGATGCCTTGATCCAGTCGATCCTGACCGAACGTTTCCATGAGTTCCCCTTGGAATTCAAGATTTGGGATGATATCCGCCGTACCCGTCTGTATCCGGAAGCCGATGGCATGAACTCCGGCAAATTGAAATGGACTCCGCTGGCATCTGCCACGATCCAGAACAAGCCTGACGGAAGCACACGCGTAGGTGCTATTCCCGAACATGCCCTGTTGTGGCCGATCCCCTTGCGTGAGCTGCAAGCAAACCCGGCGCTGCAAGGCAATCAGAATCCAGGTTGGAACTAATACCGATATAACATACTTTGACTTTTTTATCATATAATCTATTATTCGTGTTGATGCAGTGATTGCATCTGTTTTTCAAGTTTAGATAGCTATTAGTCTATTTTGTAGTGTGGAGAGAGTCGCTTCCTCTCCACACTTTTTTTTGTTGTATATTCTTACTAATCGGCAGTCTTTGTTCGCATTAGAAATAATCTCTGTATATTGCGAAAAAGTTAAAGCAATATGAAGTATTACCTTTTTCTTGATGAATGTGGTGATCAGAGTTTGGCAAATATTGATGTGAACTTCCCAATATTTACCTTATGTGGAATTTTGGTTAGTGAAACAGAATATAAAACAGGCATGGGACCGCTACTCCTTGCAATAAAAAGAAAATTTTGGAAGGATAAGAAAATTATATTCCATTCCAGAGATATCCGAAAGTGTGAAAAGGGATTTGAGATATTTTTTGATATGGGAGTTAAAGCTTCGTTTTACCATGATTTGAATAAAGTTCTTGCTGGAGCTAACTATACGGTAATAGCCTGTAGCATATTAAAAGAAAAGTATATTAAGTCATACGGAAAACTGTCCGATGTTTATGGCGTTTCATTATCATATATCATAGAGCGAATAGTGTTCTTATTGGATACTTTCAAAAGAGAAGACTCGAATATCACTCTCCATATCTTTGCCGAGAAAAGAGGGAAAAGAGAGGACAGGAACCTTTTGAACTATTATAATGAGGTTTTGGATAGAGGAACCTATTATGTGAGCAAAGAAAGAATAAGGGCTTATTATAAATCTTTTAAGTTCATACCAAAATCAGATGATATTCTCGGTACGCAGGTCGCTGATCTTATTGCTTATCCGATAACGAGGCATGTTCTTGATCCCAAAGCCGCTAATCCTGCCTATGACGTAATCAAAGATAAAATTTATAAAGACAAAGGAAGACTGCATGGATTAAAGGTTTTCCCATAAAGAAAAAAGAGTCAATAAGTAAAAACTTTTGACCCTTTTCCGACCGAGGACACCCCAGTCCCGAAATCTAACTCAGTAGATTCATTACAAATATAATAATAATAATAATAATAACAATATGTCGGAGTAGAGATTTAACGATATTTTCGTTAATGCTCTTCTCACTTGTAGTGTGGAGAGAGTCGCTTCCTCTCCACACTTTTTTGTATATGTAATTGTCCTTGTCTTTGAAAAAGTGGTTAAATGTTGTTTGTGATACTCTTTATGACATACGGGATACCGTTTTTCTAAAAGAAAAAGAGGATATTGTGGTTGTGTTTGAAACCTATAATTTATTAAACCTTATGAGAAAGCAGATAGTGTGTGTGTTGATCTTTATATGTTTAGTCGGTAGTTATAGCCTGTCCCATGCGCAAAACCGTGAAATGCCGGATGTGCAGGAAAAACTAATTCAACAGATGGAGCTTTATCCGCAAGAGAAGCTCCACTTACATACCGACAGGGATTATTATATGCCTAAGGATTCGATTTGGTTTAAAGCTTACCTGGTCGATGCCGTTACGCATATTCCTTCTTTTGGGAGCCGGTATATTTATGTGGAATTAATCAATCAGACCGATTCTGTGGTCAACCGGGTAAGTATCCATCCCGTGGAGCAAAACTACTCGGGTTGTCTTCCACTCCCTGAGAATTTAGTCGACGGTAGTTATACCCTCAGGGCGTACACCCGGTACATGGAAAACTTAGGGAGTGAATACTTCTTTCGTAAGCCGGTCTACATCGGCTTAAATAAAGACCAGACCAAAGAATCAGCCGCAGCCAGTAAAAACTTTTCCGTCTCTTTTCTTCCTGAAGGGGGTTATATATTGGATGGTGTTTTGTGTCGGGTGGCGTTTAAAGCGATAAACGACAAAGGACTTTCAGAACCCATACAAGGTATGGTGTATGAGGAAGACGGAACGCCTGTACATGAGCTGACTACCCAGCATGCGGGGATGGGCATGTTTGCTATTCTCCCCAAGGCTGGAAAACGTTATTATGCGGAATGTATAGGCAGTAACGGTGTTCGTAAACGGTTTGACCTGCCGAAGGTTATCGAAGGATACAGCTTACAGACCACCTGGCAGGAAAAGAATCTGCATGTTAAGGTCGTGCAATCTGCGGCGATGAAAAATAAATCTCCGCTTTATCTGCTGATTCATTGCCGGGGCATGGTTTTTCATTTTGGCCAATGGGACTTTCGGAAAGAGTTTATCTCTTTTTCAAACGATGTTTTTCCTTCGGGCATTCTACAAATCGTATTACTCGATCAGCAACATAATCCCATCAGTGAACGGTTGGCTTTTAACTTTGGGAATGATTCAACCCATATCGAATTACAAACCGATAAAATGGTTTATTCGACCCGGGAGCCTGTCAATATTTCGTTGCAACTGACCGATTTCAACGGTAATCCGCTGGTCGGTGATCTCTCGGTCGCTATTACCGATGATCTGGACGTGCCGGCAGGTTCCGACTACGATATGCTCTCTACCCTTTTGTTATCGACAGAGCTGAAAGGACATATCGAATCTCCCGGCTTCTATCTGCAGAAAGAGAAAAAGGCAACCAATGCGTTAGATCTGTTGATGATGACCCAGGGATGGCGGCGTTATGATTTATCCAAAGTATTGCAGGGAGAATATACTCATCCGCTTATCCCTTTTGAAACCGGTCAGCGAATCAGCGGAACAGTAAACAAAGTAAAAAGCAACAAAACAGTGCCTCATGCACAGATCGCGTTTATGGCTCTTACGGCCGATGAGGACGGTTGGTTTACAGACGAAACAAGCGCCGATGAAAACGGACGTTTTTCATTGGAAGGCTTCGAATTGCCGGATGCTACGGAGTACGTATTACACGCGTTGAATATAAAAGGGGGCGACTGGGTGGAATTGAATATCGACAGTATCTGTTATCCGACTGCAAAGAAAGACGGATATATTCCGCAATCCTCAAACTATGTGTTCTCGCAGGCTTATGTGAAACGTCTCGAGGCTGCCGGGAATATGTGGCAGATCCAACTGGGAGAAATAAGTGTTACCGTAGCCAAAAAAACGAAGCGTATTTTTGAAACGGCACACCCTCAAGCTCTCGTGTCGATTGGTCCCGAGCTGATCGAACGAAAGAAACCCGTTAGATTGGAAGATTTATTTCTGGGGATTCCCGGAGTGCGCGTTTCTGAGGGAAAAATATATGCTCGTGCGACAGGTACGATAATGAATATTGAGGATATACGGGGCGAAGGATCCGGAGCTATTGAAGAACTTCCGGCACTTATTCTGATCAATGATGTACCGTCTTATATGAGTCCATTTGATATCTTACATGTGCAGGACGTGGAACGTATAGAAGTGTATAGATTGGCTGCCGAGACCGCTTTCTGGGGAAAGCGGGGTATGAATGGTGTGGTCAATTTTATTACCAAACAATGGACACCTGAAGATGCCGAACACCCTATCTATAATAAGATCAACTATACGCCATTAGGCTATCAGCATGCCATAGAATTTTATACTCCTGTTTATGATACGCCGCAACAGAGGAGTTCGTCTCTTCCGGACTTGCGTACGACCCTCTTCTGGAAGCCTGATCTACGGACAGATGAAGAGGGGAATGCCGGTTTTAAATTCTATACCGCAGACCAGAGGGGCAGTTATTCCATTATTATTGAAGGAATCACCGCCGATGGAGGAATTGTTCGGAAAATCGAGAAGGTGGATATAAAATGACGAGACCTGTGAAACGAAAAAGGTTCACCCGCTAAATTTTCTTATCTTTAAGGCTTGATTTTAAATTGATGAGATGAGAAGGAGTTTATTCTATCTGGTGAATTGTTGGGTAGTGGCTGGTTGGCTGTTGTGTAGCTGTAATCTTTTTACGGTCCAATCGCCTGTATACTGTAATCTGGATTTTGAGAAAGGGATAGAGGGATCGGAGATCCCATACAGTTGGCAGTACCAGGACCTGGGCGGGTACTTTATCAAATGGGTGGCTAATGCCGAAGAGGGCGGGAAGTGCCTGCGTATCCATAGTGAGAAGCCTGATCTGAAATGGTTCGCGGAGAACGACTCCTTGGCTGCGGGTGTCTTTTCCCTTTCTTTGCCCGGCGAATTGGTGCGGGGCAAGCGGTTGGAGGTCAGCGCGATGGTAAAGACCAAATCGGTTACACAATATGCCCGGTTGGTCTTGTCGATCCTGCGTGATACTTTGGTCCAGGAGGTGAACGATCCGGCCTCGGGCTTGCGGGCGACCAAAGGCTGGACCCGCCTGACGGTGGAATGCGCGGTCGACTCGACGGCGACGGAGGTCTATCTCTCCGGTATGATGTCGGGTAGGGGAACCGCCTGGTTCGATGATTTCGAGATCCGTATCGACGGCAAACGCCTGAGAGACGCTGATCTGCCGGCTGAACCTACTGCCGAAGAGATCGAATGGCTGCGTGCCCATATCCATCCGCTCCGGACGATCGATCCGGGCACCGATACCGAAGATCTGCAACCCCTGTTCGACAGCCTGAAAGGCGCCTCTATCGTTGCCCTGGGCGGAGTGACCTCCGGCTCTTACGAGAATAACCGGTTACGCCACCGCATCACGCAGGCCTTGGTCGAACAGGAAGGCTTTAATCTCCTGACGATCGAAGGGGGTAACTCCCGGGCATATCGCGTGAACCGGTATACGCCCCCGGTGCCTATGCAAGTCAATTATTGGGATTTCCAGGCATTGACCCGATGGATCGAGGAGTTCAACGGCGACTCGCCCCGGCTTCTATGGAGTTCCTTTCAAGGCTATCCCGTCAATGCGGCCTATGTGGAACTATTGAAAGCCTTGGAACCGTATCCCAAGGCCAAAGCGGAACTGGACGCGTTCCTCCTCGCTTTTGCCGGACGCATGTCCAAAGAAGAATTGATTCGGAAGCATCTCCTGCAAATCGCGGCGTATGTGCGTCAGTATATCACGAATGCCGAAGAAAGAGAATGGCTGGTGCAGAACACTGTATCCCTGGAACAGCAAATGGTAAAAGTTTGGTGGAGAGAAGATTTGGCAGATTATAACATAGACGAGGTCATTCGATATATGCAACATACCCCCGACCAGCGCATGGTACTCTATTCGGCTAACCCGATCATCCGGAAAAACGGCAATAGCCTGGGCGTCCTGTTAGATGAACGCTTGGGTGAGGCGTACGTTTCGGTCGCTTTTGCCTTTAACGAAGGAACCTACCATGCCTTCACCGGCACGAGCTATGCCTCCGGGAAGCAAAAACTATTGAAAGCCTATCCGGGCACGTACGAATATTACTTCCGGCAATTGAACGAACCGCTCTTTCTGATCGATCTGCGGGAGGTACGTAAAGACATCTCCCCCGATAGCGAATGGCTGCGCCGGCCGGCACGCTTCCGCGAGTTGGGAGCGATAAAAACAACAACCGAATTCACCCGCTCGCTGCTCTCTTCGGAGTACGATATCCTGATCTTTATCGACCAGCCGTCGGTCCCAGGAGGAAGAGAATGACGTAAAAGCGTCTCTGAAATGAGTTTTTCATTTTTTTACTTACATCATACAGGATTTTCTATATCGTTATGAATCAGTTGTATAATAAAATGTGAGAGCCGGAAAACAATTGAAAATCCTGTATGATGTAAGTAAAAAAACGAAAAACTGTTTTGGGTGATAGGTTTACCACTGTTGGCCGTTTGCGTTTGTTAACATTCTCCATTTGACTACAAAAAGTTGCCTCTTCCATTGCAAAAACCACCGGAGATTGCCAAAAGGCCGGCAGCCTTTTAGAAAACCCTGCCGGCCTTTTGGAAAACTCCGGCAGCCTTTTGGAAAACTCCGCCGGCCTTTTTTGGCACTACTTTCTATATACCTCTTTGGAGTGTATTAAGTCGCTGCACCAGTCGTCCTGAAAGGACAATGAGCGCTGAAAGCGCGTTAGCCCCCAGCCCAGGGTCAGCAGAGTGAAACTCTGCGCCACCCTGGGTCGGCTCCCACGCACACACACCACCGTTTTTATTCATCCTTAACCCGGGGTGGCGCAGACCTAACGGCCTGCTGGCCCCGGGCTGGGGGCTAACGCGCCTTCAGCGCTCATTGCCCTTTCAGGGCGAGCGTCGGAGATGTGTATAGAGAGTCGCTTTTTTGGAAGGAGTAGGGAACGCCACCGAAAATGCGGATCAATGCAGGGGTATCGCTTTGTCCTTGAGTGCCGACCGTTGGATTTTGTAGGGGCTGGTGGTAATCTCTCCCTGTATCAGTTCAGGCAGGTTGTACGAATAGAGCTGGTGATCGTAGTAGTCGGGATCTTTTTGTGGCATCAGGAAAGGTTTGGCGGGTTGACCGTCCACCCCGATATGGCAAAGGTAGGGGAGGGTATAAAGCCCGTTATCGCGTCGGCTGCTGACAACGACCCAATGGCTGTTGCTGCTCCACGAGTGATAGCTCTCGGTGTCGCTGCTGTTCAACGCCGTCATATCGACCGCTTGATTGTTCTCCAGGTCGATCATGCGGATCTCCGCATCCGTATGCCAGATCGGGAATTGGCCGTAAGCCGTTTCGGTGTACATCATAAAACGCCCGTTGGGAGAGATGCGCGGGAAAGAAGCGCTCAGGCTGTCGGCACGTACCAATGTATCCACCGGCATACGGATCTCTCCTTTCTCCGCGTCGAATGCCACGCGGCAGAGATTATACCGGACCTCGGCATAGTGGTCGGGCATCTTCTTCGCCGGAGCGCTACAGAAATACAACCACTGCCCATCAGCCGAGAAAGAAGGGAACGTCTCAAAAGCATCCCGTGTGATCAACGAAGCACCGGACAGAATCTCTCTCTTCGCGATATCGTACACCACCACATCCGACTCCAAATCGAACACTTCTATCTTTTTCTCTTTCACGGCATGGAAAAACTGCTTGATATCGTTCACCGAAGCCGTGATATACCGGCCCGACGGATGCCAGTAGGGATAGGTCAGGTGGCTAATCGTTTTATCAGTCTTCGTATATAGCTTCTCGATCTCTCCCCCTTGCAGTATATAGGTCCCCCCATTGGCCGCACGCATGTGAAACATCATCTGCTCCGGGTCGCCCCCACAGAAACTATGGCAATTGATACAGTTGTAGCCAACCATATCGTTGCGGATAATAGTTTTCTCGCGAAAAGAAGTCAGATCGCGTTGATAAAGCCCCATGATATGCCATTTCTTGTAGCCGGGTTCGATCAAACGGTAGGCCAGATGCGAATCAATAGCCTTGTCGCTGATATAGATACGGAACGGTTGCCAACGGTTCCAGGCCGCTTTCTCCTCGGTATAGACCGCCACCGTAAGCCAACCGCCTTTGTTACCCGCAAGCAAACGTTTCCATTTCTTCTCGTTGAAACGAATGGAGGCTTTCCCTTCGAAAACGACGGTTTCACCGGTGATATTACCGCTGACGTGAACATAAACGTTCTCCTTTTCGCCTTCGATCCGGAAGTTAAGCGGAGCGATATTATACGGGATCGTCACCTCGGTATAGTCCGGGAAGATCACCGGCATCGCCTGTCGTTCACCGACATTCTCCGTAGGCATTCCCTGTGGCCGATTGCAGGCGGTCAACAGGATAAATAAAACGAACGTGGATAGTATGACTCTTTTCATCTGGATCTTCTATTTAAGCGTGGGGGCAAATTGGGCATAATAGTAATAAGTATCGCCGTATTGTTGCTTCAAAATGGCAGGTGACACTTTCTGTGCCGACTGCACGAACGAGATAAAACGGCTGTAGACCTCCTTATCGATCGGAAACGAACGGAAAGCCTCCGGATCACTTTTCATCGTGCTGAAGAACAAACAGATCGCTTCCTGATAGACGACAGGAAAAGCTTTGCCATTATCTCTGAGTAACTCCATATAATGCATGAAAGTCGGTATGTCTTTCCGAACCAACAGGTAACCCATAGCATACTCGAAGGCCGCCCGATTGTCCGGATGGTCGTCCAATTGAAAAGCCAGTGCGTTCGAGAAATTAACCGTCAGGTCGAAGTTATTGTCCGTAACGGAGCGCAAAGCCCTCCGCTCGGCGATCCATGGCGTTTCCGCTGCCGTCGCCGGATCCAGGAACCGACGTTGACTCCGCGCCCAGGAACGGTACAACGGGGCAGACTCCAGGATCGTGATGTATTTCTCTGCCGCTTTATACTCTTCATTCACCAGGTAAGTCTCTACCAACCGCATCATCAGCCGGGGCTGTATGCACCGTTGCGAACTCAACACGCCAACAAAAGCAAAGCGTTGCGCGCTATTGATATGATTCAGCTGCCAGGCCACTTCCGCGGCTTCGATCAATCCCAACCGGCTCTTCGGGTCCTGAGGGATAAAGCCCGCTTCGCCAATCTGCGGCAGTTGCAGGAACTGTTCATTGAACTGCCCGGTCCGCGACAAAGCAAGATGCGTATAAACCAAAGCATCCTTATCGTGCACCCCTGTCCTTTGCGCCTCGGTGACGATCGCCTGCCACTGCCCCTGTCGCGCATAGTAGTCGTAGCGATACGCCTGCTCCATCGGATGTTTGCCCCAGCCTATCCCAATGGCCATACAGACAAATAACAGGCCGGTCGATACAACCGCCTTTACCTTGCCACCGCCTCCGGCCTTTTTCCTCAACCCATACAGCAATATCGCCCCTACCGGGAAAGCCAACCCGATCAGCCAGAAAGCATACGGGATCGGATATTCGGGATGATACAGATGTTTACTCAAATAAGCCTCGCGCAGCGGAATAACATAAACCGTATGCATGGCCAATACGGGAAGCAACACACTCCAGCCGATCGCCACCAGGGCAATCCAGACTTTCCCCTTTTCTCCCTTGACCCACTCAAAAATGCCAATAAGTATCGCCAGCTCCAGATGAGCCGGAGCGGCCAGGAAATAGTTGACGCCGATCAGTAGTATCCCAACCAGATATCGCAGATTCTTCTTCGGGATCGAAGTATATAAAAGCACCGATGAAAAGGCAAAAACCAACGCTAAAAGAGGAGCCAGAGTCTCTACCGGAAAGAGCCAGAACAAGAATACAGGAAGTAAGGCTCCAAACAGGGAAACCTCCCTTTGGATCCGCCGCAGGAAAAGATAATACAAAAAAGCGACTCCCCCAAAGAGTAAAGCAATGACCGATGCCGCCCCCAAAGGGAAATAGAACGACTGCATCAGGAACTCCGAAAGATAGGCATTGAAACCCCCGGGCTGAGACAACAAACCGAAGAAATAAAACGGAGTCGTCCGGAACAACACATACTGCTCCATAAAATGATACCAGTAACGGTAATTCACCTGTATGAAAAGAAAACTACCGGCAATAAAAAGAACCCCTTGCAGGTAATCAATGCGTCGTTTGTGTGTGGTCTTCCGGTCGCTCATGGCTTATCTATGGCTTATTCCCGGTAAAAGTACTAAAAAAAGTAATGAGAGATGTATCAAAAGGTCCTAAAACTGGGGCTAACCCAATAGTATCTTAAAGCTGGGGTTTACATAATAGTATGCTAAAGCTGAGGGTGTATCAAAAGGCTCCTAAAGCTCTCCTCCTTTGAAAAGGAGGAGTACCCGAACGAAGAGAGGGGGAGGTGGTTAGATTCTTATGTTTCTAATTAATAAACTCTTAAAGAGTCTAACCTCCTCCCGGCTCGTACCTCGCCGTACTCCTCCTTTTCAAAGGAGGAGAGCTTTAGGAAGCTTACATCGTCTGGCCGCCACCACCGCCGCCGGTGTCGCCTCCGCCACCTTTGGTGTCATCGTTGGTGATACCGCGGCGTACTTTCTTGATGCTGTCTTTCAATGTCCCGAAGCGGTAGCTTACACTCAGGCGCACTTCCCGCATAGGCATATAAGACGTACTCCGCGAATAGAACGAAGAAGCAGTTGTCGTATTCTTGAATTTCAAGTTCTCCTCGAACGGGCTCTGGCACGAGAGGCGCACGTTTAGTTTGCGCTTCATAAATCCTTTGCCTACCGAGATACCGGTAAAGTAGTAACCACTCTGTTTGGCTTGCAACTGTATCCACGGGCTGAAGTACCCGCCATTGAGGTTGATATTGAAGTCTTTCGGCAGGTTGAATTGAGCGTTGGCAAACAAACGTCCGCTCCAACCGCTATTGCTCATGCCCCAGTCTTCGCCGTTGATATCGGTATAATCCATACCTCCGTTCAAAGAGATATTAAACAAAGGAACCGGATTCCAACGGCCATAAAGGAACATACCGATGCTTTGGTTCTTACCGATATTGTCGTAGGTCGACACGTTCACGCCCGTCTCTTCATCCTTGAATGAATACCGTTCGATCGAATTGTTGACGAAGTGATAACTCAGGTTTGCGTTGAAGTTGAACTTCTGGGTGAACATACTGTAATTGAAGTTGATCCCGTGGCTCTTTTCCGGCCGCAGGTTCGGGTTACCATAGGAGATAAACTGTGGGTCGTCGCGGTTGACATACGGATTCAAATGCCAGATACCCGGACGATGAATACGCATATTGTATCCCAGGCGTAACTGCTGCGCCATATTGATCTGATACGACAACGTGGCATTGGGCACGAGGTTGAAATAGTCCGTGTCGAAGTTCGCTTCCGGCGTATCAGCGAATTTAGCTTTCAGAGCTGTACCTTCGGCGCGTACCCCTACTTTCGCCCCAAACTTATTGAACTTCATCGCATACGACAGGTAAGCAGAATAAATATGCTGGGTATGCTTGAAGTCGCGCATCGGACGTAGAGAATCCCGCCATTGCTGCGTTTCTTCATTCAGGATCCGCTCTTTTGTCTCACTGTCGCTTTGCCGCATGATATACTTCAAACCGGCTTCAAGCGTCTGATCCTTGAATGTCGGTGTCGTATAATCCACCTGTGCCGTATGCTCACGGGTATATGCGTCGTTGATACTCCAACGCGGATAAGCGATGGAATCGTAATAATTGATCACATTATGAAGATAGGTATGCCCTTCCGAGTTATTGGGCGAATTGCTGAACTTATATGAAAGAGTCAACAGTTCATCTTTCTTCCGGGTCGAATGCTGATAGTCCAGGCCGACATCGACGGAACCGAATTCGAATTTCGTCTTGCTGTGCCGATCATACTGATAATTCCATAACGGGTTATCCGCACTGGTCTGTACGGCAGACATCTCCGAGGTGCTGGTGTTGCTTCCTCCCCAGATATTTGCGTTGATGCTCAAGAGGTTCAGGGTATCGATCTCATAGCTGAACTCGAAAGAACCGAACTGGCGCGGGCCTTTGCTTTTACTCCGACCGGTCTGGGTCAGTTGACTGGCAAAATCGCCATAGTTTTCCCGGTAAGATTCCGAGTCGCTCCAAGGCCTTTTGAAATCCATGTAGTTATAATTCGCCGTCAGTCCCACCTTGCCAATCTTCGTCGTGAAATAACCTCCCCCACGGAACGAACCGAAAGAAGAAACTTCTGCATTGACCGTTCCGGTATAGCCTTGCAAGGCATTCTTAGTGGTGATGATATTGATGATCCCACCAATGCCTTCGGCATCATAACGCGCCCCCGGGTCGGTGATCACCTCGATGTTCTTGATCGAGCTGGCCGGCATACTCTTCAATACATCCGAAGCATTATCCGAAGAAAGCATATTCGAAGGCTTCCCATTCAGGTAGATCTTATAATTGCTCGATCCCTTCAGTTGTATCTTGTCTTCGCCGTCGACGGTGACCATCGGAACCTTGCGTAACATATCCAACGTATTATTCGTCTGCGCCTCAGGGTCGTCCTCCAGGCTATAGACGATCTTGTCGATCTCTACCTTGACCAGGGGCTTCTGAGCCGTTACAGTCACCTCGGCAATCCGTTGCGTATCGTCGGAGATCATGATTTGGCCCAGGTCGACCGTTTTATCTCCTTCTTTAACCGTAAAAGATTTATGAGCCGGAACTTTCCCTACATATTGGGTAATCAGGACATAATTGCCCGGAGCCTTCAAGGTAGTTTCAAACTTACCGTCATCATCACAAGCCAACATCTTTACAGATTGCTGGGGAGCATTTGCCAACACGATGTTCAATGTTGCATAGGGAACAGTCTCATTAGCAAGGGAGTCAATCACTTGTCCTTTAATAGTATAGGACACTGCACTGTTTGTTTGTGCATACACCGGTACAGTAAGGAATAGTACCAGTAAGAAATTCATCAGTTTCTCTTTCATCGAATTCAATATGAGTATGGTTCTTACGAATTGATCGTAAGGCGCAAAAGTAATGGATAAACCAATTGACCTGAACGCCTTGTTTTATAAAGAAGCATAAAAAATGTATCCTTCTATTTGAAAAATACTTAAATCCTCTACATTTGTATAAAAAGCGTAAAAACCATTTTGATATGAAACGTTCAGTATTTGTTATTATTACGTTATTAATGGCTATAACGATGCAAGCACAAGAGTTAAAGATGATTAAGTTGAACGCTCCCAACAAAACAAAAGGGGAAGCAGTAATGAAAGTACTTAACGACCGTCAGTCGATCCGTGAGTATGCCGCCAAAGAGCTGGCTGCGCAAGACCTGTCGGATCTGCTTTGGGCGGCAAACGGGATTAACCGTCCGGATGGGAAACGCACGGCTCCGTCGGCGATGAACCGACAAGAAGTCGATGTGTATGTGGTAATGAAAACAGGTGCATACCTGTACGACGCAAAAGAACATGCCCTGAAGCCTGTCACGGCTGGTGACTACCGGGCCGCTGTAGCCGGGCCACAGGATTTTGCCAAAGAAGCGCCGGTCAGCCTGGTCTTGGTTGCCGACCTGGCCCGCCTGGGCGATCCGGCTTCCGACAGGACGAAACTGATGGCTTCGGTCGATGTCGGTATCGTTTGCCAGAATATCAACCTGGCCTGCACGGGACTTGGCCTGGCCACCGTTCCCCGTGCCACCATGGATCAGGATGTTCTCCGGAAAGCCTTAAAACTAAACGACAACCAATTGCTGTTAATGAACAACCCGGTAGGCTACCCCCAATAATAATGTAGAATGTAGACATTCTTCATTCTCTTTCTATGAAGGTCTTTCTGCAGTCTATATTCGGGCAATTGATACTTACCCCCTTCATTTTCTGGAGGGGGTATCAGGCTATACCGGCAAAGAAAAGCTGGCGTATCCCTTATCTACTATTCTTTGCCATTGAATTACTTATTTTCCTGACCGGCTTTTTCTTTCATCGCATCCTGCCCGACGATGTCTTTATCTTTATCCTGTATTATTGCAATACCTGGTATATCGCTTCGCTCTATATAACGATGGCGATCCTCTTCCTCGAATTGCTTCGATTCACAAACAGGCTTTATCCCTGGTTCCCAACATTTGTGACGCATCATTGGAAACGAACTAAAGCGACCTGCTTTGTCGTTATTTCCCTCGGAACCGTATTATTGATGGCGCATGCCTACGGCCGGGTGATGCATCCGGTGGTGACGCATGTCTATATGACGGTGCCCAAAACGATAGAGGGACGTGACAGCCTGCGGATCGTGATGATGAGCGACCTACATATCGGGGAGATGATTGGGAAAAAGATGGTTCAGAAGTATGTCGCCATGAGTAACGCCCAGCATCCGGATCTGGTCGTATTGGTCGGCGATATTATGGATTACGAATCCCGCTTCGCCGAGCAGGCGAAAATAGAAGAAGACCTGCAACAACTTGAAGCGCCTTTGGGCACCTATATTGTCAATGGGAACCATGAATACCGGGCTAACCGCCATGCCAAACGCCGCTGGTTGGAAAAAACAGGAGCAATCCTATTGGTCGACTCAGTCGTTATGCCCGACTCAACGTTTTATCTGGTCGGCCGTGATGATTATATCCAGAAAAAGCGAAAGCCCCTGCGCACATTGATGAAAGACCTGGATTCTTCAAAGCCATCGATCGTACTCGATCACCAGCCCTGGTCGTTTGCCGAAACGGCAATGAACGGAGCGGATATCGGCCTATATGGTCATACCCACTATGGCCAGATATGGCCCTACCCTTTACTCATGAAATTGATCTATGAAAATCCGTATGGCTACTCACGCAAAGGCAATAGCCAGTTCTATGTCTCTTCCGGCATCGGCATCGCCGGCCCGCCCTACCGGGTAGGGACCGTCTCGGAATTGGTGGTGTTGCATATTAGTATAACAAAATAAAATTGTATATTTGCCAAATATAAAGTTTCACTTTCGATTTGGCCATTTTTAAATCAAGAATAACACGTTCGGCACTCATATATGATGGTGATGTAATCATTTCAACAGAAGAAAACGGTGCATATAATTTCAGAGATTTCTATTTAGATTAGAAAGTTGTAGCAATTACCGCTATCCCCCTCCTTTTTTTTGTGGAACACTTGTTGGCAAAGGTTTGCCATGAAGGTGGCAAAACTTTGTCCTCGGCATGGCAATACTTTGCCAGCACGGTGGCAAAACTTTGCCAACGGCATGGCAAAAGCTTGCCAAGCTTATCAACTTTATGGGGTGATCTTGGCAGACGAGAAAAAACTATAGACCAAATAGATCGGCACGAATTGTATCGACTTGACTATTACTGAATTTCAAATCGTATACCCGTGATGATCTACCTGGTCTATACTATCCGTATATTAATTACATACGTTGAATGCCGCCGCCTTTCAGGCATTGGATTAGGGCCGATCAGACGTCACAAATACGAATACATTTCTCCAGGGAAGCCAATTTGTCTTCGTCTTTAGGTACGAACTCCTGGCCGACAAAACCTTTGTAGCCCACATCCACTAACGCTTTCATTACTGCCGGGTAATAAATCTCCTGGCGTTCGTCGATCTCGTTACGGCCGGGATTCCCTCCGGTATGGATATGGGAGAAATATTGATGGTACTTGCGTATATTGTTGATGATATCGCCTTCCATGATTTGCATGTGGTAGATATCATAAAGCAGCTTGAAGTTTTCGGAACCCAGGCGGCGGCAAAGCTCGGCCCCCCAATAGGTTCGGGAACAAAGATAGTCCTTATGGCCAACGGTATTCAACAATTCCATAGTCAGAACGACATTGTATTTCTCTGCCGTAGGGATCAAACGTGCCAGGCCTTTTTCGCAGTTTTGCCATCCTTCCAGGTCGGTCACCCCATTGCGACGCCCGGAGAAACAGATCAGATTGGTCAATCCGGCTTCGGCAACCATTGGGATCACTTTTTCGTAACTTTCTACCAGTTCGTCGTGCAGTTTGGGATCATTAAAACCCCGGTCGATACCCAGTCCGGCTCCTTGTGCCATAGCTACGGTCAATCCATGCTTCTGAACAACGGGCCAGTCGGCCGGATCGAGCAGTTCAATGGATTCAATCCCTATCTTCTTACAGGCAACACAGAACTCTTCCATCGGTATTCTTCCGAAACACCAACGGCTTACCGAATGACGGATATTTCCTTTCAGCGGAGAATTTGCCTGGGATACTCCGGAGGCGAATGGCGTTGCACTCGCGACTCCCGATACAGCGGCCGCCGCACTTCCGGCCAAAACAGTCTTAATTGCGGTTCTTCTTGACATGCTTTTCATACTTTAGATATTACATGATGAATAATTAGGTCGAAAGTCACAAATATAAGAAACTATTTGGGAAAAGGAGTCAAAGTGAATAACTACTCTGACTCCTTTGACTACTTGTTTACATTTTTACATTATTTCCCATAATTGGGATTTTGTTCCCAATCCGGATTCAATAGGAATTCGTTGTGTGGGATCGGGAATAAAAGATGTTTGGTTTCCACAAAGTTTTCTACATATGGTTTATTGTGTTCTCTCAAGGCCTGTCCGGCAATACCCCAGCGAATCAGGTCGTACCAACGATCGCCTTCCAATGCGAGCTCACAGGGACGTTCAACATCCTGAAGGTGTTTCAATACCTGGTCTTTGGACATCGTGTTTGATAATGGCGGAACATTAACACGAGCGCGAACCTGATTGATATATCCAATGGCTTCGGCCGTTGCTCCCCGGTGATTGAGGCATTCGGCATAAAGTAATAATACATTGGCATACCGTACAACAGGCATATTAAAGGCACTTTGTGTCCAATAGGAGCTGAGTGAAGGGTCCCAACTGGTGAATTTATTCCAGAAGATTTCCCCGTCTTTATGATAATCCAGGAAACCTTCTCCATCCTTCATGTAGAATGTTTTTGTTTTCGGATCGTTGAATACGATAGTAGAATAAAGACGGTCACTATATTCACCGTCAGTCGTAAGGTCCTTTTTCAATGTTTCGTAAAGCCAGAAAGAAGGATAGGCTTCTTCATACCCTTCAGCATTGGATGAAACCAGATGCTGGGCGATACGATTGAACTCGCGCAAGCCTCCCGTATTGTCACCGGAGAATTGAACTTCGAAGATCGACTCTTTATTGTTTTTGTGCAGTCCGTCAAAGTTATCATTGTAGTTTTCCATCAACTGGAACTTACCGATAATCTTTTCAAATTCTTTTTCGGCCTTTGCCTCTTCTTTACGGAACATATAGAACTTACCTAAAATACCCGCAGCGGCATATTTGGTCGCACGCCCAATATTCGTTCCCGAATAATGGCCCAGATCCGGCAGATAGTTTTGTACCTCCTGCAGTTCTTTTTCAATGAAGGCGACCAGTTCGCCCGGTGCTGCTTGGGGAGGATAAAATTCTTCGTCTGTTCCTTCCAATTGTTTGGTATAAATAGGAATACGCTCCCCATAGTTCATATATAATCTGAAATAGAAGTAGGCACGTAAGAAACGAGCTTCTGCTATGGTTTGATTTTTCACCTGATCAGAAACTCCAGGCACATTAGGGATATTATCAATACATTGATTCGCATAATTAACTCCCCGATAGAGGTATGTCCAGTTGGTTCGGGCGATTGTGTTATTCGATTCACTCACAAAAGTGGCAATCTGCAACCAGGAGGTTACGTCGGCACGAAAGTCCAGTTCATCGGAACGATAGCAGTCGACCACAATAAACCGTTCAAAAGGGGTACCCCAGGACATATTCGGTTGAAGTTGCGCATATACACTGGTCAATCCTTTTACAATATCGGCTTCACTTTTCCAGAATACACTTGGACTCAACGCATTGGGATTACTATCTTCATCCAGGAATCCACCGGTACAAGCAGTCATATTAACCATAAAAAGCGCGATGACTGCAATATATATATTTTTTAGTTTCATATCGTTTATTTCTTTCTCGTTAATTAAAATCCTAATTTGAACCCAATCGTATAACTACGGCTTAAAGGATATTGAGCATAGTCATATCCCTGGAAGTTGTAAGTGCCATCGTCATTCTTCCGGGTATCTCCGGTTCCTGCGTCATACCCTTTGTAGCCTGTAATGGTGAATAGGCGATTGCCTCCAATATACACGCGCAGGTTTTCAATTTTTAGTTGCTTGCACACATTCACAGGCAAGTTGTAACCGATTTGCAGATTATTCAAACGCAGATAGTCGCCATTCTCAACGAAACGATCGGATACTTTGATGTTTCCATTCGGATCGCCAATCACCGCACGTGGAATATCCGTATTGGTATTGTCCGGGCGCCAGGAATTTAACGCATCTTTTCCGTAATTAAAGTTCTTATCCATTCTTTGGAGTTGCACTTTCATACCGTTGTAACGTTTCACTCCAAAATTGCCATAGAAATTAGCCACCAGGTCGAAACCTTTGTAAGCCAGATTGAAGTTCAGACCCATAATGACTTTCGGATTACCGGAACCTAAATGATATTTATCGCTTGAGTCCAGTTTTCCGTCTCCATTCTGATCGATGAAACGGATGTCGCCCGGTTGAGCGGCAGGTTGCAAAGGTACCCAGTTCCCATTTGCGTCCGTAGAACCGTGTTGGGCATTCCAAGTATCTACGTCCTGTTGGCTCTGGAAGATGCCGGCCGTTTCATATACCCAGAATTCACCGACTTCACCGCCTACATAAGCACGGGCAGGACCTGATTCATATAAATAACCCGGATCCGACATCTCTTTCAGTACACTCTTATAACCGGAGAGGTTCATATCGATATCATAGCGGAAGTCCCCTGCTTTACCATGGTAAATGGTTTGCAATTCCCATCCTTTGGTTTGTAGTTTGCCTTCGTTCACGGTTAACGCACCAAAGCCGGTACAGTAACTGATGTTCTTACTGGATAACATATCTTTTGTGTCTTTGATATATCCTTCCAGAGATACTTCCAGTTTGTTGTTCCAGAATCCCAGGTCGATACCGATATTCTTGTAATAAGTCGTTTCCCACTTAATATTATAGGAAGGTAAACCAGTTATTGCATATCCGTAGTTGATCTCACTTCCACCTAAAGCATAATTGAGATCATTGGTATTGTAGGCCAATTTAGGGATATACATATAATTCCCAATGGATTGATTACCTAATGCACCATAGCTTAACCGTAGTTTCATTACGGATATATTGTCTTTCAGGTTTTCCCAGAACCCTTCATTGGCTATGTTCCATCCCAAAGAAGCAGAAGGAAAGAAACCCCATTTATTTCCTTCTCCAAAACGGGAAGAACCGTCATAACGCGCCGAGAACATCGCCATATAGCGGTAATCATAGTTATAACTTACACGACCAAAAGCAGAGCGTAAAGCATTCCGATTGTATTCTCCGTCGACAGCGAAAGATTGTTGTCCATGCCCCAGATACGGAAGTTCATTATTCTCGAATTTCTGCGCATATCCTTCTTGGTCATCCCAACGGCTTTCTTCCTGTGAGAGACCTAACATGGCCTGCAGGGAATGCTTTTCTGCAAATGTTTTGTTGTAATTTGCTGTAAGTTCCATCAGGTCGTTTGTTCTTTTGCTTCGGTATTCGGTCAGGTTCGCTAATGTATTTACCTTCAAAGCACCGACATAATAAGTAGGAACGAAAGTCTTCGAATGGTAAAAATTCATGTTACGGCTTGCCTGGAATTTAAAGATTAGGTCTTTGATCGGCTCATATTGAACGTATGCAGAAGCAGATATATAATCGGTTGCCCGCTTTTGTTGTATCAGGTTGTTGAATGCAACCGGGTTGGCCGCATCGGTCATCCCCATACCGGGAATGGCTCCACCGTATCCGCCTTCGTTATTTTCATCGTATACGCTAACCAATGGTTCTATATTACTGGTCTGGAACATTCCCGGGAAGCCGGTATTGGGCTCCGGACGATAGGTGTTTCGTCCGTAGCTGACGGACTCTCCCATTTTAAAGTTCCCTCGTTTCACATCGGAGTTTAGGCGGAAACCAAAACCATCAGAACCTGTACCTTCCACAATCCCGTCTGTTTTATTATAAAAGCCGGAGAGAGCGACGTTCATAATCTCATTCCCTGCAGAGTAACTGATATTATATTTCTGTGAAAGCGCTCTTCTGTAATATTCTTTCTGCCAGTCGGTATCGGCAAATTGATTTGGATTTTCTTCATAAGCAGATATATATTTCGGCCAACGATTTTCCGGTACCCCGGCATTACTTAATGCCAATTTGTTTACCCAGATATATTCCGCGGAGTTACATATATCCATCCGTTTGGGAAGGTCTTCCAATCCGATAAAAGAAGATATTTGAATGCGAGGTTCTTTCATTGCTGTTCCCCGGTGAGTCTCGATCAGGATAACCCCGGCAGCGGAACGTGAACCGTAGATTGCCGCCATAGCCGCATCTTTCAATACAGTCATTGACTTGATATCCTCCGGATTAAGAAAGGACATATCACCGGGAGTCCCGTCGATAATGACTAACGGCTCATTGCTGGATCCCCATGTCGTCAGACCACGGACAGTTATAGTCGGTGAAGTTCCCGGAGCTCCGTTACCAAAGTTAATAGCGAGGCCGGGAGCCATCCCTTGCAATGCAGTTGCTGCTCCGGAAACTGCCAGATTTGCAATCTTATCTCCGGCAACTGTGGTGACAGAACCGGATACATCGGACTTACGTTGCGTACCATAACCGATAACGATTACTTCGTCGAGCGCTTGTGTATCTTCTGCCAATACGATGCGGAGTGAACTTGACTGGCCGATACTAATGGTCCGGGTTGTATAACCGATATAAGAGACCTGCAACTGATTTCCATTTACCTGTTCCAGGGTAAACTCTCCATCGAAATTGGTTATCGTACCGTTTGTCGTTCCGGCTTCCACCACGTTTGCTCCGATAATCGGTTCACCGAGATCGTCGACGACCACCCCGGTAATCCGTCGGCCTTGCTGTGAAGCCGGTAAAATGCGGCCTCCTTCTTTATAAAGGATAATATGTTTGTCGTCGATCGTATATTTGATATTTTCGCTGGCAAACAGTTCATCCAAAATTTCCATTACTGCCCGGTCTTTTACGTTTACGGAAACACGTCGATTGACGTTAATTTGATTTAGATTATACGTAAAATAAAAAGAACTTTCTTCTTCAATAGCTGATAAGACTTGTTCTACGGTGGCGTCTTTCATCTCTAAGGATAAGCGGGCGGATTGAGAGTACAATAGGCTCGCTACACTTTGCAATGTTCCTAACATTAGAAATAACAGGATACATCTCATAATAAATAGGCTTTTTCGTAGCCATGCAAATTTAGCTTCTTTGCATGGCGTGTTTTTCATAATAAAATCCATACATTTGTAAATGATTGGTGAGTATTAATTTAGGTAGTCTCTAAAATGTTTTACTTGCTTTTATCCGAACCGGGGATGTTGGCGCAACTCCGGTTCTTCCGTTTTTGTTCGGCTTATTCCATAGGCATTTATTTTTTAAGTTTAAAAATTTCGTATTGATCGTTATTTTTCCGGTAGTCCAACCGTCTTGTTTCTTTCAGGAAGTCGAGTACTTTCTCTATTGTAGCTGTTTCATATACCCGGCTATTGAAAGTTTCTTCTTCCAGCTCTTTATCCAGGATCACAATTTTCACATTGAAGCGGCGCTCAAGATCATCGACAATATAAGCCAGTGTTTTGTTTGCATAACTAAGTTCACCGACAGTCCACGATTTTAATAGGCTGGTATCTACATTTCGTTTGACATTCAGCCCATTTTCCTTTGAATAGGATGCCTGGTCGTTTGGCTCTAAAACAACCCGGTCGCCATCGTGTTCAATGGAAGCCACTTCCACTTTTCCTTCAGCCAGTGTGACCAATGTGTTGCCCGAAGGGTAGGCTTCTACATTGAACTTGGTACCAAGAACGGTAACACTAATCAGGTCGGTCCGGACAATAAAAGGGGACTTTTCATCATGTACAACTTCAAAAAAACCTTCTCCTTGTAATGTGACCGTTCGGTTCTTTGCCGTAAAACTGGCTGGATATACCAACCGGCTTTCCGCGTTGAGCCAGACTTTTGTCCCATCGGTCAAAGTGATGGCGCTCCGTTGACCTTTTGGGACCTCGATTATATTCATGCTTTGTGCTACAATTTCCGCATCTTTCTGCAGTTTATACAAACTTGTTCCTAAAAAGGCGATGATAAGAATGGCGGCAGCATACCCCACCCACGATAACATTTTCTTGCGTGATATCTGCAGGCGGCGAATACGGGCTTCCGGCTTTTGTATGATAAACCGGTTATATGCTTCACATATTTCTTTTTCTTCCGAGAACTGAATTTCATCTTTCAGGCTCCAGATACGTTCCATTTCGAATAACCAGCTTGCATTTTCAGTGTCTTCCTCGATCCATTCTTTTACCTGGCATAGTTCCTCCGGGGTACACTGTTTATTCAAAAATCGTAAGAGTAGTTGTTCGCCCATACCTTGTTTTACTTGTGTTTCTATTAATACGACAACTGAGAAAGGAAAACTACGTGGTCGGAAAGCATTTTTATACGCCCTGCTAAAAAAATACCGAAGGCTATTCTAAAAACTCCGACGGCCTTTTTGAAATATCCGGCGCTACTTCAGAGAAAAGTGATCAGGTGGCGCAGTTGCTTACGTAGGGATAAAACCGCCTGGCGGATATGTCCTTCTACGGTGCGGGGGGAGATCTGCATCTGTTCGGCAATTTCTTTGTGTGACATTTCACTGAAATAGAAAAGATTGAATGCTTCCGCGCATTTAGGAGGGAGTTGGTCAATGGCTTCTTTGATGCGGTCGGTGAGATCCCGGGTCATAATCTGGCTTAACACATCGTTTGTATCGGTGACACTTTCCAGATAAGCGATACGGGCTTCTGCGATACGGATCCGTGACTCGTACTCTTCTACGAGGATTTGATGTTTCAGATGATTCAGGCAACGGTTCTGGATCCATTTGTAAAGATAAGACTGGATGTTTTCCGCTTCAATTTCTTTTTTCCGTTCCCAATAAGAGGTAAAGACTTCCTGCACGATATCTCTTGCCGTTTGTTCATCTACGAAGCGGCAAGCCAATCCCATCAACCTTGGGTAGAAGCGTTCAAAGAAAACTTTAAAGGTTAACGGATCGCCGTGTTTTAATTTTTCTATGTCGATCATTTATTCCTTTTCCCGGCATACTGTCAGTTGCCACGAAGTTTGTTTCTACAATAGATTTAGATTCAGATATTCCGGAGGTAAAGATAGAGATTTCCTTTGTGAAGCAAAAACCTATATGAACATTTTAAGTGATGAACTTTTTGTACCTTTGCTTCTCTAAATGAAAAAAGAATGAAATATATTCGTTACGCCATATTCTTATTTACATTTTTTGCCTGTCAACCCAAGCCGGCTTCCGAACGAATTATCTCGGTCACCATCGAACCGCAGCGTTATTTCGCGGAAAAGATCGGTGGAGATAAGTATAAGATTAATACCGTGGTGCCGATAGGACAGAGTCCGGAGACCTACGACCCGGCACCTCAACAGATGGTAGAGATCGGGAAGAGCCTTGCCTATTTCCAGATCGGACCGATCGGTTTCGAACTGGCATGGATGGATAATATTCAAAAGAATAATCCTACGGTTACGTTTTTCGACCTCTCAGAAGGCATGCATTTTATGGAAGAGAGCGAACATCATCACCATGCCGAAGGAGAAGCATGCGAATATGATCACGGGCATCATCACGGGCCACAGGATCCACATATCTGGAGCTCGATACACGGAGCCAAAGTTGTCGCCCAGAATATGCTGGATGCTTTTATCGCACTGGATGAAGCGCATGCAGATCAGTACCGTCGGAACTATGACGAATTGATAAAAGAAATCGACCGGACGGAAGAAGCGATTCTGCAATATCTGCAACCGGCCTTAAGTCGGGCTTTCATCATTTACCATCCGGCATTGACCTATTTTGCCGAAGAGTTTAATCTGCAACAGCTCTGCATCGAGATGGATGGGAAAGAGCCGACTCCGGCACAACTGAAAGAACTGGTCGATATGGCCCGACTGTACAATGCACAGGTTATCTTCGTACAAAAAGAGTTCGATCAGAAGAACGCCGCACTGATTGCCAAAGAAACCGGCTGCCGTCTGGTGACGATCAATCCGTTGGCTTACGATTGGAGTAAAGAAATGATACATATTGCGAAAGCATTAATCGATGAATAAACGGATAGAGATACAGCAGCTCACAGCGGGATATCCCGGGAAGCCGGTCTTACACGAGGTAAACCTGGATGTTTGGGAGAATGACTTTCTGGGCATTATCGGGCCTAACGGAGGCGGGAAGACTACGCTGTTGAAAGTAATCCTGGGCTTGCTCGTTCCGGAGAAGGGGACGGTCAACTATTACCACAATGGTGCGCCTGTATCCTCCCTGAAGATCGGTTATCTTCCGCAAACGAATCTGATTGATAAGAAATTCCCGATATCCGTATGGGAGGTCATTTCCTCCGGTTTGTCGTCGGAGAAACCCCTTTTCCGGGGATTCAATAAGATGCAAACCGAACGGATTGAAGAGGTGATCCACCAGATGGGACTGGACGATTTATCGGACCGTCCGATCGGAGAGCTATCCGGCGGACAGTTGCAACGGGTATTGCTCGGGCGTTCTATCGTTTCACGGCCGGAAGTATTGATTCTGGACGAACCCAATTCGTATGTCGACAAGCGGTTCGAGTCCCATTTCTATGAACTATTAAGCGAGATCAATAAAGAAAGTGCGATTATCCTGGTTTCCCATGATATGGGCACAATCCTTCCGATGGTGAAAAACATTGCCTGCGTGAATGAGACGCTTCATTATCATGCCGGAAGTGATATTACGGAAGAATGGGTAGGCCATGCCTATTCCTGTCCGATCGAGTTGGTGGGTCATGGGGATCTGCCTCACCGGATATTAAAAACACATCAACATCCTGAGTAATTAAATTAACCGATCAGTAGAAAATATAGGCGATGCAAAAGAATAATGGCAAACAGGAGAGTATTCAATTATCTCTTTTTGATTCGTTTACGCCGGAACCCCCGGCTGCAGCTCCTATTATAGAGGGACCTGCGGAGGAGCCGCTGGAAGAGCCATTGGAAGAACCTGTGCCGGAGCGAATAGAGGAGTCCGAAGAAGAATCCCTATCAGAAGAACCGGTCGAGGAGTCCGTAGAGGAAGTAGTAGCGGAAGAGCCTTTAAAGCCCTTAAAGCCCTCACCTCCTTTGACCTCCACAGAAGAGCTTCTCCAGCCTATGGTCATTTATTTTGATGCAAACGACACCCCTCAAACATCCGCATCAGCTCCCGAAACAGAGGTTGAGCCCGAAATTGAGCTTGAACCCAAAGCAGAGGTTGAGCCGGTAGCCGGAATCGAACCGGAAGCTAATCCCGATCCTATAGCTCCTATAGTCCCTTCCGATCCTATAGCTCTTATAGCCCCTACAGCGCCTATAATCCCTGCTGTTCCTACCGTTTCTACAGCTCCTATAACCCCTTCGGCCCTTCCTGAAGAAAAATGCAGGATCTTAATCACCGGCGCCAGCGGATTTATTGGCGGCTTTTTGGTCCGGGAAGCCTTAAACAGAGGGTATGAAGTATGGGCGGGAATACGTTCCGGCAGTAGCCGGGCACGGTTGCGGGATGAGCGTATCCATTTTATCGACCTGGCTTATGGTGAAGAGATCAGGCTCAAGAAGCAACTGGAAGAGTTTCGACGTGATCATGGTGCCTGGCATTATATTATTCATAATGCCGGCTTAACTAAGACGTTCGACAAAAGCGAGTTCTTTCGCGTGAACGCGGGAAACACGAGCCGTTTTGTCGAAGCATTGAATGCTGCCGATTGCCGGCCCGAGAAGTTCCTGTTGATGAGTAGCCTGAGCAGCTATGGCCCGGGCGACGAGAAAGGTTTCACCCCTATCCGCTTAGAGGATGAACAGCGACCGGATACGGCTTATGGGCAAAGCAAATTGGAAGCCGAGAACATTGTACGCAACCAGAACTATTTCCCCTACGTTATCCTGCGTCCGACCGGTGTCTACGGCCCGGGCGAGCTTGATTACTTTATGGAGATTAAGAGTATCCGTTCGGGATTCGATTTTACCGTCGGCATGACGCCGCAGCGTATCACCTTTATCTACGTGAAAGACCTGGCAACTGTTGCTTTTCTTGCTTTAGAGAAAGAGGATATACGCAATCGCCACTACTTCGTCGCCGATGGCGATGTGTATACCGATCATTCTTTTGCCCGGATGATCCAGGAGATCGTTGCGAAGAAACGGGTGATCAGGGCGCGTATCCCTTCCGGGCTGGTGTATGTTGCCTGCCTATTCTCTGAGAAAGTCGGTAAGCTAAACCGGAAAAGTATGACTTTGAATACGGATAAATATAAGATCCTGAAGCAGCGTAACTGGGTGTGTGATGTTACGCCGCTTCAGGAAGATCTCGGTTTCACTCCTGCCTACTCCCTGCGCGAAGGCCTTGAAGAGGCAATCGCATGGTATATTGATGAGGGGTGGCTCTAAGCAATTATGAATTATGAATTATGAGATCACAGATACTATATCTTCTCATAATTCATAATTCATAATTGTTTTACTTTCATTCGTTGACTTGCTTCACCGAGCCTGAGCCTGCAATGCTTTTGGTGATATTGCTGGGGTTGCCTTTGTATTTTATACGGCCACTACCGGCGACGCTGACGTCGATATTCTGGTTCACATAGGCTTCGATATCTCCGCTGCCGGCAATTTCGCATTTCATGTCTTCAATTCGGAAATCAAACGCCCGGACATCACCGCTGCCGGCCACTTCAAACGTCGCTTTTTGCGTTTCCCCGCCCATATTCAGCGTGCCGCTGCCGGCGATATTGCCTTTGAACTCCTGCGTATAGATCTGCTTGGCATTTACGGTAGCGCTGCCGGCGATTTCCGTACTTAACCGGCGGGTGTCTACCCGCTCGTTCAGGTTAAGCTTGCCGGAACCGGCAAGGGAGAAGTGTAACTGATCGGTCTGAAGCGGACTGTTCGCATCGAAAGTAGAGCTGCCGGCGATATCTGCCTTGACCAGCTCGCGCGAGTGGGTGTTGACGGTAAACTCCGTCGGGCGGATAAAGGTGTTGCGCCGGTATTCTTTCTTGGGGCGGATCACCAGGGCGTTGTTATCCTCGATCAAGAACTCATAGATATCATAGATATTCTGATCGGTTGTGACCTGTAGGAACGGCTCTTCATCCGACTGGCTGTAATTGATATGGATCGTTCCGGACGTCTTGATCTTTGTGTATTCGCCAATAGGGATATTGTTGGTAACTATGTTTCCGTCTCCTTTAATGATTTGTCCCGGCAGGCAGCTATTCAAAAGGAAGAATAGAGACAACAGGATCGCACTTGTGATTTTTGTTTTCATATATGTATTCGTATTACTATTTTTAATTCGCATTTTTCACTCTCCCGATACCCGAAGAAGAGGTCTTAACCTTTGCTTCTCCTTTGTATTTGATGTTTCCGACACCTGAGGTCTCGGCATCTAAGTGTTCGGATGCCATCACCTGCATATTGCCTACGCCGCTGACTTCCGCTTTCAGGTTTTTGACCGTACAGTCGTAAGCGAAGATCTTACCTACACCCGAGACGTAATAGTTTCCTTTTTCGGCTTCACCGGCTAAGTGCATATTGCCCACGCCCGATACATCGCAAGTGATCTCCCGCGCGGAAAGATCGGATATCTCCATATCGCCTACACCGCTGACTTCGAGGCGGATCCGGTTGACTGCCAGCTCGCCTTTATTGTGGAAATCCATGCAGCCATGGATATGAACCGCCGTCAGATCGGAGGAACTGCCGGTAACGGTCATTTCGGTCGGCTTGACTTTGAGGTCTTCTTCTGCTTCGATATATAGTTTTCCGTCTTTCTCTTTGACATTCAGCCATTGAAAAAGATTTTCATCCGTAGTAATTTTCAACGTTGCCGAGCCATAGGCCTGGGTGTAGTGGAAGACCGGAGACCGCTTTTTGTTTTTCTTGAAGTTTAATCCCGAGGTTCCTTCGAACTCAATGCCCTCGCCGAGGATTAAGCGCGTATAGTCGCCCACCTGGAAGGTTCGTGTTTCTATTTTGCCGTTGCCTTTGATCCTGTCGGCGGCATAACAAGAAGCGATATTTAACAGGAAAAGCCCGATCAATACGGTGATTTTTGCTTTCATCTTTATTCTATTTTAGTGATTGTTCCTTTCCCGATTGTCGTTTGCACATCGGGATCTATCCCTTTATATTTGACAGTGCCTTTGCCAATGATACTGACTTTCAACTTCTCCGTGGCCTGGATTTCCGCCATGCCGCTGCCGGTGATTTTGCAACTGAGGTCGGCTACTTTCGCGTCGAAGGCATGAAGGTCATTACTTCCGGTAATCGAGTATTTGCCGGTAACGGCTTTCCCGCCTTTCAGCCTGATCGAACCCGATCCGTCCATATCACATTTCAACTCTTCGGCTTCCAGATCGTTTACAATGATATTGGCACTTTGCCGCGTAAGCAATTCCAACGTCCCGGCTTTGATGCCGCCGGTGCAGTTAATCAGGCAATTGCCCGTGCCTCGCAAGATGATCTCATCGCCCGACAAGGGCTTCTGGATATTCAAAGCGGCATTGCCTGCCAGACGCGCTTCTTTCAACCAGGGTGAGTTGGATTTCACGGTGAATTGGGTGATATTCTCTATTTTTATTTTCCGAAACTCGATGGTGAGCTCCCGGTTTTTCACTTCAATCACCAGATGCGGATAGAGATTTTCATCGATCGTCACTTCAACAAATGGAGACGCCACATCGGATTGTTCATACTGAAAAGCCATAGGCCCATTGATACGGATCTCATTGAAATCGCTTACGGTTACTTTTTCCGTCGTCAACACTCCATTTCCTTTCACCGGATCAGCCGCCCAGGCGATGAGCGATAAACAACAGAGGCTAACAACTAATAAGGCTTCTTTCATACATTATTATTCTTATTATTAATGGCTCGTTTCATCTTCTTCCTTTCGAAATTTGACTCTTTATAAAAAGAAAAGGTTACAACCCATAACGCTTTTCTTCAGACAAACTTATATAAATAACAAATACCTTGCAACGCAAGGTACTGTTTATTCTATTTAATTAACATTTTGAATCGGAATACTCAACGCGCTCTCTTAATATCGCCGGAACCGGAAACCCGTTTGTTGACCGAAGCCTCGCCGGTGTAACGGATATCCCCACTGCCGGAAGCTTTGGCTTCCAACGTATGCGTGGCATTCACCCGTATATCTCCACTGCCGCTCACACTGGCTTCAAGGTATTTCACCGGGAAATCGTAGCCTTTAAGGTCGCCACTTCCGGATACGCCAAAGCTTCCTTCTTCCGCACGCCCTTTCAAAGAGGCATCCCCCGAGCCGGAAACCTTACACTGGATCGTATTTGTCACTAAATCATTGGCATACAGATCGCCCGAGCCACTGATAAGAAACTCACAGGCATCCATGCGAACGGGACGGTTCAGGTAGATGTCCGTAGCTCCCGAACCTTTAATATACAGGCTCTCCCCTTCCAGATCACTTTGCAGGTTAAAATCCATACAGCCCGAGACAATAAGTGAGGTCAACCGTTTCGATTTCCCTTCGATAACCAGACGGGTAGGTTCCAGCCGGGTCGTTTTCCCTTTGGAAGAGATCGTCAGTTGCCCTTTCGAGCAATGGATTTCGAGCAGCGGCAGAATATTCTCGTCGGTAGTCACAGCTAGCGATTCACCGCCTCTCGATTGGGAATAATTAAACACAGGAATCCCCTTTTTCCCTGCATTATTGGGGCATTGAATCCCACTCCCTAATACAATCTCCTGATAGCCCGAAACGTTAATCTCCTTTGTAATGATCTTCCCATTCCCCTTTACTTTCCCATTAATCATCTCTTTCGGCGAGGCACACGACAAGACCAATAAGGCCAACACAAATACTTTTAATTTCATAATTATTCATTTATTATATAGTCATCTACCTGTAAGACGAACGACCCTGGCAAAGGGTTGCATTTTTATTTGAAAAATATTCGTAGTTGCAGAAATGACAATACGATATGTTAAAAAGTGTTCCTATATATAGTACGAGCTCATACTATATATAGTACGGCGCCATACTATAGGTAGTACGAGCGAATACTACCTATAGGAGTAACAAAGTGTCAAATTTCAGGATAAACGAAATGAGGAATATAATTCTTCGGTAGTCAGTTCGATCAGGAATGTGGCTAATTTATCGGTGACGGCGGCGGCGTATCGTTTGCCTTTTTCGGCGGTGGATTGGTGTGGACAACCGATTCCGGTATCTTGAGACACCTTACTCCAGTTGCGGGGAATCCAGCCCACGCCTTCGCGCAGCGTTTGTATCCGGAAGGGGGTATAGGTACCATCACCGGCAACCGACAGGTCGACCAGCTCCGGACGGTAATGCATCAGGACGGAGGTTTCCAGTTCACCGGCATGATCGTCCGGCATGTCGAAGTAGTCTTTTTGCGGAATGATTTTAAACCAATCGGCTGAGGCGATCAGGAAAGAAGGATAGTCAACCGCCAGGTCGCGAATCATATTCTTAAAACTATTGCCGCCATGCCCGTTTACAATAATCAGTTTATGGATATTTTGCCGGATAAGCGAATCAACAATATCCGTTAAGATCGCCTTTTGCGTCTCGTATCTCCCATGCAAACAGAAGGGCAGGCCCACCTGTCCCGGGTTTTGTGAACCCAGAGGGATAAAAGGTAACACCATGCCACGTACACCTCTGCGTTCATGCGCTTTGGCCACCGCATCTATGGCTACGTCATGCGCCAGATAGCAATCAGCCAGGTAAGGCAAATGATAATTATGCGGTTCAGTCGCCCCCCAGGGCAATACCGCATAGTCGTAAGTAAGATCTTTCGTATCGTTGTATTTTGCCGTAAGTAAATCGGATGCATTCATATCAGAGTATTTTAGAGGTTTGAAACAAAGGTCAAAGATAATTCTTAATCGACAACCTGTCAACTCAGACGCAATATCTTTCAACGTTTGCATTCTCTTAGAATAATATAGAATATTTAACCTGCTATAAGGGTGATGTAGACACACGGGCTGGATTAATAAAACTACTTTTGCGTCAATTAATTTTTTTTACACCCCAATTAGATTTATAGAAATACATGAAATTAAACGCAATGTTAGAACAAACCGGGATAAACCGAAGAGAATTTTTGAAGTACGCAGCCGTTGCCGGCTCTTTATCGTTTTTAAATACACAGAAAGCAGAAGCTTTTTCAAGTAACGCCAAAGGGAGAATTGTGATTATCGGAGCGGGTGCTGCCGGTTTGAGCCTGGCGGCCCGCTTGAGGAAATGGCTGAAAAAACCGGATCTTACACTGATCGATCCGGCCGATCGCCAGTTTTATCAACCGGGATTTACGTTGATTGCTTCGGGCGTGTATCAGCCCGGAGAGGTCTGGAAGAAACAGGAGGATTGCATTCCGAAGGATATCCGCTGGATCAAAGAGGCGGTGGTGGCTGTCGATCCGGTGGCCAACCGGGTGACTACTTCGGGCAATCAGAAGATCGACTATGATTTTCTGGTCATCGCGCCGGGCATTCAGATCCATTGGGATTGGATCGAAGGGTTCGACTATTCCAAACTTGGACAGGGGAATGCACATTCTATCTATGATTTCCAGGGAGCACAAAAGACATGGCAGGCCATGCAGGAGTTTTCGCGCACCGGAGGCAAAGGCGTATATACCGACACCTACACCAAGCATAAATGCGGTGGGGCACCGAAGAAAATCTGCCTTTTGACCGAACATTACACGCGCAAGCAGCAAACTCGCGAGACGGTGGACCTGCATTTCTATACCGCCTCCAAGCAATTATACGATGTGCCCTATTTCACGCCGCGCCTGTTGGATATTTATGCCGAGCGGCATATTCCGATCAACCTGACCACCCGCGTGAAAGGGATCGATACGGCAGCCAAACAGGTGTATCTGGAGAAAACGGAAACCGTGGGCGACCAGAAGATTATCACCCCGATCAAGGAAGATTACGATTTCCTGCATTTCACCCCCCCAATGTCGGCACCCGACTTCGTGCGCCAGGCAGGCCTCGACAGCGCAGACGGCACTGTGCCCGAACAGAGCTGGGTGGCAGTCGACAAAGAAACATTGATTCACAAGAACTACCCGAATATCATCGCCTTGGGCGATTGCGCAGGTATCCCGACCAGCAAGACCTCTGCGGCTACGCGTATGCAGGTACCTATCGCCGGCAAAAACCTGATCGCCCTGATGGAGGGGAAAGAACCCACCGAGAGGTACGACGGATATGCCGCCTGCCCGATCGTGACCGACTACGGCCATGTGTTGATGTGTGAGTTCGACTACAGCAAGGAGCGTAAAAGCTCGTTCCCGTTCAGTTGGATGAATGCCTCCCAGGAGCTTCGCCTCGCCTGGCTGGTGAAAGTCTATATGCTGAAGCCCCTCTATTTTTATGGGATGCTGAAGGGGAAAGCCTAAGAAACAATTATGAATTATGAATTATGAGTTATGAGAGAGAAGAGGAAATCCTGTTCTCATAACTCATAATTCATAATTTTTTTTACTTATATTTACGCCGCAATTAAATCTAAACAGCACATGAGAAAACAGCTATTTTTATTCCTCGCACTCTGCGCGTTATGGAACTCAAGCGCCGCACAAGAAATCGAGTATTCACAGCCGGTAAATGATCCGGAAAGTTGTACCAGTATTATGGTTGGGAAAAAGGCTTCGGCAGACGGATCGGTCATGACGAGCCACACCTGTGACGGGAATTACCGCACCTGGATGGAGATCGTTCCCGCCCGGCAGTATGATAAAGATACGGTAGTGGCCGTTTACGACGGGTTGATGCATACCGAGTTTATCGCCGACAAAAGCAAATGGGTCCTGAAAGGGACGATTCCACAGGTTCGATCTACCTATCAGTTTCTGAACACGTCGTACCCCTGTTTCAACGAGAAGCAACTGGGCATCGGCGAAACGACCATTACCGGACGTAAGGAATTGGTCAACAAAAACGGGATGTTTATGATCGAAGAACTTCAACGCCTCGCTTTGGAACGTTGCACGACTGCCCGGGAGGCGATCCGCCTGATGGGCGAACTGATCAAGACCTACGGTTATGCCGACAGTGGCGAGTGCCTGACGATTGCCGATACCCAAGAGGTATGGCACTTTGAAGTTTTTGGCGAAGGGCCGGACAAAGTCGGTGGCGTATGGGCGGCAATCCGTATTCCGGACGACCATGTAGGCGTTTCCGCCAATATCCCGCGCATCTCTAAGATTGATCGGAAAGATCCGAATTGCATGGCTTCCGACAATGTGTTCGACGTAGCCAAGAAATTGGGTTACTGGGATGGAAAAGAAACGTTCTCGTTCTGGAAAGCCTACGGAGGCGGCAAGAAAGCCTTTAATATCCGGGAGTTCTTTATCCTGAACTACCTGGCGCCATCGTTGCACCTTTCGTACGATGCCGAAGAACTTCCTTTCACCATCAAACCGGAGAAACCCGTTGCCGCAACGGATGTCATGGCGCTCCTGCGCCAGACTTACGAAGGCACGGAATGGGATATGACGCAGAACCTGAAGGTGTCGGTAAAGAACCGGGAGACCGGCGAGACTGAAGTCATCACCAGCCCCTCGGCTAACCCGTGGATGATTCCCGATATGGTGAATATGCTGAATGGCATCCAGGACAGTACGGTGGTGCGCTACCGTTTGGTGTCTGTTCCACAATGTTCTTATTCGGTCGTGATCCAGTTGCGCGACTGGTTGCCCGATGCAATTGGCGGGGTAACCTGGCTTTCTTTCGACAATCCGGGACAAAGTCCGCGCATCCCCATTTTTTGCGGTTCCACCGTACTTCCTGAGTGTTTTGGCATTTGTGGGCAACATCGCTTCCGCGAGGACGCTGTGGTATGGAAATACCGCCAGGCGAACAAGCTGGCGACCGTAAGATGGGGGCTCACAAGAGACAAAATGAACGGTTCCATCGTATATTTCGAGGAGAAGGGGCAACGCGAGCTTCCTTTCGTCGAAGCGACCTATCAGCAGATCCGGGAGAAAGAGGGCGAAGAAGCTGCCCGCGCGTTCCTTACAGGCTATACCAATGACTTCGCCGGAGCTACGATGCTCCGCTGGGAAGAGCTGAAAGGGGAATTCTGGAAGATGTTTGCCAGAGGATTCTGATCGAATGCCAGTTACCGGCATTCGATAATTGAGAATTGATAATTGATAATTAAATGTTTTGATAATTCGTATTCACATGAAAAAGAGTATTATGATTTTGGCGCTGATCTTATCCGTAGGCAGCGCATTTGCACAGGGATATCAATTTACGGACGTGAAGCGGTTAGCCGCTACACCGGTGAAGAATCAGGCATCGACAGGGACTTGCTGGTGTTTTGCCACAGTGTCTTTCCTCGAAGCAGAACTGTTGCGTACGGGAAAAGGAGAGTATGACCTCTCGGAAATGTTCCTCGTGCGCCAGAAATACATGAACCAACTGCAGGACAACTACCTGCGCCGGGGCAAAGGCAATATCAGCCAGGGGAGCCTTTCTCATACGGCGATCAACGCATTCCTTCAGGTAGGGATCGTGCCGGAAGAGGTGTATAATGGCATCAATTATGACTCAGAACGTCACAACCACGGGGAATTGGCGCGCTACCTGAAAGGCATTGCCGATGTTGCCGTGGAACTGAAACACCGCAGCCCGGAATACGATAAACTGGTGAAGAACCTGTTTGATACGTACCTGGGAGAAGTGCCCGAGAAGTTCACTTACAAAGGGAAAGAGTATACGCCGAAGTCCTTTGCAGCTTCACTGGGCCTGAATATGGACGATTATGTAGAACTGACCAGCTTTACGCACCACCCGTATTACACGCAGTTCGAAGTGGAAGTGCCCGACAACTGGGAACATGGAAAAATGTACAACCTGCCGTTGGATGAACTGATGGAAACCATGAACTACTCCCTGGATAAAGGGTATACGGTTTGCTGGGACGGCGACGTGAGCGAAAAGGGCTTTTCGCATACCAACGGCGTAGCAATCAATCCGGAAGTGGCTAAAACGGAAGACCTGTCGGGAAGCGACCGCGCCCGTTTCGAAGGTATGAGTATGACGCAACGCCTGGAAGAAGTATATAAATTCGAACGCCCTTACCCGGAAGTCATGGTTACGCCCGAAGTGCGCCAGCAAGGCTTTGAGAAGTTTGTGACGACCGACGACCACCTGATGCACGTCACCGGTATTGTAAAAGACCAGAACGGCACGCCTTATTATATTACGAAGAACTCCTGGGGGACGGAACGCAATACGTTCGGCGGTTACCTGAATATGTCGGAGAGCTACGTACGCGCCAAGACCATCTTTATCCTGGTGCACAAAGACGCGATCCCCAAGGCGATCCGCACGAAATTAGGGATTTGACTACTAATTTAAAAATAAATGAGAAAGATCAACAAAATCATTGCTTCTGTAATAGTTACCGGAAGCATACTGGCGGGGTGTTCGTCCCCAAATACTTATACTGTAACGGGAACCCTTCCGAATGACTCGTTCGATGGAAAGTATATCTACCTCTACGCGAATGACCAGAACGCGAATATTGACAGTGTGATCGTCACAGACAAAAACTTCGTTTTCACCGGAACAATTCAGACTCCGATACTGACGATTATCAACGTTAGCCGGGAGATATACGCAGAGGTGGTGTTGGAAAAAGGAAAGATCACGGTTGACTTTGAAAAGCACCTGGGCTCGCCGACTACTCCATTGAATCAAGAGTTTGTGAACTTTTCTGCCGAGCGGAAGCAATTCCAGGAAAAAGCGATGGAAGAATACAACAAACTGATGGAAGAAGTCACCGATCCTCAGGAGCAACTGCGCAAAAGAGAGGAATTCTCCAAGCAAATGGATAAAGCGTATAGCTCTTTGCTTCTGACATATTTTGAAAGAAACAAAGATAATGCCATTGGTGCACGGGCATTTACAGACTATGCCTATTCTGCCGAACCGGATGAGGTCGATAAGCTGCTTGCCACAGCCGGTCCTAACCTGTTGGCGATGAACGCCATTCAAGACCTGAAGAAGCGGAATGAAGTATTGAAATTGACGGCTGAAGGTATGCCTTTTACCGATTTCACCGTAGAAACGGAAGAGGGCGGTAGTGTTTCCCTGTCGGACTACGTGGGCAAAGGTAATTATGTGTTGGTTGATTTCTGGGCGAGCTGGTGCGGTCCCTGTATTCAGGAGACGCCGGTATTAGTGGAAGTCTATGAGAAATATAAAGACAAAGGCTTTATGGTGTTGGGCGTTGCCGTATGGGATCGCTTGGAAGACACAAAAGGAGCGATTGAAAAGCATGGCATCACCTGGCCGCAGATCCTTAACGCACAGACCATCCCGACCGAATTGTATGGTATCGCCGGCATCCCGCATATCATCTTGTTTGGCCCCGACGGAAAAATCGTCAAGCGTAATCTGCGCGGCGACGCCTTGAAAAAGGCGGTTGCGGAGGCGATGGATTGAACTCAGATTATACGGATTAAATGATAAGGCTATGAGTCTGTAATATGTTTTACAAACTCATAGCCTATCTTTTAATCAGCAAAATCAAAGTTCGGAAATTATTTCACTAACTTCAATTCCTTAATCAACCGCGGGCATTTTCCCCATTTGTCGATCATATAAAGAACGTAACGGATATCTACTGAGATACAACGTTGCAGATCGGGTTCGAAAGCGATATCTCCACTCATTGCTTCCCAGTTACCATCGAAAGCCAAGCCAATCACCCGTCCGTTTTTATCGAATACCGGGCTACCGGAATTACCTCCCGTAATATCATTGTTGGAAAGGAAACACAAAGGCAAGTCGCCGTCTTTGTTGGCGTATTGACCGTAGTTTCCGCCTTTGATCAGCGTCAGAATTTCCGGTTGTACCCAGAACTCATCGCTCGTCGGGTCTTCTTTTTCGAAGATACCGCGTTGTGTGGAGTAATAGTTATACCAGGCGGCATCGTAGGGACGATAGCCCAGGATCGAGCCGTAGCTCAGACGCATCGTGAAGTTGGCATCCGAATAGAGGGATCTTCCCGGATACATTTCCGTCAGGGCTTCGAAATACAAGCGTTCTCCCTTGTCGATATCATAACTGGCCTGGCTCATTTGCTGTTGCAGGTCGAAGATCGACATCAAGGCGGAAAGGCTTAATTCAGCTGCCGGATCCTTTTGCAGTTTCTTGTATTCATTCGGATCTCTCAGCATCTTTTCGATCTTATCCATCGATAGAAGCGACGTTTTTTTGAATACATCAGCGGCATATTTCGCATAGTCGCCTTTGTATTTCTTGTCGATCTTCGGATAGATATCCGGAAGGTATTGCGCCGGCACGTTTTCTTTGACCACTTTCATCATGGCACCCAACACCTTTTGGTCCAGTGTCGGTTCATAGTCTTTAAAGAATGCGCGTACGCGATCTTCCATAAAGGTTTCCACTTCTTCGGGTGTCGAGCCTTTCACATCAAAGCTCTGGATCATCCGCGCCAGACGTACGATCTCCGCTCCACTCATAAACGCTTCCGACAGGTAAGTGGCATTTTTCACGTATTCACCGCTACTTTTAAAGCCATTTTCCAACAAAGGAAGCACTTCGCCGTACTTTTGTGTCAAGCGGTCGTTCTGCTTCGCCCAGGTCGAGAAAGCCGCTTCTTCCTGTTTCTTACGGTCGACAACGTTCAGGTTGTCCAATCCCCGGTTCATGCCGATGGAGTTTTTCCAGTAGTTCGAGCTACCGGCAAATTTAGAAGCGTATTTAATGCGTACGGCATCGCTGGCCAGCATGGCTTCTTTCCAGATCTCTTGTTTTACTTCACGCACGGCAATACGCGGTTTGTTACTGTCTTCGATGCGTTGTTCCACGCCCCAGGAAGAAAGGTAACGGCTGGTACTGCCCGGGAAACCGATCGTCATCGCGTAGTCGGTTTCTTCGTAACCCTGGATCGATACTTCGGCTACATATTTCGGCTGGTAAGGCTTATTATTTGCACTATATTCAGCCGGTTGATTATTGGCATCGGCATAGACACGGAAGACCGAGAAGTCGCCCGTATGGCGGGGCCACATCCAGTTGTCGGTATCGCCACCAAACTTACCTACCGAGCTGGGCGGAGCAAATACCATACGCACATCGCGATAGACATTGTACACTACCAGGTAGTATTTGTTATTGTTATAGAAAGGGATGACCCGTGCCGATAAAAACTCGTTACGACCCACGGCGTCAGCCAGCACTTTCCCGATGGAATCGGCTTTATTCAGCCGTTCGAACTCGTTTTCGATATCCTTGATCTCGTTCATTACCTGATCGCTCACATCGATCATCTCTTTCAGGTATTGCACGCTCAGTCCCGGTACAGGCAGTTCCTCGCTCATGGATTGGGAAACAAAACCGTCTTTCAGGTAGTCATGTTCCACGCTACTCAGTTTCTGGATCGACCCGTAACCGCAATGGTGGTTGGTGAATAACAATCCCTGCTCGGAAACCGTAATACCCGTGCATCCGCCTCCGAAAATCACCACGGCATTCGCAATAGACGGATCCGTTTCACTGTAGACCTGCTCGGCAGAAAGGGTAAACCCCAGTTCGGCCATCCGGGCCATACTCAATTTGTTCAACTCTTTTAAGACCCACATCCCTTCATCGGCATGTGTTTGGCTTACTGTTAGAATGCAAAACAGTAATATTGCCCACGTTCTTTTCATAACTTTTATTTGTGTATTAATACTAAATTTATGCTATTCATCATTTCTTTTGAAAATAGCGTCCGACTATCGGCAACTCCCGGAGGGGAAGGTCTCTTTTCACGATGAAAACGACAAAAAAGGCTAATAGTGCGGTACGATATAGTAATCTCAAGACAAGTGAATCAATGTAAGGTAGCATGCCTGCCGTGAAGAACACGCCTGCTACAAAAAAATAGATCAACGCCGAACGCAGATCATAAGCAATCGGAAACTTCCGCTGCCCGATCACATACGACAACAGCATCATCAACAGGTTGCAACAAAAAGAAGCCCAGGCGCAAGCCATATAACCATAGATGGGTGCAAAGAACACAATGATCAAGACCGTTATCACACAGCCAATCGTTGAGAAACAGGCGCCCCACCAGGTTTGATCGTTCAGTTTATACCAGAACGACAGGTTGAAATAGATGCCGAAGAACAATTCGCCCATCATCACGATCGGCACGATCCGCAGGCCCGGATAATAGTCCGGCGTCACAAAATATTTCAGGATATCGATATAAAACATCACGCCCAGGAAAATCAACAGGGCGAAAATGATAAAATAACGCATCGCCTCGATGTACGCCCGGTGGTTCCCGTCTTCTTTATTGCGGGCAAAGATAAACGGCTCGTAAGCATACCGGAACGCCTGGATAAACATCACCATCACAGCAGCCATCCGGAAACAGGCGCCGTAAATGCCCAGTTGCCCTTCCGCATACTGTTTATCATCGAAGAGGAACGGGAAAATGATCTTATCGGCCGTCTGGTTGAAAATCCCCGCCACACCCAGAATCATGATCGGGAAAGAATAACGCAACATCTTCCGGAGTAAATCCCGATCCGGTTTGATCCGGATGCCGGGAAGGATCGTCGGCAGCAGCAACAGAAAGACGGTCACCGAAGTAATCACATTAGCCACAAAGGCATAGCCTACCCCATAACCCGGATTGTAGAACCAGTCGACCGTCTCCGGCATATGTTTCAATAGCCACGGACAAGCCAGGTAAAAGAAAAGATTCAACCCGATATTCAGGAATATATTAATGAACCGGATCGTAGCAAAGCGAACCGGCCGGCCGGCATAACGCAAATAAGCATAAGGGATCGAGGTAAAAGCATCCAGCGCCACCACGCCCGCCATCATTCCCAGATACTCAGGATAATTTTCGTAACTCAGGGCCCGACTGATCGGATGAATAAACAGGATACTCAACGAAAAGAAAAGAATCGACGTAAAAGCGATACTGAAAAGCGTGGTCGAATAAACCCGAAGCGGTTCTTTTTCTTCCTTTTTATTGATAAAGCGGAAAAAGCCGGTCTCCATGCCGTAGGTCAGGATCACCAGAAGCAGCGCGACCCACGCATACAGATTGGTATAAATGCCGAATTCACCGGTTCCATCGAGCACACGCACATACATAGGAACAAGCAACCAGTTCAGGAATTTCCCGAGTATACTGGGCAGCCCATATATGGCGGTCTCTTTTGCCAACCGCTTCATTCCTTCAGCCATAGCGTTTAATCAAATAAAAAACCTTGTTCTGTTCCCCGCTTTCGTCCCAGATGCGTATAGGCCAGTTCGGTGACTTCCCGCCCACGGGGGGTACGCTTGATAAAACCTTCTTTGATCAGGAAAGGCTCGTAGACCTCTTCCAATGTTCCGGGGTCTTCGCCCAGGGCAGTGGCGATTGTGGTCAGCCCCACCGGGCCGCCACTGAATTTATCTATAATCGTCGTAAGCAGTTTATTATCGATTTGATCGAGACCATAGCGGTCGATATTCAATGCTTCGAGCGAATAACAAGCGATGGCTTTATCGATTTCACCCGTACCTTTCACCTGGGCAAAGTCGCGCACCCGACGCAACAGGGCATTGGCGATACGCGGCGTTCCCCGGCTGCGGGAAGCAATCTCCCGGGCAGCATTCAACTCGCAGCGCACCTGCAGGATATCCGCACTACGCATCACGATCCGCGTCAGCGTCTCCACATCATAATATTCCAGGTGCATATTGATCCCGAAACGGGCACGCAACGGACTGGTCAACAGGCCGCTTCGCGTCGTAGCACCCACCAGCGTGAACGGCGACAGATCGATCTGGATCGACCGCGCACTCGGCCCTTTGTCGATCATAATATCGATCCGGTAGTCCTCCATCGCCGAATAGAGATACTCCTCCACAATGGGGCTCAACCGGTGGATTTCATCGATGAAAAGGACATCATTCTTCTCCAGCGAGGTCAATACACCCGCCAGATCGCCCGGTTTATCCAATACCGGACCGGAAGTAACCTTGAAGCCTACATTCAGCTCATTGGCGATAATCTGAGAAAGCGTCGTTTTCCCCAATCCGGGAGGTCCGTGAAGCAACACATGGTCTAACGCTTCGTTGCGCATCCGGGCTGCCATGACAAAGATCTTCAGGTTCTCCACCACCTTACCCTGTCCGCTGAAATCGCGAAAAGAAAGCGGACGGAGCGCATTTTCATACTCCCGCTCGCTCTCCGGTATTCTCGGATCTCTAATATCAAAATCGTCTTCCATGTATTCTACTGTTATGAAAGGACAAATGTAATAATAATTGTGGTTACAACAATTCGACTTTACGGCTTGTTCTATAGAAACAAACAATTAAAAGAATAGAATATGGAAGCATTGTATACCGCCCATGTCACCTCGACAGGGGGAAGAGCTGGAAAAGTAACGTCGTCCGACGGAGTGATCAACCTCGAACTGCGCCCGCCGAAAGAGATGGGTGGTCCCGGTGGCGACTACTCCAACCCCGAACAGCTTTTTGCTGCCGGCTATGCAGCCTGTTTTGCAGGAGCTTACGGCCATGTCGCTTTGGCTAAAGGTTTTCGCGTACGTCCGGAGATCACAGCGAATGTGACGCTCAATAAGGTAAGTGACGGATTTAAGCTTTCCGTTGTGATGGGCATCCGTACAACAGGTTTAAGCCAGAAAGATGCGGAAGAGCTGGCGCAAGATGCACACGCATTCTGCCCGTATTCCCGCGCAACAAGAGGAAATATCGAAGTAAAACTCGAAATCACTGCTGAATAAGAAGCAGTAAAAAAGCCCGAAAGGGCTTTTTTTTGATAACCCCGGGTGTCAACCCGGGGTAGAGACTATCCTACTCAAAGCAACCCCGGAAGGGGTTGAACCCACTTCGGGGTTCAGAGAGAGGAGTTTAGCTTCTACCCCGGGTTGCACCCGGGGTTATCCACATTCTACCCCTGGCGGGGTATATTTTATCAGATCAAACCGTTTCCGTATCGATCGCTTTCCAGGTGAAAGCGGCGATAGCAGCACCCAATAACGGAGCGACGATAAAGAGCCAGAGTTGCGAAAGGGCAACACCTCCGTCGAACAAGGCCGGGCCGATGCTACGTGCCGGGTTGACAGATGTTCCGGTAATAGGGATACAAACGATATGGATCAACACCAGGGTAAGCCCGATCGCCAATCCCGCAAATTTATTATTGGCACCTTTCGAAGTCACCCCCAGAATCACCAACACAAAAATAAACGTAAACACCGCTTCGGCAATAAAGGCCTGCATCATAGCTCCATCCTGGAAACTATTCGAACCAGTCGCCGTCGGGCCATTATGTGCACCGGTCGATACCAGCGCAAACAGGATAGACGAACCAAGCAATGCGCCGATCACCTGAAACACCATATACATACCGGCATCTTTGCCCGGCATCCGGCCGGAAAGCCATACGCCTAAGGTCACCGCCGGATTGATATGACAACCGGATACCTTACCGATCGAATAAGCCATCGCCACAATAGAAAGACCAAAAGCCAGGGCTACCCCTAACGTTCCCACACCGGCACCTACCGCATCCGCAGCATTCCCTGCGAAGACCGCGCTACCACAACCCATCAATACAAGCACCATCGTGCCAATCATTTCTGCTACATACTTTTTCATTCCCTTTTTCTTTAAATGAATACTTTATTTAGTTCAGCTCACCGCTTATTTGCATCCGGCGCAACGGGGTTTCAATTGCTTGAAGAAGTCGTTGCCTTTGTTGTCGACCAGGATGAAGGCGGGGAAGTCCTCGACTTCGATTTTCCAGATCGCTTCCATTCCCAATTCGGGGTATTCGAGGCATTCGACCTTCTTGATGCTTTCCTGTGCCAGAACGGCTGCCGGTCCACCGATGCTTCCGAGGTAGAAACCGCCATGTTTGTGGCAGGCGTCGGTCACTTGCTGGCTGCGGTTGCCTTTGGCGATCATGATCATGCTGCCGCCGTTCTCCTGGAACAGGTCGACATACGAGTCCATACGTCCGGCAGTTGTCGGGCCAAACGATCCGGAAGGCATACCTTTCGGGGTCTTCGCCGGTCCGGCGTAATAGATCGGATGATCTTTGACGTATTGGGGCAGGCCTTCGCCGCGGTCGATGCGTTCTTTCAGTTTGGCATGAGCGATGTCACGGCCCACGATGATCGTACCGGTCAGTGACAGGCGCGTAGATACCGGGTATTTATCCAGTTCCTTGAGGATCTCCGCCATCGGTTGGTTCAGGTCGATCTTCACGGCATTGCCTTCGCCGGCTTGACGCAGTGCTTCGGGGATGAAACGGCCGGGGTTGGTCTCCAGTTTCTCGATCCAAACCCCTTCTTTATTGATCTTCGCTTTGATATTGCGGTCGGCCGAGCAGGAAACACCCATACCGATCGGGCAGGAAGCACCATGACGCGGCAAGCGGATGATACGGATATCGTGCGCGTAGTACTTACCCCCGAACTGTGCGCCCAAGCCGATATTGTAAGCTTCTTCCAGGACTTGTTTTTCCAGTTCGATATCGCGGAAAGCCTGGCCGTGTTCGTTGCCTTCGGTCGGCAGGTTATCGTAATAATGCGCCGATGCGAGCTTAACGGTTTTCAGGTTGGCCTCTGCCGAGGTGCCACCGATCGCAAACGCGATATGGTAGGGCGGGCAGGCTGCCGTGCCGAGTGATTTCATTTTCTCAACAAGGAAAGGCACCAATGTATTGGGATTGAGCGTTGCTTTGGTTTCCTGATAGAGGTACGTCTTATTGGCCGATCCACCGCCTTTGGCGATGCAAAGGAATTTGTATTCCATGCCTTCGGTCGCGTAGATATCGATCTGTGCCGGCAGGTTCGTTCCCGTGTTCTTCTCGTCGTACATCGTCAACGGAACGTTCTGCGAATAGCGCAGGTTGTCTTCGGTATAGGTTTCGTAAACGCCTTTCGACATGGCTTCGGCATCGTTGTAGCCGGTCCATACCTGTTGGCCTTTCTTGGCCGAGATAATCGCCGTACCCGTATCCTGGCAGAAAGGAAGCTGCCCTTTGGCCGAGATTTCCGCATTACGCAGGAAAGTAAGCGCTACAAACTTGTCATTATCACTGGCTTCAGGATCCGACAGGATCTTGGCCACCTGTGCCTGATGATCCGGACGCAGATAGAACGCCACATCGTGGAAACAAGCTTTTGTTAACTGTGTCAGCGCTTCCGGTTCGACTTTTAATACTTCTTTTCCTTCAAACTCGCCGACAGATACATGATCTTTTGTAAGCAGATAATACTCCGTCGTATCCTTTCCCATAGGAAACGGTTCCTGATACTTAAAAGGAGGTGTTGCCATAATTCAGAACTATTAGTTTATATTTATGATTAGTATTTGCGCGAGACAAAAGTACTTAAATTTTAAATGAGCGTCGGTGCAATCTTCTTAATTAAAGTAAGAATTTGAAAAGATTTCTATACATTTGCCTGTTATGAAAAAATACGGGCTGTTAATTATCAGTGTGTTTATTCTTTCTTTCACTGTGCAGGCACAGATCAGCTATGGGGGGAAGCCGCTTGCGTTGCCTGTTACACGAAATGCAAACGCATTCCTTTTCGAAGAAATGCCGGCCTTTGATGTGCAGGAAGAATTGCGCATCGACTCGCTCAACGAGATCGGAGCCAGAGGCAGCTATCGCTTTGCCTATAAATTCATGACCGACTTCAACCGAAGTAATTCGGGTTATTCCTTCACATTGGCCGACGGGACAAAGGTATGGCGCCTGGGCATCCGTTCCCGGGGTGCGCTTTCGTTGAATGTCTTGTTCACTGAATTCGAGATTCCCGAAGGAGCCCGCCTCTTCTTATACAATGCCGACCAGAGCCATATCCTCGGTTCATTCACCCACCGGAACAATTCCGATCTGCGTATTTTCCCCGTTTCACCGGTATATGGCGATGAATTAATCATCGAATACCAGGAACCGGCCCATGCCGAGTTCGCGGGGATACTGACGGTCGGGGAGGTGAATCATGCCTACCGGGCATTGCGCGGCAGGGAGCCGGAAGGCGATCTGGCGAATTACTATTGCATGGAGCCCCTGGCCTGCTTCCCGGAGGATCCGTTGATCACGGAAGAGCTGGGACGGAGCGTCGTCTTATTGATTATCGACGGGAACTCCTCCTGCACCGGCGTACTGGTCAACAACACCCGCCAGGACGGAGCGCCTTATATCCTGACCGCCTCGCATTGCATCAATAAGAACTTTACCGTGACCGATCCCGACCGCTACGAGGTGATTGCCGGCAGCATTGTCTGCTTTTTCCATTACGACAGTCCCCTCTGCCGCCCGGTCCTTCGGGGAGCGGAAGAAATGTCGATGGCTTCGACGAGCCTGAAGGCGTTCAATGGAGCGGTCGATATGGCCTTATTGGAACTGACGGAAGTGCCTCCGGTCTACTATCGCCCGTACTACGCGGGTTGGAATATTTCGAAAACACCTTCCGCCCCATATTTCGGAATTCACCACCCCAAAGCTACGGTGAAAAGGGTGAATTGGCTGGATGACGGACTGGAACGGGCAACGTTTGCGATTATGGGTTTCGACGAAGAGGCCCATTGGAAGGTGGGAGAGTGGACAGCCGGCAGTACGGACGGCGGATCGTCGGGCTCACCGCTCTTTGATGGAAACGGACGCATCATCGGCGCTTTATCCGGAGGTTACTCTACCTGCGCGACGCCCAACGAAGACTACTATTTCGCCTTGGATAAAGCGTGGGAAGGCCTCAGCCCCTGGCTCAACCCTTCCGGCAAATCGGTCACTTCCTGCAACGGATTCGACCCCTACGCGCTGGAAGCCCCTTGCTACCGGTTGAGTAACATCGCGTCAACCGGTCAGGTCGACAGCATACGCATGGATACGATCCCGGATAACCCGGCGATTCCGCTCTATGGCAACAATCCGTATGCGATCGATACCTACCTGGAGGCTTATCATACGGTGGGTGATGCTTTGGTCTACGGAACCTATATCGTGGCTCCCCCCGCCGGCCGCAACTATGCCGACCTGGAAGTCGAGATCTGTGTCTATGCCGGGCGAAACGGGCCGTCGACTCTGCTCCATTCGCAAACTTTCCAACCGAATTACACCGATTATTCCCGGGAGGAACAGGAGTTTACGGAAAAAGTGAAATCACTGAACCGGGCCCAGGAAAGTTTTGTCGCTTTCCCGACGCCTGTTGCGGTGAAAGGGGACTTTTACGTAGGTTACCGGATTGTCTCGGCTCCCGAAAACACCTATTTTGCCGCGTATAACCTACCGGAAGAATTTGTAACGGAAAACACGACCTGGCTATTCTCGGAAAACACCTGGGTCGAAGCCACCGCACACCCGGCCCTATCGAAGAAAACCGCCCTTTTCATCGATCCTGTCGTGCAATCAGTAAATGAAGTAAATAATGTCCCCGTTAAACCAAACACACAAGCCCGCATTATCTTAAGCGCGGATCGGGGAACCGCTTATATCCATCTTCCGGACGACGTTGATCGGGCCACTTTCTCTTTGATATCCATGAATGGTCAAGTGGTTCAGGAAAGCCCGGTTTATTCCGCCCAGGCATCCGTCCCCCTCAACGCCACTGCCCCGGGCGTTTACCTGATCAAACTGACTTTCGGCGACCAACAGTTCGTGCAAAAGATCCTGTTCTGACAGGAGCGGATTCTCTGGATTTTGCTCCCCGTTCGTTCTATTTTAGGAAAGAAATTTGGGCTAAATCATTAAGATCTTTTAAGGAATCGAAGCGTTAATTCGGCTTCGGAAAAGACGTTTTTTACTTAAAAATGAGCCTGAATCCGGGCAGGCTACCCGGCTAAAACGCTTTGCTATCCTCAAAAGGGTGTAAAATAACGGTCGTTTTCATTAATAAGTATTAATTAGGACGAAATTATTGCTTGTTTGCTATTCATAACAAAAAAATGGTTTAGATTTGCATACTGGTGGGTATAAGGCTTAGAGATTCAAAACGGGATTAGAAACAGCAAATCTATATAAGTAACATTTTAAACTTACATCTTATGAACAAAAAATTATTATTGCCATTATTTACTTTGGCAGCAATTTTCGCTCTTTCTTCTTGCTCGGGCAAGCTGAAACCGCTGGCAGAAGAGTATGTTAAGGCCGAACCTCAACCGCTGGAAGCCATTGGAGGTCAGGTACCGGTAACGATTAACGCTACTTTCCCAGCCAAATGGTTTAACAAAAACGCAACTGTGACTGTTACCCCGGTTCTTCGTTATGCCGGTGGTGAAACCTGGGGCACGGCTTATACCTACCAGGGTGAAAAAGTTAGTGGTAACAATCAGGTGATTTCTCAGAAGAACGGCGGAAACGTGACGATGAGATCTTCTTTCGCTTACAAGCCGGAGATGAAGAAATCCGAATTGTATCTGACTTTCGACGCAAAGATCAAAAACAAAACCGTACAGTTGCCTGACCTGAAAATCGGTGAAGGTGTGATTGCTACTTCCGCGTTGGCGGATGCCGGTACGGCAAATGCAGCGATCGGTGCTGACAAATTCCAACGCATTATCAAAGAAGCTCACGATGCAAACATCATGTTCTTGATCCAGCAAGCCGAACTGCGTTCAAAAGAATTGAACAAAGGTGAAATCGCAGACTGGAAAAACCTGGTAAAGAATGCCGACGAAGCGCCGAACCAGAATGTAGCCATCGAGATTTCTGCTTATGCCTCTCCTGACGGGGGTGTGAAGCTGAACACCGGTCTGGCAGAAAGACGTGAAGCGAATACTTCTAAATATCTGGAAAGAGAATTGAAGAGAGCAAAAGTTGATGTTCCGGTGGATGCTCGTTACACGGCTCAGGACTGGGAAGGATTCCAACAGCTGGTATCTAAATCAAACATCCAGGACAAAGATCTCGTACTGCGTGTATTGTCTATGTACGACAACGATCCGGAAAGACGCGAACAGGAAATCAAGAATATCTCTTCTGTATTCAGCACACTGGCTGAAGAGATCCTGCCGCAACTGCGTCGTTCACGTTTGACGGCCAATATCGAAATCATTGGCAAATCTGACGATGAAATCAGCGCTTTGGCGAAGAGCAACCCGAGAGAACTGACGGTAGAAGAAATCCTTTACGCCGCTACATTGACGAATAATGCAACTGAAAAAGAAGCGATCTACAAAAAAGCAAGCGAACTCTACGGTAGCGACTATCGTACGTGGAACAACATCGGTATGATGCGTTTCCAAGCGGGCGACCTGGCTCAGGCAGAAGCGATGTTCAACAAAGCCAACTCGGTGAAGTCTAACCCGGAAGCAAACATGAACTTAGGTTTGATCGCGTTGACGAAAGGCGACAAAGTGAAAGCTCAACAATTGCTGGGTAGCGCTTCTGGCGTGAACGAACTGAGCGAAGCACTGGGTGTATTGTATCTGGAGCAAGGCGAATACGCGAAAGCAGTAAACTCTTTCGGTTCGATCAAGAGCAACAATGCCGCATTGGCTCAGATCATGGCGAAAGACTACAGCAAAGCACAGCAGACATTGAACGCTGTTCCTAACGCTGACGCCGTAACAGACTATCTGAAAGCTGTTGTTGCCGCCCGTACGAACAATTCTAACGGTGTGATCAGTAACTTGAAAGCAGCTATCGCTAAAGATAAATCACTGGCCAAAGAAGCTGCGATCGATCTTGAATTTGCGAAGTATGCAACAAACGCTGATTTCTCAGGTTTAGTAAGATAATAGTAAGAAATAATCGAAAGCCGGTCTCTTTTCGGGGGCCGGCTTTTTTTTGTCCTCAGCCGCGCGAAAAAGGCCGGCGGCGTTTGCAAAAAGGCCGGCAGGGTTTTGAAAAAGGCCGGCAGGGTTTTTGAAAAGGCCGGCAGGGATTTCAGAAAGGCCGGCGGGAATGGAAAAAGGTCTATTTATAGATCAAACTGGAGAGTTGATCGGGGGCAAATACCTCGTTAGCTGCTTCAAGAATGTCTTCGGCTGTGATATTTTCTATTTTTGCAAAAACTTCCGCTAAGGAATCGTAGCGGTTATAGTGGAGGTAACTTTTTCCTAACCCCAGAAACAGCCCTTCCCGGTTATCCGCGGAGAGGCCCAATTGCCCAACCACCTGTTTTTTCGCGGCGGAAAGCTGGCTGATACTCAGCTTGTTGTCGCGCAGTGATCCTAATGTCTTATGAACCAAGGTGATGGCTTTGTCCAGGTTTTTAGGGTCGGTGCCGAAATAGATATTGGCTAATCCGGTATCCGTATAAGTTGTAATATTGGACTCAACGTTATAGACCAGACCGTGTCTTTCGCGTAAAATCAGATTTAACCGGCTGTTCATGCCCGGCCCTCCCAACATATTATTCAATAAGAATAGGGGCAATCTTTTCTCACTAAACATAGAATAGGCCTTTCCACCGATCAATACATGCGCTTGATGGGTCTCTTTTTCGACTTTCCGGTGATGATTCGTGATCACAGGCGGGGCCTGGCGGTCCTTTTTGCCTAAGGGTAAACTGATTTTATCTAATGTGCCTTCCACTTCTCTGACGATCCGTTTGAAATCGCGCCTTCCCATAGAGAAAAATACCATATTCCCGGGCACGTAAAAGCGCTGGGTGAATGATTTTCCTGTTTCTGACGTAAACCGAAGTAAAGAAGCTTCATCCCCCAGGATATGATGGCCCAAAGCATGCCCATCGAAGAGTAAATTCTCGAATTCATCGAAGATTAGCTCCGAAGGATTGTCTTCGTACGAGTTGATCTCGTCGAGAATAACATCGACCTCCTTTTCGATTTCATGGGAAGGGAATTGGGAATGAAAGACCAGGTCGGTCAGCAGTTCGAAAGCCCGGCTGAAATGCTCTTCCATGAAAACGGAATAGACAAAGGTCTCTTCTTTCGTCGTATAGGCATTCAGTTCGCCTCCGACATTCTCCATACGGTTCAGGATATGCCAGGCTTTTCTTTTGGTTGTGCCTTTAAACAGCATGTGTTCGACGAAATGAGCCAGTCCGAATTCATCCGTTTCTTCATCGCGCGTACCGGCGTTTATCGCAAAGCCACAGTAAGAAACCGGCGATTCCATCGGTAAATGGACCATACGAAGACCATTAGATAAACAGTGTGAAAAGTAGTGCATACAGCGTGCTGTCAATTTAGAGGGGGCAAAGGTAGTGAAAGCGGAGCGCAGAAGCAAATTTTGTATGGAAACAAAGGTACGATAAATACGGCAAAGAAAAAAAGCGCTTGAAACCAGTGTTCAATCATTAAAATGAATATTTTTGCAGCAAAAAGATAAAGGAGTATGACAAAGGAAGAAATCTCATGCTTGTTGGAACAAGAGGCGGAAGCGGTTCGTAACATTCCGATAACCAGTGGCTATGAAGAAGCCGTAGAGCTTATTTATCAATATATCCACGAGCAGGGAGGCACGCTGATCACCTGTGGCATGGGTAAAGCGGGACAAATCGCGATGAATATCGCAACCACCTTCAGCTCGACAGGGACCCCTGCTTATTTTCTGCACCCAAGCGAAGCCCAGCACGGCGACCTGGGCATTGTACGGGGGAACGACCTGATGTTGCTGATCTCCAATTCCGGGAAAACACGCGAATTGGTCGAATTGATCGAGCTCACCCGTGGTATTGCTCCGGATATGAAATTCATTGTCATCACCGGAAACCCGGAAAGTGCCTTGGCGGAAGCGGCTACGGTCTGCCTGCCGACGGGTGGCCCCAAGGAGGTTTGCGCCCTGGGACTGACGCCAACCACTTCGACGACGGTGATGACCGTCATCGGCGACATCCTGGTGGTCGGCACCATGCGCCGCATCGGATTCTCGAGCCGCGACTATGCCATCCGCCATCATGGCGGCTATCTGGGCTCCAAGAGCCGCGAACTCAGTCAAAAGGAATAAACAAACCGGTAGATCCCATGCGAAAAGTAATTGGTGTTGGTGAAACGATACTGGATATCATCTTCAAAGACAACCAGCCCTGTCGCGCCATCCCCGGGGGAACCGTTTTCAACGGCATGGTGTCTCTGAGCCGGATGGGCGTTCCGGTGTCTTTCATCAGTGAGATGGGCAACGATCAGGTGGGCGATCTGATCGGTTCCTTTATGGAAGAAAACGCCCTTTCCACCGAGTTTATCGACTGTTATCCGGATGGGAAAAGTCCGGTAGCCCTGGCTTTTCTCGACGAGAAAAAAGAGGCCAGTTATATGGTTTTCAAAGATTATCCGGCCCAACGGTTGGAGGTTCCGTTCCCACAGATCAACGCAGACGATATCTTTATTCTGGGTTCTTACTACGCCCTTAACCCTGCCTTGCGCGACCGCATCGTCGAACTTCTGCAGTATGCACAGGAAAGGAAAGCGATTATCTATTACGATCCGAACTTCAGGAAGCCCCATGCCGCCGAGGCGCTTCGCTTACGCCCCAATATCCTGGAGAATTTCGAATATGCCGATATCGTGAGAGGGTCGAATGAAGACTTCTATCATCTCTTCGGGAAGACGGATATGCAAGAGATCTACGAACAATACATCGCTTTCTACTGCGACCGCCTCATCGTGACCCATGCCGCCGGAGGGGCGGACCTGTACCTGCGCGAACAAAAAGAACACTTCAGCGCTCCCCCGATCGAACCGGTCAGCACGATAGGCGCGGGAGATAATTTTAACGCCGGCTTGATCTACGGACTGTTAAAGTATAACATCCGCCGGAACGACCTTTCCCAATTGGCAAGGGCCGACTGGGAGAAGATCGTGGACTGTGGGATGGACTTTGCCGCCCATGTCTGCCAGACTTTTGAAAACTATATCTCCTTCTCTTTTGCCGACGATTACAAGCGGCTGTCTTAAATATATTTAATCGGGTATTTTGGAAGCATAGTTTCATTATCTTTGTAGAAGAAGTAAAAAAGCTTTATGTTTCGCAATATTCTTTCATTCATAATCAGTACGGTCACGTTGACGGGATGTTCTTTGCACGCTCCTGATATCTATACCCTTTGCATGCGTGACGGAATAGGCAACTACATTATCAAATGGGAGACCAACCCGCCCGTTGACGGCACGGTAAACATCTACGTCTCCGATAATCCGGAGAAATTCAATAAAACCGCTCCGGTGCTTCAGGCACCGATCCATCAGGGAGCTACGACTTTCATTACGACCGACAACGTCACCCGCAAATACTTCAAACTGGTTTTCAATGAGAAATACAGCCAGGTGGTAGGCGCCCGCTCCGTTCCCCTCGATAGCGTTCCGAACCTGCGCGATCTGGGTGGATACTTCAACAACCGCCATAAAATGATCCGCTGGGGCAGAGTCTACCGGTCGGGCGATATCAGCAACCTGAGCATCCTCGACTCTTTGCGGCTGAACAAACTCGGACTGAAAACAGTCATCGACCTGAGAAGCAAAAAGGAAATGACCGAGTCGCCCCTGGTTCTTCCGGACATTAACATCATCAAAGCGCCACTTACGATAGGCGACCTGACCGATTTGCAGCCTTATCTGCAGGCGGGACGGATCCGAAAAGGCGATGCGGTGGTCTATATGCAGGATACCTACCTCAAGTTCATGACCGAAAACAATGCCGCTTTCGCGGAAGCCTTACGCCTCTTTCTGGATAAAGATAATTACCCGATCCTGTTCAATTGCTCATTGGGGAAAGATGCGAGCGGCTTCTTATCCGCCCTGTTGCTTGCTGCTTTGTCGGTGCCCGAAGAAACGATCATGCAGGACTATCTGGCGTCGAATGATTATATGATAGTCAACCGCTACGCCTCCTTCGCCCGCGACCTGAGCCAGGATTCCCAGGAAGCCATCACGGCGATTCTTTCGGCCAACGAATCCTATATCAATCCGTTATTACTTCGGATCAGAAAAGACCACGGAGGCATGAATAATTACCTGGAAACAGTCCTTGAATTCACCGATAAAGACCAGGACAAACTGAAAGATATCTTACTTTATTAAAGTGAATCCGAATTATTTACCTACCTTTGCGGCTTCGTACATACAATAAAATCATATTTTTTTGAAAACATTTGAAGAATTAGGAGTTGCCCCGCTGATATTGCAGGCAATTCAGGAAATGGGTTATGAATCGCCCATGCCGGTACAGGAAGAAGTGATTCCCCTGTTACTGGGAGAAGATAACGATGTCATTGCTTTGGCGCAAACAGGTACAGGGAAAACAGCCGCATTCGGTATTCCCATCCTCCAGAAGATAGAAATCGACCAATATCATCCGCAAGCTTTAATCCTTTGTCCCACCCGCGAACTTTGTCTGCAGATCGCCAACGATCTGAACGACTATTCCAAATACATGGATAAACTTCGTGTATTGCCGGTTTACGGTGGATCCAGCATTGAAAGTCAGATCAAGACATTGAAACGCGGCGTACACGTCGTGGTAGCTACTCCCGGCCGTTTATTGGATTTGATGAACCGCAAGACAGTGGATCTGGGCCTGGTCAAAAACGTAATCCTCGATGAAGCCGACGAAATGCTCAACATGGGCTTTTCCGATAGTATCAATGCGATCCTGGCCGAAGTGCCCGAGTCGCGCAATATGCTGCTCTTCTCGGCAACGATGCCCCAGGGTATTGCCGGTATCACCCGCAAATATATGCGCAATCCCAAAGAGATTGTGATCGGCAAGAAGAACGAAGGGAATAAGAACATACGCCATAGCTACTATATGGTTCGGGCGCAGGATAAATATCTGGCGCTGAAACGCATTGCCGACTACTATCCCAATATCTACGGTATCATCTTCTGCCGCACCCGGAAAGAGACACAGGAGATCGCCGACAAACTGATTCAGGACGGCTACAATGCCGACTCTTTGCATGGCGAACTCAGCCAGATGCAGCGCGACTATGTGATGCAGAAGTTCCGCATCAAGAACCTCCAGCTGTTAGTGGCGACCGATGTGGCGGCCAGAGGATTGGATGTCGACGACCTGACCCATGTGATCAACTACGGTTTGCCCGATGAAATCGAGTCTTATACCCATCGTAGCGGACGTACGGGACGTGCCGGGAAAACCGGGATCTCCATCTCCATCTGCCATATCAAAGAGAAAGGTAAGATCAAAGAGATCGAACGGATCATCAACAAGAAGTTCGAAAAAGGAGAAATGCCCAGCGGAAAAGCCATCTGCGAAAAGCAATTATTCAACCTGGTCGACGAGATCGAGAAGGTCAAAGTCAATGAAGAAGAAATCGAAAGCCTTATGCCTTCCATCTTCCGCAAACTGGAGTGGCTCGATAAAGAAGATATCATCAAACGGGTGGTCTCATTGGAGTTCAACCGGATGATCGATTACTATAAAGATGCCGATGAAATCGAGGTTATCGATGAACGCTCCGCCCGAAAGGAGAAAGGCGAGAGAGGCGAAAGAAGTGAAAGAGGGCAGGGCGGCCGGAAAACGTATACGGCGGAAGATGGCTTTACCCGTTTCTTCCTCAACTTCGGAAAGGCCGACGGTTTGTATCCGAACAACCTGATCGAGTTGGTCAATAAATGTGTGCCGGGCAAAGTACAGATCGGAAAGATCGACTTGCGCGAAAACTTCTCTTTCTTCGAAGTCGATCAATACGAAAGCAAACGGGTGATGGACCTGATGAATGGCTTTGAGATCGACGGGCGGCGGATTTCCGTCGAACCGGCGCAAGGTGCCAAAGGCGAAGGCGGCGGCAAAGGACGGGGAAGATCGGGCGACCGGGGCAAATACGGCGGCGACCGCAAGAAAGGCCGGGACGACAAATCCCATTTCTACGACCGCTTCGACAAATCGGAAAGAAACAGTGAAAAGCCCTGGCGGCGTTCCTCTTCCGATCGCTTCGACCGCAAGAGAAGATCGAATAAATAAACGATAAACCATAAGAGAGGGGATGGATATTCATCCCCTCTTTTTTTGTCGCTTTCATAAAGTGATTATCTTTGTTACCAGTCAAATAAATCTATACACGTATGAACAAAAGAATTCTTTTTATTTTGTTGAGCTTTATGATTGCTGCGACAATGTATGCGGCCGACGAAGCTCGTTTATTGCGCTTTCCGGCAACCAATGGGAGTGAAGTGGTTTTCTCCTATGCCGGCGATCTCTATAAAGTTTCCCTGAATGGTGGAGAAGCCCAACGGTTGACCTCCCATATCGGTTATGAAATGTTCCCCCGCTTCTCTCCCGATGGCCAAACCATCGCTTTCACCGGACAATACGACGGCAATACGGAAGTGTACACCATTCCGGTAACCGGAGGTGAGCCGCTGCGGGTCACCTACACACCGACGAACCGCCGCGACGACCTGGGCGACCGTATGGGGCCGAACAATATGGTCATGGGCTGGCATCCGAACGGACAGGAAATCGTTTTCCGCAACCGCATCAGCTCGAGCTTCGACGGCAAACTGCACCGGGTGAATAAAGAAGGCGGCCTTTCCGAGGTCATCCCTTTGCCCGAAGGTGGTTTCTGCAGCTACTCGCCCGATGGCAAGCAACTGGCCTACAACCGGGTGATGCGCGAGTTCCGTACCTGGAAATACTACGAAGGCGGTATGGCCGATGAGGTGTGGATCTATTCGCCTGAGAAACAGACGGTCGAAAACATCACGAACAACAAAGCACAGGATATCATGCCGATGTGGATTGGCGATGATATCTTTTTCATTTCCGATCGGGACCGTACGATGAATCTGTTTGTCTACAACACCAAAAATAAACAGACGGCGAAAGTGACCAACTTCACCGACTATGACATCAAATTCCCAAGCGTACACGGCAACCTGATCGTATTCGAAAAGGGAGGTTATCTCTATAAGATGGATGCCTCTTCCCGCCAGCCGCAAAAGATCAATATCTCCCTTTCTTCCGATAATATCTATGCCCGGGGTGAAATCAAAGACGGCGCGGGATACATCCGCAACGCGAGCCTTTCGCCCGATGGCGAAAGAGTGGCGATGACCGTACGCGGTGAAGTCTTCAACCTGCCGGCAGACAAAGGAGTAACCAAGAATATCACCCGCAGTCCGGGGGCACACGAGCGGAACGCGTTATGGTCGCCCGACGGAACTTCTATCGCCTATATCTCCGATGAAACGGGCGAAACCGAACTTTACCTGCAACCTGCCGCCGGCGGGGAAGCCGTGCAACTGACAAAGAACAACACGACCTATATCCGTTCCTTCAAATGGAGCCCGGACGCCAAGAAGATCGTTTATACCGACCGCAAAAACCAGGTCAACCTCTTGGATGTAGCCACGAAGAAGGTCACCCTCTTATTCCAGAACCCGTATGCCGAGATCTATGATGTCCAGATCTCTCCGGACAACCAGTGGATCACCTACTCCCGTCCGGCAGACAACCAGATGTCGATCATTTACCTGTTCAACCTGAACGACCGGAAAGAATATCCGGTGACCGATAAATGGTACGACTCCTCTTCGCCCGTCTTCAGTACGGATGGTAAATACCTGGTATTCACTTCGGCACGCGATTTCAACCCGACTTACGGATCGGCCGAGTGGAACCATGTCTATAATAATATGAATGGCGTCTACCTGGCGCTCTTATCGAAAGACACTCCTTCTCCTTTTATGCAGAAAGATGCCGAAGTGAAAACGGAGAAGAAAGAAGAACCGAAAAAAGAAGAAGCCGCCGCTGCCGTCGCCGTGAAGTTTGATCCGGACGGCATTCTGGACCGTATCATCAAGCTGCCGTTAGCCGGCGGACGTTATAACAACCTGTATTCCGACGGAAAGAAAGTCTATTATTTCAGTCGCGGAGCCACCCAGGCCTACGATCTGGCGAAGCAGAAAGAAGAGACCGTTGCCGAAGGCGCTTACATGACGATCACCCCGGGCAGCAAAAAAGCGCTTTTCAACAAAGGCGGACAGTATTACGTCACGGATATACCGGCGGCTAAGGCCGACCTGAAAGACGCGATCAACCTGTCCAACATCAAGATCCCGGTGGATTACCCGAAAGAATGGGCGCAGGTTTTCGACGAGGCCTGGCGTGCTTTCCGTGACGGATTCTATGTGGAAAACATGCATGGGGTAGACTGGAAAGCGATGAAAAAGAAATACGAGGTGTTATTGCCTTACGTCAAGACCCGCCTGGATCTGAATTATGTGATCGGCGAGATGATCGGCGAACTGAATTGTGGTCATGCCTATGTCAATCCGGGTGAGACCGATCGGCCCAAGCGCATCCCGTTAGGTCTGTTGGGTGCCGAGATCTCCCGCGACAAGAGTGGTTTCTTCCGTTTGGACAAGATCCTGCCGGGAGCCTCCTGGAGCAAAGACCTGCGTTCGCCGTTGACCGAACCGGGCATCGAAGCCCAAACAGGCGAATTCATCGTATCTATCGATGGGGTGCCGACGAATACGGTGAAAGATATGTACGCCCTGTTGGTAGGCAAAGCGAATGTGCCGACAGAGATCCTGTTGAACACCAAACCTCAGCTTGCCGGCGCCCGTAAGGTCGTTATCAGCCCGTTAGAAGAAGAATACTCGTTGTATCATTACAACTGGATCCAGGAGAATATCCGCAAGGTCGACGAAGCGACAAACGGCAAAGTGGGTTATATCTACATCCCGGATATGGGCGTGGAGGGGTTGAACGAGTTCTCCCGCTACTTCTATCCGCAACTGGATAAAGAAGGATTGATCATCGACGACCGTGCGAACGGCGGAGGCAATGTTTCCCCGATGATCCTCGAACGCCTCTCGCGTGAGCCTTATCGCCTGACCATGCGCCGGGGTTCTACGATGGTCGGCACGGTGCCCGATGCCGTCCAGGTCGGTCCCAAGGTTTGTCTGATCAATAAATACTCGGCATCCGATGGCGACCTGTTCCCCTGGGGATTCCGCGCATTGGGCCTGGGTAAACTGATCGGTACGCGCACCTGGGGAGGAATCGTCGGCATCAGCGGCCCGATCCCCTATATGGACGGAACGGATATCCGCGTGCCTTTCTTCACCAGCTACGATGCGAAGACCGGTGAGTGGATCATCGAAAACTACGGCGTCGCGCCCGATATCGAAGTGGATAACGACCCGATCAAAGAATGGAACGGCGACGACCAGCAGTTGACCCGCGCCATCGAAGAGGTCATGAAAGAGCTCAAGAACCGCAAACCCCTGCCCGGCATTCCGGCTCCGCGGGTTTGGAATAAATGATATTTCCAACTTGCTGAAAATGAGGCGTTCTTGTTTCGCTCACAAAGTACCGGTATTTTGCTCACAAAGTACCGGTATTTTGTCGACAAAGTACTAATAGTTTGTTCACGAAGTACCGGTACTTTGAAAAAGGGGGTTGTGGAGGCTCTACTGTGCGCCGCCGAATGTCAGATCGATGCCTTTGTCGTCCCAGGCTTTTTGGGCGAAAGTACGCCGGTGATCTTTCACTTTCCCTTTGATAAATTCCGGGATATTATAGGAGTACATGAAGCGGTGGTAGAAATCGACCTCTTGCTGCGGCAACAGGAAAGGCTTCTCCGCTTGCCCTTCATCATTGATATAGGCGAAATGCGGGCGGGTGTACAAGCCATCGATCCGGCGGCTGCTGAAGACTACCCATCGGCTGTTGCTGCTCCAGGAGTGATAGCTCTCCACATCTTCCGTATTGGCCGATTCCAACGGATAATGCGTGCCGTTAGCCAGGTTGAGGATATACAGATCGGCATCTTTATGCCAGATGGAGAATCCCCCGTAGTCGGCTAAGGTGTACATCAGATACCGGCCGTCGGGCGATACCCGCGGGAAAGAAACGCTTCGTCCTTCGGTTCGGGCGTTATACAAGGTATCGACCTCGGTCCCAAAACGGCGGTTCTCCGGGTCGAAACGGACGGAACACAAACTATAATGCACCTCGTCAAACGCGATAGGCATTCCCGATACATATTCCGCAGAACAGAAATAAAGGGTTTTCCCGTCTGGCGAGAAAGTGGGGAAGGTTTCATATACATCGCTTCCATACAAGAGACGAGAAGTAATGATCTCGTGTTTCTCCGTATCGTAAACCACCACATCCGACTTAAAATCATAGACCTCGATGCGGTTCGGATCGTTCATGTGGAACGCCTGTTTGGTATCGTTCACCGAGAAAGCCACAAAGCGGCCGGAAGGATGCCAGGAAGGATAGACCAGGGGCGACATCGTCTGTTCCGTTTTCGTATTGAGCTTTTCTACCTTTTCTCCATCCAACAGCATGGTGCAGGCGATGCTTCCGCGCATGTGGAAAAGCATCTTGTCGGGATCCTGCATGCAAAAAGAATGGCAGTTCATGCAATTCCCATCCGTCAGTTTGTTTTCCATAATGGGCGTCTGTTTATAGCTTTCGACATGGCGCTGGTAGAGTCCCATCTGCGACCAGAGCTCGTAGCCCGGCTCGATCAAGCGGTACGCGATATACGGATCCACCGGTTCTGGCACGACCGAAAGGGTGAAAGGCTGGTAGCCGATCCATTTCCCATCCGTTTTAGCCAGTACCCGGACCGAAATATCCTTTCCGGTATGCTGCTCCAGCATCTTTTTCCAGGAAGAGGCGGGCAGGGTGAACTGTCCTTTTTTTGCTTTCACCTCTAAGGTTTCCGTCCCGGCCGTAAAGATCACGAAGGCCTCCTCGTAAGGCGTTGTCAGTTTAAAGTTTAGCGGTGCAATATTCGGTGGAATCGTGCAATTGACGTAATCCGGGAAGATCGGAGGCATCTCGTTTCGTTCCTCATCGGGCGTACTTACCGGCTTTGAGCAGGCAATCAAAAGCGTCAGGAACGACAAGGCAAATATTTTCTTTATCATACTGTTTGCGTTTACTTGAACATAAAATAAAACCAATAGGTATCTCCATACGAACGTCTCAACAGGTTCGGAGCCCCACTGTTATTGCGGTGGGCCAATACCTGCTTTTTAAATTCTTTGAAGCGCTCGGTCATCGCCTGGGGAATCTGATAATGCTCCCACATCTCCGGCTGACTTTCATAAAGCGTAATGACCGCTTCCTGGAAAGCATGGGGCAGGGTGGGCAAAACAGGTGTACCGTAATGCGTCTCAATGATCTCTTTAAAAGCATTCATATCTTTCAAAAGAAGCACAGCACAACCGAAGTATTCGATCGCCGTTTGATCGCCCGGATTCTGGGAGGCAATGGCTATCAGGTCGGAGCCTGCGGCGGTGGTATTCGACAAAAAGCTTTCGGCTACCAGGCCCTTCCGCTTTTTCCCCAAGAGCGGGTCATTTTCCACCATTTCATCGTTGTAAAGGAATTTTCTGTGCGCCCGGGACCAGTCGCGATAGTTCCACGTATGCTCAAGCATATCCAGGTATTTCTCGGCCACCGGATAAGCGCCGTAGATCAGGTTGGTCTGTATCAAGCGCTGAAACAAGCGGGGATTGCCATAACCCGGCGTACTCACCATCGCTTCAAAGGCCATCTCCTGGGAGATCGCGCAGTTGCCTATCGCAAAATGGATATCGCTCAACAGGATGGTCGGCTGCACGGTCCGGTTCCACGGAATAAAGATTCCGCTGACCCCGCGTTGATCGTATTTGAAAAGCTCATCCGCCAATACGCCTTTCTCCGCCAAGGCCAGATTGAGGTAATTGAGGTAGAGGTAATTCGTGAGCTGCCCTTTGCAGCGGATAAGGATATTGTCCCATTGGCCCGTGCGCGCGTAATGATCGAACCGTTTCAGGCGCGCCGACTTAAGATCGATATGGTTTGTGACCCCCAGCCAGGAGACGGCAACGATCAACAAAAGCTGCACCACCGCACCGATCATCTCTTTCTTGATCGGCTGCTTCCCGGATTTGCGGAAAAGCCAGGCGACGCACAGTATCAACGGAAGGCAGATCCAGGCATAATAAATCTCTTTTTCCGGTTCCAGGCCGTGGTGATAATACATATCGGGCAGGAAAGCCCAACGATACATACCGACCACACTCAGATAGACACTGCCGTAAGCCAGAATGACCGCTTCCACCGGAAGAATCAATACCCAGTAGCCTTTCGGTGTACGGTTAAGTCCTTCCCATAAAGCCGCGCAGAAAGCATACAAAAGCGCCACCGACCCGGCCCACCAGAATAAGAGAAAGACCGATACCCCGCCGGCAATCAGCCTGACCTTGAACGCGCGCAAAGAGAGGTAGAGGTAAAACGCGGCAAGCATCATCAGATAAGCGACAGTACCCTGATACAGGTAGTTGAAACCGAAGTGGATGCAAAGAAGTGCCACCGCCGGCAAGGCATACAACAGATACAGAGGAGCGGCAGGCGCTATGCGCTTACATATCAGGGCAGTCAATACACTGGCCCCCGTCAGTAACAACGCCGTAAGGAATGCGCCGGCAAAAGGATAGGCAAAAAACTGAACCAGAAACTCCCCGAGATAATTCGCCAGGCCGCCCGGCTCGCTTACCTGATCGGTAAAATAATAAGAAGTAAACAGAAACATCTGGTTCTGCTCGATAAAAAAGAAATGGAACTGATACGCCCACTGCAGACCGGCAAACAAAATGCCAAACAACAACAGGGCAAAAACGACTATTCGATATCTCATGGGGTCCTTTCTCTTGTATTACTTGTATTAATTCGAAACAAATGTAGTTATTTTTCCTTCATACCGGCAATCCGATCGACCACCACCGCGATCGCACCGTCGCCGGTGACGTTACAGGCCGTGCCGAAACTATCCATCGCGATATACAAGGCGATCATCAACGCCTGCAGGGTCTCGTTGAAGCCCAACATGGTATGCAGTACGCCCAACGCCGCCATGATCGCTCCGCCCGGAACACCCGGAGCGGCAACCATCACGATGCCCAGCATCATGATAAAGCCGGTGAAATCGCCAATCAGGATCGGCTCGCCCGCCATAATCAGGATCGCCATGGCGCAGGCGACGATCTTCATCGTGCTGCCCGACAGGTGGATGGTGGCACAGAGCGGGACGGTGAACACCGCGATGCTCTCGCGTACGCCGTTCTTCAACGTCTGCTGAAGGGTAACCGGAATCGTTGCCGCCGACGACTGTGTGCCCAATGCCGTCGCATAGGCGGGCAACATCGTACGCAAGAGGCGGAACGGGTTTTTCCCGCTCACCCCGCCGGCAATCAGGAACTGGATCACCAACAACAATACGTGTAACACAAAGATGACCACGATCACCTTGAGGAACATGCCGATAATGCTCATCACCTGTCCGCTGACCGTCATATTGAGGAAGATTCCGAAGATATGCAGGGGCAAAAGCGGAACGATCGCTTTGCCGATCAGTTGGATCACAATCTCTTTGAAGTCGTTAAGGGCGTCGCGCAATGTCGTACCGCTGATATTCGAAAGCCCCAGCCCGATCACGAATGCCAGTAACAAGGAAGTCATCACATCCATCAACGGCGGCATGGCCACCGTGAAATAGCTCGTCAGCATGAAATCTTCCGGATTCTCCAGGGCAACCAATTCCGTATTCGCCGGCAGGATCGAAGGGAAGATCGCCGAGCAGCTCAGGAACGTAAAGAAACCGGAGAACAAGGTCGAGCCATAAGCGATCAACGCCGTGAGCGCCAATAGGCGCCCCGCCCCCTTGCCCAGATCGCCGATCGCCGGAGCCACCAGCCCGAGAATGATCAACGGAATAGCAAAAGAAAGGAAATTCCCGAACAACGAATTGAAGGTCACAAAGATACGCGCAATCGGCACCGGCAAAAACTGCCCGAAAACCACGCCGCTAACAATGGCAATCACCACCCACCCCAACAAGGAGATCTTAATCTTTTTCATACTATGTATTTTATACTGTCACTTGTCTTTGAGACCTTTTATCTCTTTATCAAAATCAGATTCAAATAAGCGGTCTTGCGTTATGCGATATTTTTCAAATTCACTTTCAGCAAAAATCTTTGCCATTTGTGCCGTAATTTTACCGCTATGCTGTAGTATGTCACGGTCATCAGCATCCAAAAAACGATCAAGGCGTTTTGCCCAATCAGCCATTGTCATAGGAATATGCCTCTTCGCTCGGTCTTCCGCTAAATCCAAATAAGCATTAACAATGCGCCCCAATGATTCTAATTCAACTTCTGTTAAATAATTCTTGGCGATAGAAACATCTGTCTTCACAATCTTTCCGTCAGGACTCTTTTCCCATGAAGTTAGCCCCATATGTTCCTTTTCTGCATTTGCTCTTGAGTGAATCAACTCGGCAGCAGTATGACCATGGACAGCGTAATGTAATTTATTTTGAACCTTGGCAAAGAATTCTTTTGTGCTTAGCGCATCTTTGTTATAATCCATTGCCGTAGCATAAATATCGGTGATCTTTTGATAAAAGCGGCGTTCACTCAATCGGATTTCTCGAATTTCAGCAAGCAGGTGTTCAAAATAATCCTCCCCAAGAAATGTTCCATTCTCCATGCGTTTTTTGTCAATCACATAGCCTCTGATCGCATAATCACGCAAAACGGATGTGGCCCATTGACGAAAAACAGTCGCTCGCTTTGTATTGACACGATAGCCAACGGCTATAATTGCATCCAAGTTGTAATGCTTGACTTTGTATGTTTTCCCGTCCGAAGCAGTTACCGAGAATTCCTCGGTAACTGCATTTTCTTCCAGTTCATTTTCTTTGAATATATTTTTGAGATGAAGGGAAATGTTGTCCGGTGAACAGTCAAACAAGGTAGCCATCAATTTCTGACTAAGCCAAATAGTTTCACCCTGAACTCGCACCTCAATCCCATCTTCCTTCGCTTGATTAGTAAAAATCAAAAATTCAGCTGTACTATTGCGAATTTGCATTTTCCTTTTCATATCATAATAATTATACGTTCTCTCTAACTCCTTGTTTAATCTTATACCCTATCATCGCAATAAAAATACTCATCAGCGGGCTGATCAGGTTGAAGAAGCAATACGGCAGATACGTCCAGGTGGCCACGCCCAGGACCGTTGCCTGCGTCATGCCGCAGGTATTCCAGGGGATCAACACGGAGGTGACCGTGACGGCATCTTCGGTCGTCCGGCTCAACAGGCAGCTCTCGTAGCCGTTCTTCCGGTAGACATCCTTAAACATATTACCCGTCAGGATGATCGAGATATATTGATCGGCGGTACAGATATTCAACAAAAGGCCGGAAGCAACCGTCGATGTAACCATACTCACCCGCCGTTTCATAAACCGCTTGAGCTGGCTGGTCAGGCTCTCGAGCATACCGCTGGCGGTCATCGCCCCACCGAAACACATGGCGCAGAGAATCAGCCAGATCGTATCCATCATGCCTGCCATGCCGCGGGTAGCAACCAGATCGTTCAGTTCGGCATGCCCCATCTCCACCTGGGTCGAGCCATAGAGTGTCATAAACAAACCTTTGAAATTCGCGGCAAGCCCCACCTCGTTCCCGCCGGCAATCTCCTGCAACAGATGGGGCTGAAAAAGAACGGCAAAGAGCCCGCCCAGCGCTGCCGAGACAAACAGAGTGATCAATGAAGGCACTCTCCGGGCAATCAGGATGCCGGTCACCAGGGGCACGATCAACAGCCAGGGCGAGAGATGGAAATGCGTCGCCAGCGCATTGGAATACAAGGCTACCTGTCCGCCGTCGGTTCCCGTATGGTTCAGTCCGGCAACGGTGAAGATCAACAGGGCGATCACCATCGAAGGCACAGTGGTGTATATCAGGTAACGGATATGGGTGAAGAGCGGCGTGTCGGTCACCGACGAAGCCAGGATCGTCGTGTCGGAAAGTGGCGATACCTTATCGCCGAAATAAGCACCCGAGATAATTGCGCCGGCCGTCCATCCTGTCGAGAAGCCCTGCGCCTCGCCAATGCCCATCAGCGCGATACCAATCGTGGCAATCGTCGTCCACGAGCTGCCGGTCATCACCGAAACAAGGGCGCAGATCACACAACAGGAAACCAGAAAGAAGCTGGGATGAAGAATCTGCATGCCGTAGTAGATCAAGGTCGGCACCACCCCGCTGATCATCCAGCTACCTGCCAGCGCCCCGATCAGTAAAAGGATCAACAATGCCGTAGCCACGCCCAGGATATTGTTGCAGATCGCCTTTTCGATCGTTTTCCACTGCACCCCACAGAAAGCCATCGCCAACAAAGAAGCCACCGCCGTAGTAGTCAACAACACCACCTGGCTACCCCCGCCCAACGCATCCCCCCCGAAAACGCGGATCGTGAAAAACAACAAGACCACCAATACCACTAACGGGATCAGCGAGAGCCAGGGTGAAGGCAATTTACGGGAGGTATCTTCCATTTGTGTCAATCGTTTATATCACGCAAAGATAAAGAAAGTCGAACACAGAGGCAAGCTTGCTTGACTATGTTGAGGCGCATCCTATCTTCGATTCCATTTATGGAATCAAAGATAGTGAAAGCCGAGCGTAGAAGCAAACGAGTTTTTATGTGTATCAGGTGTTGCGAAAAGGCCGCCGGAGTTTTCCAAAAGGCTGCCGGAGTTTTCAGAAAGGCTGCCGGCCTTTTTCAAAAGGCTGCCGGAGTTTTCTGAGAGGCCGGCAGCGAATGTTGATTCTCATTCCAAAGCTTCTCCTGAAATCCTGATGTAAAGCGGTTCATCCGTATTGCAGCGCAAAGTGATCATTTCGTTGAAAGCACCACTACCGGCAGGAGTCATCTCGACTTCCACGGAAAGGGTTTTCCCGGGTTCGGCCGGATGTTTATCAAACGTGACGCGGGCACAACTGCAGGTGGTTGCCCAATCGATAATGACAAGCGGTTGCGAGCCGGTATTGACCACCCGGAATAAAACGGTTTTCTTTTCCGATCGTTCGAAAATACCCATATCGGCTGCCGTCGGGAGGAGGCGTGCCGTCGTGCGGATTGCCGGAGTCGAATCCGGCAAAGCGATTTTTCCGCCCGTGATATGTTTCAGATAAAGTTCTTTTACCGACGGACTATGAATCGGATTACCGATCACCACCACCCGGTTCTCCCGGTCGAGCAGAAAAGTCTGGAATGCCATGTCGGTAGGAAAATGATTCAACCGGTTCAATTCGCCCTCCGTATCCAGGCAGACCGGATAGTCGAATTGATCCCTTTTCATCGTATAAATAATATCGCGGGGCTTTTTGGCATGGAAGAAAAAAACAAAAGGAACAGCCTTGCCGGTGACTGTCTCGACCTCCCGGATCCATTCTCTCCATTTCAAAAGCTGGAGTTTGCAACTCACACAGCCGGTGGAGTCGACATAGGCCAATACTTTGTATTCGGAATCCGGAACTTGCCAATCGAGGGTATCGGCGAACAGGGTGAAGACCGGCTTTTGAGGGAAAACGACCGTTTTCCCCTGCCACTCTTTCTCCAGGCGGGTAATTCTTTCTTTTTCTGTTTCTTTACAGGAGCTAATAACGAAAATAAAAATGCACAACAAGAACAAATAAGGCCTTTTCATCGAATATGTATTTTCAAAGCCGTAAATATAAGGATTTAAAACCTATTTCCGAACGGGATTCCCACCGAAGGCATTATCGGTTTCGAGCGGTAAGGAAACAAAAAAAAGCAGATGAAGGAGACCTCCACCTGCTTTAATCTATGGATAGATAACCGATTTATTTTACATTTCCCACACGGATCAGGTATTCGGCGATCTGAACGGCGTTCAGCGCTGCCCCTTTTTTGATCTGGTCGCTAACGGTCCAGAACGTCAAACCGTTCGGGTTGCTAATATCTTTACGTACACGACCTACATAGACGGGATCTTTGCCGGCAATGAAGAGCGGCATCGGATAATCCTTATTGGCCGGATCATCCTGCAGGATGATACCTTCGGTCGAGGCAAAGGCTTCGCGGGCTTCCTCGACACTGACCGGACGCTCGGTCTCTACCCAGGTCGCTTCGCTATGGGCACGCATCACCGGGACACGGATGCAGGTCGCACTCACCTCGATATCGGAATGCATGATCTTACGCGTTTCGTGATACATCTTCATCTCTTCTTTGGTGTATCCGTTATCGGTGAACACATCGACCTGGGGAATCAGGTTGTACGCCAGCTGGTAAGCGAACTTCTCTACGGTAGGGGCTTCGCCTTTCAAGAGTTGTTCGTATTGTTTCTCCAGCTCCGCCATCGCCGTTGCACCGGCGCCGCTGGCAGCCTGATAGGTGGATACGTGTACCCGTTTGATATGGGAGATCTTTTCAATCGCTTTCAAGGCTACAACCATCTGGATCGTCGTACAATTCGGATTGGCAATGATGCCGCGCGGACGATCCAAAGCATCTTCCGCATTCACTTCGGGAACAACCAACGGCACCTCTTTATCCATCCGGAATGCGCTTGAGTTGTCGATCATAACCGTACCGTATTTCGTGATTGTCTCGGCAAACTCAACAGAAGTACCTCCGCCGGCTGAAACAAAAGCAATGTCGATTCCTTTGAAGTCGTCGTTATGTTTGAGTTCCTTAACGGTGTACTGTTTATCTCCGAAGTTATAAACACGTCCGGCACTGCGAGATGAGCCAAAAAGCACCAGCTCATCCATCGGGAAGTTTCTCTCAGCTAATACGCGCAGGAATTCTTGTCCTACCGCTCCACTTACTCCAACAATTGCTACTTTCATTTTGAGCACGAATTTATTTGGTTTATAAAAAAATAATCATAACTTTGTTGTGAAACCTTAATAAGCCAGCAACTTACGTCATGTCATTTATTGGGGTGCAAAGATAATCAATTATTAACAAAACCTGACGATTATGAGACATTTCTTCTTAATTATCACGATTTTACTTCCTTTTTATGTTTCCAGTCAACTAAACGAAACGTTTGACGGACCGGAGGTGACCACCGCTTATTCCTGGTTGGGGAATACCGAGCGCTTTATAATCAACGCGGATAGTGAATTGCAACTGAAAGGCTATTCAGGCGGCGGGGAAGAGAAGCTCTACCTCGCTGCCGTTCCTCTCTATGGCAATGAATGGCATGGGAAAGCCCGGAGCGAATACAAAGGCACGGTCAATAATTATTTCCGTTTCTTCCTTTGGTGTGAAAAGCCGGATCTGGTTAACCCGGGTGAGGCGATCTATGTGCGGATGGGGTATACGAAGAACAATATCGCTTTGTGCTACCAGCGGGGCAATATCGACAAAACCACGTTGATCGAAGGACGCGCTTTGTTTACGGACGCGCAGGAAGTGGAGTTCAAAGTGACAATCGATGCCGATGGGAACAGCGTTTTGTATAGCCGCTGCGTTGGCGAGGCGGAATTCTATGAAGAGGGAACAGCCTCCATCCCGGTCTATACCGACGATCCGGGTTACTTTATGATCGGTGTGAAGTACAGTTCCCAGCACGGGAAGAATAAATATATAGATGATCTTTACGTTCAGGCGTTTGATTCTCGGGAGGATCCGGGAGAAGGGGATCCTGATCCTAATCCTGATCCGCCTCTTGCCCTGGAAGGGGTAGAGCAGGAGAATGGAGAAGAATTATTGATGTGTTTCAACCGTCCGGTGATTGCCGATCAGGCCGGTTTGAGTTTATCCGAACTGGGAGCGGTCGATGAGCTTTATCAAACCTACGATGAATTGATCCTGAAACTGGTCTGGGAAGAATCGCGGGAGGAAGGGAAAACCTATACCTTATATTATAGTGGGTTGTCGGATGAAGACGGTAACCTGTGCGAAGGGGAATATACGTTCACCTCCCTGTTCGGCCCGACCGTGACGGAGCCCACGGAAGAGCCCGAGACACCCCAACCCTCGGAATCAGGTTCTATCCGCATCAACGAGATCATGGCCGATCCGAGCGGCCTAAGCGAATTGGCGCAAACGGAATATGTTGAACTGTACAATACCACGGCGGAGAGTATTGCCTTGAACGGATGGACCTTTGTTTACGGAGATACGCGGGTAGCCCTGGCGGATGTGGATTTCCCGGCGGAGAGCTTCCTTGTCCTGTACCGGGAAGGGCGTGAAATCCGTATCGACGAAGGGGGCGAAGCCATGCCGTTGGCTAAATTCCCTGCGCAACTGGCAAATACCGGAAAGACCCTCCGCCTATTGGACCCTACCGATCAGCAGGTCGATGAGGTGACATACAATCAGGCGAAAGCCGGGCAAGCCTGGGAATGGTCGGAAGAGGGCTGGTTCCTGTCGACGGATAGCCGGGGAGGCACACCGGGAAGCCCGAACTCCACTTTTTCCGACGATCCTGAACCGGAAGAACCAAAGGAACCGGAAGAGCCAAAGGAACCGGAGGAACCGGAGGAAGAGGAAAATAGTGAGGTTGAGCCGTTCGATATCCTGTTCAATGAGCTTCTGCCCAATCCGTACGCGGAAGGAAGTGAGTATATCGAATTGTATAACCGTTCCGGCATTCCTCATTCGTTGAGAGGGCTTTCGATTGCGGTAAGGAAGGCGGATGGAACGCTCAGCACGACGTATCGGCTGTCTGATATTACCCCTCTACTGGCGCCGGGCGAATATATTCTATTGACTAAAGCGGAGGAGGGAGTTTATCCCTATTACCCGATACCTTATCCGGAGAATATTTATAAGGTAAAGCTACCGGTATTGAACAATAACGGCTCAACCCTGGTATTGTTTCGTACGGCAGATCAGACGGTGATCGATGAAGTCACCTATTCCTCTACCTGGCATCATAGCGCTATCCGGGAAGAGAAAGGTGTGGCATTGGAGCGTATCGATCCGGAAGGAGAAACGCAGGACGAGAACAACTGGACTTCGGCAGCGGAAAGTGCCGGCTACGGCACTCCCGGTTATCAGAACTCACAGTATATGCAGCAGAAAGAAATAAGCGAAGACCCCACCGGCATAGAGAAACCGGAATACTCCCATCAGACCGGCCTTTATTCGATCTTTTACTCCCTCGATCAGCCGGGTTACCGGTGCCGTGCCTTTATCTACAGCCTTTTCGGACACCGCGTGGCGGAGATCGCCAATAACGAACTAACGGGAACCAATGGAGTGCTTTCCTGGGACGGATCCGGCTACCGGCAGAACAAACTAAATCCCGGCCCTTATATCTTTTATATAGAGCTCTACCACGGGAAAGGTCTGGTCAAGACCTATAAAGAAGTGTTTCTGGTGTATTAATAAACCGTTTTCGTCCAGCTGAGCTTGGACAGGTACCAGTCGTTTAAGGTGGTAAACGATTGGCGTAGCGGGTAGATCGTCAGTCCGGAATAGGAAGAGACGGTGACGAATCTGTTACTTGCTCCGCTGCAGTAGATCTCGTCGGTGATCGATTTATTTACGACCGTACGGGCTAATGCCTGGTTCAACCGGGTCTTTTGCGCGTCGGTAGCCAAAGCCGACATGACGTCGGCAAAATCATACAAGGCGGGGTTCCCGGATATATTGGATAATAACTGGAATTCTCTGCTTGGATTGAGTGCATACATGCCTTCCACGCCTGCGGCAGACAGGATCTCCTTGCTGATGGCTGTCAGTTCCTCAAGCCCTTCGGTCTTTACCACCGATAAGCTACCGTACGGATTGCTATAGCCCAGGTAATAGTTATGAAAAGAATTGACTATGTTCTCATAGTCGGGAGTCGTCGTGAAGAAGTAAGGCAGCATCTCTTTGAAAGGAAAGCCCGTCCCCATAATCTCCGAGGTAGAGGAGATATAATAGTCGGCACAATTCCGAAGTTCGTAAGCACATTCTATTGCGCCCATGCTACAGGCGTCGAAAGCCAGAAATTCCAAGGGTAAGCCTTTTAGCGCTTCGGCCAGATCAGGGATTTCCATATTCTTACCGTTCTCTTCGCCATACGAGCGCAGCATATTCTTATAGTTGGACGGAAACCAGGCAGTGGCATGGCTCGAAAAGATCATGCCGTAGCTGTCGGCCGGGAATTCCGTAAACACATCGTTGATAATCCCGCGCATCGCCGTGACGTCGAGCGCGCTTTGTCCGTTATAGTCGCGAATGAAATGTTTGGTTACTACGCCGCCTTTCCCTTCTTTGATCTGGTATAATTCTCCGTTCAATGTCTTTTCCGTCTTGTCGTACCAGGAGTAATAAACGAGCAGGTTGCCGCCGTTCAGGTTCTTCTCGGTGGCTACCTCGATCATGTGATCGATGTTCGTATTCAGGTAGCTGCCTAAGTTGCTGGCAACCATATAAACCAATACGGTACGCGTGGGCGTGGGCTCCGGTTTGTCGGAATCTCCACAGCTTGAAAACCCGAGAACGCAAATAAGTAAGTATATGATGTATTTAGTCTTCATTGTTCAAAACTTATAATTAGCTTACAAAAGTAAACATATTGAATCTTTAAAACAATTTTAATCACCGAATGTTCGGATAAAATCACTGAATGTTCGGGCAGGCGTCAATGGATTTACAGACGAGGTTTATTTCAGGCTCAGCTTCCATGTTGACCAGCGCGTCGATATGGACCTGTATATTCTGTTGGTTGATGCTGAGCAGGCCTAATCCCATATCGATCGTAGAGGTGATATGTTGCCCGTTCTTCAGGGTGAAGTTTAGGGTCAGTTGGTGTGATACGTTTTCTTCTTTGGCGTTGTAGGCACCGTCGAGCAGAATGGTTTGGTTCTCAAAGCCCAAATCGCTCTTCTCGAAAGGCAGGGACAGGGTCGTGGTCGCATTTCTTTTTATCGTGCGATTGGGAATGGAAAGAAAAGGGGAGACGCCCGAGAGTACGCCCCGACAATCTACGATCTGCTTATGGTATTTGGGGGGGATATTGACTTTGAAATAAACGTTTTTGGTGAAGAACGTAGGGGTGATCGTTGTGGTTATATCCTGATTGGGTTTTACTTCGAATTCCGGGATGACTATGCCGTAGACCGGTAGGGTTGGTGTTTTGGCATGTCCGTTTTCTCCTTCTTTGAAAGCGACTTCCATGGCGTCGAAATGGGTTCTGTTGCGCAGTTGGAAGTTGTCTTTCCCGTAGTTGTAGACCAGTAATCCGTATTTTCCGGGGCTTAAGGCGATCTTGAGTGTGCCCGAATCGGTATCGGTCTGTATCATGGGACCGTTATCGGCCGGGTAGAAGCAAAAACGCAAAACGTCGTTAGGCATACCCTGTTTGCTTATGCTATCCCACCGAACGGTAAACGAGACATAGCCAAATTGGGTAGAGGTAGGCACCGGCTTGCGTTTGCATCCGACAAGCAATAGGCAGCCCCAGGTTATACAACCTATTATGACGAGCGCATATAAAGAAACTTTATAGCGCTTTCCCCCAGTAAAATCGAACATTTCAACAAATTAATTCACTCGCGGGCAAAGTTAAAAGAAAAGAATTCGGAGGAAATTGTGTATTCTGTTCAATAAGTTGTAAATATTAAATCGTAAACGGGGAACTAAAGATTTTCTTCCCGCTCAGCCCGGATAGCCCGGGGCGACTGGCCGAAATTGGAGCGGCAGAAATGAGAAAAATTGGAGAGCGATTCGAAGCCGTACTTATAACAGATGTCGGAGATCGACAGTTCGGTTGTCAACAGGTCGGTATGGATATCCTGGCATTTGCGTTTGAGCATCCACTGGTAGGCCGGTTCACCAAAGGTATCTTTAAATAGCCGGCGGAAGGTGGGTACGCTGTACCCGCCCAACTGGGCAAAGGTTTCTACATCTTTCACATTCTGATAGTTCTGCAAAATGAAGTACTGGAAGCTTTTGCTGTAGCGGTAGATGGTCGAATAGAAGGCAGCCAGGTCTTTGATCGGATAATAGCAGTTCAACAGGAAAAGCAGTTCCGTCTGTTTGGATTGCAGGAAAACCGAGCAGCGCAGGTCGCTGTCGAGAAAGGCGCGCATACTTCCCAGGAATACCTCCAGCGGGTTGCAGATGTCCATCACGACCGGTCCGACATGTCCGGCCGAGGCCATCGACATACTTTTACTGTAACGTTCGTTACACACATTCTGCGGCCGTTCGAAGAGATAAAGGATGGCTTCGGCGGCTTCCAATACGTGGAACTCCACTTTGGAGCCTACCGGCTGAAGGATGAACTGCCCTTCGCGGAAGATGGTGTCCGGATGTTCTTCGCTGTTTACCCGTACTTCGCCTTTGAGCAGGAAGTACATCGTATTCTGCAATACCCGTTCCTGGGGAATCAAGACTCCTTTAGGGAATGTGCGATATTTGAAGATATGCCTCTGGTAGAAACCACAGGACGCACAGTCGGTATATTTCGTACATCTCATCGCGTCCAACATCATCGGGACTATAGTTTTACTTTTTTTCTTTTTCCTTTGATACTTTCGTTATGAAAGCGATCAACGGCTGTTATTATATAGGTATACTTCTCTTCTCCTCTGTTATAAGGTAATAAGTATTTCTTTTCTCTCGTCACGGCCACTATTTTGGAGGGATCGTTCAAGTTGACGGTTTCCCCGGCGCCAAAACGGTAGACAACAAAATAGACGGCAAGCTCCGGATTGGTCCGACTCTGTTTGGCTTCCCAATGCAGGAGATAACCTTCGGGTGTCCATTCGCTTTTCAGGCGGCTCACGTCTTTCGGCTTTTTGTCGTGCAGGTGCGTATAAGGCGGGATCAGTGCCGGATAGCGGTGATAATTCGTCCGCAGGCTGTCGGAAACGCCTTTATTGTTCCACAGCAGCTCATTGGCGGGCCAGAAACAATGGCCTTCGACCCGGCTGGCTTGTTTCTCCAGCGCCATCTTTTCGGCTAACTGGTCGGCTTTCATGGTCCGGGCCACATCCTGCCCGATATAGAGCGGCCGGCCGGCAGCATATTGGTTCCACCAACCGATCAAGGTCTGATAGTCGGCAGCCGGATGCCCAATCTCCCAGTATATCTGAGGCATATTGTAATCGATCCAGCCTTCCCTGACCCATAAGAGGATATCGGCGTAGAGGTCGTCGTAATTCTGCAAACCGTTTGTCTCGCTGCCCGATTGATCCGGCGTACTTTTTTTGTTCCGGTAAATTCCAAAGGGACTGATTCCGAAACGCACCCACGGCTTGGTCAGCAGGATCGTTCGCTTGAGCTCACGGATCAGTTGGTTCACATTCTCTCTCCGCCAATCGTCCCGTCCGCTTTCCGCATATCCTTTGGCCAGGCCGTATCTCCGGAAACTTTCCTCGTCGGGGAAAGGCGCTTGGGCGGCAGGATAAGGATAGAAGTAGTCGTCCATGTGAATGGCGTCCACATCGTAACGAAGGACTATGTCGCGCACTACACTACAAATGAACTCCCTGTTCTGAGGAATGCCCGGATCGAACAAGAGTTGATTGTTATAGATAACACATCGTCCCGGATTGGCATGATAGATATGATTATCGGCGAGTTTGGCGTTCAGATTGGTACAAACCCGGTAGGGGTTAAGCCAGGCATGAAACTCCATGGCGCGTTTATGGCATTCTTCAATCAAAAATTGCATCAGGTCGAAATTGCCTTCAGGCGCTTTCCCTTGTTCCCCGGTATAAAAACGGCTCCAAGGTTCTATCTCCGAATAATAAAATGCATCGGCTTCCGGTCTTACTTGAAAGATCAAAGCATTGATCCCGCACGCTTGCAGATGATCGAGCTTCCGTATGAAATCTTTTTTCAATATTTCGGGCGACATCGTCTGATATTCGCCCTGATAAGCAGTCTGGATCCATGCTCCCCGAAATTCATGCTTGGCATCTCTTCCCGGCATCCCCGGTATTGTCACTTGAGTAGTCTTACAACCGGTTATAAATAGAAGAAACGAAAGTAAAACTACAATTTTTTGCAAACGATTCAAATACATGTATTCAGTTCTGCTAAAGAAATCCCAACAAAAATAAGTGTTTCCCCGAATATTTCAAACTATTCAATCACAAATTGAATGAAAGCGCCATGTTTTAGTCGTTTCCTTCATTAAAATTAGTCGTTTGGCGTGACTCGGCATAATCCATGCAAGCACGGCTTCTGCACTCGCTACTTCAAACGTTCTTTTTATTGGGAAAAAGATGCTTGGAAATTGGGGAAAGCGAACAAACGATATTTGTTAGATGTTAATAGAGCAATGGACAAATCTGGGATTTAGTTGGATACAATAAATAAAGTTTAAAGAATAATCTGAAAAATAATAGCAATCATGGCACATATGCATAGGCGAACAAACGAAACGACTAAACAGGTAGGGAAACAAAAAGAGCAGTTAGGCAAACAGTCAGAAAAAGAAACTCAAGGAGATAAAGGACCCCATATGCTTAAGGAAAGTATGAGGTTGTTTAATAGAAAGAACTTACCTTATTGGGTGGGGGCTATGATTCTTGTTTCTGTGATTTGCTTTGTCTTATTGCTGTTTTCCGAAATACAAATTCCTACGGTGTTTACAAGTAGTGGAATTGTGGCTATCATTAGTGCATTCATTGGTGTTTTGATGACTGTGCTTGTTACTGCCATTTTGTTGGAGAAACAAGCTGGAACACAAAATGAGTTGTTGAAAACTCAGTCACAAAAGGAAGCTGAGAAAGATAAAGACGTCAAGGTATTTGAAGAAAAACTGAAGATTTATAAAGAATTCTTTTCAAAACTCCATGAAGTAGTTCAAGAAGGGAAAATAACGCCTTCTGGAGTAGAAAAACTAATTTTTCAAATATCTTATTTGAATATGCATACCCGTTCAGAACGGGTGAATAAGATACTCGGTTATTTGCAAAAGGCATTGAATAGAGATGAATCTGATGAAGCAAAATATAAAATTTTGGCTGATAATGTGTTTTATATTGGAGAAGAAATGCAACAGGAGCTATATGGTAAAAAGCTGGGAGACGAAATTGTAGATACTAAAATATTCGATGCATTGATTTCAGATTTTCAAGTAGCAACAGGGAAAGAGCCAAAGCTGGATGAGGTAATAACTCTTGAAGAAAAGATAGAAATACAAACCTATTTTTGGAAGGAGTTAATAGAACAGATAAAATCAATGGGCATTACATCTCCTATAGAATGGTCTGATAGTGTAGGTATTGAAGAGTCAGTCAGGAAGTATTATGAAAAAATGAGAAATAGACATCGTTATTTCGGTTTCAGTTTTGATGTTTATGAATCAAAGGAAACATCAAGAAAGGTCGGGTTTTATGTGGAAATTGATAATGACTACTATTATGGGTTCTCCTGGAATGATGAACCAAGGAGTGATGAGTCGTTATCACAAATAGTAAAGAGGGTGTCCCCTTCTCATTATAAATCAAATCAACATTGGGCAGGATGGAGATGGCCTAATTATTCAAATTCAAATCCTGATATCAGTCATGATTTGAATTTTTGGAAGATGTCACCCAATAAAGCCATGGAAAGACTTTGCGATAAGTCCACACGCAAAGCATTTGTGAAAGAAGTTGCGCAAGAAATGGTAGAGCAAATAAATAAATTTATAGAGATTGCGAAAGAAAACAATCTTTAGTTCAAAAGGTTAGTCTTCTGCAATAGTTTGGCATAAATCGGTCTTATCTTTGTGGCAGGAAGTATCTTTATATAAATCTCTAAAATTGAAGTGTTATGGCAAATTTTTATTGTGAGTATTGTGGGAAAAAGTATTCAAATGTGAAATCATTGACAGGAGCACCCTGCTACAGGCATCCTAATGGAGCAAATAAAGGGAAACATAAATTGTATGAAGGAAGTGAGAAAACTAAGTACACTTGTAAGTACTGTGGCACCCTTTATCCTTCCTTAATCTCAATGACGGGAGCTCCCTGCTACAGACATCCCAATGGAGCCAATAAAGGAAGGCATTCACCAGCCCTTTAATTTCTTAGAGTTGCATAAAGAAACTGCTCACATGGGCAGTTTTTTTAGAAACCTTTATCCCCTATGTCGTTGTTTAGCGTATCATACTATTATCTTTGTTGCATAATAATGTAACAGTTATGGTATATTTAGAAAGTATTAAATTTCCTCTTCGAGATGGTCCTTATCCTTATACGATATTCAAAAAATCATCACTTGAATTTATGTCTTTTTCTCCCATTACAATTATTTATGGCTCAAATGGTTCAGGGAAATCGACTATCTTGAATGTAATTGCTGAAAAAATTGGAATTAGTCATAAGAGCTTGGGAAACAATAGTAGTCTATATTTTGATGCTTGCGTCAAGAAATGTTCTTTCCTTACAGCTACGAATTGTAGAGGAGAGCAACTGGAGATACCTTCGGAAAGTCGTGTTATCAAAAGTGAAGATATTATGGAAGGGATTGTTGAACTTCGGAAAGAGAGTCTTATTATTGATAATAAAGTAAAAGGCAAGGAATATCTTCTTCCTTATTTTTCGGATGAACCGAGTGATAATCCGGCCGAAAATCATTCTCTCTTGGAACGTTTTTTCAACCCTGAAGAAATGACTCCTAAGGAACGTTTTCTTCTTTCTAATAGTACTGATGTACAAAAAGAAATGAGGGATTTTTATACAAAAGAGGAACAATTCTCCAATGGAGAAACAGCACTTCGTTATTTTGAAAATATGTTAGAGCCCGATAATCTTTATTTGCTTGATGAACCCGAGAATTCTATGGACCCTAAATTTCAAATGAGATTGGCTACTATGGTAAGAGATTATGCTTATTTGTTTGGGTGCCAGTTTATCATTGCTACACATTCCCCTTTTCTTCTTTCTTTAGAGAATGCGGTTGTTTATAATATCGACCATAATCCAGCAAATATTTGCGACTGGAATGAGTTGGAAAATATGAAGATATATTTCAATCTTTTCGACAAGTATAAGAAGTTGTTTTAAGAACAGATATTTTATAGCATAAGGCGCTTATATCTTTGTTGTCTATATCATTAACTGTCATGAAAAGTAGAAAAACATCGAAAGACACCACCTCCAACCTCTTCAATCGCTATGTTTGGTTGGTTGATCTTATTTATCGGAGAGGGGAAATTACGTTTGAAGAAATCAATGCGTACTGGCAAAGGTCATCGCTAAACCTGGAGGGTGAAGATTTGCCTTTGCGCACGTTCCACAACCATCGGCAGGCGATCGAGCAGATGTTTGATATCAATATTGAATGTGATAAACGAAACGGGTATAAGTATTATATCGAGAACATGGATGATATGGAGCGGGGAGGTGTCAGGAGCTGGCTGTTAAATACCTTTGCCATCAACAACCTGATAAACGAGAGCCATAAACTCAAACAGCGGATTCTGTTTGAGAAGATACCCTCCGGGCAAATGTATTTGACGCCTATTCTCGAAGCGATGCGGGATAACCTGTCCATCGAAATAACGTATCAGAGTTTTTGGCGGGAGAGCCCTAATACCTTTGAGATTCATCCGTACTGCATCAAGGTGTTCAAACAGCGCTGGTATGTTATCGGATACAGTCCATATAAAAACAATATCTTTATTTATGCCTTAGATCGGATCAAACAGATCCATACGAGCGAGAATAAGTTCCAGTTACCCAAGGACTTTGACGGAGAAGCCTATTTCGCCGATTGCTTTGGTATTGTTGCCGGAGAAGAACACCCGACAGAGGAGGTTCGGATCAAGGTATATAGTGTGCAGGATCGTTATATCCGAGCTTTACCTTTGCACCATTCGCAGAAAGAAGAGGTGAATACGCCCGATTACACGATATTCAGCTACCGTATCAAACCAAGCTTTGATTTCCAGCAAGAGTTGCTCTCGCATGGGGCAGAGGTCGAAGTCTTATCTCCCCGATGGTTTCGGGATGAAGTGGCGGAAATTATCTCACAGCAATACACAGCTTACCGCGCCTCCGACGGATAGAGCTGAAGATTTGAATTGACACAGTTTTGCCATGGGAAGGCAAAGGTTTGCCATGAAGGTGGCAAAGGTTTGTCTTCGGCTTGGCAAAAGTTTGCCAGTGCGGTGGCAAAAGTTTGCCAACGGCATGGCAAAGGGTTGGCAAGCTTATCTTCTTTGTCCTTATTCCACTTCGCTTACGGTTTTCGCATTGTTATCCAAGGTAATGAACTTCGTGAGGAAAGCTCCGACGAAATAAAGCCCGGCCAGGATCCAGATCACGCCCTGGCTGCCGATCAGTCCGAAGAAGAGTCCAACGATGGCCGGCCCGACAAAAACAGGGAGTCCGGCACCCAGATTCAATACGGAGATCGCTGCGCCTTTGTCGGTCTTCACCAACGAAGGGACCAAAGCGGACAACGGTACATAACCGGCCAGTAAAGCGCCCCACAACACACCGGCTCCCATGACAAACCAATAGTTGCCCATCGCGATCTGCGGCGAGTAATAGAACAACAATGTAGTCACTCCACAACCGACGCCCCCAAACCACATAATCGTATTGCGCCAGCCGAGGCGGTCGCCGACAAAGCCAAAAATAAGATTAAAGACGATATTCGCACTGAATATCGTTCCCCATATCTGCAGCCACTGCGTGGTGGTAAAGCCGTATTCATACATATACAAAGGCAGGAAGACCGGAAAAGCAAACTGTGCCGTTGTGTTGATCACCCGCACGATGCCGCCCAATAGAACCTTCGGCTCTTTTTTCATGATTGTGATGCCTTTGAGTAATTCCCCCATCTTCTCCTGCACAGTGGCTGTTTTCTTCTCTTCTTTTTTCGGTTTGTTTATGATCAAAGTGAAGAACGCCCCCAATAACGCCCAGAACACAGACGACCAAAGGGTATTCAGATGGCCGAACCGCTCGATGGACCAACTGGAGTAATACGCACCCAGTACGTTCAAGCCGCCGGTGAACACAAACCAGAACCAGCCGACAGCCCTGCCCAACCGGTTTTGCGGTGTGGTATACGTGATCCAGACCAGAAAAGAATAGGCAAACAAAGGATAACCAAAGCCTCTTAAAGCATAGGTGCATAACATCGCCGGATAATTGAGCTCCGGAAGGGAAAGCCCGACAAAGCCAACCGTGCCCGCCAGATACAAGACCAGGCCCACCGTCATCGTCCGTCTGACGCCATAGACTTCCGCCAGTACGCCCGAAAACCAGGCGGAGAGGGCAATCGTGATCCCGTAGGTCGTAAACAAGAAAGCCGACTCCTGCATATTCAGGCCGCGCTCAATCAGGTAAGGACTCAGCCAGCCTTGCTCTATGCCGTCGCCCATCATAAAGATAAGGACGCCCAGGTAGGCCCATGTCAGGTGGCGGGGCAGTCCGATTGTATCAAATACAGAGGTGTTTTGTGTGTTATTCATCATGTTCGTATCAGATATTTAGGTACATATTATCTTTTAGCCTGTTCGAATAGTGCGCCCAGCACGGATAAGTCGCGGATAGACAGGTCGGGATAAGTGGTTCCCGCCCGGATATCTTCGGGTGTCGCTTCGCCGGTCAATACCAATACGCCCAGGGCATTGGCGTTTTTGGCTAATTGAATATCGGTATATAACCGGTCGCCCACCATCGCCACTTCGGATGCCTTGATCCCATGCCGGCATAAGATGCCCTCCAGCATCCGGGCATCCGGCTTGCCGATCACCACATCCGGCTTGCGTCCGACTGCCTTTTCGATGCAATGGCAAATGGCTCCACAGTCAACCAGAATAAGCGGCTGGTCGGAAGGGCAAACATAATCGGGGTTCGTCGCGATATAAGGCAAACCGTTCTGCACCCACCAGGTCGCCCGACAAAGCCTGGCATATACCAGCGACATATCGAATCCGACCACTACCCCATCCGGCTTGTCCCGGGCATCGTCGGCGGTCGACACAAATCCTGCCTGTTCAAACTCGCTGATCATGCTGGGTGTGCCCAGGATAAAGAGCCGTTTCATGCCGGGATAATTGATGCGTATATAGTCGATCGTCGCCTGGGCGGAGGTGTACATCTCGTCGCGTGTGGCATTGATCCCCATCTTATGTAGGTGTTTGAGGTAGTCGTCCGTACTTTTCGAGGGGTTGTTGGTCAGGAAGGAATAATGTACGCCCATCTGTTTCAATCGATGCAGGAAAGGAATGGTGAAAGGGAAAAGCGTGCCGCCTTTGTATAAGGTACCATCCATATCGAGGGCAATATGTTTGATGCCTCGCAGTCTTTCGTATAGTTCCGAAGGACCGGCAATCTCCATCAGGTCATAATAGACCCCCTCGTCCGAGACCATAAGGCGATGTTGCTTTTCTTTCGTTTCCATATCAATGACTTATTTCCCAGATCCCTCCTTTACCAAAAAGACGATCAAGCCAGGTGTCGAGATAACCCGTGCGCACGGCAATGTCGAGCAGTGTGAAACGTCTGCGAATGTATTGTGCCCGGATAAATGTCTCTTTGAGGTAGTGTCGGGAGATGCCGATCTGTTCCGGATAGGTAGGCGCACCGACCAGTTCGAGGCGCCATTTTGCTTCTGTAAACGGAATCAGCTGTCGGGCCAACGCCTCTTTTAGTTCCGGCCAGGAAGCCTTCAAGCATTGTAATTGGCGGGCAAGCGCTGTATTGTCTATGTGTTTGGCCAGGCTCTCCTGCGCTCCGATCTCCGGGAAGTCGGTGTTCCTGAACAACTCAATCGCTTTGTCTCGTTGTTGTTCTGCGGTTGGCCAGGCGGCACAACAGGCTTCTATATCGAGCTCCGCAACGGGAGTTTTCAAAAACTCTTCGTACAGGGCAAGGACCGACAACGTCCCGATAGCAACCTGAAAGCCATGCGATACGGGTTCCCCCTGGTTCAGGTGGTGTTCCATATTCCAAAGGTGACTAAACTGATGCTCAGCACCTGATGCCGGGCGACTGGATTGCAACCATTGCATGGCGAATCCACCAAGCATAAGGCCTTCCGTCAAGGCGGTAATCGCTTCTCTCTCTCCGCTTCGTACGCCCTGAGGATCGGCTAATGCATCATGCAATCCGTCCTGAACAATAGTCCATGCCTGCCGGTCTATCGCTTCAATCCCAAGCTTGTCGGCTACGATCCAGTCTGCCCCCGCCGTGATCTTGGCGAACAAATCCGCATAACCCGAAGAGGTCATTTCACGGGGCGCGTTACTGATCGTTTCAATATCCGCCAGACAAGCCCGGGGTGCCGGACAATTGAAAGTCTGCTTCGCTCCCTGGGCTGTAATGGATGCCCCGAATGCGGTGTAACCATCCATAGACGCGGCAGTAGCGACGCACATATACGGTCTGCCGACCAGATGCGACGCCAGTTTACTCAGGTCGTTTATCGTGCCCGAACCTACGGCCACCGGAATGGCGTCGTGCTGTTGCAGGGAAGCAACCAGTTCTTCTACGTAAGTGTATTCCGCATAAAGATCTTCCGCCTGAAAGACAAAGGACGGTTGCTGCTTTATCCCTTCCTTTTTCAGGTTCGCATACACCTTCTCTCCGGCTACGGCATAAGTCGTCCGGTCGGCGATAACAACAGCCTCTTTGCCCGGGAACTGTTCCTTAAACAGTACGCCGGCTTGTTCTAATGTATTCCATCCGAGAACAAGCGCTTGGGTATCGTTCGCCGATTGGAGCGCGTTTTCAATCTTTGTCATTTCGTTTTGTTTTGAAGATAAGATACGTTTCGTTTATTTGCCTTTTAACGCAGTCCACACTTCGAGTGGGAAATCAGATTCTATAATATCCGGCTTCTTCTCGATCTCTAACCGGTAGGCGGCGGCCCTGTCTTCCGCCGCGGGCAAGCGGTCGTGGGTCGGGGCAACTGAAATCATACACTTGACATTCCTCTGGTGTAGCCGTTCTACAATCGCCTTGTTCTTCTCGTCTATCGTATAACCCACATAGGCAATCATATTCGCCCAGGGCACACCCGAGATGGCCATATCTTCGAATTCTTTCTCGTTACGCACAAAGGCGGAAAGCATAATCCGGGGAAACCGGTCGTAGTAATACCTGGCCTGAGCGCCGGTATGCACCGTCAGCATGATAGACTCTTCCGCATCACATTGCCGGATGATGTCCGCGATCATCTCCATCGGCACATCCTTTTTGTCCAGGTTCAATACAACTTTCCCTTTGCTCCATCGGATCACGTCTTCCAATTTCGGTATCTTATAGGTGGTTAACTCCCCTTTGAAGTCCCTCAAGCGGATGGACTGTAGCTGCTCCCAGGTGTAGTCCGCGAGCTTACCATTGCCATTGGTGGTCCGGTCTAATGTCTCGTCGTGCAATAAGACCACCACACTGTCTTTGGTCAACCGCGGATCTATCTCATAAAAGACCGGCATCTCGGCAGCGATCTGCTGAAAGGTCTCCAGGCAATTCTCGGGCAATAGATCCCCATTACTTCCCCGGTGTCCGCTGACCAGGATGTCCTGACTTCCGGTATATCCGAAATGTTTCTGAAGCGCAGTCTTGCCTTGAACCACAGGTTTTTTTCCTGTCCCTCCATCCCCGCATCCAGCGATAAAACAAAGAAATAAAGAGATAAACAGAGCAGAAATAAATAGACTATACTTTGTTCCCATACGAAGTAGATTAGAATTTATACACAAATAAAAGAAAGACATTGGATTTCGTATGCTTTCTTATCCCCTGCAAATATAGATCAAAAACAATACAAAACAAATAAATAGGATTAAATCCGCCTGATTACTTTCGTTTTCTTTCCTTTTTACACCCTAATCCCTCAACCCACCTTTGCTTCCTGTTGATAAATACCTATATTTGCAGGGTAAAAACATAAACGATATGATCAGTATTGCCGAGAGACATAAATATATATTGGATGCGCTTCAGAAAGATGGCTATGTGAAAGTATTGGATTTGGCGAAGCAACTGGACGTAACGTCGGTTACCATACGGAAAGACTTGAAAATCCTTGAAGAAAAAGGGCTGCTCTATCGCACACATGGCAGTGCCAGTCCGGCCAACCCGCATGCCGGCGATCGGAACGTAACCGAAAAAGAAAAAATCAAACCCGAAGAAAAACGCAGGATAGGTCAGGCGGCAGCCAAATTGATCGAAAAGAATGATTCCATTATCATCAATTCGGGCTCTACCATTTGTATGTTCGCCGAACAGATCGAGCCGGTCGAAGGACTCACTGTCGTGTCCGCCTCAGTTATGGCGCTGACTATCCTGAGCCAGAAAGAGCCGATACACCTGATCCAATTAGGCGGAACTTACCGGAAGAAGTCGGCCTCGGTGATCGGCAGTTATACACAGAGCTTTCTCAAAGGCATTACCTGTTCGAAACTATTTCTGGGCGTAGACGGCATCGATATGGATTTTGGGGTCACCACCTCTAATATTGAAGAGGCGGAACTGAATAAGTCCATGATGGACGTCGTATCTAAAACCATTGTATTGGCCGATTCTTCCAAATTCGGGCGGAAAGGCTTCGGCAAGATCTGCGATATCGACAAGATCGATGTGATCATCACCGATTCCGGCATCCCCCCTTCGATGATCAAAAAGATTGAAGAGCAAGGGATAGAGCTGATTATTACCTGAAAGAACCGTTAGAAGATCGATTCCTCTGTCCGGGTGGTCAATGACTCCAGGGCTCTCATTCCCATAATGGAATTGCCTTTGGCGTTTAATCTTGGGCTCCATACGGCAACGGAGTAGCGGCCCGGGTAAACGGCGGCTATGCCTCCGCCGACACCACTTTTGCCGGGCAGTCCGACACGGTAGGAGAATTCGCCCGCCTCATCGTAGAAGCCGCAGGTCTGCATGATGGCATTGATTCGCTTGACTTGTGAGGTAGTCAGATTCACATCGCCGGGTGAGAATGCGTACTTGTGATTGGCAAAAGGCAAAAAGGCTTCCGACAGGTCGCGGCAGCTCATCTCGATGGAGCACTGCAGAAAATAAAAATGAAGCACCCGTTCGATATCATTCTCCAGATTGCCATGGTGTTTTAATAGGTTGGCAATCGCGGCATTCAGGTAACCTGTCTCCCGTTCCGACAAGGCCACTTCCCGGTTGTAATCCAATGTATGGTTATTGCTGACCGAACGGATATAAGCGAGATAATCCGCTTCGGCGGAAGGCAGGTGCGTGAGTAACAAATCAGCAAGCACCAGGGCACCGGCATTGATAAACGGATTGCGGGGGATACCTTTCTCCACTTCCAGCTGGATCAGTGAGTTGAACGCCGTGCCCGAGGGCTCCTTGCCGACCCTGTTCCACAGATCATTCCCTACAATATTCAGGCAGAGCGCCAGAGAGAACACCTTCGTGATACTCTGTATCGAAAAAGCCGTAGTGGCATCGCCCAGCATAAACGATTCACCTTCCGTAGTGGTGATGCAAATACCGAATTGGTCGGGGTTGACGCGTTCCAAAGCCGGGATATAGTCGGCCACTTTCCCCAGATGCATATAAGGTTTTATCTCCTCGTGGATTTCGGATAAGATTTGTTGGTAGTTCATCATGTTCTTTTGTATGCGTTTAAGTTTCTGCAAAAATAATCTTTTTTAGATCATCCATACCACTGTCGCTGGCGGTTCTTCAGGTTGTTGAGCGTGTCGATGCAGATATTGACATCGGAGACGACCTGGAAATCGAACATACCGACACAGATAAAGTCGGCGCCATTCTCGAAAGCCCAGTTGAAGCCGTCCTCCGGAGGGATAGCTCCGGCGGCGAGGACTTTGAATCCGACAACGGGCACTTGGGCACGATTCACAAAATCGACCGTACGGTCGGGGAAAGGGCAGAAGCAATTATCATGGAAGCGGTTATGGTCGGCATGCAGTTTTCCATCGACCTCGAAGGCCACGCGGTTCTCACGCGGGTGAGCCGACCAGTAGTTGTCGTGGTGCATCGTCTTCATGTAATAGTCGGGGATGATGCCATTCTCTTCACAGAGGATAAAGGAATCGACCGTATGTGCGCCCATGCCGGCGGTATAACCCTGGCTGCGTATGCGGTCCATCATCTTTTCGATCACGTCCAATCGTTTGTCGCGCACCAGCCAGTCGCACCAGTTGCCTTGCAACTGAATGATATCCATCCCACTGTCTATCGCCACCGAAACATCTTCGTATATATCTTTACTCTCTTCTTTGATACCGACCTGGGCGATCACTTTGATCTTGCTGCCGGTCAGCTTTTTGTATTTCACCATCGTCGAGATCGTCGGGAAACCGATATTGATCGAATTAATGCCTGCCTGTTCGCACAACATCAAGGTTTCGAATACCTTCTTCTCCGTATTATACGCCTTGAAAAGCGGGCCGGCATACAATAGGTCGCGGGCATGCGCCCAACCGCCGATCAGGTTACCACCCATGATGAGGCGGCTCAGTTGGTGGTTGCCTATCTTGCCCATAGGCAGTTCCCCTTTGAGCTCACTGAGTAATTGTTGGTTGACCTGTACTGTCGCACTCGTCATGCCATCCAAGGCATATCGCTTATTACTCTCGTAGGCACTCCATCCGAAGACGCCCAGAAGAGGCAGTGTCGCCATGTTCTTCAGCGCTTCCCGGCGTGAATCAGTCGAGATAGGATAGGTTCGTGAGCGAACCGGTCTCCTTTTCTCTTTCCAGATTTGCCACAACCCTTCCAGTCCATACCCCCTTTCCCGGCAGGAGAAAAGGAAGAGAAGAACCACCGCTTCGATAAACAATTCATTGATGATAAACGTCGTGCCGTCGCTTCCCAACAGGGAGATGCCGAAGGGAGGATAGGTGAAATAGTATAAAGTCAATAAGAGGGCACCGAAGAAAGACGCCCATTTGTCGAACAACCCGACGAACAAAGCCAGTCCGATCAGGATCAGTCCCCAGATATTCAGGAAGTCGACCACCATCATACGCGCGGGCGAGGCCGCCAGCCAATGGTAAACGTCGGCCAGGAATCCGGTGGAGCTACTCAGGAAACCCTCGGCCGTCCAGTTGTCGCCGAACAGCTTGATAAGTCCTTCATATAAGAAATGCCAGCCGATGGCTACGCGGAGAATGGTAATAGGCAACTTGAAATCTTTCATGGCGGATACAAGATAGATGGTTTCTTCGACAGGGCACACTATGTTCCCGGCGGTAAATATAATAAATAATTGTGTACGAACGCCTTTTGGCGTATGGTGGCGCCAATTTATGCGTAGAGCAGGATGCCGGCCGCACCGGCGATGATGATCATCAGGATCGGATGCAGCTTCACTTTCCAGGTCAACAGGAAGGCGGCGGCAAAGAGGAGGAAGCTTTTGTAGTCGATAAAGTTCTCTGTGTTCATCAGTGTCAGGGCGGCGGCAGCGATCAGTCCGACAGTTGCCGGGCGCAGGCCGGTAAAGGCGGCTTCGATATATTTGTTGTTCTTCACCCGCACAAAGTAATAGGAAACGATCAGTACCAGGATGAAAGAGGGAAGGCAAACGGCGAAGGTGGCCAGTGCCGAGCCCAGGATGCTGTAAGGTGCGGAATAACCGGCGTTGTGGATGGCGGTATAGCCGATATAGGTGGCGCTATTGATGCCGATCGGACCCGGTGTCATTTGGGAGATGGCGACGATATCGGTGAACTCCTGTGAGCTGATCCAGCCGTATTTGTCGACTACCTCGTCTTGTATCAGTGAAAGCATGGCATAGCCTCCCCCGAACCCGAACAGGCCGATCTTTAAGTAGACGTAGAAAAGCTTTAACCAAATCATTTTCAATTAAGAATTAAAAATTACGAATTACGAATGGAAGATATTACTTTTTACTTATAGCTTCTTTTATAATAAAGGTATAGGCCATTCCTCCGGCAATGGCGGCCAAGATGATCCAGATCGGCGATAGGCCGACGAGCCAGATCAATAGGGCGGCGACGATAGGGATGACGATTACCCAACCTTTGAGCTTTAGGGTGCGGGCTGTTGTGAGTACCGGCACGGCAATCAAGGCGACCACTACCGGGCGTATGCCTTTGAATGCCTTGACGACCCATTCGTTGTCGGCCACCTGGGTAAAGAAGAGCGCGATCGTCAGGATAATCAGGAACGAAGGCAGGATTGTACCCAGTGCACAGACCAGGCATCCGGGAAGCTTCTTAAGTTTATAACCCAGGAAGATCGAGATATTCACCGCGAAGATACCGGGCAACGACTGGGCGACGGAGAAGAGATCGATAAAGTCTTCCTCCGAGATCCACCCTTTGTTCACCACTTCCCGTTGGATCAGGGGCAACATCGCATACCCCCCACCGATAGTGAAGGTGCCGATCTTGACGAAGGTGATGAATAATGTCCAGTACACTTTTTAAAATTGTGAATTAGTACTGATGCGTTAAAAATTTGAATTAAATAAATCCAATTGCTCTTTGACATTTTGTTTTGAATTGACTTGAAATTCGGTAAGCAGTTCT
>NZ_JAQFIN010000007.1 GCF_029504695.1 Parabacteroides sp. PF5-6
TCCACCTCTTCCCATTCCGAACAGAGAAGTTAAGCCTCACCACGCCGATGGTACTGCTCACAAGGTGGGAGAGTAGGTAGCTGCCGTTTTAAGTAGAAGAGCTTGTTTCCGAGAGGGGGCAGGCTCTTTTTGTTTTTAGAAATTCATAGGAATTCATAAGAGCTCATAGGAACTCATAAGAGCTCATAGGAATTCATAGGAGGCTTAGGAATCCTAGGACTCCTAGGAACCCTAGGGAATCCTAGGGATAGGAGGGCGGGCTTGCCTTTCTTATGAGTTCTTATGAGTTCTTATGAGTTCTTATGAGTTCTTATTCTTATGCTCTTATGAGTTCTTAGGATTGGGTTTTTAGTTAGGTTTTGTTGGGGGTTATTAGTAAAAAAAAAGATTTATCGTAAGGCTTTGGATAACATAATATTCCGTTTCGTTGTTATATGAATGAGAGGGGAGCCTAAAGGAGTGAGAGCAATAAAAGCGGTATTTTTACGCTAGTGTATCTGTATTAGGCTTTAGGTTGGAGTGAAGGGCTTAAGTTGTATTAGGCTTTAGGTTGGAGTAAAGGGCTTAAGTTGTATTAGGCTTTAGGTTGGAGTGAAGGGCTTAAGTTGTATTAGGCTTTAGGTTGGAGTGAAGGGCTTAAATTGTATTAGGCTTTAGGTTACAGTAAAAAGATTAAAAATGGTTACGAGTAAATTTTGGAGAGCAAACCTGTTTGGGCTTGTATGCTTATTGTTGGTCACTGGGTGCAAAAAGAAAGAAGAACCTCAACTTCCGATTGTTGTAGTAGATAAACCGGCAAAAGAGAATGTAGAGATTTACGGTGAGTACGTAGGGCGCATTCGTGCGGCCAGTTATGTAGAGATACATGCCCGGGTGGAAGGGTATCTGGAACGTATGCTTTTCGAAGAAGGAAAGCGTGTCAAGCGGAATGATCCTTTATTCATTATTAATTCGGCACCCTACAAAGCGCGTGTGGAGAAAGCCAAAGCGCAATTGAAAAAGAATGAAGCACAGGCGGCGAAAGCTAAGCGGGATGTCGAACGTTTGCGTCCGCTTTACGAGCAACATGCTGCCAGCCAGTTGGATCTGGATAATGCAACGGCGGAGTTGGAGAATGCCGAAGCCGAGATTGCCATGAGCCGGGCGGATCTGGATCAGGCGCAGTTGGAATTGGGTTATACCACGGTTACTTCCCCGATTTCCGGTTATATCAGTGAACGTTTAGTCGATATCGGCGCTTTGGTTGGCCCCGGGGTTAATTCGAAGCTGGCTGCTGTGGTTAAGAGTGATACCGTATTGGTAGATTTCAAGATGACCGCCTTGGACTACCTGCGTGCCGAGCGGCGGAATATCCGTTTTGGCGAGCAGGACACGACGCGTTCCTGGCAACCGACGGTGACCGTGACCTTAGCCGACGATACGGAATACCCCTTAAAAGGCTTTGTCGACTTTGCCGACCCGTTGGTCGATCCGCAGAGTGGTACTTTCGGTGTGCGCGCGGAGTTGGCTAATCCGGATCAGCGTCTGTTGCCCGGGCAGTTCACCCGCGTCAAGTTGTTGCTGGATGTGCGTGAGCGGGCGATAGTCGTTCCCCGCAAAGCCTTGTCGATAGAGAGTGGCGGTGCTTTTATTTATATTATCCGTCGGGATGATATTGCTGAGAAGCGCTTTGTGCAGACCGGCCCCGAGATCGGGAACAATGTCGTGGTCGAGCGTGGTCTGGGTGAAAACGAAAGTGTCGTGATCGAAGGTTACCATAAATTGACGCCGGGCATCAAAGTCCGTCCGGTTCATGCCGGAGACAAAGAAGCCATCGAACTATTGAAAGAGGAGGATCAGTTATGAAGCCGGGTTTCTTCATTGACCGTCCGGTCTTCTCGACTGTGCTTTCGATCTTGATTGTGGTTGTCGGCATTATCGGATTGGCGCTGTTGCCGATCGATCAGTATCCGCAGATCACTCCCCCGGTGGTCCGGATCAATGCGTCGTATTCGGGTGCCAGCGCTTTGACGGTATCGCAGGCCGTGGCTACCCCGATCGAGCAGGAGTTGAACGGTACGCCGGGCATGATCTATATGCAAAGCAGCAGTTCCAATTCCGGAGGATTGAGTATCACGGTTACCTTTGATGTTGCCACCAACCCCGATCTTGCTGCCGTTGAAATACAAAACCGAGTGAAGTTAGCCGAAAACCGCTTGCCTGCCGAGGTCGTACAGAACGGAATCACCATAGAGAAACAGGCGCCCAGCCAGTTGATGACCCTCAGCTTGATGTCCGACGATCCCAAATTCGACGAGATCTACCTCAGTAACTTTGCGACAGTGAATGTGTTGGATATCCTGCGCCGTATTCCTGGCGTGGGGCGAATCTCCAATGTCGGTAGCCGTTACTATGGTATGCAGATCTGGGTCTATCCTGATCGGTTGGCGAATATGGGTTTGACGGTGAAGGACCTGCAGAGTGCCTTGCTCGATCAGAACCGCGAGTCGGCTGCCGGAGAATTAGGAAAGCAGCCGGTATTGGATGTCGATATCACCTTGCCGATTACCGCTCCCGGCCGTCTTTCAACGGTTAAGGAGTTTGAAGATATTGTGGTGCGTGCCAATTCGGATGGGACGGTGGTGCGCTTGCGCGATGTCGCCCGTGTTTCCCTCGAAGCTTCTTCTTATTCTACCGAAAGTGGGATCAACGGGAAGAACGCCGCGATCCTGGGCATTTATATGTTGCCCGGCGCGAATGCGATGGAAGTGGCGGCCAACGTGAAAGCCGCCATGGAGGAGATCAGCCACAACTTCCCCGAAGGATTGGAGTACACGATTCCTTTCGACATGACGAAATACATCTCGCAGTCGATCCACGAAGTCTATAAAACGCTGTTCGAAGCTTTATTGTTGGTTATTCTCGTGGTCTTCCTGTCTCTGCAGAATTGGCGGGCAGCCCTGATTCCGACGATTGCCGTGCCTATTTCTCTGATCGGCACGTTTGGTTTTATGCTGATGATGGGCTTCTCGTTGAATATGCTGACTCTGCTGGGCTTGATTCTGGCTATTGGTATTGTGGTGGATGATGCGATAGTGGTGGTGGAGAATGTGGAACGGATCATGGAGACCGAGAAGCTACCCGCGCGCGAAGCCACGCATAAGGCCATGCGGGAGTTGACCGGCGCTTTGGTGGCCACTTCGTTGGTGTTGGCTGCCGTGTTTGTGCCCGTCAGCTTTCTGGGAGGGATTACAGGGCTTCTGTATCGGCAGTTCTCGGTGACGATTGTCGTTTCGGTCCTTCTGTCGACCGTTGTGGCTTTGACCCTGAGCCCGGCGATGTGTGCGATCCTGTTGAAACCTTCAACCGGGCGCAAGCCTATTGTTTTTGAAAAGATTAACCTCTGGTTAGCCCGCAGCAACGGATATTACGTCCGGATCTTACATCAACTGATCGCCCAGCCCCGCCGCGTACTGGCCGGGTTCGGGATGATCCTTGTCTTTATCTTTGTGTTGAACCGGATCTTGCCGACCAGCTTTATCCCCGAGGAAGATCAAGGCTTCTTCACGGTCGAACTGGAGATGCCCGAGGGCTCGACCCTGGAACGGACACGTCTGGTGACTGATCGGGCGATTGATTTTCTGATGCGTCAGCCGGCAGTTGCCTATGTGCAGAACGTGACCGGGAGCAGCCCGCGTGTCGGTACGTCGCAGGGGCGGGCGGCACTGACCGTTATCCTCAAACCCTGGGCCGACCGGAAATCTTCGGGCATGAAGGTGGAAGACGTGATGGATGTGGCGCGTAAAGAGTTTTATTACTATCCCGAGATCAAAGCGTATGTGAACCGTCCACCCGTCATTCCCGGATTGGGAGAGAGCGGGGGCTTGGAGATGCAGTTGGAAGCCCGGGGCAATGCGACCTGGCACAACCTGATCAGCGCCCGGGATACTTTCCTTTATTACGCATCGCTGGCTCCTGAATTACAAAGTGTTTCTTCTGCACTGCAATCGGATATCCCGCAATTGTATTTCGATGTCGATCGCGACCGGGCGAAAGCTTTGGGTATCCCCCTGTCGGATATATTCTCTACGATGAAAGCTTACCTGGGTTCCGTCTACGTCAATGATTTCAATATGATGAACCGGATCTACCGTGTCTATATCCAGGCGGAAGCTCCTTACCGGGCTACGCAAGATAATATCGGTTTGTTCTTCGTCCGCGCTTCGAATGGAACGATGGTTCCCCTGACGGCTTTAGGCAAAACTTCGTATACGACCGGACCGGGAACAATCAAGCGATTCAATATGTTTACCACCGCTTCGGTCAATGCCATGGCGGCACAAGGATATAGTACGGGCGAAGCGATGAACGCCATGGAACGTATCGCGCGCGAACATCTTCCGGAGAATATCGGCCTGGAGTGGAGCGGCTTGTCTTATCAGGAGAAGAAGGCGGATGGGCAAACGGGCTTTATCCTGGCTCTGGTGTTTCTTTTTGTTTTTCTGTTTCTGGCGGCGTTGTACGAGAGTTGGATCGTGCCGATTGCCGTACTGCTTTCGCTGCCCATTGCGACGCTGGGTGCTTACTTGGGGATCTGGGCGACGGGCTTGGAGAATGATGTGTATTTCCAGATCGGACTGGTCACTCTGATCGGTCTGGCGGCGAAGAATGCGATTCTGATCGTCGAGTTTGCCAAGATACAGGTCGATGCCGGTATGGATGTGACCCGGGCGGCGATTCAGGCGGCTCAGTTACGTTTCCGTCCGATTCTGATGACCTCGTTGGCCTTTATCCTGGGCATGGTGCCGTTGGTGATGGCCAGTGGACCGGGATCGGCTTCGCGACATAGCTTGGGAACCGGGGTGTTCTTCGGCATGATCCTGGCTGTTACGGTTGGGATCGTCATGGTTCCTTTCTTTTTTGTGTTGATCTATAAACTGAAAGGGCGGATACGGCTCAGACCGGTGCGTAAAGAGATCGGCATACTGTTGATCTTGTTGGCTGTTTCCTCTTGTAGTGTCGGAAAGCGTTATACCCGCCCGGATCTCGGTTTGCCGGCAGAAACCCTCTGGAGTGCCGATAGCGCTTCGGTGGCCGATCTGCCTTGGGAAAGCCTTTATCCCGATTCCGTTTTGCAAAGCTTGATACATAAAGCGTTGGAAAACAATAAAGATATGTTGATCGCCGCGGCTAAGATCAAAGAGATGGCGGCCGCCAAGCGCATCTCTTTCGCCAATCAGTTTCCAGAGGTCAATGCCAAACTCAATGCGCAAAAAGAGGAACTGAACTACGGCGGGCATAACGCCAAACCCGATCCGGAATACTCCGCCAAGCTCGCCCTCTCGTGGGAATTGGATTTCTTTGGCCGCTTGCGATGGGCCAACGCCGCCGCCCTGGCGCAATATATGCAGACGGTTGAAGCCCAGCGGGCATTGAAACTGACGCTTGTGGCGGAAGTGGCGACCAAATACTACGAACTGGCGGCGCTCGACCAGGAATTGTCCATCGTCGAACAAACCCTGGAAGCGCGGCGCGAAGCGGTGCGTTTAGCCAAATTGCGCTACGAAGGAGGACTGACTTCGCAGACTGCTTACAACCAAGCCGAGGTCGAGTTGGCCCGTACCGAAACCCTTCTTCCGGCGCTTCAGCGCGATATCGAGATCAAAGAGAACGACCTCTCGCTCTTATTGGGCGAATATAGCCATAAGATCCCCCGCAGCTATACGTTGGCGTATGGCTCCTTGCCCGATACCTTGCCGATGGGATTGTCTTCTTCGCTTTTGCAGCGCCGTCCGGATATTCGGGCTGCCGAGCAACAGTTGCGCGCCGCCAATGCCCGGGTGGGAGTGGCGCAAGCGGAGATGTTTCCCCGCATCAGCCTGACCGGTAACCTGGGTATCGAGAGCGATGAATTGGGTAATTTACTGAAAAGCCCCGCTTGGTTCATTGCCGGTGACCTGTTGCAACCGGTTTTTGGCATGGGAAAGAACCGTGCCCGTGTCAAAGCCGCCCAAGCACAGTACGAGCAAGAAGTCTATAGCTACCAAAAGACCGTATTGGCCGCCTTCCGGGAGGTCAATAACGCCTTGGTGACCCATCGCAAGATCAAAGAAATCCGCCGTTCCCGCTCCCGCCTGTTGGATGCCGCCGATACCTATATATACATGGCACAGCTGCAGTATATCAACGGAATCACGAACTATATCGACGTGCTCGACGCCCAACGTGGCCTCTTCGATGCCCGCATTGGCCTGAACAATGCCGTGCTCGACGAGCAACTCTCCGTGATTTATCTCTACAAGGCACTGGGAGGAGGGTTTTGACCGGCTTTTTTTGTTTAGAGGTACCTCAAAAATAATTTTGAGGTACCTCTAAACGGATTTAGACGTACCTCAAAACAAATTTAGACGTACCTCAAAAATGTTTTTGACGTACCTCTAAATTATTTTTCCTGCCGGACTACCCGAAAATCTCCTCATCCCTCATTTTTTACTGCTCACTCTTTTCACTCTCTTTGATTCCTGTTCGGCTTTCACTATCTTTGCATGGAATCAAACGCGCACCATTATGCCATTAAATGTACAGGAAAATCTGCCGGCAATCGAACTGCTAAAAGAGGAACATATCTTTGTGATGGACTCGCTTCGGGCGGCGACTCAGGATATTCGTCCGTTACGGGTTGTTGTGTTGAACCTGATGCCGTTGAAGATCACGACTGAGACCGATCTGATCCGGTTGTTGAGTAACACCCCGCTTCAGGTCGAGATGGAGTTTATGAAGATCAAAGGACATACTTCAAAGAATACACCGATCGAACACATGCAGGCGTTCTACAAAAACTTCGAGGATATGGCCGATGACTACTACGATGGCATGATTATCACCGGGGCACCGGTGGAACTGCTGCCTTTCGAAGAAGTGCATTATTGGGAAGAACTGCAGACGATCTTCAACTGGGCGCGCACGCATGTGACCTCGACGCTCTATATCTGCTGGGCGGCACAGGCGGGGCTTCACCATTTCTACGGCGTACCCAAGTATGAACTGCCAGCGAAGAAATTCGGGGTCTTCCGTCATACGCTGCGCGAACCTTATGTGCCGATCTTCCGGGGCTTCGACGAGGAATTCTTCGTGCCCCACAGCCGGCATACGGAGATCCGCCGGGAAGATATCCTCAAAGTGCCCGAACTGAAGTTGCTTGCCGAGAGCGAAGAAGCGGGCGTGGCGATCGTCATGTCGCGTGGCGGCCGTGAATTCTATGCCACGGGCCATTCCGAATACTCCCCTTACACCTTGAACGACGAGTATATGCGCGACCTGGCCAAAGGCCTACCCATCCAGGTGCCCAAGAACTACTACCGCAACGACAATCCGGCCGAAGGCCCTGTCGTGCGCTGGCGTGGCCACGCCAATCTCCTGTTCACCAACTGGCTGAATTACTATGTCTATCAAGAGACGCCGTTCGATCGGGGAGATATACGGTTTTTGAAAGAATTATGAAAGAATTAGGAACTCATAAGAGCTCATAAGAGCTCATAAGAATTCCTATGAGCTCCTATGAATTCCTATGAATTCCTAAGATTCCTAAAACAAAAATGAAGCAACACCATAAAATAGAACTCCTCTCCCCAGCCAAGGACCTGGCCACCGGCCAGGAAGCCATCCTGCATGGGGCGGATGCCGTGTATATCGGGGCGCCGCGGTTTAGTGCGCGCTCGGCAGCCGGCAATTCGGTGGAGGATATCCGGGCGCTTTGCGACTTTGCGCACCGGTATGATGCAAGGGTGTATGTGGCGCTTAATACCATCCTTTTTGACGATGAAATGGAGGAAACCGAACGGTTGATCTGGGAATTATACCGTGCCGGGACCGATGCACTGATCGTGCAGGACATGGGCATTACGCAATTGAATCTGCCGCCAATCCCGTTGCACGCCAGTACGCAGATGGATAACCGGACGCCGGAGAAGGTGCGGTTCCTCGAAGAGGTCGGCTTCCGGCAGGTGGTGTTGGCCCGCGAATTATCATTGGCCGAGATCGAAGCGATTGCGAAAGAGACCTCGGTTGCCCTGGAAGCCTTTGTGCATGGGGCTTTGTGTGTGAGTTATAGCGGACAGTGCTACCTGAGCGCTGCCGTCGGCGGACGCAGTGCCAACCGGGGCGAGTGCGCGCAATACTGCCGTTTGCCCTATACGATGGTCGATGCCGACGGGCGGACGATCGTTTCGGGCAAGCACCTGTTGTCGCTCAAAGATATGAACCGCTCCGCTGACCTGGAGCAGATGCTCGATGCCGGGATCGCTTCGTTTAAGATCGAAGGACGGTTGAAGGATGTGTCGTATGTCAAGAATATCACGGCCTACTACCGGCAGAAATTGGATGCGATCTTTGCCCGGCGACCGGAATACGGGCGGACTTCGTCGGGACGGTCTACCTATACCTTCGAGCCAGTGCCCGAGAAGAGTTTCAACCGCGGATTCACTTCTTACCTCTTACATGGGAAAGATCCGGATATCACCTCTTTCGATACGCCCAAGTCGATCGGTGAGCCCGTCGGCAAGGTGAAAGAGATCAAAGGGCAGTCGTTCACCGTTGCCGGCCTCAAACCCATCCATAATGGCGATGGATTGGCCTTTTTTAACGCCCGGGGCGAGTTGGAGGGTTTCCGGGTGAACCGTGCCGAGGCCAACCGCATCTATCCGATGGACCGTCCGGCGCTGAAGCCCAAGACCTTGCTTTACCGTAACCTGGATCATGCCTTCTCGGCCTTGTTATCCAAGCCTTCGGCAGAGAGGAAGATCGCAGTCGAGATCGAGTTGGGAGAGAACCCGACCGGATTCACCCTGGTGATGACCGACGAGACGGATGCCCGTATCATACTCCCCTGGCCCTTTGAAAAAGAACCGGCCAAACGCGATCAGACAGAAAATATCCGTACCCAGTTGACGAAGCTGGGCAACACCCCTTTCGAGGCATCGGAGGTGAAGATCACCTTTTCGCACCATTGGTTTGTGCCTTCTTCGGTCTTGGCCGAGATGCGCCGGGTCGGGGTCGAACGCCTGTTGGAAGTCAGAAAGATCCGATTCCATCGGGAATGGGTGAAGCCGCAGACGTATCGGAACCCGACTGTTTTCACCGGAAAAATACTCACTTACCTGGGTAATGTGGCGAATAAACAGGCAGAAGCCTTCTACGAGGCGCATGGGGTGGAGCAGATCAGTCCGGCTTTCGAACGGATGCCGCAGAAGGATGTGCCTTTGATGTTCACCAAGCATTGCCTGCGCTACAGCTTGGGCTGGTGTCCGGTCTGGCAGAAGGAAAAGTCGCCCTACAAAGAACCGTATTACCTCCTGTACAAGGACACGCGGCTGCGGCTTGACTTTGATTGCGGGCGTTGCGAGATGAAAATTTATCGGGAAGGGTAAACATTACGATCAGAAATGATTAGTTTTGTGGGGAATGGAAAAACTTAAAAATTAAATCTTATGAAAAACCTTCTTTCCCTTTTGGTCTTATTGATCCTGATGACCGGTTGTGCGCAGAAGCAGAAACCATTGGATCCCAACAAACCGGTGTATGTGACCGTGAAAACTTCGATGGGCGATGTGACCGTCGTGCTCTACGACGACACCCCGTTGCACAAGGACAACTTTATCAAACTCTGCCAGGAGAATACCTACGACGGCGTATTGTTTCATCGCATCGTCAAAGACTTTGTCGTGCAAGGCGGCGACCCGAAGAGCAAAGAACGCGAAGAGGGTGTGCGCTACGGTAGCTACAGCGGTGGATATACGGTCCCTGCAGAGATTCTGCCGCATTACTTCAACAAACGCGGTGTGCTTTTGGATGCCAAGAAAGGCGACGATACGAATCCCGAACGGGCTTCGGCCGGTACGCAGTTCTGTTTTATGCAGGGCAAGGTGATGACCGACGAAGAACTGAACGCTGCCGAAGTACGCATCAATGATATCCGCCGCAACTGGCTCTATCACAAGATTAAAAAGGAACTGATCGAAGCCAATGCCTCTTTGGCGGAAGAAGCCAACGCCGAATTGCTCGAGACAGAAGTATCTGTTAAACTAATGGATACGCTGGAAGACTTGGGCCCGTATGTGATCCCGGAAGACCGCCGGGAGGTCTACCGCACGATCGGTGGCGCCCCGCATCTGGACGGATCGGTCACGATCTTCGGCGAGGTAGTCGAAGGGCTGGATGTCGTCGAAAAGATGTCACTGGTTGAAACCGAAGGTGCCGAACACTTCAACTGGCCCAAAGAGCCCGTCTGGGTCATCTCGACCAAGGTCTTCCAGAAATAAGCTTGCATTCTTCTAAATCTTTTTAACCTCTTCCATTGTTGTACTATAAGAATAACTTAATGGAAGAGGAATGAAACATATTGCCATTATATCAGCAAGCATACGGGAAGGCCGATTGAGCCATCGCGTAGCCCTTTTTATCAAGAAGTATATCGAGGATAACCGTTTGGCAACGGTAGAGGTATTGGATTTGAAAGCCTATAACTTCCCTTTGTTTACGGAGCGATTGATGTATCAGACACATCCTTCGGCGGAGGTCTTGGATTATGCCGAGCGTTTCAACCGGGCGGATGGGATCATTGTGGTCTCTCCGGTGTATAATGCCAGCTTCCCGGCGGCGTTGAAGAATGTGATCGACCTGTTGGTGACGGAATGGAAAGACAAGGTTGTGGCCGTCTCTTCGGTGACCTACGGCACGAACGCGGGCATTACGACGGTGATGGATCTGCAGTCCCTGTTATTGAGGCTGGGCGCTTTGGTTATCCCGGCTTCTTTCACGGCCTTGAATGCCGGCAACGAATACGATGAGCAGGGCAATGCCGAAGCGCCGGAAGTGGCCGACCGAAGGATCAAAGGCTTTGTCGATCAATTGCTACGATTGATCGTTCAGACACAAGGGGAATAATCCCTATCTTTGCCTCCTCAATGGGCATAAGAGAAGAGCAATGAAAGAATCGGTGCGTGTGGTGCGCTTTATGATTATCGGTACGTTGAACGCGCTGATCACGGCTGCCGTCATCTGGCTGATGATGGATGTGGTGCGTTCTAACTATCTCTGGGCAAATGTGGTGGCCTATGTCGTGGCTCAGGTGCATAATTTCTTTTGGAGTAAGTATTGGATCTTCGGGGCTGCCCGGGGACGTTTCGTGCGTGAGGTACCTTTGTTTCTCATCGCTTTTGGCTGTGCTTATGGGGCGCAGTTCTTGGCGCTGCTTTTGATGGTCGAGGGTTTGGGGATGAATGAATACCTGGCGCAGTTCCTGGGCTTGTTTGTTTATGGGGCTGTTAATTTTGTGATGAATCGAAAGGTGACTTTTAAGGGGAAAGGGGTTTAAGGGGATTAAGGGGTCCAAGGGGCTTAAGGCTTATCCCTTAAACCCCTTGGACCCCTTAATCCCCTTAGCTCTTAATTCTTAGCCTTTCCCATAGCCAGCCCGGAATCATCCGCCAAAAGAATACCAGAATCCGATAGCGCCAATCGATCACGATGCGGCGCTTTTTTCGTAACAGGGCTTTGACAATGGCCTGGGCAACCCGCTCAGGTTGCATCAATATCGGATAGCGGTCGTCTTTCAAGAGGTCAGTTTGCACGAAACCGGGGCGAATGTCGGTGAAATGGATTGTTTTGTGATTCATCCGGGTCAATTGGGCCAAGGCATCGACGTAGATGTTCTGGTATCGCTTGGTGGCGGAATAGGAGGGGGCAGCACCCAATCCCTGGGTTCCGGCGATGGAACTGATCACGGCGATATGTCCGCCGCCTTGTTTCTCAAAGTAATGATAAGCGGCAAGCACCATCCGGGTGAAACCCATGGCGTTGGTTTCTATTGTGGCTAATTCGATGGCCGGATCGAGCGTCGGGTTCTGTTTGCCGATGCCTGAGCTAAGCAGGAAAAGATCCATTCCCCCTAATTTCTCGATCAAATGGGATAAATGGGCAGGAGCGTCTGCCGAGGTGATATCGATGGGTTGCGTTTGGAACCGCTCCGGGTCGGTGGCACGAAGCGCTTCCAGGCGGTCGGCTCGTCGTCCGGCAAGGCCTACATGCCAGCCTTGTTGGTGGAACAATTTAGCCACTTCCAGACCGATACCGGAAGTGGCTCCTATGATAATGATTCGTTTCATTTAGGGAATGGTTTGCGGTTGGGTGTTCGGACCGTGGATGATGAGTTTACCCTCCGACGTGATCTCCATCGGGTCGATAAAGACGACGCGGTCTTCTCCCGTTTGGGTTGTGCGAGCATGATATACATGAAGCTTCTGACCATCTTCCAGGTAAAGAACCATCCCGTGTCCGGTGCCGGTCACATCGCCTCCCTTTTCCACATTCTTTTCCAGTACCGGGTTATTATCTGCTTTCCGAAACGGACCCAACGGATTTTGGCTTGTGGCATAACCCACGGCATAGTTTGCTCCGCCAAAGAAATTGGCCGAGTACAACATATAATACGTATCGCCTTCTTTGATCAGGAAAGAACCTTCGGTCCAGCGGCGGTTTACTTCCTGCGACGTGACCGAGCGGCTTTCCCATTCCGCCTGTTGGTCGTCCATCCGGACAGGCGGACGAAGCAAGAGTACCGGTTCACCGATCACCCCGCTGAAATCCGGCTTGAGCTCCACGCCATAGATCCAACTTTCCTCGATTTCATCGAACCAACCTTTGGCTTTTGCCCAGTCGGCCACTTCGCTTTCGACCGGATGTTTATAGCAACAGCGGGAGTAATAGAGATATACTTTACCGTTTTCATCGTCGAAATAGAGGTTCGCGTCGATGATCGGATAACCCGGATCGAATAGCGGGCCGCCGTTCATCTCCCGGAAAGGGCCGGTCGGTTGGTCGGCTACGGCTACTCCGATGCGGAACATTTCCAGTTCGTTGGTCGGATTGTTTTTCCAGTTTGCGCTATACCATATATAATACTTGCCGTTCCTTTCGTACACTTCGGGTGCCCAGAAGCAGTCGACCGTCCAGGAATCGGCGGTCGCTCCGGTATAGACCAGTCCTTCGTCGTTCCAATCTTTCAGGTTGTCGGAAGAATAGGCGCGGAATCCGTTGGGCTCCGACGTGCCGTACATATAAAACTTGCCGTCGGAAGCTTTCAAGATGAAAGGGTCGCCGAACTTCACCGGCAGAGGATTCCGGAATGAATACGTCTTTGCGTCGGAGGCTGAATCTGTCTGCTTTGATTTACCCGAGCATCCTGCCAATAAGAGTATCGAAAGGCAGAAAAAGAATACATTTCTCATGTGGAGTTTGTTTTTGTTTGTTTAAATATAAGAGATAACAGCGTCTTTCAGTCGCGACGCCGTATACGGTTTCAATACGATATCGTTGCACCCCGCTTTTAGCGCTTTTTCCTGCGCGGTGTAGTTGCCGTATTCGGTGAAAGCGATGATTGGGGTGGTGAAGGAAAGATCCCGTATTCTTTTCACAAAGTTCAAGCCGTCGATAACCGGACTGGAGACATGCACCATCAACAATTCGGGTGAAAGAGAAAGATATTTCTCCAGTCCTTCTTCTTTATCGTTGATTTTCAAAATAATATATTCATTACTCAGAACTGTGTGGATCGGCCCGAAATCCAATTCGTCGAAGCCGATAGCCAGGATCTTCTTCCGGTGTAGCGACTCCTGAGGTTGAACCTGTTCGTCAGGTGGTAGTGGCTGGGCTTCCTCTGCTTCTTTCATGGTTTGCCGCAACGGTATACGGAAGAAGAACGTACTGCCCTGTCCGAAAACAGAGGTAGCGCCGATCTCTCCGCCCAGATGCTCAACCAGGCTTTTGGAAATAGCCAGTCCCAGTCCTGTGCCTTGTGTGAAGTTGTCTAACTTTTCAAAGCGTTCAAAAACATACGGTAACTTGTCTTCGGTTATACCCGTTCCGGTGTCGGTGACGGAAATCGTATAGGTATTGTCTTTCTCTATTTTCATTTGCAACGTGATGCTGCCCTCGAAGGTATGTTTGGCTGCGTTGGACAAGAAGTTGTGCACGACCTGTCGTATGCGGTTGGGATCGGTATAGGTGTAGATCTCTTCCGGCGGCAGGAGCAAATGAAGCTCCACTTCCGGTTTCATTTTGATCTTTTGCACTTCGAAAATCTCTTTCAACAGCTCGTTCAGCTCGGTGTGTTGCAGGTTGATCTCGATCCGGCCCGACTCAATGCGGGAGATATCCAGGATGTCGTTGATCAGTTGAAGCAATAATTCGTTGTTCTTGCGGATAATGGCGATGATCTCCTCTTTTTCGCCGAAGAACTCATCGGAAGCCAGGATCTCAGAGAAGCCCACAATGGCGTTCAGCGGGGTACGGATCTCATGGCTCATATTCGCTAAAAAGGACGATTTCATCAGGTTTGCTTCCTGCCGTTTGCGGATATCGACCAACTCATCCATACGCCTGATCCGGTCGCCGATGTCTTGGATCAAAGCCAATACCAGATTATCTTTGTAGGGCACGAGACGCGCCTGGTAATAGAAACGTAGACCTTTCAGGTCCACGTGGTATTCCAATTCCCGCAACTGCCCATCGGCCAGGCATTGATGAATCGTGTGAATAATTAATTCACTGACTTCCGGCGAATAGATAATCCGGGCATCCATGCCGACCAACTCTTTCATGCTGTGGAAGAGCTTCATGCTCTCCGGCATGTACACCTCGCGCAGGAAGAATTGATCGTCGAAAACAAAGATGAAACCAGGCAACGACTCTATAATTGCGTTACACCGTTGCGTTAGTTGCCGCATCTCTTCCGAATGCGTAAAATCAGTTCCCGGAACTGAAGGGCCTTGTGTTGAATCCATTGAAAATTATGGCTTTTGAATGTGCGCGTCACAAAGATAATTTAAAAGTTAAACCTGATCTATAAGTAATCTTACTTTTTTTGTGTAAGTTTGCCTAAACTAAATATAGATAATGCCATGTCAGTAAAATCTTACATTGAATCTAACAAAGAACGTTTCTTAGAAGAATTATTTTCTTTAATCAGTATCCCCTCCATTAGCGCCAAGCAGGAACATAAACCGGATATGGAGGCTTGTGCCCGTCGCTGGACCGAAGTATTGCTTTCGTCCGGTGCCGATCGTGCTGTGGTGATGCCGACTAAAGGCCATCCGGTAGTCTATGGCGAGCGCATGATCTCTCCGGATCTGCCGACCGTTCTGGTTTATTCGCATTACGATGTGATGCCGGTCGAGCCGTTGGAGTTGTGGAAAAGTGATCCTTTTCAGCCGGAGATCCGCGACGGTCGTATCTGGGCACGTGGAGCCGACGACGATAAAGGCCAGGCGATGATGCAGGTGAAAGGTTTCGAAACCGCCATCAAAGAAGGGCTGTTGAAGTGTAATGTGAAATTTATTTTCGAAGGAGAAGAAGAGATAGGTTCACCCAGTCTGGAAGATTTCTGTAAAGAAAACAAAGAATTGTTGAAAGCCGATATCATCCTGGTTTCCGACACCAGTATGGTAAGTCCCGATATCCCTTCCCTGACCACCGGTCTGCGTGGCTTGGCCTATTGGGAGATCGAAGTGACGGGCCCGAACCGGGATTTACATTCCGGCCATTTCGGAGGCGCAGTGGCTAACCCAATCAACGTATTGTGTAAGTTAATGGCGGATATTCAGGATGCCGACGGACGTATCACTATCCCCGGCTTCTACGATGATGTGCAGGAACTGTCTCCTGTCGAACGGGATATGATCGCGCAGATCCCCTTCGATGAAGAAAAGTATAAAAAGGCTATCGATGTGAAGGAATTACGCGGTGAAAAGGGCTATTCTACGTTGGAGCGTAACAGTTGCCGTCCGACTTTCGACCTTTGTGGGATCTGGGGAGGATATACCGGCGAGGGCAGTAAGACCGTACTCCCTTCGAAAGCGTATGCCAAGATGTCGACCCGCCTGGTGCCGCATCAGGACTACCGGAAGATCATCACACTGATGGAAGAGTATATCGCGCGTGTAGCCCCCGCTTATGTGACCGTCAAGATCCGTCCGACGCATGGCGGACAGGGGTATGTTTGTCCGATCGATATCCCGGCTTATCAGGCGGCCGAGCGGGCGATGGAAACCGCTTTCGGAAAGAAACCGCTGGCTGTTCGCCGCGGAGGAAGTATTCCTATCATTGCTACGTTCGAAGAAGTATTAGGTTTGAAAACCATCCTGATGGGCTTTGGCCTGGAAGAAAACGGTATCCATTCCCCGAACGAAAGCTGCCGTTTGGACTTCTTCTATAAAGGAATCGAATCGGTTGCCGAGTTCTATCGGGAATTTAAATGAAAATATCGTCTCTATTTATAGTAGATTCACTATTTAATTAAAAGAATATGATAACAAAAATAGAAATAGATGGTTTTAAGTCTTTCTATAATTATTCTATGGAGTTTACACCTCTGACTGTAATTGCAGGAACTAATGCTTCTGGGAAGAGTAATCTTTTCGATGCTCTAAAGCTTTTGTCGCGATTGGCTGATACGGATCTTAGAACCGCCTTTTCGGATAAGTCTTTACGAGGGGATGTTAGTGAACTTTTTATGCAATATTCTGATAATAAGTCGGTTCGTCAGATGACATTCGCTGTTGAAATGTTAGTGAATCGTTTGGTTACAGATAATTGGGGAGGAGAAGCAACGGTGAAAACGCCTCGCTTAAGATATGAACTTTCAATTATGCGTAGAGAAAATGGGCGCGGTTTTGATGAATTGGTAGTTACTCATGAGCAACTGTCAAAAATTAATACTGAGGATGATGTATGGGCTAGGACTTTCTTCAAAAAGAAAAATGAAAAGGTATGGAAGAGTACAGCAAGTGGCGGTAGTGGGAAACCATATATCTATACTGAAATAATTAACGAGATCCCAACAATTAAGATTAGACAGGATGGAAGGCAAGGAGGCAAAGCTACAGCGGCGAATTCTATAAATCAAACTGTTTTGGGGAATGTGACTACTGTAGATTTTCCTCATGTGTTGGCTGTAAAAAAGGAAATGTTGAGTTGGAACTTTATGCAATTAAATCCGGAAATTCTAAGAGAACCCACACGTCAGGATGCTCACTTCAATGATGTCATTGGCCATGCAGGAGAAAATGTAGCAGCTGCATTGTATCGTATCAAGCAAGAAGATCCTTATCAAATGGTTTTAATCTCGAGAAAACTGGCTTCTTTTCTCCCTGATTTTACACAAGTAGATGTTGTTGACGACGCTGCAAATAAACAGTTTGTAATCAAATTGCGTAATATGAACGGAAAAGAATTCTCTTCACGTGTATTGTCTGAAGGTACTCTTCGTATACTGACTTTATGTATTTTGTTATTTGATAATAAACATGACGGGCTTCTCTGTTTTGAAGAACCAGAGAATGGAATTCATCCGTTTCGTATGAAATCTATGGTTGATTTGTTGCGAGAGTTGGCCATAGATCTGCATGAACTGGAAGAGCCTTTGCGACAAGTCATCGTCAATACTCATTCCCCTGTTTTGTTGAAGCATTTTTATCGAAACCCTAATGATAGTATGAGTATATGGTTGTCAAAATTAACATCCGCCATTGTCACTCTTGATGGTGAGAGATGCCGATTAAGAATTAGTAAAATGATTGCTTTGACTAGTGATTTAAGATTGCCTTTTTCTGATGCTGAGAGAAAAACAACAATGATAGATGCAGAACGTTATTTGGAGTCTGGAGATGGAGAATATGATCAATTTTTATAAGATAGGGATAATATGATACAAATAGCCATTGGCCTTAATGCAGAAGGACCTACAGATATACGCTTTCTTAAGAATATAGTGAAGCGTACATTTGATGAAGTTGCTTTTGATTGTGATATGGATATAGAAATATTAGATATTGCGATCGTTCATGTAAAGAAGACCTCTTTTGTGGAGACAATGCTAAATGCAGCTCGAGAGGCTTTCGATAAATATGGAATAACCGTCTTATGTATTCATGCTGATTCAGATGCAGTCAGCCAAAAGGCTGTTGTGGAAAATAAATTTGTCCCCTTTCTTGAAGCTTTGTCAGAGAAAGAAGCGGATACTTATTGTAAAATGATAGTGCCTGTTATTCCAATCCAAATGACTGAGTCCTGGATGTTGGCAGATAAAAATCTTTTTAAAAGATTGATTAATGTTGAGCATGAAAGAGATGATCAATTGGGTATAGAAAAGAATCCTGAGGTTTACTCCGATCCAAAGAATGTTATAAGAACGGTTTTGCAAATAGCAAATCAAAATACTAGACGGCGGCGTTGTCGTGTGGAAATATCAGATTTGTATGAAGAAATTGGCAACCAGATAGAATTGGATAAGCTGAGAATGCTTCCTTCTTTCAGATATTTCGAAGGAGAAGTACGCTCTGCTTTCCAAAAATTAAATTTTTTACATTGAATATAGTGTCAAATAAAATAGCCCGGGCACTGGCGAATGTCGGAATAGAGCAGCTTAATGAGATGCAGCAGGCGGTGTTGGATGCCGGCACGGAAAAGGATATGGTGTTGTTGAGTCCGACCGGTTCGGGCAAGACGCTGGCGTTTCTGTTGCCGCTTCTGACTACTTTGACTGATGAGGAAAAGAAAATACAGGCGTTGATTGTCGCTCCTTCCCGTGAGCTGGCTTTGCAGATCGAAACGGTTTTGCGTTCGTTGGGTGCCGGCTATAAGGTGAATTGCTGTTATGGTGGTCATCCGATCCGGACGGAAAAGAAAAGTCTGGAACATCCGCCAACGATTCTGATCGGCACTCCCGGAAGGATAGTGGATCATATCGAGCGGGAGAATATCGATTTGACGACTGTGCGCAGTCTGATCCTCGATGAATTCGACAAATCGTTGGAGTTGGGCTTTCTGCGGGAGATGAAAGAGATTCTTTCTTATCTGCCCCATGTGCGTCGGCGGGTGCTTACCTCGGCGACGGAATCGGTCGATATACCCGATTTCATCGGGCTAAGATCGCCGGTACGCCTTTCTTTCTTGTCGGATGTGAAGGAGGCAAAAGGACTAAAGGTTTACCAGGTGCAATCACCGGTGAAGGACAAATTGGAAACGTTGTATAAGTTGCTGGCAGAGTTGAATGGCGAGTCAGCACTTGTCTTTTGCAATTTGCGTGAGGCCGTGGAGCGGGTGAGTCATTACCTGACGGAAAAAGGGGTGGCTAATGAGTATTTTCACGGTGGAAAGGAGCAAATGGAACGGGAAAAGGCATTGGCTCACTTCCGCAACGGGAGTGCAACGGTGTTTATCTCTACCGACCTGGCGGCGCGCGGATTGGATATTCCCGATGTGCAGCATGTGATCCATTATCATCTGCCGTTGAATGAAGAAGCGTATATCCACCGGAACGGGCGTACGGCGCGTATGCATAATACAGGGAATGCTTTTCTGATCATTAATGAAGTCGAGTCGATCCCTGAATACCTGAGAGAACCTGCTGTCTTTTATCTGCCGGCAGTGGAAAAGAAACCCCGTCCGTCCGAATGGGTTACATTGACGATCAACCGGGGCAAAAGAGATAAATTGAGCAAAGGAGATGTCGTCGGTTTCCTTTTTCAGAAAGGAGCACTCGCGAAAGAGGATATAGGAGTTATTGAAATACGGGAGAGCTGTGCGTATGCTGCGGTCAAAAGGGAAAAATACAAACCGTTGTTACAGCGGATTGCAGGCGAGAAAATCAAAAACATGAACGCTAAATACAATTGATATGAATATCTTAATTCAGGATGTCCTGTTAGACGGCCATCCTACCGATATATATATAGAGGGTCAGCGAATCGCCAAAGTGATCCGGAAACCCTCTCAATTGACAATGGACAATGGACAATGGACAATTGCAGGAAAAAACAACGGAACTTTAGAACAATCATCTGAAACTATTAATAGCCAATTGTCAATTATCAATTGTCAATTCAAGAAGGCCGTAGTTCCGGGCTTCGTAAACGCCCATACCCATGCAGCCATGACTCTTTTTCGTGGATTTGGCGATGATATGGCTTTGATGCCCTGGCTAGAACAAAAGATCTGGCCCAATGAAGCCCGGATGACGGATGAAGATGTCTACTGGGGAGCGAAACTGGCTTGTCTGGAGATGATAAAGAGTGGGACTACGACCTTTTACGATATGTATCAACGGTTGGAAGCGACGGCACAGGCGGTCGATGAGATGGGCATACGCGCGGTGTTGTCGGGTGTCTGTTTCGATCATTTCAAACCGGAGTTAGCCGAACGATCGAAGAAAAGTATACCGGAGCTTCAAAAGAAAATGGAAAATTATTCCGACCGGCTTCGTTTCTCTTTAGGTCCTCATGCGATCTATACGGTTTCCGGTGAATTGCTTCAATGGATCGATCGTTATTCTAAAGACAACAACCTGTTGATCCATCTGCATCTGGCCGAGACGCAAGGCGAAGTGGATGACTCTCTCCGGAATTTCGGATTGACTCCGGTGCGTTATCTGCATCAGTTAGGCATTCTTTCTCCCCGTTTGTTGATTGCTCACGGAATTTATGTGGATAAGGAGGAGATCGCTTTACTGGCTGAATACGGCGTGAAAGTGGCGCATAACCCGGCATCGAATATGAAATTGGGCTCGGGTATCCGATTCCCTTTTGTCGAAATGAAAGAAGCCGGTGTTACGGTGGGGATCGGCACGGACGGCTGTTCCTCTTCGAACAACCTGGATATGGTCGAGGCAATGAAATTGGCTGCTCTTTTGGGCAAAGGGTGGCGGAAGGATCCCGAAATCCTTACGGCCCCGGAGATGCTTTATGCGGCAACTGAAGCCGGTGCAGCGATTGCCGGACTGAATACCGGACGGATCGCAGAAGGCTGTTTGGCCGATCTATGCCTGATCGACCTTTGTTCTCCGGTATTTACCCCGAACTTCAATTTTGTCTCCAACCTGGTTTATGCTGCCAATGGCAGTTCGGTAGACACGGTTATCTGCGACGGAAAGATCCTGATGGAGAATCGGAAGGTCCCGGGAGAGGAAGAAATCCTGCGTCAGGCTCAAGGCGTAGCCTTACGCCTGACGAATTATGAATTATGAATGATGAGCACAGCCAATTCTTCCGGCTCATGAATCGTAAAAAGTTTATGTGCCCCTTCTCATAATTCATAATTCATAATTCATAATTCTTCTGGAAGTCTTATCTTTGTCCGATTAATTACATTCTCAATTGTTTTGAACGCTAAATTTATGGAAATGATACCAACAATGCACTACCAGGAAGCTGCGGATTACCTCTTGTCGCGCATCAATGGCCAGCCGGAAACCGCTATAATTTTGGGCAGTGGCTTAGGATCGCTGGCCGACCGGATCAGCGAAGCGGTGGTGATCCCTTATGGAGAAATCCCTCATTTTGTAAAATCTACTGTGCCGGGGCATAAAGGAAACTTTATCTGCGGCAAGTTAGGAGAGCGGTATGTGCTGGCAATGCAGGGGCGCTTTCATTATTATGAAGGATACACTATGAAGCAAGTGACCTTCCCTATCCGTGTGATGAAGTTGATGGGGATAAAGAATCTGTTGGTATCGAATGCCGCCGGAGGAATCAATAATACCTTTAAGGTAGGCGACCTGATGATTATCCGCGATCATATCAATATGATGCCTAATCCGCTGATCGGACAGAACAATGAAGATTTCGGACCCCGCTTCCCGGATATGACCCGTCCTTACGATCGGCAGTATATCGCTTTGATGGAAGAGATCGCAGCCGGTATGCATATCCCTCTAAAGAAAGGAGTCTATGTCGGGCTGACAGGCCCTTCTTACGAAACACCTTCGGAGTATGCCTTTTATGGTAAAGGAGGAGCGGATGCTGTGGGTATGAGTACGGTGCCCGAAGTGATTGTGGCTCGTCATGCCGGAATAAATGTTTTTGGTATGTCGGTGATTACCAATGAAGGATATCACTTCGCAGACGATTTTGTGAACGACGGCGCCGATGTGATCGCCGCAGCTAATCGTGCAGCAGAGGTGATGACCTCTTTATTCACCAAACTGATCTCGATGATCTAACTGCTTTAAAGTCTTTAAGATCCTTCAGGCTGTAAACGCACTTAAGGCCCTTAAAGACTTTAAATCCTAAAAAAGAAGGAAAGAAAAAATAAAATTCTTTTGGTGGATTCAAAATTAGGCGTATCTTTGCACACGCAAATGCGAAAGTAGCTCAGTTGGTAGAGCATAACCTTGCCAAGGTTAGGGTCGCGGGTTCGAATCCCGTCTTTCGCTCCAAGCCATGGGAGGTGAGCGATTCTCCCTTTTTTAATGTGTTGAAAGCCCAGGTGGCGGAATTGGTAGACGCGCTCGTTTCAGGTGCGAGTGTTGCAAGACGTGCAGGTTCGAGTCCTGTTCTGGGCACCCCCGTTAAATTAGATGCGCAGGTGGTGGAATTGGTAGACACGCTACTTTGAGGGGGTAGTGCCGGTTACGGCGTGTGAGTTCAAGTCTCATCCTGCGTACAAATCCCCCCGCCTCCTTGTTATATCTTTTAACGATATATTATCTGTCTCTGTTCTGTTTATGATGCTGATGCAGGATGAGGAGATTTATGCTTTTTAAGGGTGAAAATTTGTATGTATAATTTTTTATATGTTACTTTGCGCCCTGTTTGCGATATAAGTAGGAAATAATTAAAAGAATAGAATAAAGAGATGTCTAAGATTTGTCAAATTACCGGAAAAAAAGCAATGGTTGGCAATAACGTTTCGCACTCCAATCACCGTACGAAGCGTAAATTTAATGTGAACCTGTTTAGAAAGAAATTCTACTGGGTGGAAGAAGATTGTTGGATTAGCCTGAATATCTCAGCTGCTGGTCTGCGTACTATCAATAAGGTGGGTCTGGATGCAGCAATTAAAAAAGCCGCTGAAAAGGGTTATCTAAACGCATAATTGGGAGGAAATAAGAAATGGCAAAGAAAGCAAAAGGTAATAGAGTACAAGTAATCCTCGAGTGTACAGAGCACAAAGAAAGCGGTGTGCCGGGTACTTCAAGATACATCACGACTAAGAATCGGAAAAACACGACAGCTCGTCTGGAGTTGAAGAAATACAATCCGATCCTGAAGAAAATGACTGTTCATAAAGAAATTAAATAATAGGAGATTTTAAACGATGGCAAAAAAAGCAGTTGCAACTTTTAAGAAAGGTGACGGCCGTACCTACTCAAAGGTAATTAAAATGGTGAAGTCTCCGAAAACAGGCGCTTATATCTTCCAGGAAGAAATGGTTCCTAACGAAGCTGTAAAAGATTATTACGCGAAATAAGACAAGCGCGTTATAAAATAAAGAAACCCCTTAGATCAAAAAGGTCTGAGGGGTTTTGTGTTTCTGAAAACGTACCACATAAAAAGTTAAACCCGGCCCTTCACCTTTCACCCTGTAGCGAGACCCCTGTATTGATCAGCGTTTCGGGTGAAGGCCTTGGATCACCCCGTATTATTGTGGAGAACTTCGTTTGATATTGATTTCACAAAGGCCAACGACCTACTAAGTAACGGATAATGTCCGACTTCTAAACCCTTGAAAATGAGATATAAATATTCTCTTCCTACTCTTCGGTTCGGGGTGTGATCCCCTTTCACCCGAAACGCTGATCAATACAGGGATCTCGCCACAGGGTGAAAGGTGAAGACCGGGGTGAAAACTTTTATGTGTGGGCGTGTCGCGGAAAAGGCTGCCGGGGTTTGCGAAAAGGCTGCCGGCCTTTTGGAAAACTCCGGCGGCTTTTTGGAAAAGGGCGGCAACGAATGATTCCACCAGATTTACTTTATGCTTCGCGAAGCGACCTTCGGTTCGGAATGATCCAGTTTGTTGTTCGCCCGATTTCTTTATACACTTTTTCTTCTCTTCTTTCCTGTTTGATCTAATAATTTGTTATTTTTGCTCATTCATATCAGTATGTAACATAAACACAATTAAAATATAGAAACCATGAGATTTGACGTATCCAGTACAGCGCTTTTGTCACGTTTGCAATCTGTCAGTAAAGTGATTGCATCCAAAAATTCACTACCGATATTGGACAGCTTTCTTTTTCAATTGAACGGGGACAAACTGACTATTACGGCTTCCGATTCGGAAACCCGGATGGTGACCAGTGTAGAAGTGATGAATGTAAGTGGCGAAGGCCTTTTCTGTATCTCTCAGAAAATGTTGCTCGATCCGCTGAAGGAACTGCCTGAACAGCCGCTGACCTTCGACCTGGATCTGGATACCCTGGAGGTGAATGTCCATTACCAGAATGGTAAATATAATTTTATTGGGCAAAAAGGAGATACTTATCCGCAACAGAAACCGTTGAAGGAAGATGCGATTTCGTTGACGATGGATTCTCAGCTGTTGCTCAGCGGTATCAGTCGTTCACTCTTCGCTACGGCAGACGATGAACTTCGCCCGGTGATGAATGGGGTTTATTTCGATATCCATACCGATGATCTTACATTTGTGGCTTCCGACGGGCATAAGCTGGTACGCTTGCGCAATAAAACGGTGCAATCGCCGGAAAGAGCCTCTTTTATCCTGCCGAAAAAACCGGCCAATGTGTTGAAGGGTATTCTGGGTAAGGAAAAAGAACAGGTGAAGATCTCTTTCGATGATAATAACGCGTATATTTCAACGCCGGGCTTCGAGATGGTATGCCGGTTGATCGAAGGACGTTATCCGAACTATAACAGCGTCATCCCACAGGAGAATCCGTATAAAGTGACTATCGACCGCTTGTCGTTCCTGACCGCTCTTAAGCGTGTGTCCGTATTCTCGAATCCGGCCAGCAGTTTGGTGAAACTTCAAATGGAAGAGAACCAGATGCAGGTGTCTGCCCAGGATATCGATTTCTCGACTTCGGCAGAAGAAAAGATCGTTTGTCAGTTTGACGGCGCTAATATGAGTATAGGTTTCAAAGCAACCTATCTGATTGAAATATTGAGTAATATTAATTCGCCGGAAGTGGTACTGGAATTAGCCGATCCTTCCCGCGCAGGTGTCATTGTGCCTACGGATAATGAAGAAGGGGAAGACCTTCTGATGCTTCTGATGCCGATGATGCTTAATGACTGAAAAAAATAAATGCAATTAAACCTGAAAAACCCGTTAGTCTTCTTTGATCTGGAGACTACGGGTACAAATATAGTCACCGACCGGATTGTTGAACTCTGCTACGTGAAAGTTCATCCCAACGGGAAAGAAGAAACCAAGACTTACCGAATCAATCCGGGCATGCCTATTCCTCCGGTAGTCACTGCTATCCATGGTATTTCGGATGAAGATGTAAAGGATTGTCCGTCTTTCAAAGAGATCGCCAAATCGCTGGCGGCACAGATCGAAGGATGCGACCTGGCCGGCTACAACTCCAATCGTTTTGATATCCCCATGCTGGTCGAGGAATTCCTGCGTGCCGGTGTGGATATTGATTTGCGGAAACGGAAATTCATCGATGTGCAGAATATCTTCCATAAGATGGAACAGCGCACGTTGGTTGCCGCGTATAAATTCTACTGCGAGAAGACATTGGAAAATGCCCATTCGGCCGAAGCGGATACGATTGCCACTTACGAAGTATTGAAAGCCCAACTGGATCGTTATCCCGAGTTACAAAACGATGTGCCCTTCTTAGCCAAATTCTCCTCTTATGGTGATCATGTGGATTATGCCGGGCGGATTGTGTATAACGAAAAGGGAGTAGAGTGTATCAACTTCGGAAAACACAAAGGAAGACCGGTGGTTGAAGTTCTCGAGAGCGATCCGGGTTATTATGGGTGGATACTGAATGGCGATTTCCCGCTGGATACCAAAAAGGTCTTTACTGAAATCAAACTGAGAGGTTTTAATAAATAATTCTTCTTTTGACTTTTCAAAGCAATAGGTTATGTTGAAAGGTAAACACATTATATTAGGGGTTACGGGAAGTATCGCTGCTTATAAGGCGGCTACGATTATCCGTGGGCTGGTAAAGAAAGGTGCTGAAGTGCAAGTGGTGATTACGCCTGCCGGCAAAGAGTTTATCACGCCTTTGACCCTCTCTACATTAAGCCGCAATCCGGTGATCAGCGAGTTTTTTTCTAACCGCGACGGGACGTGGAACAGCCATGTCGATCTGGGTTTATGGGCCGATGCGATGCTGATTGCACCGGCAACGGCTGCCACAATCGGAAAGATGGCTAACGGGATTGCGGATAATATGCTGATAACAACTTATCTCTCCTGTAAAGCGCCTGTGTTTGTCGCTCCGGCTATGGATTTGGATATGTATGCCCACCAGGCGACACAACAAAATCTGGATCGTTTGCGTTCGTTTGGAAACCGGATCATTGAACCGGGCGAAGGTGAATTGGCCAGTCAGTTGATCGGCAAGGGACGTATGGAAGATCCGGAGGTGATTATCGCTTGTTTGCACGACTTTTTTGCTGCCCAGCAGGACCTGATTGATAAAAAAGTGTTAATAACCGCAGGCCCGACGCATGAAAAGATCGATCCCGTACGTTTTATAGGTAATTATTCTTCCGGAAAGATGGGATTTGCATTGGCAGAGGCCTGTGCAAGGCGAGGAGCCGAAGTGTTTTTGGTTGCCGGACCGACGGCGTTACGCACCGAACATCCGCGGATTACTCAATTCGACGTGGAGTCGGCCGAAGAAATGTACCAGAAAGCCCTCAGCCTCTTTCCGCAGATGGATGCAGCCCTGTTGTGTGCAGCCGTAGCCGATTATCGTCCGGAATCTTCAGCGGAAGAGAAAATCAAACGGGAGTCGACGGGCGATATGATCCTTCACCTGGTGCCCAATAAAGATATTGCCGCCTCTTTGGGTAAACAGAAACGCGAAGGGCAGGTGTTGGGTGGTTTTGCTTTGGAAACACAAGATGGCATGAGTCATGCGCAAGATAAATTGAAGCGCAAAAACCTCGATTTCATCGTATTGAACTCTCTGGAAGATCAAGGTGCCGGGTTCCGTCACGATACGAATAAGATCACGATCATCGACCGGACAGGAGAGGTTACCGACTATCCGTTGAAGAATAAGACAGAAGTAGCAGTCGATATTGTGAATAAGTTAGTAGAGCAATTAAAATGAAGATGCAAAAAAGAGTCATTTACCTGTTGTTGGTTTTATGCGTATCCCTGCAAGTGGACGCGCAGGAAATGAATGCCCGTGTGACAATCAACAGTAGCCAGGTGCAAGGAACCAATAAACAGGTATTTACTACGTTGCAAAATGCTCTGACAGAGTTTATCAACAACCGGAAATGGACCGATGCGACCTTCTCGGTGAATGAGCGTATCGAGTCAACCTTTACCATCAATATCAGCGAGCAGCAGGATAATGCTTTCAAAGGAACATTGCAGATCCAGGCGCGACGCCCTGCCTACAATTCGGGTTATTCGACCAACTTATTAAACTTTCAGGATCGGCAGATTGACTTTGACTATATTGAATTCGAACCGTTGGAGTACACCGAGAATGTATTGAACAATAACTTGACCGCAGTGATTGTATTCTATGTGTATGTGATCCTGGGTTTGGATTTCGATAGCTTTTCTCCTCTGGGCGGAGCCGCTTTCTTTCAGACGGCTCAACAGGTCGTCACGCTGGCGCAGGCCCAATCCAATTGGGTCGGTTGGAAAGCTTTTGAGAGCAATTCGAACCGTCATGGGGTGATTACGGCACTGACCGATAATACTTCTGAAGCTTTCCGCAATATGTGGTATCAGTACCACCGTCGGGGACTCGATGAAATGGCCGCTAATCCGGACCGGGGACGGACTACCATTATAGAAGCTTTACCTGCACTGAAAGAAGTGAAAAGCGCTCGTCCCACCTCTGTCGTCCTACAGATGTTTGCCGATGCCAAACTGACCGAGGTTGTTGCTATTTATTCCAAAGCTACGAATCAGGAAAAGAAAGAAGGATACGATCTTTTGTCGGATATCTATCCCACCCAGGGAACCGTTCTGGAAGCACTTAAGAAATAGTTATGTTGCAATCTCTTTATATACAAAACTACGTTTTAATCGATAATCTGGATATTACGTTCCGGAAAGGATTGTCTGTTATTACCGGGGAAACAGGTGCCGGTAAGTCTATTATATTGGGTGCGCTGGGGCTGGTTATCGGTCAGCGTGCCGACGGTCGAAGTATTCGCCAGGGCGCTGAGAAGTGTGTGATCGAAGCGCAATTCAATGTTTCAGCCTATCAGTTGGAATCTTTTTTCATCGAAAATGATCTGGAATACGATGCGGAGACCTGTCTGCTCCGGAGAGAATTGTTTGCTTCCGGGAAGTCACGTGCGTTTGTGAATGATTCGCCGGTTTCGCTGAATATCCTGAAGGAATTGGGCGCCCGTTTGATCGATATCCATTCCCAACATCAGAATCTGCTCCTGGCCGATAATCGCTTTCAGTTGAAGGTTGTCGATGTAATGGCGCAAAATGAGCTTTTATTGACTGCTTATCGCACGCAATACACCCATTACCGGAATTTGCAAAAAGAGCTGATCGCGCTTGAGGAAAAAGCGGCTCAAAGTAAACAGGAAGAGGATTATATTCGCTTTCAATTGGAACAGTTGAGTGACGCCCGTTTGAAACCGGATGAACAGACGGAACTGGAGACCGAGCAGGAGGTATTATCCCATGCCGAAGAGATTAAAAGCGGCCTTTACCGGATTACCAATTGCCTGAACGGAGAGGAGCAGGGAAGTGTTCTCCTTTTAAAAGAAGCCCTTTCCATCGCGAATACTTTGGAACGTTATTATCCGAAAGCCCGGGAGATCAGCGAAAGATTGAAAAGCGCTTATATCGAACTGAACGACCTGGCTTCGGAGACCGAAGGCTGGAAAGAAGATATTGAATTCAACCCCGAACGTTTAGACTGGGTGAATGAGCGACTGGACGTAATCTATAATCTACAACAGAAACACCGGGTCAATACCGTGCCCGAATTGATTGCGATCGAAAGCAAATTCGAGGAACAGCTTAAAGAGATCGATTCATTCGACGAACAGGTCGAAACCTTGAAGAATGAAATCGCCGAAACGTATCAGCAATTGTTCGATCAAGCCACCCGGTTGCGGGAAAAACGCGAAGCAGCCTCTCAGGTTATTAGTCGTCAGTTGGAAGAAATGATCGCTACATTGGGTATTCCTAATGCTCGTTTTGTGGTCGATCTCCAGTCGCGCCAGGAGCCGGGACCCGATGGAATGGATGAAATTCGCTTTTTGTTTTCCGCTCATCGCAACGGCACCTTGCAACCGGTAGCTCAAACCGCGTCCGGAGGAGAGATCTCCCGCCTGATGCTCTGCCTTAAAGCCATGATCGCCGGGCATACGGCTTTGCCGGCTATCCTGTTTGATGAAATAGATACGGGTGTTTCGGGTGATATTGCCGATAAAATGGGGGAAATCATGCAAGCGCTCAGTCGGGATATGCAGGTGATAACCATTACCCATCTTCCTCAGATCGCCGCGAAAGGGAATATGCATTATTATGTCTATAAAGAAGATACGCCGGAAAAGACGGTTACCTGCATCAGGGAATTGAACGCAGAAGAGCGCATCACTGAAGTTGCCCGGATGTTAAGCGGAGCGACCCTGACCGATGCTTCTTTGGCGAATGCGAAAGAGCTTCTTCAAATAGATAATGGGTAATGGATAATTAGCTTTCCTTATCCATTGTTTTAAACCTTTCTGTTTGGAAGGTGTCATAGAAATAACAAACGAGATGTAAAACCTTTTAAAAACACAAAGCCATGAAACGTTTAAGTCTTATATCGCTATTCATACTTCTGATAAGTTTACCCGGTTACAGTCAGTTTTGGATTGAAAAAGGTTGGCATCAAGCCAATTGTCCACAGTGCCGCTCCATGTCTGCTTCACTTCAGTTACACCCGAAGCAAGCCCGGGAATATGAAAAGATCGTTCATAAGTACGGTCAAAAGATAGAAAAGGAATCCCGTCGGGATTATAAACACTGGGACAAGGCCGCCCGGAAGATCTATGACCTGCGTATGGATCGGGATAAAAAGTTGCTTCGTCTACTTTCTCCCTACCAGTTCGATCGCTATGTACAGCTGACCAGAGAACGCCCCGGCCGGATCCATGAATATCGCGGTTGGTACGAACATCCTTCTTATGCATCCGTTCGGGTTTACCCGGATGTCCGGCGCTACGAGAACTCCTATTGGAGTCATCATTGGAAATCCGTTCCGGGTCCGAAATACAAATCCAATAAAGAGAAATACAAACCGAATAAAGAGAAAGATAGAGATAGAGATCGAGATAAAAACAACGGCAGATATGATAATCGGCCAAGAAACGAAAAGCCGGGTCGCCGGTAATATTCTCTTTTAAAATAGTAAAATGAAGACAGTCTCTTTTCGGGACTGTTTTTTTGTTTACATAAACCGGGCGAACGGGGAAAGGGTAAATAATTATTCCGTACTTTTGTGGGCACAAATAAAAGGATATGATATCAGGATCGGAAGAACATATATTTCAGTTTCCCCGGAAAGGACGGATCGAAGTAGTCTGCGGATCGATGTTTTCGGGTAAAACAGAAGAGCTGATCCGTCGGTTGAAGCGGGCGCAGTTTGCCCGCCAGCGCGTAGAGATCTTCAAACCTGCGATGGATTCGCGCTATTCGGAAGAAATGGTCGTTTCGCACGATAAGAATCAGATCCCTTCGACCCCGATCGATACCTCAGCCAGTATCCTGCTGTTTACTTCCGAAATCGATGTGGTGGGCATTGACGAGGCACAGTTCTTCGACGAAGGCCTGGTCGATGTTTGCAATCAATTGGCGGCCGATGGCATCCGGGTGATTGTGGCCGGTCTGGATATGGATTATAAAGGAGTCCCTTTTGGCCCTATCCCTCATTTGATGGCGATCGCCGATGAGGTCACCAAGGTGCATGCGATCTGTGTCGGTTGCGGACAGTTAGCTTATTTGTCGCACCGGACGGTAGCCGATGACAAACGGGTGCTTTTGGGCGAGCAAACCCTGTATGAGCCTTTGTGCCGTTCTTGTTATGCAAAAGCAGAGAATACTAATCAATACGAATAGAGATGAAAGAGAATGAAATGGTCTTTGGCATCCGTGCCGTGATCGAAGCGGTACAGGCGGGTAAAGAGATCGATAAGATATTGGTGAAAAGGGAACTCCAGGGCGACCTGGCCCGTGAGTTATTTGCCGTTTTGAAGGAGAACAACCTTCAATGCCAGCGTGTGCCACAGGAACGGTTGGACCGGATCACCCGCAAAAACCACCAGGGGGTGATCGCTTTCATCTCGGCTATTACCTATTACCGGCTGGAAGATATCATCCCGAATGTCTACGAACAAGGGAAAAATCCTTTCATCGTATTGCTCGACGGGGTGACGGATGTGCGTAACTTCGGCGCTATCGCCCGTACCTGCGAATGTGCCGGGGTGGACGCTGTTGTGATTCCGGCCAAAGGTAGTGTGACGGTGAATGCCGATGCCATCAAAACGTCTGCCGGCGCCTTGCATATCTTACCGGTTTGTAAGGAAAAGAGTATAAACCAGGCTATTCGTTTCCTGCAGGAAAGCGGGATAAAGGTTTTCGCGGCCACGGAGAAAGCTCAGTCGGTTTATACCCGTGTCGCTTATGATGGCCCGGTGGCGATCGTGGTCGGAGCGGAAGATACGGGCGTTTCGATGGATAACCTCCGAATTTGCGATGAAATGGTCAAAATTCCACAATATGGAACGATCGGTTCGTTGAATGTTTCGGTAGCTGCCTCGGTGATGATCTATGAGGTGGTGAGACAGAGAGGAGAGAATTGAAATTACGAATTACGAATTAAAAATTACGAATTGGAGCGAAGCGTAAAGCAATTGCAAACTATAAAACTTAAACAGTCATGAAGAAAGTAATCTCAACAACAAATGCCCCGGCGGCAATCGGGCCGTACAGTCAGGCTATTCAGGTAGGAAATATGTTATTCTCGTCCGGCCAACTGGGCATGGATCCGGCAACGGGTAACTTCGTGGAAGGCGGAGTGAAGGAGCAAGCCGTCCAGGTATTCAAAAATATCCATGCTATACTGGCAGAATCCGGCTTTGCCGTAGAAAACATAGTGAAAACAACCGTTTTTCTGGCTGATATGGCCGACTTCGCGGTGGTAAACGAAGTTTATGCCGCCCAATTCGAAGGCGATTTCCCGGCCCGTTCGGCTGTTGCGGTTAAGACTTTGCCCAAAAATGGCCTGGTCGAGATCGAGTTTATCGCCTGTAAATAAATGAGCAAAAAAAAGTACCGGTAGTTTGTTGATAAACTACTGGTATTTCGTTGACAAACTACCGATACTTTGTTCGCAAACTACCGGTAGTTTTTTTGTGAATAAGTTGGGCTGTCTTAATCGCCTGTAACCCAGCGTATCCCTTCGCGTTCGAGCGTGATCATTTGTTGCTTGTAGAGCAGGCCGATGGCTTGTTTGAAAGCTTTTTTGCTGCAATGGAACAGGGCGTAAATTTGCTCCGGGTCACTTTTGTCGTGTACCGCCAGGTAACCTCCGTTGGCCTTGAGCGTCTCAAGAATCATACCCGAGAGGCCATCTATCTTTTTATAACCTAAGGGGGTGAGGCTTACGTCGATCTTCTCGTCTTCACGCACTTCTTTGATATATCCTTTTAGCTGTTCGCCTTTTTTGAGCGGGCGGAATACTTCGCTATGGTAAATCAGTCCCCAATGCAGATTGTTTATAATGACGCGATAGCCCAAATCGGTCTCTTCGGTGATCAAGAGGTCTACTTCCTGGTTGAATGAGTAGTCGGGTGGGGTATTGTCGAGGAATTTATCCACTTTGGCCGACGCCATAATCCGTCCGGTGACGTTATCCAAGCGCACATACACCAGATACCAGCCGTCTTCATGCATCGTTGCTTTTTGTTCGCGGAAAGGGACAAGCAGATCTTTCATCAAGCCCCAGTCCAGAAAAGCACCGGTTTCATTCACGGAGCTGACCCGCATAAAACAAAATTCGCCGACCGTGGCTTTCGGGCGAAGGGTAGTGGCGATCAGGCGGCCTTCGTTGTCGTGATAGATAAAAACCTCGATTTCATCGCCGATTTTGACATTTTTAGGTACATAACGTGCCGGCAAAAGGATTTCCAGGTCATTGCCTCCGTCGAGATAAACACCGAAGTCGAGGTCTTTGACAATGGCAAGGGTGTTGTAGTTTCCGATTTGTATCATGGAGTGGGTGATTATATTGTGCAAAGTTAAGAAAAGATGAACGCCGAAGCAAGTTTCCTCCGGCTAATGCGAAGATGCGTTTGGTTTTAGGCGTTGATCGGTGAAAATAAAGAATAAATTCCCCATTCCATGCAGCAATATTTTAACAATCGCATCGTTATATCTGTAACTGTGCGGAAGGCTCGGGCAAACCGGACCTAAGTTTCAGTTTAAAAGCGTATATTTGCAACCTTATTTAAAGAAAATAAAAAACCTATGCGATTAAAATTTGCCGCTCTGTCCCTTGTCTTCCTTCTGGTAATGGGGGCATGCTCCGTTCCCAAAGATGTGACTTATTTCCAGGGTATTGACGAGTTGACGACCGAACAACTCCAGCAAATGGCTCAGACTTACCATACACCGATCTGCCCCGATGATCTGTTGACCATCACGGTAACGGCCTGGGATCCGAATGTGGTGACTCCTTTTAATCCGCCGACATATGCTTATGCCACCATACATGAAGGCGAGGCTATGGTGCAATCAGCTCCGGCATTGTATACCTATCTTGTTGACCAGGAAGGATATATTCAATTCCCGGTCTTGGGGAAAGTGCATGTGCAAGGCCTGACCAAACAGGAACTGGCAGATAGGTTGCGTGCCGATATTTCCAAATATATCGACGATCCGTTGGTCAAGGTTTCTTTAGTGAATTTCAAAATAACGGCATTGGGTGAAGTGAGTCGTCCGGGAACCCTTACCATCCGTCATGATCGTATTTCTATTTTGGACTTTTTAGGCTCTGTAGGCGATGTAACAATCAATGCCAACCGAAAAAACATATTGATACTTCGGGATAATAACGGGGTGGTGGAACGTGGACGTATTGACTTGACTGATCCCGCTATCTTCGCTTCTCCCTATTACTATCTTCAGCAAAACGATGTGGTTTACGTAGAACCCAATGAAGCCAAGAAAAAGAATTCCAGATATAGCCAGGCGCAACAGTATAATATAACGGTCGTATCCACCATCCTGAGTGCGATCTCTGTCTTAACAGTAGTGTTAACGAATGTATTCTAAATAATATGTCAGAAAAGGAGATTATAAATCAATCGGAGAATGAAACTTTAGGGCTAAAGAAGATTATAGTCAACTATATCCACCAATGGAAAGTTTTTGTTATAGTTGGCGTTTTGTCTTTGATTCCGGCCATACTTTATTTGTTTTTGGTTCCGAAAACATACGAGATATTCGCACGTATCCAGATACAGGAAGATTCGTCGGGAGGCGCTTTCGGTTTGGGTGAAGCAGCCGGTCTGATGAAATCGTTTGGGCTGGGCGGAGGTGGAGGAACCACGGTCAATATGGATGATGAAATGACTATTCTCGCTTCCAATAGCCTGCTTCGCCAAGTGATTCACCAGCTGGATCTGCAGGTCGCTTATATGAAACCCGGAGCTTTCCGATATAAGATGTACAAAGGAAGTCCGTTACTGCTCGATTTTGATGAAAAGACAAATGCAAACATCATGGATGCGCTTGTTTTTGAAGTATCGGTAGATAAATCCGAAAAAGTCAAGGTAAAGGTGAAATCCAATGATATCGGCAAATACAAATTAGAATACCCTTCTCTTCCCGCAGTTATCGAACTGCCGCTGGGAACGTTCACCCTTTCGAAGAATGCGTTGGGCGATCCGGAGATCAAAGCACCTTTCAAAATGAAAATCAATGTCAATCCGGCATCCTGGGTTGCGGAAGATCTGGCGGAAGAACTGGGAGTGGAAGATGTGAGTAATACATCGAATATTCTGGAACTGACCATACAGGATTATGAAAAAAAGCGGGGGGTCGATTTCCTGAACACCCTGGTTGCCGAGTTTAACCGGCAATATGAAAATACACAGAAGCAAAACGTTGATAAGTCAATGACTTTTATCGATGGACGTATTCAGAATGTGATTGCTGAATTGGATGAAGCCGAAGGACGTATTCAGCAGTTTAAGGCAAAAAACGGAATGACCGAACTGGAATACGATATCGAATTCTATGTGGGTCAGATGAGTGAACTGCAAACGAAGATAATCGAATTGGAAGCTGAAAAATATGTCGTCACCATGCTGGATGATTACGTGAAAGATCCGGCTAATAAATACAATGTGATTCCGATGTTATTGTCGGCTGCCGAAGGAGAAAAAGGAGGACCGATTGCCACCTATAATATTGCGGTGATCGAACGAAATACCATCCTGAAGAGTTCCAAAACTGAAAGTCCGCTGATCAAACAGAAAGACGAGCAACTGGACAATTTGCGGGAAGGCGTCTTTCAAACGATCCGTAATGCACATAAAGCCCTGGAAGTGACTCTGGCCGACCTGAAAGGAAAAGAAAACCAGTTGTTAGCTAAGATGGGAGAAGTGCCGTCGATGGAACGGGAACTTGTCGATTACCGTCGCCAGCAGGAAATCTATCAGGGAGTCTATCTGATCCTTCTGCAAAAACGGGAAGACGCGGCTTTACGTATCGGTGAGATGAAGGAGCATGCGCGTATTGTGGATGATCCTTTCGTGAAACAAAAGAAGGTTGCCCCTCGTAAGTTGTATGCACTTATCTTTGTGATACTCCTAACAATGGTCATCCCCGTTGCCTGGATTGAGGGTCGTAAGATATTCAAAGAGCTGAAAAAAGAATTTCAAGACAGTTAATTAAGAATATTCTTTGTTTCAGGGAGGGAGTAAACATGAAAATCCTGATTTTAAATTCTATTTTATATACAGCGGAAAAGAATATATTGCCTAAAGTAGAGAGCATTAAAGATTGTATGATCTATACTTTTGCTTTAGGCTTTAAGGAGTTGGGACACGAGGTGACATTGGTTGCCGCCGAAGAGTATAAACCGACCCGATCCGAAGTGTATGATTTTGAAATAGTCTTTCTGAAATCAAACCTGAAATCTCTGTTTAAGGTTAGTTATTTCCCTTTGCATTTATCGCTGTTTTCTTTCCTGAGAAAAAGAAAGAATGAATATGACCTCGTGATTTCCAGTGAGGCTTTTTCTACCCATTCGTTTATGGCTGCCTTGGTTGTGCCGTCTAAACTCTTGGTTTGGCAGGAGCTTTTTGTGCATAATCGCCTGTTCTACAGGTTGCCCTCGTTGTTCTGGTACAATTGTGTCGTACGGTTGCTCTATCGGAACATACGGATTGTTCCCCGTTCGAAAAAAGCTTACGACTTTATCTCCCAATATGCAAAGCGAGTCAGTAAAACATGCGTAGAACATGGAATGAAGTTGATCGACCTTCCTGATACGATCACCAAAGAAAACCAGTTTGTCGTTGTTTCTCAATTGATCGAAAGGAAAAGAGTCGATCTTATTCTGCGCAAGTTCGCACGTTTTCTCTCGGTGTATCCGCAATACTCTTCTTATCTGTTGTATATCCTTGGGCGTGGCGAAATGGAAGATCAGTTAAAACGCCTGGTCGAGGAGTTGGGAATAGGAGCGAATGTCGTGTTCGAAGGTTTTGTGCGGCATGATAAACTCTTTTCTATTGTTTCCCAATCTAAAGCTCTTTTGGTTAATACGCAAAAAGATTTGAATGTGGTTTCTATCCCCGAAGCAATAAGCGCAGGAACACCGGTGATCTCGAACTCGCAACCCGGAAGCGCGTATTATACCCAGGAAGAGAACCTTGGGATTATAGACGATAATTGGGGTGAACACGACTTGCGTACGATCATCGAAAAGAATAGTTATTATACCACGAACTGTCTGAATTACCGGGGAAAATTGTCGAATATATCTGTTGCCGAAACAATTATTGATATCTTTTACAGTAAACCTTAAAATATGCTTCCCATAGTTAAGACCGTAATAAAGAATAAAATAGTAGGATACGTCTCGACAAGGTATCTGACTATGGGCATCCAGTTTGTGAATTCGTTTATTATAGCCGCCCTATTGGGACCGATTTACTTAGGTATTTGGGGATTCATCAATCTGGTACTGCAATATGCCGCCCAATTCAATTTGGGTGTTCCTCACTCCTTGAATGTTATGTTGGCAATAAACCGTGATGACGATAAGAAGACGCAAGACCTGATGTCTGCGGCCATTTTCTTTTATTTGGTTCTCAGTGTTGTATTTCTCGCTCTCTTATCCTTTTACTCTTTTCTCGGATTGAATTGGGGAGCGAAGTTTCAGTTTTCTGATTATATCATTCCGGTTTTCCTGATTGCCGTTCTTACCCATTTCAATAATCTGTTTACCAACTATTTCCGGATCCGGAATAAATTGAAAGAAATCATGTTCTTTCAGTCGATAGTGCCGGTGATGACTCTGGTTATCCTTTTTATTGTCAGAGACAAAGAACTGTTGATAAATGTATTACTGGCCGTAATGTTAATCGGGCAATTCTTTTCGTTGGCTATTTATCTGTTTAAGTTGGATGTGAAGATCTCTTTTCGACAGTCATCGATTGCCGTTGTCATGCCGCAACTCTTACATAGAGGCTTTTATTTGTTTATCTATAACGCTTGTTTTTATCTGATTCTCATATCGACCCGTACGGTTGTGAGTGCCTATTATGATGTGATAGAGTTTGGTTATTTTACATTTTCCTTCACGCTGGCTAATGCGATCATGCTATTGTTCGATTCTTTTTCATTTCTTATTTATCCGAAGATTATCAATCGATTAAATAAAAGAGATCAAAAGCAGACAGCCACTATTCTGTCCTATGTCCGGAACGGCTATATTGTAGCTATCCACTTGATCATGTACTCCTTTATCTTGCTTTTCCCTTTATTGATTATGTTGTTCCCGAAATACCAGGAACAGTTTAAGTGTTTTGCTTTGATTGTGATGTCGTTGGTGTTTTACTCCAATTGTTTTATCTATTCGTCCGTGATGACTGCCAATTCGAAGGAAAAGCAATTGGGAGGGATAGCTTTGGCTGTTCTGATCCTGAACATTATATTGGCTCTGGTGATTGCCCTTGTTCTTAAATGGAGCTACGAGTATGTCATTCTTGCTACATTAGTCGCTTATTTTGTCTATAATATCATACTTACGCTGTTTTCAAATGGATTGATGACTATCCGGAATAGTTTCAAAACGGTATTTGCCGATAATTTCCCTTTAAGTTTGTTTGTTCCTTACTCCCTCTGCCTCCTGTTTGTGGTGACCGACCAGTCGCATTATACCTATTGGGGCGTTCTTCTGTTGTTTATCGTGTTGAATTTTAAGAAAATAAAGAACTTGGCGGGTATTGTACAACGTATTTTGAAGGACCCTAAAATAATAAATATATGAAGAGAGAGCTCTATATCTGTACAAAGCCGTTACAGTATTTTAATTTGAAGAATACGGTAGGTGAAGGACGCGACTCTTTTCGTATCCTTCTGGTAAAAGATAATTTTATAGATTCTTATTCTTTTGCCCAAAAGATAAAAAAGGAGGAAGCTCTTTGGGATGAGGTCGTTTATGCGGATAATACGTCTGATTATTATCGGGAGATCATAAAAGCAAAGGCTTCGACCTTATATATCGATAATGATTCTTCCGCTTTCCTTGCATTATATTCGATTCTGCTGCGCAAAACAGTATATGTCTATGAAGAAGGATATGGTATTTATCGAAAAGCCGTGATAAAGGAAAGTATAGATAAGAAGAAGTTCCGGTTGTATTGTTTGTTAGGGATAGGGGAGCGTATCGGAAACGCGGCTTATCTGAAGGGGGTCTTTGTTTATTTGCCTGAACTCTATAAACAGTTGTTTCCTGATTATAAAAAAGAAATAAAGCCTTTTCGTCAGACCTTTATGCAAGCGCTGCAAGACAATGTCTCTCTGCTCAAATCCTTATCTACGGGTATAGAGTGGCTGGAGGATGTGAAAGGGGAATCGATATTGCTTTATCTTACTACCCATCATATAAGTGACGAGATTTTGCATTTCCTCCATTCGGAGCAAACGAAATACGACCGGGTTTATATCAAGCCCCATCCGCATATAAAGAATATAGACAAACTGGACGCTTTTGCTGGTAACATCATCCGGTCGAATATTATGGTCGAAGTATTATTACTTTTATTGATGGAGAATAAAAACGAAGTGACCGTGATTCATGAGAACAGTACGGCTGTTCTCTGGTTTCAGGATAAAATGCGTATTTGTAATATGGGGAAACCTGTAGAAGAGTATAATATCGTCGCCAGCTATATACGGGAACATGTTCCTTCTTGATATTTTTGTATTATTCTTTAATATTGAATAACTTTACATGCTAAGTCATAGAAATGAAAACTTCTGAACAAATATACTTTCTCGTACAGGCTCGAATCGGTTCGACCCGATTGCCAGGCAAAATACTACTCCCTTTTTTTGATGAGAAATCCATATTGGAACTGCTTATAGATAAATTGGTAAAGATTGGCGGGAAAGACGCGGTTATTCTGACTACTTCCGTGTCGCCGGCAAATGATGTGATCGAATCCCTGGCCTTGCAAAAAGGTGTTCATTGCTTTAGAGGCGCAGAAAATGATGTTTTAGATCGTTTTATAAAAGCTGCGGAGGCATATCATGTCAAACGAATGATACGCGTCTGCTCGGATAATCCTTTTTTAGAATGCGAGTCTATCATCCGGCTTCTGGATGATGTCGCAGATGCTCCCTGTGATTATATTGCATTTGATATTTTTGGAACCCCATCAATTCAGACTCATTATGGTTTCTGGACGGAATATGTAACGCTGGAAGCCCTGAAGAAAGTAGCCTCATTGACCGAAGAGCCGTTGTATCATGAACATGTTACGAATTATATTTATACCCATCCGGAATCCTTTTCGATCCGTTGGCTGGCAGGGCCGGAAGAGTTAAAAGAACATACGGATATACGGTTGACAATCGATACGGAAGAAGATTTCAGAAGTGCGCAGAAGATTTATAAAGAACTATCGGAAGAGAAAGAATGTCCCACGATAAAGGATATCATCGCTTATTTGGATCGATATCCTGATTTTTATCTTTCAATGAAGAATCAAATCATAAAAAACAGTAAGAAATGAAGGAAACATATATCATCGGAGAGATCGGACAAAATCATAACGGTTCGGTCGATATTGCAAAGTTAATAGTCGATCTGGTGGCCCGTCCGGTTCGGGAAGAAGTTTTCGGCCTCGACCTCAAACCGATGAATGCGATTAAGCTGACCAAAAGAGACCTGAGTGAAGAGTTGACCACCTCGCAGATGAACCAGCTCTACGACAATCCCAATTCTTTCGGGCGCACGTATGGCGAGCATCGGGCTGCCTTGGAACTGTCGGAAGAAGAACATTTCGAAGTCTATAAACATACCAAATCTCTTGGTCTGGAGTTTGTCGAGACACTTTGTGCTATCGGTTGTTTGTCGATGTTGAAGCTTTTTACGCCCGACTACCTGAAGGTGGCCAGCCGCGACCTGACCAACATCCCGCTATTGGAGGTGATGGCGGAGACAAAGATCCCGATCATCCTCTCTACCGGTATGGCCGGGAAGAAAGAACTGGATGATGCGCTGGAGGTCATTACGCGTTATCATTCGAATATCTCGATCCTGCACTGCGTCTCTCAGTATCCTACGCATCCCGATAATCTGAATCTCCGCACTATCGGTTACCTGAAGAAACATTACGGCCAATATCGTATTGGCTTCTCCGACCATACCATCGGTATTTCCGCCCCGATCGTGGCCGTGGGCATGGGAGCGGAGATCATCGAAAAGCATATTACGATCGACCGCCACATGAAAGGAACCGACCAGATCGGTTCATTGGGCCCCGACGGCGTGAACCGGATGCTGCGCGATATCCGCGTGACCGAGCGCTGGCTGGGAACGGAAGACCTTTATGTAGACCAGAGTATCCAGTCGACCAAGATCAAACTGGAACGATCTATCGCTACCAAACGCCAGATGAATCCCGGTGAAATAATCAAATTGGAAGATCTCCACATGCTGAGCCCAGGCGATGGCTTTAAATGGAGTGAACGCGAACATATCATCGGTCGGAAGGTGAAAGAAGTGATAGAAGCCAATGAAATTATCTATTCCAAATCCATTGAATAAATCAAACGCGTATGAAGTTGCCCAAGCTGATATTGACCGACATTGATGGCGTATGGACCGATGGCGGTATGTATTATGACCAGACAGGAAACGAGTGGAAGAAATTTCATACCTATGACAGCGCCGGTGTGATCATCGCCCGTAAGCTGCAGATCCCTGTCGGTATTATTACCGGAGAAGATACGGAGATCGTCCGCCGCAGAGCCGAAAAATTGAGGATCGATTATCTCTTTCAAGGCGTAAAAGATAAATTGTCGGTCGCCCGTAAACTGATCGAAGAACTACAGCTCTCCTGGGACGACGTGGCCTATATCGGCGACGACCTTAATGATGTGGAGCTATTGCGTGAAGTCGGCTTTGCCGGAGTACCGTTTGGCGCCCCCGAATATATAAGATGTTTCAGCAAAATTCCTTTGGAGAAGAAAGGAGGAGAGGGCGTTTTTCGGGAATTTGTCGAGCAGATTGTAAAGACGTGTGATGTGAAACTTGACTTTGTTGATCTTTTTCTGGATAGACAATAGGTTTTATGTTGTATAACAGTGCTTTATCTCTGTTTTAATAAGAGGTATCTCTTGACTGTATTTATTGAAAATATTACATTTACGCCGTAAATGAAGTAAGCAATTGTGTGGGATAAGTAGTGTGAGCCTTGAATCTGTTTTTGTTGAAATGTGAGTTTAAATCAATCGCTTATTCATATTTAGAATTTGTTGTTGCCTTACGGTGATGATGAATGTTTTTTAATAGAACTAAATGATTGAATATGAATGATAAACGCAGCGCCCTGTTAATCGTTTTATGCCTATTCTTCGCAACTTCCTGTATTGAGGAAGAAGTGTATTGTGTGATAGAATCTACTCCTTATGTATACGATGCCATAGTAGAAACAAATACCAATCATATTGCTTTTCCGACTATTGCTGGTTATCCGGATGGCTCGAAGTTGGTTATTGCTTATCGGGAGGGATCCGGTCATACGAGTTTCGACGGGAAAATTATTCAGAAAGAAAGTTATGATCAGGGCGTAACATGGGGGAATCGAAAAGTTATTTACGATGGAGGATCGGGATGCGATGCGCGTGATCCTCAGTTCGTTACTTTGGCGGATGGCACGATTATCTGCCGTTTCTTTGTGCGTACAAGTCAGGACGCATCTACCGTGAAGTTTATTCGTTCGAATGATTGTGGGAAAACCTACGACAATCGAGTGGGCGAATTTCCTATGCCTCACAGGGGAGAAACTTACGCTGCTGCCCGTGGGAATATGTTGGTGACAGCCGACGCAATATATTCTACGTCTTATAACCGCTGGCACGAAAACTGGCTGATGAAATCAGTCGATCAGGGAGTCTCCTGGAAGTTTGTAGCCTGGATAGATAATCCGGTAGATTTACAAAGAGATACTCACTTTCAACTAAACGAAGCATCTTTAGGTATTCATGACAACAGGATGTATGTTGTCTCCCGTTCGGGTTTCGATGAACCGCGAAAAATACATGTGGCGCGTAGTGAAGATGAGGGATGCACCTGGAATGAATGGAAGCAGCTCCCCGTTTACGGTCAGGCTCCATCGTTGACGCCTTATAAGGATAAACACATTCTTACTTATCGCAATACGAAAACAGATGAAAATGAACATAACAGGTTCCATTTTGATATGGCGTTATTCAAAGATGGCGAATTGTGCTCAAAAACAGTAACCTTATTGAAGACGCATTATTTTGATATGGGGTATGGGGATGTCTTTACATTCGACGATTTCTTCCTGTTATGTTGTTATACAGAGAATTCTATTCATTGTTTCAAGATTCTGTATGACGTCTTTGAGGATTAGTGAGCGATAGATAAACGCCCAAAACTTCTTCCGCAATATGATCCCAGTTATAAGATGTAAGGTCGTATTCGGCAGTCAGGGATGGATCGTTCAGCCGTTCGTTTAGTCGTTTGATAAAGTCTTTCTGATCATCCAGTTTGAAATATACATTTTCCGGCAGGCCTACCGCCAGGTTGGCCGGTATGTCGCTGGCCAGTACCTTTCGTTTGTAGCTCATTGCCTCCAATAGGGTGATGGGCAAACCTTCGTGTGATGAGGGAAGAACAAATAAAGCGGCATTATTGTAGAGTTGATATAGTTTCTCTCCTTTCACAATACCGGTCAGAGTTACCTGGTTCTCTTCCGCGAAATTCTTGAGGTAATAACTATAGGATGTCTCGTAATCGGCATCACCGGCCAAAACCAGGCTGTAATCCGTACAATTCGCTTTGACATACGCCTCGATCAGTTTATCGAACCGTTTTTCTTCTACAAAGCGGCCAACGGCTAAAATATATTTGTTGGGCTTGAGTCCCAATTTCTCGATATAGTTGGTAGAGGTCGAGCCGGGCAGGATCGTGACACCGTTATAGATCAGGCTTACGTTCTTCGTTCGCTTGTATTTCTTCTCCAGGATACCCGTAATCACCGTAGAGATCGCAATGATCCGATCGGCAAGTTTGGCAGTGAAGTATTCGCCCATCTTAATGATATTCCGGGCCAGGAAGCCCCATTTCTCCCGGTCGTAGTCGGGTCCGTGATGGGTTACCACCACCTTCAATCCCAATAGTTTGGCGATGGGCACATTGATTGCCGGCCCGATGGCATGGATATGCAGGATATCTGCCCGCACACGCTTGGCATAGAGGATGCTGGCGAAGGTATGCAAGGCTGCTTCCAATCCGGTGATCCGGGGCGATTGAATATCTTTGAACTTCACACCCCGGTATTCCGCCAATGGCGGATTTTCCTGCACGAATCCTTTCCGGCGCACGACCGTCACCTCACAGCCCAGCTTGGCCAGGCGAGGGTATAACTCTTCACAATGGGTCTCTACGCCGCCCTGAATATTGGGGAAGCCGCGCAGGCCGGTGACTACAACTTTCATCTCTCGGGTTTTCTTAAGTTTCCTTGTTCGGGCGACTGCCCTACATCGTACCATCGGCGGTCGAGGCAGAGCGGTTTACCCAACATACTGTTCACTTTATTGCGCATCACCCATTGCAGCGGGTGACGGATATACTTCTTCATCACGGGTGAGGCAGTGCCTACCATCCAGCAGTTCTTCGGGCAAGTACGTACCTTCTCACGTACCTTCTCGGCTTTTTCGCTCTGCCAGATCTCGTCGAACCGCTCCACCTGCAGGATATTGCCCATGCTCTCTTTCCAATACGTCTCTTCCAAGCCATTGCAGGGATAAACCTCGCCGTAGGGATCGACGAAGAAGTTCACCAGCCCCGCCTCGCAGGGAAGCATACGCCGGTTACCTTCGATATAATTGATCAAGCCGTTGTTGAAGAAGGCACGAAACCACGACTTGGGATGGTTGTCCTTCATTTGCATGGCGATAAGCTGCTCGAAATTGGCAATCACCTCTTCCTGGTTGGTAATGACATTGTCGTATTTGTGGAAATAATAGGAATTGTGGAATGCTGCTGTGGCAAACTCCATATTCAGGTTTTTCGCCAGGCGGTAGAGGTCGATCATATCGGCCGAGTTGTTGTTCGACACCGTAATGCCGAAGCCAATGTCTTTGACGCCCATCTCGCGCAGTTTCAACAGCGTGCGCAGTCCTTTGTCGAACCCACCCTGACGGCCACGCAATTCATCGTTGCGTACCGACAATCCTTCGATACTGATGCGGATCCCGATATTGGGAAATTTACGCGCCAGCGCGATGATGCGGTCTTCGAACCAGCCGGAGGTAGAGATCACCACCCGGGGCGCTTTGCGGAACATCACTTCCACGATCTCTTCCAGATCTTCCCTGACAAAAGGCTCTCCGCCGGTGATATTGGCAAACTTCAATTGGGGAAGGATCTCCAGGTCGCTGGCTTTGATCTCTTTATTCTTGTCGGTCGGGTTATTCCAGATGTCGCACATCTTACAACGCATCGGGCAACGATAAGTCGTGATGATACTTACATCGGTCGGAGAGGGGATATTCTTATTCATTGTCATGTCACTCTTCTTTTCTGTTTTTTATTGTTTTGGCAGGAATTCCTCCTACGATAGTATAGGGAAGAACATCTTTACTGACTACGCTTCCGGCTGCAATAATCGCATTTTCGCCTATCGTCACGCCATCCAGGACGATTGCTCCGGCGCCAATCCACACTCCATCGCCGATTTTTATGCCTTTACGGGTGGCGCCTTGATTGATGATATATTCATCCGTCCGGTCGAAATTATGATTCTCGGAGAAAAGGGATACGCCGGGACCAAAAATAACATACGATCCGATTTCAACTATTCCCCGTACCTGAATAAAGCAATTTTGGGATATACCCACATGATCTCCGATCGTCAATCCTTCGCCCAGTTCGCGTATCACTCCCGTACATTCGATAGTTGTGTTTTTCAGGATCGAAACATTATTGCCGATCGTGACGCCCTGGCGCGATAATGCATTGATTTCGACGTGATCGCCCAATGTGAGCGTCCGACCTGTCCGGATTCTGTTTTTATATTTAACTTTCACGCCTTTCCCCATGAAAATAAGCCCTTCGGACTGACTCAGGAACGGTTTCAGGAATAAGATCCCCCGGATCACACTCCATCCTTTCTCCCATACGATTTTCAAAAGATCCGAGGAGGTAAGCGATTCATCCAATTGGTAATTCTCTTTTCCCAAGCGGTGAATTATTTTCGTAATTAGTTGTTTCATTATGTGTGCAAATAGATATATAATAATTGCTGATAATACTTCTCCGGAGAAAACCGCTCGGATGATATTTTCGCAATAGCTTTATAATCAAACGACTTATGGCCATTGACAATCTCAGTCATCTTCTTTGCCAACTCATCTGTGTCCCACGCATCGAAAAGCATACCGTTGATCCCCTCGTCGATAAGATCAGGAATACCTCCCATGCGAGATCCTATCACGGGTGTTCCCAAACCCAACGATTCAATCACAGAAATAGGATTGACATCATAACACTCGGAGGGCATGATCATCGCCCGGGATTTGCCCAATAACTCTCGTATTCCTGTTTGATTCAGGTAGCCTAAAAATTCGATATGCGAAGAACTGTATTTGCCTTTTAATTCCTCAAAGAGAGGACCTCTTCCGGCTATCTTCAGATGAATACGTGCTTTTATGGCCGCATTAATCATAGTCTCTATCCCTTTTTCTTTCGAGATACGTCCTACATAACAAAAGTAATCTTGTTTCTCGTAATTATCAAACCCGCCTGTATTAATCGTCGTGAAATTGCTTAACACGCTGATTTTATCGGCACAAAATTTTCCACTAATCATTTTCTCTTTTTGGAAATGACTCGGGCAAATGAAACGATCCGTATATTTCTCCAACCGCTTTCTGTTCCATTTGAGCGATTCGGCATAGGCCAATAGGCTGCCCATAAAGCTGTTTTTCACACATTTATACTTCAAGACCTCCCATTTCCGGTTGAAACAGCGTTCGCAGGGTATATCATTGCGTAAACAATCCGATCGATGACAGAGTAATTTGTAATCGTGTAATGTCCATATCACTTTAATCTTTCTCTTGTGAGCGATTTGAGCCAGGACGGGGGATAATTGCGTATGGATGTTTTGCAGGTGAACAATCTCCGGTTTGAATTCGTCAAGCAATAAGCTGAATTTCTCTTTCACTTCTTTGGCACCCAATGGACGGGTGATTGTTTTTATTTTGCTTGTCTTAGTCTCTCTCGAATAGGACACCTCCGAAGGGAAATAGGTTTGATACGGACTGGGAAGGTTCTCTTTATGTTGCATCGCAAACATCGCCACTTCATGGCCGTTGGCTTTCAATAAAGCTTCCAGGTCGATCGTGGCGATACAATCGCCTCCGCGCGGATAATAGAACTTATTTACTAATACTATTCGGGCCATTCTTGATTCTGATGTTGTTTTTCTGTGTATTTAAGTTTTGTGTACAATTATAACGGGAAATGTTCTTATTTATTACGAATATTACGAAGACTTCTTCATGATCTTTTCTCTTTTTGCATCCAAAAGATAAAGGATAATGGGACCGATGATTCCTATCGTGTTGACTATAAGGATTGAACTTATGAATGCCGCGGAATCTCCCAGGTATTCCGTTAAGTGAAATTTCAGAAGGACCGATTTGGCAAGTCCCTGAAAAGTGGTATGGAAAAGGTAAATCGTAAAAGAATAGACCGCTAAATGCAGGAAGATCTTTCGGGCAGCAGCCATTTTCGAATCAATAAAACGGGATAGGTTGATAACGAACGCAATGCCTAAAACACCTAATCCTAAAGAAAACACCTTTCCGGCTAAAAGACTATCTCCGAGAGGGGAGATTGAAGTCGTTGGAAGATATATAATGGAAAAAGCGAACAGAATGGCCCATGCCGGAATGCGGCTGATCTTATCCCTTACGGCCTGATATTGACAAATGAAACATCCCAATACGAAATAGAACAGATGGTTTTTCAGTTGTTCCAGACAGAATAATCCTGTTGTTTTCACTGGGATCAATACCAGTATCAGGGCAATAAACAATAAGATGTTAATCTTTTTTGCCGTATCAAAGAATGGAATGATAAGAAAAATAAGAAACAAGACATATACAAACCATAGAAAGAAACCGGCAGACGGGAGGTAGAGTGTCTCATAAACAGAGGATAGTGTGACCGGATTTTCCACATACATCCCTCTTTCGGCCAAGAGCTTTAAAGAGATGATAAGGATAGAAATCAGAAAGTACGGGATCATCAGTCGTTTGAATTTCTTCCAGATAAAGGGAGTGTATTTTACCGGTTTCCTGAATTTCATATATACAAATCCGCTGACATACATAAATAGGGGCATGTGGAAGGTGTAAATAATATCGATCAGTTGCATATACCAGGCAGGGGTGTTTGCCGGTTGAAAGTGGCCGATCACAACCAGTATGATACAAATCCCTTTTGCGATGTCGATATATGTCAGCCTGTTACCCATTATATTGTACGTTGGGGTGTTTCTTCTGCGATATGCTTCATGTCGGATAGGATCAATCCCAATAACATCATGACAAAAAGACCTCCTTGCGCGATAAACGTAGAACCGGTAGTCCCCTCAATGGCAATAAATCCGGTGATAAGAATCACAATAACCAGCGATTTCAGTTGTCGCTGCTGATCGGCCTTAAAATAGGAGAATGCTTTTCGCAATATATACAACCAGAACAATATATAGAGAATAACCCCCACCACTCCAAACTGAGCCAAGGAAGGGTAAAAGGTGTCTGAAACAAATTTCGGATTGTTTTTGGTTAATCCATACACGTTATCCAGCCCATATTCGGCATATGTTCCCGAATAAAAGATGCCGGAAGAGTGAGTTGCGAAACTGGCAAAACCCGTGCCGAAAGGGAAATAATCGGTCAGGATCTCCGGAGTTACCCGATAAATAACAAATCGGGCCATCATATCTTTGTCTACATCCGGGTTGTCGGTAAGCGCCTGAACAAAATAGATATAAATCTTTTCCCAGGCGACGTAGAACATCAGTCCGAAGAGTACAAGGAAGATCATGATGTTCTTCATCGAGAGTTTGAAATGTGCGTTTGGTTTGAGCAAAAAAACCAGGAAGAGCGACAAAACAAAGAAACCATAGAATTTCGAACGCCCGCTTATGATGCCGATCGATAGCAGCAGCATGAATATTATCTTATCCCGTTTGCTATAGTCCGAACTGTATAAATAACATAATCCGGTAATCGTAATCGCAATGCCGTAAATGGCCGGGTGACGCATGAATATTTCAATAAACGGCTCGCTGAATGCTCCTATCAGTCCTATGGGTAAGAGAAATATAAACCAGAAAAGCAGGGTGATTTCTTTGAATAATGACTTGCGGCTTTTATTTAATACCGGCCTTAACTGGTATACGCAAAAGAAACCCAGATAAGGTTTCAACTGGATGATAAGGTCGTTAAATATGGCTCTTTTTGCGTTACTGCCAATCCAAAGCGAATAAATCGTGTAGAAAAGGAAGATTCCTAAGGTGAGTAAAAATACTTTATTGAAAGCCCAGTCAGGGGTTTTAAACATGGCAAACAGAAAGAGAATGAATAGGAACATCGTTGTCAACTCATCGGTAAACTGGAAACCAATAGTATAATACAACAGAATGACAAAGACGAAAGCGAATATGAATAGAAAGAAAAAATATTTGTTTATATAGGATTGCACCATGTCTGTTTATTCTATGTCCGTATTTCTGTTCATATACCCAACGGAAAACCGCCAGGCTTTAGTATGCCGAAGCCTTGATTAATTCATGTTATCAAATGCAAAAGTAGGAATATTTGGGGGAATATTCCCGAATAGTATTACTTTTGTGGACTTTAAAGTCATAAACCGTACACAATATGAAAATAGCGATAGTAGGAACAGGATATGTCGGGCTGGTGACCGGAACTTGTTTTGCTGAAATGGGAACCGATGTCTATTGTGTGGACATCAATGTCGAGAAGATGGAGAACCTGAAAAAGGGGATCATGCCGATTTACGAACCGGGCCTGGAAGAGATGGTCGTGCGCAACCATAAAGCCGGGCGGCTCCATTTCACTACCGAATTGAAAGAAATCATCAATGAAGTCGATGTGCTTTTCAGTGCCGTTGGGACTCCGCCGGATGAAGACGGCAGTGCCGACCTGAAGTACGTATTGGATGTGGCGCGTTCCGTAGGGCAGTATATGCAGAAATATATCCTGGTGGTAACCAAGAGTACCGTTCCGGTGGGGACGGCAAAGAAAGTGAAACAGGTGATTCTGGAAGAACAACAGAAGCGAGGGGTATCCATCGAATTTGATATTGCCTCCAATCCGGAGTTTCTCAAGGAAGGCGCTGCTATCAAAGATTTTATGACTCCCGACCGGGTGGTCGTTGGCGTGGAGAGCGACAAGGCACAGGAGCTGATGGCCCGCCTTTATCGTCCTTTTATGCTGAATAACTTCCGGGTGATCTTTATGGATATCCCTTCCGCTGAGATGACCAAATACGCTGCCAACGCCATGCTGGCTACCCGCATCAGCTTTATGAATGATATCGCGAACCTCTGCGAACTGGTAGGCGCCGATGCCAATATGGTGCGCAAAGGCATCGGTTCCGACAACCGTATCGGTAGCCGTTTCCTCTATCCCGGATGCGGTTATGGCGGATCGTGCTTCCCCAAAGATGTGAAAGCATTGATCAAGACGGCTTACGATCATCATTACCCGATGCGTATCCTGCAAGCCGTCGAAGATGTCAATGCCGAACAGAAACAAGTCTTATTCAAAAAACTGATCACCCACTTCCACGGTGTGATCGAAGGCCGGAAGATCGCCGTCTGGGGCTTGGCTTTCAAGCCGGAGACCGATGATATCCGCGAAGCTCCCTCTTTGGCACTGATCGAACGCCTGTTGGAATGGAACTGCAAGGTGGCGGCCTACGACCCTATCGCCATGCCGGAAGCAAAGCGTATCCTGGGCGATCGCATCGAGTACGGACAGGATATCTACGACGTGGTCAACGAAGCCGATGCTTTGTTGATCGTTACCGAGTGGAAAGTCTTCCGTATGCCCTCGTGGACAGTCGTGCGTAAGGTGATGAACGACAACCTGATCCTGGACGGACGTAACCTCTACGACAAAAAAGAACTCGAGACCCTCGGCTTTATCTACAAAGGAATCGGGCAGTAGAATCACAGTAAAACAATGGATACGAATCAGAAATTATACAAGATGTCTTTTGCCGGCGTCTATCCGTTTTATGTGCAAAAAGCGGAGCGGAAGGGACGTACGAAAGCGGAGGTGGATGAAATTATCTGTTGGCTGACCGGTTATAACGCGCAGACCTTACAACAACAAATCGACAATCATACAGATTTCGAACACTTCTTTGCCGAAGCGCCGGCGCTGAATCCTAACGTATCAAAGATTACAGGTGTGATATGTGGCTACCGGGTCGAAGAGATTGAAGACGAACTGATCCGCAAGATCCGTTACCTGGACAAACTGATCGACGAATTGGCTAAAGGCAAGGCTATGGAGAAGATCCTGAGAAAATAAATGCCGCTGCCGGATCATGTCATTTGAGCAAAAGAAATTGAGTTACAACCAGGGTATCGTATATGCCCTGGCTTGCTACGTCGCCTGGGGATTATTCCCTATATTCTGGAAAGCCATTACCGGAGTGCCTGCCGTGAATGTATTGGCGCATCGTATTGTGTGGTCGTTCGCCTTTCTCCTTGTCTGGGTTCTATTGACGAACCGGCAAACGTTTATCCATTATATAAAACAGCCCCAACTGTTGTTGCGCCTTGGGCTGGCCGGATTTCTGATCAGCGCCAACTGGGGAATTTATATCTATGCTGTGTCCAATAATCATATTGTTGAGGCGGGTTTGGGCTATTATATCAATCCGTTGGTGAATGTGTTTCTGGGTTATGTGTTCCTGAAAGAGCGATTGGCGACGATGCAGAAGATCGCCGTCGTATTGGCACTTATCGGGGTCGCTTATTTTACGATCAGTTATGGGCAGTTTCCCTGGATCTCACTCGTGCTTGCCGTTTCGTTCGGGCTGTATGGACTGTTGAAGAAGAAAGCGAACCTCGAGTCCATGCCTGCACTTACAGTAGAGACGATGGTGGTTTTCCCGTTCGCCTTGGCTTATTTGTTTTATACGGCAGAAAGTAATGCGGCAATCCCGTTCTTCCCTTCGTCGGGCATCACAAGTGCATTGCTGATTCTGAGCGGATTGGTCACGGCGATCCCACTTTTCTGGTTCGGCAAGTCGGCACAGGCAATCCCTTTATCAACCATGGGTTTCATCCAGTATCTGAGCCCGACGCTCCAGTTATTGCTCGGAATTTTTGTCTACGGTGAGACCTTCGGCATTGAATATCTGATCTGCTTCGCCTTTGTCTGGGCCGGATTGATTTGCTACACAATCAGTATCCTGAAAGGGAAAAAGGTAACAATAGCCCAATAACTCCTGAAGAATAAATACTTCCAAAGCGCGCCTCGTATTATGTATTGACCAATCAATATATTTGTTATCTTTGTGAAAAGATTATATTATGAATGATTTTTACTCTTTAGGATTACTGACGGGCATGGCTTCATTAGCCTTATCCAAAGCCCTTAATGCAGCATTGATAGAGAATAACATTGATTTGCCACATTCTCAGTTTGTTGTGTTACGAATTTTATACTTCCATGACGGGATGAGTCAATTGGAGATTGCGAATATGATATCTAAAGATGCGGCTGCCATTAAAAGAACGGTTGATAACCTCGAAAACAAAGGGTTGGCTGTTCGCAAACAGGTGCGCACATTAAAAAATTCAGTCTGCATAACGGATAAGGGACGTGAACTTATGCCACAGGTTTTAAAAATAGCGAATCAAATTATAGAGGAGGCACTTGACGGTTTTTCGGAAGAAAGCCGGGAACAGCTATTCTCTATGCTGAAAATGATCTATCAAAATATAACAAAGAAAACATTATGAAGAAGCTAAGTCCACAAGGAGTGAAAATCCTTAAAATGTGCCACATACTACTGGCTTTTTGTTGGATTGTAGGAGGTCTTACTTTATGCTTATTGGTCTTTACCACCTATCCCGAATCGGGTGATGAACTCTATATGCGTTCGCGGATATTGCAGATAGTAGACGATTATTTCATTATCTGCGGAGCAATCGGGGCATTTATTACCGGATTGATTTATAGTATATGGACAAACTGGGGGTTCTTCAAGCATCCGTGGATCATTGTAAAATGGATCATGACAATCCTGCAAATATTATTTGGGACATTTGTGCTTGGACCTTGTGTCAACAATAATGTCCTTATTGCCGACCAACTTCGCGATGCCGCCTTGACAGATCCGGTATTTCTTGAAAACATTCGCATGACACAGATATGGGGCAGTATTCAAACAGCCTTATTACTGATCATCATCATCATATCGGTACAAAAACCATGGAAGAAGAAAAAAAAATAATAGAATTATGGAAGTAAAAGTATTTATTGACAATTACAGGGAAGCATTCGGCGAAAAAGCCGAACTGCCGATAGTGTTCTGGTATTCCGACATCGCGCTTGCCGATACCGAAAAGATAAATGGTTGTTTCTTCAAAGGGCTGAAAACGGTTAGAGAAGGGAATCCCATAAGTTTGAATGCTGAAGTGATCGGTTGCGGAGGAGGAAAGTTCTATACCGGATTTACCGAAATGCCCGAACGGGTACCCAACTTCGTTTCGCTGAAGGAAAAATATAAAAAGACACCCGAAATGGTCGTTGAGTTTATTGAACAGCTTGGCGTACCGCTTACCAACCGGAAGTATCTGAATTTTACACGCATAGACCAGGTTGAAACGTTTGACAAGGTGGAAGGTCTCTTGTTTTTGGCAACACCCGATATACTATCCGGATTGACAACATGGGCTTATTTCGACAACAATTCGGAAGATGCGGTAACCTCCATGTTCGGTTCCGGCTGCTCGGCTGTAGTAACCAATGTGGTTGTTGAGAATCACAAGGGCGGAAAGAGAACGTTCATCGGATTTTTCGATCCTTCTGTCCGCCCTTATGTAGAAGCAGATATCTTAAGTTTCGTGATACCTATCTCGCGATTTAAAGAAATGTACTACACCATGCGGGAAAGCAGCTTATTCGATACACACGCATGGAAGAAAATACGCGAACGGATAAATATTTAATCCTTCTTCCAACGTTTGAGGGAGGATAGAAACTCGCGCAATATGGGGCGTGCCTCATCCGGTGTAAAGTTGTTTCCTGTTTCTTTGTTCCAGTGATCGAGGTATTTCAAATTAGTCTCCAGCATCTCGTCCATTGTTACGTCGCGGGTGAATGCGCCGTTCTGATAGCAATAGTGGCAATAGTCCTGATTGGGGGTTCCATCGGCATTGGTTCCGAACTCTTCGACGGACTTCATATTCATACCACAGCTTTGACAGATTGGTACTTCTGCTTTAAGTGGAGTAAATAATTCGATCAGGTTCTCTTCCGGGTCGTATAGATGCACAACACGCATTCCCCAGCCGGGCATATCCATGGGTTCATTGATGAATTTAAGTCCTTTTGCCTGGAACGCCTGATAGGTCTCGTCTACATTTTCTACTTCAAAGGAGATCATCGACTTTTCACGGTATCCAACGGGTTGCGCCTTGTCGGCATTGCCAACGGCAGGAGCCATATAGTCGGAGGTGAACAGGGCAAGCCCTTCTATTCCGTCGGCTACTTTGAAGCTGGCATAACAGTCACCCACATCCCAGGCGGCCTCCAGGCCAAGCTGCTGGTTGTAAAAGTCGAAACATTTGCGATAGTCTTTGACTAATAGTCTTACGTTGCTGAATTTCATGTTTGTTCTGTTTTTGATTTATTAATCTCTATTCTTGCCAAATTTAGCTTTCTTTTAGTTCAAAATCATGTTTCTCAAACTCTTTTCCGTTGATGATAACAGCCACCTGATGAAGTCCGGGGTGTAGCTTGCGGGTGGTCACGACCTTAAAAGAGTGTTTGCGGCTGATACGTGTGGTTGATAGGGCGGCGTAGTCTTTCTCACTGATCTTGCAGACTTTCTTCGATAACGTACCGTTTGCCTTTTGGTAATACAAACCGTACTCGAGTCTTATTTTCGCTTTCTTATTACCGTTGTTCAATAGGTTGAAACGAAACTCCAACGAGTCGCCGACTTTCACCTGGGGTGTTGCGATCCGGAAGTCTTTAATCGCTATCTGTTTCGTCGAACCCAGGCCGAATAATTCCATCACTTCCGAATTGCCTTGTTTGAGGAGTGTCCGGCAGCCGTGTTTAATGATCCAGTCGACTTCTTCCGACTCTCCTTGCCATCTTTTTACCAGATCAATCACTACTTGGGGATTGTCTTTGGCTATGTCATTCAGGTTATTGGCAACGCTCAGGCGCACAAACCGTGCCGGGTCGTTCTTGAGGTTTTCCAGTATCGGAAGGATAGGAGCGGGGTCGGCTTTCAGATTCGGCAGAGCCATTGCCCAGGGCAGGCGCGGGCGGCAACCTTCGGATGCCAATCGGCGGACTCCCCAATGTTCATGCTTCGACCAGACGAGCATCTGCGCCATCATCGCATCGGGGTATTTGATAATAAAGGGATGGGTAACAAACTCACAGCTGCTGAACTGAGTGATCCGCTCTATGGCTTTGACAGAGGTTTCGTAATCGTCCAGGCCATATTGTTCAACGTAATTATCCAAGACCCCTCCATATTCTAACAGCAGACCAAACTTCGTATCGTCTATTTGGGAACAATGTGGATAGCGAGGTTCTATGAGATCCAGTAGTTCAAGTATTTTAGCGACGCCCTCTTTGTAGTCGGCCGGTAAGAACTTTTTTAATACTGTCGCCATATGCGCGGTGCGCTGTTTGAGTTCCCGCTCTTCCCAGTCCTTATCCATTACCTGCGACACGAATGCACGGGTATCCAAGTCGGGAATAACGAGCTTCAAGTCCTTCGTGAATCGGTCCAAGAACTGCTCGTTGTACATATTTTTAAAGGGCTCTGCCATACTTGTGATTTATTTCGGACAAAGATAGGGAATTAAAAAAGAAAGGAACAAGGAGATAGGAGCAAAGAAAAAGGGGAATTTTACTGTCCATGCGCATGGACAGTACCGTCGAACCGCATCATCAGTACTGTCGAAGGGCATGGACAGTACTGACCATGCCATTCGACAATAAAATTTCAGTGCATAATTTTGATCAAACCAACGCTACTTACAATGTAAGTCCAAGCGCTTTGGCTGATTTGAGGTAGTCTTGTCCTTTGGTATTTATATCGCCTTTGGCGTCGACGCCGGGGACGAGTAATTGTCCACGGTCTTCCCAATTTAAGTAGGAGGCAATCTTTTCGTATGTCTTGGTTATTCTATTATCCAGGATGTTACGTATCCCATATCATTTGAAGAAGAGACATCGGACATTCTTTCAAAATGTCCTTTCAAATCCAGTTCATTGCAGGTAAGTTCGAAATGGCAGAGGGCAATCCCCATATCATTTGCAGAGAAGTGTCCGGCTTGGAAGTAGAAGTGGAAAGCTCCGTCTTTCATCACCACACGCCAGGGTTGTTTATTGCTTGCTGATGGAGCGAGCCGCAGCATTTCCAGCGGAGTTTTATAGTCGCCGGCATCTGACTCTGTCAAAGGGGTTCCGAAGGTGTTATTGAAAAACAGTGAACCGAAAGGTTTGCGCTTGTCACTTCCTGCTCCTGCGCGCATGATGGATTCCAAGAGTGTCCGCTTTTCTCTTTTATACCCGACAGGAGAAATGACGATCAGTTCTTCGCCTTCGGAGAGTTGAATTTGTTTTAAGAAATCATCCCGTTTCAATGTCCCACCCAGCCAGCAGGTACCAAGCCCTAATTCGGTACAGTAGAGAACGACCTGCTCGAACATATAACCCGCTCCAACTTCGGACATGACGCCTCTTTCGCCTATGAGAAGTAAAAAATCTGTCGCGCCGCTTATCACCCCATAAGTTCCGAGTTTGACCGGTTGATCGCCTGTCTTTGCCCTGATTAACTGTATCTTTGCTTTTGTCCCGAACGGGGCATTCAGTTGCCCGATATAGTTGTTTATACGATCGACACATTCTTCATTTAACGGCTCTCCGGTGTAACTGCGCACGGATTTGCGTTTTTTGATCTGCTTTGTAATAGACATATTCTAAGCTTTGAATTACTTAATCTACAAATCTACGATTTCTTTGGGATACCTATAATATATCTTCCTAAATTCAACATATTCATCAGTTACTTGGGTTTACAAGAACTCCTTGAAAAGCGCCTGTCAACCTATTTGTCAGGTGTTTTTTTATGGGTATTTTTGTGGCAAGAAACAAATACGAATAAAAGAATATGGAAGCAACTTTTATTACACTTAACAAAGGCTCTTCTACTATATTTCCGTTTTTCTTTGCCATATCTATTTTTCCTTTCCAAAGCGAAGGGTTAATACTTTTTTTCGTGCGAATCTCCTCACGTTGTCCATTGACAGTGATTCTCATGCTTACGGGAGCTTCTCCACTCTTAAGCAACTGGTTCTTCTTTAAGAAGAACAAAACTCCAAATGAATTTCTTCTCATTTCCTTTCAATTTTAATGGTTCAAAATTACGGAAATAAGCCTGAATTAAACTTATGCAAAACACAGCATACCAGCGAATTAGAATCGAATTGGTGACTATTTTTAATAGTCTCGAAAAAGTCACCGATTACGCCACCAAGAACGTTATTTTTCGCCCCATTTTGCACTTTCGTGAGAAAAGAAAAATCCCTGAAAGTGATTGACTTTCAGGGATTTTCTCTTTTTTGCTTTTCTTATTCGTGGTGCCACCAGTACGTTTTTCGTTTTAGTAACTACCACATTTACAATATTTTATAGAGTATTTATACAACCTCGCAAATGAATAAACATAGTGTTTTTTTCGGCGTTTTGCCCGACAATGCTATTGTCATTTCCAATACTTCACAAAGTTACAAATTAATCTGATTCCAAGGCTTTTATTTCAAAAAGTATTTTATAAAATAGAGTTGGTAAAGGGGGGGGGAAATCCACGAACTACATTCACTATGTAAAATCACTCTTGATATAAAGATACTCATTGATATTAGGGTATCAAATAATAATCGGATGCCCCCCAGATAAATATTTTCATAAACTATGTTTTTGCAATAAATATGCCTATATTTGTGCTGAAATATCAGTTGTTACGATTATGAATTCTTATACTCAAAAGCAGAAAAGCATCCTGGCTACAGTAGGTGAAAACATTCGCCTTGCCCGCTTGCGTAGAAAGCTGTCTGTTCGCTCTATGGCAGAGCGTGCAGGCATAGCTGTGTCGACATTAGGGAATATTGAGAACGGATATCCATCTGTGTCAATAGGAAATTACCTGCAAGTATTATCCGTTTTGCGGTTGGATGAAGATTTACGGCTCATTGCTGAAAAAGACCCGTTGGGAAGGCAGATACAGGATGCTCAACTAACTACTAGAAAAAGAGCGCCGAAAGAGAAGAAGGCGGTCTCAATTGTTGAACATGCCATTGATAAGGGTGACACGGAAGAACCCGAATTTGAATAGAAATCATGAGTCAGAAAAAAGAAATATTGGTGTATGCGGATTGGTATATGTATGATTCGCCTCAGTTAGTTGGAGTTTTGACTTTTTCCGCATTGCGGGGGAAGTTTGTTTATTCTTTTGAATACAACAAGGAATGGATCAAGTCCGGAATCGCAATAGACCCGGAACTACCTCTTTTTTCCGGCCTACATTATGCCGCATCGAACGATAATTTTGGGATATTCAAGGATTCTTCGCCTGACCGTTGGGGACAGTTGTTGATGAAGCGCCGGGAAATACTTCTGGCAAAAATGAAAAAACGCGATCCCCGTCCTTTATTCGGAATAGATTTTATGCTCGGCGTTCACGATAGCCACCGAATGGGCGCTCTGCGATTTAAAGAGGATGAAAACGAAGATTTTTTGAGCAACGAAAAGGCACTGGCCGCTCCCCCTTGGACTTCACTCAGGGAACTTGAATATGCCGCTGGACAATATGAAAAGAATGCAGACCAATTGGATGAAACTTCTTTGAAGTGGATTGACCAGCTGATTGCTCCTGGCTCATCATTAGGCGGTGCTCGGCCTAAAGCGGATATAATAGATACCAAAGGAAATCAGTGGATTGCGAAATTTCCCAGCAGAAGGGATGATTATGACGTTGGTCTATGGGAAATGATTGTACACGAATTGGCTGTGTTGGCTGGCATTTATGTTCCTAATGCATCTATAAAAAAGCTCGGCACATCCTACCATACTTACCTATCCCAGCGTTTCGATCGGACAGAAGACCGCCGCAGGATTCACTACGCTTCGGCGATGACTTTATTGCAGCACAACGACGGCGATGATAGCGGGATGGGAGCAAGTTATCTGGAATTGGTCGATTTCATCAAGTCGGAATGCGCCGATGCCAAATCGAACTTGGAAGAACTCTTCCGACGCGTCCTCTTTTCGGTGTGTGTGTCCAATACGGACGACCATTTGCGTAATCATGGCTTTATTTATACGGAAACGGGGTGGACATTATCGCCCGCGTTCGACATCAACGCCAATGAAACTGGAACCGGCCTTAAACTCAACATCGACGAACATGACAATTCATTAGACGTTGATTTAGTGATGAAGACGGCTCACTACTATTTGCTATCGGCTCAACGTGCAGATGAAATAAAAACAGAAGTTGTGAATGCTGTATCTAACTGGCGAGAAGTGGCAAAAAAACATAAGGTTCCTCCGAGTGAAATTGAACGAAAGGCTAGGGCATTTATTAGATTGTAAAATGCATATTATCCTTTGTCTCTCTATGATTTTAATTGTATTTTTGTATTTTATAACATTTTGATTGAGATTTAAATGGTAAGAACCAAACGAAAAAGCAATGTTGATGTAGTTTATAATGAGGATTCTAGGCGTGTCTTAGACATAATCACGCCTGATATTAAAGTACAAACGACTATTACATCGCCACCATATTTTGACATGAAAGATTATGAATCGGATGATCAAATTGGGTATGGTCAGACTTATAATGACTATTTGATGGATTTAAAATCAATCTTTGAAGGAATACATAAAATAACTAAAGAGGATGGTACTCTTTGGATTATTATTGATACGTTCAAAAGAAATAATCAAGTTGTTACTCTTCCTTTTGATCTTACAGATAAATTAAAAGAAATAGGATGGCTGCTTCAAGATATTATTATTTGGAAAAAGGACAAAACGGTTCCTTGGTCTAATAGTGGCTTTATGCAAAGAAAATTTGAGTATATTTTATTCTTCACTAAATCGTCCAAATACAAATCTAACAGAGATAGTGTAAGAGTATATGATACTAACCATCTAAAAAAATGGTGGGTTAAATACCCTGAAAGATATAATCCTAAAGGTAAAGCCTTAGATGAAGTTTGGGAATTTCCTATCCCTATACAAGGGTCTTGGGGAGATAAGTACATCCGACATTTTTGCCCGCTTCCACAAGATATGGTAGCTACAATGATACAAATAAGTACAGATGAAGATGATATTGTTCTAGATCCTTTCGCAGGAAGTGGAACTGTTTTATCTCAATCAGCTTACATGAAGCGAAAATATATTGGCTTTGAGACTAATAATGAATATATTAAGATGTTCGAGGCGTATATACGTAGAACATTTGAGATAGGAAGGAAGGAATACGAGTTGACTAACAATAACATATCTCAAGGTCAATTTGAAGAAACGATATTAAATTTAAGAGCGTTAAAATATGGAAGGGTATTATTGACTAATATTCAGAAGAAAAGTGAATTTAAGAAATTCAAGATTATTGTTGAGATTGACGGAGCTAGCAATCTAATTCACAAACTATTAAAAGTAAAGTATCGCATTATAGGTGAGTTTGATGAAGCCTTATTTGCTAATATTATTGATAACTTGATTGCGTCTCCACCATTATCAAAGTTTGGAATAGAGCCTTGCTTTTCATTCGAAGTTATTTCTGAGGATGATCTTCAGGGTCTTTATGGATATACTCAAACGAATACATACTCTTTTGCTAAAGATGGAGATATTTCTTCACACAAAGTCCGCATATTGAGTCCGATTTGTGTGGATTTGAATGAAAACGACTATTTATAGGTTTTGTATATGAAAACAAAAGTTGAGAGAAAGAAAAAGAAGGCTAAGAAAAAATTATCTCCTCAAGAAAAAGCTGTACTTAAAGAACAAAAATCACAAAGGGCGGAGATATCGAGTATTCTTAAAAATATTGGTTTTTTTAGACTGCCTTATATTGACGGAAAGCATTTTCAATATGATGGTAAAAAAACCGAAATGGATGATATATTCATTTATAAAAATGTCATCCTCATTGTTGAATACACCATAGGAACCCCCGGCGAACATCTTTTGATGAAAAACTATTTTTACAACAAAGTAAATTCTGACAAAAGAGCTTTTATTGATTTTTTACTAGAAGAAGAGAAATTAAATAGTTTCAAGTCTTACTATGAAGAGCATATCAAAGGGACATATACTAAAAATCAACTTATTCTAAAAACACTATATTGTTCAAAGCAAGCCATTTCTGATGATCATAAATGTTTAGCCAATGATGATATTGCCTTTTTTGATTATCATATAGTCAAATACTTCAGTAGCCTTACAAAGGTTATCAAGAGGACTAGTAAATTTGAATTTTTAGACTTTCTTAGAATCCCCCATAAATCAGTGGGAGATAATCTTAACAATTCGTCAAAATCTTCAACAGATACTTTTTCTGGACACATTTTACCCGAAGAGAAGAGCTCATTTAAAGAGGGGTATAAAATTGTGTCGTTCTATATTGACGCGGAATCTCTCTTAAAGAGAGCCTATGTGTTTCGGCAAAGCGGATGGAGAGATGTGGAAAATGTGGGTCATTATCAACGAATGCTCGTTTCGAAAAAAATAAATAGTATGCGGAAATATCTATCCGAAAAGGATCGGGTATTTATTAACAATATTATATCTTCTATAGCAACGGATAAGATAAAACTTTATGATAGTAAGGGTAATGAACTAAAGCTAAATTCCAATGGACAGTTTTTAGGGGAGAACTCTATCGAAGTTATGCCAGCTTCTATTGAAATAAATGATGAATGCAATATCATTGGAATTATTGATGGTCAGCATAGAACATTTGCATATCATGAGGGGGATGATCAATACGAGAAAACTATATCCAAGCAAAGAAAAATTCAGAATCTGCTTGTTACAGGTATTCTTTTCCCCAGTGGCGAGCCAGTGCAGAAAAGGATTAATTTTGAAGCGAATCTTTTTTTAGAAATTAACTCTAATCAAACCAATGCAAGTTCTCAGTTAAAACAGGAAATTGAGTTAATGCTGAGTCCATTTTCATCTGTGGCTATTGCCAAAAAGATACTTCAAGGTCTAAATAAGAGTGGTCCGTTAGGGAATCTTATTGAACAATATTGGTATGAAACGGGTAAAATTAAAACTGCATCTATTGTTAGCTATGGCTTGCGTCCTCTCATTAAAATAGAGGATGTAAAAGCTAAGGATAGCATATATGCGATTTGGGATAATTCCAGTAAACATAAGCTAAAGACGAAAGATGAAGAAAATTTCGATCTTCTTGAACAATACGTCAATTTTTGCGTAGAGAAAATTAGGGATATTTTCATTGCATTTAAGGCAAGTATTCCTAACGAGAGATGGCATACTTATGCACCAAATGTGCCTCAAGGTGTTCTTACGGTAACATTTATTAATGGGGTATTAAATGTCCTAAGATTATTAATTGAAAGCGGAAAAATATCTTCTATTGAAGATTATAAAATCAAACTTACCCACGTTAGTGAGTTTGATTTTAGAGCATACAAATCAAGTCAATATCGTAAAATGGGAGAAGATATATTCAATAAATACTTTGCTAATTGATGCTTATTTTGTTACATTTCGAAAAATGGCATCAATAACACATAGCCTGAATGTCAGATATGTTATCATATTTCACCTAAAATTAGAGGAAACTTGTGATCTTTAACGATTGGGGTGAAAAGGAGAACATCAAGTTTATTACCGATAATATAGTAGAAACAATAGAAGCCTTATGCCAGCAATCCGGAAAGAACATCTGGTTATTTGGTGGCGGTAAAACAATCTCCATGCTTCTTGAAGCAGACTTGGTGGACGAAATGCGAATTTTCTATGTCCCAACAATGCTTGGCAAGGGTACTCCGCTATTCCCCGCTCACCCTCAGCGGTCGAAATGGAAACTGACCGGCAGCAAAACGTATAACAATAATATATTGGAAGTTAACTACATAAAAGAATAATCCGTAGGGTCTTACATTTATTTACGCAGGAATGATTTTATGCCTGTCATACTTTAATTTTGCACCGATTTCTAATTATATAAAATAGAGTATGACATCAATGAATTTAGTGTTGCGCCCTTCCAGCAGAGGGTGCCACTTCCCGGGAAGCCTATCCCTGAGGCTGATTCATAACAGACAGGTTAAAACCGTAACCCTTCCGGGTTGCCGTATTTACCCCGAAGAATGGAATAAAGACAAGCAGGTAGTTGTTTACCCCGAAAACAACCCGGACAGGGCTGCCACTTTGGAAGAAGTGTACCATCGTATTAACGATGAATTAGAGTTAGTAAACACCTATCTGCAAACCTTGCAGAAAAAAGGGTGGTACAATGTAGAGGACTTGGTAAGGCTCTATCGTGAGCGCAAAGACGCCAGTAAATTATTGGGATATACCGAAACACTCATAAATACACTCGAACGCCGGGGACAGTATCGTACGGCAAAAGCCTACCGAACGGTTACAAAGGGGCTTGTGAAATTTAACCACAACACAGATATTCCCCTTACGCAGATCAACAGCAACCTGATAAAGGATTTTGAGAAGCATTTGCGCGATGCCGGGAGATTGCCTAACACCATCTCCTTTTATATGCGTAACCTGCGGGCAATCTTCAATAAGGCGGTAAATGAGAAGCGGATTGTTAAACCCAAAGAAAGCCCCTTTGCCGGAACATATACGAGCGTGGCAAAAACAAGAAAGCGTTCCCTGTCATTGGAGGAAATCAAAGCCCTGTACGACCTTGATTTGGGTAAATTGTTGAAAGAGACAAAGCCCGACAGCCACGAATATAAAGTCATTGAAGACCTACACCATGCCAGGAGTTATTTCGGTTTCTGTTTCTATGCCCGTGGAATGAGCTTTGTTGATATGGCATTCCTGCGCAAGGATAATATTCGGGGCGAATTCATCCGCTACGTGCGCAAAAAGACCGGTCAGGAGATTGATGTGCGGCTGACTCCCGAGATACAGGAAATCATCGACCGTTTTGCTCCGGAGGTAAAAAACTCGCCTTATGTATTTCCGATTATCCGGGACAAAGGAAAAGGTGCATACAGGCAGTATGAAAATGCCTTGCAAAAACAGAATTGCCTCTTGAAGAAGATAGCTGAATTGGCAGGCATCCATAAACCAGTGAGCACGCATTGTGCACGCCATTCGTGGGCGACAGCCGCAAAGTATAATAATTTCCCGATTGCGGTTATTAGTGAAGCATTGGGGCATACGTCAGAGAGAACCACACAAATTTATTTGGATTCATTAGACAATTCTGTTCTCGACACAGCCAATCAGATTATCATATCGTCAATCACTAAGTAGGCTTAAAGTGTACCTTTGGGCAGGAGATTCCTGCTTTCATTTTTTTTGCGGAAAACCAAATTTGCACCTGTCGTATTTACGACGGGCAGGATTGTTATTGCCGTATGCAAGAAAACGGGCAAATAGTAGTCGTTAAAACCCGACAGACAAGTCACTAAACTTCAACAATAACTGCTTTGAAACGATGGATTTTTGTACCTTTGTAACTTGAAAATACAAGAGCCTTTCGCTTCTTGGCACTTCATAAGTGTCGGGGAACTTGAATTTCAATCGCTGTCCTTTGTTTTAGGTGCCGGGTGCAAAAGTAGACACATTATTCCAATGAGCGCCTTACTATTTTTGCCTTTCTATTTACAATTTTTCCCTATTGCCTTCCTGATCGCGTAGTTCGGTTGGTGTTTTCTTAAATTCCTTCTTGCTAAAACGAATGAGTTCCGTATCCGATGAAAAACCACATTCAGAAGCAATCTGCTTAAACGGTTTTTTGGTTGAAGTAATTTCTTTGTACGCCATTTGTGCCCGCGTTTCAGTCATCCAACGTATAGGCGTTTTCCCAAACACTCTTGTGAAACGGGTCGTAAATTGCTTTCGTGTCATGTTTAAGGAATCTGCCAAACTCTGTACTGTACGCAAAGATAGCCAGTTCAAACGCACATATTCGGAAAAGGCGGTGTCGCCAGAAAGTATAATGTAGAAGAAATCGTGTAGTTTCTCTTTAGTATAATAAGCACGGAGCAATACCAAAAATTCCTTGATTTTCAGCTCAAACCAACAACGGCACTTTATCCCATCCGTGATACAATCCATTACACCATCTATAAAATACCATATCCGCGAGTTGATCTCCAACGTACCGATGCGTTTCAATCCGGGCTCAGCTTCCAGCAGTGGTTCCGAGATGTTCTCCGCTTCGATTTTCTTATTTCCATAGAGTTTTTCAATTGAAAACTTATCGCAAAGCGCAATAGGTTTATGCACACGGAATATAACAACAATCGAATCAAGAAGCCCTTCGTATGCGTAGTCCGCACCTGCGGGACGAAATATAATCTGCCCTTTGACGGCTTCGTGTGTTGGAAATTCCTTAAAGAAATACCGGAGCCTCCCTTCGATTATAAAAACGATCTCATTGTTGTTAACTGACAAAATTCGCTTTTCTCCCTTGACTATTTTTACCACTTCAATAACTGGCTTGTCTGTCCGGTCATAATGACGGCAAGCCATGTGCTCACTTCTATACAATAAATCCATAACTATGTGATTAATAGGATGTTTTACAAATGTTTTACTATTCTTGAAAATACAGATACTCCGAACAACCCATTAAATCGCACTTACACACGTATATATCGGCTTTTTTGAATATCCTTTTAGTTCTCATTTTGGTATGCCCGTTTTACGAATGTTGAACAAATATATATTTCCGCGATTATTTACGTCTTGTAACATGCTGAAATACAGGTGAAATTGTCGAGTGCTTTCTGCTACCCCGACACTTATGAAGTGACGGGGAAAATTATTTGCTTAACCGGGACGGGAGAAAGTAAAACAAAGCACAAGTAGGCAATGAGCATTCTGAGGAAAAAGTATTCGAAACAATGGGTAGTGATCTGTGCCCTCTTATTAACAATTACAGAGGCAAGAGCGCAGAGTTTAGAAAACACAAAAGTTGCTACACCGGCAGTAGGGATTAAAACAAACCTATTGTACGATGCAACAAGTAGTATGAATCTGGGGGTTGAGTTTCGTACCGGCAACCGTACTTCATTCGATCTTTCGGGTAACTGGAATCCGTGGACTTTCAGCAATAACCGCAAGTGGAAACATATTTTGGTTCAGCCGGAGTTTCGCTGGTGGACGAAAGAAACTTTTCACGGACACTTCTTCGGTCTTCATGCCCATTACGCATTTTATAATGTAAGTCGTCTTCCCAAAGCAATATTTTCGGATAATATGGCAAACCACCGCTATCAGGGATGGCTTGCCGGAGCAGGTATCAGTTACGGCTATCGCTGGAACTTTAATACAAACTGGAGCATGGAAGCCTCCATTGGTGTTGGTTATGCCTATTTGGATTATAAAAAATACGAATGTGGAAATTGTGGAGAACGAATAGGTACTGACACAAAGAACTATTTTGGACCCACAAAAGCCGGAATCACCTTAATATATACTTTAGGAGGTAAGAAAAAACAGGCTCAACAATCCACTCCACCGTATATTCCGGCAATTATTCAAAAAGAGCCGGAGCCTGAAATTGCTGTAGAGGTTGAATCTAATCCCGAGCCAATTTATCTTCCACCTGTAAAATTTCAAATGGAAATCCTGTCGGAGAAGTACCCGTTCGTACTTCCGGTAACCGAGTTTGACCCCAATCAGCCTGTTCGCTATTACGGCGACGAACGCGATAATGCGTTGACTGTTTATTTCCGCTTAAATCATAGCTCCATAGAAAGTGAATTTTCCGGTAACGACGCCACACTTACCGCTCTACTCGATGCGGTTAATACTATAAATAATAGCGAGGAGGCAGAAATCAGTCACATAGTTATTGCCGGATTCTCATCCCCGGAAGGTTCTACTGCAAGAAACGAACAGTTGGCGGGAGAAAGAGCCACTGCTGTGAGAGACTATCTACTTGCCCATACCACGACAAAAAAAGGAACTGTACTACTTCACAATGGTGCTGCCGACTGGCAGGGGTTGCGGAAATCAGTTGCAGCCGATCCTAACGTTCCGAATCAGCAAGAGGTACTAAACCTCATTGATAATAGCCCTGTATGGAACAACCGGACGCAAACCGGACGGCAAACCCAATTACGGAAGTTGAACGGCGGTCGCACATGGGAATACCTGAAAAAGAATATTTTCCCCGAACTACGCAACGGCACATTTATCCGGGTGTACTGGAACTTGACAAACACAATCAATCCAAACAATTCTAACGAATAAATAAAGAGAGTAATAATTATTTTTTAATCATTTTTCAATTAAAATTTTCAGAACATGAAAGTAAGTTTTAAACATGCGATTATGGCTTTCGCTGCCCTCACGATGGGTTTAACAAGCTGTTCAAACGATGACGATGTTACGGCCGATCAAGGTGTCGACACCTTTATGAAGCTCAACATCCAGTTCCCACAAACATTGGATACCCGTGCAGCAAATGACGCAAACGCAACGGACAATGAGGTGAAGTTATCAACGATCAATGTATTTATCTTCGACCCCGCAACCAGTGGTTTATTGTCTGCGGTATCTCTGGGAAGCACTGATTTTGTTTACGACAACACATCATCAGACAAGTACACAAAAGGTGCTTCGGCTACTATTCCTACCACTACGGGAGCAAAGAAAATCTATGTAGGAATGAACCTTCCGTCTTCTTTCCCAACCATCTCAACTATTAGCGACTTGAAAGCAGCATGGACTACTACGGCTACTGACCTTGTACATGCCGCCAACGGTATTGCTATGTTCTGTACGGCAGAAGAAAACCCGACTTTGGTTGAAAAGACAGATGCCTCATATACAACTGCAAACACCGTAAACTTCACCATGGAGCGTATGGTTGCGAAAGTGGCTGTAACTGCCGGAGCTTCTTTGAACCTGGCTACAAGCGACAATGCCGGAACAATTGAAAACGTGAAGTTCTCTATCGGACAATCGAACACCAAAATGTTCCCATATCAGTTAGTAGAAAGCAGCATCGTAAAAGACCCGAACTGGAATACTTATGTTGCAAGCGACTTTGAAAGTTTCACAGCAGCTTCCGATTACGTTGCTATGAATGCTGCAGGAACAGCAGTTACATCATTAGCTGTAAAATACGCTACAGAAAACACCGCACAAGGTCTTCTTCAGAAAGAACATACTTAAATATACATTCCAATCCCCCGTTGAGAAGCAATGAATGCTCCACCCAATACCCGTCTACCGTCATAGAAGACGGCCGATTGTCCGGGAGTTATAGCCGATGCCTCTTTCTCGAAGTGCACCAGTAATTTGCCATCTTCCAGCTTTTTAACCCGACATGGAATCGGTTTGCTCCTGTAGCGTATACGAACGGATAGGTTCTCGCAGGAAAAGAGCTCTTCTTCATCGATAATGTTAGGTTGCTCTACCAGCATGTGCGTAGCTTTCAGTTGCTCCGCATCGCCAAGCATCACGGTATTCTTGTTGGGATTTATCCGTAGCACATACGCCGGTTTTCCCAACGCTATTTCCAATCCCTTGCGTTGTCCGATGGTGTAGTAGGCATACCCCTTGTGTTCGCCCAACTTCACACCTTCCGGGTCGACGAACCATCCGCGTCCAATCTCCTCGTCGATCGTAGGATGTTGTTCGCGCAGGAAATCTCTATAATCGCCTTGGATAAAACAGACCTCCATACTCTCGCCTTCGCTGGCTTTGGCTGCAAATCCTTTGTTGCGCAGGTATTCGCGCACCTGCTCTTTGGTATAATTCCCCAACGGAAACAGGCAACGGCGCAATACATCCTGTCCCAATCGCCAGAGAAAATACGATTGATCTTTCTTGTCATCATCGCCAGCCACAATATAGATATTTTCATTCCATTCTTCCAAGCGAGAGTAGTGTCCGGTAGCAATCCATTGGCAATCCAATTTATCGGCCCACTCCGCAAGTATACGAAATTTAAATAACGGATTGCACATCACACACGGATTTGGTGTCCGTCCTTGGCAATACTCATCTATAAAATATTTTACGATAGTCTCTTTGAATTCCGTTCGCTCGTCGGCCACGTAGTGTTCAATGCCTATACGGTCGGCCAGTAGCTTGGCATCTTTCGGCTCATCTCCCCAAACGCGCATCGTTACCCCCACAATCTCATAGCCTTGTTCCTGTAGCATCAGGCAAGTTGCCGAACTGTCAATTCCGCCGCTCATGCCAACCAATACACGCTTATTTCTCTCTTTCATTTGATCCTCCTTGAAAAGACATTTATACCCGTTGGCGGAATTAAATTAGTGCATATTTAATTTGTCCAATGGGTTTGTTATTAATCTTGTTTATATATTGAAGGATTGTAAGTGCACTAATTTTCCCCGTAATTCTGGTAAACAATCCTTCTGTTTGTTTTGCGTAATTTCTGATTATCATAAATTGATCGCATAATTGTGCAAAAAGCGTTTCAACCCTTTTCCTTGCTTTAGCAAATGGACTAAATACAGGTTTCCAATCTTTTTGATTCGACCGATATGGAACTTCCAACTTGATATTAGCTTTTTCAAATAAATCAAGTTGTATGGCTGCTCCAATATATCCACGATCACCGATGATGGTGCAATTCTGAAAGTTACACTTTACGTCTTTCAAATAATGAATGTCGTGAACACTCGCCTTTGTCAGGTCAAAAGAGTGTATGACACCGCTCAACCCACAGAGAGAATGTAATTTATATCCGTAATAATGTTTACCCTGTGAAGCACAATAGCCATAATTGGGAGCTTTATCATAATTATTCTTTCCCATTTTACAACGTTTTGACCTTATGGGACGACAGACTTCAATTGGCATAGAATCAATACAGAAAATAGCTTCTCCACCATCAACTTTTGATGCAATTCTTTCACGCACCTGATTACATAAGCCGATAGTGAGCTTCCTGCGATCATTATATTGACGACGGGATATGAGAGAAGAAAAATCATCTTTGTATTCATTTAATTTAGAAAACAAAAAGCTTTCACTATCTATACCTATTGATTCGGCAGCAAGGCTTAAACTGATCACTTCTAAGTCAGAGAACTTCGGGACGACTCCTCTGCGAGGTATATTCCCTTTTTCGTTTACTAAATCAGCAGAAAACATCTTGCATATATCAAGAAATTTAGCGAATATTGCATATAAGTTGTGCATAATTGAGCTGCATATTAATAGTTTAATCACCATTAAAATACTAATAATCAATGATATGCACAACTTATTTCCTGACATTTTTTAGTGAATTAATTCCGCCAACGGGTATTCTATACAATATTTCTTAGAATTTCATTTTTAAAATTCTAACAGCATTAAGGATTGCTAAAAGTGATACACCTACGTCTGCAAACACCGCCTCCCACAATGTCGCTAAGCCGCCCGCTCCTAAAATCAACACAATCAGTTTTACCCCGAATGCAAGGCTTATATTTTGAATGACAATTCGGCGTGTTGCTTTACCTATTTCAATAGCAGTCGCAATTAGGCTCGGTTGATCGGTTTGTATAATAACATCGGCTGTTTCAATGGCAACATCACTACCCAATCCGCCCATTGCAATACCCACATTACTTAATGCAAGAACAGGGGCATCATTTATTCCATCCCCTACAAATGCAATATTGTTTGAAGGATCAGCTTTCAACTGCTCTATATACTCTACCTTCCCTTCTGGAAGCAAATCTCCGTGAGCATGATGTATGCTTAATTCTGTCGCCAATTTTGAAACGATAGCTTGCTTATCTCCGGACAGCATCACTATATTTTTGATACCAAATTCTCTTAAAGCATTAACCGCAGTGGCTGCATCTGCTTTAGGTGCATCCGCTACGAGAATATAACCTGCATATAAACCGTCGATGGCACAAACGACAATCGTTTCGGGTATGGCAGTTATCTCCGGTGGGAATGTAATTCCGTTTTTATTTAATAATTTGGGATTGCCTACTAATATTGCTTGATTGTTGATTGATGCCTGTAAGCCATATCCTGCGACTTCATTTACAGTATTCGGTCTTGTAATTTCAATACTTTGTTTATTTGCATATGCAACAATCGCTTTGCCTATCGGATGCGTGCTTTGCGTTTCTACCGATGCAACCAACTTTATCAGGTCTGTTTCGGTAATATGGTTTGCAGGAACTATTTTCTGAATGTTAAAAACGCCTTGTGTCAGCGTTCCTGTTTTGTCCATAACTACCGTATTGACTTTTGTCATGGCTTCCAGATAGTTACTTCCTTTGAACAAGATTCCGTGCAGCGATGCAGCACCGATACCACCAAAATACCCAAGTGGAATACTGATAACCAAAGCACAAGGGCATGATATAACCAAGAAAACAAGCCCTCGGTATAGCCAGTCATTAAAATTATAAACGAATGCAGGACTTATGGTTGAATAGACCATTGGCAGTAATATAATCAATGCTGCCAATGCAACCACGATGGGCGTATAGATTCTTGCAAACTTCCGTATAAACTGTTCGGCAGGAGCTTTCTTCTCTGTTGCACTCTGAACAAGGTCAAGAATACGCGCTAAGGCACTTTGTCCAAAAGGTTTCGTTACTACAATTCTTGAAACATTATCGGTAGCAATCATTCCTGCTAAAACTTCTTCTCCTTTGCGAATGGTACGTGGAACGCTCTCACCTGTAAGTGCAGCGGTATTGAAAGATGCGGATTCACTTTGCAGAATACCATCGAGAGGAACCCTGCCGCCAACTTTTACCTCAATAATATCCTCAATATTTACGTTATCAGGTGAAACGGTTTCCAGTGAATCACTTTTCACAACATCGGCTGTTTCGGGGCGTACATCCAGTAATGCGCTGATACTTCTTTTCGCCCGATTTACCGCGTTTTCCTGAAATAATTCTCCGACAGCATAAAACAACATCACGGCTACACCTTCGGGGTATTCGCCAATGAAAAACGCACCGACAGTAGCAATAACCATCAATGTGTATTCAGTAAAAAAGTCCTTATTGGAAAGGGCTTTACCGCCTTTCAGAACCACAGGTAAACCCACAGGTAGATAAGCAGTTATATACCATGCCAAACGAATGTATCCCTTGAAGAAGCTTGTTTTGATGTAGTTATCAAGTACAATACCTACAATCATTATTACAAAACTGATTGCCATAGGCATATATTTTCGCCATGTGCTGCTTTCTTCCTGTTTTTTACTGTCACACGAACAAGAACAACCACAGTCATTTTCTGTAACATTTGATTTTTCTTCTTTCATATTCATAATCTTAAATTTTCTGATTATTATTCTTCCTCTTCCCCGCCACTTATTTTAGACATAATGTAAAATGCTCCTTTTGAAATAATTTCTGCATTTTCGGGAATCGTTTCCAAAGGTGTAATTTCCACGTAGCCCAATTCCGTTGTGCCGATTATCACTTCCACTTTTTTGAACTGGAAAACTTTACCTTCATCATCACATTCTTCTTTGCAATCAGGATCATTACATCTTTCTTCTGTTCCGGTAAATAAAAAGATAAACTGCTTACCTTCTGCATGAGCAACGGCATTGACAGGTACGGCTTTTACAAGTTGATTGCCGATGTTAATCAGTGCTGAAACATACATACCGGGAAGTAATTTAACACCGTCTCGGTTATCTAATTTTACGTGTATGGTAATGGATTTACTGTCGTTCTCAAACGACTGGTTGATGCTGTAAACCTTTCCCGAAATAGATTTCTTTTCCATGTTGGTAAGGACAATTTCCACTTGCTGCCCCGTTTTTACTTTGGGGAAATCTTTCTCAAACACCTGTATATTGCACTGTATTTGCGAATTGTTTGTGATTTCCATTAACGGGGTTTGCATATCGGCATAGCTTCCTGTTTTGATATGGATTTCGCCGACCACGCCATTAATGGGGGCAAGGATGGGAATTTGTGTGACAAAATTTCCCGCTACTGCCATCTGCGGGTTTATATTCAGTTGGCGTAGTTGGGTTTCAAGCCCTGCAAGTCGCGCCTTATCTGTTTCATATTTGGATGTAGCCTGTTGAAATACTTTTCCCGTTCCTGCATTTTGATTACTTAATTCTTGTTGGCGTTCGTATTCCTGATAGCTGAAAGCCAGTTCTTGCTTTTGAGCGAGATAAGCTTCTTGCAGCTTCACGATTTCGAGATTTTCCAATAGGGCAACGGTCTGTCCTTTTCTCACAGGAGTTCCTTCGATAACCTTAATTTGCGTGATGATTCCTGCCGCTAACGATGTAACATCAGCCTTATTCTGAGGTAACAAAGCCATCTGCCCGCTTGCTTTTACTACGCTGTTAAGGTTTTTCATTTCCACCGTTCCTAATTCTATGCCAACGGCTTTCATTTGTTCTTCGGACACTTCAATGGCTTCCGAATGGCTTTCTTCTGTTGAAGTTTCTTCCTGCTTTTTACCGCTTTCTGTACACGATGAAAAGCCGATTATAGCTGCCAGCAAAAGAAGTGCTGCAATTGATTTTATTATTGTTTTCATTTTACTGATTCCCTTTTAAATAGTTTAACAAAATGATTGACTGGTTGAAACGATTCATCGCTTCGGCATACTGCAATTTGATACCGATAGCCGTTTGCAGATTTTGAATGTACTCCATGTAGCCAATTTCTCCGATTTGGTAGGACGCATTGGCAATCCGTACCATATCATTGGCTTGTGTTATTCCTGCGGTTTCGTAGTATGTCAAACTTTCTTTAGCTTTAAGATATTCATTGTATTGTACGGCATAAGCATTTTGCAGAGATTGTAAGGCTTGCTGCCTTTCCATACTGATTTGTGTGCTTCTTATATTGGCTGCTTTGATTTTAGAGCGTTGTGCCCCGAAAAATAGTGGTATGCTGATTCCTATTTGAAAGCCCGGAACTTTGGAATCACTAAAGTTATATCCGCCAAAAATATCGGGTAGTAGCTTATTCTTTTCTACATTTGCCTGTGCCATACTTACGTTCAGTTGTTGATCGAAATAACCTATCATTGGATTAACAGATACCGATTCTGCATCCAAAGAAACAAAATCAGGAAGTTTTTGCAACTCGTTTTCTTGCGGTAAAATAGCTTCTCCTGTATTAAGTAGCTTTTGCATTTCCAATTGGCGACTTGCCAACGTTGAAATAGCTTGATTAAGTTGCAAGCGATTTTCCTGATACCTGCTTTCTGCATTCATTTTTTCCAGTTGGCTACTTTCACCCGTATTATAGCGAACGGTTGCCTTTTGCGAAAAATCGGCATAAATGCTGTCTTGCTGTTGTAAAATATTGACCGTTTGTAATGCGTGAAGCATATTGTAATAAGCTCCAGATACTTCGCGCACGATTTCATTTTGTGTAATACTTTTCGATTTTTCTGCCAATAGAGTTTCCTGTTTCAGCATTTTGCTTTGACTTGTATAAACAGTCGGGAACTCAAATGTTTGCGTAATGCCTATCTTTCTATCAGTCAAACCGGGCATAATGGGTTCTTGGGCAAACTCAATGCCTGTTTTTCCCGGATTAAATGCTGTTCCCTGCAATGCCTTCGCTTGTTCTATTCCTAAACCTGCCGAACGAATTTGCAGATTTCCTGTCAAGGCTATATCAATACATTCCTGTAAGGATTTACGGTTGCTTTGAGCATTTGCATTTTTGACAGAAAACAGAGAAAATGTAATTAGCAGAACGATTATCGGCAAGGTTGTTGATTTTCCTATTTTCATTATTCTGCGCTTTAAGTTGATTTTTGAATTGAATATAATGTAGAGTGTAGGCAGTACCAACAAGGTAAGTATAGTTGCCGTTATCAATCCGCCAATAACTACCGTTGCCAGTGGTTTTTGGACTTCGCTTCCCGCACTGGTGGAAAGAGCCATAGGCAAGAAACCAAGCGAGGCTACTAACGCAGTCATAATTACAGGACGCAATCGAATGGCAGTTCCCGTTCGCACTTGTTGGTAAAGATCATCCATACCTTCTTCTTTCAATTGTTTGAACTGTCCGATCAGCACAATACCGTTAAGTACGGCAACCCCAAATAGGGCAATAAATCCAACGCCAGCAGATATGCTGAATGGCATATCCCGCAGCCACAGGGCGAATATTCCACCGATAGCTGAAAGAGGAATAGATGTAAAAATAAGCAGGGCTAATTTCACGTTACGGAACGTAAAGAATAATAGTACAGAAATGAGTAACAACGCAGCCGGAACAGCAATCATCAAGCGGTCTTTAGCTTCTTTTAGGTTCTGAAACTGCCCCCCATAGGTATAATAGTACCCAGCCGGAAGTTTCAATTTATTATCCAGTATTTGTTGAATTTCTTCTACGGTGCTTTCTACATCGCGACCGCGAACATTAAATCCGACATATATCCTGCGTTGTCCATCTTCATGGCTGATTTGCGCAGGAGCAGTTTTATAGGATATTTCAGCTACTTGGTTAAGTGGAATACGATTGCCTGATGGCAGCATTACGAATAAGTTTTCGAGATTAGCCAAATCGCTACGCAAATCGTTTTTCAGGCGAACGACCATATCAAAACGCCTGTCACCTTCAAATACCACACCCGCTACGTTTCCGGCAAAAGCTGTTCGTAGTACGGTGTTCACATCACTTATGGTAAGACCGTAAGCCGCTATTTTGTCGCGATTATACTCCACTTGTATTTGCGGTAATCCTGTTACTTTTTCTACAAACGGTTCGCTTACACCTTCTACATTTTTAATGTAACCAGCCACTTTTTCCGCCTGTGCAGAAAGCACTTCTAAATCTTCGCCATAAATTTTAATGGCTACGTCCTGACGAATACCTGTTATCAATTCGTTGAAACGCATCTGCATCGGTTGTGTCAGTTCTACATTTATGCCTGGAATTACCTCTAAGGCTTCTTCCATTGCCTCCATCATTTCTTCTCGGCTATCAGCCGTTGTCCATTCTTCCTTTGGCATCATGGATAGCATCATGTCGCCTCGCTCGATAGGCATCGGATCGGTGGGTATTTCTGCACTACCGATACGGGTTACGGCTTGTTTTACTTCGGGAAATTTATCTTTCAATATTTTCTCAGCCATACCGAAGGTTTCGATTACCTGTGTTAGCGAAGTTCCCTGTATCATACTAATTTCGACAGTTAAGTCTCCTTCTTCCAAAGTGGGGATAAACTCACCGCCCAAACGGTTGAATACGCCGAGGCTGACGATAAACAGCGCAATCATTGACAATATAACCGTTTTTTTCCAACGCAAGCTGAAATCCAAAACAGGGCGATACCAACGTTTGAGAGTGTTGATAATGCGGTCGGAAAAGTTTTCTTTGTGGAAGGTTTTCTTACTTAAAAACAATGCGCTCACCATTGGTACATAGGTTAATGACAGAATAAATGCACCGAGTATGGCAAACGATACTGTTTGAGCCATAGGTTTGAACATCTTGCCTTCGATGCCTACTAACGATAAGATGGGCAGATAAACAATGAGGATGATAATTTCTCCGAACATAGCAGTATTTCGGATTTTTGAAGCGGCAGTGTAAACCTCTTTGTCCATTTCGGCTTGGGTAAGCATGGGTTTATCTTTACTAAATAACAAGCTCTTTCCTGTAATGCGGTGGACAATGGCTTCGACTATAATAACCGCCCCATCCACAATCAACCCGAAGTCGATTGCTCCTAAGCTCATCAGGTTTCCGCTCACACCGAATATATTCATCATACTTACGGCAAAGAGCATTGAAAGGGGAATTACCGAGGCGACAATTAATCCTGCTCTGAAATTTCCCAACAACAATACCAATACGAAGATGACAATTAGCCCCCCTTCAAGGAGATTCTTTTCTACGGTTCCCATAGCACGACCAACCAGTTCAGTACGGTCGATAAAGGGTTCTATAACTACACCTTCGGGAAGGCTCTTTTGGATTTGCTCCATCCGCTCTTTAACATTGGCTATTACTTGCGAAAAATTTTCGCCTTTCAACATCAATGTAATACCCGCTACCACTTCACCCTCTCCGTTACGGGTTACAGCTCCATTGCGTATTGCCGTTCCGAAACGTACTTCGGCTACATCTCTAATTAGAATGGGTGTACCGTTGGTGTTTTTAATGACAATCCGCTCTATGTCGGATAAGGTTTTGACTAAACCGATGCCACGGATAAAGTTGTAGTTACTGCCTTGTTCTATATAACTTCCTCCTGTATTCTCATTATTCTTTTCCAGTGCTTCGTAAATTTCAGCGATACTTACATTCGTTGAAGCCAGTTTATCATTATCTAATGCTATTTCGTATTCTTTCACATAGCCACCCCAACCACTCACTTCGGCTAAACCTTCGGTTCCTGCCAGTTGGCGTTTTACGATCCAGTCTTGTATGGTTCGTAGATCGGTACTGGTATATTTATCTTCATACCCTTCCTTCGTATGAATAACATAATGATATATTTCACCCAAGCCTGTGGAGATAGGGGCTAAGGTCGGCTCGCCTAATCCTTTAGGGATTAGCGATTCCGCTTCTTTCAATTGCTGGCTTATCTGCTGTCGTGCCCAATAGATGTCGGCATCGTCTTTAAATACGATGGTGATTACGGAAATCCCACTACGGCTGATACTTCGTTTTTCAATTACATCAGGTATGTTAGACATAGCCAGTTCGATGGGCGTAGTAATAAACTGCTCCACCTCCTGCGCCCCTAAAGTTGGGGCTTGTGTGATGATTTGTACCTGATTGTTGGTAATATCGGGAGTGGCATCCACTGGCAGCCGTACCACGGATATGGTTCCCCAAATAATTAGTGCCAGTGTTAAGACACCAATTATAAGTTTGTTCTCGATTGAGAACTTGATGATTTTATCGAACATACTATTCGGATTAATTATTGACAACTTTAGTGAATACAAAAATTATTTCGTTGAGCAGCAATAAATGTGTTCAACGCAAAGTTTGCCCCTTATAAAAGGTGATAATTAACCGATTTTGGGCGGTTGCCAAATATTCCCGTAGAATACTGGTATAAATTGTTGAGGATGGGAAACCGGAGTAGAAGACGTATTGTTCGACACTGGTTTTACAATAAGAACTGTTGAAGATAAAATAAAGCCTGAACAAATATGGCATAAATGAAAAGGAGAACAACCGTTGGTACATGAGCCATCATCGCTTTGTTGATTTCCGTCTATATTCGCTGCAATCTCATATTTCTGGCACAAACACTCAATTCCGTCAAAAGTGTTAGCCGAAAGTGATAAAATAAATAATGCAAGTATGGCTGCGAATATTTTCATGCGACAAAGATAGTGATTTTGTTTTGCAACTAAGTTGCAAACATCTTACAATCTTCACAAAACCCTTTAATGACAAAGTTTATACTTACCGGAACCAAGTTGTCAGGAATGTTTAAATCGGGAACAGCAACTTTTTCCAAGCAGAAAGTTTTATTGCAATGTAAACAGTAAAAGTGAGCATGTGAATCACCGATGCTGCAACTGCAATTACTGCTGCATACGGAGTATTTTATAGCCCCTGAACCATCATCAATGCTATGGATAAGTGTTTTTTCATGGAAAAGGATAATAGTACGAAAAATCGTTGATTTATCGACAGTCTCCAATACAGTTTCCAAGTCTGCCAAACTGAATGCCCGTGAAAAGCCAAGCATATTCTTTAAAATAAGCATACGCATAGCAGTCGGTTTTATGTCCCTTGCTTGTAACAATATTTCTACATTTTCAGACATTCAGCCAAAATTTTTCCACTACAAAATTACGAATTTACCTTGAGATCATAGGCTTTGTTTATTTAAAAATTTATGATTTTCCCATTTCACCCAACACTTTTTCGATTTCAGCGAAGGCTTCGGTCATCACCTCTTCCACCAGCCCGCCGATTTGTGCGGCCATTGCAGCCGAGTCCATACGCGAAATACGGGTTGCGCCGTCAGAGGTCTGATAGATGGATATGCGACATGGTAGCAACGAAGAATAAAGACGTTCTTCATCACGTTCCAGTATTCTGCCCGAATATTTGGGGCTGCATAATTCTATGATTTTTATGGGCAAAACGTCTTTCCCGTTTTTACGGAGCGTTTCCTGCAAATCATGAATATGCTGAATTTTCCAGTTCCCGATAGACATGATTTTTTCCGACAATTTTTCGACAGTTTCGTCATAACTGTAGCGGCTTACGCTTTCCAGAAACATGTTGCCCGCCTGTTGTTCTGTTGATTTCATAGCTTTATTATTTACATGGTTATGTATTGCTTTTATTAGTTCCTATTTTGACTTAATTATAAACGGATCTCACTCTTTTTGATAGATCACCGAAAGTACTCCGTTTCCATAAGACTTACTTCCTGATAACTTCCATTTCGATTCTTTTGGCTGTTCTGGAAACAGGGATATTCCCCTGCCGAGAATTACAGGGAAGTAAGTTATCCGTATTTCGTCCAACAAGTCGGAAGCAAGCAGCATCGAAACCAATTCACCGCCACCGACCAGCCAAATATCTTTTCCGGTTTCATTGCGTAGTGTTTTGATACGCCCGATTATGTTCTCCGTAATAAAACTGACGTTCTCTCTCTCACTCCATTCATGGTGGGATACAACATAAGTATGTTGGTTTGTATATGGCCAAATTACGTCCATACTCAGTAATTCGCGGTAGGTCTTACCACCCATGATAATCGTATCGACAGAAACCAACAGGTCTTTATAACCGTAATCTATCTTTTGGGGGTTGGGAAATTCGGTAAGCCAATCCAAACTGCCGTCCGGCTCTGCAATACGCTGGTCGAGTGATGCAGCAATGTATAGGATGATCTTTTTCATTTTTTTTTGAATTTAATCATTTATATTATTGCTCGCTGTATTTCAAAAAAAGCGTGGAACTCACACTATTCCAACACGAGGTACTGGTATACCCTTGAAAGAAACAGGCAAGTCCACGCCATACTTTCGTATAGCATGAACATTGCGCTATCAGTCTCTTTCAAATGAAAATTACCAGTTTTCGTGTTGAGACGTTCAGCGAACGTTATGTTTTTATCTAAACGGAGTTTATCCGTTACAATTCTTTTTTATCTATTGCAAAGATAGTGATTCTAATCAAATTGCAGACGATCTAAAGCAATGTGTTTGGACTATTAATAATATTTAAATCAATTATTAACCAAGGTGCAAGTATCAATATTAGATAAATTCACATCTTGTGCCAACATAAATATTGATATTCAGAAGATTTAGCTACTCAAAAAATGTAGTAACTTAGAATCCAAGAGATAGGTAGGCAAAAAAATCAAGTTCGGACACAAAGAAATAGAAGGAATAGAAATATGATCGCTATACTGATTTCGTATCGTAGTATCTCTTTTTAAGCCATAGCGAAACGCCTACTAACGCAATGAGTACCGGGACTTCTACCAGTGGCCCGATTACTCCCGCAAATGCCTGTCCGCTATGGATTCCAAATACTCCAATCGCTACGGCAATAGCCAATTCAAAGTTATTTCCGGCTGCCGTAAATGAAACCGATGCGTTTACATCGTAGGACGCACCCACCGCTTTCGCCACGAAGAAGCTGATAAAGAACATAGCGACAAAGTATATCAACAGAGGGATTGCGATACGAACCACGTCCATCGGTATCTGTACGATAAGTTCACCTTTAAGGCTGAACATTAGCACAATGGTAAGCAGTAATGCGATTAGTGTAAGAGGGGAGATAGCAGGAATAAACTTTTTTTCGTACCATTCGACCCCTTTTGCCTTAACCAAGATTAATCGGCTTAATATCCCCATCAGGAACGGGATACCTAAGTAAATCGTCACCGTTTTAGCGATTGTCCCGATGGATATATCCACTATTGCTCCCTCAAAGCCGAACAACGGCGGTAGTTTGGTGATAAACAGCCAAGCATAAAAGCCATAAAGAAAGACCTGAAAGATGCTGTTCAATGCCACCAAGCCAGCGCCATACTCGGTATTCCCTTCCGCCAGATCGTTCCACACCAAAACCATTGCGATACAACGAGCCAAGCCTATAAGAATAACCCCCACCATGTATTCGGGGTAGTCCTGCAAAAAGATTATCGCTAAAATAAACATAAGTACGGGACTGATGACCCAATTCAAAACGAGGGATGTCCCCAGTATTTTTACGTTGGAAAAAACTTTCGGCAATAACCTGTAATTCGCCTTCGCCAACGGCGGATACATCATAAGAATAAGACCTATCGCCAATGGTATATTGGTAGTACCTCTTGAAAAAGAATCGACCGTTACGGCAAATGACGGCGCGAAATATCCGAGTGCCACACCGATAGCCATTGCAAGGAATATCCACAGCGTCAGATTCTTATTCAGAAACCCCATCTTCTTTCTACTCATTGTTTCTTGCAATCAACTGGTTAATAACTTCATTGAATCTATTGTGGCAACATTTTCTATCAGGGGAAAGTTCCTTGCAATAGCCTGTTTTATGCTTTCGTGCATAGTCCCTCACACATTTTATGTCTTTGCAACCCGCACGAACGGCAGCCCTGATTTCTCCTAATGTTATTTCGCTGCAATGACATATAGGGACATTGTCTGGACGATCATTCAGATATTTCAACAATATATTTTCCTGATAAAATTCATAGAATGCAGCCTTGATTTCGTCCCGTACCCTGCGAAACTCGCTGTCGATAAATTCGGGAGTTCCGGTTGCATCCGAAGGGTCGTCGAATCCTATATGCAAGCTATGTTTTACCTTGCCGGAAAAAGTCGGACAACTCTCATTCGCACCACCGCAAACGGTGATGACGTAATCCCATTCTTCGTTCAGGTATTTTTCAACGCTATCCGATGTGTGGTGCGAAATGTCGATTCCCGCTTCTTTCATCACTTCGACCGCTTTGGGATTCAATTTCCCGCTTGCTCTTGTTCCGGCGGAATGCACATCCAATCCGTCATCAAACGATTGTAAGAACCCGTGAGCCATTTGGCTGCGACAGCTATTTCCCGTACAAAGGATTAAAATTTTCTTTTCCATTTGTTCTATATATTTTTCCACTCTACCAGCGCAGTATTCCCGCTCGATAGTTGTTTAACTCTCTCTATCCATGTTAATTCGCTTTGCGCTTTAGCTTGCAGGAATGGGTTTTGGGTTTCCACCAACGACAGGCAGGAATTGACCACCCACCATTTGTTATTGATTCCGGCACGTTGCAGGTCGACTTGCAATCGTTCCGCTTCAAATACGGGCGTGGCTTCGGGTAACGTAACGATAACCACTTCCGTTTCACGGGCATTCCTTAAACGGGGTAAAAGTTTGCTTACCGAATCGGGAATACCCTGTGTGCGCTCCACTTCTTTGTGGTAGCTTTGCGTAGCATCCAACAGGAGCAGCGTGTGTCCGGTAGGTGCGGTATCAATCACAATGACCTCGTTGTCCGCTTTATCGACGATTTCCGCGAAAGCCTTGAACACGGCTATCTCCTGAGTGCATGGCGAACGTAAATCCTCTTCGATATACTCCATATCTTCGGCGCTCATGGTTGGCGCAGCCGTACTGCGGACTTCGTTTTTGTATTTTTCCAACACCTCTGCTTCATCAATCCGGCTAACTGTCAGTCCCGATTTAACCGCAAGGTCATAATTCAGGTGATTCGCAGGGTCGGTAGTTGTCAGGTGGACTTTCGCACCACGGGAAACCAACCCTAATGCGATACCGGTGGCCAATGTGGTTTTGCCGACACCGCCTTTACCCATAGTGAAAATAACCCGCTTGCCCGATGCGTATAAATCGTCTATCAGGTTGTCGAGGCTCTTTTCTCCGGTTATCGGTTTATAGCCGGCAACAGGCTGAACTTCATCTTCGCTCAGCAAACGGCGGATATTCGCCACGTTTGACAGGTTGTAAGAGCGAAGCGGAACATTGAACAGAGGAAATCCGGTAAGTCCTTCCGGCATATTTTTAATTGCCGACTGCTGTTTGCCGTGAATCTGACTCGAAACGGAATCCTGTTCATCGACTTGTTGCAACACTCCATTGATAACCAATGTTTGGTTCTTAATCCCCAGCGACATAAGTTCGTGGGAGGAACGGGCAGCTTCGTTTAAAGCAGTCGTTTCAGGACGGCTAACCAGTATCAGGCGTGTTTTATCCCCGTCTGAAAGGGTGGCAACAGCCTGTTTGTAGATTCCCTTGCGTTCTTCCAGTCCCGATAACTGTCCCAAACAAGACGCGCCGCGCGTACTTTCGTCAATGAACGTACTCCACGCCGACGGCAGTTGAAGCATACGCAAAGTGTGTCCGGTGGGTGCAGTGTCGAAAATAATATGGTCGAACCCGGTCTGTTTCTTTTCATCGGTTATGAAGTCCGAAAAGGCATTGAAAGCGGCTATTTCTACCGTACAAGAGCCTGAAAGCTGTTCTTCCATATTCTGAATAACGCTTTCGGGTAATTTGCCCCTATACGGAGAAATTACGCTTTCGCGGTATTCGGCTGCTGCCTGTTCGGGGTCGAGATTGACAACCGTAAGTCCGGGAACTTCCTTGATTGCAATACCGTGTCCGTCCAACGTTTGACCGAATACGTCTTGCAGGTTGGAAGCGGGGTCGGTACTGATTAATAAAATTTTCGCTCCTTTGTCGGCTAAACTTACGGCAGTAGCGCAGGCAACCGATGTTTTACCTACCCCACCTTTTCCTGTAAAGAACAGGTATTTTGTAAGCCCAATGCCGGACAGATTAAATGCTTTCATTATCCCTGTTTATTTTAAATTCACAAAACCCAAATCCACGCCAGTCCATTCCATTAGCTGTTCCGTTGTCGGATAACCTTTCGATACGGTTACAACGCCGTCCACTAAGGTAATAGGCAAGGCTTCCGCACCGTGTTCCTGCAAATAGTCGTTCACCACCTTGTTGGAAACATAGAGTTGCGGTTCATCCCGCAGGTTATGGCGTTCGATAGCTACCCCTTTGCGTTTCAGGGCTTCCGTCATTGCGGCGATCCTCAACAGTTCAGGGTTTATGTTCGGCCCACACAATCCTGTGGGGCAACATAAAGCGGGGTCAAATATTTCTATCTTTTTCATATTGTTCTTATTATAAATAGTTAATTATCAAATAGCAAATACCGATTGCAATAAAAAGGACAGCTACTATTTTTCGCATCCATTTTTCAAACGTTTGCATCCGGTTGTAGAATTTACCCAGCCCGGCAACGCTGTAAGCCAATATCCATGCAACGATAATTACGGGTAATCCTGTTGCTATGGCATACACAACGGGTAGTAGAAAACCACCTGATACGGTAGCCGACATCGGTATCAACATCCCGAAGTAAAACACTCCGCTTGTGGGGCAGAACGCAAGGGAGAAAAGAATCCCTAACAATAACGCTCCCCATCCGCCTTTGGCTTTCACTTTATGCCCGCCCATGTTGATTTGTGGCATTCTGATTTTGATTATATCCAGCATAAAAATTCCGATAAGAATAAGTGCCGGAGCGATAACCATGCTGCCGTATTTGCCGATGAATTTCTGAACGGAGTACATACTTGCACCTTCCCGTAGTATCGGAATGAGTATGAATCCCAAAGCGGTATAGGCGATAACCCTTCCCAGCGTATATAGCAGACCGTTTAAGAAAATCTTATGCTTATTCTCTATATCTTTACTGATAAAGCCTATGGCCGTTATGTTAGTAGCCAACGGACACGGGCTTATAGCTGTCAGAATCCCTAAAAGAAATGCGGTGATAACGGGGATGTTGCTATTCTCTAAAAGCGACTGAATGTACTCCATTACTGCTTCGGGCGTAGTTCTTCAATCTTATCCTTAATTCCGGTTTTGAAAACGTCCGGTTGCCCTTTCACATAAGAAAAAGCGTAGTCGGTCATATTGTTAATGGTTTCCTGATTGTTCTTCCATCCGTTGATAAACAATGAAGACCAAGTAACTTCATATTTGTCCGCAATCGCTTCGTTTTCCTTTTGCGAAATATCTATCGCTTTGAACACGATAGCGCCGTTTGCCAACTCTTTTGAATATAGGCTATCCAGTAATTCTATGGTATGTTTCTCGATGGCACGGCAGGTAATACAGCGTTGCGCTCCATGAAAATAAAGAACTTCTATGCGGTCGCCCTGAGCTGCTCCCTTTGTTTGCGCCGTCGCACTCGCTTTCTTATTTGTTCCGCCACCGCAAGAGATCAGGACTATTGCAGCAAAAACATAAATCAGATTTTTCATACGTTAACGGTTATTGAGTGATTAATTGTTCAATTTCGTCCTTTGATAAAACTTTCCCTGTCGATAAAACCTTTTCATCGACAACCAGTGCGGGAAGCCCTCGTACACCGTATTCGATGATTTTAAGAATATCATCCACTTTGGTTACTGTTGCATCCGAGTTTAATTCCGCAACGACCTGCTCAACCCTTGATAATAGCGTTTTGCAGTTTGCACATCCCGTTCCTAATACTTTAATTTCCATATCTTGCTTTTATTAAGTTTTACAGACAGTTGTTTGCCGAACAGCGAACACTCAAAGCAAAAAACATATGCTACATCAGCAGCATCCGTTCTTTTCAACGTATATATTGAACAGGCTTGCGAATAAATTACGGGTATTCTCCCAATTCTCTTTATTGATGCAATACCTTACTTTGGGTGCTTCTACTTCACCCTGAATCAATCCGGCATCTTTCAGTTCTTTCAAATGTTGGGAAACCGTAGCTTTTGCGATAGGTAGTTCTTCGTGAATATCGCCGAAAAAGCAGCTATCCTGTTTTGCTAAAAACAACAATATAGCCACCCTTGTCGGATGCCCCAACGCTTTTGCAATCCGGGCGATCAACTCTTGGTCTTCTATTTTCATTGCTGTTTTCATTTTCTTTCTTTATTGCTGTTCGCAAACTTACGAACAATGTTCTAATATTCCAAATGTATTTCTGTTTTTTAGTGCAAGGTGCAAGTTTATCTATATATAGATGCTTGCACCTTGCACTAAAAATAAACTACTATAATCCAGATAGTTATTTATTTGAAAAGAAGATGTATCTTTGAACAGGTTGGATATGGCCAAATTACGTCCATACTCAGTAATTCGCGGTAGGTCTTACCACCTATGATAACCGTATCGACAGAAACCAACAGGTCTTTATAACCGTAATCTATCTTTTGGGAGCTGGGAAATTCGGTAAGCCAATCCAAACTACCGTCCGGCTGCAATACGCTGGTCGAGTGATGCAGCAATGTATAGGATGATCTTTTTCATTTTTTTTATTACGTGTTATTTTGGCCTGCATTGTGTCCCGTACATTAATCGCTGGATGAAAAATACTGTTGAAAATCGGGTAAGAATATTGGCAATATGGGGATTATTTAGTAATTTTGCACTAATAAGTCGCTCTTAATGTATTGTTGAAAACGAAGCTAATCAGCGAATGATGATAGCTGGTTTCTAAATCGTTACCTGTCTGCAAAATCGAATTTGTAATGCACTGAAATTCAATCGACTGAAAAATTTTCTATGCCTTAAGCAATGCATAGTAACATCCTTATCAATCCCGCAGAAATCGGTAATTTCCTTCAGATACGAGTTCATCTTCTGATTACACATAACCGGAAGAAGAAGACCTTTGGACTTACACATCTCATGGTTCTCATATTTGCGAATTATCTCCAACGGAATATCAAGCAGTGGTATGTCGCACATATTATCTGTTTTTTCTCTTGACTTACGAATCCAGTAGGTACCTTCGTTATCCAAAACAATATGCTCCTTTCTCAAGTTGCTTACATCAATAAAAGCTAGCCCGGTGAAGCAGCAGAAGACAAACACGTCTCTTACTAAATCAATTCTGGGCAGGTTAAAATCTTTGGTTGCAATTGTATCCAATTCCTCCTTTGTAAGAAAAACGGGGTTGGTTTTTACCTGCCTAAATTTAACTCCCATAAAAGGGTCGCTTTTCAGTAAACCTGCTGCAAAAGCAAGGGATGTTACTTTTTTAATCACTTTCATATACCGGACGAGTGTATTTTGGCTCAACCTTTTATCAACTATCAGATATAGTTCATATTTTCGAATAAGCTGGGTAGTAAACTCGCTGAAGGTTATATCGGGTTTTCCGTACTCTTTCTCTATGACCACTTGCAGGGACTTATAACAGTTATCATACCTATTGATAGTGGAGTAGGCATAATCCAGCCCGATACGCCGTCGGCAATCCTCGTTATGCTCTTTGAAAAATGTAAGGACGGTTTTTGTTGTTTCCTTATTAAAGAGTTTTTTTAATAAGATTTCAGGGGTGAAATGCTCATCCTGCAATACCATGTTCCGATGGATTTCATGCAGGCGGGTATGGAGGCCGCGGATATAATCGTTCAGTTCATTAGCCTCCCGGCTCTTTCCCCGGCACATTCCTAACTTTGCATCCCAGAGTTCTTCTTTTACGCTGCGGTTAATACGGATGTCGCTGTAAACCCCGTCAATAGTTACCCTAAGTAATACAGGGCATTCTCCGTTTCTCAATTTTCGGGTCTTGATAATGTAGACCAGAGCACTCATCATTTCTTGCTTCATAATACCTCTTTTTTAATGGTTTAAAAATAAGGAAATGAAATGAGATGGTCGGTATGCAAAACGCAGCAAATCAATACATTAAATACCATTTCGTTTGCTTTTTTTGTGTCGAAAAAAAGCATATGAATGAACATAGAGAAATATGCTGTAAACCGCCGTTTTTTGCCATTTTCGCGGGGTTGCCCTAAAAAGAAAAATCCCTGAAACTGTCTATGTTTCAGGGATTTGCTTCGTTTTGCTACTCTTCTTAAGTGGTGCCACCAGGAATCGAACCGGGGACACAAGGATTTTCAGTCCTTTGCTCTACCAACTGAGCTATGGCACCGTGGGTTGCGTGTTTTTGTACCGTTTTTTTCAATACGGGTGCAAAGATAGGGAAGTTTTTTTAATATGCAATGGGGTGGGGCGTTTTCTGTGAAAATAATCTGTTGTTTGTGTGAAAGAAATATTTGTTGTTCGTTGAAGAAAACGCCTGTTACTCCATTACATCTTCCAGCCCTGTGCCTGGAGGGCGACTTCTCCGCCATCGCGGCCAATCAGGTAGTTGCCTAATTCCGGCTTGGTTACGTGGCCGATGATGCGAATGCCTTCAATGGCTGCCACTTGATCGTGTGCGGTTAAGGGGACGGTGAACAATAGTTCATAATCTTCGCCTCCGTTGAGGGCGATCGTGTAAACATTCATACTGAATTGTTCGGCCATAGACGCGGTTTGGAAGTCTATGGGGATGCGTTCCTCGTAAATGCGGCATCCCGTGTTGCTTTCTTTGGAGATATGCAGTAGTTCGGAAGAGAGGCCGTCTGAAATATCAATCATTGCGGTCGGTGTAATTCCCGATTGTTTCAATAGCTGGATGATGTCTTTGCGGGCTTCGGGTTTCAATTGCCTTTCCAGGAGGTATTCTTTTCCGGAGAAATCAGGGGTGAAGTGTTTCTGTCCGTGGAATATTTTTTTCTCCCGTTCCAATAGTTGCAGTCCCATATAGGCGGCGCCCAGGTCGCCGGAGACACAGATCAGGTCGGTGTCTTTGGCGCCGTTGCGGTAGACAATTTTCTCTTTTTCCCCTTCGCCGATGCAGGTGATGCTGATCGTAAATCCGGTCAGTGAGGAGGAGGTGTCGCCTCCGACCAGGTCCACTCCATAGATATCGCAGGCCAGTTTCAGGCCGGAGTAGAATTCATCCAGGTCTTCTACCGCGAATCGTTGGGAGATGCCTAAAGAGACGGTGATCTGTTTAGGATGCCCATTCATGGCGTAAATATCGGAGAAGTTCACAATAGCCGCTTTGTAGCCCAGGTGTTTGAGGGGAACATACATCAGATCAAAATGAACGCCTTCCATCAGAAGGTCGGTTGTGACAAGCACCTGTTTGTCCGGGTAGTTTAATACGGCAGCGTCGTCGCCTACTCCAAAAAGAGTGCTGTTATTTTTGATTTCCAGTCTGTCGGTCAGGTGGCGAATGAGTCCGAATTCGCCTAAAGATGCAATTTCAGTTCGGTTATTCATATATTTTTATTCAGTGAAACCTTTTCGTCGAATGGTTTCGATATGTTTAATTAAAATTTCATCAAAGTTTTCCCGTTTTCCATGGAAGACGATCGAAATGGGCAGGGTGTAGATCACTCCTTTCCATTCTTCCGGGAAATGGGGGTTGTTTTGTATCCGTGCGGCGTCTTTTTCGGTCACAACGATCAGTTTCTCGGAGGAGACCATGGTGTTGAATACTTCGGTCAGGTCTTTGAAGTCTTTTTTTGTAAAATCGTGGTGATCGGGGAAGTTCGCGCAATGGACTTTTTTGGAATATCTTTTTATTTCTTCCTCAAACGGTGCGGGGTTCGCGATGGCCGAGATGGCCAATACCTCATCGTTCCGGCGGATATCCCGCAGTACCCGTGGGCTTGCCACCTTCGGAAATACGGGTTTCAGATCGCTATACACCACGCGCGTAAAGAATACCTGCTGGTGGGCCAATAAGTGCATATCTTCTTCCATGATCCGGTATTCGATCGGTTTGAGGTCTTTCTCGCATTTGGTCACGATCACCATATCGGTGCGGCGTATCGCTTCTATCGGTTCCCGCAGGAATCCCATCGGCAGCAGTTTGTCGAAATTAAATCTCCGGTGATAATCGGTCAGGATGATCGCGAAAGACGGCTTGACGTAGCGATGTTGGAAGCCGTCGTCGAGGAGGATCACATCCGGGCGTTTGTCTTCCGGCAGTTCCAAGAGGTTACGTATGCCTCGGCGCCGGTCGGCGTCGACCGCCAGTGTGATGTCCGGGAATTTTTGCAGGATCTGATAGGGTTCATCTCCGATATCGCTACTGGTATTATGCGGCGTAGCCAGTATATAACCGGTTGTTTTGCGCTTGTATCCCCGGCTGAGGACGGCAATCCGGTAGCGTCGTTGCAAAAGTCTGATGATGTATTCCGTATGGGGTGTTTTGCCGGTCCCGCCGGCCGCTAAGTTTCCGACGCAGATAACGGGGACAGGAAATCGTTCGCTGGGAAGTATTCCTGCGTCAAACAATTTGTTTCTTATTCTTACCCCCAAGCCGTAGAAGTAGGACAGGGGCGCCAATGAATAATTAAATTTTATCTCGCTATCAGATGACATTTTTCTCCAAAATAACTCAGTTCAAGGAAGCTCTGGCCGGATTCCGAACGGATACAACACGACCTCATTTTTGTGTAAAATCGGAACCGGAACAACATCTGTCTACAAAGATAATTAACATATTCTTTTAAACCTTACTTTTTATTCATAATTTGTTATTACTCTTGTGTTTCGCTACAATCTGATCGGTTAATTTTAGAATCTCATCATCCGCATAGCCTACTTGTTCGTAGATATTCTGAATGATGTGGGGGTTGATTTTCATGAAGTCTTCTTCTCTTGGCGTAATGAATAATCCGCCTATGTCTGCTGCGCCGGGACTCGACAGGATGTGGTCTTCTCCGGTTGCGTCGTACTGCCAGGGACGATGTTTGTGGCGGGGAATAAGGATCAATCGCCATTGATTTTCATCGTATGATGCGAATAGGTTCATGCCGGGTTCCGGTTCGTCCGGTTTTTTGTCCAATACCTTATATATAAGGTGAAACAGGAGGGATATTGTCTTTTTGTCGCTTGCTTCGATCACAAAACCGTTTCGGAAATAATGGGTGAGGGCAAAAAGTTTCCCGTATTCCAGCGAGAGGATCTCTTTGGCGTAACGATTGGGCAGGTCGTGTAATTCTTTTTCGATCGGCATTTGTCCGCGGGTGACGGCTTGAAAATGGGCATGGTCGGGTGCGGAGGCTCCACTGCGGGGACCATTGTAAAAGACCGTATGGCGGTTCATGCGGTAGGCCAGCTCCAGAAAATCCGGTAGACGTTTCGCTATTTCCTGGTTTTCATGCTTTCTGGAAACGATGGTGAAATGTTCGCGGAAGATCGGGTAGGGGTTGCACAAGACATCATAATTGTAGCCGAACGGCAGGCGTATCTGTTCCGCAGGCAGGTTGTCGGCGCACAGGAAGCATTGCCGCTGCCGAATAGACTGTCCGTCGGTTTTTGCTCCCGTTGAGGCGATCCGGGCGGGATTATGTTGTACCTGTACGGTGATGCCTCCCAGGTCCAATTGCCGGGTTTGTACCTGCTGCAGATCGTCGTAATTCTTTTTGGGCAGGGACCAGGTCACCAATTGTTTCTTCAGTAGTTCGTCTGCCTGTGCCGAACTGATCCATTTGTTGGGTTTCATGAGCGCGAACGGTTTATACGGGCTTGCAATTCCCAGGTTCTGAGGCGGTCTTTGTATCGGTTGTGCGCGTTGGTCTGGGATATGTTCAATGCGGCGTCCGAATTCTCTTCCCAGCGGCGGCAGAGGTAGAGCACCTCGTAGATCCGTCCGATCGGGTATTCCCGGCTGATGCGCAGGCCCATGGCATAGTCTTCGCCGTAGCTGGTGTTGGGCAGATTGAATGCGCGCAGGATTGGGGTGTAGAATGCCCGTGGTGCTCCCAGGCCGTTGATACGTAAGGCGTTGTTGCGTCCGTTTTCCGGTGTCCATTCTTTGTGGTCGATGATGCCGGGCGGGATGGGTTCGAGGTTGAAGTTCGTCATCTGATAGGTACCGACAACCATGGCGCATTGTTGTTCGTAGAAGGCATCCCGGATGATCTGCAATGTATCTTCCCGGCTGTAAAGGTCGTCGCTGTCCAGCTGAACCGCGAACTTCCCGCATGCCGGATGATGCGCGCCCAGGTTCCAGCAGCCTCCGATGCCTAAGTCGTTCCGTTCCGGGATCAGGTGGATCACCCGCCGGTCGGAGGCGTAACGCGCGATCGCTTCGCTTGTCCCGTCGGTCGAATGATTATCGATGATGATCAGGTTGAAAATGAATGTCGTTTGCTGGTTTAAGACCGACCGGATCGCATCTTCGATCGTTTTCACCCGGTTGCGCACCGGGATGATCACAGACACTTCCGTTTCGAACTCTTCCGCAAAATCCACGTGGCGAAACTGAGGCGGCAGGTATCCGTCGATCTCTTTCAGGTGGTGGGTACATATTTCTTCCATTTCGATCTGTACCGCCCGGTTTTTGGGGTCTACGTAATCGAATAACTTCTCGCCGGACAGGCGCGTATCCTGTTCGATGTGGGTGTAAAGCGGTTCGTTGATATGTATGACCGGATATTTTTGCGAGACCTTCAATCGCAGGTCGTAGAGCGCCGCGAAACTATAAGTCCGATCCATTGCCGCCACCGCTTCTTTCAATGCCGCTGTGCGATAGAACAATAGCGGTCCGAAATCGAAGTCGTCGCGTAGGCTCCCCATCTGATAATCAATGAGTGGATGAAGTGTTTGCACGCCTTCCTTCACTGCGTAATAATCCGAATAGAGCAATCCCGCCCGTGTATCTTCCGCAATGGCGATAAATCGTTCCAGAGCGAACAAGCCCGGCACCGGCGCTTCGCTATGGGTATAAAGTAGTATGAATTCCGTGTCTGCCTGTGTCGCGATCTGCCGCAGGGTCTCTGTGTTTCGAAGATCTACCTCCGGACTGATCCGGAAGCTTTTGACTTTTTCCATATTCTTTTTTTCGTAAAAGTAGTGAAAAATAGAGTGGGGCAATGAAAATCCGCTGGCGTGTAGTCTTTTAATCGAGATTATCGTCGGATGAAAATATGTTGTGCGGCAGGTATAGCGTTAAATATATTTAAACGCCGCGAGATTTAGGCGTCTTTTCATGCTGCATAACATAAAATGTCGTATATTTGCATTGTGTTTTTCATGGTATTAGATTTTAAGGTTAACAATGAAGATTGGTTGTCTGTGAAGACAGCCTTTCCTTTTTTATAGACCTACCTTTCTTTTTTGGGCTGATTTTTAATACCCACTCGAATTTCGACTCCACAACTTTTGCTTTACGCTTCGCTAAGCGACCTTCGGTTCGGAGTGATCCGGTAGATGTAAGCAGCAGTAAATGAATATATTGCCGAGAGCATTCATTTGTTGATAATTATCAACAAGTTTGTTGATAGTTATCAACAGATCTGTTGACAATTATCAACAAATGTGTTGACGGTTGTCAACAAACAAATACTCCAAAGACAAGGGGAAAATACTCCCTATATCTCAACCTGTTTAAACCCCTATAAGACCCCCTTTTTCAAACTACCAGTACTTTGCCACAAACTACTAATATTTTGTCGACAAACTACCGGTATTTTGTGCACAAAGTACCGGTAGTTTATGAAGAAAATATTAACACCTCATTTTCAACGGTTTATAAATACGCAAAGTCCATTCGTATGGAAGGAAATCTGAAGATCTACCCCGTCTCCGATAATGATAAGCGAATTTCAATAGCTAATCTTACAACCCACAAAATAGCTTCGGGGCACGCCTGGGCCGTAGATATAACCGGAGTCGCGGTCGGGGCCCTGGTCGAAGTCTTTCTGGTAGGCGTTGAAGATGTTTTGTACGCCGCTGTTGATTTGCAGCTTGGTGCCGTTGAATAAGGGGATGTCGTATGCCAGTTTGATGGTGGCATCGAAGAACTCGGGGGTGTTCTCTTCGCGGTCTTCTGCGATATAACCCGCCATGTGCTGCATGAGCATGCTGCCGGTATAGGTGCCGGTCAGGGCGATACTGAAATCTTTTGCCGGCGTTATCGTTGAGGTGAAATAACCGTAGGTATCCGGCGAGCGGAACATTTTCTTTTGGGGCGCGATGTTTTCGTTTTCGCTCCACTGTTCTGGTTCTTTGTAGCGGCTTCTTTGAAACGTAAAGCCTGCCTGAAGCTGTAGCCAGGAATAGGCCATCTTGCCTTCCAGGTTGAGACCCATCACACGGGCGCCCGCACCGTTACGGCGTTCGAGCATCAGGTTGCCCTGTGTATCGTGTCCGATCTCTTCGAGAATAAAGACATTGCGCAGGTCGGTGTAGAAGCCCTCCACCAGGAAGTTGGTCTGCACCGTTCCGAAACGTTTGTAGAGGTCGGCGGAAGCGCTCAGGCTCTGCGACTTCTCCTCTTTCAGGTCGGGTGCGAGGCTGATCAATGCCACATCGCCACCGACGGCGGTGATATGCAAGTCTTCGTCGAATGCTTGGGGTGCGCGGAATCCGCTGGTGTACGACAGGCGCAGGTTGATATCCTGTGTCGGGTTATAGCGCAGGTTGGCACGCGGGCTGAAGATGGCGTTATCGATCAGGTTATGCTTGTCGAGTCGGGCGCCGATCAGGAAGCTCCAGCGATCGTTTTTCCATTCGTTCTGGGCAAATACGCTTCCGATATGCACGGTCTGGGCGATCACGCGTTCGTAGCCGATCATCTCGTCCTGCAAGTCGTCGTAATTGTATTCGGCGCCGCCGGTGAACTGCGCGGGCATAAACAAGCAGTTTGCCCAGTCGTAGGCGTATTGCGCTCCGCCGGCAAAAGTCAGTCCGGTGGTATTGCCATAGGCGTTCGCGTCGAAATTCGCTCCGTAGTAGCTGTCCCGTTTGGTATGTTGGGCAGAGGTGTAGATATTGAGATGGTGCAATAGATTCTTGGAGAAGAGATCAAACTTAAGGCCTCCGCCATTGATGTTATGATCGGTCTGCTCCGTGATATTCGTTTCGTGCGGCGGACGGTCCAATAGGTTACCACCCCGGCGGAATTCCGAGATGTTATGGTATTCGAAAGTCAGTTTGGCGTAATTGCTGGTCTTCAGGTACGAACGGAAACCGATGGTCTTGGCGTCGATATGGCCGATCTCGGTATAGCCGTCGCCGTCGTGGTCGTATCCGCTGCGGTAACGGTTTTGCCCGAACACGTAGATGCCGGCTTTGTGGTCGTCGGTCACCAATGAGGCATTGACCGTCGTATTATTATCCGGCCGGCTGCCGTCGATCATCGTCAGGGAATGCGCCACCTGGGCGGAGTTGCGCAACGGCTCTTTGGTGATGATATTGATCACTCCGGCGATAGCCGAAGAGCCAAACAGGGCCGAGCCGCCTCCGCGCATCACCTCGACGCGTTCGATCATATTGGCAGGGATCTGTTCGATACCGTATACGCCGGTCAGCGCACTGAAGATCGGGCGGCTGTCGAGCAGGATCTGGGTGTAGGGACCTTCCAAGCCGTTGATGCGTACTTGCTGGAAGCCGCAGTTCTGACAGTTGTTCTCCACCCGTACGCCTGGCTGGAAGTTCAATCCATCAGAAAGGGTTGCCGAATGATATTTCTCAAAAGCTTTGCCGTCCAATACATTCACCAGCGAAGGCGCCAGGCGGCGGGTCGTCTCGTTGCGATTGGCCGATACCACCACCCCGTCGAGGGCTACGGCATCTTCTTCGGCGTCGAAATTTACTTCGAGCGTGACGCCTTTCTTCACGTCGACATCCTGCAGGAACGTCTTGTAGCCGATCGATTTCATCACCACCTTAAAATGTCCTTCCGGGAGATTCTTCAGGTAATAATGGCCCGTGGCATCGGTCATCGTGCCGATCGTTGTCCCTTCGATAAAGATATTGATAAACGAGAGATGCTCGCCGGTCTTTTTGTCCACGACATGCCCCACGATATTCGCGTCGGACGGGTTCAGTGTCACTTCATCATGATTCGCCCATACAGGGCTGGTGGTAAAACTGATAGCCAGTATCAGCAGTATTATTTTATGCATAAGTGTTTTTGTTTAATAAAAAATCAACTCCAATCTCAGAAGCTTCCCGGTTTGGGCGCTCCGACATCTGAATGTCTGTCTGACAAACTAAAAAACATATTAAACAAAAAACGCAGGAGGAGCTCTCGGCGCAGCGGCCCCGAATGTCGGACAGGAGAGATCGGGCGATTCTTTAGTCGCGACAATGGTGAAGTATGGATAAGTAAATTGTTCTAAGGCAAATGTCTGTACCGCTCCGTCGGTTGCTTGAACCGTGGAAAGCGTATGAAAGAAGATGATTTCTTCCAGCGAATGGTGCTGATGAGGTATTTGGCCCTTATCCTTGGGCGAGAAGTGAGAGTGAACGATAACGACCCCATTCTCGAGATGGACGTGGGCGCAGAGAGAGATGCAGCAATAGTACCCGATAAATAATACGGGCAAAAACCATTTTGAAAAATGTGTCTTAATCTTTCTCACCTAAAACTCTTGAAGTTTATTGCGTAGCGTGAAACGGGCGCAAAGATAATAGATAATAGCTAACGAACGACTCGCTTTTTATTTTTTTAATCTATTTATCGCCGTAATGCCCGTATGCGGAGATGATGACTACAACAACTTTGTCATGAATTACTTTATATACTAAGCGATGGTAGTCAGTGATTCGCCGGGATTGGTATCCGGCAAGATCTCCGGTGAGTGTTTTGGGGCGGCCGGTGCCAAAGTAGGGGTGTGTCGCAAGTTCGTTAATGAGCGTTTTGGCTTTTTTATAGGCGGCAGGGTCGTTCTTGCTTAGCCGACGCAAGTCTTTATCGGCTTCCGGGGTGATTTCGATGGTATACATCAGAATGAATCTAAATAGGCATTTAGTTCGGCAGGGGTTTTAAGGCTGATGACGTTTCCGGCTTCGGCTTGTTGAATGGAGCGTTTGATCTTTTCGATCATCTCGGGAGTGAAATACATATCTTCATCGGTGACGGGTGTTAATTTATAGGCCTGGTTGTCACCTCTTTGAATGATAACCTGATCGCCTCTGTCGACCCGGTCGAAGTATTCACGCTGCTTGTTTCTGAATTCGGAAGAGCTGATAATAATCATAATCAATACGGTTGAATGAGATGTTCGTTTTATTCTTGTGTACAAATGTACTGATATTTTTCGTACAACAGGCTGCCGGGTGTCTTCTTTTTTGCCCTAATACCCGTATATAGGAATGCGGAAACACTAAATTTGGGTGATAATGCGGGTTAAAGAAGAAATATTTCCCTATTTTTGCGCTATAAAGAGAAATCTAAATAGCGCAATTTTTATGAAGATACATTTGATTTTGAGTCTGCTGGCTGTTACGCTGTTTACGGCGAAAGCACAACAAGCCGATCAGGATATCGTGAAAGAAGGGGATGCCATGCCTGCTTTTGTGATTGTCTCCGATGATGGGGCGGTGTTTCATTCCTATTCCTTGAAAGGGAAGGTCGTGTTTATCAATTTTTTTGCCACCTGGTGTCCTCCCTGTCAGAAAGAGCTGGCGGAGATGGAGGCGGTATTGTGGCCGAAATACAGTAAGAATAAAGACTTTGTGATGCTGACCTTGGGACGCGAGCATACCGATGCCGACCTGAAGGCGTATAATGAGAAGAAAGGCTTTACCTTTCCGCTCTATCCCGACCGCGACCGGAAGATCTACGATTCTTTTGCCAAAAGCCTGATCCCGCGATCGTACCTGATCGGCAAGGACGGCAAGGTGATCTATAAATCCATCGGATACAACGAGGAGGATTTTGCGGCACTGATGCAGAAGATCGAAGCCGCGCTCAAATAAACTGTTACCTGTAAATACCTGATCCATGAAACGTACTGTCTTGTTTTTGTTGGCATTAATTCTTATGCCCTCCCTCGCTGCACAAATTCAGTTGAGGGGGTATAACGAAGCGTTGATTCATCCCGAGTTGTACACCACGCCCTGGAAAGCCCGTTGGATCTCCCTGCCGGGGGAACCGCAAAATGTCTATGGCGTTTACCATTTCCGCAAGACGGTGGATCTGCCTGAAGCGCCCGAATCCTGTGTGGTGCATGTGTCGGGCGATAACCGTTACAAATTGTATGTGAATGGACAATTGGTGGCGTTGGGACCGGCGCGGGGCGATGTGTACAACTGGAACTTCGAGACGGTCGACCTGGCACCCTATCTCCGGCAGGGAAAGAATGTGTTGGCGGCTGTGGTCTGGAACTACGCCGAGCAGAAGCCTGCCGCGCAGATCAGCCTGAACAAAACCGGATTTATCCTGCAAGGCAATACGGAAAAAGAAGCCGTTTTCAATACGAACGCGACATGGATCTGCCAGAAGAATAAGGCGTATGCCCCTTGGTGGGACTGGACCGTATTGGGCTATTACGTCGCCGGACCGGGCGAACTCTTGCAGGCCGCAGCTTATCCCTGGGGATGGGAGCAGCCCGACTACGACGATCAGGCCTGGCTGCCTGCCGCACAGGGCAGGGAAGGAGCCATGAAAGGAAGCCGTGACTATCCCGAGCGACTTCTGGTGCCGTCGCCTATCCCGCCGATGGAATACCGGAAAGAGCGGTTTGATGCTGTCCGCCTGGCGGAAGGGATCAACTGTCCGCAGGCATTTCCCGCGCAACCTACCCCCTTGACGATCCCGGCCAACCGGAAGGTGCGCCTGTTGTTGGATCATAAACAACTGACTACCGGCTATCTCTCCCTCTTGTTCAGCAAAGGACGGAACGCCGAGATCCGCATTGGCTATGCCGAAGCCTTATATCTGGCGAACAAAGAAGCGACCACCAAATCTTATCACCTGAATCCGAAGCAAAACCGCGATGTGATCGACGATAAATTGTTTATCGGCTATGAAGACAAGATCCTACCCGACGGCGGTGATCGCCGGGAGTTTACGACGCTCTGGTGGCGCACCTGGCGCTATGTGAACCTGGAGATCACCACCGCTGATGAACCCCTGGTGTTGGACGATATCTACGGCACCTTCTCGGCTTATCCTTTCGAGAATGCCACTGCTTTCTCTGCCCCCGGGCATGAGGAGCTCAACCGGATGCTGGATATCGGCTGGCGGACGGCTCGTCTTTGTGCCAACGAGACCTATATGGATTGCCCGTACTACGAACAATTGCAGTATTTCGGCGACACCCGTATCCAGGCGATGATTACATTATATAATACACGCGACCCGTATATGGTGAAGAACGCCCTGGAGCAGGGACGGCAGTCGATGGTAGCCGATGGCATTACCATGAGCCGTTATCCCTCGGCCATTCACCAGTTTATCTCCTCTTTCTCTTTGTGGTGGATACAGATGGGCCACGACTACTGGATGCACCGGGGCGACGAAGCGTATATGAAGACGTTGCTTCCCGCTTTCCGTAATGTCTTGTCCTGGTATGCACAGTGGCTGCGGCCGGACTACAGCCTGAACTACGTGCCCCATTGGTTCTTTGCCGATTGGGCCGGCGGGTTCGACTATGGCGAGCCGGTACGGGAAAAGGAGGGCAACTCCGCCTTCCAGGATCTGCTCTATCTGATGACGCTGGATGCCGCGGCGGAGATGGAACAGCATTTGGGTAGTGCCGCCCTTGGTGAGCAGTATAAACAACAAGCCACGTCCATACGGCAGACCATCCGAACGAAATACTGGAACGCGCGCAAAGGGCTGTTTGCCGATACGTTTGCCCAGGAAAGTTTCTCGCAGCATGTGAATGCCCTGGCCATCCTGGCCGGTATTGTCGAAGGGGATGAGGCAAAAGAGGTGATGAAACGCACCTTGACTGACGACAGCTTGATTCAGGCCACGATCTATTTCCGTTATTACCTGAACCAGGCCTTGGCGAAAGCCGGACTGGGCGATCAATACTTCGATAACCTGCAGATCTGGCGCGATCAGATGGCATTGGGGCTGACCACCTGGGCAGAGATGCCCGAGCCGGCACGCTCCGATTGTCATGCCTGGGGAGCCAGTCCCAATATCGAGTTCTATCGCATTGTCCTGGGAATCCGGAGCGCTTCGCCCGGTTTTGAGAAGATCCATTTTGCCCCGGCATTAGGCGAATTGAAAGAAGTTTCAGGTACTATTCCCCATCCCAAAGGAAATATTTCTGCCTCGTATATTGTAACTCAAAAGGGCCAATTGATCGCAGCATTTGAACTGCCGGCAGATACCTCCGGTGAATTTGTATGGAAAGATAAAAAATATGCATTAAAAGCAGGAAAACAGCGGATTATAACAGAGTTTTAGTTATTTTTGTTCCGTTGAAATGGGGAAAAATGGAGAATTATAGGAAACGTATTATTTGTATTTTACTTTTATTCGTCTGCATGTGCGGATATTCAATGTCTGCACGAAAAACTGGGGTGGTGGAGTTGAAGCTTGTTGAGACAAGCGATATCCATGGGAATTATCTTCCCTATAATTATGTCGATCAATGTGATTGGAATGGGGGCTTATCCAGGATCCATTCTTATCTCAAGCAGGAGCGTAAGAAGTATGGCCGTAACTTATTGTTGTTTGACAATGGAGATATGATCGAAGGCCAGCCTATCTCTTATTATTATAACTATGTAGATACCGTATCCCCTCATGTCGCTGCGGATATGATGAACTATATGCAGTACGATCTGGGGAATTTGGGCAATCATGAAATAGAAACCGGTCAGCCGGTCCTTAATCGTTGGATCCGGGACTGTGAGTTCCCAATATTGGCGGCAAACGTGCTGTGGAAAGCGACGGGTGAACCCTATATGCAACCTTATGCGGTTTTCGAACGCGCCGGGCTCCGTATCGCAGTGTTGGGTTTGAGTACGGCCGCAACTCCGGCATGGGTATGCAAAAGCCTGTGGGCAGGGTTGGAGTTTCAGGATATGGAAGAAGCGGCAAAGGAATGGTTGGCGGTAATCAAAGAAAAAGAAAAACCGGATATAGTCGTTGGCTTGTTCCATTCGGGAAAAGATGCCCGGTTGATTGGGAATACCTATAAAGATGATGTGGCGTTGGAGGTTGCCCGAAATGTGCCGGGTTTTGATGTGGTGATGATGGGCCATGATCATAATCTGTATTGTGAGAAGATCGCGAATGCGGATGGCGACTCTGTATTTTTGGTCAACCCCGGAAGCGCCGGGCTTATGGTGGCTGATATCACCCTGTCGGTAAAATTGAAAGACGGGCTTGTGGTGCAAAAGAATATTGATGGGCGCCTGGTGGATGTGGATAGTTACACGCCGGATGAAGACTTCGTCAAGCGCTATGCCGTTCAGCATAAAACCGTGAATGATTTCGTTTCGCAGAAAATAGGCGTATTCACCGAGCGGGTAACAACGCGTCCGGCTTATTTCGGCCCTTCTGCTTTTGTCGATTTTATCCATTCGCTTCAATTGAATATCACGGAGGCTGATGTCTCCTTCGCTTCTCCTTTGTCTTTTGATGCGTCGATCGAAAGCGGAGATATCCGGATCTGCGACGTGTTCCGGTTGTATCGCTACAAGAACCTGATCTATACCATGAGCTTATCCGGGATGGAGATCAAGAATTACCTGGAAGAATCTTACGCTCTGTGGACGAACCAAATGGAAAACCAGGACGACCATTTACTTTTATTCCTGGATAATGACGATGAAGAAACCTTGTTCGCCAATTTCTATTATTTCTTCGACTCGGCGGCAGGTATCATCTATGTGGTAGATGTGACCAAGCCAAGAGGAGAGAAAATATCCATATTGTGTCTGAGTGATGGGGCTCCTTTTGAATTGGATCACATGTATTCGGTCGCATTGACCTCTTACCGCGGGAATGGCGGCGGAGAACTGTTGACGCGAGGGGCGGGTCTGCGTATAGAAGACCTGGACAATCGTATACTCTCCATTACCGAGAAGGATTTTTTGTATTATCTGGTCGACTATATCAAACAGAATAAGGTGATTCATCCGAGAGTCTTGAATCATTGGAAATTTGTTCCGGACAACTGGGTCAGAAGTGGCACAGAAAAGGATTATAGACTTTTGTTTGAAGAGGAATAATATGGCGGGTTTTGTATTTAGAGATCTGGGGCGCGTAGACTACGCGGAAGCCCTGACGGCGCAAACGGCAATCTTCGAGGAATTGTTGGCGCAAAAGAAAGACGGGCAATCGGGAGAATCCACCCTGCTCTTTTGTGAACACAATCATGTGTTTACGATCGGTAAAAGCGGGGATGATTCGAATCTGCTTATCCCTGAAGCGCTCCTGAAAGCAAAAGACGCAACCCTGTTTCATATAAACCGGGGCGGAGACATTACGTATCATGGACCCGGGCAGATCACGGGTTATCCGGTTTTCGACCTGGATCGGTGGAACCTGGGGCTGAAAGAGTATATCTATCGGATGGAAGAAGTGGTTATTCGTTTCCTCTCATCATACGGCCTCAAAGGCGAACGCCTGACGGGGGCAACCGGTGTCTGGCTGGATCCCGATGTGCCGGGCCGGGCCAGAAAGATCTGCGCGATCGGGGTGAAGAGCAGCCGGTATGTTACGATGCATGGTTTTGCTTTGAATATCAATACCGATCTAAGCTATTTTTCATTAATAAACCCCTGCGGATTCATCGATAAAGGAGTCACTTCGCTGGCGAATGAGTTGGGAGGCGTGCAGGACTTTGAAAAAGCAAAAGATGAATTATATCTTCTTTTTGAAGATTATTTCTCCTGATAGAAAAGGCGGTTTTGTTGGGAGAAAGCATCCTTTTGTTCGTGAAACCCCATGGAAAGGGACAATTATCTATTAATTAAAGAAAAAATATTTGCCGGTTCAAAATAGTTTTCGTTAATTTGCTCCGACTAAAAAATATTGTTCAACTTAAAAACTTCAAGCCTATAGCAAGACATTACTCGATAAATTGAAAAATTAGAAGTAATGAGTACATTGAAATCAATGGCCGACGAGCAGTTGGTCAGTTTGTATGCTAAAGGTGAAAACGCAGCTTTTGACGTCTTGTTGAACCGTTATAAAAGCAGTATCCATTCCTATATTTATTATATCGTGCGCAACAGAGATCTGACGGAAGACATCTTTCAGGAGACTTTCGTGAAGGTTATCATGACCATCAAGCAAGGCCGGTATACTGAAAACGGTAAATTCAAAGCCTGGATCACCCGCATCGCCCACAATCTTATTATTGATAATTTCCGTCAGGAGCGCAGTGAGAATACGCTTTCCAACGATGAGGTCGAAGTCGATCTCTTTAATAATATCAAGCTGTGTGACGGCACCGTCGAAGACAATCTGGTACGCCACCAGGTGCTTTCCGACGTGAAGAAATTGATCAAACATTTGCCGGAAAACCAGCGTGAGGTTTTGGAAATGCGTTATTACCAGGATCTGAGCTTTAAAGAAATTGCGGATATGACAGGTGTCAGCATCAATACGGCTCTGGGACGTATGCGTTATGCCATATTAAACATGCGCCGGATGGCCGAAGAAAACAAAATGGAATTGTCTTTGGCCTAAAGTCAAAAAAAACAGGGCTTCACACAATAAGCCGGGAGTAGGTCCGTTTATTTATATAAATGAATAAATGGCCTATGAAGAGACTTTCTACCCGTTCTCCGCAAAGATGCGGAAGTATCCGAAAAAATAACCTCAGTGAGGTTGGCGGTAATCCACGTAAGAAAACGTTGGACTTTCTTACTCAATTGGCACGAGTGTACAAGGTTGAACCGGCCTTGGGAAGTGAACTTGGCTCGTATGTGTTGAATTAAGAAACTGCGAAAGAGGGAGCATCTTTAGAAGATGTTCCCTTTTTTGTTTATCTTTGTCGAAAACTTTTACGTATGAAACACTTAGTTGCTCCGTCTCTGTTAGCCGCAGACTTCCTGCATCTCGCACAGGAAGTGGAAATGATCAATGAAAGTGAAGCCGACTGGCTTCATATCGATGTGATGGATGGAGTTTTTGTTCCCAATATCTCTTTTGGTTTTCCTGTGTTAGAAGCCGTGCAAGGCATTTGTCGCAAACCGTTGGATGTGCATCTGATGATTGTGGAGCCGCAGAAGTTTATCGCTGAGGTTGCTGCTGCGGGCGCTTATCTGATGAACGTGCATTATGAAGCCTGCACGCATCTGCATCGTACGATAGGGGCGATAAAAGAAGCCGGAATGAAGGCCGGTGTGACATTGAATCCCCATACGCCGGTAGCCTTATTGGAGGATATCCTGCCCGATGTGGATATGGTGTTGTTGATGTCGGTCAATCCCGGCTATGGCGGGCAGAAGTTTATCGAACATTCGGTAGCCAAAGTGGCCCGGCTGAAAGAAATGATTGTAGATAAAGGATTGGATACCCTGATCGAAGTGGATGGCGGAGTGAATCTGGAAACCGGAAAGCGGCTGGTGGATGCCGGTGCGGATGTTTTGGTGGCCGGTAACTTTGTCTTTAAAGCGCACGATCAGAAGCAAGCTATTCACGCATTGAAAGAGCTATGACAGGCTAAAGATAACGAAAACTAAAACCTGACTGTTATGATCGCTGAATTACGAAAGCGTCCTTTTGTCCGTCCACTGTTATGCTGGATCGTGGGGATCGTATTCTCTTCTTCTGTTTATACCTCTATCGGCTTCGGGGGGCTTTTATGTTTTCTGTTCGTATTCCTGTTTGTTTCTTTAGGGTTGGCGAGATTTTATCCGTTGGCTTTGACCTACGGCAACCGGTGGGTAGGAGGGAGCGTCTTGTTTTTCCTTTTGTTGCTCTTGTCGTTTACGGTCTCCCGTTTCTCAACCGATTATGCTTATTCTTCTGAGCGAATGATGGCCAAGCCGCGGGCGATCCAGTTGGAATTGGTCGAATCGATTGACCGCTTACAACTGACGGATGCGGAGAAATCCGTGTTGGCTACCCTGGTGTTGGGCTACCGCAAAGCGATGTCGCGGGATGCCCGCGAGAAATTTTCGATAGCGGGCGTCTCTCATATCCTGTCCGTCAGTGGCTTCCATGTGGCGGTGGTGGCGGGCTTCCTGACTTTCTTCTTTTCTTTTCTGCCCCGAGGTAATTTGTTTTTGCTCTGGCTGCGTTACATACTTCTGATGCTATTGGTCTGGAGTTTTGTCTTTATTTCCGGGATGTCTGCTCCGGCGACGCGTGCGGGCATTATGTTTACGTTTTTCCAGACCGGACGACTGCTTCAGCGCTCTTCCGACAGTTATAATACCCTGGCGGCTTCGGCTTTTTGTATGTTGGCCTACCGGCCGATTTATCTTTTTGATATCGGCTTTCAGTTGAGTTATTCCGCTGTCTTCTTCATTCTTTATCTTCAACCGCGCCTGGCCGCCTGGATCAAGGTGCGAAACCCCGTGTTGGCAATGCCTTGGCGATGGATCACGGTCACCCTGGCGGCGCAGATCGGCACGACTTTCCTTTGTTTGTACTATTTCGGACGTTTCTCGGTCTTTTTCCTTTATGCCAACCTGCCGGTGATTGTGTTTGCTAATTTGCTTATTCCGTTGGGGCTGCTTTGGCTGTTATTGCCGGCGGGAGTGCCGGGTTATTCCCTGTTGCAGAGTGGATTGGAATGGCTGACCCGTTTGCTTGTCCGGGTGGTCGATTTCATCGCTTCATTACCCGGAGCTTCTGTTGATTTCCCTTTTGGCCTCCTTTCGATGATTGCCGGTTATGGTATGCTTTTCCTCTTGTTCTTTTATCTCCGGCGACGTTCTCCGTGGATGCTATTATTGGCTTTGAGTCTTTGCTTATTACTTTTACTTATTCGGTTGTTTAATCGATTATGATCTAATAAAACAAAAAAGGATTACCTTTGTGACTTAAAATAACAGAGAGAATCTATGATTACCAAGATCATTCACGAGGATAAGATCCAAAAAGCACATAAGTACATCGAACGGGGAGATAGTTTTGTCATCGTTTCCCATGTTTCTCCGGATGGAGACTCGTTAGGCTCATCCCTGGCTTTATACCATTTCCTTACCAATTACGGGAAAGATAACGTATCGGTTATCGTTCCCAACAGTTTCCCTTCTTTTTATAATTGGATGCCGGGACGGAAAGAGATTATTATCTATGAGAAGTATCCCGAGTTTGCCGAGCAACTGATCGGCGAGGCGGATGTGATCTTTTGTCTGGATTTCAATGAACCCAAACGCATGGAGAAGATGGCGCCTGCGGTATTGGCGGCAGAGGGGCGGAAAGTCATGATTGATCATCACCTCAATCCGGGCGACTTCTGCCGGGTGGTGATGTCTTATCCCGAAATGTCTTCGACCAGTGAGATGATCTTCCGCTTGATATGCCGCATGGGCTTGTTTGATCTGATCGACAGGAAAACAGCCGAGTGCATCTATACCGGTATGATGACGGATACCGGCTCTTTTACCTATAACTCCAATCACCCCGAGGTCTATACGATCATCGGCGAATTAATCAAAAAGGGTATCGACAAAGACCTGATCTACCGCGAAGTCAATCATGTCTATTCCGAATCGCGTTTGCGCCTGATGGGCTATGTCCTGTATGAAAAGATGAAGGTTTACCCCGAACAACAGGCCGCATTGATCACTTTGTCGAAGCAAGAATTGGCGCAGTTCAGCTACCAGACGGGAGATACCGAAGGCTTTGTGAATCTGCCTTTGAGCATCGCTGGCGTAGCCTTCACTGTTTTCCTGCGCGAAGACGAAGACTACATCAAGGTGTCGTTGCGCTCGGTAGGCGAATTCCCGGTCAATAAGTTTGCCGCGGAATACTTCAACGGTGGCGGTCACCTGAATGCTTCCGGTGGGGAGTTCTATGGTTCTTTGGAGGATGCCATTGCCTTATTCGAGAAAGGATTAATCGAATTTAATCCTAATAAAAATGAAGAAATAGTTAATCATGACTAAGTTCTGGCAGAGAATGTATACATTTGCCAGTTCATATAAATAAAAGCTTTGAGAGATGAAGAGAGGTTTTAATGTTTTGTTGATTTTGTTTGTCGGTATGGTCATTCTGTCTTGTAATAAAACGAAGTCCTATACCGATATGTTGAAAGCGGAAGGAAAAGCTATAGATCGGCTGATCGACCAGGAAGGATTGGAAATCCTCAAGCGGATGCCATCGGATTACAAATTCAAAGAGAATGAGTATGTCAAATTGGATAATGACGTTTACCTGCAGATCGTAGATACGGGTGACGGCACTCGGGCAACGCAATACAGCAGTCATATCCTGTGTCGTTTCACGGCCAACCGGTTTATGCTGGATACGGCGACTTACCAAAACCGCTACTCCAACTTCGGCCCGAACAGCAACGGCACGGCGCCGATCGAATTTATCTATGGCTATACGACTGTCATCCCTCAATCCTCAACTACTGATTATCAGTCCGTACTGGAAGGCTTTATGAGCGAAGGGCTTCAGGCCGGCTTGGAATATGTCGGGAATAAAGGCCGGGTAAGGCTTATTGTTCCTTTCAAGAGAGGATCAAGCTATGACCAGCAATATGGATATGCCGTACATTTCGAAGACTTAGAATACAAAATATTGGAATAAAACTCATGACATTAATTAAATCGATTTCAGGTATCCGGGGGACGATCGGTGGTGCCGCCGACGAAGGCCTTAACCCTCTGGCTATTGTGAAGTTTGTGGCTGCCTATGCCACTTTCATTCGGAAAAACTCAAAGGCTAAGACAAACAAGATCGTAGTAGGGCGTGATGCACGTATCTCCGGTCCGATGGTGAAACAAATCGTGCTGGGCACCTTGACCGGTATGGGCTTCGATGTGGTCGACCTCGACCTGGCCACTACGCCGACCACCGAGTTGGCCGTTGTCTGGGAAGAGGCTTGCGGAGGCATTATCCTCACGGCGAGCCATAACCCGAAGCAATGGAATGCATTGAAGCTGCTCAATGAAAAAGGCGAGTTTCTGAATGCCGCCGAAGGGGCGGAGATTCTGGCCTTGGCGGAAGCCGAAGACTTTGTTTTTGCCGATGTCGACCAACTGGGGAAAGTCACGTTGGATACTTCCTATAACAACAAACATATTCAGAGCGTATTGGATCTCGAACTGGTCGATGTGCAAGCCATCAAGGCCGCGCAGTTCCGGGTTGCAATCGATGCTGTGAACTCTGTGGGAGGCGTTGTCTTGCCTGACCTCCTGCTTGCTTTGGGTGTAAAGGATATCGTGAAGTTGCATTGCGCGCCTCATGGTAATTTCTCCCATAACCCGGAGCCGCTGCCCGAAAACCTGACGGAGATCTCCCAACTGATGCGGCAGTCCAAGGCCGATGTTGGCTTTGTGGTCGATCCCGATGTCGACCGTCTGGCGATTGTGTCGGAGAATGGCGAAATGTTTGGCGAAGAATACACGCTGGTAGCCGTGGCCGATTATGTATTAAGCCATACGCCCGGCAATACGGTGAGCAATCTGAGCTCGAGCCGTGCCTTGCGCGACGTGACGCAAGCCTATGGCGGACAGTACACTGCCGCTGCGGTGGGCGAAGTGAATGTCGTGACCCGGATGAAAGAGACCCAGGCCGTGATCGGTGGCGAAGGCAATGGCGGTGTGATTTATCCGGCCAGCCATTACGGGCGCGATGCCCTGGTGGGGATCGCCCTCTTCCTGACTCATCTGGCGAAGAAGAAAATGAAGACCAGCGAACTGCGCGCGAGCTATCCGCCGTATTTCATTGCCAAACAAAAGGTGGAACTGACACCGGATATCGATGTCGATGCCATCCTGGCCAAGGTTAAAGAGCGATTTGCCGCGTATGATATTACGGATATCGACGGCGTGAAGATCGATTTCCCCGACAAATGGGTGCATCTGCGCAAGAGCAATACGGAACCGATCATCCGGATTTACGCCGAAGCCCATACGATGGAAGAAGCCGAAGCTTTGGGCAATGAACTGATCAAGATCATTCAGGATATGGCCGGTTAAACCCCGGTTTGCCCCCCTAAAAATATTCCTATTCCGAAGTACCGATGTTTTGTTCGCAAAGCATCGGTATTTTTGTTGCGAAATACTGATGTTTTCTTCGCGAAATACCGGTGTTTTATTTGGGCCGTCCGAACGGGGCTGGGATGTCTCACGAAAAAGGAGGGCACGGTTGTAAAAAGCATAAAAACCGTAGAACAATTGAAGCCGTGATTATGTTATTTTAATAATAAAGATAGTGCATCCCTTGAAAATAATCCTATCTTTGCTAGTAATAACCTCAACTGGAAAAGTAAAAGAAATGAAAGAAAAAGAAATGAAGATGTATGTTTCGACTCAGGTAGTCGAAAGGCAAAGAGTTGATGATGGAGATGTTAATCTGGAACGTGACAAACGAACGAATCTAGACCATGCGGAGCGAGGACATTTTATTCCCTTCGCAGAAGTATTAAAGAAGTTAGGCTAATTAATAACAAGGACTGTCGGATTGAGGCAGTCCTTTTTTTTTATTCAGATCGCGGGTGAGCCTCTATACCAGTGTCACTTCAATCCCTTTATCCCGGATCATTTCGATGATATGCTGCGGGGCGTTGGTGTCGGTAATGATCTGATGGATCTTGTCGAAATCACAGATCTTACAGAAGCCTCTTTTGCCGAATTTGGAGGAGTCGGTCAGTACGACGATCTTCTGCGCCGCTTTGATCATCTTCTTGTTGATATGTGCTTCGCTCATATCGCTTGTTGATAAACCGTTCTCCAGGTCGATGCCATCGACACCGATAAATAGCTTATTGCAGGACAAGCTTTCCAGCATCCCTTCCGCGTAATGGCCGATCACGGAGACGGAATTTTTGCGGATGGATCCGCCCAGTTGAACAATCTCGATATTCGGTTTGTAACACAACGAAAGCGACACCTTCACCGAGGAGGTGATGACCGTGAGGTTGTCCTGGATATCGATGGCATGGGCAAAAGCCAAAAGGGTGGTTCCAGAGGCAATGATAATCTTGTCGTTCGCTTCCAATAGGCGATTAGCCGCCTGACCGATACGGATCTTCTCTTCCGCCTGCATCTTCTCTTTGATATCGATATGCTTGTCTGAAATGATCGACGTCAGGTTGCTGGCACTCCCATGATTTCGGGTTAATAGCTTTTTGCTTTCGAGGAATTTCAAATCTTTTCGTATGGTCACTTCCGAGGCATTCAGTTTTTCGCTGAGTTCCTGTACTTTCACGTATCCGTGTAGCTTGAGTTGCTCCAGGATGTATTTATGTCTTTGATCAATATTGGCCATAACTTAAGTCTCTTGTCCCGTACAAAGATAGTGAAAGCCGAATGCAGAAGCAAGCTTGCTTCTGCTGAGGCGCATCCTATCTTCTGCAAAGATATGGAAAAATGAAATAGAACGAAAGGCCATTAGATTTCTTTGTATTAATTTCGGAATGGTTTCGAAATATGCATTAAATGTTTTGAAACATATTCGAATTGCTTCGATAGAGAATTAAAAAGTTTCGATATTATTTTTTTTTCAACAAAGACTATTTACCTTTGCGAAAGTCCTAAAGATTTGCAAACATGAATCGAATACATTTCATAGACCTTTTAGCCGATCGTACGACGGTATGGGATCTTGTCGTTGTCGGTGGCGGGGCCACCGGGTTGGGAACTGCCTTGGATGCGGCATCCAGAGGCTATAAGGTTGCGCTTCTGGAGCAATCCGATTTTACGAAAGCGACCTCGAGCCGGAGTACTAAACTGGTGCATGGCGGAGTGCGCTATCTGGCGCAGGGTGATGTCGGTTTGGTGATCGAAGCGTTGCACGAGCGCGGCGTGATGCGACAGAATGCTCCGCACTTGGTCAAAGATCAACGGTTTATCATCGGGAATTACAAATGGTGGGAGAAACCGTTCTATGCCATAGGGCTGATGATGTACGACCTGTTGGCGGGGAAGCGCTCGTTGGGTCGTTCGCTTCCGATGTCGAAGAAAGAGGTAGTCGGTGAGATCCCACAGATCGTGAGCAAAGGCCTGAAAGGAGGAGTGGTCTACCACGACGGTCAGTTCGATGATTCGCGTATGGCGATCAATATCCTGCAAACGGCTTGCGAACACCATGCCGTTGCCGTGAATTATACCAAAGTCACTCAATTGCTTAAAAACGAAACCGGCAAGATCATTGGTGTGGAGGCGGTCGACCTGATCGGGCAGCAGACCTTCACGCTTCAGGCCAAAGTCGTGATCAACGCGACCGGGATATTCGTCGACGAACTGATGCAAATGGATATTGCGGGCAAAAGTAAGATCGTTCGTCCGAGCCAGGGCATCCATCTGGTGGTCGACAAATCTTTCCTGGGCGGCGATACGGCCATTATGATCCCTAAGACCAGCGACGGGCGGGTGATGTTCGGTGTGCCCTGGCACGGGAAAGTCGTTTTGGGAACGACCGATACGCCTGTGGATACCTTTGAGTTGGAACCTAAAGCCCTGGAGGAAGAGATTGACTTCATTCTGAAGACCTCGGGCGACTACCTGGTCAGACAACCCCGGCGGGAGGATGTGCTTTCCGTCTTCGCCGGATTGCGTCCTTTGGCCGCTCCCAAGCATAATGCCGACGGGAGAAAGACAAAAGAGATCTCCCGAAACCATAAGATTATCCTCTCGGAGAATGGCTTGCTGACCGTCACCGGCGGGAAGTGGACCACGTACAGGGACATGGCCGAGGATGTGATCAACAAAGCGATCGTCGTCGGCGGCTTGCCGCGGGTCAAATGTAAAACGAAGGATCTCCCTATTCACGGATACAAAAAAAATGTCGACCGCACGCATTTCGGTTATGTCTACGGATCGGACTACGAACACATCCTGGCGCTTGCCGCGGAGGAGCCGCAATGGGCGGAGAAGCTCCATCCGCAGTACGATTATATCGCGGCCGAAGTGATCTGGGGCGTTCGCAAAGAGATGGCATTGACCGTGGAGGATGTATTGGCGCGGCGATTGCGCTTACTATTCCTGGATGCTCGGGCAGCCATCGAGATTGCGCCAACGGTCGCAGCGCTGATGGCCAAAGAGCTGAAGAAAGACGACGCCTGGGCGAAAGCGCAGACAGAAGCATTCACGGCTGTGGCGCAAGGCTACTTATTGAAATGATCCGATCAGCCGGGTAATCCTTGGATGATCTCGATCAGTTGCGCGTCGGTCAGCCCTTCGCCATAGGTGGCGTAGTCGAGGCGGAAGGTGCAGCCGTCTTTGTAGGCGGCACATCCGTAGGCTGTCTTGCCGCGCAGGATATGTCCTTTCCGGCAGACCGGGCAGATAGGTTTTTCCGCCGCCGGAGCCGGAGCGAGCGGTTTCTCTTGCGGCGCAGGCTGCTGCGGAGCTTTGTTGGGCGCGGCCGACAGAACACTGCTGACCACCTGATAGACCATCTCTTTCAACTCTTCCAGAAAGATACGCGCTTCGTAAGTGCCCCGTTCGATCTGCCGCAGTTTCTTTTCCCATAAGCCGGTCAGTTCGGCGCTTTTGAGCAGTCCCTCCTGTATGTTGGCAATCAGTTCTATGCCCGTTTGCGTCGGGATAAGGCTTTTGCGTTGTTTGCGGATATAGTTTCGTTTAAAGAGTGTTTCGATAATCGCCGCGCGGGTAGAAGGGCGTCCGATCCCGTTCTCTTTCAAGGCATCCCGCAGTTCTTCGTTGTCCACCAGCTTACCGGCGGTCTCCATCGCCCGCAACAGAGTCGCCTCGGTATAGGGCTTGGGTGGCTGTGTCCAGGTTTCTTTCAATAATGGTTTGTGCGGCCCACTCTCGCCTTTGACAAAAGCCGGCAGTACCCCTTCTTCCTCTTCTGCCGCCGGATCGTTCTCGGGATCTTTCTCTTCGGCACCGAAGACAATGCGCCATCCGGGTTTGAGGATCTGTTTGCCGGTCACCTTGAAGTCTACCTTATCGACTTTCCCCAGGACGGTGGTCGTCGAGATCTCACAATCGGGATAGAAAGCGGCGATAAAGCGGCGTGTGACCAGGTCGTACACCTTCTCTTCGTTCTCGTTCAGTCCGCGTGCCGGCACACCGGTGGGGATGATGGCGTGGTGGTCGGTCACTTTCGCGTTGTCGAACACCTTCTTGCTCTTGGGCAGTTTGGCATTGAGGAGGGGGGCGACCAATTCGGCGTAGTTTGTCAGTCCTTTCAGGGTCTGGGGCACCTTGGGGTAGATATCTTCACTCAGGAAGGTGGTATCCACGCGGGGGTAGGTGGTGACTTTCTTCTCGTAGAGCGACTGGATCAGTTTGAGCGTATCGTCGGCGGTAAACGAGAACTTTTTGTTACATTCCACCTGCAGCGAGGTGAGGTCGAAGAGCCGCGGCGCATATTCTTTGCCTTTCTTCTCGGTGATATCGGTCACGGTGAAGTCGCTCTCCTGTACGGTTTTCAGAAAGTCTTCCCCTTCTTCTTTTTTCGTGAACTTGCCTTTGGTCGACGAGAAGGTCGTGTGGCGATAGACGGTTTTAAGCTCCCAATACGGTTCGGGCTTGAAATGGTCTATCTCCGCCTGCCGGTTGACGATCAAAGCCAGGGTAGGGGTTTGCACCCTTCCGATCGACAGTACCTGCCGGTTTTGCCCGTAGCGGATGGTGTACAGGCGGGTGGCGTTCATGCCCAATAGCCAGTCGCCGATCGCTCGCGAGAGTCCGGCTTCGTAGAGGTGATTGAATTCGGATTGATCTTTCAGGTGTTGGAACCCTTCGCGGATCGCTTCTTCCGTTAGAGAAGAGATCCACAGGCGGTAGACCGGGCATTTGCACCCCGCCTTCTGCATGACCCAGCGTTGGATCAGTTCCCCTTCCTGCCCGGCATCCCCGCAGTTGATCACCATCTCGGCGTTCTGCATCAGTCCTTCGATCACCTTGAATTGTTGTTCATAGCCGGGATTGCTGATCAGTTTGATGCCGAAGCGGGGCGGGATCATGGGAAGGGAAGAGATCGACCATTGCTTCCAGCGGTCGGTATATTCATGCGGTTCCTTCAGGGTGCACAGATGTCCGAATGTCCAGGTCACCTGGTATCCGTTGCCTTCGATATATCCGTTCATTCGTTGGCGGGCGCCTAATACTTCCGCTATCTCACGCGCCACACTGGGCTTTTCCGCAATGCATACTTTCATTTTCTCTTCTTTCTTTCGCTCTGTTTAAAAAACAAAAGTAGTCTTTTCTTTTCAGTCCGGCCGAAAAATCTGCCATGCTGCCGGCTAAAATTATTTAGAGGTACGTCATAATCCGTTTTGAGGTACGTCATAATTCGTTTTGAGGTACGTCATAATCTGTTTTGAGGTACCTCAAAATAATAATGGCCGGCGGGAAACCAAAAAAGGCGGATGATCAGTCGGAAAGGGCTGCCTCCTGTGGCTCGGGAGGAAGGGCGGGTACGAGAGGGCGGCGGCGCCGGTAGAACAGGTCGTACAGCGTGGTGAAATCTTTCTTCAAAAGGATGCCTACACCCTGGGTGAAGAGGGATTGCTTGAGGTATTGATACATATCGTTCGCATGGTTATAGGCTTTGAGGCGGACTTCTCCGCCGGGGGTGAGTTTGTATTCGAGGTCGAACTCACCGACGAATACATTCTTTTGCAGGCTGATGCTGTTGCGGTAGCCAAAATTGCCGTTGAAGATCAGCCGGTTGTCGAGCAGCTGGCTGGAGAGCAGCATCTCGACTTCGGTATCGTCGAAACGGTCCTGGCTGGTGCGGATATTCGTGCCGATCTGCACTTTGTCGGTGATCGTATTCAGCATATTCGACAGTTGGGAAGAGATAGCCGAGGAGGCTACGGCGCTGAATTCATTGGTCCGGTATAAGGTCGTCGCATAGTCGGGCGTGTAGAACTTATGAAGCACCATCAGATACACCACCTGCCGGATCATCATATCTTCCGTATCGATGAAGCTGCGGACCTGTCGTTCGATCTCATCGTTCGATCCCGGCAGTTCGAGGTCGAAAGAGATCAGCGGGTTCTGCAGCATACCGTCGAGCTTCAATACGCAGTTGACCGGAACGTTCACCCGGTCGCTCTCCTGCAACAGATGCTGATCCAGATCGCCGATATTCGCCGTCACGCTGTAGATCGCATCGATATTCATCGTCGCCCCGAAAGGATCGCCCTGGAAGCTGACCGTACTGCCGTCGCGGATCTTAAAGTCGCGGTAGATCAGCTGCTGCAGGCTGAAGTTATAGTTGCCTTGAACGATATTTAAACCTCCGTACATCTTCAGATCGGATCGGGTGCCGTACTGGATTTGCAGGTTCCCGTTGGTATTGCCTTTGATCCGGTCGCCGGCTGCCGGGTCCATGATCAGTTCGATGGTTGCGTCGGGTGTGATATCGACCTGGAAGTTCATGCGCAACTCGGCGCCGTCGGTGTTTGCCGGTCGCCGCCGGATGGAGTCGGGAGCGGTGGGGGTGGTTGCCTCGGGCAAACGATCTTTGTCGATAAAGGTGATAAAATCGTATTCGGAAGATGCCGAATTGGTCATAAAGTTGAATCCGGCGAATGTGCCGGGCTCACTGCGTACGCTGATATCGAAGTTGATCAGGTTCTCATTCCCCTGGATCGTACCGCTACCGCTGCCGAACGCCGTACCGTAGATCATGGGGCTGTTCTTCTCCGTTTGGTCGTACAAAAGGATCTTATTCGCCTGGATCGTGGCGGTAAAGTCGTAATCATGGAAGTATTTATGATTGAAGTCGAGATTCACCTTTCCCGTATTGCCGAACTTATCATAGACCGTCACCTCTTTGATCTGGATCTGGGAAGGATCCAGGTGGATCGAATCGGAGAAGGTATAGTAGGTATTCAGGAATTCAATGCCCAGGCCACCCTCTTCCACGTATGCATCGCCTTCCGCCGTCAGTTCATGGAAGGGGCCGAACAGGTGCACATGCCCGAATCCCCGGCCTTTGACGTTCTGGGCGACATTGTTGAGGAAGGGCTGCAGGAAAGAGATATCGATATCGTTCGCATCGAAATGAAGCGATAGCCCTTCTTTGGGTTTGATCGGGAAGATATAGCCGTTCACATCCGTCCAGGTGCTATCGTTCTTGTAGATCGAGCCCAGCATAAGGATTCCCTGCTGGCTATCGTCCCATTCGCTGTAGAGGTTCAACAGCCCCAAAGGCACTTTGTTGAAAGAGAAGTTCTCGACCATCAGATCGGTATGCAGCATGCGGCTGTGGTAGAGGTCGTTGACCACAAAGGCGCCGGTGGCCTGTCCGCCGAACTGCAAGACGGGAATATTCAGGATCTCGAAGATATAGCTCAGCTCCATCTGCTGCAGGTTCATGTACAGGGTATCCGTCGGGTCGGGCGATACGGTGCCGTCCAGGTGCAGGAACTGCTGGTTGTGGGCCACCATAAAGTTATCGATATTCACCTTCTGGTTCTTGATCGTCACCGATGACGGATCGATCAGCCAGAGGCTGTCGTTTACGACCACGGGGCTTTCGTGGATCGATATCTCCGTGCGTAACTCCGGTTTTTCCTCTTCATTCAGATCTTCGATAAACAAGGCGGAGGCGGAAAACTCCGCTTTGTATTCCTGCTCTTTGTTGTTTTCCCAGGCGATCAGGGTATTGATCAGGTCTTCTCCGGCGTCGGCCTGGAAGCTGAGGTGGTTCTCGAGTCCTTTTTTGTTGTAATTGATGGCTTTCAATTGCAGGTTCACCTTGTCTTTCGGGTTCTCACAGGAGAGATAACCCGATTGGAAGGTCGAGTTTTGCAAGTTGAACTGAGGCAGCCAGGCTTCTATCCGGAATTTATCGTAACGGTTGTTGTAATGCCCGCTGATCCGTGCCTGTTCTACGATCGTCACCGGCAGTTTGAAGGTTTGCGACAGCTCTTCCGTATTCTCTACCGTAAGCAGGATGGAGAAGTTGTTTTCTTCGATCTTCTCTTCTCTCTTCCGGTTTTTGATCAGGGTAGGCAGATAGGCTTCGAAGGTATGGATCAGGCTGGGGATGATCGTGTGGAAAGAATAAGCGCCGACGATCTCCCCGTTCACGATGTCGGACGACAGGGTGAGGCGACGCTCTTCGGCATGGCCGGACGCTTCGATCTTCATCTTCTCGAGGAAGAAGTCGCTGGGGCGGGTCCGAAACGAAAGGCTGTCGAGGATGATCTGTCCCTGGGCGTAGTCGATATTGTTTCCGGTGAAGTCGGCATTCAACCGCAGGGAGAGCTCCGGCTCTTCAAACCGGTCGCTCAGGTTGAGCCGGTCCGGCCGGAAATGTTGCAGGTCGGCGGTGAAATTAAAGACGGAGTTGTTGCCTTCGTTCTGCAGGATCCCTTCGGCGCGCAGGGCTCCGTTGGGGTCGTTGATCTCGATAAAACCATCGACTCCGTTGGGGTTGAAATTGCCGGATAGGAGTATATTCTCATAGGTGTATCCTTTGTATTCGAACTCGCCGATTTCTCCCTGTACGTTCACTTTGGCATTGCCTTTGACCGGACGGATCGCATCGACGGTCAATGAGAAGCGGGCATTGCCGAAGGGGTTATTCTCTTCGAAGAGGTCGACCAGGGAGAGGTTGGACGTTGCCGCATGCCCCTTGACGTAAGCCGCGATATTCTTTTCTTTGTCCCGACCGAAGATCATATCCGTCTGCAACGAACCGATATCGGAGGATAATTCGCCGAAGGCCACCAGGTTATCGAAGAATCCGGAGATCTCCCCTTTGAAGTTGACCGTGCCCAGGCGCATCACCGGCGCGGGCAATACCAACGGCTCCTTGCTGAAGTTATTGGCCAGGGTGTGGAGGCCTTCTTTGGTGACGAACATCCGGTTCACCTTTCCGAAGACATACGTATCCTCCGGGGTGGTAATGCCTTTCATCTCCATCTGACCGTCGAAGAAAAGGTGGTTGTCTTGCTTGACCGTCAGTTGTTTGAGGTTGATGTTGTTGATCGTGCCGGATGCTTTGGCCGACAACTGGATCCTGTCGGTGAAATGGCTGAATGCGGGGATAAAAGGCGACAGGTCTTTGAGCCCGATAGAAGAGGAGTGGATATCGAGCTCCATTGGCGCGTCGTTGAACAGGGTGGTCAGTCCGTCTACCCGGGAGATGTCCATCAGGGCTTTGTCGATCTTCAATTGGGTGGTCGGCAGGCGAATCTCAAAATGGTCGATATAGGCGCTGTCCCGGTTGCTCACCAGGTTCATGGAAAGTTTATCCAACCGGAATCCGGAATGTTCATCGAAACTGAGTTTCTTGATGTTCGCATTGACGCTGTCTTTGTTGAACGCTTTCAGGGAGATATTCGCGCTGATGTTCTCGATGTCGATATGTTTGGGGTTAAAGCGATCGGGCGTAAGCTTTTCGCTGTGAACATGGTAGGTGATGTTCCCTCTGCGCAACAGAACGGAGTTAAGGCGCAGATCGATCTCCGGTTGTTGCTTGAGTGTGTCGCGGCTGGCGAACGCGTCGATCACGAACTGCAGGTTCAGTTTATCCTGTGGCGTCTCTTTTTCCAGATGCAGGTCGAAGCCGAACAGGCGCACGGTCGTAAACACATATTGTCCCCGCAATATAGGTAGTAATTTGAAGCCCGCGGAGACATGCGTCGCTTCGAGTAAAGGTTTTCCTTTTTGATCTTCCAGATAAACCCCTTCCATCACCAGGCGGTTAATCCATCTGATCCGGATCTTGTCTACCTGGACCGGTACGCCCAGATATTCGGATAGCTTTTCACTTGTGGTCTGAGAAACCTGGCGTTGTACATACGGAATGTTCAACATAATGGCCGGCACCGCGTAAAATATCCAGAATAAGACAAGTAAAGTAATGACTATGTATTTGAGTCCTCTGATATCTTTCTACCTCTCTATCTTTTAATCCACAAAACTACAATAATATCGCAATAGATTTTTCAATTGCAATGTAAATCTTGCTTAAATGTCCGCCATTCTATACTCTATACACCTCTTTTGGAGTATCAAGTAGTAGCATCAGTCGTCCTGTAAGGACAGAGAGCGCTGAAAGCGCGTTAGCACTTAGCCCTGGGTCAGCAGGCCGTTAGGTCTGCGCCACCCAGGGTAGACAGCACACACACAACCGAGCGCTGTAAGCGCGATAGATTTTCTTTCGCTCTTACAGAGCTCTGTTGATTATTCATCCATTAACCCGGGGTGGCGAACCTTTTCAAGGTTCTTACCCCGGGCTGGGTTCTAACGCGCTTACAGCGCTCTCTGTCCTTTCAGGACGATCGCCGTTATAACCACTTGATCCAGACTTACTCCTGGCGGGGTAATGGCTTAGCGGTAAATTTCTTTGTCATTTCTTCGTGGGGGGTGCCTTCTCCTCTTTCCATTTGTTCAATGGCAAGTATTGCCCTTTCTTTTAATTCTTCGGGAGAGTATTGGTTGGGAGCTTTCTTCTTTGCATTTAACTCTAATATTGTCATAACAGTCGCATCAGATAAACAAAGATACGAATTTATTTCGTTATTTTGCACTCAAATTTAGAATAGAATGTCTGTAACAATATTAGGTATTGAGTCTTCGTGTGATGATACGTCGGCTTCGGTGATTCGGGATGGGGTGATGCTTTCCAATGTGATTGCCAGTCAGGCGGTGCATGAGGCATATGGGGGAGTGGTGCCCGAACTGGCGTCGCGGGCACATCAGCAGAATATTATTCCCGTGGTGGCCGAAGCGATCAAACGGGCGGGGATCGACCGGTCGGAACTGTCGGCGGTCGCGTTTACCCGTGGGCCGGGTTTGATGGGGTCGCTTCTGGTGGGTACCTCTTTTGCCAAAGGATTGGCGTTGTCGCTGGATATCCCGATGATCGAGGTGAATCACCTGCAGGCGCATGTCCTGGCGCATTTCATCAAAGAGACACCGGAAGATGCCGCTCAGCCTTCGTTCCCGTTTTTATGCCTGTTGGTCTCGGGTGGGAATTCCCAGATCATCAAGGTCAATGGCTATCGGGAGATGGAAGTGATCGGCCAGACCATCGACGATGCGGCCGGAGAAGCTTTTGATAAATGTGCCAAAGTGATGGGCTTGGGTTATCCCGGTGGACCGGTGGTCAACCGTTTAGCCAATGAAGGCGATGCGCATGCTTTTCCATTCAGCAAACCCCATATCCCGGGGTATAACTATAGCTTTAGCGGACTGAAAACCTCTTTTCTCTACACCCTGCGCGACCGGTTGAAAGAGGATCCCGATTTTATCGAGCAACACAAAAAAGACCTTTGTGCTTCGCTGCAGGCGACCGTGGTGGATATCCTGATGAATAAATTACGCAAAGCGGCGAAAGACCTGGGCATCCGGGAGGTGGCCGTCGCCGGAGGGGTATCTGCCAACTCCGGGTTGCGCGATGCCTTTCTCGATCATGCCCGGCGTTACGGCTGGAAAGTGTATATCCCTAAGTTTGCTTTTACGACGGACAACGCGGCGATGGTCGCGATCACCGGCTATTATAAATACCTCGATGGCGACTTCTGTCCGATGGATGCCGTCCCTTTCTCCCGTGTCGTAATATGATCGAAGAACAGCTTGCCCAACGCCTATCTGCCGCAGGCCTGACCCTGGCGACGGCGGAAAGCTGTACGGGTGGGCATATCGCCCACCGGATCACCTCCGTGGCGGGTAGCTCCGCCTGGTTCCTGGGTGGTGTCGTAGCCTATAGCAATCGGGTCAAACAGGAAGTCCTGGGCGTTTCGGCGGAAAATCTCGAACGATACGGTGCCGTAAGTCAGGCGGTTGTCGAACAAATGGCGCAAGGCGTCAGCCGGTTGTTGCATACCGACTGCGCTGTGGCTACTTCGGGCATTGCCGGTCCCGGTGGAGGTACGCCCGACAAACCGGTGGGCACCGTCTGGATTGCCGCCCTCTATAAAGACCGGATCCAATCCAATCTTTTCCACTTCGAAGGAAACCGCCTGGAAGTTATCGAACAATCCTCCCGGGCAGCCTTGCGGATGTTACTCGATTTATTGAAAGATTTCCCCGCTCCCGGCATGCCGTAAATAGCTGTCTGTTTTTTACCCCTTTATACCTTCCTTGGATCCCCCCGTATTATTGTGGAGAACTTCGTTTGGGATTGATTTCACAAAGCTCAACGACCTACGAAGTAACGAATAATGCCAAACTTCTAAGTTCTTGAAAATGAGATATTAATATTCTCTTCAGAAACTACCGGTAGTTTGCGAACAAAATACCAGTAGTTTGTCGACAAAATATTAGTAGTTTGCGCGCAAAGTACCGGTAGTTTGAAAAAAGGGGCTGTGGTCACAAGATTTGCTTTATGCTTCGCTAAGCGACCTTCGGTTCGGGATGATCTGAAATCTTCATTAAAATTAGTCGTTTGGCGTGACTCGGCATAATCCATGCAAGCACGGCTTCTGCATTCGCTACTTCAAACGTTCCGTTTTTTTCTTTACAAAAACAAAGGCAGCCCCGTTGGGGACTGCCTTTGTCGTATGGTGGAAGGAATGACCTTCTTATTTGTATTCGAAGCCGGTTTTGCCGGGGATATTGCTTTCGCCGGATACAGGGATCAGGGTGAAGCCCCAGTTGTATTCCTGGTTGGCATGCAGGCTGTACTCGGGCAGCGGACGGTCGCCCCAGCTGTTGTAGCCGGCTACACCGGTTTGTTTGTAGTCGATACATACTTCGACGAAGTTGCGCGGCGTGATATCATTGATATGATGCTGGCGGCGCAGGCTGTTCTTCGCGTCGGCATCGTTGCGCTTGGCGATCTCTTCGGGTGAGAAGTTGTTCCACTGGTACGGATGCGGCAGGGCTTCTTCCGAGTCGAAGTCTTCAATCGAATTGCGCAGGGCGTTGAATTCGATCAGTTCGTCGGCTTCGATCAACAGCCCTTTGCCTTTACCGGCGGTCAGGGCAACCCAACGCGTATCGGTATGGTGTCCGTTCTCCTGCGGGCGAACATAAGGGAAATACATCGCTTCGGCAGTTGTCTTATACAGACCGACAACCGTTCCCGCCTTGCGGTCCCAGTAGTTTTCTTCCGGTCCGCGTCCGAAATACTGCACATTCTCCATCGTGGCCGGCAGGCGGAAACGCACACCGATACGGGGAACAATCAGTTTCGAAGCTTCTTTGCGCGCGGCATCCGAGCCGGGCGAGAAGGTGGCCGTACGGGTGGATTCCGACATCTCGACTTCGGTGGCTTCCATCTCGGTAGAGGTGAAGCGGGCGGCTACGTTGACTACACCGCTGGGGTAGACTTTGTATTGCACGATATACAGGTTGCCGGCAGGCAATAGGTAACTGATCTTCAACAGCGCGTTGTCCCCATCCATCGTAGCCGAGGCATCGGTCACCTTGAAGTTACGGCTGCTTTCTTTCCAGATCTGCAGGCGTTTGGGCGCGCCGCTACCATAGTCGTTGTCGTTCGGACCGCGCCAGAAGTTTGGTTGAATACCAAAGCCTTCGGCGAAATATTCTGTTCCGTCTACCTGGTAGGAGGTGACCAGACCGCTCTTCTTATTGAAGACAAACTTCACTTTCGGTGAGTTCACCTCCAGGTTATCGCCATGTTCGTTCAGTGACAGCTTGGAACCGCTGGTCTTATACGCCTTTTTCTGGCTTTCGACGGGCAGTTGGAACTGTTCGTAAGCGATCTCATGTCCAACGGGAATCAATGGCTCGGCGGCCAATGTATGGACGCGGAATTCAATGAAGTATTCCACTCCCGCTTTAGGTTTGAGATTTCCCATTGGTACGGTATATTCAGCTGTGCCTTGCGGCTCGATATCAAGTTTGAACTTGCCGGTGCGGATTGTTTTATGGTTCTCTTTGATGGCGTACGACATCTGGAACTTACCCGAGCGGGTGAAGTAGAAACGGTTGAGAACTTTGAACGTTCCGGCGGCCAGATCGATCGGTTCGAACCAGATGTTCTGGTGCGTGTATTTCACTTCGGCCATAGCCGGATGCGGGGTGCGGTCGGGGTTCACCAGACCGTTGCAGAGGAAGTTACCGTCGCTGGGCTGATCCACACCGTAGTCGCCACCATACGTCCAGTAGGGGCGTCCGTTCTTGTCGACTTCGAGGATACCCTGGTCAACCCAGTCCCAGATATACCCGCCTTGCAGGTTCGGATATTTATAAATCGCTTCCCATTGTCCCCGGAGGTTACCGGTGGAGTTACCCATCGCGTGGGCATATTCCGACGGACAGATCGGACGGTCGCTCCCTTCGGCACCGATCTGCTCGAGCCAGGCGGCGCTGGGGTATTGCGGCACGTACATATCGGTATTCCATTCCCACAAGGCACGTTCGTAGTTGACCGGGCGCTGCATCAGGTTCTTGTCTTTCTCTTTAAGCCAGAGGTATCCCTGGTAGAAGTTGTAACCGTTGCCCGCCTCGTTACCCAGCGACCAGAAGGTGACGCAAGGATAGTTTTTGTTGCGTTCGAACATATTCTCGAAGCGCGAGAGGTGCGGCACAAGCCATTCGGGGTTGTTTCCTAAAGATCCTCCTTTGCGCAGGTTGTAATACATACCGTGCGACTCGACATTGGCTTCGTCGTAGACATACAATCCGTATTCGTCGCAAAGCTCGTAGAACCGGCGATCCTGGGTGTAATGTGACAAGCGTACGGAGTTGATGTTGTTTTGTTTCATGATCTCGAAGTCGCGGCGCATCAACTCTTCGGTCATGTAGTGACCGGTTTCGGGGTTATGCTCGTGGATATTGACTCCTTTGAGTTTGATCGGCTGACCGTTGAATAAGAAGACGGTGTAAGGCTTGCCGTTACCGGCGATCTGATCGATCGGTTTGATCTCCATTCGGCGGAAACCTACGTTGTAAGGGATGACTTCCAGTACTTTACCTTCGTTATCTTTGACGGTCATCAATAATTTATAGAGGTTCGGATACTCGGCGCTCCATTTGGCAACATTAGGTAAAGTCGCTTCGAAAGCAGCGGTATGCGCATTGAAAGGGCTGACGAAGATGTTCTTTTCTTCGGAAGTGACTATTTTTCCTTTCGCGTCAAGTAACTCATAGCCAATAGTCAGAGGCAGCGTTTTTTTTGTTTTATTCTTCAGATCGATCGCTAAGCGGAAGATCCCGTCGGTGTACGTGTCGTCGAGGGTAGAGACAACGCGGAAGTCCTGCAGTCCGGTTTGGGGTTGCGACCAGAGGAACACATCGCGCTCGATCCCGCTGATACGCCAGAAGTCCTGGCATTCGAGGTATGAGCCGGTGCTCCAGCGGAAGATCTTCAAGGTGAGTGTGTTCTTGCCCGGTTGGAGATACGGGTTGATCAGGAACTCGGCAGGATTCTTGGAGTCTTCGCTATAACCCACTTCTTTGCCGTTGAGGTAGACATATACGCCCGATTTGGCTCCGGCGATATGCAGGTATATATCGCGTCCGTCCCAGCCGGCAGGCACTTCAATGTCCCGGCGGTAGACACCCACCGGATTGGCCTCGGGCAATAACGGTGGCTCCGGATTGCGTGCTTTGAACTCATAACCGTGATTGGTATAGATGGCCGTGCCGAAACCTTGCACTTCCCAGTTGCCCGGCACTTTGATATCATGCCAGGAGGAGGTATTGACCGAAGGATCGGTGATGTTCTCGGGCAAGTCTTTATACGAGTCGACGAAGTAAAACTTCCACGTCCCGTTCAACAGTTCATAGAAATCGCTGTTCTCGAAGCGCGCGGTCAGCGCTGTTTCCCGGTCGGGGTAGGTCATAAAAGAAGAACGTGGCGCTTCTTTGTTGACGGCTACAGTTTGGATGTCTTGCCAATAGGGCAATTTCTTTTCTGCTTGGGCGGCTCCGCATGTGAATAGACAAAAGGAGGCACAGAGGAGGGCTTTTGTGATTGAGTATTTCATGTATTTTATGTGTTAAAGCCCCACCAACCTCCCCGGCTGGGGAGGCTAATAGGGCCGTGTAAATATTTTCAGTATGCAAAGCCTCCGCAGCGGGAGGTTTGTAGTGACTTAGCGTGCAGCGTAAAACGTATAATTGTCGACTACCTGTTTGAATGCCAATACGCCGGCCTGGCTTAATTCAACATTCATTTCCTGTCCGTCAGGTAAGAACATGACCACTTCGTCTTCGTTTTCAAAGCGCAACAGTTTGGTGCTTTCGCCTTCGGCTTCTACGCTCCAGCTCTTGTCGGAAGCATCGAATACCAACTCAATCGCTTTGTCTTCTCCGTTTTTCTGGATATGGTATCCGTCGGTTTTCGTTTCTACGGTATATACGCCATTGTTTGTATCGATAGTTTCTACTTTACCGGCGTCGGCAACCGGGTTGCTTCCACTCCAGAACTCGATAGAGTTGATCACCAATACGTCGGCTAACATAGAGATTTCATACACCGGTACGATCCAGAAAGCGATAAATACCAATTCGTTCACGAATTTGCTGTCGATATTCCGGTTCCAGTCCAACAGTTTGTTGCTCAAGCTGAAAGATCCGATACAAGATGAAAATAAAACACTACTTGCCAGTGCGGCAACCATCAGTAAGTTAAAACTTTTTCTCTTCATAATAATAATCCTGTTAATTAAGTGAATATTAATGGCTGCGAAGATAGGAACTTTTTGAAGAATTCAAGAAGTTCCGGACGTTATAGAATTATAAATCGGCGAAAATGCGTACTTTTGAATATTCATCTGATACGATTATGAAACACTACATCGCCATATTGTTTTTATGCAGTTACTTCTCGGTTTGGGCACAGCAAGATTCGGTTATTCCTCTGGATAAAGCCTACAAACGAAACTATACGATTACCCGTGTACAAGGTATTCGTCCGTTGATGGACGGGCGGATCGATGAGCCGTTCTGGACGGAGAACGGGCAGTGGTCGGAGCCTTTCGTGCAAGTCAGTCCCTATGAACGCCAGCCTTCTCCCTCGCCGACACGGATGAAGCTGTTGTACGACGACCGATATATATATGTAGGGATCTATTGCAAGGATGAAGTGCCGGAGGGCATGAACGCGTTTATCGGCAACCGCGATGATAATAGCCTGGGCGACCTGATCAGTATTGCTTTCGATACGTATCATGACTACCGTGCCGCGCCGGAGTTCAACCTGAACCTGGGCGGGAACCGGACGGACCTGATCGTGACCGATAAACTGGATATCAACCGGAGCTGGAATGCCGTCTGGGAAGGACGTACCCATATCAACAAAGCCGATTCCTCCTGGACGGCGGAACTGCGCATCCCTTTCAGTCAACTTCGTTACAACCAGCTATCCGAAGAGGGGATCTGGGGCTTGCATGTGCGGCGCATTATCCGGCGCAACAATGAAGTGCAGAACTGGAGTATCATTCCCCTGAAGAATAACGGGCATGTCTTTTCTTTCGGTGAGATGCACGGGATGCACGACTTACCCAAACCGCGCGGCATCGAATTGCAACCTTATGTGATGGGGAAATACCAGCGCAGCCCGAAGGTTGCCGGAAGCCCGTACCAGAAAGGAAACGACTGGAATGGGAATGCCGGCTTGGATGCCAAGGTGGCGCTCTCCGATTTTACCCTGGATATCACGATCAATCCGGACTATGGGCAGGTTGAGCTCGATCCTTCGGTGATGAACCTGACAGCTTACGAGACCTTCTACGACGAGAAACGCCCTTTTTTCCTGGAAGGGAAGCATATCATGGATTTCAATAACGGAAGCGATATGATGTTTTATACGCGCCGGATAGGGGCCATGCCTTCGTATACGCCGGGAGGCGACTTTGTGGAAACGAAGGAGAATGTGCCGATTATCGGCGCTTTGAAGCTGACGGGTACGAACCGGAACGGCTTGACATTGGGCATTGTACAGAGCTTGACGGCACGCTCCTCAGCCCGGGTGACTACCGGCGGACAGGAGGATAAGGTGGTCGTGGAGCCGTTGACAAACTATTCCGTTGCCCGGGTGCAGAAAAACTGGAAAGGGAATACCCTCTTGGGCGGGATGCTGACTTCCGTAAACCGCGCCTTGAACGAACAGCACCTGAAAGACCGGATCGTACGGAATGCATTTACGGCCGGCGTTGATTTTACGCAGTATTTCAATAACCGCTTGTATTATATCGACCTGAAAGCGATGTTTAGCTCGTTGCAGGGGAGCGAAGAAGCCATTCAACTGCTTCAGCAAAGCCCGGTACATTATTATCAACGGGCTTCGGCACAGAATTATCTGGGAGTAGATCCTACACGGACGGCACTGAATGGTACGGGCGGTTACCTGAAGGTCGGGCGCAAAGGCAATGCGCGCTGGTCGTTCTCGGAGACATTCAACTGGCTTTCGCCCGGATTCGACCTGAACAATGTCGGCTACCTGAAGCAGGCGGATAAGTTGTCCAATGAGACGACGATTGAGTTCAAGCAGACGGATACCTGGAAGATCTTTCGCAACAATACGTTTACCCTGACGCAAGGCAACCAATGGGATTATGGCGGCAGCTCCTACGGAAACAGTCTCGCTTTGCAATGGAAGACAATGTTTATTAACCGCTATGAACTATCCGTGGCGCAGACGAGAGGTTGGAACTGGGTGCATACGCGCCGCCTGCGGGGTGGGCCGGATATCCGTTTCGGCGGATGGAACAATACAGTCGCTTCTTTTAATACGGATAAGGCAAAGCGCATGGCTTTCACCCTGAAGTATTCGGCCGATCATAATGTGCGGGGCGATTACCGGTTCAATACCTTGACGCCCAGCCTGACGTATAAGTGGGGAAACCATGTCTACCTGTCGGGCGAGTTTAACTATGTCTTCAATACGGATCACATGGAATATGTGGCGACGGTCAAAGATTACGATTATCTTCCTCCCGCCTATATCGTGGGACATCTGGAGCAACGTACTTACGGACTGACGATGAAGGTGCAGGTGAATGTCACGCCCGATATCTCACTTCAGTTCTATGGCTCACCTTTTACTTCCACCGGGAAGTTCGATACGTTCAAGATGGCGATGGATCCGAAGTCACGTCAGCCGGATGAGCGTTTTCATACCTTTACTTCGGCGGAGATTTCACTTTCGGAAGGGATCTACTCCGTAGTGCGCAGTGGGGAAGTAGCCTACCGTTTCAAAGATCCGGATTTCAGCTTCAATGAGTTTCGCTCCAACCTGGTGGCCCGTTGGGAATACCGACCGGGATCTACCTTGTACTTTGTCTGGGAACATTCCATGTCGCAGCGCGATCCGTATTGGGAGAGTGGATGGAACGACAACCTGAACCGGATGTTCGGCTTGCCGGCGACAAATGTCTTTATGGTCAAACTGAATTACTGGTTCAATTTGTAATTGTGTAGGCGAATCACTACTTTTGTAAAGTAATTACAAAGAAAGAAACAACCATGGAACAAAAGAAAAGATTAATGCGCTCGAGAACAGAAAAGATGATCGGCGGTGTGTGTGGCGGGATTGCCAAGTATCTGGATATCGATCCGACGATAGCACGTGTGGCTTACGTCTTGTTGTCCGTTTTTACGGTTTTTGCCGGCGCCATTGTTTATCTCATCCTTTGGATGATTATGCCTGAAGAGACAATCTAACGAATGAATTTTGAATTAACATCTGCTTTCAGTCCTACAGGTGACCAGCCGGAAGCCATTGCCGCGCTTACCGAAGGGATCCGATCCGGTGTGCCCTTTCAGACCCTGTTAGGTGTGACCGGTTCGGGCAAAACCTTTACTATTGCCAATGTAATCAAAGAGATCCAACGGCCGACATTGATATTGAGCCATAACAAAACCCTGGCGGCGCAGCTCTACAGTGAGTTCAGCGCTTTCTTTCCCCACAATGCGGTCGAGTATTTCGTTTCCTACTACGATTATTACCAGCCGGAGGCCTATCTGCCTACGACGGATACCTATATTGAGAAAGATCTTCAGATCAATGACGAGATTGATAAGTTGCGCTTGCGGGCGACGGCTTCGCTCTTGTCGGGCCGGAAGGATGTGATCGTGATCTCTTCCGTTTCCTGCCTGTACGGTATGGCGGATCCGACGGCGTTTGCCGAGAAGGTGACGAATATCCGGCGGGGCATGGTGATCGACCGTGACGTCCTGTTGCGCCGGTTTGTCGATGCCTTGTATATGAATAATAAGATCGACTTCCAGAGCGGCACGTTCCGGGTGAACGGCGATACGGTGGATATCTTCCCGGCGATCGAAAGCTACGATGGGGTGGCCTACCGCATCGAGTTCTGGGGCGATGAGATCGAACGCATCTCTTCTTTCAATCCGCAGACGGGTGTAGAGATCGACGAGCAGGACGAACTGAATATCTATCCGACGAACCTGTTCGTGACCACCCAGGAACGCTTGAACAACGCCATCGGTCAGATCGATGTCGACCTGGGTACCCAGGTGGAGTTCCTCAAGCAGATCGGTAAACCTTTTGAAGCCAAACGACTTTACGAACGGGTCACCTTCGATCTGGAGATGATCCGCGAACTGGGACATTGTTCAGGTATCGAGAACTACTCCCGCTACTTCGACGGACGCGCACAAGGGGAGCGGCCTTACTGTCTCTTGGATTACTTCCCGAAAGACTTCCTCTTGGTGATCGACGAGAGCCATGTGACGATTCCGCAGATCCGTGCGATGTACGGCGGCGACTATTCGCGGAAGAAGAACCTGGTGGAATATGGTTTCCGCCTGCCTGCGGCGATGGATAACCGTCCGCTGACCTTCGATGAGTTTGAATCGTTGAACGACCTGGCGATCTATGTCAGTGCTACTCCGGCGGATTATGAACTTGCGAAGAGCGAAGGGGTAGTGGTCGATCAGCTGATTCGCCCGACCGGACTGTTGGATCCGATCATCGATGTGCGCCCGACCTTGAATCAGATCGATGACCTGATGGAAGAAATAACCCTGCGTGCCGCCAAGGACGAACGCATCCTGGTCACTACCCTGACCAAACGCATGGCCGAAGAACTGACGGCTTACCTGACCCGGATGGGCATACGGTGTAACTATATCCATAGCGATGTGGAAACATTGGAGCGCGTACAGATTATGGAAGACCTGCGCAAAGGCTTGTTTGATGTGTTGATCGGGGTGAATCTTTTACGGGAAGGGCTCGACCTGCCCGAGGTTTCATTGGTTGCGATCCTGGATGCCGACAAGGAGGGATTCCTGCGTTCGCATCGTTCGTTGACGCAGACTGCCGGACGTGCGGCACGTAATGTGAACGGTAAGGTGATCTTCTATGCCGATAAGATCACGGAGAGTATGCGTCTGACGATGGAAGAAACCAGCCGGCGGCGCGAGAAGCAGTTGGCTTACAATGAGATGCATGGTATTACGCCTACGCAGATCGTCAAGACAAGTGTCTCTCTTCTGGGTAGTGATAAGTCTGCGGGTGCGGAACAACGGATGTATATCGAACCGGAAGCCAGCCTGGTGGCTGATCCGGTGATCCGATATATGACACGTCCGCAGTTGGAGAAATCCATCGAACGCACGAAGAAACTGATGACGGAAGCTGCCAAGAAACTCGAATTTATCGAAGCGGCACAATACCGGGATGAATTGATCAAACTACAGGATCAATTGGCTACGAAAAAGGAATAAGATATGAAACGGAATACATACCCTATATTTTGGCTCGCCCTCTGCCTTGTTTTCCTGGGTGCTTGTGCGAAAGGCAAAGCAGAAGAACGTTACTACTCTCCGGAAGATCAGGCGATCTTCGCCCGTTATCTCTCCACGATGCAAGCGAAAAAGGACCTGCCGACGGATCAATTGATCGTTGAAGCGGCCCTTTTCTTTCTCGGCACGCCCTATGTGGGCGCTACCCTGGAGAAAGAACCGGAAGGCCTGGTGATCAACCTGCGGGAGATGGACTGCTCCACCTTCGTGGAGAATGTGATCAGCCTGACGCAAACCCTTCAAAGCGAAGATCCTTCTTTTGATACGTTTTGCCGGAACCTGCAACACCTGCGTTACCGGGAAGGGCGGATCACCGACTATACCGACCGCCTGCATTATACGTCGGACTGGATCTACGTCAATGCACGTAAAGGGCTGGTGAAGGATGTAACGAAAGAAATAGGAGGGAAGCCGTTGGATTTGAATCTCTCTTTTATGTCTACCCATCCGGAGAGCTACAAACAGCTGAACGGCAACCCCGAACGAATCGCGCGGATTGAAATGAAAGAAAAAGAGATCAGTTCCCGTTCTTATTTCTATATTCCGGAAGAAGAGATCGACGCGCGGAGTAGGGAGATCAAGAGTGGCGATATGATCGGATTTGTTACTACCATCAACGGCCTGGATCTCTCCCATGTCGGCATCGCCTATTGGCAAAACGATGAACTGATCTTTATCCACGCCTCCTCTTCGGCTGCCAAGCAAGTGATCATCAATAAAGAATCTTTATCCGCCTACGTCAAGCGCATCAAAAGCAATAAAGGGGTGATGATTGTCAGGCTTCTTCCGTAATCCCCTTAAAGCCTTTACTCCCCTTATTCAATCTCGAACGTGAACCGGAAGCCCACGCGATTGTATTCGTGTTTGTGGAAGCCGGCAAAGATAGCTACGTTAAAGATTGAATTACCGAAGCCATAGCCTACTTCCGTATAGTTGTTCAATGCCGGCGTGCATACGTGGCCCAGGTAAAGGCGTTCGGAGAGTACGTGCTTGGTGGCTCTCTTGTCGAAGAGGTTAAACAGGATAAAAGGACTCTCGTACATGATGTGTGATTGCACGTACTTGTCGGAGGCGTTGAACCATTCCCTTTGCAAGGTATGGAAGACCCCACCGATGCGCTCTTCCCACGACTCCGGGAAGTTCCGGCGGGCGAAGTATTCGAACTCGGCGAAGTAGGTCGATTTCTGTTTCGTATAAAGCCCACCACTCACGTGATAATTGATCCGCTTGAGGGAAGAGCCGATTTTCAGGCTTTGATGCACATCCATCTCCAACCGGCCATAGTCACCCGTGCTTTTCATCACACCGGGAATCCCCCGGGCGAAGGTCAGTGAGATCGTCGGATAGTAGGAGTAGACATATTCTTTCCGTTTGCCGTTCATCCGGTAGAATTGCCGGGGCGTATAGGTAAAACTGATCCGGGGGATGAAGTCGTAATAGGTCTCATTGATGATCTCTTCGACGTCCTCGCCGGGATCTTTGGCCGGTTTCGCTTTGACCGGTACGCGTTTGTGATGGCCGACGCCCGCTTCAAAGAGGAAACCGTTCGACAATTCGATCGTATTCTTCAGGTCGACATAGTAATGCCGGTAGTAATTCAGGTTCAGATCGTTGAAATTGAACAGGGAGTCTTTCAGATGATCGTTGATGTCGCGCATCATCTGGGACGAATACGTCTGGTTGTCGTTGGCGATCACGAACTCGAGTGAACCCATCTTCTCCGGCTTGTAGTGCCATTGGCTCCGGAGCTTGTAAAAGAGTTCTTTGCGTTTGAAAACGATACCGACCTCGGGGCGGATCACCAGTTGACGATCGTTTTTGAAGGTCTTCGTGATGCGCAGGCGTTGTTTGTAGGTTACACCGTTGCGCGATGAATAACTCAACTGGAAGGGATTCAACAAACCGGAATAGCGAACGCGCGTCGAGTAGAAGTCGAACGTAGCGTCGCTCATCAACTGTTCCGCCACTTTCATGTGGTTCACGTCCGTCGTATCTTTCTCATTCGCTTTGGGTTTGATGTAATTGATCGCGTAGACGCCTTTTTCTTCATCGGTCAAAGGGATATCTCTTTTGTTTTCCCAATAGTCATCTTCCCGGACAAAAGGAATCGAGTCGGACAGGATCGTATAGTAGTTCGACAGGTCGAGCGCTTTCCATTCCCTTTTGCCATTCTTTTTCTCTTTGAGCTTTTCCAGTTTGACCCATTCGAGTTCGGTGTAGTGGAAAGACGAATGATAGGTGCTTACGACCACATTGCCCAATACTTTGTAGCGCAGCGACAGATCGGAGGTGTTGGGCAATATCAGTTGTCCGTATTTATGCCCGAAGTTCACCACCAGATTGAACTCCGCGAAGTCATTTCTTCCGTTCATCTCTATCTTTTCGATGCGCCATTCGTTGTCCCGGATGTAGAGGTCGCCGCTGGTAAGCTTCTGGCTCCATTGCTTGGGCAGGAAACGGATACGGAACACCCGGCTGTCGTCTTCTTCGATGATCTCTTCCAGATTGAACTCATAATATCTGAAGGCTTTGCGGCCAACCGGGGTGATGATCGCTTCGTCGTAGATCGTCGGCGCATAGACATTCAGGTTGAGGAACGAGATAAGCTCCTGCTGTTTGCTACGGCTGGGGATGGTATTCCCATTTACCGCCTTGAAGTCATGTTTGTAGAGGTTGGGCGCTTCGTATTCGGACTCGCTGAACATCTCGAAGATCACATCCGGCTTCTTGCGTTCGACCGGGAAGAGATGGTTGGCATATTGGATGAGGAAATTGTTTTTCAGAATCTCCGTCCGCCCTTTGATGTAGATGCCCGCTTTGTATCGGGAGATCGCATTGGCATATTCAATGGAGTGTTCGATGACGTATTGCATGATCGAATCGGCCTGATACCGGGACTCCGCCGTCGCATAAGGGAAAGACATGAAATTCTCGCCATAAGTGTCTGGGGTCTTGCCCCGGAGGCTTACAGAGAGGAGTAGTAAGAATAATATGACGCTATATCTGTTCAATATTAAAACGGTCTTTACGACAAAATTACTGATTTATTACCCGAAAGATACGACTCTTTTGTATCAATTGTCATAGGCTGACGTATTAAAACAAAGAAAAACTGTTATTGTTTTGGAAATAATGTTCTATATTTGTGCTTCATAAGTATGTTATACAGCAGTCGTGGTTAAACAACAGAATGTAGAAGTCGATATTTCGGCTAGTTTATCAGAGTTATGGAGAGTCTTGACTGAAAAGGAAAGAGAGATTCTCCGGCAAAATTCGACGATCCAGCAGTTCAAGCGTAACGAACTGATCTACTGTGAGGGCGACGAACCAAAGGACATGATGTGCTTATTAAAAGGCAAAGTCAAGATCTTTAAAGAAGGGGTAGGCGGCAGAAGCCAGATCATCCGCATGATCAAACCCATCCAGTACTTTGCTTATCGGGCATCCTTTGCGCAGGAGTCATACCTGACTAATGCGGCAGCATTTGAATCTTCGGTTGTCTGCATGATCCCTATGGCGGTGGTGGAGGAGTTGTTAATGGGGAATCCCCAGTTAGCGATGTTCTTTATCCGTCAATTGTCGATCGACCTGGGGGTGGCCGACGAGCGTACGGTCAATCTGACGCAGAAACATATCCGGGGGCGTCTGGCTGAGTCCCTGTTATTCCTCAAAGATAGCTATGGACTGGAAGAAGACGGAGCTACCCTGAGCATTTACCTGGCCCGGGAAGACCTGGCGAATCTGTCGAACATGACGACCTCCAATGCTATTCGCACCTTATCCACCTTTGTCTCTGAGCATATCATTGCTCTGGACGGCCGTAAGATCAAACTGATCGATGAAGAGCGGTTAAGGAAGATTAGTAAGATGGGGTAATTAGGAGCTTAAGGGGATTAAGGGGCTTAAGCCCCTTAATCCTTATTTATACTTCAACCATTTCGCCATCTCCTTGAAGCTGGGCTTCTTCCCGTACATCAGAATTCCTACCCGGTAGATCTTGGCTGAAAGCCAGATCATGCCGATAAACGAGGCATACAGGACGACCACCGAAAGCAGTTGCTCCCAAATCGGAATACCGAAAGGTATGCGCACCATCATCACGATCGGCGAGGTAAACGGGATCATCGAACACCAGAACGCCAGCGGTCCGTCGGGATTATCCATGCTGTAGATCCCGGCATAGAGCGCAAAGACCATCAGGATCGTGATTGGCGCCATAAACTGCGAGGTATCTTCCGCATTGCTCACCGCCGAGCCGATTGCCGCAAAGAGTGAAGCATAAAGCATATAACCTCCGATAAAGAAGATCACGAAGAAGATACCGATCTCGGTGAAGTTGACCGTATGGATCATGGCAAAGATCTTCGCGCCCGGCTGGTTCATCGCTTCCATCTCGACACCCGATGCCGCGCCCATCTGCATGCCTTGTTGCAAGGCTTCGGCATCCATACCCATACTTCCGCCAAAGAAGAAGCTGCCTCCGGCGAAGAAGACGGCCAATAGGATGCCCCACATAAAGATCTGCGTCAGCCCAACCATGCCGATGCCGATGATTTTTCCCATCATCAGATCGAACGGACGTACCGAGGAGACCATGATCTCCATGATGCGGCTGGTCTTTTCTTCCACTACGCTCGACATCACCATCGCGCCGTAGATCATCACAAACATATACACGATCATCGTAAAGATCATCCCCACGATGGACGCCACCTCGGCCGAAGAAACCTGCTCGGTGCCGTCCGTACTCCATTTGATCGTCTGAACATCAAAGCTTACCTTACTCTCTTCGATGATCTCTTTCAGATTGGCAATATCGAAAGTCGCCAATTTGTCGTCTTCCAGTTGGGTGCGTATCGTCTGGTTGACGATACGGCTCAGTTCGCCGGGCACCTGTTTCTCGGAATACAGGGTGGCCGCTTTGGGATTGGCTAAGAGGTCGCCGGTGATATTGAGGATGGCATAGACTTCTTTGTCGGGGTTGTTGCGGTAGTCGTCGAGCGACTGCTGGCTCTGACTGAAGTGGTAGTTTTCCGTATCTTCGAACAACGGTGCGTATTTACCCGTGGCGTCGATCACCACCACGTTGCGGATCTCGCTGCCTTTGATGCTGGCCAGCCACAGAGGCACGAACACCAATGCCACCATCAACAGAGGCATCAATAAAGTCATGATAATAAATGACTTTTTACTCACCCTGTGCAGGTATTCTCTTTTGATAATTAATCCTATCTTATTCATGATTCTTGACTGTTACTTTCGGATACGACTTTAATAAAGATATCGTTCATCGAAGGCGTTTCTTCCATGAAAGAGATCAACTCACATTGACCGGCCAGGGTGGTCAATAGTTCGGAATTGCCCACATCTTCCGCTTTATGGATCCGCAGTTCGGTGATGCCGTTGCGTTCCTTCTCATCCAGCACCGTGCACCAGGCGGGCAGTGTGCCGGGGTTTCCTTTGATGCGCAGGGTGTAGTTGTGGGTCTTGTAGCGTTCGCGTACGGCGTCGACCTGTCCGGAGAGCACGACCTGCGAACGGTTGATCAATGCGATATCGTCGCAGATCTCTTCGACCGACGCCATATTGTGGGTCGAGAAGATCACCGTATGTCCGGCTTCTTTGAGTTCGAGGATTTCTTTTTTCAACAATTCGGCGTTGATCGGGTCGAAGCCGCTGAACGGTTCGTCGAAGATCAACAGTGCCGGCTCGTGGATCACGGTGGCAACGAATTGAATCTTCTGCTGCATGCCTTTGGATAGCTCTTCTACCTTTTTGTTCCACCAGGGCATGATATCGAATTTCTCGAACCAATGGATCAATCGTTCGCGCGCCGTCATATAGGGGAGGCCTTTGAGCTGGGCGAGGTAAACGGCTTGTTCGCCGACTTTCATCTTTTTGTACAAGCCGCGTTCTTCCGGCAGGTAGCCGATCTGATAGATGTCCTCGGGCTGCGATTCTCTTCCGTTGAAGAATACTTTACCGCTATCGGGTGCGGTAATCCGGTTAATGATACGGATCAGGGTGGTCTTTCCTGCTCCATTCGGGCCTAAGAGGCCGAATATTTTTCCTTGAGGAACCTGAATACTTACTTTATCCAGGGCACGGTGATGGGCAAACTGCTTCACCACATCCTCAGTCTCTAAGAAGTACATACACACTTGTTTTTTTATTATTTAGTAGTCTTTCTTATTAGTCGCCCGTTCGCCGGATAAATCACAGCGGCGGGTTATTTCTTTACATTTTTATCACGATTCTTTCTCCCAGCTGCTTGCAGAGCAGGTTTTTGATCTTGTTCAGTTCCGTCAGCCGGGTCATCAGCCGGATCACTTCTTCGTGTTGGCCTGCCTGCTGGGCTTCTTTGAGTTTACTCTGAACGGTTTTGATCCGGTGATTGATATACGCGTCTTTCAAAGCGAAGAGGTCTTTGATGACATAGGTCTGCAGCTTGTCTTCTTCCTTTTCCAGGTCGCGGAATTTGGAATGATACTTACTCAACTGGTATTTGTCGCTCATCAGGTTGACCGCCATCCGGCTGATGCCAGGGTGGGGGTGGTGCAGGAAGAACCGGCTGGCGATAAAGCCTTCGTCGTTCAGGTGACTTATGCCTTCTTCCAATATCTCTTTGTAGAGCGGATTCTGGAAAGAGAGATCGTCTTGCGCCAACTCATTATATATATAGTCGATCACCAGACAGGATTCTTCCTCGCCGGTCTCTTCGTCTTTATAGTGGTAAAGTTCCTGCTCGCCGTAGCGCACGACATAGCGCAACAGGGCGGCCTCGTACATCTCGAAAGGTGAACGTGGCGGCACCGGGGCAACGGGTGTATGCTCTTCGGGTGGGGGCGGAGGCATTTCGCCTTCTTCCGGCAGGTAGTTGTCGGGCAACGGAGGCGGAAAGTCGGGCGGTGGCGTATTCGGATCCGCTGCCTGGGTTTGATAGCCGGGATAGTCCGGAACCTGAGGCGCCGGTGGGGTAGCGGTCGCCCGCTTCTCCTGGTTGGCCAGTTGAATCTTATTGACTTCGTTGAGCAATACCCGTTCGTCGATCTCCAGCATACCGCTGCATTCGCGGATATATACCGTGCGGGCGATGTTATCGGGGATAATGGCCACCGAGCGCACGATATCACTGATCAATGCCGAGCGTTTGATCGGGTCTTCTCCGGCTTCTTCCAACAAGAGTTTGGTTTTAAACCGGATAAAGTCCGTTTCGTTGGCTTGGATATATTCGGCGAACTGCGTGGCATTGTGTTTGCGGGCGAAAGAGTCGGGGTCTTCGTTCTCGGGTAGGAGAACGACTTTGACATTCATGCCTTCTTCCAACAGCAGATCGATCCCGCGCAGGGCTGCTTTGATGCCGGCGGCGTCGCCGTCGTAGAGCACGGTGATATTGTTGGTAAAGCGGTGGATCAACCGGATCTGTCCCTGCGTCAATGCCGTGCCCGACGAGGCGACGACATTCTCCACGCCCGCCTGGTGCATGGAGATCACATCGGTATAGCCTTCGACCAGGTAACAACGGTCGGCTTTGACGATCTGTTGCTTGGCAAAGAAGATGCCGTAGAGCTCGTTGCCTTTGTGGTAGATCTCACTCTCGGGCGAGTTGACATACTTGGCGGTCTTGTCGTCTTTTTTCAAGATACGTCCGCCGAAAGCCACCACCTTGCCGCTCAAGGTATGCACCGGGAACATCACGCGGCCGCGAAACCGGTCGTTCACCTTGCCGTTCTCGTAGGCAATCACCAGCCCCGTTTTCTCCAGGTATTCTTTTTTGTAACCACTTTGGGTCGCTTCCTGATAGAGCGCGTCCCATTTGTCGAGGCTGTAGCCCAGTTGGAATTTCTTTATCGTGTCTTCGCGGAACCCGCGTTCCTTAAAGTAACGCAAGCCGATGTTGCGTCCTTCTTCGTTTTCGTGCAAGAGCTTGGAAAAGTACTGCCCTGCCCAGGTATTGACGATCAACATACTCTCGCGGTCGTTGCGTACCTGCTTCTCGCGTTCGGTCAACTCCCGTTCCTGGATCTCTATATTGTATTTCTTGGCCAGGAAGCGCAAGGCGTCGAAGTAACCCAATTGCTCGTGCTTCATCACGAAATGCACCGACGTGCCGCCTTCGCCACAAGCGAAACATTTGCAGATATTCTTGGCCGGTGAGACATAAAAAGACGGCGTCTTGTCGGAGTGGAACGGGCAGAGTCCCACATAGTTGACGCCCCGTCGACGGAGCGTGACGAATTCGGATACCACGTCGACGATATTCGCCGCATCGAGGATCCGGTCTATGGTGGGTTGATCGATCATTCGGCAGTTTACTTTTTAGGCAGACAAATGTAGTGAATATTTCTCGTTCTCCTGCGCTTTTTTGGGCACGCTATACCGGCGTTTTTTCAACAGCCGCCCGGCTTTATTATTTAGAGGTACCTCAAAACAAATTTAGAGGTACCTCAAAACGAATTTAGACGTACCTCAAAAATGATTTTGACGTACCTCAAAAATATTTTTGACGTACCTCTTACCCAAAACTCCCGGCGGCGTACCGGAAAAGCAAAGCCTGCTTTTCGGAAAAGCGCCCGTAATAAAGCGGAAAATAGGGATAAAGCCGTATCTTTGTGCGCGAAACAGCAGACCCAAAGAGATGAAACGAATATTCTGCCCCAAGTGCGACAATCAAATGGCATTCGATGAGACCCGTTTCCCGCAAGGGAAGGTGTTGGCGTTTGTCTGTCCGCAATGTGGGCACCAGTTTAAGATCCGTCTGGGACGGAAGGTCGTCCGCACGAAAGACGGTGAGTTGGAAGAGGTGAAAGAGGCCGATTTCTCCAAAGGATATATCTCGGTGATCGAGAATAGCTTCGGCTACAAGCAGGAACTGCCGCTGGTAGAAGGCGACAACGTGATCGGACGGCGCAACAAAGATACCGACGGCGTGGATGTGCCGATCATCACGAGCGATCCGAGCATGGGACGCAAGCATTGTGTGATCCAGGTGAAGGCCGATACCGAAGGGAAATACATCTATTCGTTGCGCGACTTCCCCAGCCTGACGGGCACTTTCCTTTTCAACACCCTGTTGGGCAAGAACGAACGGGTGAATATCGAAACGGGCGCGATCGTAACGATCGGGGCGACCACCTTTATCTTGCATACGGCAGATGAATAAGACTTCTTTCCGGGTATTGATCGCCTTGAGTATGGTGCATCTGATCAACGATGCCTTGCAGTCGGTGATCTCCGCTTCGTATCCGTTGATCAAAGAGGAACTGTTGATCAGCTTTACGCAGATCGGCATTATTACGCTGGCATATCAGTTGGCGGCTTCCGTGTTTCAACCCGTTGTCGGTTGGTTTTTCGATAAATACCCTGTGAGCCGCGCCTTGCCGATCGGCATGAGCTTTACGTTGGTGGGGCTGGTGAGCCTTTCGCAGGTGACTTCTTTCTATGGCATCTTAATCTCGGTGTTTCTGGTGGGGATCGGCTCGTCGGTGACCCATCCCGAAGCGTCGCGCATCACTTCGCTGGCTTCCGGCGGCCGACGCGGATTGGCGCAGTCGATCTTTCAGGTGGGCGGTAACTTCGGTGGAGCGCTGGGACCGCTGTTGGTGGCTTTTCTGGTGGCACCCTACGGCAGGCAAAACATCGCCTGGTTCTCGATCTTCGCTTTCGTGGCGATCCTGATCATGATCCCCATCACCCAATGGTATAAGCGTTACCTGACCCGTATCAAACGGGAGAGGGCCGAAGCGAAAACTGCCGTCGTCATGCCCTTGCCACTGCGGCAGACGGTCTTTGCCATCGGGGTCCTATTGTTGCTGATCTTCTCCAAATATGTGTATACGGCAAGTCTGTCGAGTTATTATACTTTCTATCTGATCGAGAAGTTCGACGTGACGATCTCCCATTCGCAGGTGTTGCTCTTTGTCTATCTCGTGGCCACGGCGATCGGCACGCTCTTGGGCGGACCGCTGGGCGATCGCATCGGACGGAAATATGTGATCTGGCTCTCGATCCTCGGGGCGGCGCCTTTCACACTGATACTGCCTTACGTCGGACTGACGTGGACCGTCGTCCTGACGTTTTGCATCGGACTGATTATCTCTTCCGCTTTTCCGGCGATCCTGGTGTATGCACAGGAACTTTTGCCGTATAAATTGGGATTGGTCTCCGGACTCTTCTTTGGTTTTGCTTTCGGCATCGGCGGTATCGCCTCTGCCATCCTCGGACGCCTGGCGGATGTCTATGGAATCGAAGCGGTCTACCATCTTTGCGCCTATATGCCGCTCCTGGGGTTGGTGACTTGGTTCCTACCCAATCTAAAGAAGAAGGTCTGAATCAGGATTCTCAGGATTTAATAAATTTACAGGATATAGTTAGTCTCTGAATTCCCGGATCCTGTGAATTTATTAAATCCTGAGAATCCTGATTCAGACAATAATAACCGGAAATAGCCCGGCAATAAAGATAAATAATTACTTTTGCGTCATTAACAAACAGATAGGAATGAAAAGAATAGGCTTATTGGTGATGATGTGTTGCCTGACGTTTGCGCTGGCGGCTCAGAAGAAAGCGCCCAAATGGTTGGAGAAGCAGCGTAAGGCAGTGGTGACGATCACGACTTACGGAAAAGAGAATAAGACGCTCCATACCGGAACGGGTTTCTTTGTGACCGAGACCGGCGAAGTGCTTACCGGTTATACCCTTTTCAAAGGGGCGGAGAAAGCCACCGTCACGGATACCGACGGTAATACCTATCCGGTCGTCTCCATCCTGGGCGCCAACGATCTGTACGACGTGATCCGGGTGAAGGCGAATGTGCCGAAGAAAGTGGTTTACCTGACCGTAGCCAATGAACCCCAAGCGGTAGGGGCTGCCCTTTATATGCTTCCTTATGCCAAAGGCAAGAGTACGGCTTTCAGTCAGGGAACGATCACCGAAGTCAGTACGGTCACGGCGCCTTACGGTTACTACAAGACGACGATCCCGTTCGACTCTCCCCAGGCCATGAACGTGCCGGTCTTGACGGAAGACGGTTTGGCTTTGGGCCTGATGCAGGATGATGCGGGGGGCGACAAGGCGATCTCTTACGCGATCTCGGCGGGTTATATCCGCTCGTTGACGCTTTCGTCTGTCGACCTGTTGAGTAAGACCTATACCGATATCGGTATCCGGAAAGCCTGGCCGGCAGATCCCGAGCAGGCGCAGGTGGCGCTTTATCTGTTGTCGAGCTCACAGGATGCCACGACCTATCTGGAAACATTGAATGATTATATCGCCACCTTCCCGAATAGCCTCGATGCCTACCTGAGTCGTGCCTCTCATTATGCTTATCGCTATACGGATCTGGCCGAAGCAACAGCTCAGCCGGCGAATAGCTTTCTGGATTTGGCGAAGAAAGATTACGAAGCGGCCCTGAAGTTGGGCACAGGAGAGAAGAATGATATCCTTTATGCCAAGGCCAAAGTGATCTTCGACGTGGCCAGTCATGATACGACCTTCGTCGATCAGGGATGGAGCCTGACCGATGCGATGAAAACCCTTCAGGAAGCGATCAAGCTAAAGGATCAACCGCTTTATCATCAGCTGGAAGGGGATATCTACTTCACGATGGGGATCTACGAGCAGGCTTACGAAAGCTATGCGCAGGTGAATGAAAGCGAGATCGCTTCGCCTTCCTCTTTCTACTGGGCGGCTAAAGCGAAAGAGCAGATTCCGGGCACGAATATCAGCGACCTGATCGTCTTATTGGACAGCGCCATTGTGCGTACCGGCCCCGAGCCGACCAACGAAACGCTGGCCTATCTCCTGGAACGGATCGATTACAAGATGAAACTGATGATGTACGACGAAGCCATCGCCGACTACAATCTATATTACGACATGTTGAACGGTCATGTCGACGATAGTTTCTATTACTACCGTCAGCAGGCGCGTTTCCGCGGCGGCGATATCGCCGGTGCGCTCGAAGATATACAGGCGGCCCTCAAGATGCGACCGCAGGAACCCAACTACCTGGCGGAAGAAGCTTCGATCTACCTGCGCCAGGAGAAATACGACGAATCGATCCGAAGCCTGGATAAAGCCCTGGCCCTGGCGCCCGACTTCGCCTCCTGCTACCGCCTGAAAGGTGTCTGCCTGGTCCGCCAGAACAAGAAAATGGAAGCATGCCCCCTCTTCGAAAAAGCCAAAGAACTGGGCGACCCACTGGCTGGTCGGCTGATAAGGGAGCATTGTCAGTAGGGAGGGAATTAGGAACTCATAGGAACTCATAAGAATTCATAAGAACTCATAGGATTGCTCGAATTCCTATGAGTTCTTTCGTTCTTATGGCTCTTATGAGCTCTTATGAGTTCCTATGAGTTCCTATGAGTTCTTAATGAGTTCTAAAACCTCCCTCACCCCAATCTCCCCCACAAACCACCCATCATGCGAAACCGCCACAACCGTCCCTTTATACTCCTTAATCACCGCCGTGATCACCTCGATGCTCTGCACATCCAGGTTGTTCGTCGGCTCGTCGAGGATGATCATGTCGGGCTTCTGATTGCCGATCATCAGGCAGCAGAATGCCAGGCGCATCTTCTCTCCACCGCTCAGCTTCGCACAGGGTTTGTCCCAGCTGCCGTATGGAAAGAGGTACCGGCTTAACAGCATCTTCACCTCGTGTTCGGCGAAGTGGCGGCTGTTGTATTGCTCGGCTTGCTCGTAGACCGTCAATTCGTTCCGGACCAGGGAATACTCCTGGTCGATATAGAGATAGGTGAAGTCCGCCCGCTCGATCTCTCCTCCGGTGGGAGAGAGCTGTCCGGTGATCAGCTTGATCAGCGTAGTCTTGCCCGAGCCGTTATTGCCTTTGATCACCCAGCGATCGCCACTGCGGATAGTGAAACTTAAGGGATTGATAAAGAGTGGTATCTCGCTGTAACCGAATTGGATCGCTTCCGCTTTGATCAGGATCTTACCCGTATGCAGGGCGGAGGCATTGAAGTCGACCTTCATCGCCCGGTTGTCGGGCAGAGCTTTGCGCAATTCTTCGATGCCTTTCTGCAACTGTCCATTTTTCTCTTCGTGCACGTCTTTGAGCTTGGAGGCGCTCTTCTCGGCTTTGTCCTGCAAGGTGTCCATCGCCATCTTGCCCACGCCGCTCTTCTCTTTCTGCTTCTTGCCTCTCACCTCATGCTTCTGCTTGCGCTCGGCAGTCTCGCGGGCGATCTTCTTCGCCAGGCGAAGCTCTTTCTCTTTCTCTTCCAGGGAGGATTGCAGGGCTTCGAGTTGCAACTGTTTCTGCGCTTTGTAGAAGTCGTAGTTGCCGCCGTAAGCGGTGATGCCTTCTTTCCCCAATTCAACCATGAATGACAACTGGTTAAGCAGGGTGATGTCGTGGCTGACAACGAGGATCGTCGCCGGGCTGCTGGAAATAAACTGATATAACTTCTGTCGGCTTTGCGCGTCCAGGTGGTTGCTGGGCTCATCCATCAGGATGATCTCAGGCGTATGGATTTGCAGGCCGGCGAGGAATACTTTGGTCTTTTCCCCGCCGCTGAGGCTGGCGAAGGGTTGATCGAAGGCGATATGTTCCAATCCCCAACCGCTGAGGGCGGCACGGCTTCTCTCTTCGATACTCCAGTCGTCGTCCAACTGATCGAAGTATTCGGCAGCGGCATCCCCCGCCAGGATGGCGTAGAGAGCCTTTAACTTCCGGTCGATCCGTAAGGCCTGGGCAACCGAAAGCGTATCGTACTGTCCGAAGTGCTGAGGCACGTAATAGGGGGCGGAAGAAGAGATGATCTCTCCTTCCGTGGGAAGAATTTCTTTTCTGATGATCTGTAACAGGGTGGATTTGCCACAGCCGTTGGGTCCCAAAAGGGCGACCTTCTCGCCTTTGTTCACGATCAGGTGGATGTCGCGGAATAACGTCTCGTTATCCGGATGGATATAAGATATCTGTTGAATAGCTAAACTCATGATGTACTAAATAATTGCCGGCAACAGGCTTTCGGGCGAGAGCCGCTGCGCGAAGTGAATAAACAGGTTTATTGACTGACAGTTACTTAGAATCCTACATCTGAGTGTTTGTTGGTGAATACTGGGGCAAAGGTAAGGGATTTTCTTTATTGGGCAAGGGGAGGGCTTAAGAACTCATAAGAACTCATAGGAATTCATAGGAACTCATAAGAACTCATAAGAAGCTTGGAAATCCTATGAGTTCTTATGAGTTCCTATGAATTCTTATGAGTTCCTAACCTTCTAATTCTTAAACAACAGCGTCCTCCCCGCCGGGCTCATCCATCCATTCACCAGTTCCCTCAACTCCGAATACTCCTTCGGCGTATACTGGCTCTGGCGCAATTCGATGGTTCGCTTGACTTCGATCTGATCGCCTTGCGGAGTGATCGTTTGCGTGAAGCGGCCGAAAGCGTTCTCGATACTTTGGTTTTGTGCCGGCGTTTGCAGTTGCAGGCCGTCTTCAACCTTGATCGTATAGGTGATCTCCTCCCGGAGCGGTGCCGGGATCTCGAATACACCGTTTCGTTTGCTGTTCAGAGCTTGCATGCCCCAAGTATCTATGCCGGAAGGGATAGTCGGCAAAGTGCAGACGACATAGCCGTTTTGGGCCTGCTTGGCATTGACGGTGAGTTCTTTCTTTTCGCTGATCTCCATCGGGGAAGGTAGGATCGCCCATTCTTCGCCGGAGAGTTTGTAGGCTTTATCCAGATCGCCGCGGTAAGCGGGTGTCGCCGCAGCGAGGCTGAGTGGCGAGAGGTAGATATCTTCCCGATTGATCCGTGTCTTGACAAGCAACTGCTTGATGGCAGCCAAGCCATGCACTTCCTCCTGCAGGTTGCCCGGATAGAGTACAAGGATCTCGGCAGGCAGGCCGGCGGCTTTGAGCATCACCTGTAAGAGGCCGGTCTTCTCGACCACCGTACCGTAAGCGCTGCGCAGCGTCGTCTCCATATCACGCATCCGGTAACCGGTCTGCACCAGGGGGATGGCGGCGGTTGCCATATTCTGTACCAGATGCTTGCGGATCAGGTCGGCTTTCTCCTGGTCGTCTTTCCCCTGTTCGGTGATGTACTCGGCAAAACCGATGGCTTCCAACTGCTGGCCTTTATTTAGCTCTTTGTTCAGTACAGCCAACGCCTGGGCGGGAGAACCGTAAGTCGTTGCCGCCAGGCAGGGGACATTCTCTTTGTTCTGCGGCTGGAAAGGCTCGCGGGAAGAAGCGGGCACGTTCCGCAAGGTATAACTGAAGGTCTTCGTCCCCGGTTGCTTGGTCTCATTCACCTGGGCATTGGAGCCGGTGAGCTGCCATTCGAAGGGAGCGTTCTCCGGAACACTTACCGTTGCCCGGTATTCTTTGACCGGTGAAGTCTCTTGCAGGAACTCATAGATATCCAATGCCGGATAGTATCCTGCTTTGGTCTGCACCGAATAATCCAGATAGATCGTAGCCCCCAGTTCCAATCCGGTATGCACGACGACCAGTTCTTTCAGGTGGTTCCATGCCGGCGCATCGGCGGCGAAGCGAGGCAATACTTCCACAAACGCATTGTCCGGTGTCTGAATGATCGTGCCGTCTACCTGGCGGGTATAGGAGTGATGGATCTTTACTTCCTGGTATTCCGGGTTATAAAGGATAAAGCTTTCCCCGTAGGTGCTGTTCATTGCCGTATGGGTAAAGAGTGTGAGTTCCATGGCGTAGCGGTATTCCTGGCTACCGTCGGTCTGAAGCGTCCAGCTCTTCGAGACCTTGCCGTATTCTGCTTCCGGGGCGGCATACGCTGCGGAAGTCCATGTCAGGAGGGCGATCAGCCCGATAAGTTTATGTAGTGTTGTCATACGATTAATCTTTAGCGGTTATTTCTTTACAATCAGGTAGTCTCCGTACGCCTTATGCGTGTTCACTGCCGAGCGGAAGCCGACCCAGTCATTTGGCTCATAGACTCTTTTCTTCAAGGCCAGGGTGTTCGAGAAGCGGATCTTATCGCCTTCCTGCTGCAGTGCGCCTTTGAAGTCGGCAGCATGGCTTTGGAGTTGATCGGCCTTCGGCGCGTTCACCAACTGATAGCCTTTGGGAAGCTGGATCGTCTCGTTGAGCTCGACCAGGCGGGAGCAGGCATCTTTGAAGCCGTACTTCCGCGTCTCCAGGTTGGTGTCGATACGCAGGTAAGACTTCAAGGCGGCGTAGAGGTTGGTCATCACCAGGGGTTTGAATGCCAATTCATCCTTTCCGGCGACGGCATATCCGGGAATCTCATAGGTGAAACTGATGCGGATCGGACCTGCCTGGTAGTCTTTCGGGTTCTTACCGTAGTCGACCTTTTTCAGTTTCGCCAGAGGAGAGACCACTAAGAGCTCACGTTCGAGCGAGTTCTCCCAATCGGTCTGCCAGCCGGAGGTGAAGATGCGGCGAACACCCCGGTCGGTCTGTCCTTCAGCAGTGATGGTGAACTGTCCGTGAAGCGTACCCTTGGCATCGATCCGGTTCGTTGCGTTGATACGCAGGTAATGATCTTCCGGCGGAGAGATCGGTGTCTCCAGGATATCGGAACCTTCGGGAACGCCCGGCAGGTAGTTCTGTTGTTGCTCGGCGCTGCTCCACAACTCACGGGTAAAAGGAACCCAGGTCGGGTCGAGCGGCATATAGGTACCGTTGGAGAGTTTGACTACTGCTACGCAATGGTTGAAGTGGTCCGCCGGGATCTTCTCCACCCGGCTGCCCGCCATGGTCATGGCCGGATAAGCCTCGAAGCCTGCCATGCGCAGGAAAGAAACCAAGGTGCCGGCGATATCTTTACATACCCCGCAACGGTCGGTGAAGTTCATCAACGTATTGTGCAAGGTGAAGCCTTCGCCTTCGCCCATCGAGATGCCCGAATAGCGGATGTTATCGGCTACCCAATGCGTCAGGGCTGCGATCTTGTCCATCTCCGTGTGTTTGCCTTTGATGATCTCATTCACTTTCTTCTGTGCTTCGGGCAGGGGAGCAAAGCTATCGTAATCTTCATTCACCTTATGGAACCAAAGGGATTTGTCGACCCAGCTCGGGGTGGAAGACATGAATAGTTTCGGTGCTGCGTCGAACAGATCGACCATATTTGGCTCCCGAGGTGTCGGCAATGCGTTCTCCAAGGCAAAAGTATAGGCTTTCTTCCCGTCTTCGAAGAACATCGAGGAGGCACATTCACCTTGGTAGAATTTGAATTGCAGTTCTTTCTCGACCGGTAGGCTGACCTTATAGACCTTGCGCAGGGTCGGATCATTAACCCAGAAAGGAACGATATCGTAGAAATGTCCCCGCATGGGTGGAATGAAACGGCTGTCTTCGTCGGCACTGCCCGTCAATAAAGCGTAGGTAAAGCCTTTCTTGGCAATCTGATATTCGATGATATCGCCCGGTTCGAGGCGTCCCACTTCAATCATGATCTGACGGGCGCCCCAATAGATGGCTCGTGCGGGAGCGGCGTAGTCGCACGCCTGGGTGACATCCAGGTTGATGATATCCCCATTCGCCCGGTAGATCGTCACTTGCCGGAACTCGGCAAAGGCGGTCAGTGGATCGTAATCATACTTGATCACGCGATTGGCCAGTGCCCCTTTGGGCGTCAGCACTTTGATGCTTTGATAAATCGCGAATGAACCTGAACCGGTCGGCTCGACCGATACGGAGATACTGTCCAAAAGGACCAGGCTGTCGAACCCTTTGTAGCGTTCGAGCACCTCTAACGTCGGATCCTGCGGGAACTGGCAGCTCTCTCCACTTTGTGCCAAAAGGAAAGAAGAGAACAACAGACCACAGCATAGGGATAATAAGATTTTCTTCATAATGATTATATTTATGTATTGTTTAGTCTTCGTTTGCAAAGAGTCATTCTTTTATCGGTTTATCAACTGCATTGCCAACCGCTTACAACCCCTCCGGTCTATCTTCCCGTTTCCCGTCAGGGGGATCGCTTCGGTTCGCAGGACGAACTTCGGACGCTGGTAAGCCGGCAGATTATCCAGCGGCAACGATTTGCCGTCCGGTTCTTCTTCCATAAGCAGTACGACTGCCTCGCCAAACTGCGGATCAGATACCGACGTAATCGCAAAATTAGTAGAAATAACGGAACGAAGCGTATCTTCCAGCTCTTCGATCTGTATTTTTATACCGCCGCTATTGATCACATTATCTATTCGTCCCAGGATACGGAAACTACCGTCCGGACGAATCTCCGCCCGATCGTTTGTCGTCAGGATCTCTTCGCAGATCAAAAGGGCATCGATCACCAGGGTACCTTCGTCCGACAGGGAGAGCTTGACCGTAGGGAAAGGCGTGTAATACTCCGAGGCTTCCGGTCCGTTGATCCGACGCAGGGCGATATGCGAGAGGGTCTCCGTCATACCGTAACCCATATAGATCTCCCGGGGGAACTTACGCAGCTCCTTTTCGAGCGCGGGATCTAACGGTCCGCCGCCGATCAGTAACTTCTTGATTTTCCTTAATCGTTTCCGCTCTTCGGATACTTGAAGGCTGTTGTACACCTGCATGGGCGTCATCGCGGCAAAGGTGATTGTCGGTTTGATCTCGGCAGCCAACGGGTGGGCAGAAGGTTTTACAGGGTATATACGTAAACCGGCAATAGCTGATCTGACGACCATCATCTTGCCGGCGATATATTGCAGAGGCAGGCATAGGAGGATGAGATCCCCGTGTTTGAGGTGGAAGAAGTCGCAGGTCATACGTGCACTTTGCCTCATAAACTCCTTGCGGGCTTGAAACTGTTTGGGTGTTCCGGTCGAACCGGAGGTCTGCACGGGAACATAAGGACTGTCTTTATGCCATTCAGCGGTAAAAGCGGATAGTTCATCGGGGACCTCCTCTGTAATGACCGACAAGCTTTGTTCGGCAAACGAATAGTAGTTGCCATACGGGTTCTTCCGGTCTCTTTGCGCCGGAAAATAAAGCTGATGATAGGAAGGCAGGGCAGTGTTTTTCTTTGGATCAAATCGCAGTTGGTCGTTACGGACATCGATAGGCACTTGCATATTGTCGGTAAACAATTGTCCGGTACCCAATCCCTGCGGTAACGGATTGTCCCATGTGGCGGTCCATTGGGCAATGGCGTTCAAGCCGATATTCGTTTCCAATGCCGAGGTAGCCCACCAGCCGATCTTTCTTTGTTCCGCTTCTTCGATCCATTGCTGGCAGCCGGTCAGTCCGCCGTGAAGCGTTGGTTTGAGGATAATGTATTGAGGTTGGATCGTATCGAGTAGTTTTTGTTTTTCTTCTAAAGTGTAATTGCCGATTAATTCCTCGTCGAGCGCGATAGGGATCGGGCTGATCCCGGTCAGGCGCGCCATCTCTTCCCACTGCCCGGCGCGGATCGGCTGTTCGATGGAATGGATATCGTAATCCGCCAGACGGAAGAGTTTATTTAATGCTTCTTCGGGCGTGAAGGCGCCGTTGGCATCTACCCGCAGTTGGATGTCTTGCGCGCTGAATTCCTGCCGGACTTGTTTGAGTAAACGTAATTCTTCTTCAAAGTCTATCGCGCCGATCTTTAGTTTGATGCATTCGAAGCCGGCGTCGATCTTTGCTTTGATCTGCTCTTGCATGGTCGGGAAATCACCCATCCAGATCAAGCCGTTGATCGGAATACTTGTTTCTCCTCTGGCAAAAGGTGTATCCCATAAGGCATAACTCCCCCGGTGGTAATGCAATAAAGCCGTCTCCAACCCAAACAGGATCGAAGGGTAGGGACCGAAACATTCCGGATCGAGTACACCTTCTTTCTCCAACGCCCGGCACATCTTCCCCAGGACATATTCGTAGTCCGCCATCGCATCGATACTCAGATCGGGCAATGGCGCGCATTCCCCGATACCCCAACGCGCCGGATCATCCAATGAATGGATAATCACATAATAACCCTTCCTGACGGTATAGACACCACGCGAAGTCCCTGCCGGCTGCCGGAAAGGCAGGGTGTAAGGGATAATTGACAATTGACAATTGCTTTGCGCTTCGCTAAGCGAACGTTGTTTGACAATTGACAATTCTTTGAGGAGAAGAGGGAATGCTTTCATAAAAGTAGTGCCGCCTTAGCCTTAAACCCCTTAAACCCCTTATTCCCCTTAAGCCCCTAAAGGGGAATAAGGGGCTTAAGGGCTTTAAGGGAGCTTAGGATATTGTTTGAAGTTGGGCTTTCTCTTTTCCAGAAAGGCCTGTTTGCCTTCCTGGGCTTCCTCGGTCATATAATAGAGCATGGTGGCATCGCCGGCCAACTCCTGAATACCGGCCTGCCCATCGAGTTCGGCGTTTAATCCGGCTTTGATCATGCGCAGGGCCAGCGGACTTAAGAGCATCATCTCTTCCGCCCATTGCACATATTCGTCTTCGAGCTGTTCCAAGGGAACGACTTTATTGACTAAGCCCATATCCAAGGCTTCCTGCGCGTTGTACTGGCGGCAGAGGAACCAGATCTCGCGGGCTTTCTTCTGTCCGACGACCCGCGCCAGATAAGAAGAACCGAAGCCGGCATCGAAGCTACCCACCCGTGGGCCTGTCTGTCCGAAGATCGCATTGTCGGAAGCGATAGACAGGTCGCAGACCACATGCAGTACATGTCCGCCCCCGATAGCATAGCCGTTCACCGCGGCAATCACCGGCTTGGGAATCGAACGGATCTGCTTTTGCACATCCAATACACTCAAACGGGGAATACCGTCTTTATCGATATACCCCCCATGTCCTTTCACGTTCTGATCACCCCCGGAGCTAAAGGCTTTATCACCGGCGCCTGTTAATACCACCACGCAGATATCCGCTTCTTCCCGGCAGATACGCAAGGCATCGCTCATCTCAGCGGTCGTAGTCGGCGTGAACGCGTTCCGGTAGCGCGGACGGTTGATGGTGATACGGCCAATGCCGTTATAATAGTCGAAGAGAATCTCTTCGTATATTTTGATTGTAGTCCAGTCTCTCATATATTAATTACGAATTAAAAATTACGAATTACGAATTGAAAATCGCTTAGCGAAGCGTAAAGCAATTGTCAATTTTCAACTTTCAACTGATGATAGTATGCTTTCAATAGGCGTATGTCTTCGGCTTTATCGGTAAAGACCTCCAGTAATTGAGGGGCTTCACTCTCTGTTTGCACAAATGCGGGCAGGGCTGCCGTCAGCTCTTCCTCGTTCCGTATGGCGGTGTAAAGGAAGCCACGTTCTTCAGCCCAGCCTTTGGCGGTGGCCGAATGGGTGGCAGTCACAAAACGCTGGGTCTCTTCCGGCATATCGAAGCCGGGGATCGCCTGGAAGATCTCACCGCCGCCGTTGTTGATCAACAGGATCCGTACATTCGGGCGGATATGGGCGTGCCACAGGGCGTTCATATCATAGAAGAAACTCAGGTCGCCCAACACGATAAAGTTAAGCTTGTCCGAGCCATAGGCATAACCCAATGCCGTCGATAAGGAACCGTCGATACCGGCCGTGCCCCGGTTGCCCAATACTTCCACCTCTTCGGGCACGGTATAGAGTTGCGCGTAACGGATAGGGGAGCTATTGCCCAGATGCAGGGCGCAAGGCACGGGTAAGGAATGGATCAATGCGCCGATGGCAGCCATCTCGGAATAGGCAAACTCCGGCGCGGAGATATTGCGCGAGAGCGTTTCCCAGAGTTGGGGATACGGACAAGGCCGGTTCTCCATCAGGGGAGCCACCTTCTCGATAAACTCGAAAGGATCGATCTCGATCACTGTTGTCAGGCAACCGAACTGATCGATCACTTCTCCGTCGAGGGAGATATGCCAATGCTCTTGGGGCGGGTGGTTGCGCAGAAATTTCTTTAATCGCTTGGAAACGGTATGCCCACCGTAGGTGATGACCAGTTCCGGCTTCAGTTTCTCCTTTTCCTCTTCCGAGAGGGTATAGAGGAGGGTGTCGAAGTTGCGGATCGCCATGCCGGGAATGGTCCGGTTGCCCAGATGTTCCGTCAGCCAGGCGAAATGTTTGTATATCAATTTGCTGATCTTCTTCTCGAAGAGGTAGATCATCGTCATCTGCCCGACCACCATCAGGCGGCGGTTGTATTTATTCAATCGGGCGATCAGTTCGTTGTAGTCCCTGTCGTACACATTCAGTCCCTGGTAACGGGTGATTGTCCGTACTTCCGGTAACGCCGGGGTAGTGAAACTGAACAGCGGTTCGTTCAATGGAACGTTGATATGTACCGGTCCTTTGCCGTGGTGACTGAGTGCCAATAAGGCTTCGTTGATCAAGCGGTTGCCATACAATCTGTCCTCTTCGGTATTGCCTTCGGGCAGGTTGACGGATTTCTTGACCAGTGAACCGAATACCTGGGGTTGGGGAATGGTTTGCCCGTCCATCTGTCCGATCCTTCCTTGTGGCCGGTCGGCAGAGATGACAATCAGAGGGATCTGTTGGTAAAAGGCTTCCGCTACGGCCGGATGCATATTCAGTAAGGCCGTGCCAGAGGTGCAGACCACCGCTGCCGGTTTGCCGCCGTGCAACGCCAGCCCCATAGCAAAGAAGCCGGCGCTCCGTTCATCCGTCACCGAATGGCAATTGAAATACGTATGCGAAACAAACGTATGTACGATCGGGGAGTTTCGACTCCCCGGACACAATACAATGTTTTTTACTTCATGTTCTTTCAGCAAAGCTACAAGCTGAAGGATGGAATTCTTGTCTGTAAACACGAATCTTAATTCTGAATTATGAATTATGAGATGATGGATTTCATCGTCCACATCTTTTCTTCCGTTTCCTGCCATTCCTCGTTGACGATGGAATTGTTCAACAATCCGCTGCCGGCAAACAAGGTAAGGATCTTTTCTCCGATTTCTACGCAACGCAGGTTGACATAGAGATCGGTCTTACCTTCCGGCCGCAGCCAGCCCAGGAATCCGGAGTAATACTGCCGGTTGTATCCTTCGTTATCAATGATAAACCAGAAGGCATCTTGCTTGGGCAGTCCGCAGACCGCCGGTGTCGGATGCAGTAACTTCAACAGGTCGCCAATATAATCGGCATCCGATAAGGTAAAGTCGAAGTCCGTACGCAGATGGGACAGTTCTCCGGCTTTGATGGCATAAGGACCTTTTTGTTGAGATTCGATACCTACCGCTTCGAGCTGTTGGCGGATATAATTGGCCACCAACTCCTGTTCGTAGTAGTTCTTTTCACTCCAGACCATGGGTAAAGCTCCTTTGATCAAGGGTTGTGTACCAGCCAGGGCTACCGTATGCCAGTTGCCGCCTTCACCGGAGAGTAAGACTTCCGGTGTGCTGCCGACCCAGGTGCCTGTGACCGGGGTATGGAACAGGTAGACATACGAACGGGTATAGCGTTCGCAAGCTTTCCGGAGGGTCGCTGCCGGTGAGAAGTCCTCCGGCCGTTGCAGCTTCAGTTCCCGCGAGAGAACGATTTTGTCTAAGTCGTTGTACAGTAACGGTTCCATAAACTTATGAAAACGTTTCTTGTACCGGGGAGAGATCGTTGGTATCTCCGGGCAACCGCTACTCTCATTGGTGAAAAAGTCTTCCGGCAGTTCCCAGGTTGTTTCTTCCCCATGAAGACAAAGGATAGGACATTTGCGGGATACACCAAATGGCGCGATGACATACCCATCCATCCCATTGAGCGCTTCCACTTCATAAAAAATCTCTACCGCATCGTCTTCGGCCCCCACAAAATGGAGTGTATTCTCGCCCGGGTTGCGATAAACCACGATGTTGCGGTTTTCCAAAATAGCCGTATCAATGGCTGAATAAACACTTTCCATAACTAATCATTTTATCTTTTCTTTATTACACTATTTACTACGCGAACAGAGGATACCAGTTTGTCGGTCGATGTATAGATGTTCACATCCCATACATGCGAAGAGCGTCCCTTGTGGATGATGGTGGCCACGGCTCTGACCGTATCTCCTTCGTGTGCCGAAGAGAGATGGTTGCCGCTGACCTGCATACCGACGACAATCTCATCGGGCTTGGCGATCACCATCGAACCCAGTCCGGCAACGGTCTCCGCCAATGCCAGGGTCGCTCCTCCGTGCAGGATGCCAAACGGCTGACGCGTACGCACATCCACCGGCATGGTGGCTTCCACCCGGTCTTGTGAGGCATACGTATATTGAATCCCCAGGTTGCCCATCAAGGCATGGCGGGCGCGGGCGTTCAATTCGTCGATCGGGATAAATGTCTCCCGGATCTCTGCCAATACCCATTTCTCCAGGGCGGCGGCGACACCGTCTTCTTCGTTCGACAGGGTGATATAGTCGGCACAACTCTTCACCGAGTCCTGCGCATTGCCCATGGCGATACCCATACCGGCCAACTGTAACATCGGTATATCACAGATGCCTTCGCCGATGGCGATCACTTCCTCTTTGTCTACCTTCAATTTGTCCATCAGGAAGGCAAGCGTATTGCCTTTGTTGATGCCCGGAGGAACGACCTCCAGGAAATAACTCTCGGAAGGGAAGACATCCAATACCCCGTTTAGTCTTCTTTTCCAGTGATTTTCCAGATCGGTCAACGCTGCCTGATCGTCACTGACCAGGATACATTCATGCGGATCGAAGTCGATGGCCTGCGGGAAATCATTCACCCCGACTATCTCCAGGTGATTGATCCGCGCTTCTTCCTGGATATGGATATTATCCGGAGAATCGGTTATGATCTTATCTTGCTTATAGGTGAATAGGGGAAATTGATTCTTTTTTGCTTTTTTGTTCAGGTACGGAATAAGCTCCTGATTGATCTTTTTCTCATAAAAAACTTCCCCGGATTGCATATTCAGGATCTCCCCTCCGTTGTACGACATGATATATCCGCTATAGGTATCCAGTTCCAACGCTTTGGCTATTGGGAGTAAACCATGCGTGGGACGACCTGAAGCCAATACGAGATGCATACCCATTTGCTGCACTTTCATCAGGGCCGCAGTAGTCCCGGGTGTTAATTCTTTATTCTCATTCAGTAGGGTTCCGTCGACGTCTAATACTAATAGTTTATACTTCATAATATTGTTTTCTGGTTTCGATTACAAAGTAAATAAAAATGAGAGAGAGTGCCTACTGTTTTGCCCCGAAAAGTTTATTTATCAAGTCTTTTCTGCCGATTTTCTGAAGCGAATTGATGATTTGCCGACGAAATTCAGGTTTGTACCAGAAGAAGAACTGGCGTTGGTCGAGTTTCTGCTCTTTGGTACGGGGTGTATAGACCTTTTCGAGCGTATAGGGATGGTAGCCGGTATAATAGATCTCGGTGGCTAGGGTCATAGGCGTAGGTGTGAAGTCCTGCACCTGCTCGAGTTGAAAATGCAAGCCTTTGGTGATCACGGCCAATTCAGCCATGTCCGCTTCGGTACAGCCCGGGTGGCTCGAGATGAAGTAGGGGATAAGTTGCTGTTTCAATCCCGCCTGCTGGTTGATGCGGTCGAAGATCTTTTTGAACTGATAGAACTGTTCGAAAGGTGGTTTGCGCATGACCTTCAAGACGTTGTCCTGCGTATGCTCGGGTGCGACTTTCAACCGGCCGGAGACGTGACGACTGATCAGTTCCTCCGTATAGGTACGTGTCGATTGATTGACTTTTTCGTCGGCGTAGCGATGCAATAAGAGATCGTAACGTACGCCACTGCCGATAAAGGATTTTTTTATTTGCGGCAACTGATCGACTGCTTTATACACTTCAAGCAAAGGGTTGTGGTCGGCATTCAGGTTCTTGCAGATCACGGGAGAGATGCACGACGGCTTTTTGCAGTTACGGCAGATCTTTTCGTCTTTCCCTTTCATCCGGTACATATTCGCCGAAGGACCACCCAGATCACTCAGATGACCTTTGAAATCGGGCATCTCTGTGATGGCTTTGACCTCTTTGAGGATAGAGTTGAGGCTACGCGAAGCGATAAACTTCCCCTGGTGCGCGGAGATGGTGCAGAACGCGCAACCGCCGAAACAGCCCCGGTGGATATTCACCGAGAAACGGATCATCTCGAAGGCGGGGATCATTTTCCCTTTGTACTTCGGATGTGGCAGGCGGGTGTAGGGCAGGTCGAACGAAGCGTCGATCTCCTGTTCCGACATGGGCGGGTAGGGAGGATTGACCACCGTGGTCTGCCGGTCGGTCCGTTGCAGGATCCGTTGCGCCTGGTAGCGATTTGATTGTTCTTCGATATGGCGGAAGTTCTTTGCCTGTTTCAGTTTGTCTTTCAGGCATTCCTCGTGTGAGAAAAGCTCGATATCCTCGGGCTGCGGAGTGATGTTGTCTGTCAGGTAAGCCGTTTGCGGAATATCTTTGATCGTATGGAACGACTCGCCCTTTTTCAGGCGGCGTACCAGCTCTTTGATGGGCAATTCGCCCATGCCGTAGATCAAGAGGTCGGCGCCACTTTCCGTCAGGATACCCGGCCGGAGCTTATCCTGCCAGTAGTCGTAATGCGTCAACCGGCGCAGAGACGCTTCGATACCACCCAATACAACCGGCGTATCGGGATAAAGCTCTTTCAGTATGCGGGTGTAGACGATCGACGGATAGTCGGGCCGCATCCCTGCCCGTCGGTCGGGGGTATAGGCATCGTCACTGCGCAACCGTTTATTGGCCGTATAATGATTGATCATCGAATCCATCGCCCCGGGTGAGACCCCAAAGAAGAGCCGGGGAACGCCCAGTTTCTTGAAGTCGCGGTAATCGCCCCGCCAGTCGGGTTGCGGCACAATGGCTACGCGAAGCCCTTCCGCCTCCAATGTCCGTCCGATCACCGCCGCGCCAAACGACGGATGATCCACATAGGCATCCCCCGAGAACAGGATCACATCCAGGTAATCCCATCCCCGCATTTCCATCTCTTTCTTTGTTGTGGGTAGCCAGTCTGTCGGACGATACGTTTTCATAGGGGCAAAGGTAACTTCATTATTTCAAACCCGAAAATGCCGTCTATAAATAATATATATGCCGAGAATTTAAAGTGCTGATAATTGTCGGCACAAGTGCCGATATATATCAGCACAAGTGCCGATAATTATCAGCACAAGTGCCGACAGTTATCGGCACAAGTGTCGACAGTTATCGGCACAAGTGTCGACAATTATCAGCACTTTTAAAATCAGGCAAAAAAGTGCTGATTCTACCAAGTCTTTCAACTCGATCGATATGGGGTATTTCCGGTTGGACGTTCCTTTTTTTAAGGTAAGTTTCCTTGCCAGACGAAACAATCGGGGAATTGTTCTTGCAGGCAGAGGCCGGGATCTTCGGTGAAAAGGGCAAAAACGGAAGAACCGGAGCCCGACATGGAGGCGTAGAGGGCGCCGCACTGGTAGAAATAATCTTTGATTTCGCCGATCAGCGGATAACGACTGAAGACGCTCGCTTCGAAATCGTTTACCATCCATTCGCGCCATTGGCTGACGGGCATCCGGATGATCTCTTTCAAGCTGATTGATGGGGCTTGGGGGGTGACCTGGGCATAGGCTTCGGGGGTGGAGACCATAATATTGGGTTTGACCAGGCAGAGGTGATAACCTTTTAAGGAAAGGCTTACCGGACTGAATATATTGCCGATTCCACCGGCAAATACGGGGGTATTACGGATAAAGAAAGGGCAATCGGCACCGATCGATGCCGCCAATTCTTCCAGGCGTTCGTCCGGGATATGCAAAGCGCAAAGTGTATTGACCAATTTGAGCATAAACGCGGCATCGGAAGAGCCACCGCCCAGTCCCGCGCCAAAAGGGATGCCTTTCATCAGGTAGATCTCCAATGGCGGGATCTCGTATTGCTCGCGCAACAGGCGCAGGGCGCGCATGACCAGGTTATCCGCTGGAGCGGCTTCCACGGGGATGCCTTCCGAGTGGAAAACGTCCTTTTCACCGCAAAAAACAATCTCGAGCGCATCTTTTACCGGTATAGGATAAAAGATTGTTTCTATATCGTGATAACCGTCTGGACGTTTACTGACAACGTTTAGTCCGAGGTTTATTTTTGCGTTGGGGAAAGAGAGCATGGAGTTGTTTGTTATGATTGTATGTGAATAGTGTGAAATTGGAAGATTTGCGACTCATAGGTCTTTGACGTCTTTTAGGTCATTAAGGTCTTTTAGGTCAGTGAAAAAACCTAAAAGACCTTAATGACTTTAAAGACCTAAAAGACCTTCAAATTCCCTTCTCTTTTACTTCTTGATATTCGGCAGTTCCAATCCGTATCCTTTTTTCTTGTCTTCTACTTTCAGCCAGATGCCGAGGAAGAAGGCGAAGACACCGAGGCTGGCGAAGATCAGCATGGGCACGGTATAGTTATACGTCACTTCCTGTCCGGCCTGGATCGCTTCGGCTACGCCGGGGTTCGACCATACCAACGCCTTACCGATAATGATCGGGAAAAGCATCAGACCAATATTCTGGATCCAGAAGATCAAGGAGTAAGAAGAACCCAGGTAACGGTTTTCCACCAATTTGGGAACAGAAGGCCAGAGCGCTGCCGGTACGAGTGAGAAAGAGATACCCAATACCACGATTGCCGCGTATGCTACCCATTTCGTATCGCCACTCAACGGGAAGAGGGCAAAGATCAGGTGACAGACCGTCATCAGGATTGCACCGAACATCAACATGGAAGCACCTTTCCCTTTATGGTCGAGATACCAGCCCAGAAGTGGTGTCAATACCATCGCACCGATAGGGAACCAGGAGAAGATACCCGCCGCATCGGCCGAAGAGATATCCAGGCGGTTTTCCAACATATTGGTGGCAAACTTCTGGAATGGGAAGATCGCGGAATAATACAATACGCAAAGGAAAGCAACGATCAGGAAGGTCTTGCTGGTCAACAGTTTGCCGATATCGCTGATCTTGAACGGCTCTTCCGGTTCTTCGTTCATCTCGCCCAGTTGCCGGTCGAGCTTCTTATCCATAAAGAAGTAGATAATAAAGTTGAGCAGACCGATGCAGAGCAGGATACAACACAGGGTTACCGGCGTGGTAAAGGTATATTTCTCAGCCAGCCAGGGCGACATACGGAAGACGGCAAACACACCCAGACGGGCAATCGCCATCTCAAGTCCCATGGCCAATGCCAGTTCTTTGCCGCTAAACCATTTCACAATGCCTTTGGAAACGGTTACACCCGCCATTTCCACCCCGCAACCGAAGATCATAAAGCCCAGCGAAGCCAGTTTGGCGGTTGCCGGAAAAGAGGTCCAGAAAGAGTCGAGGAACGTATAAAGCCCGTTCTGGCTTTCGGCAAATACCGGGCTGATGGCATACAATTTGATCGAGGCGCCGATCACCATCACCGTAGCCGACAGGATCGCGGTAAAGCGCACGCCCATCTTATCCAGGATAATACCGGCAAAGATCAGGAAGAGCGCGAATACATTCAGGAAATACTCCGAGCCGGCAAACGTGCCGTAGGTGTCGGCGCTCCAGTTGAGCGGCGCTTTCTCGAGCATACTCTGAAGGGGTGAAAGTACATCTACAAACATGTAGGCGAAGAACATGACGGAGGAGATCAGGATTAACGCTGTCCACCGTACAACGAATGAATCGTTCAGTTTTTGTTTAATTAGTTCTGTCATGATAAAGATATTAAATGTAAGTTATCGTCTTCTTCTTCTTTGAACAGGGGGAGGGCGTCGGCCACGATGAAGTTGCTGCCGCCGATAAAGACCATATCGTGGTCGGAGGCCGTATGCATAATCTGGTAGACGGCATCGACTACGGCGGGATAGACTTCGCCTTTCAACCCGTATTTATTCGCTTTCATCGCCAATACCTCGGCAGGCATCGCCCGGTCGGTACGGGCCTGAGTGAAATAATAGATTGCTCTGGTCGGCATCAACTGCAGGATCGCATCGGCGTCTTTGTCGTTGGACAGGCCGATAACCATGTGTAAGGCCGGCCGAGATTGTGATTCGGCATTGATATGTTGAGCCAGAAACTCCCACGCGTCGGGGTTATGGCCGGTGTCTAATACGGTGTACGGGGTGAATAATACCTCTTGCCAACGTCCCTGCAAGCCCGTCAGTTCGGTCACCTGACCAAAGCCCGTGCGCACTTGCTCTTTCGTCACCTTGATCCCTAAACCGTCGAGTACACGCAGAGCACTTAATACCGTTAAGGTATTCTTGATCTGTACCAAACCGATCAGTTCGCCGAAGAAAATACCGTAGTCTTTCGAGTCGTAATACCATTCTCCTTTCTCCGAGAGGTGGGCATCGCTATTGAATATCTCTTCGAAGTAGGAGGTGTACAAAGGCGCATGCATCTCATTTGCTTTCTTGCGAAAGACCTCTTCAGTCACCAGATGATTCATCTCACCGGTGACCACCGGTACTCCCTCTTTGATAATACCGGCTTTCTCGTAGGCGATCTCGCCTATGGTCTCGCCCAGAAACTGGGTATGGTCCTTACTGATATTGGTGATAATGCTCAGGATAGGTGTAATGATATTCGTGCTGTCCAGCCGACCGCCCAGCCCCACTTCGATAAGAGCGATATCGACTTCCATGGCGCGGAAATAGTCGAACGCCATCGAAGAGGTCAGTTCGAAGAAAGAAGGATGGAGCGGCTCGAATGCCTTTTTGTATTTTTGCACGAACTCCACGACATAGTATTCGGAGATCATCTCGCCGTTGACTCGTATCCGTTCGCGGAAATCAACCAGGTGTGGAGAGGTGTATAGGCCTACTTTGTAACCAGCCGTTTGCAAGACTGCCGCCAGGGTATGACAGACGGAACCTTTGCCGTTGGTTCCTCCCACATGGATGGTTTTATACGCTTGGTGCGGATGGTCTAACAGGTTGTCTAAAGCAATAGACGTAGCAAGACCCGGTTTGTATGCGGAAGCACCGCTGTGTTGATAGACAGGAGTGCTGGTATAGAGATAATTCAGTGTTTCTTCGTAGGTCATATTGTGAATTGAAGTTTTTTTATCCTATGAGCGTTATTCTTTTAACAGTTTCGCGTGGCTCATGTCGCGAACGATGACGTTTTTGCCGAAAGTTTCGTAGGCTATTATCCAGTCTTTCTCGAACACCGCACATCGGTAGCCTAAAGCCCGCCACTGCTTAAAACGACAAAGCGGATAATCCACGTTTGCGCTAAACGAGGCAATGAAGGTCAAAAAACGACCTTGATATTCTGTGGCTGCTTTTTCGGAGAGTTTCAGTTCGTTTTTGAGATAACCGACCAGCTCTGCGAGTTGATTTTGGACGGTATCCGATACGACTATCTTTCGCATCATATAGAGTAGGCTTTTCGGATTTCGTCGGTAAACATCTGATTGAATGTATCCAGTGACACGGCGTTGCAATTGGTAGCTGCTTCTTCAAAGGTTTGTTTTTTGTTCTCGACCTTTACCACACCTTTTATCAAGCGCATCGCTTCAGCGATCTTGTTTGCATCGGCACTGTCTTTTATGTTCACTATCAGCGTTGTCATAGCGTTGTCTTTTATGTACTAACGCAAAGATAGTACTTTTTCGTAAAAGCAGTAAAATTATTTATACCTTTGTGAATTCAGAATTCAGAAACAACGTTCGCTTAACGAAGCGTAAAGCAATTAAGAATGAATAAACGTCAGTTTACGTACATCCCTCAGGGAGGTGTCTGTTCCCGCCAGATGATTATTGATATTGAGAATGATGTGATAACCAACCTTGAGATCGTAAGAGGTTGCCAGGGTAATTCGCAAGGTGTAGCTGCTTTGATCAAAGGCATGGCTGTGGATGAAGCGATCTCCCGATTGGAAGGTATTACCTGCGGCTCAAAGAAGACTTCGTGCCCGGATCAGTTGGCGCAAGCGCTTAAGAAGTTGAAAGTTGAAAGTTGAAACTCTCAACTCTCAATTATCCATTATCAATTTATATCCTATCCCCCGTATATTCAGGATCTTGATTGAGGGGTCTCTTTCGAGTTTATGGCGTAGTTTGGTGATAAACACGTGCAGGCTTCGTGTGTTGAAGAACGAATCGTCTCCCCAGAGGTCGAGCAATACGTCTTTCATCGACATCACCTGGTCTTTATTCTCGCACAGGCGTTTGAGGATTTCCGACTCCCGGTTGCTTAATTGCTCCTTTTCACCGTGAAAAGCGAGGGTCTGTGCTACGGAGTCGAAGGTGAAAAAGCCTAAAGTGAAGACCGACTGATCCGGCTTGCGGTAGTTCACCTTATGGACTAACGCTTTGATGCGGATGATGAGCTCCGCCATGCCGAACGGTTTCTTCAGGTAGTCATTGCCACCGAGCTCGAAGCCTTCCACCACATCACTGGCCGATGAACGGGCGGAGAGGAAAAGAATCGGGATGTCCGGATCGGCCCTGCGGATCTCTTTGACCATCGAGAAGCCGTCTAATGCCGGCATCATCACGTCGGTCACGATAATGTCGGGCTTGACCTTTATGTACTGCCGCAGTCCTTCCCGTCCGTTTTCCGCGACATGGATCGTAAACTCGGGACCCTCCAGCGTGTCTTTGATAATCATTGCCAGGGTGGCTTCATCCTCTACTAATAGTACATTAATCTTTTCCATCTCTTATCCTTTAAACTTTAGGTGGAAAGTAGTACCCTTGCCGGGTGCACTTTCCAGGGTCACATCGCCTTCATGTTTGCGCATGATATCTTTGACGTAATACAGGCCCAGTCCGTGGCCTTTCACATTGTGCAGGTTACCGCTGGGAATGCGGTAGAACTTATCGAATATCCGTGCCTGATGGGTCGGGCTGATTCCTGAGCCATTGTCCGACAGGTGAATATAGATGCCTTTCTCTGTTTGTTCCCCTTGTAGTTTGATTTCAGTAACCTCTTTATCGGTGTATTTAATGGCATTGTCGATCAGGTTGATGAAGATATTGTATAGGTGTGTCTTGTCGGCATTGACGGTTAGCTCTTCCGGGATATCTACGGTGAAATGGGCATTTTGGTTGGCTTTTACCTTGTATTGCTCGATCAGCTGGCCGACAAATCCAGCCAGCCGGATGGGTTCGAGGCGCAGGCGGAAGGAGGTCCGGTTTTCGATCGAGAGCGTTAAGATCTGCTCGACCAGGCCGGTCAGGTGGGTGAGTTGCTCTTTGACGATGGTCAGGTATTTGCGCTGTTTATCGTCGACCTGATCACTGAAAAACAAGAGGGAGTCGACGGCGGCGTAACTAACGGAGATCGGCGTCTTCAGTTCATGAGTCATATTGTTGGTGAAGTCCTCTTTCAACTCTTTCTCGGTCTTTTGGCGCATGATGGTGCGTAATAGATAGATAAAGGTGGCGACGATAATGACGAATACCAGGAAAGAGGACGTCAGTATGCCCAACATCTGGTTCAATACGATAGTTGCGGGTGATTTGATATACAAACGGTAGTAGTACGGATCGCCGATGGTTTCACCCGATTGGGATTGAGACGTATATTCCTTGTGCCTGTTCAGCCTGACCGGATAATCATAGTATACGCCCCCTTTCCAATCTAAGGCTGCGGCGGTTGTATCCGTTTCCATGCCCGGATGGTTTTTGCCTAAGGTCTGAAATACGGTATGTTTCTCATTCGGTTCGTACACCAGGTTGAGCTGGTGGCGGGTGTCTATGTTCTTGGCTTTCAATTCGCCGGCCAATAGGCTGTCGTAGCGGTGGTAGCGGATCGGCACCAACGGGTCGATCTCGTCGTGCATCCCTTGCAGGAGATAACCTTCCATATTACCCAGGGTTTGCAGCAATTCGGCTAAGACCTCTTCGATCTGTGTGTGCAGGTCGACGCCCTGCAGGTTGAGATTGATGTCGTTCTGGATAAAATTGCTGTTCTCTTCCTGTAGCTCGTTCTTCTCCGTCTGATTGTCAAAGTGAGTAGACTGTGTAAGTCCTTTTTCCCCTTCTTCGTTCTTCTCCTTCAGTTCCTGCATCCGGTAGAACAACTCTTTGTAGTCGGCCAGGCGCATGGCTTCCTTGATGTGGCTATCCATCTGGTTGTATAAGGTATGATACAACCCATTCAGCCAGAAGGCCTGGAAAGCGATGATGCCTCCCAACGCAAGGGCGATCAATATCCCGATGATCCTGAAATGCAAGCGACTTCCCATACTGCGTGTCTTCTTTTGCGTTCGATTCCAACAAAAGTACAATCTCCTTTGGGGCTTACCTAATAAAAGGAAGGGAATTTGCGCTTTTGGTAAGACTTGGTAACACTTCGTAAGGCCGGAATAACATACTTTTTGGGATAATATTTCTTTCTTTGCACTTAGGAAATGAAGAACGAAGAATGAAGAATAAAGAATTGGAGCAAAGCGGAAATCGCTTAGCGAAGTGTAAAGCAATAGAAGGATGAAACGAACCACTTGTTTATATTTGACCTTGTTGTTATGCTTGCCAGGTATGATCCAGGCACAGGAAATCAAAGGATTTGTATTCGACCATGAGCTGCAGCCGGTAGAGGCCGTTGCTGTCGTGATGCAAACGATGGACTCAATCTATGTGAGTGCGGTGATGACCGATAGTACCGGTCTTTTTGTTATACCCAGACCGTTGGATCAAACCTATCGTCTTTTGTTTCAGCATATCTTATTTGAACCTAAAGCGATGGAGATCCGTTCGGGTGATGTCGGGACTATTCAACTGACGCCCCGCAATTATGCGTTAGGAGAGATTGTGGTCAAAGGCGAACGTCCGGTCGTGCGGGTCGAAGGGGGCACGTTGAGTTACGACGTGCCGCAACTGATTGCCAATAAGACCTCCACGAATGCTTTCGAGGCGGTCCGGGAGATCCCGGGCGTGATCGGCGGAGATGCGTCATTGGAACTGGTTGGTGCCCGCTCGTTGCGGTTGGTGATTAACGGGCAGTTGACGACCATGTCGATGGAACAGTTGATCCAGTTGTTGAAAACTATGCCGGCCTCCCGCGTCGAGAAAGTCGAAGTGATGTATAACGCCCCGGCGCGCTACAATGTGAAAGGCTCATTGATCAATGTGGTATTGAGTGGGAGTGAATCGGAAGAGCCTGTCTTCCAAGGCGAGGTCGGTGCAAGTTATAAACAGAAGCATTACGCCAGCGGATCGGTCTATGCCAACCTTTTATATACCACGCCGAAGCTGGCGGTAGACTTGATGGTCAAACCAACTGCCGGCCGTTCCTATACCGGTGAAGATATGGAGGCGCGGCATACGGTGGACAACCGGCTTATTCATATCGAGCAGTATGGACGTTCGCGCGGAGAGGGTTATGATTCTTCCGCCCGGTTGGGAATGGATTATACCTTTTCCAATCAGGATAAACTCTCCGGTGCCTATTATGTGGCCTGGGATGATCGGGAAACAACACGTACGTCGACCACACGCTATCGGCCGATGGATGATATGATCGACGGTGACTTCCGAGACGAACAAAGCGAGTCGCGGAGTGATATGCGCAGTGTGTTGCACAATATCCGCCTGCAATACGACGGACACAAAGGGCTGATGGCCGGTGCCGATTATACCTATTACCATGCCCCGTCGACGCTTCAATTCGATAATGGCGCCTTGCCCTACAGTAGCCTGTGGAACGATGCTACGAAAGAAACCCATATGTTCAACGATTCCCGGCAGGATGTATCCCGCGCATCCCTTTTCCTTAACCATACCCTTACGTTGGGTGGATGGCGATTGAATTACGGCGCGCAGGGTGGATACAGCCTGTCGGATAACCGGGTCGATTACGCCTATGATACGGGCAACGGTTATGTGGAAGCGCCGGATGAACGGGTCGATAATACGCAGAAAGACTATAATGCGAACGGGTTTGTTGAGGTAACGACCCGGTTTGGCTCTCGCTTTTCGGCTACGGTCGCTTTGAAAGCGGATTATTTTCGCTCCGACTACCAATCGCTGACGGAAGAGCTTACGCTTTGGGAAGATTGGACCCTATTGCCTACCGCTTCATTGAGTTATACGTTCTCGCCTTATCATATCCTGCAATTCAACGTCACCAGCGATAAGACCTATCCGAGCTACTGGACCCTCAGCCCGCAGCGTCATCCCTTGAACTCCTATTCGGAGATGGTGGGTAATCCGCAGTTGAAACCGTATCGTTCCTACGATATGCAGTTGATGTATATCCACCGGCAGAAGTATGTCCTGATGGCATTCGCTACGTACGAACCGGACTTCTTCACGCAGGTGCCTTATCAAAGCAATGAGACGGTGAAGAATGTCTTTCGCTATGAAAACTTCGACTACAGTCTGAAAACGGGCTTGGTGGCTATCATTCCTTTCAAGGTCGGTAGGGTCTGGGATAGCCGTTGGACGGTACAAGGCTTTCGTATGCAGCAGAAGAGTGATCATTTCCACGATATGTCTTTCAATAAAGAAGATTATGTCGGAGCCATCGTTACGCAGAATACCTTTAATCTGTCGAGCCGGCCGAACCTGAAACTGACGTTTGACGGTTTGTATGTCACCGGCGGTATTCAGGGCATTTACGACCTGGGCGCTATCCGTCGGTTGGATGCCGGGTTGAAATATATCTTTGCCGGCGAAAAAGCCTCGCTGACCCTGACGGCTTATGATATCTTCGAAACGGGTATCCCCAAAACCATTGAGATCAACCACGGCAACCAGTGGAGCCGAATCAACGATATGAATAACCTGCGATACGTGCAGCTCGCCTTCTCCTATAAATTCGGCGGCTACAAGGCGAAACAACATAAAGCAGTCGACACTTCCCGCTTGGGGAAATAGTTTTTACCACATAAAAGTTTTTACCCCGATCTTCACCTTTCACCCGACAGCCAGATCCCTGTATTGATCCGCGTTTCGGGTGAAAGGTAAAGGAGTGCCTTACAAAAACGGCAGACCTCCTGGCGACTTTCCGAAAAAGGCCGGCGGCCTTTTCTAAAACTCCGGCAGCCTTTTGGAAAACCCTGCCGGCCTTTTGGAAAACCCTGCCGGCCTTTTTCGGGAAGCCGCCATCCTTCTCCAAGCCTTCACCCGAAACGCGGATCAATACAGGGATCTGGCTGCCGGGTGAAAGGTGGAAGGGGGGGCGAAACTTTTATGTGTCCGACTGACTGGTTCAGACACGGAGATCTTTGGTCGGAATATGATAATTATCCGGTGAAAAGGACGAACGAAAAAGAATTCTTCTTATCTTGGAAGCGATAAACATTAAAGATGAAGTGCCATGGGAAAGAAAAATTTTGTGTTGGATACGAACGTGATCTTACACGACTATAAATGTATTGAGAAGTTTGAAGAGAATGATATTTATCTTCCGATCGTTGTGTTGGAAGAGTTGGACAAATTCAAGAAAGGAAGCGATCAGATCAATTATAACGCGCGGGAATTCGTGCGCGAATTGGATGCATTGACCAGTAACGATCTCTTTCTCAAAGGGGCTTCGCTGGGCGAGGGGAAAGGCACGCTTTATATCGTGACGGGCGATAAACATACGGACAAGGTGTCGCTCTCTTTTCCGGATAAAACGCCGGACAACCGGATCCTGTCGTGTGCCACCTGGGTGGCGGAGACGAAACCGAAGATGAAAACCATTCTGGTCACCAAAGACATCAACCTGCGGATGAAAGCTCGCGCATTGGGCATTGCGGTGGAAGATTATATCAACGACAAGGTAGTCAATGTCGATATCTTCGAACGGGCACAGGATATCTATGATGAAACGGATCCCGAACTGATCGATAAACTCTATTCCACGCCCGGAGGCATCGATGCCGATCTGTTGGAGATCAAGTCCAAGCTGGAACCCAATGATTGTTTTATCCTCAAGAGTATGCGCAATTCCGTTTTGGCCCGCTATAATCCGTTCACCGACAAGATCGAACGGGTGGAAAAAGGCAATAACTACGGGATCACCCCGCGCAATGCGGAGCAAAGCTTTGCTTTTGAAGTGTTGAACGATCCGGATGTGAAACTGGTCGGCATCACTGGTAAAGCCGGTACGGGAAAGACCCTATTGGCGTTGGCTTCGGCATTGAAACAGGCCGGAATGTACAAACAGGTACTCCTGGCCCGCCCGATCGTTTCTTTGGCCAATAAGGATATCGGTTTCCTTCCCGGTGATGAAAAACAAAAAGTGGCGCCGTATATGCAACCGTTGTTCGACAACCTGAACGTGATCAAGTCGCAGTTCGTAGCCACCAGCGCCGAAGTGAAACGCATCGATGAGATGCAGAAAGAAAACAAACTGGTGGTCGAAGCCCTTGCCTTTATCCGTGGGCGCAGCTTGTCGGAGACCTTCTGTATCATCGACGAAGCGCAGAACCTGACACCGCACGAGATCAAAACAATCATCACCCGTGCCGGCGAAGGCACCAAGATGGTGTTTACCGGCGATATCCAGCAGATCGACTCGCCTTACCTCGATGCCCAGAGTAACGGCCTGGCCTATATGGTCGATAAGATGAAAGGGCAGGAGATCTTTGCCCACATCAACCTGATCAAAGGCGAACGCAGCGCATTGGCGGAGATGGCGGCAAATCTCTTATAACTCTTTAGCGCTCGCGTTTAGATCTTTTTGTTCTGCCAGTTTGCCTTCTTCAGATAGAAGAAACACAGGATCAACAGGCTGGCATAATAGATAAATTCGGTGGTAAAGCAGATCTGTACCGGCATTTTCATGATCATGCCGATCCAATACAGGTAAATGCAATAGAAGAACAACGTGACCAGTTCCATGGCTAATGCCGAACGGGTATTGCCTGTGCCGGAAACGCCGTTGAAGAAGATGTTGCTGACCGAACTCAACAGCATGGCGGCGGCGATCACATACAGCGAAGGGATCGAAGCGGCGATAAGCGACGGATCGTTGGTGTAGACCGAGATGATCGCCCGGGGAAACGAGCATAATACAAGTACGAAGCCGGCCATAATCAGAAAGGATAGCCGGGAGATCTTCCGGATGATCGGGATCACCTGTTGGATCTGGCCGGCTCCGATGACGTTGCTGACGAAGGAGTTGGTCGTTGTCGACAACGAATTGACCGGGATAAACATCACAATGTAGATGCTGCGCACGATATTGGCCACTGCCAGTTCTTTTTGTCCCAGACGCTCGACAACGACGAAGAACATAAAGAAGGTGGCCATGGAAATAAAGTGTTGCAGCATCGTGTAGATGGAAATGCTGAGTACGCGCCCGAGCAGTTTGAAGTCGAACGACCGGAAGCGGTTCAATCCGTAGCGCTCGGTATCGACCGTAAACCGGGTGTAGATCAGGAAGAACAATGTCGAAGCCGCTTCGGCAATCACCGAGGCAACGGCAGCCCCCTGCAATCCCATCTGCGGGAAGCCGGCATGACCGAAGATCAACAGGTAGTCGAGTATGATGTTGGTGACGGCCATGACCAGCGCATTCAAGGTCAGGATCTTTGTCCGGGTTATACCGATAAAGAGTGCGCGGAACATCACATTGATAAATGAAAAGAAGAAACCGAAGATCCGCCAGTCCAAAAACTCCAACGTCGCCTCCATGATCGTATCGGAAGAGATCATCAGTTGCATGATGTCCCTGGCAAAGAAACGGGAGAAGCTGAACATGAAAGCGGCGACAACAAACAGGAACAAAACGCCCTGGATCATGACCGGGCCGACCTGCGGGTACTGCCGCTCGCCGTTGCGCCGGGCAATCATGATCTGCGAACCGATACTGAAGCCGAATGCGATCGTAAAGCAGCAGATATAGAACAATCCACCCATGGCGGATGCCCCTAATTCCACTTCGCCGACATGCCCCAGGAAGGCGGTATCCGTTACATTAATGAGATTTTGTGCCAGCAGGCTCAGGAATATGGGATAGCTTACCTGCCAGATTTGTTTATTGTTGTACATCGCGTCTACTTGTTTCTGTTTAGCTGATAAAAAGCCAAAAAAGCCCACCGAATGTTATCGGCAGGCTTTACTGTTTCTGTTCTTTCCGAGTAAAATAACCGATATTATATCAATTTGTTTGTCGCTGTATCCGGGAATATGACGGAAGGCTTAAATCCTTTCGCTTCTTCAAAATCCATGGAGGCGTACGACATGATGATGATGATGTCGCCGGCCTGGACTTTGCGGGCGGCTGCTCCATTGAGACAGATCACACCGGATCCGCGCTCACCTTTGATCACATACGTTTCAAAGCGCTCTCCGTTATTATTGTCGACAATGGATACTTTCTCAAAAGGAATCAGGTTGGCAGCGTCCATCAAATCTTCATCAATCGTGATACTTCCGATATAATTCAGATTCGCTTCCGTTACCGTCACCCGGTGAATTTTTGATTTGACTATTTCTATAAACATTGTTGTTTTGTTTTGCAATCGCCTTTACCTTTTATATGTCATATTATCGATCAGTCGGACTTCTCCGCAGTAGACCGTGATACATCCCACGATGTAATCCGATTCCGACCAGTCACGCACCGACTCTAACGAGTATCCATCTACAATTTCAAAGTATTCTACACGCATCACAGGCTCTTCATTCAATGTCGTAACGACAAAGTCGATGACTTCCTGCACCTTTTTACCGGGCACAAAGTTAATACTTTCTTTTAACGTGCGCGCAATCAGCGGTGCTTTTTGACGCTGTTCGTCGGATAAACGTACATTGCGGCTACTCATGGCCAGGCCGTCCGGTTCTCGCAAGATCGGGCAGGCGTGGATCCGCACGTTCATCTGCAACTGTCTGACCATGGCGCGTATGATGGCGATCTGCTGGAAATCTTTCTCACCGAAATACGCATCATCGGGTTCGACAAAGGTGAATAACTTACTGACGATTTGGGCTACGCCATTGAAATGCCCGGGCCGGTGTGCACCTTCCATCACCTCGGCGATCGTGCCGAAGTCAAAGACGCGCGTGTCCGGTTCGGGGTACATCTCTTCGACGCGGGGGACGAAGACATAGTCGCACCCGGCCGGCTCGAGCAGAGCCAGGTCTTTGTTCAACGTGCGCGGGTAGGTCTCCAGGTCGCGCGGGTCATTGAACTGGGTCGGATTGACGAAGATACTGACGACACAAATGTCGTTTTCTTTTGTGCAGGCGTGGACCAAACTCAGGTGTCCCGCATGTAAAGCGCCCATGGTCGGAACGAAACCGACGGACTTCTTATTTTGCCTTTCTTTTAGCAAATAATTCTTAAGATCAGCGATCGTATGTATGACTTTCATCTGAAAGATGCTTAAATGAAGGTGCAAAGCAAATAAATAATTACGGTAAATGAAAGAAATTTATTATCTTTGTATCGTTTTTACAAAATGTAATGTTTTAAGTAGTGAGCGCAGAAACCCAATTTACTTAGGATGATGTCAGGTCACACAAAACGACTAAATTTATTGAAACGTATAGAATGGACGCAAAAAAAATCTTGTTTATCACTCAAGAAATCACTCCCTACCTTCCAGAATCAGAGATCGCAACAATCTGTAGAAACTTACCTCAAGGGATACAGGAACGCGGTCGCGAAATCAGAACATTTATGCCTAAATTCGGGAATATCAACGAGCGACGTAATCAGTTGCACGAGGTAATCCGTCTTTCCGGTATGAACCTGATTATCGATGATACGGATCATCCCCTGATAATCAAGGTGGCATCCATTCAATCTGCACGTATGCAGGTTTATTTTATCGATAATGAAGACTTTTTTCAACGCAAGAACACCGTCATGGATGATAACGGCGTTGAATATGAAGATAACGATGACCGCTCGATCTTTTATGTGCGCGGGGTATTGGAGACGGTAAAGAAATTGCGCTGGATCCCGGATGTGATTCATTGCCACGGCTGGATCGCGGCGCCGACAGCCCTTTATATAAAGAGAATGTATGCGGATGATCCGTGCTTGAAAGATGCAAAGATTGTGTATTCGATCTATAATGATGAATTCAATACGCCCTTCCGGAAAGACTTCTCCAAGAAACTGATGATGGATGGCGCTTTGGAAGCTGATGTGGAAGGCATAAAAGAAGATACCAGCTTTGTTGGTATCTCCAAACTGGCGATGGACTTTGCCGATGGCATTATCCAGGGCAGTGAAGTGATTGATCCGGCGTTGCTGGAGTATGCGCAAAATAAGGAAACCCCTTTCCTTTCCTATCGGTCGCCGGAATCTTATATGGATGCTTTTAATGAATTTTATGATGTCGTGTTAGAACCTAAGAAGTAACAAATAAAGATGGGTATGAAACGTATAGTACTTGGACTTTTTCTGGCGTTTATATTCTGCCTGGGAAGTTGTGATGATGATTTGACAAGGGTTGGAACGAGTATTCAGGGTGACAGTGATAAAATCTCGGTCTCCGTAGACAGTTTCTATATCGAAGCTTCTACCGTTCTTATGGAGTCTGTTTATGCCCGGGCGGATACGGGCCTGTTGGGTGAGTTCTACGATCCGTTGTACGGGACATTGAAGTCGGATTATATCTGTCAGTTCTATTGCCCGGCGGAATTTCAGTTTAAGCATACGCCTATAAACGGAAAGATCGACTCTGTTGATTTCCGTATTTTCTATGACACCTGGGTCGGAGACTCCTTAGCACCCATGCGTGCGCAGATTTATCCGATCGTCAAGCCTTTAGAAAAGAATTTCTATACGGATGTCAATCCGGAAGACTATGCTGATATGCAAGCCTCTTTAGGGATGCAGACGTATACGGCGTTTGACCGCTCGGTGCCGGACTCTGTCCGTTATGCAACCGATTATTATGGAAATTCAACCTTTTATCCGGTGATCACAGTCCGGATGCCACAAGAACTGGGGCAGAAATTCTATGAAGAAACGGTGAATAATCCTTCATCCTTTAAAGATCAGGATGCATTCAACGAGTTCTTCCCGGGGCTCTATGTGACCAATACATTCGGCTCCGGTAATATCATAGGGGTCGATGTCTCTTACTTCACGATCTATTATAAGTATATGGATGTCGGAAGTGAAGGGCAGGATACGATTATCAAAACTTCGGAAGTGTTCAACGTGACCAAAGAAGTCATTCAGTTCAATCGCTTTAAGAATACGAACATGGATCATTTGATTGAGCCGAATGCAAACTATACCTATATCAAAACTCCGGCAGGCGTATGTACCAAACTGGTGATACCGGCAAGGGAAATCGCTCCTTTTATCGATGGACGTATATTGAATAATATGCCTTTGGCGCTTTATCCGATGCCTCAGGACGAGTATGAATACGCATTAACCATGCCGGAAACCTTATTGATCTTGCCGGAAGACTCGGTGAAGAGCTTCTTTGAGAACAGTAGAGTCGAAGATGGCATAACCTCATTTGTCGCTTCTTATTCATCTGCCTCAAGGGCCTATTCGTTTGGTAACCTGTCGAACGTATTGACCAATCATATCGAAAACTCTCCGGAAAAGGATTTGTCTTTATTGGTTATTCCGGTCAAGCAGAAACAGGAATCGAACAGTTACTACGGAACGGTCTATACGACTTCTCTCAGTCACTACCTGTTCCCGTACGGTATGAAGCTCAGAAAGGACGACGCGGTGATGAAAGTGGGAGTTACCTCCAGTAAGTACGGAAAGAATTAGGAGAAAGAAGTAGCGAGTGCAGAATCCGTGCTTGCATGGATTATGCCGAGTCACGCCAAACGACTAAATTTAACGAAAGTATATAAAAAGGTAGTAGGTTATGGAAAACCTACTACCTTTTTTTTATGGGGATCGTTGTTTGTTCTTTATTTCTTGTTCAGAATAAGCGTCGAGGGCATGTTTTGTAATTCTTCTTTGCGGTTCTCGGAGACGTCGTTCCAGGTCTCGTAGCTGATCAGCATGAAGTTGAAGCGTTGGAACAACTCGTTGGTGAAGTCTTTCTCCATCAATACGGTGGAAGAGCCTTCGGTATCCGTAAAGTCGGACAGCGCCTGGTCGATAGGATCCTGCTCCTGCGTTGTTTCTTTGCAGCGATAGAGGATGGAGACGAAGCCGTAAGTGGATCTCAGCAGCGTCTTGACATAAGGAAGCAAGAAGAGATCCTTCTCCGAATCGATGATCAGGATGATGTCGGTTGCCTTGACGAAGTCACGGTTGACAAACACACCGACCGGCGCATTTGTATGTTCAATAAACCAGCGTGTCTTGTCGCGTAACAGATCACCGGGGAAGAACCAGGAATCCGCTTTGATGCGTTTGAGGTAACGTCCTTGCGCCGACTCCCGGTATTGGTTGGCGGCGATATCGTCGGGCAGGTTGCTCCAGGTAATGCCCGCACCGACCAGTAGGAAGTGATAACCTTCCTCGTTGACGATCGTACAGATATCCTGTCCGGCATTGGTCGACACTTCGTAGCGGGTATTGATGGGCATATTCAGTTTCTTGGCTCCGCTGAGGATCGGACCGAAGCTTATCTCTTCGAAGTTATCGGTCAATAAAGGATTGACATCCGAACCGATGGTCAGGTGCAGGGCCGTCACCTCCAGCTTATTCTGTCCGCGGGAGAACATCTGATGAGCCACATCGAGCATCACCTGTCCGTTGCTGGCGCGTCCGAACGAGAGTAACACCTTAAAGACGCCTTCTTGCTGAGCCATCCTTTTTTGTATGATAATCTTATCGCGCGTGCGGAAACAGAACTTGATAAAAGAGATCAGGGGAGCGGTCATAAAGGTAGTGACCAGCGTCATGATCACCAGCATCACGAAGATCGTAGGCGAAAGGATGCCCATCTCGTAACCGATGGTCAGTACGATCAGCTCCATCAAGCCGCGGGTGTTCATCAAGGCACCGATATAGAGGCTGTTCTTCCAGTTTTCTCCGACGATACGTGCCGAGAGCGTGGCGCCGCCGAACTTGCCGGCAATCGCTACGAGCGTAAAGATGAGGCAGAGGCCCCAGAGCTGGGGCGTGTTGAGTAATCCTATCTGTGTGTGCAATCCGGTAGAGGCGAAGAAGAGCGGAAGGAAAAGGGAGAGCGAGACATCTTCGACCTTCTCGGCCATGATCTTACGAAACTTAATGTTCTCGGGCATCACCACTCCCGCCATGAACGCACCGAACAGGGCATGCAATCCGAGGATCTCCGTGACGTAGGCCGAACTCAGCAATGTAATGAATATAAACGCGATCAGTCCCTTGCCGATCACCTCTTTATTATGGTACACCTGCCCGATCATACGCATAAACGGACGAACCATCAGGAACATCGCCAACAGGTAGAGGACAGAGAATATAATATTATACACCGCGCTCAGCATCGTGCCCGCCTGTGCAATCGCAATCACTACCGCCAACAGGCACCAGGCAGTGATGTCTCCGTTGGCTGCGCTGGCCAATGAGATGCTTCCCAGGTGGGTCTTGGTCAATCCTTTCTCCTGGATGATCCGCGCCAGTACGGGGAAAGCGGTGATGCTCATGGCAATGCCGATAAACAAAGCAAAAGAAAGGAATGGGATATTCTTATCGGCATAATTATCATACACGAAGTAGGCCGTGAGCATACCCAGGAAGAATGGAACAACTGTGCTGGTATGGCTGATCAGGATGGTCTCTTTCAGCTTTTTACGTACTTCGGTCAGATCCAACTCCATACCAATGGCAAACATAAAGAGGATCAGCCCGAACTGGCTCAAGAGGGAGATATTATCCAAGGACTCCATTGGGAAAAGAAAACCGGAGATCTCCGGAAGCCAATGCCCCAGGATAGAAGGCCCCAGGACAATGCCGGCAATGATCTCGCCCACGACCGTCGGTTGCCCGATCTTCATAAAGACCCACCCGAAGAGGCGGCAACAAAGCAGGATCACGATAATCTGCAGCAGCAGAATACCAAAAGGAGAAGCAATATGATCGAGGATAAGCTGGATAAAGACATCGAAGCCTTCATTGAGGTTCGCCGGCGCATCGTAAACGGACGTGATCTCCTCTTTCACCTGATGACTTTCTCCTTTTTTGGCAATGAAGTACATCAATGAACCGAAGACCACAAGCATTAGTAAATAAAAAGAAACGTTCCTCTTGCCCCTGCTCATCTTTATCTTTTCATTTCTTGCAAAAATAATAAATAATCCCGAACCCTCAATGCATACACTTTTTTCTTTTATCTTTGTCCGATAACCAATCTATAAAAAGAATGACATCTTTAAACCTAATAAAGAATGATCCTTGGTTAGCTCCTTATAAAGATGCTATAATAGGGCGTTATCAGTATGCGCTCGAAAAGGAGAAGATTCTCACGAATGACGGTCAACAAACTCTATCTGAACTGGCTTCCGGTTATCTTTACTTCGGTCTTCATAAAACAACAAACGGCTGGGTGTTCCGTGAATGGGCTCCGCATGCTACGGCGATTTATCTGATCGGCGATTTCAATCGTTGGCAAAAGGCCGATCCCTATCAAATGGAACGCCGGGAGAATGGTGTCTGGGAAATCTCCCTGACAGATGATCTGCTGCACCATGGTGATCTCTTTAAGTTATGGATCGAATGGGAGGGGGGAGCCGGCGAGCGTATCCCCGCCTGGATCCGCCGTGTGGTGCAGGATGAAGAGACAAAGATCTTTAGTGCGCAGGTATGGAACCCGGAGAAAGCCTATCGGTTCAAACATCAACACTTCTGTCCGGATGTTTCTCCTTTGTTGATCTATGAATGTCATATCGGCATGTCGACAAACGAAGAGAAGGTGGGCTCGTACGATGAATTCCGCCGTAACATCCTTCCCCGGGTGAAGAAAGACGGCTATAATGCGATTCAGATCATGGCCATCCAGGAACATCCTTATTACGGATCGTTTGGTTACCATGTCAGTAGCTTCTTTGCGGCTTCTTCCCGCTTTGGGACGCCGGAAGAGCTGAAAGCCCTGATCGATGAAGCGCACGGTATGGGTATTGCCGTGATTATGGATATTGTGCATAGCCATGCGGTGAAGAATGAAGTGGAAGGATTGGGCCGTTTCGATGGTTCGTACACCCAATACTTCCATGCCGGCAGCCGGCGTGAGCATCCGGCATGGGACTCGCTGGTGTTCGACTACGGCAAGAACGAAGTGTTGCATTTCCTCTTGTCGAACTGTAAGTTCTGGATGGAAGAGTACAGGTTCGACGGTTTCCGTTTCGACGGCGTCACCTCGATGCTTTATTATAGCCACGGCCTGGGCGAGGCCTTTATGAACTACGCCGATTATTACAACGGCCATCAGGATGGCGATGCGATCGCTTACCTGACTTTGGCCAACAAGCTGATCCACGAGGTGAACCCCCATGCGATCACCATCGCCGAAGAAGTAAGCGGAATGCCGGGCCTGGCCGCCAAATACGAAGACGGAGGCTATGGCTTCGACTATCGTATGGCAATGAATATCCCCGATTATTGGATCAAGACCATCAAAGAGAAGAAAGATGAAGACTGGCATCCCTCGTCGATCTGGTGGGAAGTGACCAACCGCCGCGCCGATGAGAAGACCATCAGCTATGCCGAAAGCCACGACCAGGCATTGGTAGGCGATAAGACAATCATCTTCCGCCTGATCGATGCTGAGATGTATTGGCACATGCAGGCTTCGGACCGAAACTTCACGGTCGACCGGGGAATCGCTTTGCATAAGATGATCCGCCTGGTGACGGCTTCAACAATCAATGGTGGTTACCTGAACTTCATGGGTAATGAGTTCGGCCATCCCGAATGGATCGACTTCCCTCGGGAAGGAAACGGTTGGTCGCATAAGTACGCCCGCCGCCAGTGGAATCTGGTCGACGATCAGAACCTGAAATATCATTACCTGGGTGATTTCGACCGGGAGATGCTGGAGCTGATCCGTAGTGTGAGTGATTTCCAACGCAGCCCGATCCGTAAGATCTGGGATAGCGACGGCGATCAGATACTGGCCTTTATGCGTGGCGATCTGTTGTTTGTTTTCAACTTCAGCCCGGATAAATCCTACGAAGGCTACGGCTTTCTGGTGCCGACAGGCAAGTACGAGGTGGTATTGAATACCGATGCGCTGCGGTTCGGCGGTTTCGGATTGGCCGACGACAGCGTGGCACATCTGACTCATTTCGATCCGCTTTACCGCAAAGAGGGTAAAGAGTGGCTTAAGCTCTATATTCCGGCACGAAGCGCCGTGGTTCTAAGGAAATTATGAATTATGAATTATGAATTATGAGAAGGAAACTCAAAACACTCATAACTCATAACTCATAGCTCATAACGTATTTGTCTCATAATTCACAATTCATAATTTATAATTAAATATGTTATATCCTTTTGTTTTCAAGCCGATCCTAAAGAACGTCATTTGGGGAGGTTCGGCGATCTGTCCTTTCAAAGGTATTAGCCCTGTTCAGGAAGGAGTTGGGGAAAGTTGGGAGTTGTCGCATGTCGACGATAACTTTTCCGTAGTGGATAATGGCCCATTGGAAGGCAAGACGTTGGATGAATTGATCCGGACGTATGGCGAGCAGTTGGTGGGCCGTTCGGTCCTCGACCGGTTCGGTCCGACCTTCCCGTTATTGATCAAGTTTATCGATGCGCGCGATGATCTGTCGATCCAGGTGCATCCCGACGATGTGCTGGCGCGCCAGCGGCACGACTCGTTCGGAAAGACCGAGATGTGGTATGTGATCCACGCCGAAGAGGGCGCGGCGCTCTTTTCCGGTTTCTCCCAGCCGATCGATGCCGAAGAATATGTGCGCCGGGTGAAAGAAAATACGATCATGGACGTCTTGCAACGCTATGAAGTGAAAGCCGGTGATGTCTTTTTCCTGCCCGCCGGCAGGGTGCATGCCATTGGTGCCGGTTGTTTTATCGCCGAGATCCAGCAGACCAGCAATATCACCTACCGGATCTACGATTACAACCGCCGCGATGCCCAGGGCAACGAGCGTGAACTGCATACCGAACTGGCTAAAGACGCGATCGACTATACATTGTATCCCGACTACCGCACGCACTACAAAGCGGCGACCAACGCGACCGTGCCTTTGGCCGCCTGTCCCTATTTCACCACCAACCTATTGGACCTCGACAGCCAGATGCAACGCGACCTGGCCGGTTTGGATTCGTTTGTGGTCTATATCTGTATGGAAGGCCAGGCGACGCTCACCGATGATAAAGGAAATACGCTGCATCTCCGCCAGGGACAAACCGCTTTGATCCCGGCCGATACGAAAAAGGTGACGATCGCACCTTCCCCCCGGGTGAAGTGTATGGAGACGTTCGTGGAAGTGAAGTAAGAAGATAGAAGGCTATGCAACGAAACGAGGTAGAAGACGTGACCTATATCGAGGTGCACGAGATCAAGAAGTACGGCAGCCATTATTCCGAAAAGAAATTCTGGAAAAAGGTGGCTTCGGTGACGAAGAAAGTCGGCGCGACCGTGTTGCGTCCCGTCTTTCAGTTGTATTATATGTTGCAGAGCGATAGCGTCTCTCTGAAACATAAAGCCTATATCCTCGGCGCATTGGGCTATTTCATCCTGCCTTTCGACCTGATTCCCGAGAGCGTACTGCCTTTGATCGGCTTTGCCGACGATATCGCCGTGATGTCTTTTGTGATCAACCTGGTCAAAGATAGCCTGACGCCCGAAATAAAGAACAAAGCGGAAGAAAAACTCTCCGAGCTTCTGCATACGACAACCATCTGATGGATCCTTTGCCCGACCGGCAGGGAATTCACCCAATCCTTTGTTTTTTTTGCTTTACCACCGGGGTAGTAAACCTTTACGACCCCGGTGGTAAACGTTTACGACCCCGGTCGAAAAGCTTTAGCACCCCGGTGGTAAAGCAAAAAGAACGGTAGGATACAAAAAAAGGTTGCTGCCCGCGTGAGCAACAACCTTTAAACAAACTCTAAAACGTTTTAATTAGGTAAGTCCAACGTATCTTATTTGGCAACGCGCTCAAGCCATTTCAACATGCCCAACATCATGAACATGGAGATCAGACAAGCTACGACAAAGATACACCAGGTGGCCCAGATGGGGATACTGTTGTAGAAGATTACGCCAATAAACAATAACTGGTTGCCTAAAGCAGTTGCTGTCAGCCAGCCTCCTTGCATCACTCCCTGATATTTCGGAGGAGCAACTTTGGAAACAAACGCAATACCCAATGGGCTGATAAACAATTCGGCAATCGTCAGGATCAGATACGTTCCGATCAATAACCAAGGCGTTACACGCATCGTATTGTCCAGTCCACCCATCGCGATACGGCTTTGCGTATCAGGCAAACCGAATGAACCTAAAGCCATCACCGCAAAAGCAGTTGCCGCGATACCCATACCGATCGCAATCTTTTTAGGCGTTGACAGGTCGATGCCGCGGGCTTTCAACCAGCCGAAGAAACCGATCACCACCGGCGTAAGGAATACAACGAACAAGGGATTGAAGGTCTGGAATACTTCAGCGCCTTCCAAAACAGTGAAGCCCAAGTTGAATTTCAACAAGCGGGTATAGTCATTGGCGAACAAGGTCAAGGTCTGTCCGTTCTGGTGGAAAGAGAACCAGAAGAAGATCACCACGGCAAATACGGCAAACAAAGCGTAGATGCGCTGTCTGACTTCTTTCACGTCCATTTCTACTACAGCAGCCGACTGCTGGGCAACCGATTTCATGCCCGGATCGGGTAAAGTCTTTCTATTGGCCAGGAAGATCGCCAGGGAGATCAACATAGCGAAGATCGCGATACCGAAAGAGTAGTGATAACCGGTCATAAAGATGTTCAGATATTCTTTGGCGAAGACGGCCAGTTCCATCGAAGCGCCTCCGGCCTCGGCTGCCAGTTCGGCAAAGCGGGCAGAAGCATCGCTGCTGATATTTCCGCTCAGGAACTGATTACATAACGCGGGCAGGTCGGCATTGAACGTGAAGCCGTTGCTCTGTACATACCAGTTGCGCAAGCCTACAGCCATCAGCGGAGCGAACATCGCACCGATATTGATAAACATATAGAACAGCTGGAAGCCGGTCTCACGCTTGTCGGCGTATTTCGGATCGTCGTACAATTGTCCGACAACCGCTTGCAGGTTACCTTTGAACAATCCGTTACCAAAAGCGATCGAGAACAGTCCCAGGCAGGTGATGATCAGGATCAAAGTCATGTTTTCTACCGGCGTCGGTGTCGGGATGGCCAACAACAAATAGCCGATCGACATCAACACAAGCCCGCATAGGATCGTCGTTTTGTACTTTTTGGTCTTGTCGGCGATGATACCGCCTACCAGCGATAATACATAGATCAACGCGTAGAAGACCGAATAAATGATGGAGCCTTCCGCCCCGGTGAAACCAAATTTGTTATTCAGGAATAGCAAGAGTATTGCCATCATGATGTAAAACCCGAAACGTTCTCCCATGTTTGAGAGTGCCGCTCCGATTAGTCCTTTAGGATGATTCTTGAACATGTTTTAAGGTATTAAAATTAGTATTTATTGAATGATTTGTTTAATGGCGCCTGTCTCCGGATAGAAAAGTACTTTGACCGGTGTTTTCTTGTCTTCGAACATCACGGAAGCCAAGCTGTCTTGCCCCCCGAACTGGGTCACCTGTACTTCTCCTTTAAATAATGTTTTTTTGTTCATCAGGATCTCTACACTGGCTTTGCCGGGGATGTTGTAGATGACTCCTTTTCCGCCTTTGAGTTTCTTCTCTGCTTCTTTGGGATCCATCGGCGGGATACGTTCGGTTGCCGTAAGGTTGAGGTAGACCGGTTCGCCGGCCAGATCATCGGCATCGACCACACCCAGAAGGTTGGAGAAGCGGAAAAGCACTTCTTTATCCAGGTTGTCGTGCGGGACGATCGTCACATCATATAGTTCTGTCGTTTTTGTATAGACTCCGGTGAAGAGGTGGGTTAAGGCTTTTTCCTGCGCTTCCAGTTCATCGATCACGATCTTCATGGCTACGCCGTCGGCAGGAGGGTTATCGGTTTCGCCGGTCAGGATATTCATCCGGCTCTCGCGGATGTAATAGATCTGCTTGGCGGCGACCTCGGCCTGACGGGCCAGTGAACCGGCCATCAGTAACTCTTCGGAGAAGACGGATGTATTCGTGGCTGTGATCGGTTCCGGCTTATTATTCTTGATCGTTTCCAACTCGGAAGGCTGCGGACTGTATTCGGCATTGATCGCGCACAACAAGCCGTCCTCTGTCAGGTAGGCATAAGGGGCAACGGTGCCGGCCTTGAATTCAATCAGGTAGGTCTGGTCGGCATCGGGGATACCGACGTTGGATAAAGAAACTTTTCCCAATTCATAATAGACCTTATCCTCCGCGATCGGGCTCTTGATGCCCAGGTATCTTTCGGCATACTGAAAGTAAGGCCCTGCTTTACAGGTTACTTTCGTTACCTCTGCGGTTATTACCAGGGATGTTTTGGGAAGGGAATAGGTCACTCCATAGTTGTTCGCTTTGACGGCATTCTTTTTTATCACTTTTGTTTGCGCACAAAGCGGTAAACTGATAATTAAGCTTATGATGATCAGAATATGTTTCATTTGTTACATCTTTTATCCATGACGACTGCACAAAACTAAAAAATATTTTGCACCAAACCAACGGCAAAAGCATAATTCCGTAAAAGAAAAAGCCCTTTTTAGGGGGAGTGCCCGCGTTCTTTGCTGACAAAACGTCGGACACCCCCCCATAAATCGGGCTCCTAACTTCCCTTAAAACCCCTTAATCTCCTTAAAACCCTTTAAACCCCTTAATCTCTTATTCCTTCAGCCACCGATCCAGCCAACCAAAGAACACCCTTTGGAACTGCACCCCATTCTGCGGCGACAGAATCCAATGGTTCTCATCCGGATAGACCAGCATCTCTGCCGGAATGCCACGCAATTTGGCAGCGTTGAAGGCGGCTAAGCCGTGGGAGATGGGCACACGGTAATCCAATTCGCCATGGGTCACCAGGATCGGCGTATCCCATTTGTCGACGAACCGGTGCGGCGAGTTGGCATAGGTGCGCTGGGCGATCTTGTTGTCTTTCTCCCAGTACGGGCCGCCCATATCCCAGTTGGCAAACCACATCTCTTCGGTCTCCAGGTATTGTTGTTCCATATTGAACATCCCGGCATGGGCGACGAAGGCTTTGAATCGTTTATTGTGATTGCCGGCAAGCCAATAGACCGAGAAACCACCGTAGCTGGCGCCTACCGCACCCAGGCGGGTTTCATCGACGTAAGGCTCTTTCGCCAATTCGTCGATCGCCGAGAAGTAGTCTTTCATATTCTGGCCGCCATAGTCGCCACTGATCTGCTCGAGCCATTCCTGTCCGAAGCCGGGCAGGCCGCGACGGTTAGGCGCAACGATGATATAGTCGTTGGCCGCCATGATCTGGAAGTTCCAGCGGTAACTGAATCCTTGGCTGATCATATTCTGCGGACCGCCGACACAATAGAGTAGGGCGGGGTACTTCTTGTTCGGATCGAAGTTGGGCGGATAGATTACCCACGTCAACATCTCCTTGCCGTCGGTGGTCTTGATCCAACGGGCTACACTCTCGCCGGTGGTCAACTGGTCGTAGATCGCTTTGTTCTCGAAGCTGATCTCGGTGGCCTCGCCCGTGCTGGGGTCGATCACAAAGACTTCCGTCGGTTTCATCATCGACTGGCGCGTGGCGATCAATTTGCCGGCTGATGTGTGCATCGAAGTGTAATCGTATTGTCCTTTGGTGATTTGCATAAGCTCTTTATTCAAGCTGATGCCCCAGATATGGTTCAACCCTTCGCGGGCACAGATAAAGCCGATCGCCTGGCTATTGGGATGCCACGTGGGCGAGTCGGCATTGTAGTCGAAGTCGGAGGTGAGGTAGGTCTTTTCTCCGGTAGAAAGGTCGGCCACGAAAAGACGGTGTTTGTCCGATTCGTATCCGTCGCGCTCCTGCGAAACCCAGGCGATCATACGGCCGTCGGGCGAGAAGGCAGGCTGCGTATCGTAGCCCATCATGCCTTCGGTCAGGTTGCGCGTTTCTTTTGTCTCTACATTATATATATAGATATCCGAATTGGTGGAGAGGGTATAGGCCACACCGGTCTTTTTGCGGCAGGCATAAGCGATCAGTTTGCCGTCGGGGCTCCAGGCGAAGTCCTCGATGCCGTTATGCGGCTTCATCGGCGCTTCGTAAGGCTCGCCTTCCAACAGGTCTTTCGCTTCGCCCATCGTGCCGGTCCAGGAGATCGGCGCGACATAGGGGTGGGGGATCGTTTCTACCCACTCATCCCAGTGCTTATACATCAGGTCGTCGATCATACGCCCGCTCGCTTTCGGCAGGTCCGGATAAACATCCGTCACCTTCTTGGCGTATTGGATATCGCTATGGAATAAAACCTGGGTTTCATCCGGCGAAAGAAGGAACTCATTGATTCCTCCGGCGTAGTCGCTCACCTGGCGACGGTTGCTGCCGTCGGCATTCATCACCCAGATCTGGCCGCCCAGGAGGAAAGCGATCTGCTCGCCACCTTTGATCCAAACGGCGTTCTGCTCACTCTGTGGCGTGTGGGTGATCTGCTTCTTATTGCTGCCGTCGATATCGACAACAAACAGCTCCCGGTTACCCTTGTTCTGTTCGATACTCATAAAGGTCACACCGTACAACACCTTCGTGCCGTCGGGCGATAACTGCGCGCCACTCACCCGCGCCAGGCTCTGCAAAATCTCGGGAGTCATCACTCCATTCGGTACTTTCACCTCCGGCCGGCCGATCAACGGCGCCTGTTGCTCTGTTTTTTGTTGGGATTCTTGTGTGCAAGCGCCCATAAACACGGTTGCTGCCATAATCATTGTTCCAATAGATTTATTCATGTGCGTTAGATTATATTAAGTTATCTGGTGTGCGAAAATAGTAAAATTAATTCATATCTTTGCCAACAAATTAAAGATCCGTCATTATGAATAAAATTTGGTTATTTGGAGCTGCGGTAGCAATGGTATTCACTCTGGGTTCATGTAAACCGAAACAAAGTGCATATAAAGCAGCTTACGAACAGGCACAGCAGAGAGAAATGCAAAATGCCCCTGTCGAAACAATCGTAGAAAAAGATGAAGTAGTCGAAGTCGCTCCGGTGTCTAAACCCAGAGTAACAAACGAATCCACCCGTTCCGAACGCATCAATGCGGTACAAGGCGAAGACGCCAGCCGTCTGAAGCGCTATAGCGTGGTTATCGGAAGCTTCCGTAACAAGACAAATGCTTATTCCTTGAAAGAAAGAATGGAAGGCGATGGATACAGTGTAGTCCTGGGCGAAAACGAACAAGGCATGCTGCGCGTAATCGTTGCCAGCTACGACGACAAAACCTCCGCCGCCAACAGCCGCGACGCCTTCAAGATCAAATATTCCCCGAACTTCCAGGACGCCTGGTTGTTGGAACGCGCCTATTGATCCTTGCCCTATCTTGATATGGGGCTGACCCAAAAGTCGTAAGCCCTGTACCTTGATTTCTGCCTGACCAGACGAATAAGTCTTGTACCTTGATTTCTGCCTGACCAGACGAATAAGTCTTATACCTTGGCTCTTGCCTGACCAGACGAATAAGTCTTGTACCTTGGCTCCTGCCAGACCAGATGAGGCGGATCATCCATAGAATAAAAATAAAAATAAAAGAGCTTCCCGAAACGGAAGCTCTTTTTTAATGCACCTTCCCTTTCTCCCTTCTCCCTTACACTCTCCTTTCTCCCTCCTTTCTCCCTTACATTTTTCCTTCTCCCTTCTCTCTTGCTATTCTCCCTTTTCCTTGGTATTCTCTTTTTTCCTCCATACTCTATCCCCCCTTCCCCGAAGAACTATTTGTTTGTTGATAACCGTCAACACATTTGTTGACAATTATCAACAAATACCTACTCTTTGCAATAAACTGATTTACTGCCTCTTATACCCCTCTAAAATCAAGGAAGAAAAACATCGCACTTTAACCGACAAAACATTGCGCTTTTATTTTCTTC